>JABDNH010000007.1 GCA_013001055.1 Sphingomonas sp. | reverse complement strand
CCGCGAATTCAGGATTGATGCCGTGCGCCTTGCACAGGTCGAAATCGTCCTCGCCATGATCGGGCGCCATATGGACGAGCCCGGTGCCGCTGTCGGTGGTGACGAAGTCGCCCGCAAGGAAGGGGCGGGGGCGGGCATAGAAGCCGCCGAGATGATGCATCGGGTGGCGGGCGACGGTGCCGGCTAGGTCGGCGCCTTTGACGCTATGGACAAACCGGTTAAACGGAGCGGATCGCCCTTCACCTATTTGCTCACCAGTGATCTGGAAAACAGCTTTCTCGATACCGAGGTCAGACACATCAACTCTTGCCGCCAAGACATTCAACCGAGCAATGAAAGCGTCGACAAGTTCTTTAGCGACAATAATGCGCTTGCAGTCAAAATCGAGCCCGGCGTCTTTTAAACGCTCGGCAGCTTGGTTTACTAACCCAGCAATACCGGAACCGGAGGTGCCTTCGGGGACGCCAGCCACACCAACTACAAGGCTAAAGTGCGCGTACTCTACCTTTGGCCCATACGCCAAAGCTTGGTTCACCGGGATCGTCCACGGCGTGGTCGTCCACACCACCGCATGCGCGCCCACCAATTCCTCGATCGGGCTCTCGACAATCTCGAACGCCACATCGATCTGCGGGCTGTCGGTCAAATCCTCATATTCGACCTCGGCCTCGGCGAGCGCGGTTTCCTCGACCGGGCTCCACATCACCGGGCGCGCGCCGCGATAGAGCTGGCCCGTTTCGGCGAACTTGAACAGCTCGGCGACGATCTGGGCTTCGGCCTCCGGGCGCATCGTCAAATACGGGCGATCATAGTCGCCGATATTGCCGAGGCGTCGGAACTGGCCCGTCTGCACGTCGACCCATTTTTGCGCATAAGCGCGGCACTCGGCGCGGAATTCCTTCGCGGGCACCGCATTCTTGTCGCGCTTTTTCTTGCGGTAGAGCTCTTCGATCTTCCACTCGATTGGCAAGCCGTGGCAGTCCCAGCCGGGCACGTAGGGCACATCCTTGCCGAGCAGCGACTGCGAACGCACCACCATGTCTTTCAACGTCTTGTTGAGCGCATGGCCGATATGGATGTCGCCATTGGCATAAGGCGGGCCATCATGAAGGATGAATTTCTCGCGGCCTTCGCGTGCAGCGCGCAGCTGGCCATAAATATCGTCCTTTTCCCACTGCTCGAGGATCTTGGGCTCCTTCTGCGGGAGACCGGCCTTCATGGGAAAATCGGTCTTGGGCAGGAAGACCGTGTCTTTATAGTTCGGCTTGTCGGACATTCGGGCGGCCTTAAGGGGTGGTGGCCCCTGCTGCAAGCAATCGTCGCGCTTCGGCTTCATCTTCGGCGATCTGGCGCTTCAGCGCGTCGAGATCGTGGAAGGCCGCTTCGGGGCGCAGATAGTGGATCAGCGCGACTTCGACTTGCTGATCGTACAGGTCGCCTTCCCAGTCGAAAATATAGGTTTCGAGCAGCTCCTTGGGCGGATCGAACATGGGCCTGACGCCAAGGTTGGCGACGCCGTCATGTTCGTTGCCATCGGGCAACGTCACGCGCACCGCGTAGATGCCGTAAGCGGGGCGCACATAATGTCCCAAGTCCATATTGGCGGTGGGCCAGCCCAGCTCGCGCCCGCGCTTGTCGCCATGGATGACGGGACCGCGCACCGCGAAGGGGCGGGTGAGAAGGCGCGTTGCCGTGTGCGGATCGCCCGATTGGAGCGCCTCCCGGATGCGGCTGGAGGAAACGGTGGCATCTTCCAATGCGACTTCGCTGACGGCTTCGGCCTCAATGCCGTGCGTGGCGCCAACCTCGCGGAGCACCTCGGCATTGCCGCCGCGTCCCTTGCCAAAGGTAAAATCTTCGCCGGTAACGACCGCCGCCGCGCCCAGCCGCTCGGCCAGCATCTCCTTGATGAAATTCTCGGCGCTCATCGAGGCGAGCGCATCATCAAAGCGAAACACGAACATCGCATCGGCGCCTGCATGCCCAAACAGCTCCTGACGCTGGTCGAGGCTCGTCAGCCGAAAGGGCGGGGCGTCGGGACGGAAATGGCGTACCGGATGCGGATCGAACGTCGCGACAATACAAGGCCGCCGCTCGTGCGCCGCGCGCGCAATGGCGCGTCCCACCACCGCCTGGTGCCCGAAATGAAACCCATCGAAATTGCCCAGCGCAATAACCGCGCCGCGCAGGTCTTCCGGTAAAGGCTGGTCGAGGGTGAGCCGCTGCATGGGGGTTGCTTAGCGAGGGAACTGCCGCAGGGCCAGATGCCTTGATGACGTTAGACCAATAGGCTTAGCTGGCTTCGATGAACGTATATCTTAAATTCGTCCGTATCGTGTGTTTCGGTGCTGGAGCTTTGTTACTCGGGTCGTTTTTGAGCCATCAATTCGATTTGATAACCTTCGCACTGAGTTATGGCTCAACCGCCACTTTTTATAATGTCCTGCTAGGCGATATCCTAGTCATGGCTATCGTGGCCTTCGCCACGATCTTGACGAGCGATGTATTACCGAAGAGGCGATTTGCTCTAACCGGGCTTGTGGTCTTCGTGAGTGCAATCGCGTGGCAGACAGGCGAGCGGTCTAGCTTCGTAAATTGTAGTGAAATGTTTCAGTTCTTCAGACCCGACAATGGCTCTGGTTGTTACTCGCACACTCTTTGGACTGTGGCAGCATATCTGTTCATGTGTTGGTCGCTAAGTGCCATCATCCTCATACTGATTGCGTCCGGGAAGTGGTTTCGTAAGCGAGTCAAATAGAGCCCCAGCGGCTATATAAACTTCTAAACAATCTCATGCTCGTCGAGCATGACATGGCTGAGACGCGCTTCGATGTCAGGATCAAGATCACCCTCCTCGTCGCCGAGCTGCGCGATATGCAGCAGCGCATCGCCGCGGTTCAAAAAGCCGTGACGTGCATCGCCGATGATCAGGCCCGACACGGGCGCGCGCACTTCTTCTTGTTCCGGCTTGATAGGATCGGCGATATGGCCGACCACCTGGTCGCGTTCGACGATTGCGCCCGAGGCTTTACGCAAATTGACCATCCCGGCGCGTGGTGCGCGGACCCAGATCGAGCGCGTAGCTTCGAACGGGACGGGGCGCTGCCTTTTCTCGGGTGCCAGCGAGATCATCTCCATCTTCTCCATGACCCTTAAGATGCCGTTGAGGCCGATGCGGGTCGATGCACGGTCAAGGCGAAGCGCTTCGCCGGCCTCGTAAAGCAGCATCTCGATACCTTCGGCCATCGCCAGCGCACGCAGCGAATTCTCACGCAGCGCGCTTTTGATGATAATCGGCGGGCTGAACGCATGGGCCAGCTCGACGGCGCGTTTGGCGCTCGGGCTGACACGGATCTGCGGCAGGTTGTAGCGGTGGATCGCGGCCGAATGCAGGTCGATCGCGAAGTCGGCGCGTTCGAGCACCTCGGTGCGGAAAATCCAGGCCAATCTGCTTGCCAACGATCCTGATTCGCGTCCCGGAAAGCTGCGGTTGAGGTCGCGGCGATCAGGCAGGTAGCGGCTGCCAGCGACGAATCCGAACAGGTTGACGATCGGCACGACGAGCAAAGTACCACGCAGCTTGGCAGGCTTGATCTTGCGGATCAGGCGGCGCGCAATCTCAACGCCGCTGATTTCGTCGCCATGGATGGCGGCGCTGATCGCCAGCACGGGGCCATCTGTCTTGCCATGGAAGACGTGGACAGGCAGCATTTGCATCTGTCCCGAAACACTGCGTGCCACGGGGATTTCGATGTGGGCCTGCTTGCCCGGTGCCACCGCGGTATCGAGTAAGGTAAAAGGTGAACGGCTCATCCGCCTGCACTAGCAATTTCTGAGCGAATTGCACCCGTCGAGGTGTTGACTCTTCAAGAGGGCAAACCTAGATAGCCCGCATCCCGACGGACGTGGAACCGGCGGCGCAGCTTTGCGTCCGCCTTTTTGCGTTTGAGACGGGGCAACGCTTTGAGATGGGGCTGCCACTTTGTGCCGGACGCCCCGTGGAGCTGAGGAGACTTTGTTTTATGGCACGTATCGCCGGGGTCAATATCCCGACCAACAAGCGCGTAGAAATCGCGCTGACATATATCCATGGCATCGGTCACACCACCGCCAAGGAAATCATCAAGAAGCTGAAGATCAAGCCGGAGACCCGCGTTTCCGACCTGACGGACCAGGAAATCCTGCACATCCGTGAGACGATCGACGCGGATCACACCGTCGAGGGCGATCTTCGTCGCGAACACGCGATGAACATCAAGCGCCTGATGGATCTCGCCTGCTACCGCGGCCTGCGCCATCGCAAGGGCCTGCCGGTTCGTGGCCAGCGCACGCATACCAATGCGCGCACCCGCAAGGGCAAGGCCAAGCCGATCGCCGGTAAAAAGAAGTAAGCGCCCTCGGGCTGCCGCTTCAGCTTTTTTAGAAGGATTTCTTTATTATGGCACGTGAACCGCAACGCGTTCGTCGCCGGGAACGTAAAAACATTACGGCGGGCGTCGCGCATGTGAACGCCTCGTTCAATAACACCATGATCACCATCACCGATGCGCAGGGCAATGCGATCAGCTGGTCGAGCGCCGGCATGATGGGCTTCAAGGGCTCGCGCAAGTCGACCCCTTATGCCGCGCAGGTTGCCGCCGAAGATGCCGGCAAGAAGGCGCAGGAACATGGTGTTCGCACGCTGGAAGTCGAAGTCAAGGGTCCGGGCTCGGGTCGCGAAAGCGCGTTGCGCGCGCTGCAGGCGGTGGGTTTCACCATCACCTCGATCCGCGACGTGACGCCGATCCCGCATAACGGTGTTCGTCCGTCCAAGCGTCGCCGCGTCTAAGCGCTGATAACCGCCAGCAGGGCCAAACGTCGGCCTTGTTGGTCTAAAAAGTTAGAGACATCACGGCGGGGGACGCCCCGCCACCAAGGTAAGGAAACCTATGTCGATCAACGCGAAAAACTGGCAGGAACTCAAGAAGCCCAATGGTCTGGAGCGCAAGCCCGGGACCGACGCAAAGCGTAAAGCCACCTTCGTCGCCGAACCGCTCGAGCGCGGCTTCGGCATGACGCTGGGCAACTCGCTGCGCCGCGTGCTGCTGTCCAGCCTGCAGGGAGCCGCCGTCACCTCGATCAAGATCGAAGGCGTGTTGCATGAATTCTCCTCGCTCGCTGGGGTGCGCGAGGACGTGACCGATATCGTCATCAACGTGAAGCAGATCGCGCTGAAGATGGAAGGCGAAGGTCCCAAGCGGCTGCAGCTTTCGGCGACGGGTCCGGGTGAAGTCACCGCGGGCCAGATCGCGGTCACCGGCGACATCGAAGTCACCAACCCCGATCTCGTCATCTGCCATCTCGACGAGGGCGCGACGCTCAACATGGAACTGACTGCTGACGTCGGCTCGGGCTATGTCCCGGCAGCGATGAACCGTCCGGCCGACGCGCCGATCGGCCTCATCCCCGTCGATAGCCTGTTCTCGCCGATCAAGCAGGTCGCCTACAAGGTGGAAAACACCCGCGTCGGGCAGGAGCTCGATTACGACAAGCTTTCGCTCACCATCGAAACCGATGGCACGGTGACCCCGGAAGACGCCGCCGCCTACGCCGCGCGCATCCTCCAGGACCAGCTCCAGCTGTTCGTCCACTTCGACGACAGCGCGATCGCGCCGGCGCCCGCGCCGCAGCAGGGTGCAGGCGAAGGTGGTCAGGACACCAACCAGCTCAACCGTTATCTCTTGAAGAAGGTGGACGAGCTGGAACTGTCGGTCCGCAGCGCCAACTGCCTCAAGAACGACAATATCATCTATATTGGCGACCTGGTGCAGAAGACCGAAGCTGAGATGCTCCGCACGCCGAACTTCGGCCGCAAGAGCCTCAACGAGATCAAGGAAGTCCTTGCCTCGATGGGCCTGCGCCTCGGCATGGAAATCCCGGGCTGGCCGCCGGAGAACATTGAAGAAATGGCGAAGAAACTTGAGCAGGAACTGCTCGGTTAGCACGTCTGACGGGGTATAGGCGGCGCCCCTTTTTCGCCGCCTGGGACGGGGTACCTCACACGGCCTCGCCACGAACTGAAGGAAAAGATTATGCGCCATCGTGTTGGCCATCGTAAATTGCAGCGGACTTCGACCCATCGTGCGGCGCTTTTGCGCAACATGAGCGCGGCCTTGATCAAGCATGAGCAGATCAAGACCACGCTCGCCAAGGCGAAGGAACTGCGTCCCTACACCGAAAAGCTGGTGACCCTCGCCAAGAAGGGCGGGCTTTCCAACCGTCGCCTCGCGCATGGCAAGATCATGGACGAAGCGCAGGAAAAGAAGCTCTTCGAGGTTCTGGCGGATCGCTACAAGGACCGTGACGGCGGTTATTGCCGCGTGATCAAGGCGGGCATCCGCAAGTCGGACGCGGCGCAGATGGCGATCATCGAATTCGTCGATCGCGACGTCGACGCCAAGGGCCAGGACTCTGGTCCGGTGGAAATGGACGAAGAAGCGGACGCCTAAGGCTCGCGTCTTCGAAAGAAAAAAGGGCGCCGCAGGGATAACCTGCGGCGCCCTTTTTCCTGTGGCTCAAAGACCGATCGACACACCCACCTTCGCGGTGACCTTGCCGTCGCCGGTATTGGCGGCAACCCCGGCGCCCAGCCCGATACGATTGGACAGGCGCCCGCCGATGGTGCCGGCGACGCCCTGCTGCCCGCCGTGCGATGCCGCGCCGATGTTGAGCACCAGCGGCTGGTCAGGCAGCGCAACGATCGGAGCGAGCGCGGCTGCGGCAGCGATGCCGCCGTCGATGCCGTCAAGTTCGCCTTCGAGGAAGGCGACACGCTGATCGAGCGCGGCGAGATCGGCTTCGTGCGCGAGCATGGTGCCCTGGAACGCGAGGCTCATACGGTCGACCGACGCCGCCGATGCTGCCGCGCCGCGGCCCAACGTGCCCTTGGCATCGACGGTCACGACATCGACAGGGCCGACCTGCGCGGCGGTGGAGGCATCGATATCGCCGATTGCCACCGAGCTGCCCGCGCCGCCAATCATGACCTGCTCATCGCGGGTCGTCGTCGCGTTGGCGCCGATCGCGGTCGACACCGCGTGCGTGACGTTGGCTTGGAAGCCAACCGCCGTACTTTGGCTGCGTGTTACCACTGCACTGCGGCCGACCGCGGTCGAGCCTTCGCCGCCCGATTGAGCGTTTGAGCCCACGGCCACCGCCGCGATATTGGTCGCCTGTGCGACTTCGCCGATGGCGGTGGCATTGGTGGCGCTGGCGATCGAACCGCGGCCGATCGACATCGAATTCACGCCTGTAGCCTTGGCGGAAGAGCCGATGGCGGTGGAGCGGAACACCGTTGCTTCGGTGCGGCGCCCGAGCGCGAGCCCTTCCGTGCCGGTCGCCGAGGCGAGGAAGCCGATGACGGTCGATTCGATGCCCGATGCCGATGCACCGATGGCGAGCGCTGTCGAACGCGTGCCGCTGGCATTGGTGTCGACGCCGAGTGCAAGAGCATATTCGCCACTTGCTTGCGACCCGATCGCATTGCTGTCAGCGAACGCATCGGCAGGATCGCTGTCGCCGCCGAATGCGATGGCGCCCTTGCCGGTGGCGATGGCGCGATAGCCGATGGCATTGGACGTGACCCCGTCCGCCTGCGCTTCGAGCCCGATCGCGGTCGCAGATGCGGCCGTTGCCTCGGAAAGCGCACCGACGGCAATGGCGGCAGATCCGCTCGATTGGCTGTAAGCACCCAGGGCAATACCGAATGCGTCGTTTGCCCGTGTGTCCGTACCTAGCGCGATACTATCGTCGCCAAACGCCTCGGCGCCCTCGGTTCCGCCATTATTATTGCCGTCAGCGCCCATTGCGACAGAGCGTGATCCCAAAGCATTCGCCTCAGGACCGATCGCAATCGATTCAGCGCCATTGGCGGTGGCTGGGCCCATCGACGAGTTGACGTCAAAATATTCTAGCGTCGCTTCAATCGTGGCCACATTGCTACTGACGGCAGTGATTTGACCGTCGACATAAGCCTTGTTGGCAGCGTCCGTGCCATTGATCGCCGTACCGACGTTGACGATGCGGCGTTCGCTGCCGACGCTCCCGACCGATACCGTGTTGGCTTCCGTCGCTATCGAGCCCGCGCCGAGCGCCACTGAATTATCCGCATTGGCCTGCGCATTCGGGCCGATGGCGGTGGCACCCAGAACAGCAATGTCGGTGGTGGCGCCGTTGCCGACAGCCAGGCTGCCGATACCTGCCGAACTGTTCCGGCCCAGCGCGACACCATCCATGGTAGCGCTAGCGCTTTCACCGACGGCAAGGCCCGCATCGCCGGCAGAAGCGTTCATGCCGATGGCAATGGCGGTGGTCGGCCCGGGGCCGTCCAATCCGGCGGCGCTGGCATTCTGGCCGATAGCGATTGAAGCGTCACTTCCAGCGAAGGCGCTCTGGCCGAGCGATACCGAGCCGATGCCGAAGCTCTTGGCGCCGGCGCCTAGTGCCGTCGACGCTTCGCCTTCCGCCGAGGCATCGGGGCCGACCGCGGTGGCGTTGATGGCGCCGGCAAAGGCGTCAAAACCCATCGCAACGGCGTTCGCAGATTCGGCTGCTGCAGCGCCGATCGCAATCGAATTCGTCGCGCTAGCCAGTGCATCCGGGCCTAGCGCCACAGCGAAATCGGCGGTTGCCTGCGCGCCAAGATTGTCGCCATCCACACCATCGCCGCCGATGGCGACGCTGCCGGATCCGCTGGCCGTCGCCGAACCGCCGACCACGACCGCATAATCGCCGGCGGCCTGCGCCGAATAACCCATTGCGACGGCGAAAAGCGCGGTGGCATCGCTGAAGGCGCCGATCGAAGTCGCGCTCGTTGCGGTGGCGCCGGCCTGGTAGCCGAGCGCAGTGGTGCCGGCGTGGGTGGCCTGGGCGAGGCTGCCGATGGCGCTTGCGCCGATCTGGCCCGTGCGGTCGGCGTCGGTACCGTCACCGGCCTGCGCCTGATAACCGATCGCGACGGTGTGATTGTCTTCGGCCTTCGCATCGGTGCTGCAGGCAAGCGCGGTATCGTCACCCAGGCTCACTGCACCACCGGTGCCATCTAGCAAGCCATCACCAATGGTATCGAGAATGCAGTCTTCGGCCGCCGCAGGCGTGGCAAGGGCAGTCGAAAGGGCGATCGCGCCAATCGCGGCGCTCGAAAAAAATATGTTGCGCATGAGATACTCCTGACCCGGCGGTCGGGCCATCCGCCTATGCAAGGTGCGAGGAGACGGCACAACCCCCCGCCCGTTGCATGAAGCCTTGCGCAGTCCCCCACCAGGCACAAGGCGGCATGGATCAATCTTAGAGATTAAAGTTCTGCTTGTTGCATGAGCACCACATGCGTGCGGGAGGTATGTCCACCATGTCGCGCCCTGGCTGGACAAGGGGCCCTTACCTGCGCCACATCGTCTCCGATTTGCCAAAGATTGGAGTGACTTTCATGCGTAGTGTCCGGTTTGCCCTCGCCATTTCCCTCTTGAGCACCGCGGCCTGCGTCGAGCACCGCGTCGGCAATGGAACACAACTGCCGGAAGGCGATCCCTTGGCGAATGCCAAGACCACCGCGCAGGCGCCCGATGCCGAACCCGCGGCCGACCTGGTGCAGGATGACGGCGACATGGTCGGCATCGTCTATCCCAAGACCCGCAAGGGCGATGTGGTCGAGACGATCCACGGCGTGACCATCGCCGATCCCTATCGCTGGCTCGAGAATGATGTGCGCGAAGATCCCGAGGTCGCCCAGTGGGTCGAAGCGCAGAACGACGTATCGGGTGCGTTCCTCGACGCGCTGCCGGGGACGCAGTGGTTCAAGGAGCGCATGACCGCGCTTTACGATTATGAGCGCATCGGCGTGCCGACCAGCCGCGAAGGCACCTATTTCTATTCCAAGAATGACGGGCTGCAGCCGCAATCGGTGCTGTATGTGCGCCGCGGGCTCGATGGTGACGAGCGCGTGCTGATCGATCCCAACACGTGGAGCGATGATGGTGCGACCGCGCTGGCGGAATATGTGCCGAACGAGGATGGTACCAAGCTTCTTTACGCGATCCAGGATGGCGGATCCGACTGGCGCACGCTCAAGGTTCTCGATGTCGCGACGGGCGACGTCCTGGACGACACGATCGAGTGGGTGAAGTTTTCCAGCCTTGATTGGGCCAAGGATGGCTCGGGCTTTTACTACAGCCGTTTCCCGGCGAGCGAGGAGGGCGGCAAGTTCATCGGCCTCAACACCAATCAGGCGGTCTATTTCCACCGCCTCGGGACGAGCCAGGACGATGACCAGCTTGTTTTTTCGCGTTCCGACAATCCGGAGCTCAACAATACCGCGACCGTCTCGGATGACGGGCGTTACCTGATTACGTCGTCATCGACCGGTACCGATGGCTGGGAGACGGCGATTATCGATCTCGATACCAACATGATGAAGACCGTCGTGATCGAACCCGGAGTGGATTACGAAACAAGCTATGTCGGCAATGACGACACCACCTTCTTTTTCCAGACCAATCGCGATGCGCAGCGTGGCGGTGTCTTCAAGGTCGATATCGACGATCCCGATCTGACCCGCACGTGGGTAATCCCCGAAGAGGAAGCGGTGCTGATCGATGCCGACCATGTCGGCGGCAATCTGGTCGCCGAATATCTGGTCGACGTGAAATCGGAAGCGCGTATCTTCGGCATGGACGGCACTATGGTACGCACGGTGGACCTGCCGGGCATCGGGAGCGCTGGCGGCTTCGGCGGATCGCCTGACAATTCAGAGACGTTCTACAGCTTCTCGAGCTTTGGACGGCCATCGACGATCTATCGCTACGACATCGACAGAGGAACCAGCGAAGTCTGGGCGGCCCCTGACGTCGCTTTTGATCCAGACGATTATACGACCGAGCAAGTTTTCTATACGAGCAAGGATGGCACGCGCATTCCGATGTTCATCACGAAACGGGCCGACGTGACGGGGCCGGCGCCGACGTTGCTCTATGGCTATGGCGGCTTCAATATCTCGGTGCGGCCGGGCTTTTCCCCGACGCGGATCGCGTGGATGGATGCAGGCGGTGCCTATGCCGTGGCAAACATTCGCGGCGGCGGCGAGTATGGCAAGGCGTGGCACGATGGCGGGCGGCGCTTCAACAAGCAGAACGTGTTCGACGATTTCGCGGCGGCGGGCGAATGGCTCAAGGCAAATGGCGTGACGACGCCCGACGGGCTGGCAATCGAAGGGCGCTCCAATGGCGGCTTGTTGGTCGGCGCTTCGGTCAACCAGCGTCCCGATCTTTTCGATGCGGGCCATGCGGCGGTCGGCGTGATGGACATGGTGCGCTTCGACCAATTCACCGCGGGGCGCTACTGGGTCGATGACTATAATTATCCGGCGAAAGAACGGGATTTCAAATATAACCTGACCTTCTCGCCTTACCACAATGTGAAGTCACAGATCGATTATCCGGCGGTGCTGGTGACGACCGCCGACACCGATGACCGCGTCGTACCGGGGCACAGCTTCAAATATGTCGCGATGCTGCAGGAAAAGGCGGGGCCGGAGGACGAGCCGCTGCTGATCCGTATCGAAACGCGCGCGGGTCATGGCTCCGGCAAGCCGACCGACAAGATCATCGAAGAGGCCGCCGATGTTGCGGCATTCCTGGCGCATTTCACCGGGTTGGAAACCCCGCAAGGGGAATAGACCTACTGTCCTTGCGAAAAAGCGTCGGCGCGGTGGCGCCGGCGCTTTTTTTGTGCGTGCAATCCTGAACATTTCCCAACCCAAGCGTTCAGCATGACCTCAGTCGCCATTTGGTAGAACAGCCTCAACACTGGCGGAAAACGAGGTTTTTTCCGGATTCCCCGGGCGTCACGCACAAGGAGAAGCAACATGGCAAACACGAAGATCAAGCTGGCCGCGATAGGTGCCGCGACCATGGCAGCGGCAGGATTTGCCGCGACGCCCGCGCAGGCGCAGTACCGCAACGGGCCGAGCGTCGAGGAAGTCGTCATCGGCACCATCATCAGGGGTGTCCTGGGTGCCGGCAATTATGGTCAGTATCCGTACGGCAACAACGGCTATGACCGCGGCTACGACCGGAATGACCGCTATGGCGGCCGCTACGGACTGAGCAACAACCAGCTGGTCGATCGTTGCGCCGCGGCCGTCGAGCAGAGGCTCAACCGCTATGCCTATAACGATCGATATGACCGGTATAACCGCAACGATCGCTATGACCGCCGCGACCGTTACGATCGTCGCTACGACAATCGCTACAACCGTTACCAGAACCAGGCCCGCGTCGCCGGGATTACCGAAGTCAAGCGCACGCGTTACGGCCTGAGCGTTGACGGGGTGGCCATGTCGGGCCGCTCTGCGACCCAGTACAACCGCTACAATCGCAACGGCTACGGCTATTCGCAGCGTCCGGACATCAGGTTCGACTGCGATATCGAACGCAACGGCCGGATCCGCGATCTCGATATCGATCGCCGCTGATCAGCACTCTTTGCGGTGATCGAGGAAGGGCGTGGGCGCTGCAGTGCAGTTCCCGCGCCCTTCTTCTTATGAGGCGCGCATGCGTAGCGCGTGCTGGCTGAGCAACGATTCAACGCGGATCGCAAGCTCATCCGGATCGAACGGTTTGCGCAGATAATCGTCGGCACCGGCCTTGTAGGCGAGCGCTTCGTCATCGCGGCTCGTCCGGCCCGTCAGCATCAGCACCGGAAGCGACCAACCCAGGGTCGCGCGCACTTCGCGCAGGGCTCCGAGCCCGCTCTTGTTGGGCATCGAGGCGTCGAGGATCAGCAGATCGGGCTGTTTTGTCGTAGCGACTTCGAGAACGCGGCTGCCGTCGGGCAGGATACCGACGATGTGGCCGAGGTCTTCCAACGCGGCGCGTGCCAAGTATGCGCTGACTTCATCGTCTTCGGCAAGAATGATATGGGCCATGGCGCAATGCTAGCGGCATCATAGTAAATACGGGCCTGCAAGAAGGTCCGTTGTGGTGATATCGTCGCACCACGGCGCTGCCTGTGGACATGCAAGCGGTGCCCTCCTATCGCTCCGACAACCTAAGCGTGCAGAAAGACCCATGATGACCGAATTGGCCCACGACGAAACCATCCTCATCGTGGATTTCGGCAGCCAAGTGACGCAGCTCATCGCGCGGCGCGTGCGCGAGGCGGGGGTCTATTGCGAAATCGCGCCGTTCACGATGGCCGAGGCCGCGTTCGAACGGCTGCAGCCCAAGGGCATCATCCTGTCGGGCAGCCCGCGCGGCGTGCCCGAACCCGATAGCCCGCGCGCTCCCGACATCGTGTTCGAAAGTGGATTGCCCATCCTTGGCATCTGCTACGGCCAGCAGGTTATGACCCACCAGCTTGGCGGCACCGTCGAAACCGGCCACGGCACCGCCGAAGGCGGCGAATTCGGCCGCGCGTTCCTGACCGTGACCAAGCCCTGCGCCTTGTTCGACGGGATGTGGGAAGTAGGCGAGCGCCACCAGGTTTGGATGAGCCATGGCGACAAGGTGACCAAGTTCGCCGACGGGTTCGATATCGTCGCGACGTCCGACGGGGCGCCCTTTGCCGTGATCGCCGACGAGAAGCGCGCTTATTACGGGACGCAGTTCCACCCCGAGGTCGTGCATACGCCCGACGGGGCGCGGCTGATCAGCAACTTCGTGCGTCACATTTGCGGCTGTTCGGGCGAGTGGACGATGGGCGCGTACCGCGATGCGCAGATCAAGGCGATCCGCGAACAGGTGGGCGACGGCAAGGTCATCTGCGGCCTTTCGGGCGGCGTCGATTCGGCGGTCGCGGCGGTGCTGATCCATGAGGCGATCGGCGACCAATTGACGTGCGTGTTTGTCGATCACGGGCTGATGCGCATGGCCGAGGCCGAACAGGTCGTCGGCCTGTTTCGCGGTCACTACAACATTCCGCTCGTCCATGTGGACGCCGAAGACCTGTTCCTGTCGGGGCTGGCCGGGCTCGACGATCCCGAAAAGAAGCGCAAGTTCATTGGCAAGACCTTCATCGAGGTGTTCGAAGAGGAAGCCAGCAATATCGGCGGCGCGGACTTTTTGGCGCAGGGGACGCTCTATCCCGATGTAATCGAAAGCGTCAGCTTCACCGGCGGGCCGTCGGTCACGATCAAATCGCACCATAATGTCGGCGGCCTGCCCGAGCGCATGAACATGCAGCTGGTCGAGCCGCTGCGCGAGCTCTTCAAAGACGAAGTACGCGAGCTGGGACGGGAACTCGGCCTGCCCGAGGCCTTCGTCGGCCGCCACCCATTCCCGGGACCCGGTCTTGCGATCCGCATCCCCGGCGAAGTCACCAAGGAAAAGTGCGATATCTTGCGCAAGGCCGACGCAATCTTCCTCGAAGAGATTCGCAATGCAGGGCTGTACGATGCCATCTGGCAGGCTTTTGCTGTGTTGTTGCCGGTGCGCACGGTTGGCGTGATGGGCGATGCGCGGACCTATGACAGCGTCTGCGGGCTGCGTGCCGTGACCAGCGTCGACGGGATGACGGCGGATGTCTTCCCGTTCGAAAGCGCTTTCCTGCAAGGTGTCGCAACGCGGATCATCAACGAAGTGAAGGGCATCAACCGGGTGGTGTACGACTATACGTCGAAGCCGCCGGGCACGATCGAGTGGGAGTAGCGCACCTCCGTTCGCAGCGTCGGCTCCGGAACGAGCGACCCCGCGTATGCATTATTCTCTCCGACCCGCAAAAATCCGGGTCGAGAGGGAGAAATGTTATGCGTGCAATGAAACTTTTAGCGCCGATTGCGGCAAGTAGCGCCTTGCTGGCTGGCTGTGCGACTATCGAGGAAACGGTCACCGAACAGCTTGCCGAGACTTACACCGCCTATCTGGTCGGCGCGGAAGTGCCTGGCGGCGGCGATCCCGACGGCTATGCCCGCGCCGAAGTTACCATTTCCGACAATTTCGATCGCATATGCTGGGAAATCGACGAGGTACGCGGCGTCGTCCCGACCAGCGCTCATATTCACATGGGTGTCCGCGGCACCAATGGGCCCGTCGTGATGGCGCTCGAAGGTGAAGACGGCAGCTGGTCCGCATGCCGTGATGGCGGCGAATGGCGCGAGAACCGGATCGAAGGCAACCCGTCGATGTTCTACGTGCAGATCCACACCGCTGAATATCCGAACGGCGCCATTCGTGGCCAGCTATACGATCGCGACTGATCGAAGCCCGACAACGCAAAAAGGGGCCGGCGTCCAGCGTCGGCCCTTTTTCTATGCCGAAACAGGCTCTTCCTCTTTTGGCGTGTCCTTGGGCGGGCAGCCCGGCACCTGAACGTCGTGGCCCAGGGCATCGCGGCTCCAGAGCATGCTGACCAGCGTGTAGAGCACGACGGTGAGCGGCGCGGCCAAGACGACGCCGATCAGGCCGAACAGGGCGCCCAATGCAGCCAGCGCAAAGATCAGCAATGCCGGCGGGATCGACACGGCGCGCTGCTGCACCAGCGGGGTCAGCACGTTGCCTTCGATCTGCTGGGCGACGAGATAGACCGCGACCGCATACCAGAACAGCTCAGGCGTCGCGCTGAAGGCGATAATCAGCCCGGGAATGGCGCCGATGAAGGGTCCGATCAGCGGTATGAAATTCGCCAGCGCAACCATGATGCCGAGCGCCGCGGCAGACGGCACACCGACGATCGAAAGGCCGATGCCGACCATCAGCCCGACGAGAGTCATCGTAGCGAGCTGGCCGACCAGGTAGCGCTTTAGGGCAACGCCCGAGGCATCCATCGCTTCGATGACCTTGCCCGACCGGTCCTTTGGGAAAAGCTTGGCCGTGCCATGCGCATACACGCGCGGCTCCAGCGCGAAATAGACCGCGCCGACAATCACCAGCACCAGGTTGGTGATGAGGCCGAGGAAACCGAAGGCAAAGCCTAATGCTTGCCCGGCGAGCCCCTGAAAATCAGGCGTGGAAGATGCAAGTTGGCCGAACAGGGGAAGCTCGGAAAGCCGGTCGCGCACCACTGGGAAGGCTTCGGTCAACTGCGCTTGCAGTGCTGCGAACTGGCCGGACAACTGGGCGCCGAAAAGCCAGCCCGCCAATCCGACGATGAAGAAGATCGCCAACAGGCCGAGGAGCACGGAAAATCCGTCGGACAACCCGATCATGCGGAACGGAGTGCCCGCGGCGCGGATTAGGACTGCAATGAGGACGGCACCGAAGATGAGGAGCAATGTTGAAGCTAGCGGGACCAGCAAGAGCCCAAGCCCGACAAGGAGCAACACGACCAAGGTGCGTCTTGCCAGGTGTCCAAGGTCTCGGCTGTCGTCCATCTTGTCCCCCCCAGAGTTGGTGCCGCATTGGTGGCTTGAAGTGCTGGCAATGGCAAGCCGCCTAAGAACAGAAAGATATTTTGCATGACCCCTACCGCCAAGATCCTGCTGCTCGGCTCCGGTGAGCTCGGCAAGGAATTCGTCATCAGCTGCCAGCGGCTCGGCTGCCACGTGGTTGCCTGCGACAGCTATGACGGCGCGCCCGCCATGCAGGTCGCGGATGATCGAGAGGTGTTCTCGATGCTCGACGGCGAGGCCTTGCAGAAGGCGGTGCAGAAGCACCGGCCCGATTATATCGTGCCCGAAATCGAGGCAATCCGCACCCAGACGCTGGTCGAGTTGGAAGAGCAGCTCGATGTCGTGGTGGTCCCCACGGCTAAGGCCGCGCAGATGACGATGAACCGCGATGCGATTCGCGATCTTGCGAGCGAGGACCTGGGAATTGACACCTCGCCTTATCGTTACGCTGAGAGCTTGGAAGAACTGCGCGAGGGCGCTGGAGAGATTGGCTTTCCGGTGGTGGTAAAGCCGGTCATGTCGTCATCGGGTAAGGGCCAGTCGATCGCGCAGAACGAGACCGAGCTCGAAGGCGCATGGGCGTACGCCACGAGCGGGATGCGCGGCGACCGGGCCCGTGTGATCGTCGAAGGCTTTATCCACTTCGACTATGAAATCACGCTGCTTACGGTGTCGCACAAGGACGGCGTCACCTTTTGCCCGCCTATCGGACATCGGCAGGAAAACGGGGATTACCGCGAAAGCTGGCAGCCGGCGGATGTTTCGGTCGCGGCGCTAACCAAGATGGAACAGACGGCCCGAAAGATCGTGAAGGCGCTGGGCGGTCATGGAGTCTTTGGGGTCGAATTCTTCGTGCGCGGCGGCGACGTGATCTTTTCCGAACTCAGCCCGCGGCCGCACGATACCGGAATGGTGACGCTGGTCAGCCAGGAACTGAGCCAGTTCGATCTGCATGCGCGCGCCATTCTCGGACTGCCGGTGTCGCTGGTCGAGGCCAACGGGACGAGCGCGAGCGCGGTGATCCTGGCCGATCGCGATGCCGAAGACTTCGCCTTCGAAGGACTGGCGGAAGCGCTCGAACAACCCGATAGCGCGCATGTCGATGTGCGTATCTTCGGCAAGCCGGTGACACGGCCGAACCGCCGGATGGGCGTGGCGCTTGCGCGGGTCAGCCAGGGCGGCATTCGCCGGGCCCGGCAACTTGCGGTCGCCGCGGCGGAAAAGGTCCGTATCGTCTATGAAGATTAGACGTCTCGGCAAGGACGATGCGGCGGCGATGGAGGAGCTCAACGCATTGTTTGCCGAGGTGTTCGAGATGCCCGACGAATATGTCGGTCGCTGGCTTGACAGGTCCGCACTCGCTGTGCGGCTGAATGACCCCAATATCTGGGTATTGACCGCCGAGGAGGCAGATCGGGTCATTGGAGGACTGACAGCCTATATGCTGCCCAAGATGGAAGCGCCGGTCAGCGAGCTGTTTGTCTACGATCTCGCCGTCGCCAGCGATCGCCAACGGCAGGGCGTGGGGACCGCAATTCTGGAAGAGGCGTGCAAGCTCGCCGGTGCGGCGGGTGCGCGACTTGCGATCATCGAAGCCGAGCCTGACGACGCGGCACCTTTGTCACTCTACCGCAAGCTGGCGACGAGCGAGGAAATCGCCCACCATTTCAATCTGCCTACACGGTGCGATGGCTGACACGCCGCCGGGCCTCGCCCTGGCCGCGTGCTTGCCGGCCTTGCCGCTTGCCGGGACGAGGCCGCGCGCCTAACGCTTGGCCCTCACATGGCCTCGTCTCCCTCCCACAAAGCCAAATTGACGCAGGGCTCCATTCGGGGCCACCTGGTTACGCAAACGCTGCCCATGATGATCGGAGGGGCAGCGCTGATGAGTATTGGCATCATCGATGCCTATTTCGTCGGCCAGCTGGGCGCGGATGCGCTTGCGGCGATTAGCTTCATCTTCCCGATCACCGTGGCCTTGTCGTCGCTCGGCGTGGGGGTCATCGCCGGCATCAGTTCGGTAACGAGCCGCGCGCTGGGCGAAGGCGATCCTCACGATGCGCGGCGGCGGGCCAATGTCGGGATCGTGCTTGCAACCATCTTCGGCATTGCGATCGGCGCGATGCTGTTCACGCTGCGGGGACCATTATTCCGCTTGATGGGGGCAAGCGACACACTGCTACCGCTGATCGACGACTATATGGCGCCGTTCGCACTTTGCTTTCCGCTGCTGCTGGTCGGGATGGGCATCAACGGCTGCCTGCGCGGACAGGGGCTGGCGAAGCGAAGTTCTTCGGTGCTGATCGCCATGGCAATTGCCAACTGGATCCTCGATCCGATTCTGATCACGGGGGCGTTCGGTATCGAAGGGTTCGGCATGGCCGGCGCCGCCTATGCCACCATCGGCGGCTGGACGCTGGCGCTCGCGATGGGATTCTTCTTCCTGCAAAGCAGCCAGTTGAAGCTCGACATCAGAGCCTTGCCGCAATGCAACTGGCCTAGCGCATCGCGCGCGATCGGGCGGGTCGCAGGGCCGGCGGCATTTTCCAACGCCATCAATCCGATCGGCCTTTCGGTGCTGACGGGCCTGCTGGCGATGACGGGGCAGGACGCGGTGGCGGGCTTTGGTGCCGGCGGACGCCTGCAAGCTTTTGCGGTCGTCCCCCTGCTTGGTCTGTCGGCCTCGATCGGGCCCATCGTGGGGCAGAATTTCGGGGCGGGGGCGCATGACCGAGTGCGCAATGCGCTCAGATACGCAGGGCTGTTCTGCATCGGCTACGGTCTCGCGATCGGAGCGGTCCTGGTGCTCACCCGCGAACCGCTGGCAGCGCTGTTCAGCGAGGACGCGACGGTGCGCGCCGAGATCGCGCGCTACCTGGCAATTTCCGCATGGGGCTATGCCGGCTTCGGACTCCTGATCATGGCCAACGGCGCGCTCAACGCCGTCGACCGCGCCGGCACTGCGCTCGGCCAATCGCTTTTCAGGGTACTCGCCATCATGATCCCGGTGGGCCTGCTGCTACGCGCCGAACAGGGCGCCGAAGGGGTCTACATCGCGGAGCTGGCGGCAAATCTCGTTGGCGGACTGGTGGCTGCGGTGTCGCTATGGTGGGTATTCTGGCGTTCGGCCGGGCCGCGACGCGATTAACAGCTATTGAAGACACGGCGCGGCCCAGCTAGATGCCGCGCATGGCAGTCATCACCCTTTACGGCATTCCCAACTGCGACACCGTCAAGAAGACGCGTCAGTGGTTCGAGAAGCGCGGCATCGTCTATTCGTTCCACGACTACAAGAAGTCGGGGATCGACAAGGAAATGCTCGAGCTGTGGGTGCTTGAAAAGGGGTGGGAGCCTATCCTCAACAAGCGCGGCACCACATTCCGCCAGCTGCCCGACGTACTGAAAGAGGATATCGACGGCGACAAGGCGATCATGCTGATGGTCGCGCATCCCTCGATGATCAAACGGCCGATCGTCGACATCGATGGTGAAGTCATCATCGGTTACGACAGCACGGCCTACGAGACCTTGCTGGGCCTGTAGGCGGGAACGCTTGGCCTCCTTTCGCCGTTCAGGCTGAAAGGAGTTTGCAAATGGTCAAGGCAACGTGGAATGGCGAGACGATCGCCGAGAGCGACGATACGGTCGTCGTCGAGGACAATCATTATTTCCCCCGCGAGGACGTGAAAATGGACCGGCTGGTGCCGTCCGACACGCAGACGCATTGCCCGTGGAAGGGCGAAGCGACTTATTTCTCGGTAAAGGCCGGCAAAAATACCAATGCCGACGCAGCGTGGAGCTATGAAGACCCCAAGCCGGCAGCCGCTGAGATCAAGGGTCACATCGCCTTCTGGAAGGGCGTCGAAGTCGGCTAGAAGAAGGGCGCGTTATAAGCGCGGTCGATCGGGCCGGCCGAGGGCGTTTCGCCGCGTATAGGCACGTTTGGCCTGCATTTAGCCTTGTCGGATTCGCGCTTGAGCTTGCACTTGCGTGCCTGTTCGCGCTCTTCTGCAGCTTCGCGTTCGGCCTTGCTCTGGGTGGACTTTTCTTTGCCATCCGCCATGGCGGGGGCGGACATGAGCCCGCTAACGGAAAGAATGATCAGGACCTTGCGCACCGAATTCCCCTCTCGATGGCGCATGGCTTAACATGCCAATCTGACGTTAGCATGAATAACATATGTCAAATCCAGCGGCGGCTGGAGGCGAGGAGCGCGCGGTAGGGGTCGCCGAACTTGCGTGTGAGATAGGCTTCTTCGCGCGCGATCACATAGCGGTCGATCACGAACAGCGTGGGAACGAGCAGCGCCAGCATGAAAAGACAGCCCGCGATCACCGCGATGCCTAGGAAGATCAGCGCCATGCCAAGATACATCGGGTTGCGGGTGACGCGGTAGATGCCGCCGGTGACGAGCGCTGTCGTTTCTTCCCACGGCTCTGGCGGCGTCTCGGCCCTGCGAAACTTCAATAGCGCAAGCACGATGAAGATGGCGCCCAGCACGACAAAGGCTGCGCCGCCAAACGCACGCACCGGCCACGACAGCATATGTTGCGGGATATCGAAGGCGTGGAAACTTTCATGGAACACCAGCCCAGCGACCAGCGGCATGCCGAAAATCAGCGGCGGCGGGGCAAGGACGTGGGGAATGTCCTTGGAGGTAGTCGGCTCGTCTGTCATTGCCGCTGTTCTATCGGACTAAGACGCCTTTGTCGCCAGTGGCTTTCGACGAGCGCCCCATGGCGCTTTGTCAGTGGCCTCGCTAGAAGCTTTTGCCATGTCCAAGATCACGATCGATACCGATACGAGCCGCGCCACGCCCAATCCCAAGCCGGGCAAGCGCATGACCGTTCCCAAGATCCGCTCGATGAAGCGCGGGCCGGGGATCGCGCAGGAGCCGCTGGTGATGCTGACGGCCTACACCATGCGCACCGCGCAGCTGCTCGATCCGCATTGCGACATGTTGCTGGTGGGCGATAGCCTCGGCAACGTGATTTACGGTCTCGACAGCACGGTGCCGGTGACGCTCGACATGATGATCGCGCATGGCGCAGCGGTGGTGCGCGGAAGCTGGCATGCGCAGGTGACGGTCGATATGCCGTTTGGTTCGTATGAAGAGAGCCCGCAGCAAGCCTATCGCTCGGCGGCGCGGATATTGAAGGAAACGGGCGCCTCGGCGGTCAAGCTCGAAGGCGGGGAAGCGATGGCCGAGACCATCCACTTCCTTTCGCAGCGCGGGATTCCGGTAATCGGCCATGTCGGGCTGACCCCGCAGGCGATCAACGTGCTTGGCGGCTACCGCGCGCGTGGGCGCGACGATGCCGAGGCCGACAAGATCATGCGCGACGCCAAGGCGGTGGACGAGGCAGGCGCCTTTGCCATCGTATTGGAAGGCGTGATGGAAGAAATCGCCAGCGAGATCACGAAGACCGTGTCGGCGCCCACCATCGGGATTGGCGCGTCGAAAGATTGCGACGGGCAGGTGCTGGTGACCGAAGACATGCTCGGCCTGTTCGAGCGCACGCCGCGCTTCGTGAAGGTCTATCACGACCTTGCAGACCAGATCAGCAAGGCAGTTGAGGAATATGCCAACGAGGTTCGCTCAAATTGCTTCCCGACAGACGAACAAACCTATCGGCCCAAAGCCTGACTCCCTTTGCCTTTGCATTTCGCGTCGGCTAGAGGCTAGCCAGCTAATGTTCATGCGGGGTGGGGAAGGGATTTTTCCACCCCCTTTTTGAAGAATGAGGTGACCGTGGCGCTCGGCCCTGACGACAATATCAACGAGACATTCCAGCGCGAAGTCGACGAGAAAATGCGCGAAGACCAGATGGCCGACTTCATGAAGAAGTATGGCACCTGGATCACGCTGGGGGTCATTGCGTTTCTTGCCGCGATCGCTGGATACCTGTTCTGGCAGAACGACAAGGAAGCCAAGGCCGGTGAAGCGAGCGAGCAACTTGCGCTGGCGATCCGCGATGTCGGGAATGGCGATCTGGAAGGCGTGCCCGAGCGGCTGGATACGGTCGCAGCGGAGTCGACTGAAGCGACAAGGGCGAGCGCATTGCTGACCCGCGCGGCCGTCGCGCTTCAGCAGGGGGACCGCGCCAAGGCGATCGAGACCTATGCCGCGCTGGTGGCCGACGACAGCCTCCCCGAGGCCTACCGCGATATCGCGCTCATCCGCCAGACGATGCTCGAATATGACCGCATGGAGCCCGATGCCATTATCGCGCGGCTCCAGCCGATGGCGCAGCCGGGCCATGCCTTTTACGGTACTGCCGCAGAACTGACCGCGATCGCGATGATACGTGCGGACCGAAACGATGAAGCCGGACGATTGTTTGCCGCCATTGCGGCAGACGACACCGTGCCCGAAACTTTGCGCAATCGTGCCGGCCAGGTCGCCGGCTCGCTTGGCGTCGACGCCAGCGATGCGCTTATCCCCGAGGAAGACGAAGAATGAAGAATGTTGCGATCCTAACGGCCGCGTTCGCGCTGGCCGGGTGCAGCCTGTTTGGCGGCGGAACGGATTCCACGCCGGTGCTGGGCGAACGCCAGTCGGTGCTGGGGACCGAGCTTGAAATCAGCGTCGATCCGGCGACTGCGGCGATCCCGCTGACGCTGCCAGCGGCGCAGGTAAATAGCGAATGGTCGCAGCCGGGCGGCAATGCCTCGAAGTCGATGGGTCACCTCGCGTTCAACGCTGCCGACGGACTGAACCCCGCCTGGACCGCATCGATTGGGGAAGGCAACAGCCGCGCGGCGCGCCTCATCAGCGCGCCGGTAGTCGCAGAAGGACGCGTATATACGATTGATACGCAGTCAACCGTGCGCGCTTTCGATCTCAACAGCGGCGCGACCATATGGTCGGCCAGGGTCAGCGACGATCGCGGTGATCGCTCCTCGCTGTTTGGCGGCGGTGTCGCTTACGACGCGGGACGCATCTACGCGACCAACGGACTTGGCCAGGTCGCGGCGATCGACGCGGCGACGGGCGCCATTGTCTGGACCATGAAGCCCGCAGGCCCGCTACGCGGTTCGCCTTCGGTGCAGGGCGACACAATCTACGTGATCACGCAGGACAACCAGATTTTCGCGCTCGACAAGGCAACGGGCGAGCGGCGCTGGAACCAGAACGCGACGCTGGAAATTGCAGGCGTGTTCGGGTCTTCCGCGCCGGCGATAGCGCGCGGCACGGTGGTCGCGGGCTTCAGTTCGGGCGAACTCAATGCCTATCGCTATGAAAATGGCCGCGTCGTGTGGTCGGACACGTTGTCGCGCACCTCGATCAGTCGCTCGGTCAGCTCGATCAGCGATATCGATGCCGAACCGGTGATCGACGGCGCGCAGGTTTTTGCCATTGGCAATGGCGGCCGCATGGTCAGCCTCGACCTGCTTACCGGTCAGCGCCAGTGGGAGCTTAACATTGCCGGTGCCAATACGCCGTGGGTTGCGGGCGACTGGGTTTTCGTACTGACCGACGATGCGAAGGTAATCGCCGTCAAGCGGGACACCGGCCGCGTCAAATGGTTAGCCGAATTGCCCGAATATCGCAGCCCCAAGAACCGCAAAGGCAGGATCCGCTATACCGGCCCCGTACTGGCGGGCGATCGCCTGATCGTGGCCGGATTTAACGGGATGCTCTATTCGCTCAATCCGGTCGACGGGTCGATCGTGACGCAGCAGGATATGGGGCATGGCACCGGCCTGTCGCCGGTGGTGGCGAACAACACGTTGCTGATCCTCGATGGTCGCGGCCGGCTTCACGCTTTCCGCTAATCCTTGACCGCCGCCCTGCTTACGGGCAGGGGCGGCGCGTCATGACACGTCCTACTGTTGCCATTGTTGGCCGTCCCAATGTCGGCAAATCCACGCTGTTCAACCGGCTGGTGGGCAAGCGTGTCGCGCTGGTCGACGACCGTCCGGGGGTGACGCGCGACCGCCGCGAGGGCGACGGCCTCCTGCTCGGCATGGGATTCAAGGTCATCGATACGGCGGGCTTCGAGACAGAAGACCCCGAATCGTTGCCGGGCCGGATGCGTGCGCAAACCGAAGCAGCGGTGCGCGAGGCCGATGTGGCGCTGTTCCTGATCGACGGGCGCGCCGGGCTGACACCGCTCGACGAGGAAATCGCCGGCTGGCTGCGCTCGAGCAGCACGCCGATCATCGTTGCTGCCAACAAGGCGGAAGGCAATGCAGGCGAGGCTGGGCGGCTGGAAGCCTACGGGCTAGGGCTTGGTGAACCTTTCGCGCTGTCGGCGGAACATGGCGAGGGCATTGTCGACCTGTTCGATGCGTTGCGCCCGTTCCTGGAGCGCGAGGCCGAAGAGGAAGAGATCGACCCCGAAGGCGGGCCGCTCAAGCTGGCCATCGTCGGGCGCCCCAACGCGGGCAAATCGACGCTGATCAACAAGATCCTCGATGAAGAACGGCTGATTACGGGTCCGGAAGCGGGCATTACCCGTGATAGCATCAGCATCGACTGGAATTATAACGGCCAGAAGGTTCGGCTCATCGACACGGCGGGCCTGCGCAAGCGTGCCAAGGTGGATGACAAGCTGGAGAAGCTGTCGGCAGCAGACACGAAACGCTCGATCGACTTTGCCGAGGTCGTCGTGCTGCTGCTCGATGCGACGCGGGGGCTGGAGGCGCAGGATCTTCGTATCGCCGACCAGGTGCTCGAAGAAGGCCGCGCGCTGATGATCGTCATCAACAAGTGGGACGTGGCGGAGCATGCGTCGAGCCTGTTCAACGGGATCAAGGCTGCGCTTGCCGATGGACTCAGCCAGGTTGCCGGTGTGCCGGTGCTGACGGTTTCAGCCAAGACGGGCAAGGGAATCGATACGATCCTCGATGCCGCGCTGAAGCTGCGCGACCAGTGGTCGATCCGCGTACCGACCGGCGAACTCAACCGCTGGTTCGATCATGCCATCGACCAGCATCCCCCGCCCGCGCCCAAGGGCAAGCGCGTGAAGCTGCGCTACATCACGCAGGTAACCACGCGGCCGCCGACCTTCGTGATTTTCGGGACGCGCGTGGATACGCTACCGGCCAGCTATCACCGCTATCTGGTCAATGCGATGCGGCGCGATCTCGGGCTCGGGCCGGTGCCGGTGCGCATCAACTTGCGCAGCCCCAAAAACCCTTACGCCAAACGCTGACCCGCGGCGGGTTCATCAACCCAAATTTTACCATCTCGCATTAGTGATTGAGCTGTGTGGAACCGTCGCGAGCGTGCACGCGCGACTGTCGGAGAGGTTGATGAACCAGGCAACGAACGTCGTCGATTGGCGCTATTTTGAAGAAGCGCGCGCAGAACTGGGCGAAGGTTTTCTCAAGATTCTGGGCTATTTTCGCGAAGATGGCGCCAAGAGTATCGAGCAAATCGAGCAGGCCATGCGCACGCAGGATACCGCGGCTTTGGTGATCCCCGCGCATACGCTCAAGGGCGAATCGCGCCAGTTCGGGGCGGAAATGCTTGCCGATTGTGCCGAAGAAATCGAAATGGCGGCGCGCCGCTGCATCGAGATCGGGGAATTCCCCGACAATCTCATCCCCGACGTGGTCAAGCTGCGCGAACTTTGGGCCAGCACCATAGAAGCGTTCGATGAAGAGCTAAGCCCGCTGATGAAACGAAAGCCTGCCGGCGATAACGCCGCGCAGGGCGGCTTCGGGCGCGCTGGCTACTAAGCCACTTGCCTCCATCGATGGCAGCGCGAGGCAGGTGCCATGAACATGCTGGCAAATATAATGGCATTGGCGTTTGCGACTCCCCAGTCCGAGGCCGAGCCGCTTGACCACGAAGAATATCTTGAGGCCATATTCTCTGCAAAGCCGGGTTATCGGCAGACCGTGGACCGAATTGATGCAGAGGCAATGGCAACCGGACCTATCCAGTCCGATTGGAAAAGCAGCGGAATATCTGTTGAAAATGCCTTTTCGGCGGCCGGAGCGGACTTGAATTCGCATGCCAAAGGAAATTGGCGACAGGGGGGCAGGGGGCTCCAGATTTTCGACGCGACCGTTCCGGAGGCAGATCGCTTCGACTATCGGTATACATATCAAGCCCCCACAACTTCAAAGAGACCGAACCAGCATCAATTCTACAGAGTTGGCGAAGGTGTCTTCATGCATAGCTGGGGAAATGCTGAAAAAGTCGGCCAACAGACATGCTGGAGCGATGCTGGTGGCGAAGTTCTGAGTACGTCGCCCAAATCGGAATGGTCGGACGAGTTGACATTCCTTGTGATGTGGGCAGCGAATTTTGGAACCAAGTTTCGCGATGAGGTTTACTGTCTCTCGTTTCAAAACGACGAAGAGCAGCTATTCGAACAATATTTCGACGAAGAGGGGCGACCCTACACGGATTATTCCGCCACCGGATATACGATAGAGATCGTGCCGCGTGACCTAGCGTTTGATGAATATTTTGGCGGCTCCTAATCCTTCTTCACCATCGGCTGGGGGCTGAAGCGCGACAGCGAACGCCAGATCCATTCGAGCGGGCCGTAGTGGAAGCGATCGAGCCAGGGCTTCGACCAGAGTAGCATCAAAGCCCACATGCCAAACACGAAGAGATAGAGCGCGGCGCGCCCGAATTCGCCGTACAGCCCAAGCCCGTATCCGTAGAAGATCGTCGTCATGACGACCGATGTCATCAGGTAGTTGGTGAAGGCCATTCGCCCGGTGGCCGCGAGCCGCTGCGAAAAGGGCGTCTCGAGCGCATGCATGACCAGCATGGTGATCAGCGCCGCCCAGCCAATCGCCATGAGTATGTCGAATGGCGCAGACAGGACAATGGTGGCGTTGAAAACTGCTTGCGTGGAATATCCTGATGCAACCTGGTACCACAGCAAGCCAAGGTTGGCCGGGATTGCGATGGCAAAGCAGGTAATGGCCCATTTGCGATAGCGTTCGCGGCGCCATTCGCCGGTGAGGAAGCCAGACTTGAACAGTGCCATGCCGATCAGAAAAAGGCCCAAGGTTTCAGGGCCAAGGAATATGGCATTCTGGAACGGCTTGAATCGCCAATCGACAAATCGCTGTTCCATGATTGGGCCGTAGGGGCCGCGAAACATCTGCAGATGTTCCTGAATCTTTTCCCGTGATGCCTCGGTCTGGCCGCCGAAATAGCCTTCGTTCTGCTCGACTGCTTTCATCATCTCGGCGCGCTGCTCTTCCGGGAGGTCGGGATTGCCTGCCATCGAGAAGACGAAGTTCTGGGAAGCGGCAAACAGGAAGCCGATCGTGAGGAAAATTATCGCCCAGTTGCGTAGCCATTTTACCGAGCGGTTGCGGAAGAAGAAGACGAGAAGGCCGATGAGGGCGTAGAGCGCGAGAATGTCGCCCCACCAGATGAACCAGAAGTGGAGGAGGCCGAATGCGAGCAGCCAGAACATTCGCGCGTAATGGCGCAGCGCCGGGCTGTTATTCTTCGCGGTGGCGCGCTCGATGACCAGCAGAGTGGATGCACCGAACATGATTGAAAACAGGCTACGAAACTTTGATTCCATGAAGACGAAATTGAAGGCCCAGGTGAGCCAATCGAGCCCGGTGTCTCCGCCATAGGCCGTTGGATTGAAATACATGCCGCCCGGCCCCGCGAAGGCATAAATGTTGAGGGCCAGGATGCCCATGACGGCGACGCCGCGGATGATGTCCAAGGTCTGGATACGCGCACGCATGGTCGTCGCCATGACAAGTCCCCCCACAATGTTTCCCGGGCGGGACTATAGCGCGGTGGACGCGCAACGGCGATTTTTTCGACGGGCGGCGGCTAGAGCCAGCTGGTGATCTGGTCGAGCGGCTTTTTTTTCGTGGCGTGCACGGGGACGGCCGCGTCCTTGGCGGGCAGGCCGGCAACGATGATCATTACCGGCTTTTCATGCGCGGGACGGCCGCAAATTTCGCGAAGGAAGCCCATTGGCGATGGGGTATGGGTCAGCGTGGCGAGCCCGGCCTTGTGGAGCGCGGTGAGCAGGAGGCCGCAGGCGAGCCCCACGCTCTCGATCACGTAATAGTTCTGCTTCACGTCCCCCGGTTCGATGCCGCCCTTACGCTGGCCGAAGACGACGATGAGGTAGGGGGCGACGGTGAGGAAGTCCTTGTCGGCATCGGTGCCGATCGGGGCCAGCGCATCGAGCCAGTCGTCGCCCGCCTTGCCTTCGTAGAATTTGCGCTCCTCCTCCTCGGCGGCGGCGCGGACCTTTGCCTTGATGTCGGCGCTTTCGATGACGGCGAAATGCCACGGCTGGTGGTTGGCGCCGTTGGGTGCGCTGCCGGCCGCGCGGATCGCATGTTCGATTACCTCGCGCGGTACGGGCGCGTCGGTGAACATCCGGCACGAGCGGCGATCCCTGATTTCGTCGTAGAACCGCGCCGCGGCGGCAATGCGCTCTTCATCAGTAAGTTCGGGCAGGTCCGTATAGGGGACCGAAGGGACGTTCTGCATGCGGATGTATTCGCGCGAAGCGCCTTCAGGTTACAACCCCCAAACGAAAAACGCTAAGCGCCCTCGTCCGCCGGTTTGGACTGGAGCTGGCAGTAATTCTGCAGGCCCATCGCGGCGATCATGTCGAACTGTGTTTCGATATAATCGATATGCTCTTCCTCGGCGTCGAGGATCGAGGTGAAGAGCTGGCGGCTGACATAGTCCTGCACTTCCTCGCAATGCGCGATGGCGCGCTTTAATTGCTCGACCGCCTCCAGTTCGACCGCGAGATCGGCCTTCAGGATTTCCTCGACATTCTCGCCGATGCGCAGCTGGCCCAATTTCTGGAAGTTGGGCATGCCGTCGAGCATCAGGATGCGCTCGGCCAGCTCGTCCGCGTGCTTCATTTCCTCGATCGATTCATGCTTTTCATGATCGGCGAGGCGGGTGAGGCCCCAATCGTCGAGCAGGCGGTAATGCAGCCAATACTGATTGACCGCGGTCAGCTCGTTCTTGAGCGTTTCGTTGAGCAGTTCGATGACTTTCGCGTCACCCTTCATCGCAAATTCCTTCGTGGCATCCTTGCGCAAGCTCCTACGCCTATTAAGCGAGACTTACAACGAAAAAATGGCGGAAAAGTGGGAATTCTGTGCGAATGCGAGTGATTAGCAGTCGCGCGAAAATTCAGGCGGCGCTCTTGTCCACGGTGATCATGTTTTCGCGCTCATCCTCGACCAGAAATTCGGCAAGGTCTTCGCAGCTGGCGCAATCGAAGTTGCAGCCCATCGAGGCATAAGCGGCGTTGGCATCGCGGCAGCCACGCCGGGCCGCGGCACGAATGTCATGCTCTCGAATCACATTGCAGCTGCAGATGATCATGCGACCGAATGTACGCTAATGCGAATGATTTGCAAGTAGATCGGTCATTCGGGCAAGGCAAGCAGTGCATCGTGGGATAGCGTCATGCGCTCCGCGAGTTGCTCTGGCGTTGCGTAGCGTTGGCGCGCGATCACCCGAATGTTGCGCGTCATTGTTCATTGCCTGGGCCCTGCCGCGCTGGCTTAATTGACGCGCAAGGATGTGGGGAGACGACGACGATGGCAAGTGAGAAGAAAATGGCGGCCGGTCTTCTGGTCGCAACCGGCGTGCTGGGTATCGCGCTGATGAGCCAGCACCCGCGAGGCGATGATAGCGCGATACTCATAAGCGGGATGCATGGAGCGATCTTGATCGTGCTGCTTGTGCAGGCGGCGGCCTTGATCGGGTTGCTGGGCGCGAAGGGGCTGCGTAGCTTGCAGGCCGCCACATTCTATGCAGCGGGAATTGCCGCGACAGTGATGGCCGGTGTTCTCAACGGGTTCGTCTTTCCGTCTATGCGCGCCTATGGCGAGGGCGAGATCGGCCAAGACATTTTCGACCTAATCTGGCGGATAAATCAGAGCCTGGCGGAGCTGGGAGTGATCGGCATTGGCATTGGATATGCCTTATGGTCGATCGGTCTTTGGCAAGACGGGTGCAAGCTGGTCGCAGGTGCGGGGATGGTCGCGGGGCTACTGCCGGCGTTGCTGCTGGCGTCGAACCATCTGGCCATGAATCTGCACGGTGCGCTGGTCGCCTACGGGGTGCAGCTATTGTGGGTGATCGTGCTGGGTGCGGCGTACTGGCGGAAGCCCTAGCGCGCTTAGATCTCGCCGGACATCAAGTTCGGGAACCAGCCTTCGTGGGCGCTGCGTAGCGCTTCGAGCGTAACGCTGCCGTCGCCTTCGATGCTGAGCAACTGGCTGGCGTTGGTATGGCCCATCGGCTCCAACGCGACGCCGGCTTGCTTGGCGGCAATGGCAAGCGCGTGCGGATCGGCGGTGGTGACGAGGTATCGGCCCTGGTCTTCACCGAAGTGCAGGCGCGCGGCGCTTTTTTCCTTGAAGCGGGAGAGGTTCAGCTCGGCGCCGACGCCGCCCGCCAGCGCCATTTCTGCAATCGCGACGAGCATGCCGCCGTCTGAGATATCGTGCACTGCGCTGACGCGACCCCTGGCGATGCAGTCGCGGATGAATTCGCCGTGGCGGCGTTCCAATTCTAGATCGACGTGCGGGGCCTGCCCCTCTTCGCGGCCATGCAATTCCTTGAGCCAGACCGACTGGCCGAGATGATGGCAAGGCTCGCCGACCAGCATGATGGCTTCACCGGCGTCCTTGAAGGCGATGGTCGCGGTCTTGCGCCAGTCGTCGATAATGCCGACGCCGCCGATGGCGGGGGTGGGAAGAATGGCGCTGCCGCCGCCCGTCGCCTTGGATTCGTTGTAGAGCGAGACGTTGCCGCTCACGATCGGAAAATCGAGCGCGCGGCAGGCTTCACCCATGCCCTCAAGGCAGCCGACGAACTGGCCCATGATTTCGGGGCGTTCGGGATTGGCGAAGTTGAGGCAATTGGTGACGGCGAGCGGCTTGGCGCCGACCGCCGACAGGTTGCGATAGGCTTCCGCGATCGCCTGCTTGCCGCCTTCGACGGGCTCCGCGAAGCAATAGCGCGGGGTGCAGTCGGTGCTGATCCCCAGCGCCTTGTCGCTGCCGTGCACGCGCACCACTGCGGCGTCACCGCCGGGCGCCTGAACGGTGTCGGCGCCGACCTGGTGGTCATATTGCTCCCAGATCCAGCGGCGACTGGCGAGGCTGGGGGTGCCGAGCAATTTTTCGAGATCGGCAAGCGGATCCTCGCTGTCGGGCTCGTCGGCGAGCGGTTCGGGCCTAGGTGTTTCGAGATAGGGTCGATCATATTCGGGCGCATCGTCGGCAAGCGGACCGAGCGGAATGTCGCATACGACCTCGCCGTTCCATTCGAGGACCATGCGGCCGGTATCGGTGACTTCACCGATCACCGCGAAATCGAGTTCCCATTTCCTGAAGATGGCTTCGGCCATGGCTTCCTTGCCGGGCTTCAGGACCATGAGCATGCGCTCCTGGCTCTCGCTCAGCATCATCTCGTAGGGCGTCATGCCTTCTTCGCGCTGCGGCACCTTGTCCATGTTGAGGCGAAGCCCCGTCTCGCCATTGGTCGCCATTTCGACCGAAGAGGAGGTGAGCCCTGCTGCGCCCATATCCTGTATGGCGACGATCGCGTCAGTGGCCATCAACTCGAGACAGGCTTCGATCAGCAGCTTTTCGGTGAAGGGATCGCCGACCTGGACGGTAGGGCGCTTGGCCTCGCTGTCTTCCTCGAAATCTGTTGAGGCCATGGTGGCGCCGTGGATGCCGTCGCGGCCGGTCTTGGATCCGACATAGACGATCGGATTGCCGACACCGGTGGCGGCGGAATAGAAAATCTTATCCGTATCGGCGATGCCCACCGTCATTGCATTGACGAGAATGTTACCATCGTACGCGCGGTGAAAATTGGTCTCGCCGCCAACGGTCGGCACACCGACGCAATTGCCATAGCCACCGATGCCCGCGACGACGCCATTGATGAGGTGGCGCATCTTGGGATGGTCGGGCCGCCCGAAGCGTAGCGCGTTCATGTTGGCGACCGGGCGCGCGCCCATGGTGAAGACATCGCGCAGGATGCCGCCGACGCCGGTGGCGGCGCCCTGGTAGGGTTCGATGTATGACGGGTGGTTGTGGCTTTCCATCTTGAAAATCGCGGCCTTGCCGTCACCGATATCGATGACGCCCGCATTCTCGCCCGGGCCCTGGATCACCCAGGGCGCTTCGGTCGGCAGTTTCTTCAGATGGAGCCTGGAAGATTTGTACGAACAATGCTCCGACCACATTACCGAAAAGATACCGAGTTCGACGAGATTAGGTTCGCGGCCCATTGCGGCAAGAATGCGCTCATATTCTTCGGGAGACAGGCCGTGTTCGGCGACGACTTCTGGGGTGATCTCGCTCATGCGATGCGTCTAGTCCGGGTGGGGCCATAAAAAAACCCCCGGCGTTGCGGCCGGGGGTCTGGATTTTTGCCTTCGGTCGCGACTTATCGCGTGCACGAAGCCCCATTGAAAGTGACCGTGTCGCTCTGAGGGGTACCGTTGAGCGTGTTACCTTCAGAAGTGTAGACGCCGGGCGAGGTCTCGGTAAGCGTCGCGCCGTCGCCGCCGGCGGGCGTTACACGCGCGGTCATCTGGTCGCCGGTGCGGATGAAATCGACGCGCAGAAGCAGGTTGCTACCCTTACAGCGGTAATCGTCGGAGCCGACAGCCATGGGCACCATGTTGATGTCAACGGGCGCTGCGTTGGCGAGTTCTTCTTCCATCGGATCGTACTGCTCGACGACCTCGGGTTCGGACTGCTGGCAGGCGGCGATCATGGGGGCCGCGACCAGGGCGATAAGGAGCTGCTTCTTCATGGGGGCGGCTTTTCGCGATTGCAGCATTGAAAATCAAGCCTAATATCGGTGGATGTCTCGCCGTGAAGCAGAAGAAACTGTCATGACCGCTAGCCAGGAGAGAAATCAGCGCATCCGCATCGGGATCACCGGGCTGGCCTTCGTCTTCCTGTTGGTGATCCTTGGCACGGCGATGACCGAGCAGGGGCGAGAGGCTGCCGATCCGGTCGAAGAGAAGTTGGCCGATGACGCGGCGCCGCCCGCCGATCCGCTGGAGGAAATCGGCGCCGCGCCGCGACAGGCCCCCGCACCGACCGAGCCCGACAAGGCCGTCGACGAGAAGGATGGTGCGCTTACCGACGCGCTGCGCGATGACCTTGCAGAAGGCGGCGCGCGCGGAGGTATAGTCGAAGAGTGAGGGTGGTTGCCGCCTTGTTGCTGGCCCTCGCCGGATGCGAGGCGACGCCGCCCGAAGACACGCAGCCGGTAGCGTCCAACGCTCAGGTCGAAGCGCCCGCGCTGGCGTTGCTGACCAGCCTTCCGCTGGCGTTTCCCGAAGATGGGTTTTCGCTCGAGTCGAGCGGTTCCCCAGTGCTCGACGCACTCGAGGCGCAATACGCCGTGCACCTGATCGCAGCGGCAGATGCTGCGAGCCTTGAGGGGACGGACCTCCTGCTGATGGCGCATGCACCGGCGCAAACGGCCGATGGGCTGGTCGAGCTGGACGCCTGGGTGCGGGCAGGGGGGCGTGTCCTGCTGCTCGCCGATCCGCGTCTTTTGTGGGAGTCCTCGCTACCGCTCGGCGACCGGCGACGTCCGCTGTTCGCGTTTCCGGATACCGGGCTGCTTGGTCATTGGGGTGTTGCACTTGAAGGTCCGCAGGTCAGCGGGCCCGAGCTAATGGGGAATGACGACAGTGCAGTGCTGGTTGGCGCGCGCGGGCACCTCGTTGCGACCAAGGAAGCTTGCCGCACCGAGAGCGAGGGCCTCGTAGCGGTGTGCACGGTCGGCAAGGGCAAGGCGCTGATCATTGCCGATGCGGATTTCATCATGACCGGTGAAGGCGGGCTCGATGGCCCGACCGACGGCAATCTTCCCTTTCTGATGGCGCAGCTCGCACGGCTGCAGGACTGAGTTGCGCCGAGTCGCGGCGAATTTTCTTTCCAACAGAGTTATCCACAGGGTTTTCAACTGCTTGATGCGGCAGGCTAGCCCCATTTTGCACCCTCCAAAAGGCGCAGAAAACCGCCAAGAGTCACAGAAACCCATAAAATGGCATGAAATGGCATTGAAATCCGCGCTGACGTAGGTTACTCACATTTCGTTGGAAGCGCGGGGCAATCCGTTTCTCGATGAATGGGTTCGGTTCGGGCGGCGATGCCGCTCATCCGAAGACAGGGAAGCTGTGCCTTGCGCCCGAAGCGGGGAGAGCAAGTGGACCATCTGTTTCAGGGAAGTGCGCTTAACGCAGTAGACGCCAAGGGGCGCGTCTCACTGCCGGCCTTCCTGCGCAGTGTGGTTGAACGCCGCGGCGATGCCCGCGCGATCGTTCTTGCCAAGCACGCTTTGCTGCCCTGCCTTGAAGCTTACGATCCCGGCCACGCGGCCACCAAGCATGCCAAGATAGAACGCCGCGCCGAGAAAACCGAAACCGCGATCGGCTCCGACCTCGACGCTGCGATGGCCAACATGATGGCTTTTGGCGCGAGCGAAGACGTGTCCTACGACAAGTCGGGTCGCATCGTGATTCCGCCGATGATGAAGATGAAAGGCAAGATCGAGGATCTCGCGCTTTTCGTCGGCACCGGCGAAACTTTCCTGATCTGGAATCCCACCCTTTTCCTCGAGGACGAACGCATCCCCGAGGATATGAAGGACATCGCCCGTTTCCGCATGAGCGAACGGGGGATTACCGAATGAGCGTCCGGCCACCACATATCCCTGTGCTTCTCGACCCGGTGGTCCGGGCGCTCTCCCCTATCGAAGACGCTGTAATCGTCGACGCCACCTTTGGCGCCGGCGGTTACACCAAGGAGCTCCTCGGAGCGGGGGCGGGACGCGTGATTGGCTTGGATCGCGACCCTGCAGCGATCGAAGCAGGCCGGTCGCGCGTCCCCAGTGACCAACTCGATCTCATCCAGATCGAATTTTCGCGCATGGACGAGGCGGTCGACGACAAGGTCGACGGCGTGGTGCTCGATATCGGGGTGTCTTCGATGCAGATCGACGAAGCCGATCGCGGCTTTTCTTTCCGCGAAGACGGACCGCTCGACATGCGCATGAGCCAGGCCGGCGAAACCGCTGCAGACTTTCTCAACCAGGCCGACGAGGCCGAGATTGCCCGTGTCATCAAGACCTATGGCGAAGAGCCGCGTGCGCGCCGCGTTGCTGGTGCGATCGTGCGCGCCCGCCCGCTGACGCGCACCAGCGAGCTTGCCGACGTTGTTCGCAAGGCGCTGGGTCATCATCCCGGCATGAAGACCGACCCGGCGACCCGCACCTTTCAGGCCATCCGTATCCATTTGAATGCCGAGCTCGACGAGCTCGAGGCTGGGCTGCGCGCGGCCGAACGCATCTTGAAACCCGGTGGCCGGCTGGCGGTCGTGACCTTCCATTCGCTCGAAGACCGAATTGTAAAGCGGTTCCTGCAAGCCCGCAGCGGGAACCTGCCCCGGGGGTCGCGGCATCGTCCCGCCGCGACCCCTGGGCCCACGCCCAGTTTCGAACAAGTTGCCAAGCCCGTCTCGCCCGACGAAGACGAGCTGGCCCGTAACCCACGCGCGCGATCGGCGCGACTGCGTTCGGCAGTCCGCACCGAGGCGCCCGCGTGGGACCAGAAGGAGGCTGCATGATGCGCGGCTTCGGTCCCATCCTGTGGACGGGCGGTGTGCTCGGCGCGGCGCTGTCCTGCTACCTCGTTTCGCTGCAGGTTGCGTCTGAACGCGCCGAACTCGAGCGGATCGAGCGAGACATCGCGATGGTCACGCGCGATATTCGCGAGCTTGAGACCGAAATCGGCACACGCGGCCGCCTGTCGCAGCTGGAAAAGTGGAATGCCGGCTTTCTTCAGCTGGCAGCACCCGAAGCCGACCAGTTTCTCGACGGCAGTTTCCAGCTCGCCACGTTGATCAAGCCGCGCACGAATATCTCGCCTGATGCGCCGGTCATTCTTGCATCGGCGCCCAAGCCACGCGCCGACGCCGCCAATGACCGCGGTATCGAGGACATGGTCGTGCAAGCATCGCTCGACGACAGCGAGTTGCCGCCGCGACCGGCCAAGCCTTCGAGAGTGGCCGAACATGTCGATCCGCTGGCGCCTTTGCCGACCAGCAAGGTCGACGATGGCTTTGACTTCATCACGCATGGGGAAGACCCGACGCAGCCATGAACGCGCCGATGCCCGCCCTTGTCGCGAGCCCCGAAAGACTGCAGCTAGTCGGGCAGAAGCGGCGGGTGCTGGCCGTGTTGCACCAGCGGTTGATGATCGGACTGATCCTGTTCGCCGCCTGTATCGCCGCCATCGTGCTGCGCATCGGCTGGCTGGCGGTCTTCGATGATGGTGCCAATGGCGCCGGCGGACCGCAGGCCTTCATCCCGGCGCGCGGCGATATCGTCGACCGCGACGGCGAGACGCTGGCGCGTACCATCGATGCGTGGACCATCGCCATCCAGCCACCGCGCGTGATCGGCAATAAACTCGACCTCGCTCGCGATCTGGCGCGCCTCATGCCCGAACGCGACGAGGCGGATTATTACGAGATGCTCACGGGCGACAAGAAGTTCGTCTATCTTCGCCGCCGCGCGAGCCCCGGTATCGTCGAAGCAGTCAACGCGCTGGGCGAGCCCGGCGTCCAACTGACCCGCGAACCCGATCGCCTCTATCCGCAGACGGCGCTCGCCGCGCATGTGATCGGCTATACCGATGTCGACGGCAACGGTGTAGCTGGAGCCGAGCGTGCCTTCGATGATTACCTGGTCGACGCCAAGACACGCGGCGCGCCCCTGGAGCTGTCCATCTCGAGCCGGATCCAGCAGGCGCTCAAAGCCGAACTGGCCGGCGCGATGGAGAAATATTCGGCAATCGGCGCCGCCGGCGTGATCATGGATATCCATTCGGGCGAAGTCCTCGCGCTGACCTCGCTGCCGCAGCTCAATCCCAATGTCGCCGGCGAGGGCAGTCAGGATGCGCGCTTCAACCGTGCCAGCCTTGGCGTCTACGAACTCGGGTCGACCTTCAAGCCCTTCACCGTCGCGATGGCGATGGATGCAGGTGTCGTGAAGGGCTTCGGGCAGATGTATCCGTGCCCCGAAAAGCTGCAGGTCGGCAATCGCTCGATCGGCGACACGCACCCCTTCGGACGGGCCTGTTCGGTCGCGGAGATCATGCAGGAAAGCTCCAACGTCGGCACCGCGCAAATCGCGATGCAGCTGGGTGCCGAGCGGCAACGCGCCTTCCTCGACAAAATGGGTTTTCTCGATCGGCTCGGCCATGAACTGCCCGAACAGGGACGCACGCTCTACCCCAAGAATTGGACCGAGATGGACACCGCGACAGTCGGCTTTGGTCACTCGATCGCGGTGACGCCAATGCACCTGGCGGCGGGCTATGCGGCCTTGCTCAATGGGGGCATCCATCGCCAGCCGACGATTTTGAAAGTCGGCCCGCAGCATCCGGTTGCACAAGGTACACGCGTCTTCAGCGAGGACACCAGCTACAAGATGCGCGCGCTTCTGCGCATGGTCGTGACCGAAGGCACGGGCCGCAAGGCCGATGCGCCCGGTTACCGCGTCGGGGGCAAGACCGGTTCGGCGGAAAAGCTCATCAACGGAAGATATTCCAAGACGACCGTCATCACCACCTTCGCGGGCGTTTTCCCGATGGACGAACCGCGCTATGTGATCGTCGTGATGCTCGATGAACCCAAAGGCACCAAGGAAACGTTCGGTTTCCGTACGGCTGGTTGGAACGTCGCCCCCGTGGTGAGCGGTACGATCAGCCGCATTGCACCGATGCTCGGGGTGCGGCCCGACGAGGACCGTGAACCCGATCTCGACAGCGTTCTGCCTTTCCTCTTTTCCGAGGAGTAACAATTTGAAACTGCACGACCTCGTCCGGCGAGGGAGCGACGTAACGGTAACCGGCTTTGCCATCGATCATCGCAAGGTGACCGAAGGCAATATCTTTGGCGCGTTCCGCGGCGCCAAGTTCAACGGCGAAGACTTTATCGAAGAAGCGGTCAAGCGCGGTGCGGTCGCCGTGGTGACGCGAAAGCATGTGCCGACGGGCAAGGCCTTCCGCATCGAGAGCGACAATGTGCGCAAGACGTTCGCCGAGCTGGCGGCGCAATATTATGCGCCCTACCCCGAAGTGGTCGCTGCGGTAACGGGGACCAACGGCAAGACGTCGACGGTGGAAATGAGTCGCCAGATCTGGCGTATGTGCGGGTATCGCTCCGCTTCGATCGGAACGCTCGGCGTGACGACGGGCGAAGACCAGGTAAAGACCGGGCTGACGACGCCCGACATCGTCACTTTCCTCAATAATGTCGCGGGCCTCAAACGCATGGGCATTTCGCACCTCGCCTACGAAGCGTCCTCGCACGGGCTCGACCAGTACCGCGCCGAAGGCGTCGGCGTGAAGATCGCGGCCTTCACCAATTTCAGCCGCGACCATCTCGATTATCACGAGACGATGGAGCAATATTTCGCGGCCAAGATGCGGCTGTTCGATGAGGTCGTGAACGTAGATGGCTCGGCCGTCGTGTGGACCGATGATCCCAAATCCGATGCAGTCATTGCCCGCGCCAAGCAACGCGGGCTCAAGTTGTTCACCGTCGGTGAGCGCGGCGACACCATCCGGCTCGGCGAGCGGCGTTCGACGCCGCTGGGACAGGCGTTGAGTATCACGCATGATGGCATCCAGCATTTGCTCAAACTGCCGCTGATTGGCGCCTACCAGGCCAACAATGTCATGGTTGCCGCGGGGATCGCGCTGGCGGCCGGTGGCAGCTGGGACAAGATCTTCTCGGCGATGGGGCGCGTGTCGCCGGTGCGCGGCCGTCTCGAGCGCGCCGTGATCACGCGCAAGGGTGCGCCCGTCTATGTCGATTACGCCCACACGCCCGATGCGCTCGAGGCCGCGATCGCGGCGCTGCGCCCTCACGTCGAAGGACGGCTCATCACCGTGTTTGGCGCGGGCGGCGACCGCGATATCGGCAAGCGCGCGCCGATGGGTGAAGTGGCCGCCGAAGGCTCCGACCTGGTGATCGTCACCGACGACAATCCGCGCGGCGAAGATCCCGCGACGATCCGGGCGCAGGTCATGCAGGGGGCGCCCGATGCCACCGAAATCGGGGGACGCCGCGAAGCGATCGCCGCGGCCATCCACGAAGCGCGCGCGGGCGACATCGTGCTGCTGGCGGGCAAAGGGCACGAGCAGGGCCAGATCATCGGCGATCGCACGCTGCCCTTCGACGATGTCGAAGTGGCGCGGGAGGAAGCGGCGTGACGCTATGGACCTCCGCCGAAATTGCCGAAGCGACGGGCGGTACCGCCAACGGCGACTTCGTGGTCGATGGCGCGACCTTCGACAGCCGCGAAGTCGAGCCGGGCGACCTGTTCATCGCCATGCCGGGCACCGCGCATGACGGGCACGATTTCGTGGCAGGCGCTTTCGAGAAGGGCGCGCATGGGGCGTTGGTGTCGCGGAGTATCGACGGGCCCCACGTGCTGGTTGACGATGTCACGACAGCGCTCGATGCGCTCGCCAGCGCAGCGCGCGGGCGGCTTGCCGAAGATGCGGTGGTGATTGGCGTGACCGGGTCGGTCGGCAAGACATCGACCAAGGAAGCGCTCTACGCCGCGCTTGACCGGAGCAGCCGCGGCAAGGCGCATCGCTCGGTCAAGAGCTATAACAACCATACGGGCGTACCGCTCAGCCTCGTGCGGTGCCCGCGCGATGTGAAGTATGCCGTGTTCGAAATGGGTATGAACCATTCGGGCGAGATTGCAGCGCTGACGCGGCTGGCCCGTCCGCACATTGCGCTCATCACCGCGATTGCGCCAGCGCATATCGAGAACCTGGGTTCGATGAAGGCGATTGTCGACGCCAAGGCGGAAATCTTCGAGGGTCTCGTGGGTGACGGCGTCGCCATCATTCCCGAAGACACGCAGTATTGCGACCAGCTGGTAAAGAAGGCCAAGCGCCATGCCCGCACGATCATGACCTTCGGATCCGGCGAGGCCGATGTCGCGCCGCTCAACCAGGCGCCGGCCAGCGGTGGGGGCACGTTGATCACCGCGCGGCTGCGCGGCGGCAGACTGACCTACACGATGCGCCAGCCCGGCGATCATTGGGTGACCAACTCGCTTGCCGTTCTTGCGGCCGTCGAGGCGGCGGGCGGCGATGTCGCGGTGGCGGGACTTGCGCTGGCGGAGCTTGGCGGTCTGAAAGGTCGCGGCGCGCGGCACGTAATAAAGGTTGGCGGCGGCGAGGCACTGCTCATTGATGAAAGCTATAACGCCAATTCGGCCAGCATGGCGGCGACGCTCAAGGCCCTCGCCGGCGAACAAGGCCGCAAGGTCGCGATTCTCGGCACGATGAAGGAACTGGGGACGGAGAGCGCGCGGCTGCATGCCGAGCTTGCGCCATATGTAATGGCGGCAGGCGTGGAAGAAGCGATCCTCGTCGGTGCGGAGATGGCACCGCTTTTCGCTGCACTTGATGACCAAATTCGTGTTCATCATGTCGACGACGCCGACGCCGCCATCGCGTTAACGGCAACGGTAATCCGCCCTGGCGATGCGATACTCGTCAAGGCTTCCAATTCGATGGGGCTTGGCAAACTGGTCGATAAGCTGGCAGGGGGCGCTGCATAATGCTCTACATACTTGCCGAATGGCTGGACTTCGTCGGCCCGCTCAACCTTATCCGCTACATCACCTTTCGCGCCGGTGCGGCGACGGGGACGGCGTTGCTGATCGGGCTGCTGCTTGGTCCGCGTTTTATCAACTGGCTGCGCAAGAAGCAGGGCAAGGGCCAGCCGATCCGGGCCGACGGGCCGCAGTCGCACCTTGCCAAGCGTGGAACGCCGACGATGGGCGGCTTGCTGATCCTCATCAGCGTCACCGTATCGGTGCTGCTGTGGATGGATTTGTCCAACCCTTATGTGTGGGCCTGCCTGCTGGTGATGCTGGGGTTTGCCGCGATCGGGTTCATGGACGACTATGACAAGCTCAAGAAGGCCAGCCACACGGGCGTTTCGGCAAAGATGCGGCTGCTGCTGGAATTCGCCATTGCCGGTTTCGCCACCTGGGCGATGACGCGCATCAGCGGAACGGAGCTGTATCTGCCCTTCGTGCAGGGGCCAGTGATCGATCTTGGCTGGGGTTATATCGCGTTCGGCGCCTTCGTGATCGTGGCGTTCGGCAATGCAGTGAACCTGACCGACGGGCTCGACGGGCTGGCGACGATGCCGGTCATCATCGCCTGCGTGGCGTTCTCGCTGATCGCCTACCTGGTGGGCAATGCGATTTTCGCCGAATATCTCGGCATTCCCAATGTGCTGGGCGTAGGTGACCTTACCGTGCTCCTGCTAGCAATCGTCGGTGCGGGGCTTGCCTTCCTGTGGTTCAACGCGCCGCCGGCGGCGGTCTTCATGGGCGATACGGGTAGCCTTGCCCTGGGCGGTGCGATCGGCGCGGTCGCGGTGGCGACGCATCACGAATTCGTGCTCGCCATCATTGGCGGCCTGTTCGTGCTCGAAGCGGTCAGCGTGATCCTCCAGGTCTTTTTCTACAAGCGGACCGGGCGGCGCATTTTCAAGATGGCGCCGATCCATCACCATTTCGAACAGATGGGCTGGTCCGAACCGACCGTCGTCATCCGCTTCTGGATCATCAGCTTCGTGCTGGCGCTGGCGGGTCTCAGCACGCTCAAGCTACGGTGATCCTGGCGCGCGCCTGGCAAGGGAAACGCTACGCCGTTTATGGCCTCGCGCGGTCGGGGTTGGCGAGCGTGGATGCGCTGGTAAAGTCGGGCTGCGAGGTTGCCTGCTGGGACGACAAGGAAGCGGCGCGGGCAAAAGCCAATCCCTTTGCAGAGCGTGTGGATTTTCTGGAAGCAGGGCTAAACGGGTTCGACGCGCTGGTCGTGTCGCCGGGCGTGCCGCTCAACACACATCCGATCGCCGAGACGGCCCGGCATGCAGGATGCGCAATAATCGGTGACGTCGAACTGTTCGCGCAGGCGCGCCCCGAACTGCCCGATCATGCCGTGGTGGGCATTACCGGTACCAACGGCAAGTCGACGACCACGGCGCTGATCCACCATATCCTGAAGCAAGCCGGCGTACCGGCCTCCATGGGCGGCAACATCGGCATCCCGATCCTCCAGCAGGATCCGCTGCAGCGCGGCGGCGTCTATGTGCTCGAACTGTCGAGCTACCAGATCGACATCACGCAAAGTCTCGATTGCGAGGTTGCCGTGCTGCTGAACGTGACCCCCGATCATCTTGATCGCTACGATGGGAGTTTTGCAAAGTATCGCGCCTCCAAGGAGCGGCTTTTCGCCATGCAGAGCGAAGACAATGTCGCCGTCATCGAACCCGATGGCAGCGCGCTCGATGCGTCGAAATGGCCCGGCCTCCAAGGACCGCACAACGCGCAAAATGCCGCGGCGGCGGTTATGGCATGCGCGGCGCTGGGGCTTGAGCGAAGCGAAATCGAAGCCGGTCTCGCCAGCTATCCCGGCCTGCCGCACCGCATGGAGCGGGTAGCGGAAAAGGACGGCGTGCTGTTCGTTAATGACAGCAAGGGCACCAACCCCGCCGCATCCGCACCGGCGCTGGCGGCATATGAAAATATCCGCTGGATCGTGGGCGGGCAGGCGAAGACCGAGAGCCTTGATGAGCTGGAGGCGCAGCTGGGCCATGTCACCAAGGCTTATCTGATCGGCGAAAGTGCTGAATTGTTTGAAAGACTCTTGTCCGGCAAGGTCGAGACTCTACACTGCGAAACCGTGGAACGGGCCGTCACACAAGCAGCAGCCGAAGCGCAGGCAGGGGACATCGTACTCCTCTCGCCCGCGTGCGCCAGTTTCGACCAGTTTTCGGACTTCGAAGCGCGCGGCGACGCATTCCGCGCGGCGGTGGGGGCGTTATGAAATTCGCACCGCCCAAGACGCGCTATGGCCGCGCCGATCGCTCCGAGCTGGGGCGCTGGTTCTGGGAGGTGGACAAGGTCCTCCTGCTGATGCTGGCGGCGTTGATCGGCATCGGGCTGATCGCGGTGGCAGCGGCGTCACCGGCGGCGGCGGAGCGCTATTCGGGCGGCGATGTGCGCATTCCCGAACTCTACTTTTTCACGCGCCAGCTGATGTGGCTGGCGGTGAGCATCCCGATCATGCTGATCGTGTCGATGATGAGCCGCGAAAAGGCCAAACGCTGGAGTCTGATCGGAGCGGGCATCCTGTTCGTCGCGTTGGCGCTGGTGCCGTTCATCGGGTCGGAGACCAACGGCGCGCAGCGCTGGCTCGACCTTGGCATATCGCGCTTCCAGCCGTCGGAATTCCTCAAGGCCTTCTATATTGTCGCAATCGCCTGGATCTTCAGCCTGAAGAAGGTCCCCGGCGCGCTCATCACCGGGGCATGGCTGTTGATGATTTGCGTGCTTTTGATGATGCAGCCGGATTTCGGGACGACCGTGTTATTCGCTGCTGTCTGGGTCGCGCTGTTCGCGCTGTCGGGTGCCAATGTGCGCGTCCTTGGCGGGCTGGCGGTGCTCGGCGTGGTGGGCATCATCGCGGCCTATTTTTTCTACGATGTCGCCACGGCGCGCATCGATGCTTTCTTGTTCGGCGAGGGTGACGATTTCCAGACGCGCAACGCGATGGCGACGCTTACCGCGGGCGGACTGTTCGGGCTTGGGCCGGGGGCGGGTACGCGCAAGTTTACGCTGCCCGAACCGCAGACCGATTATATTTTCAGCGTGATTGGCGAAGAATTCGGGCTGATCGCCTGCCTGATCATCGCCGTGCTATATCTCGCCATCGTTGCGCGGGTGCTGATCAAGCTGCTCGATGAGGACGACCGTTTTACCATTCTCGCTGCATCGGGCCTCGTCATCATGTTCGGGCTGCAGGCCTTCATCAACATGGCGGTCAATGTGCAGATCGCACCGTCGAAAGGCATGACGCTGCCCTTCATTTCCTATGGCGGTTCGTCCATGATCGCGCTGTCGATCATGATGGGGCTACTGCTCGCCTTCACGCGCGCCAATCCCTATCTCAACCGCAGTCCCTATGTCGTGAAATGGAGCGCCACATGAATGTCACCCTCGCCGCCGGCGGAACGGGCGGGCACATGGTCCCGGCGCACGCGCTCGCCGAGGAGCTGAAGCGGCGCGGCCACGGCGTCATGCTGGTCACCGACAAGCGCGGCGCGCAAATCCCCGGCATTTTCGACGATGTCGAAGTGCGCGTGCTGCCCGCCGGGCGCTTGCAGGGCGGACTGCTGGGACCGATCAAGACGTTGTGGGGCGTTTATAATGGCACCAAGGCGGCCAAGGCACTGTACGAGGAATTTCCGCCCGACGTCGTCGTAGGTTTTGGTGGTTATCCGGCGATGCCGGGTTGTCTTGCCGCCAACCGCATCGGCGTGCCGACCTTGCTGCATGAACAGAATGCGGTGCTCGGCCGCGTCAATCGTGCGCTCGCCCGCAAGGCCAAGGCGGTCGCGACGGCATACAAGAATGTGCAGCGGCTCGACCCGAAAAAGGCGGTGCTGGTTGGCAATCCGGTGCGCGTCGAAGTGCAGCGGCTAGGTGAGATCGCGTATCCCACGGTCGAAGAGGACGGCCCGCTTCACCTGCTGATCACCGGCGGTAGCCAGGGCGCGTCCATCCTTGGCGAGTTCATTCCGCGCGCGCTCGGCGAAATGGACGAGGCTTTGCGCCATCGCCTGAACGTGGTGCACCAATGCCGTCCCGAAGACCTCGAAGCCGTGCGCCAGGCCTATGTCGATCTCGACATCCCCGCCGAGGTGATGACCTACATCGAGGACATGCCCAAGCGTATTGGCGATGCGCACCTTATCATCGCGCGCGCAGGAGCATCGACCATCGCCGAGTTGGCGGTGGCAGGGCGTCCTGCAATTCTCATTCCGCTGCCGACCGCAGCGGACGACCATCAGACCGCGAACGCGATGGAGATGGCCAAGGCGGGCGGCGCGCGCATGATCAGGCAGGCCGATCTTACGCCTGGCGTGTTGGCGCGCCAGATCGCGGAAGTGGTCACCGACCCCGATACGCTGTCTACCGCCGCGGGGCGTTCCCTGTCGGTGGGGCGGCCGCATGCGACCAGGGATTTGGCCGATCTCGTCGAGCGCGTCGGGGCCGGCGATAATCCGCTGCCGACCGACCCCGTCGTGTCGCCGCAGCGCCCCGTGCCGTCGCGCGGAGTGCCTGCATGAAGGCGCTCGGACGCGAAATCGGGACGATCCACTTTGTCGGCATTGGCGGTATCGGCATGTCGGGCATCGCCGAGGTCATGCACCAGCTCGGCTATTCGGTGCAGGGCAGCGACATCAAGGAAAGCCCGGTGATCGAGAAGCTTCGTTCCAGGGGCATCGCGGTGGCGATCGGGCAGAAGCCTGAAAATCTCGGCGATGCTGCTGTAGTGGTCTGCTCGACCGCGATCTCGCGCGGCAACCCGGAGGTCGAGGCCGCGATCGAACGGCGATTGCCTCTGGTCAAACGCTCCGAAATGCTGGCCGAGCTGATGCGGATGCAGGCGACCGTCGCGGTCGCGGGCACGCACGGCAAGACGACGACGACATCGATGATCGCGGCAATGCTCGATCATGGCGGCATCGAACCCACCGTCATCAACGGCGGGATTATCAATCGCTATGGCTCGAACGCGCGGCTAGGCAAATCGGACTGGATGGTGGTCGAGGCTGACGAGAGCGACGGAAGCTTCCTGCGGCTCGACGGCACCGTGGCGGTGGTAACCAATATCGATCCCGAACATCTGGAACATTATGGCAGCTTCGATGCGGTCAAGGATGCCTTCGCGCAGTTTATCGAAAATGTGCCCTTCTATGGACTGGCGGTGATGTGCATCGATCATCCCGAAGTCCAGAACGTGATCAGCCGGATCAAGGATCGCCGGATCCAGACCTATGGCTTTTCCGCGCAGGCCGATGTGCGCGCCGAAAATGTGCGAACGTCCGGCGGCAACTCTACGTTCGACGTCGTAGTGACCGACCGCGACGGTAATTCGCGCACGATTTCGGACGTCGAACTGCCGATGCCGGGCAAGCATAATGTGCAGAACGCGCTTGCGGCAATCGCGGTTGGCATGGAACTGGGCATGAGCGATGCCGCGGTCGCATCGGGCTTCGAGACATTCGATGGCGTCAAACGCCGCTTCACGAAGGTCGGCGAGGTCGATGGCGCGATCATCATCGACGATTATGCGCATCATCCGGTGGAAATCACCGCGGTGCTCAAGGCCGCGCGCGAGGCCGTATCGGGTCAGGATGAGGGCCGCGTGATCGCGGTCATGCAACCGCACCGCTACACGCGCCTGCATGATCTGATGGACGATTTCCAGAACGCCTTCAACGAGGCCGATATCGTGATGGTGACGCCGGTCTACGAGGCTGGCGAGGAACCCATCGAAGGCGTCGACGCCGCGGCGCTTGCCGATGGGGTCAAGGCGCGCGGGCACCGCATGGTGCGCACGGTGGAAGACGAAGCCGACCTGGCCAAGGCGCTGCGCGATATTGCTGCGAAGGGCGATATCGTCCTGTGCATGGGCGCGGGCGATATCACGCGCTGGGCGGCAAACCTTGCAGACGGGATCAAGGAGGCACGCGCGTCCAAATGAGTATGCCCCCGGTCCGCGGCAAGCTGACGCAAGATGCGCCGCTCAAGAAACTGGTCTGGTTCAAGTCGGGCGGCGCTGCCGACTGGCTGTTCGAACCCGAAGACCTCGACGACCTGCGCCATTTCCTGCGGGAGCTCGATCCCGAGATGCCGGTCATGGGGCTTGGGCTGGGATCCAACATGATCATCCGTGACGGCGGCGTGCCTGGCGTGGTGGTCAAGCTGGGCAAGGCCTTTGCCGCGGTGGAGCAGATCGACGACGTCACGCTGCGTTGCGGTGCCGGGGCGCATGGCGTGCTGGTGTCGTCACGCGCACGGGATGCAGGGATCGCCGGGCTTGAATTCCTGCGCTCGATTCCCGGCACGGTCGGCGGATTCGTGCGCATGAATGGCGGTGCTTACGGGCGCGAAACTTGCGAGATACTGGTCGAGGCGGACATCATCACGCGGGGCGGCGAACTGTCGACCTGGGACAACGGACAATTCGATTATTCCTATCGACACAGTGCGCTGCCCGAAGGCGCGATCGTGGTGAGCGCGGTGTTTCGCGGCGAACCGGGCGACCCCGAGGCCATCCAGGCCGAGATGGATCGCATCCAGGAAGCCCGCGAGAATTCGCAGCCGGTGCGTACCAAGACCGGGGGCTCGACCTTCAAGAACCCGCCCGAGGGCAAGGCTTGGGAGCAGGTCGATGCGGCGGGCTGCCGCGGGCTGATGAGGGGGGCCGCTCAAGTGAGCGAGAAGCACTGCAACTTCCTCATCAACACGGGCGATGCGACGAGTGCCGACATCGAAGGCCTCGGCGAGGAAGTGCGGACAAGGGTGAAGAAGCATTCAGGCGTCGATCTCGAATGGGAAATCCAGAGGGTGGGGCGTAAGTGAACAAGGACATTCATGTCGTCGTCCTCATGGGCGGCTGGTCTGCCGAGCGCGAAGTTTCGCTGTCGAGCGGGAAGGGCGTGGTTAAGGCGCTCGAGGAACGCGGCTGGTCCAATGTTTCCGGGCTCGACATGGATCGGGATGTTGCGGCGCGGCTTGCCGAACTCCGACCCGATGTCGTGTTCAATGCGCTGCACGGGACGCCGGGCGAAGATGGTAGCGTGCAGGGAATGCTCGACTTGATGGGGATTGCGTACACGCATTCGGGGTGCACGACCTCCGCGGTTGCAATCGACAAGCAGCTGACCAAGGCGGTGCTCGAACCGCATGGCATCCCGATGCCGCCGGGAAAGCTGGTAACGAGTGAAAGTCTTTACGAAGGCGACCCCTTGGCGCGGCCTTATGTGCTCAAGCCCGCAAATGAAGGCAGCTCGGTCGGGGTCGCGATCGTCACCGACGACAGCAATTATGGCCAGCCAATCTCGGCCAAGGCTAAAGGGCCGTGGCAAGACTTCGAGCAGCTGATGGCGGAAGAATTCATCGCCGGTCGCGAATTGACGGTCGCGGTACTGGGCGATGAAGCGCTGTGCGTGACCGAACTGGTCATCGATAATGGCTGGTACGACTATGACCACAAATATACCGACGGCCAGACCAAGCATATCTGCCCTGCCGATGTGCCAGAGGATATCGCCCAGCGGATGATGGATCTGGCGCGTGAAGCGCATCGCGTGCTCGGCTGCAAAGGCTGTTCGCGCTCCGATTTCCGGTGGGACGAAAAACGCGGCATGCATGGCCTGTTCCTGCTCGAAACCAACACGCAGCCGGGAATGACGCCGCTGAGTCTTGTCCCAGAGCAGGCCGCGGCCAGGGGCATCAGCTATGGCGAGCTGGTTGAACGCTTGATCGACGAGGCACTGGGGTGAGCGCCAGGACGGTCAAACGCGGTGCCAAGGGGCGCAAGCCCGCGCGCAAGAAGACGGTCCAGCCGAAAGGACCTGCAGACAAGCTGCTGCGCGGCTCGATCGTCGCTTTCTTCGTGATTTTCGGCGTGGCGATCCTGTTCGTGCTTGGCGTGCCGCAAAGCGCGGCGCGGGGTGTGGGCTCGGCGCTCGGTGGGCTCGGCTTTCGGGTGAACAATGTCGATGTGGTCGGCATCGATGCGATGGACCCCGATCCGGTCTATCGCATCGCGCTCGAGGAGCGCGAAACCGCGCTACCTTTGGTCGATGTCGAGGGCGTGCGCGACCAGCTAATGGACTTTGGCTATGTGCGCGACGCGCGCGTTTCGCGCCGCTATCCCGATACGCTGGTGATCGACATCGTCGAGCGCACGCCCAGGGCCTTGTGGCAGGATGACGAGCGGTTGATGCTGGTCGACGAGGAAGGCGTGGTGCTGGGTCGGGTGCCGGTTGCGCAAATGCCCGACCTGCCGCTGCTGCTGGGCCCGGGTGCCAATCGGAACTATCCCGAATTGCAGCGCATCCTGGAACGCGAGCCTGCGCTTGCGAGCCAGCTTGCTTCGGCCCGCTGGGTCGGTGGACGGCGCTGGGACCTCAATGTCGCCACCGGCGAAATCCTCGCATTGCCCGAAGGCGAAAAGGCCGCCTCCGATGCGCTGGCCGCCTTCATGCGAAACGACCGCGCCAATCCGCTTCTCGGGATTGGGGTGAAGCGCTACGACCTGCGGATCGAAGGGCAGGCCATCGCGCGCATGCCCGAACCTGTCGATACTTACCTGGAAGGCGCCGATGGCAGTCAGTGACGCGCAGCTCTTCGCCGCGCTCGATATCGGGTCGTCGAAAGTCTCCGCGCTGGTCGTGCGGTGCCATGATGACGGCCGCCTCGAAGTGCTCGGCTCGGGCCAGCGCGAAGGCCGCGGGGTCAAGCGCGGCTATATCACCGACATGGATTTGAGCGAAACGGCGGTGCGCGAAGCCGTCGACCTTGCCGAGCGCATGAGCGGCGTCAATGTCGAGGAAGTCTGGGCGAGCTTTGCCGCGGGCGGACTGGTCAGCGATGTTGCCACGGTCGAAGTCGAACTTGGCGGCCATCCGGTCGAGAATAGCGACATCGGCCAGCTGCTCGATGCCGGGCGCGGCGCGATCGATCGCGAGGGGCAGGTCGTGCTCCACGCGCATCCCGCACTTTACACGATCGACGGTGTGCAGGGCGTGAAGAATCCGCGCGGACTGCATGCCAGCAGGCTGGGGGTCGATATCCATGTGATCGCCGCCGACGAAGCCCCGCTGCGCAATCTCGATACCGTAATCCGTTCAGCGCATCTTGGCGTGGGTGCGATCGTAGCGGCGCCGGTGGCGGCGGCCGCGGCGGTGTTGACCGATGACGAACAAGATCTGGGTGTTGCGCTGGTCGAACTGGGCGCGGACGTTACCAATGTCTCTCTACACCTTGGCGGGATGCTGGTGGGCCTGCGGTCGATTCCGCTTGGCGCGCGCGACATTACCGAGGACATCGCGATGGCTTTCGGCGTGCCGCGCCGCGATGCCGAGCGTATGAAGTGCTTCTACGGGTCGGCAATGCAAAGCCCGCGCGACAATCATGAAATGATCGACGCGGAACGCGGTGCGGGATCGCAGAAGATCAGCCGCGCGCAGTTGGTCACCGTCATTCGCGGCCGGATCGAGGAAATCGCCACGGAAGTCGATACGGCTCTGAAGGCGCTCGGTTTTTCCGGCCCCGTCGGCGGGCAGGTCGTCATCACGGGCGGTGGGGCGGAGCTCAAGAATCTCGACGATTATATGCAAGGCGTGCTTGGACGGAGCGTGCGGCTCGGCAAGCCCAAGTCGATGGCGGGGCTGCCCGACGCGTTGGCGGGGCCGGCGTCGGCGACGCTCGTGGGGCTGGCGCAGCTCGCCGGGCGCGGCACCGGGCATGACGGCGACCTCGCGCTGGGCGAGATCACGCGGCGCAAATCGCGTAGCGGACTGCTGTCACGGCTCGTGTCGGCGTTGCGCGAGGGCTACTAACCCGTGTTAAATTGTTGCTCATTGGACTCACGTGAGTCCCAATATGAATCAAATCTTCACTTTTTTCCCGCGCAGACTATTTTTTCCTTGGGCCAGAGTCTGTGCTGTGCAAAGATTCATCCAAGAGAGTCAGACGCTTGCAATGAAAGAGGGGCTGCCAATGAGCTTTGACCTGATGCGACCCGAAGTGGACGAGCTTCGTCCCAGGATCAGCGTGATCGGCGTTGGGGGCGCCGGTGGCAACGCGGTGGCGAACATGATGCAGGCGGACGTCCAGGGCGTCGAATTCCTCGTCGCCAATACCGACGCGCAGGCGCTCAATGCCAGCGAAGCCGACACCCGTGTCCAACTCGGTCTCAAGATCACCCAAGGTCTTGGCGCGGGGTCGCGTCCGGAGATTGGCCGCGCTGCGGCCGAAGAATCGCTCGAGGAAATCGACAAGCTGCTCGAAGGCGCGCACATGTGCTTCATCGCGGCCGGCATGGGCGGCGGCACCGGCACTGGTGCCGCGCCAGTCATCGCCAAGCAGGCCCGCGGCAAGGGTATCCTGACCGTCGGCGTGGTAACCAAGCCGTTTGCCTTCGAAGGATCGCGCCGCATGCGGTCGGCTGACGCGGGCATCGAGGAATTGCAGCAGCATGTCGACACGCTGATCGTCATTCCGAACCAGAATCTGTTCCGTCTCGCCAATGCCGACACGACGTTCAAGGAAGCGTTCGAAATGGCGGACGAGGTGCTGAAGCAGGGCGTCCGCGGGATCACCGATCTCATGGTCATGCCGGGTCTCATCAACCTCGACTTTGCCGATGTTCGTTCGGTCATGGGCGAAATGGGCAAGGCAATGATGGGCACGGGCGAGGCCTCGGGCGACAATCGCGCCATCGAAGCCGCCGAAAAGGCCATCTCGAACCCGCTGCTCGACGGCGTCAGCATGAAGGGCGCGAAGGGCGTCATCATCTCGATCGTTGGCGGCGAAGACATGAAGCTGATGGAGGTCGACGAGGCCGCCAGCCACATCAAGGAATTGGTCGACGACGACGCCAACATCATCTGGGGCAGCGCGTTCAACCAGGACATGGAAGGCCAGATCCGCGTCAGCGTGGTGGCGACGGGTATAGATGGCGAAGAGGCGGCCATGCACAAGCCCGCGGCAACGACCACTGCAGCATCGCAGCCGGGCAAGGTCTTTACCTTCCCGACGCCCAAGACGGCGCCCGCCGGAATCGACGACACGCCGACACAGGTCAGCGTCCCCGAAACGGCCAATGAGGAAGAGGAAATTCTCGACCTGACGGCTGAAGACGAAGCTGATGAACTGGTGCTCGACAATGAGGACGTGCTGACCCCGCCGGTCAGCAAGCCGCCCTTCATTGCACCGGAAGCCGACGACCTGCCGGACGAAGACGACGCCGAGGGTGGAGTTACGGCTGAAGAGCCCGCCGCTGGCGCCGCCTCAGGTGGCACTTTGTTCGAGCGGATGAGCAATATCGCCAAGGGCGCGGACGAAACCGAATCGGGTGCCACCGATGGGCCTGGTTTCCGCCGCGAACCAATTGATATTCCAAGCTTTCTTAATCGACAGAATAACCAGTAGAACCATGATAGGGACGGGCCTCGGCTCGTCCCTTTCGTCACACGGGTTGGCGTTACCGGGCAATTGGTCATCCCATCGACAGCAAGCATCTGGCATGAGCACGCGATGCATAGATTAATCTTCCCATCCCTTGCCGGAGCCGCGCTGGCCGCGCTTCTTCCGGCCACGACTTTTTCTGTCCCCGCAGCTGCAACCCTCGCACAGCAGACTGCGCCTGATGCGCTGAAGGAAGCGCTGCAGGTGCTTGCATCCAATCCGCGCGATTTCGATGCGTTGATGAAGGCTGGTCAGGCGTCGGTGACGCTGGGCGACCTACAGGCTGCGGGCGGCTTTTTCGGCCGCGCTGCTGATCTCAGGCCCGATGATCCAAGGCCCCAGGCCGGCATGGGCGCCGCTATGGCGCAGGCTGGTGAAGCCGAACGCGCGCTGGCCTATTTTGCTGCTGCTGAAGAACGAGGTGGCACACCGTCGCAATTCGGCGTCGATCGCGGGTTAGCCTACGACCTTCGGGGCAATCTGAAAGCCGCCGAAGCGGAGTATCGCGCGGGCCTTGGCCGCGAACGCGATGCTGACGCGCGGCGTCGCTTGGCGCTGAACCTTGCCATGCAAGGCGAACGCACCGCCGCGATCGCCTTTCTCCAACCCTTGCTGAACAAGGGTGATAGCGGCGCGCAGCGTAGCCGCGCCTTTGTGCTCGCACTGACCGGCGATCTCGACGGCGCGCGTCGGGCGATCGACTATGCCATGCCCGGCACGGGCGACCAGATCGACCCGTTCTTGCGCATGCTCCCTTCGCTTGGCAGCGCCCAAAAGGCCGCGGCCGTGCATTTGGGTCGTTTCCCGACCACCGCCGACCGCAGCGCCGACCAAGGCAACACGACACCGCCGACGCCGCCGCGGACGCAAACACGCGTCGCAGAGGCGACACCGACCCCGCCGCCCGCGCCGCGCCGCAGTTCGCCCACGCGTGCGCAGCGTGCGCCCGAGCGTACCGCCGAACGCAGCGATCCACCTGCGCAATCGTCGTCGACGCGTCCTCGCCGTGTCTTCAAGGAGATCACGATCGAACGCCCGACGCCGCACGGGGTCGATCGCCGTTACGAGCTGGTGGAAATCACCGATGCGGGTAAACCCGAAGCGCCCGGCGACGCGCGCGATGCGCTCGCGCCGCGCCCGTCGCTCGGCGAACGCGATGAGACTCAACGACCGGCCCAAGCGCCCGGCTTCAGCCTGCCTTCGGGCGAAACGGCGCGCGAAAGCCGCGTCGACAGGGTCGACCTGCCACCTGCAACGCCGCCCGAATTGGAAACCGACGCGCGGACCGAGCAGACGCGTCTGGCCAGCATCGACGAAACGCTATCGAACCTGCCGCCGCCGGCGCCGCGACCAAAGTACGAGGCGCCGCCAGCGCCCCAGCCCAAGGTCGAGACCGCGCCGCCGCAGCGTGCCGCCGCGCCTGACATCGGCGTCACGGGCACGCATTGGGTGCAGCTTGCGGGTGGCCGTCAGGATGCAATGTCCTATGAATGGCGTCGCCTCCGCCGCGCTGCCAATGGCGCGCTCGACGGGCAAAAGGGGCACGTGACGCAAGGCGTCGAATTCTTCCGGCTGCTGGTTGGTCCGTTCGATAACCGCGCGCAGGCGCAGGAGATGGTCAACAAGCTCAAAGCGCAGGGCGTCGACAGTTTTGCATGGCAGCGAAACCCGGCGCGATTGAAGATCGAAGAACTGTAAACGTGGCGCTTGGGGGGCTGGCGTCTGATCCCGCGGCATCGCGCGGGCGCCTTTATTGCGAAGATGACCGGGGCCCGCGTGGGCCGCGCGACGCTTTCCAGCGCGATCGTGATCGCATCATTCATTCGGCCAGCTTTCGCCGCCTGCGCCATAAGACGCAGGTATTCATCGCGCCCGATGGCGATCACTACCGGGTCCGCCTCACCCACAGCCTGGAAGTTGCGCAGATCGGCCGCGCCATGGCCCGCGCGCTGGAGCTGAACGAGGACCTGACCGAAGCGCTGTGCCTCGCCCATGACCTCGGCCATCCGCCCTTCGGTCATGCCGGCGAAGACGCGCTTGAGGAAAAGCTCGTCGCGGTTGGCGGGTTCGACCATAATGCGCATTCGATCCGGCTGCTGAGCTTGCTCGAATGCCCGTATCCCGGCTTCGATGGGCTGAACCTGTCATGGGAGATGCTGGAGGGTCTCGCCAAGCATAACGGGCCGGTCATCATCCCGCACTGGGCGCTCGCCGAGGCCGATGCGGCGTATCCGCTCGATCTCCAGAAGTGGCCAGGCCTGGAAGCACAATTGGCGGCGATCGCTGACGATATTGCCTACGACAATCATGACATCGACGATGGTCTGCGCGCCGGGATCCTCGATCTTGATGCTCTGCTCGAACTGCCATTGCCAAGACGCCACTGGGACGCCATCGAAGCGCGTCATCCGGGGCTGGACATCGATCGCAAACGCGCGGCGCTCGTGCGCGACATGATCGGTACGATGGTCGGTGACGTGCTCGCCGAAACGCGGCGGCGCGTGACGTATGCAGGAGTGGAAACCGCAGCGGACGTGCGCGAAGCGGGCCGCCAGCTTGTCGGTTTTTCGGACCGGATGCGCGACGAGGAACGTGCGTTGAAGCGCCATCTCTACGACAATCTGTACGACAGCCCGCCGCTCAAGCCGGTGCGCGTGGAGGCGCATCGCATCATCGCCAACCTCGCCGACTATCTTATCGAGAACCCTGGCGAACTTCCCGATGGCTGGCAGCGCGGGGAAGGCGAGGAGGCTCGTCTTCGCGGGATCATCGACTATATTGCCGGCATGACGGATCCCTTCGCCATCGCCCGCCACGAAGAATGGATCGGCAAGACCGATCTGGAGGACCGGTTCTAGCATGCGCATCGCGCTCATTGGTTCTTCGGGTCTGATCGGTTCGCACTTGCTGGGCCATCTTGGCAAGCACGAGCTGCTGAGCCTGTCGCGTCGCGCAACGCTGCCCGAGCGCGACGGTTGGCGCGAGAAGTTGGGTAGCATGGAAGAGTGGCCGGCGATGCTTGCAGGCGAGCGCATTGATGTCGCGATTGCTACCATCGGAACAACCAGGGCCAAGACACCCGACTGGGAGGCCTATGAAGCGATCGATCGTCACGCGGTGGTGAATTTTGCGCGCGCGGCCAAGGCCGCGGGAGCGCGGCACCTGATCGTCGTCTCCTCCAGTATGGCAAACGCCGGCTCTTCCAACCGCTACCTCAAGATAAAGGGGCTGATGGAAGAGGATTTGAAGGCGCTCGGGTTCCAGCGGCTTGATATCGTTCGGCCGGGCCTGCTGCGCGGAGATCGTGGGCCCGAGCGGCGGTTCAAGGAGAGGTTGGGGATTTTAATCTCGCCGGTGACAAACCTGTTGCTGCGCGGGCCGCTCGAGAAATTTCAGGCGATCGATGCCTCGGTCGTTGCCGAGGCGATGGCCAAGATGTTGAGTTGGAGCAAGCCGGGAACGCGCGTGCATCATAACCGCGACCTTCGCGCCCGCGCTGCCAAGCCGGCGAGGGTCAACGGGGTATGACCCGACCCTTTTCCGCCAAGCGCCCCATCATCATGGCCGCGATGGCCGGAAGTTTTCTGGGATCCGCGATCTGGCTTGGCATGGCCATGCTGGGCGGCACGTTCTTTTTCGGTGGCCCGGCGGGGATTGCGCTCGGTTACTTGGTGGCCGCTGCTTTCATCACACCCATCGCGGCGATTGGGATCGTCCTGTTCGGCCTGCCCGCAGCCGAAGCGGTCGGGGACAGCTGGCGCGCCTGGTGGGTGCCGATTGCCGCGGTTATCATGGGGGCGATCGCCGGACGCCTCCTCTATTCGATGCTGCTATTCCTGTTGTGGCAGCGGTTGATGCCGCCAGGCGGGTTCGTTTGGGCGGACCCCGGGGTGATCATCGGCGCCTCCGTAGGCCTCGCTTTCTGGTGGTTCGAACGGCAGTGGCGCATCGTCGATGGCGCGCGTCGCGCAGCCGAGGGTGAATGGGACGAGCGCACCGGCCCCGACGGCGACATTTTGTGACAGCTTGAAACTGGCGTAAATCCGCCATTTCCAGTCATAAGGGCAGCAACAGGAGACGATAATGTCCGAGTTGCTACATGCAATGGGCCGCTTTGGGCTCGGCCCCCGCGGCGATGAAGAGGCCAACGGCGATGCGCGCGAATGGCTCGCGGCGCAGCTCGACTGGTTCGAGCCCACCGTGCCCGGAACTCCGCCGACGCGGCGGCAGGTCGCGGACAAGATCGCGAGCTTTTACGCCACGCTGGAAAGGCTGCGCCGCGAGCGCGAAAGCGGGACCGGGATGGACGATCCCGAACAGGTAGTGCGGCGGCAAGCACGGCAAAACATGTTGACCGACGGCATGGCGCTGATCGAGAGCCGCACCGCTTCGGCGCTAACGACCCAGACCCCCTTTATCGAACGGATGGTACATTTCTGGTCGAACCATTTCGCTACCTCGGCCCGTAAGGTCGGGGTCTTCGGTATGGCGGGGGTGATGGAGTTCGATGCCATCCGCCCCAATGTCCTAGGGCGCTTCGAGGACTTGTTATTGGCGGCCGAACAGCATCCGGCGATGCTGATTTATCTCGACCAGTCATTCTCGCTCGGCCCCAATAGCCGTTTTGCACGCTTTGCGCGGCGGCGCGGGCAGGAACGCGGGCTGAACGAAAACCTGGCGCGCGAAATCCTAGAGTTGCACACGCTGGGTGTGCGGTCGGGATACAGCCAGGATGATGTAACCGAGCTTGCGCGGGCGCTCACCGGATGGACGGTGGCAGGACTGCTGCGCGGGCCGTTGCAGCGCTTCTCCCAAGACGAACCCGGCGACTTCACCTTCATTGCCGGCATGCACGAGCCCGGCACGCGCACGCTGCTTGGTAATGGCTACGCAAGTGACGGGCGTGAACAAGGCGAGGCAATGCTGAAAATGCTGGCGCGTCATCCTGCGACGGCTCGGCATATCGCGACCAAGCTGGCGCGGCACTTTGCTGCCGATGACCCGCCGGCAAGCATGGTGGCGCGATTGGAGCGCGCTTTTCTCGACAGCAACGGGCACCTGCCGACCGTTTATCGGGCGATCATCGACAGCCCTGAAGCCTGGAATACCGAAACGCCAAAATTTCGCGATCCGTGGGACTGGACGATTGCGTCGCTGCGCGCGGTGGGCGCACGCGAGATCGAAGGGCGGGTGATGTTCGGCGCGCTGAACGAACTCGCCCAGCCTGTCTGGCAACCGCCCAGCCCGGCCGGTTGGGACGACAAGGCGGCGGCGTGGGCAGCACCCGATGCATTGGTGCGCCGCGTGGAAGTCGCACAGCGGGTGGCCGATCTGGCCGCGAGAGGGGTCGATGCACGTCAGCTCGCGCCTGCCATCCTGGGCGAAAGGCTGAGCGAAAATAGCGCCCAAGCCATCCGTCGCGCCGAGAGCCCGGCTACCGGTCTGGCCCTCTTTCTTGCAAGCCCGGAAATGTTGCGGAGATAAAATGTTTAATCGTAGAACGATACTCAAGAGCGGGGCTGTCGGGCTTGGAGCATTTGCTGTGCCGGGCCTCGCCGTAGCCGGCAGCGCCAACGCCGACACCCACAAGCGATTTGTCTTCATCCTGCAACGCGGTGCCGCCGACGGCCTTGCCACGCTGGCACCGGTGACCGATCCGCGCTGGACGGCCTTGCGACGAGAGCAAGGCGAAGCCGCGATGGCGGGTCACAAGGTCGATGGCAACTTCCGGCTCCATGAAGCGATGACGAATGTCGCCGCGCTCAGCGATGCCGGACAAGCGCTGTTCATACCGGCAGTGGCCACGCCGTATCGCGACCGGTCGCACTTCGATGCCCAGAACGTCATCGAGACGGGCGGTGCCAAGGCCTACCAATTGAAGGATGGCTGGCTGAACCGAACCGTGGGCCTGCTGGGCGGACGCGGGCTTGCGTTGGCGCCCACCGTGCCGCTGGCACTGCGCGGCGACGTGCCGGTAGCAAGCTATGCACCCTCACGCCTGCCTGATGCCAGCTACGACCTGATGAGCCGGATCGGCAGCCTTTATGCCGAAGACGCACAGCTGGGGCCGCTTTGGGCTGAGGCGCAGATGGCGCGCGAAATGGCGGGGGATGCCTCTGCAGCGCGCAATGGCGCTGCGCTGGGCGAACTGGCGGCGCGCATGCTGGCAGGCCCGGATGGCGCGAAGGTGCTGATGATCGAAAGCGATGGCTGGGACACGCATTTCGCGCAGCCTGGTCGTCTCAATGGCCAGTTGGGTCAGATCGATTCGCTGATCGGCGCGCTGCAGGCTGGCCTTGGCGCGGAGTGGACCGACACGCTGGTGATGGTCGCCACCGAATTCGGGCGGACAGCCGCCTTGAACGGTACCAATGGGACTGATCATGGTACCGGCGCGCTCGCGATGCTGCTGGGCGGCGGCGTTAGGGGTGGCCGCGTGGGCGGCAACTGGCCCGGCCTGTCGCGGCTTTACCAGGATCGCGACGTGCTGCCGACGACCGGATTCGACGCGTTGGCCACGACTGCAATTGGCCAGCATTTCGATCTCGATCCGCGGCGGGTGGGAAGCATTCTCTTCCCCGAAACGGCTCCCTTGGCCCTTAACGGGACACTGGTGGGCTGACGGGGTTTCCCGAATCGGTTAACTTATATTATACAGAGCTCCACACAGTGGAGGGGAATATGCGCGCGATTCTCGCGATCATAGCGACTGTTGGCGTTGCCGGTTCGGCAGTGGCGCAGGAAGCGCCGACGCAGCGGTCGACAGATTTCGGCATCCGGACCGTCGATGGCGGGCGCATGACCGACAGCAATCTCAAGATCGTGACACCGATGCGCGACGCCGCATTCGAGATCGATGGCGCCGTTTCGATCGCGCGCCAGTATGGGCGGGTGACGTCGACTTTCCGTAGCCCTGCGCATAATCGACGCGTCGGCGGCGCGCGCAACAGCTACCACCTGCGCAACCGCGCGATCGATGTCGTTTTGCGCCCCGGCGTGTCACATCGCCAGGTCGACCGCGCCTTCCGCGCCGCCGGCTTCCGGTTGGTCGAAAGCCTCAACGAAGGCGATCACAGCCATTTCGCGTTCGGCAATGGCTTTGCCATCGATCCGGACCCGACCGAGACGCGACCCGCCGTCCAGATGGTGACGACAGGCCCGCGCCCGACCGATTTTCGTATCGTCACAGTCGGCGCCTCGAACTAGTCTTTCCGCAAGCGCACAAGCTGAAGTTCGACCCGTTTGAGCTCCTGTGACAGGCGCTGGATGTGGATTTGTGGCCAGAAGGCCATCTTCACGATCAGCGCCATGAGGATTAGCGTCGCTGCCGGCAGCCCCCATCGCAGCGCTTCGAGCGGGCTCGTGGCGTCGAAGAAACGCAGCGCCATCCACACCCCGGCGATGAACATCAGCAGCTGGACAACGACCAGCACAACCGATGCCCATCCGGTCTTCCCGCGGAAGATACCGAAGACTTGGGTGAAATAGTCAGGTTCATCGCCGATACGGTGCATCAGGTCGCGCTCTTCGGCATCGAGCGCGTCATCGATCAGCTTGTCGATATCGCTCATTTCTCGTCTCCTTCGTAAAAAGCACGCAACTTGGCGCGCGCATGCATGAGTCGGGTCTTGGCAGTTCCTGCGGGAATCGAGAGGGCGACTGCGGTCTCGGCCACGGTCAGGCCCTCGAAATAGTGCAGCGCGATGGCGGCGCGCTGGCCGGCGGGAAGCGCGCGGATGGCGCAGCGCAATTCGGCGTGTCGACTGGCCTCCTCCGGTCCATCGCGATCGTCCTCGATCTCGGTATCGGGGGAGGCGGCCGGCAACTCGCGTCCGGCCTGGCGCTTGGCGGCGCGTGTCACGATTCGGTACGCCCAGGGGGCAAAAGCGCTTTCATCGCGCAACTTTGCAATGCCGCGCACGATATCGCGCCACGCCGATTGCACCGCATCCTCGGCAGCCTCGCGGCGCCCGGTCAACCGCCAGCCATGGGCGATGAAACGCGGGTGCCAGAGACGCACCAGGTCACCGAGCGCGCCGCGATTCCCATCGCGCGCCGCGACCACCAGGTAGGCGGTCAGCGCCTGTGTCTTGTCGCGGTTTGCCCCTTTTTTCATGCCCTATAGTGGGCCAATCTGGCCAAATGGTTCAATTGCGATGGGCGGCGCCATTCGCTAGAGGCCGAGCCAACACCAGATTCAATGGAAAATATCGTGTCCCTTTATGCTCGTTTCGGTGCCGCGATTGGTACCATCCTCGATGAACTGACCGCGGCCGGCGACCTGCCGGATGACCTCGATCGCAAGAATATCGCGGTCGAGCCACCGCGCGATCCTGCGCATGGCGACCTAGCAACCAATGCCGCGATGGTGCTGGCAAAGCACGCCAAGTCCAATCCGCGTGCGCTGGCCGAGAAGATCGCGCCCAAGCTGGAAGCGGTGGACGGCGTGACCACCGTCGATATCGCCGGTCCGGGTTTTATCAATATCCGGCTCGATTGCGGGGTGTGGCAGGACGAACTCAAGACGATCCATGCCGCCGGCGACGATTTCGGCAAGAGCGCGATGGGTGACGGGCAGCGCGTCAACGTCGAATATGTCAGCGCCAATCCGACCGGCCCGATGCATATGGGACATTGCCGCGGCGCGGTCGTGGGCGATGCGCTCGCCGCGCTGCTTGAAGCAGCGGGCTATGCGGTCACGCGCGAATATTATGTCAACGATGCGGGCAGTCAGGTCGATACGCTCGCCCGATCGGCGCACCTGCGCTACCGCGAGGCGCTGGGCGAGGATATTGGCGACATTCCCGAGGGGTTCTACCCGGGCGATTACTTGAAACCCGTGGGCGCAGCGCTCGTCGATGAATTTGGCGACACCTATCAGGCAGCGCCGGAGAGTGAGTGGTTGCCGCTATTCAAGCCGCGGGTAGTGGCGTTGATGATGGATCGCATTCGCGCCGACCTGGCGACGCTTGATATCCATCATGACCTGTTCGCCTCCGAGGCCGAATTGCAGGCGTCGGGCAAGGTCGATGAAGCACTCGAGACGCTCAAGGCCAAGGGGCTGATCTACACCGGCATGCTCGAAGCGCCCAAGGGAGAGACGCCCGACGATTGGGAGCCCGTTGAATTGACATTGTTCAAGTCGACCCAATTTGGCGACGACCAGGATCGTCCGATGCGCAAGTCGGATGGCAGCTGGACCTATTTCGGGGCCGACAGCGCTTATCACCTGCAAAAGGCGCAGAAGGCGGACCATCTCGTCAATATATGGGGCGCCGACCATGCCGGGACGGTCAAGCGCATCCAGTCGGCAGTCACCGCACTGACCGATGGCCGCGTCGATCTCGACGTGAAGATCGTGCAGATGGTCAAGCTGCTGCGCGCGGGCGAGCCAATCAAAATGTCGAAGCGCGCGGGCAATTTCGTCACCCTTGCGGACGTTGTCGAGGAAGTCGGCAAGGACGTGGTGCGTTTCATGATGCTTACCCGCAAGGCCGACGCGCCGCTCGAGTTCGATTTCGCCAAGGTGGTGGAAGCCTCGAAGGACAACCCCGTTTTTTACGTGCAATATGCGCATGCGCGGATTTGCAGCCTCGAGCGCAAGGCAAAGGAAGCGGGCATCAGCGCCGACGGTGCCGATCCGGCGCTTCTTGACGATGAGGAACTGGGCGTCGTTAAATTCGCCGCGCAATTTCCGCGGGTCGTCGAACAGGCGGCAGCGGCACATGAACCACACCGCATCGCCTTCTATCTCTACGATCTTGCGGCAGCGTTCCACGCGGCGTGGAATCGCGGCAATGACGATCCCTCCAAGCGTTTTCTATTGGAACAGCAGCCCGAGCTCAGCGCGGCACGGCTTTATTTGGCGCGCGCGATAGGGCAGGTTCTGAAAAACGGCCTTGCCATCATGGGGGTGGAGGCCGCCGAGGAGATGCGTTGATGGCGGAAACCCGCGCCGGTTACGACGAAGACCTGCCCTGGCTGGAAGCAGTCGATGACGAGGACGCGCCGCCGGCCGTCTCCGCGCGCAAGATGATCGCCTTTATCGCGGTCGTGCTGATCGCGCTGGCGGCGGTAGCGGGCACGATGTTTTTCGTCGGCCGCGACGCCGGGCCGATCGGTGGGGAACCCGAGCTGATCGCCGCGCCCGAGGGCCCCTACAAGGTGCAGCCGGACGATCCTGGCGGCCTCGATGTCGCCGGCGACAGCGAGACCGCCTATGCAACCTCGGCAGGAGAGGAGACCTACTCGGAAATCGATACTGCGGCGGTCGAGGAAACGCCGGTCATCGCGGTCGAGCCGACACCTGCACCTCCACCACCGGTAGCGACGCAGCCTGCCGAAACCCCGGCCGAGACTGCGGCGCCCGCCGGCGTCCTGGTCCAGCTGGGGGCCTATACCTCGGCGCGTCAGGCAGAGGCGGCGTGGGTGCTGCTCTCGTCGCGCTTCCCCGAAGTTGCCGCGCTCGACAAATATGTGCCGACGGCGCGTGTCAATGGTCGGCTGTATCATCGCCTACGTGCAGCGGCGCCCGACCGCGCAACTGCTATAGCGGCCTGCGATGCCGTGAAAGCCGGCGGCGAAAGCTGCGTCTTGGTCAACTGATGCAGGCCTGTATTTACGGGCTGGAAGGCCCGGCGCTTAGTGACGATGAACGTGCATTCTTCAAGGACGCCAATGCGTGCGGGTATATCCTGTTCGCTCGCAATATCGAAAATCGTGAGCAATTAAAATCGCTTACGGATGACTTGCGGGACATATCGGGACGTAATGACGTCCCCATCCTGATCGACCAGGAGGGCGGGCGCGTGGCGCGGATGCGTGCGCCCGAGTGGATGGACTTTCCGCCGATGGGCGTGTTCGAAGCGCTTTACGACAAGGCACCGTCATCGGCGCTGGAAGCAGCGCGGGTCAATGCCCGCGCGCTCGGCCTGATGCTCGCCGATGTCGGCATCAACGTGGATTGCCTCCCCGTGCTCGATGTGCGCCAGCAGGGTGCCGACCAGATCGTCGGCGACCGTAGTCTCGCGGGCAATCCGCTGTGGGTGGCCAGCCTCGGTCGCGCGGTAATGCGCGGGCTTCATTCGACAGGCGTAGTCAGCGTTGTCAAACATATGCCGGGCCATGGTCGCGCGCTCGTGGACAGCCACAAGGAAACGCCGACCGTCACGGCAACCGGCCCCGAACTCGACGACGACCTTTTCCCGTTCGAGCAGCTCAACGATGCGCCGATGGGGATGGTCGCCCACGTCATCTACACCGCCTGGGACCCCGATAACGTAGCCAGCCAGTCACCTACCGTGATCGGGGATATCATCCGCGAACGGATCGGCTTCGATGGTTTCCTGATGAGCGATGATATCAATATGGAAGCGCTCGACGGCGATGCCGCAGAACGCGCGGTCAGGACCGTGAAAGCCGGAAACGACGTGGCGCTGCATTGTTCGGGCAAGCTTGACGAAATGCAGGCGATCGCGGCCTGCATTCCGGCGATGAGCACAAGGGCCGAAATGCGCCTTGCGGCCGCCATGGCGATCGATGTCGATGACGAGCGGCTCGATTTTGCCGAATGCGTCGCCAAGCGCGACGAATTGCTGGCGCTGGCCTGAAAATCGGGTAGGCTCCCGACTCATGAGCGAACTGCTTTTCCAGCCTGTGCGCGACGAAGATGCGCTGCATCTCGATATTGATGGTTGGGAAGGGCCGCTCGATCTGCTGCTCAGCCTCGCGCGCGGCCAGAAGGTCGACCTCGCGCAAATCTCGATCCTCGAATTGGTTGAACAATATCTCGGCTTTATCGAGGACGCCACGGCGCTGAAGCTCGAGCTGGCGGCTGATTATCTCGTGATGGCGGCGTGGCTGGCTTATCTCAAAAGCTGTCTCCTGCTGCCCAAGGATCCCGAACAGGACCCGAGCCCCGAGGAACTGGCGCTTCGTCTCCAGCAACGTCTCATGCGGCTCGATGCCATGCGCGAAGCGGGAGCACGGTTGCTGGCTTCCGATCGGCTGGGTCGTGACGTCTTCCCGCGCGCCGCGCCGGAGGGACTGCGCACAGAGCGCAAGGCCGTGTGGCGGGCGAGTGCCTACGATCTTTATGCAGCATACGGCCAGCTTCGCGCTCGCATGCAGCCTGCCGTGCATATGGTGCACGATCGCCGTGTGATGACGTTGGAAGATGCCATCCACCGCGTCGGGCAGATGCTGGGCATCGCGGTCGAATGGATCGCACTCGAAGCCTTCCTGCCCGTTACCAGCGATCCGGCCTACCGAAAGTCCTGTCTTGCTTCCTCCTTCCTTGCGGCGCTTGAACTGGCGCGGCAGGGGCGGCTCGATATCGAACAGGAAGAGGCTTTCGACGAAGTGCGCGTGAAGGCCGCCTGATGAACGAATTTGTCCGCGCTGTCGAAGCTGTCCTGTTCGCCAGCGATGAACCGCTGACCGTTGAGGATATCGCGGCGCATGTCGGCGATGGCGATGTGAAGGCCGCGCTCGAGGAATTGGCGGCACATTACGACGCGCGCGGTATCGAACTGGTCGAGCGGGGGAAGCGCTGGCATTTCCAGACCGCTTCCGATCTGGCGCATTTGCTCCGCCGCGAACGCGAGGAGCCGCGGCGCCTGTCGCGGGCGGCCACCGAAACGCTGGCAATCATTGCCTACCACGAACCTGTCAGCCGCGCCGAGATCGAAGCCATTCGCGGTGTACAGATCAGCAAGGGGACGCTCGATGTGCTGATGGAGGCCGGCTGGGTCCGCACCGGGGCCCGGCGCGAGACGCCTGGGCGTCCGCTGACCTATGCCACCACCAGGGGTTTCCTGACCCATTTCGGGTTGGAGAGCCGCCGCGACCTGCCGGGAATCGACGACCTCAAGGCCGCAGGCCTTCTCGATCCGCTCGACGACGATGCGCTCCAGTTACAACTTGAGGGCGACGACGAGGTGGAAACTGAAGACGAAGACGCCTAAGTAGCGGGTAAGTATTGGAGAAATTCACATGAGCCAGATCGGTCTTCCGGGCCTGTTGATCCTTGCCTTCCTGATCCTGCTGCTGTTCGGCCGCGGGCGATTTTCAAGTCTTATGGGTGACGTCGCGCAGGGGCTGAAAAGCTTCAAGAAAGGGATGGCCGACGAGGACCAGCCCAAGAAATCCGAGCCTAAGCAGTTGCCGCGCGAAGACGATGTCATCGACAGCGAAGTGACGCGGGACCGCGACAAGTCTTCCAGCTGAATACGGCGCCATGTTCGGCATCGACACCTCTGAAATCCTGATCGTCGTGATTGCGGCGCTGATCTTTATCGGGCCTAAGGAACTGCCGGGCGCAATGCGCGCGATTGGACGGTTCTTTGGTAAAATCCGCCATTATTCGCGCCATTTCACTGCCGGCATCGAAACCGCGATGCGCGAGGCAGAACTGGAAGAGATGGAGAAGGAGTGGCGCGCGCAGAACGACAAGATCATGCAGGAATTTCCTTCGATCGATGAAACGCCGACGATGACGCCAAGGCCTGCGCGCGATGCTGGCGATGCCGAGCTGCCGGAGAAGCCCGAACAACCCGGACTGCCGCTCGATGACGGGAAACCCGCTTCATGAGCGAAATCGACGACAGCAAGGCACCCCTGCTCGACCACCTGATCGAATTGCGCCGCCGCCTGCTGGTGTCGGTGGGTGTGCTCTTCGCGGCTTTCTTCATCTGCTATTACCTCGCGAAACCCATCTTCTCGGTGCTGGTGCAGCCGCTGTTGGCGGCCGGGCAGGGCAAGCTCATTTTCACCAATATCTTCGAAGCCTTCTTCGTCGAGGTGAAGGTTGCATTCTTCGCGGCCATCATGGTGAGCTTCCCGGTCTTTGCGACGCAGCTGTGGCGGTTTGTCGCGCCGGGGCTCTACAAGAAAGAAAAGCGCGCGTTCCTGCCATTCCTCCTGCTTACGCCGGTCTTTTTCGCGGCCGGCGCGAGCTTCGCCTATTTCGTCGCCATGCCAATCGCCCTGAATTTCCTGCTGGGCTTCGAAGGCGAGGTCGGGGGCGTATCGACCGAGGCGCTGCCCGCCATCGGCAACTATCTCGATTTTTCGACCAAGTTCATGTTCGGCTTCGGGCTCGCCTTCCTGCTGCCCATTTTGATGATGATCCTGGAGCGTGCCGGTATCGTGACGCGCGACCAGTTGGTGAAGGGGCGGCGCTATATGGTCGTTGGCGCGTTTTTCCTCGCTGCGGTGCTGACGCCGCCCGATGCGGTCAGCCAGATCATCCTCGCGATCCCGCTGATCGCTCTTTACGAGTTTGCCATCATAGCCATTCGCGTGACTCACTGGCGCCGTGCGCGCACCGCCGCTGCGGCTGACGAAGAAGGTCTCGATTCTGAAAAGAATTTGGGCCCGCAATCGTCACCGGGGGGGGGGAGGGTTGACGATAGCGGGCCCATTTATTCGGATAGCGAGAGCGGGGGGGCATAAGGTCACTATCCGAATATAAAAACGCGCTTTTCGGGGCAGGGTTCCTAGGGAAGAAAACTTTTTTGGCTGCAACCGAAACGATCCCCGAAAATCACGATTTTATTCCGGAAAGATTGCGAGTTCGACCGCGTAGCGCCCGACTTTTTTCTCAAGCGGCGAGCGCAATTGGCGCGCCAGTCCCTCGACGATGCGCTCGAATTGCTCGAAGCCTTTCGGGACAGGATTTCGCTCGATCAGCGCTTCTGACGATATTTCGAGGCGGGCCGTCAACTCGCTCGACGGGCGCAGCTGGATATCGATCGTTTCACCGTTTCCATTGGTCAGGATGAACTCGACCACCTCGGTCACGAGAAAGGCGACCGCGACCGCGGTATCCTGCGTCGTCGAAGCCGTGATGAGATCGAGTTCGATCCGCGAAGACGTCTCCCCGCTTGCACTGGCGCGCAAACCCGCGCTCAGCTCCGTCAGCAATGGGCGAAGCTGGATCCCGCGGCTTTCTTCGACCTCCGCGAAATGGTTGCGGTGGACAACAGCGAGCGCTTCTACGCGCCGGCCAATCCCGGCATAGGCGGCTTGCGCTTCTGCGCCTTCTGCGCCGCGCGAATGAATATTGAGGAGCGAGGCTACGACCTGCAGGTTGTTCTTGACGCGGTGGTGGACCTCGCGGACGAGGCGGCGCTGACCTTCGAGCGCATCGCTCATCGCGGTTTCGGACTGTTCGATCTTTTGCATCGAATTCGAAAAGGCGTATCCAAGATCCCTGATCTCGCTGGCCGGACCAAGCTTTTCGGGAACGTGGAAATCGCCCTTGTCGGGTTCGTGCGCTTGAACCGCGCCCTGCAAGCGGCGCAGCGGCCGGACCAACAATCCATTGACCATCGCCCAGGCGACCAGCACCGCCAGCGCAAACATAGCGACTGGCAGGAAGATCAGCAGGCGATCGGCATTGCTCAATTGGCTCACGTCGGTCGCCGCAACGGCCTCGATCCGTTCATTCGCCAAGTCCAGCGACTTGCGATAGGGCATGCGGTCGTCCAATGGCGCTTCGTCGTTTGCCATTACCGGCAAGCGGCGCCCTTCGGTGTCGATCAACCCGAAGACTTTTATATTTTCGCTGGCAGAGGCGACGGCGGCGCGGATATCGGCCACCGGCAACATGCTGGTCACGGTACCGCCGTCGACCGTTATTCGCATCAGGATGGCATCGCCGTCCTCATTGACGCGAAACCGGATTTCACCAGGCGTAGCCGCGCGATCGGATCGGATCGTGTCGATACGGCCGTCACCGCAAACTCTTTGGTTGTCGAGCGTATCGATCGCAAAGGGCAGCTGCACCCCCGGTGTATTAGCCAGCGACAGACGTGCCGCTTCGCAGGGATCGGAGGCGCCCGCGCCAAAAGCGCCGCCGGCGGCGATGCGGAGCGCTAGCGCATTGCGGGAAAACAGGGCCTCGACATTGCTGGCGGCGGTTTCGAGGCTAGCGTCGGCGGCTCTTTCGCGCGCTTTGTGGGATTCGGCGATTTCGTGCTGCGCACCATACGTCAGGAGCGCACCGATCGGGAGCAGCGCCAGGGACATGACCAGCAGAAGCTGGACCGGGCTACTCATTCGTGGTTTGCGCGGGGGGCTGCTCATGACAGCCTATTTCAGTTTTTTCAGCAGGTCCTCGAATTCGGTAGGGACATCTTCGCGCAAGGTATCATCGTAGACCGAGCGCAGGGCGCGCGCGACCTGTTCGGACGACTTTCCTTCTGCTGGCGGGTTCGCTTCCGTTTCGGACTTCTTGTCCTTGGACGAACCGGTCCTCTCTTTACCCAACCCAATTTCCTCTCTGTGCGAACGGGCACGCGTGATCGGATAATCCCCTCCAAGCGTCCCGCTGCCGCTGCCATTTTCCCGGCCATCTCGCCGCCTTCTCGGACGACGTCAACGAAAACAATTTCGTCCAAGTGGTTGGCAATTGAAACCAAAGGGCGACTGCTTTGTTCCCTCATCGAACAGGCTTTGTCGTTTCGCTGTTTCCATAAGGGCACGGTGAGGGGGCGAGGTCGCAACTTGGGTTGGGCGATTCGCAGTGACACGCGGTCGCTTACCGAACGGGAGAATATTTATGTCGCTGGGTGAAGAACTCGCACCGCATTTGCCGTTCCTGCGTCGTTATGCGCGCGCTTTGACGGGAAGCCAGCAGCACGGTGATAATTATGTACGCACCACGTTGGAAACGATTGTCGATAATCCCGAGGAATTTCCGAGCGACGTCGACCCGCGCCTTGGCCTTTACCGCACCTTTCATGCGATCTGGTCGAGCGCGCACGTCGAGGACAACAAAGACCCCACGACCAATACCGAAAATGCCGAGAATATCGCGCAGGCCCGGCTTTCGAAAATTACGCCGCTGTCGCGTCAGGCGCTGTTGCTGACCAGCCTTGAGGGCTTTTCGACCAAGGAAACGGCGTATCTGATCGATGTCAGCGAAGAAGACGTCGAGAGCCTCGTGAACGAAGCCACCGGCGAAATAGAACGCCAGACCCGCGCCGAAGTGCTGATCATCGAAGATGAGCCCATCATCGCGATGGACATCGAGACGATCGTCAGGGACCTCGGCCATAACGTGACCGGCGTTGCGGTGACGCGCGACGAAGCGGTCGCCGAAGCGCGAGCCAACCGCCCGAGCCTGGTGCTGGCCGACATCCAGCTTGCCGACAACAGTTCGGGTATCGACGCGGTCAAGGACATCCTGGGCGATTTCAAGGTCCCGGTGATCTTCATCACCGCGTTCCCCGAACGCCTACTGACAGGTTCGCGGCCCGAGCCCACGTTCCTGATTACCAAGCCGTTCCAGCGCAACACGGTGAAAGCGGCGATCAGCCAAGCGCTGTTCTTCGACGCGGCGACCGTGCCGGCCTGAACGGCCAGTCGGCGGGCGGGTTGCTACTCCGCCCGCTGCTTCCTACATTCGTTACGCTTTCATAACCGGAAGCGCATGAGTCGTTCGCCCGTGACGGACGGCGGGTATTTTTGGGGATCATCTTGGCCAAGAACAGCACAGACCAGGAGGGTAAGAAGCCCGATCCCGTCCCGTTGCCCGATGACGAATTCAAGGATCAGCTTGGACAGGTCATTCCGCACTTGCGCGCTTTTGGACGATCGCTCTCAGGCAATCGCGACACTGCGGACGATCTTGTCCAGGAGACTCTGCTGAAAGCGTGGGCAGCGCGCAAACGCTTCCAGGCCGGCACCAATATGCGTGCCTGGACATTTATCATCCTTCGCAATCTTTTCCTCAGCCAAATGCGCCGCGCGCGCTTCAAGGGGGAATGGGATGATGTGACTGCGGCCAAGATTCTAGCAGCCCCTGCGGCGCAGGATAAGCACGTCGATCTTGCCGATATGCAGCGCGCGCTAATGCAGTTGCCGCAGCCGCAGCGCGAGGCCCTGATTCTCGTCGGCGCGGGCGGTTTTGCCTACGAAGAAGCCGCGCAGATTTGCGGTTGTGCGGTGGGCACGATCAAGAGCCGCGTCGCGCGTGGCCGCGTGGCGCTAGAAAACCTGCTCGACAGCAACGAATTGCCATCCCGGCGCCAGGATTCGGCGAAGGATGACCGTTCTGCACTGCAGGCGATCATGGGTGAGGTCGATAACCTCGCCAAGGATACGTAGAGCACGTCCCCTTAACGTAGCTTTTTTAGAAGTTCCGCGAATTCGTCGTCATCGTTGGTATCGTTGACAGGCGCAAAGGCGCGTCGCAGCGAGGCGACGATACCGGCATGGGGAGAATGTGGGTCGACCATGATTTTCTGTCGGTCCTCAAACTGCTTCTCCCCTGCCACAAGGAAGTTGCGATCTGTCATAGTATTAAACAAACGGGATTACGCGCCAATGGTTTCGTCGTTGCGATGAATCGTGCATGGGCATGGGATGGACCGCCCTGGCGACGCAGAAACCACTCTCAGCCGCGCGCGCGACCATGCGCCATTCCTGCGCGGTGCGATGGAGCGATCGCCCGATATCGTCGAAATTTTCGTCAATGAGGGGGCGGATTGCGCTGTCGCTGCGGCACTGGCGCGCAGCGAAGAAAATGTGGCGGTCGAATTGCGCCGCCGCCGCGACGCACTTGCTCTTGCCGTGGCGCTTGGAGACCTTTCGGGCCAGTTCGATCTCGAGACCTCGACGCGCCATTTGTCCGACTTTGCCGATCGCGCCATCGACCGTGCGCTTGCAGCGGCGATCGACGAGCGTATGCCGGGTGCGCCTCTGGAAGGCATCACGGCCATCGCGCTCGGCAAGCTGGGCAGCCGGGAGCTGAACTACTCGTCCGACGTCGATCTCATCCTGCTGTACGATCCGGAACGACTGCCGCGGCGCGCCCAGGACGACGCCGCGCAAGCTGCCATGCGCATCTCTCGCGAGATGGTTCGGCTCCTGCAGGAACGCACCACCGAAGGCTACGTGGCAAGGGTCGACCTGCGCCTGCGTCCGGCGTCAGAGGTGACACCGATCGCCCTGCCGGTTTCAGCGGCGATATCGCATTATGAGAGCGCGGCCTTGGGTTGGGAACGCGCCGCCTTCATTCGGGCGAGATGCGCCGCGGGGGATGCGCTGCTTGGCAGTCAATTCCTCGAGGCAGTGCAGCCCTTCGTCTGGCGGCGCGCGCTTGATTTCGGTGTCATCGAGGAGATCGGTAGCATCGCTGCAAGGGTGCGCGATCACTATGCGTCAGGTCAGACATTCGGGCCGGGATACGATCTCAAACGGGGTCGCGGTGGCATCCGCGAAGTGGAATTTTCGGTGCAGGCCTTGCAGATGATCCATGGCGGGCGCGATCCGACGCTTCGTACCGCAGCGACGCTCGATAGTATTGTGGCGCTCAACCAGAAAGGGCACCTCGACCGCGATGGCGCGGCAATGCTGGCGGAGGCATATCGCCGCCTGCGCACCGCCGAACATCGGATCCAGATGGTCGATGACAGGCAGACGCACGAAATACCGCGTGACGAGGCCGCGCTGCAAAACGTCGCCGCGCTAGCCGGCTGGAACACGGTCTCCAGCTGGCTGGACTGGTTGCGGGGGCACGTCGAGGCAGTCGCAAGCGGGTTTAACAAGCTCATGCCGAATGACGCGGTTGCAGTCCTTCCGACCGATAGCGAAAAGCTCGATCGCGCGTTGGCCAGGGCGGGGCTCGAGGAACGTGACGGGGCGCTGCGCCTGATTGCACAATGGCGCACCGGTCGGGCTCGATCGCTGCGCTCGTCCGCGGCACGGTCGGCATTCGAAGCGATGCTGCCGACGATGATCGAAGCAATCGCGGCCGCCCCCGATCCAGGCCACGCGCTCAACCGCTTTGCCGACATTGTCGACGGGATTCCCAGCGGCGTGAATTTTTATCGCCTGCTCGAGGCGCGGCCCGAATTGGCGCGGTTATTGGCGCGCATTCTATCGACCGCGCCCGCGCTGGCGCATCAGTTGGCGCGGCGTCCGGCGTTGCTCGATGGCCTGCTCGATCGATCTATGTTCGATCCGTTGCCCGATGCCGAGACCTTCGCGGCGATACTGGGCGAGCAGCTCGATGCGCTCGAATATGACATGGCACTCGACCGCGTCCGCGCGCTGGTGGGCGAAAAAAGATTCGCGCTCGGCGTGCAACTGATCGACGGCAAGCATGATCCGCTCGACATCGCCAAGGGCTATGCGCGTGTTGCCGAGGGCGTAATCCTTGCTTTAGGCGAGCGCACCCGGCGCGAGTTCGAGATCACCCACGGCAAGTTCGATGGCCACGGGCTAGTGATCGTGGGCCTCGGCAGGCTGGGCGGCGAAGCACTGACCCATGCCAGCGACCTCGACATCATTTTTCTCTACGACATGCCGACTGCGGAACAATCGGACGGTCCCCGTCCGCTGGGACCCACGGATTACTACAATCGGCTGGCGAGTCGCATCAGCGCAGCCTTGAGTGTCCCGACCGCGCGGGGACCCCTTTACGAGGTCGACACCCGATTGCGGCCACAAGGAACGCAGGGCAGTCTTGCCGTGTCGATGGATGCATTTGCCGCCTACCAGCGCAGCGAAGCATGGACATGGGAGCATCTGGCGCTGTGCCGCGCACGACCGATCTTTGGCACCGAGGCGGGGCAGATGAAGGTCCATGGCATTCTGGCTGACATTTATGGCACGGACCGCGATGTCGCGAAGCTGCGCAAGGACGCGGCCGCCATGCGCGAAGAAATGATGGTGTCCAAGCCCCCGCAAGGGGCCCTCGATATCAAGCTTGGTGCTGGTGGGTTGGTCGATCTGGAATTTGCCGTCCACGTGACGCAGTTGGCCACGCGCGAAGGCCTCGATCCCGATCTTGCACGTGCCACCGAGCTGCTCGCCGAGGCAGGACACGCCCCGCAGTCACTGCCCGCCGACAACCGTTTGCTGACCGCTATGCTGGTGGTGATGCGCCTGATTGCCCCCGATACCAAAAAACCGGCCCGCGCGGCGCGGGACCTATTGGCCGAAGTGACGGGTTATCCCGATTGGGATGCGTTGCTAGAGGCATGCCAGCAAGCGCGCCAGCGCATCAGTGACTATTGGGAGAAGGTTCGACATGCTTGAAGAAGGCGACAAGGCACCCGCCGTCGAGGTCACCACGACTGCGGGAAACGACATCCGGCTCGATGCACCCGGGGCGCCGTTGGTGGTTTATTTTTATCCCAAGGACATGACGCCAGGCTGCACCACCGAGGCAATCGATTTCTCTGAACATCTGGCCGAATTCGAAGCCGAAGGCGCGCGCGTGATCGGCGTCAGCCGTGATAGCAACGAACGGCACGAAAAATTCATCGCGAAGCATGATCTCACCGTGCCGCTAGTGAGCGATGAGAACGGCAAGGTTTCGGACGGTTTCGGCACGTGGGGCGAAAAACAGATGTACGGCAAGAAGTTTATGGGCATGCACCGCGCCACCTTCCTGCTCGACCGCGACGGCAAGATCGTGAAGGCCTGGCCAAAGGTGCGCGTGAAAGGCCATGTCGAAGAGGTGCTCGAAGCGGTGAAGGCGCTCTAAAGTCCCCCTTGGAGACGGCGGCGCCTTTTGCTAGCGCCTCCCCAAGACAAGTTCGGAGAAAATACGTGGCCCAACTCAGCCTGCCCAAGAATAGCGTACCCAGAAAAGGCGTGAAGCACGCCCCCCAGGAAGGCCGCCGACTGAAGAATTTCAAGATTTACCGCTACGATCCGGACACGGGCGAGAACCCGCGGTACGACACCTACACGATCGATCTGGAAAAGTGCGGACCGATGGTCCTCGACGCGATCATCAAGATCAAGAACGAGATCGATCCGACGTTGACCTTCCGTCGCTCGTGCCGCGAGGGCATTTGCGGTTCCTGCTCGATGAATATCGAGGGCAGGAACGGGCTCGCCTGTACCAGCGCGATCGAGGATTATAAGGGCACCATTCAGATCACCCCGCTCCCGCACATGGAGGTGGTCAAGGATCTGGTCCCCGATTTCACCCATTTCTATGCGCAATATGCGAGCATCGAACCCTGGCTGAAGAGCGAGACGCCCGAACCCTCAGGCAAGGAGCGCAACCAGGCGCCCGAAGATCGCGCCAAGCTCGATGGTCTATATGAATGCATCCTGTGTGCATGCTGCTCGACCAGCTGCCCGAGCTATTGGTGGAATTCGGACAGGTTTCTGGGACCGGCAGTCCTGCTCGCTGCATATCGCTGGCTAGCCGACAGCCGCGATGAAGCGACAGGCGAAAGGCTCGACCAGCTCGAGGATCCGTACCGCCTCTATCGCTGCCACACGATCATGAACTGCGCCAACGCCTGCCCCAAGGGTCTCAACCCGGCCAAGGCGATTGCCGAGACCAAAAAGATGATCGCCGAACGCGCGGCTTGACGCTGTGCGCTTTGGCCGCCTAGCGCGGCAAGCATGAGCAAACCCACAATACCCGACGGTGCCGAGCCGCATCCCGACCATGACGGCTGGTTCTGGTGGGGTGGCTGGCGCAATCCCGACAGTTTTGCCGCGCAGATCGGCGACATGGTATTCAAGCCCGGCGATACGCCCGGCACCGCGATCGTGCGCATGTTTCCCGAAGAGCAACACCTCAACCCCGGCGGATCGATCCATGGCGGCTGCGTCATGAGTTTCATCGACATGGCGCTGTTTGCAGGCGGGTTTGTCGCGGGGATGGATCGCGCGCATTACGTGACTCTCGATTGCCATACCCGTTTCCTCAACCGCGGACGCGCCGGTGTTCCGCTCGATGCGCACGTCACGCTGCTGCGGCAGACGCCGGGCGGCATCGCCTTCCTCACCGGCCATGCCGAACAAGAAGGCACGCCCTGCTATGGCTTTACCGGTACGCTCAAACGCGTGCGCGATCCGCGCGGGAAGGGCGATGACGACCGTAAGTGAGGCCTATGACGCGCTGATCGCGGCGGGCGAACTCCAGCCCGACGCCGACCAGGCGCGCGCCGTAAAGTCGCTCGATCGCTTTGCCGAGGACCTCGGCAATACGCGCACCGGCTTTATATCCCGTCTGTTTGGGCGCGAGACGCCCGCGCCGTGCGGCGTCTACATGTGGGGAGGGGTGGGGCGCGGCAAGTCGATGCTGATGGACCTTGCCTTCGACACGATCAATGCCGAGCCCAAGCGCCGCGTCCACTTTCACGCCTTCATGCTCGACATCCACGCGCGGCTGCGCGCGATGCGCGACGGTGGCAAGGACGACCCGCTGATCCGCGTCGCCGAAGAGATCGCATCCGAAGCCCGTTTCCTCGCCTTCGATGAAATGCAGGTCACCAACACCGCAGACGCGATGATCATGGGCCGCCTTTTCACCGCGCTGATCGATGAGGGGGTGGGGATCGTCACCACCTCCAACCGCCCGCCAGCCGATCTCTACAAGGACGGCCTCAACTGCGAGCTCTTCGTGCCCTTCATCCGCCTCATCGAGGCGCAGATGCAGGTGGTCGAGCTGAACGGCCCCACGGATTACCGCTTGGACCGCATGAAGGGGCTCGACCTGTGGCACGTGCCCAATGGCCCCGAAGCCACCAAGGCGTTGTCCGAGGCGTTTTTCCGCCTGACCGATTATGAGGTCGAGCGCGAGGCTGTCCCTACCATGTCTCTCGACGTCGGCGGCGGCCGCACGCTGCATGTCCCCAAGGCGCTGAAAGGCGTCGCGGTGTTCAGTTTCCGGCGTCTTTGCGGGCAACCGCGCGGCGCCGCCGATTATCTTGCCATCGCGCAAAATTTTCACACCGTCATTATTGTCGGCATCCCCGTCATGGGGCCCGACATGCGTAATGAGGCCAGCCGCTTTGTCACGCTGGTCGACGCGCTCTACGAACACCGCGTCAAACTGCTGGCGGCTGCCGATGCCGAGCCTGCGGGGCTGTATCCCGATGGTGATGGAAGCTTCGAGTTCGCCCGCACCGTCAGCCGGCTCGAGGAGATGCAGAGCCTGGATTATCTCGAAGCGGGGCACGGTTTCGCCGATCCTGAACGTTAAATATAAAAGGCCGCTTCTCCGCGCATCGGGAGAAGCGGCCTCCTGAAGGGCGGTTGCACTGCCCTTTAGAAAATAGCGTCGAGCACTTCGCGAACGATCAGGGTCGTCGGGTCAACGCGATAAAGATAATTATCGTCATAAATGTAACGGCTGCGCGGATCGAGATCATAACGCCGGCGCAGGTCGTACGGCAGGCGGTCATAGGACGTGTAGCCACTGAATTCGCGGTCGAAGCGATGCCCCACATCATAAAGTTTCTTGGCCTGGCCCGGCGGCAGGCAGCCATTGCGCTTCTTGGCGAGCCCCGGAGGGCAGCCCTGATGGGCATGCGTGCTATGCTTGCCTTTGCCGGCATGCGCGGGTTGGGCAGCAGCGGGCGTCGCGGCGAAGGCCAGCGTGCCTGCAGCAAGGATGAGTAGTTTTTTCATTGGATTACTCCTGTTCTTCTGCCCCTTGCTACGCATGCCCGGCTGAATTGTTGCTGACAGCCCATGCTTTCTGAAGCGTTAGCGCATTCGTTTCGTCGAGCCGAGAAAACGCCTTGGCGTAATGCCGAGAAAGCATAGGGCGGTTGCCCTCTTTCCCACGCCCCGCTAGGTGCGTGCCCAAGTTGCTTCGCGCGCCCGCGCGACTCACATTTTCGTCACGGAAGGACCCCCATGGCCCGCAAGAAGATCGCCCTTATCGGTTCCGGCATGATCGGCGGCACGCTCGCCCATCTCGCCGCCAAGAAGGAAATGGGGGACGTCGTCCTCTTCGACATCGCCGAGGGGCTGCCGCAGGGCAAGGCGCTCGACCTGTCGCAGTGCGGTCCGATCGAGGGTTTCGACGCGAAGATCACGGGCACCAACGATTATGCCGACATTGCCGGCGCCGACGTAGTGATCGTCACCGCGGGCGTGCCACGCAAGCCCGGCATGAGCCGCGATGATCTCCTCGGCATCAACCTCAAGGTGATGAAGGCGGTCGGCGAGGGCATCAAGAATAACTGCCCTGATGCCTTCGTCATCTGCATTACCAACCCGCTCGACGCGATGGTCTGGGCGCTGCGCGAATTTTCGGGCCTCCCGCACAACAAGGTCGTCGGCATGGCGGGCGTGCTCGATAGCGCGCGCTTCGCGACGTTCCTCGCGTGGGAATTCGACGTTTCGACCAAGGACGTGAACGCGTTCGTGCTTGGCGGCCACGGCGACACGATGGTGCCGGTGCTGAGCTATTCGACGGTCAACGGCATCCCCGTGAACGATCTCGCCAAGATCAAGGGCATCAGTGAAGAGCGCATCGACGAAATCGTCCAGCGCACGCGCGGCGGCGGCGGCGAAATCGTCGGCCTCCTCAAGACCGGCAGCGCTTATTATGCCCCCGCGACTAGCGCCATCAGCATGGCTGAGGCGTATCTCGGCGACCAGAAGCGCATCCTGCCCTGCGCGGCGTACGTCGAAGGCAAATATGGCGTCGACGGGCTGTACGTGGGCGTGCCCGCAATGATCGGCGCCGATGGCATCGAGGACGTGATCGAAATCGAACTGTCGGACGAAGAGAAGTCCAATCTGAAGGTGTCGATCGACGCCGTTGAAGAACTTGTCGATGCCTGTAAGGGCATGGACGAAACCCTCGCTTAAGGAGCGCACCGCGTGAGCATTCTCGTCGACAAGAACACCAAGGTCATCACGCAGGGGATGACGGGCAATACCGGTACGTTCCACACCCAGCAGGCGCTCGATTACGGAACGCAGATGGTGGCGGGTGTGACGCCGGGCAAAGGTGGCTCCGAGCATCTCGGCCTGCCGCAATTCGATACGGTGCGCGAGGCGCGTGAGGCGACTGGTGCGGACGCCAGCGTCATCTACGTGCCGCCGCCCTTCGCGGGCGACGCGATTTGCGAAGCCATCGCCGCGGAAATCCCGCTGATCGTGGCCATTACCGAGGGCATTCCGGTGCTCGACATGGTCAAGGTGAAGCGCGCGCTCGAAGGCTCGAATAGCCGTCTGATCGGCCCCAACTGTCCCGGCGTCCTGACGCCCGAAGAATGCAAGATCGGCATCATGCCGGGCAAAATCTTCAAAAAAGGTAGCGTCGGCGTCGTGTCGCGCTCGGGCACGCTGACCTATGAGGCCGTGTTCCAGACGACCAATGAAGGCCTGGGCCAGACCACCGCGGTCGGCATTGGCGGCGATCCGGTCAACGGCACCAACTTTATCGACGTGCTCGAACTCTTCCTGGCCGACGATGAAACCGAATCCATCATCATGATCGGCGAAATCGGCGGTAGCGCCGAAGAAGAAGCCGCGCAGTTCCTGGCCGATGAAGCCAAAAAAGGTCGCCGCAAACCGACCGTCGGTTTCATCGCGGGCAAGACCGCGCCTCCGGGCCGCCGCATGGGCCATGCCGGCGCGATCGTCTCGGGCGGCAAGGGCGATGCCGACAGCAAGATCGCCGCGATGGAAGAAGCGGGTATCCGCGTCTCGCCCTCGCCCAGCGAACTCGGCACCACGCTGACCGCATTGCTCAAGGGCTAGGTCTTCGCGCTTCTCAGGAAGCCCCGGCGCTGCGCCGGGGCTTTTTTATTGCGCCATGCAGGCAGTGGCGGCTGCAGTGAAATCCTGCCGTTCCTCGAGCGCATCGAAGACATATTGCGGCTTGTCCGTCGAGACGACATCGAGCCCGGCTTCGACCAATGCGCGATAGGCCTCGCCGCTGGCATTCTGGTCGTCGAGCGTTGCGAACGCGCCGTAATTGGCGCCGATTCCCCGTTCGCCCAACGTCTTCCACAAATCGATGCGCGGCGTGCCGAGCCCCGTCCAAGCTGCAATGCGCGCGTCCGGGACACCCGCCGCGTTGAGTGTCGCGAGGTCGCCCGGATTGTCGACGCTCGCGCTGATCATGATCTCGTCATTGGCGCGCGCCACGGTGGCGGCGTCATCGACATTATAGGTGATGATGAGCGTGAAGCCCGTGGCATCGCGTTCTTCGAGCCAGTCGATCAGCGGATCGAACGGCACGCCGCGCTTCACGTCGAGCTGCAGGAGCACCTTGCCGCGCGCCCATTCGACGACCTCTTCGAGCGTGGAAATACCGATATCGGTGCCGTTGTATCGGACGTTCTCGAGCTCCTCTAGCGTATGATATGCGAGAAAGCCGCTGCCATCCGTGTCCTGCTGCAATTCCTCATCATGGAACAGGACGTAGGCGCCGTCGGACGTCTGACGCACGTCGATTTCGAACATCATCGGCGCGACGCTCGCGTTCCAGGCCAATGTCTCGATGGCATTTTCCGGATAGTCGGGCCCTGCTCCGCCGCGATGCGCGCTGAGAATGGCGGTATGGCGGTCCTGCAGGCAAGTCAGGAACGGACCCATGCCGCCCGAGGGCATCACCAGCGGGAATGCCGGCTCCGCAAGTCCAATGGTTTCGGCTTCAGGGGCGGCGTTTCCAGCCGCATTGCAGGCGGTGAGCGCAAGTGCAGCGGTGGCGGCAAGGATCTGTATCTTCATGGCTCCTGCCTACCCTGCAAAAATGGCACTTTCCAGACCGCATCGGGCCTAGCCAGACCAAGCCAATCCCTTTAAGCGTTCGCAATTGCAACCAAGCTAGGGGTTGCCATGTTGACCATGCACACAAGTCGGCAGGACGATTGGGAATAATGGACGCGATTTCGACCGAGCGCGAAGAGGGGCCGAGTTGGGCCAGGCCGAACTGGCCAATCACCGAACTGGATGACGCGAATAGCGGGCTCGATCCGACGCTGGCGGTGATCGAACAGGCGCCCGAAAAGGTCGAAGCGGCGATTGGCAAGGTGCAGCCGCAGCTCGGACAGAAGGAAGTACGCGCCGCGGCTGATGCTTCCATCCGCGCGATGATGCTGATCCGCACCTACCGCGTTCGCGGTCATCTGGCTGCCAACCTCGATCCGCTGGGGCTCAGTCATAATGAATTCCATGAAGAACTGACGCCCGCCTATTTTGGATTTACGGACTTGTCCGAGGAAGTGTGGCTGGGCGGGGTGCTGGGCTTCGAAACCGCCACGATCAAGCAGATCGTTGGCGTGCTGCAGGCCAATTATTGCGGCACGGTGGGCATCGAGTTCATGCACATCAACGACCTCGAAGAACGCCGCTTCATCATGGAGCGGGTCGAGGGCAAGAATGCCGAAATCCACTTCACGCCCGAAGGCAAGCAGGCGATCCTGCAAAAGGTGATCGAAGGCGAGCAGTGGGAGAAATTTCTCGCCCGCAAATATGTCGGCACCAAGCGGTTTGGCTTGGACGGCGGCGAAAGCGCGATTCCCGCCTTGGAATCGATCATCAAATATGGCGGCGCGGCGGGCGTCACCGAAATGACGATCGGCATGGCGCACCGCGGGCGTTTGAACGTCCTCGCCAACGTCATGGGCAAGCCTTACCGCGCCATTTTCCACGAATTCGCGGGCGGTGCGTCCAACCCCGAGGAAGTCGGCGGTTCGGGCGATGTCAAATATCACCTGGGCACCAGCTCCGATCGTTCGTTCGATGGCAATGAAGTGCATCTCAGCCTCATGCCCAACCCCTCGCACCTCGAGGCGGTGAACCCGGTCGTGCTCGGCAAGGTGCGCGCAGTCATGACGCTGCGCGGCGACAAGCATGGCAAGACCGTATTGCCCATCCTGCTGCACGGCGATGCGGCCTTTGCAGGGCAGGGCATCGTCGCAGAATGCCTGATGATGAGCGGGCTGCAGGGCTATGCCACGGGCGGCACCATCCATTTCGTCATCAACAACCAGGTAGGTTTCACGACGAGCCCGCAATTCGCGCGTTCATCGCCCTATCCGAGCGATATCGCCAAATCGATCCAGGCGCCGATCCTCCACGTCAACGCTGACGATCCGGAGGCCGTGACCTGGGCGTGCAAGCTGGCGATCGATTATCGCCAGACCTTTGGCCGCGACATCGTGATCGACATGTGGTGCTATCGCCGGTTCGGGCATAACGAAGGCGATGAACCCAGCTTCACCCAGCCGCTAATGTATGACGAAATCCGCCAGCATCCACCGATCAGCGAGCTATACGCCAGGCGCCTTGTCGAAGAAGGCGTGATCGACGACGGTTGGGTCGAAAAGGCGATCGCCGAGTTCACCGATCACCTCGCCGAGGAATTCGAGGCAGGCAATGCGTATGAGCCCAGGCAGGCCGACTGGTTCGGCGGCCGCTGGAAGGACCTGCGTACGCCCAAAGAGGAAATTACCGGGCGCCGTAATACCACCACCTGCTTGTCGGACGAGCAATATGACATGCTCACCGACGTGCTGACGCACATTCCCGACGCGCTCGATACCCACAGAACGCTCGGTCGCATCCTGAAGGCCAAGGAAAAGGCGCTCAAGGAGGGCGAGGGCATCGACTGGGCGACCGGCGAAGCGCTCGCCTTTGGCAGCCTGCTGCTCGACGGCATGGGCGTGCGCCTGTCGGGGCAGGATTCGGGCCGCGGCACTTTTTCGCAGCGCCATGCCGTCTGGGTGGACCAGAAGACCGGCGAAAAATTCATCCCGCTACGCGAAATGAAGGTACCGGGTCCGCGCTTCGAAGTGCGCGACAGCCCGTTATCCGAATATGGCGTGCTCGGCTTCGAATATGGCTATTCGCTCACCGACCCGATGAGCCTCGTTCTGTGGGAAGCGCAATTCGGCGATTTCGCCAACGGCGCGCAGATCATGATCGACCAGTTCATCGCCAGCGGCGAAGCCAAGTGGCTGCGCGCCAGCGGCCTCGTGATGCTCTTGCCTCACGGCTATGAAGGCCAGGGGCCAGAGCATAGCTCGGCGCGGCTCGAGCGTTTCCTGCAGCTATGCGCGGAAGACAATATGCAGGTCGCCAATGTGACGACGCCCGCCAACTATTTTCACCTGCTGCGCCGCCAGATGATGCGCGATTTCCGCAAGCCCTTGGTCATCATGACGCCCAAGTCGCTGCTGCGCGATAAGCGGGCGACCTCGACCCGGGAAGATTTTACGGGCGCGGGACATTTCTTCCGCATCAAGTCGGACCTCAATCCCCCGTCGGCCGAAGCGACCAAGCGGCTGGTCCTGTGTTCGGGCAAGGTGGGCTACGAGCTGATGTCCGCGCGCGACGAGGCCGGCGATGAGAACACGCAGATCGTGCGTATCGAGCAGCTTTATCCCTTCCCGAGCGAACCGCTGGTCAAACGCCTGGCCGAGATGACCAATCTCGAAACCTGTGTCTGGGCGCAGGAAGAGCCCAAGAACCAGGGAAGCTGGTTCTTCGTCGAGGAGTTGATCGAAGCGTGTCTAAGCGAGGCTGGCCACGAGGGCATGCGCCCTGTTTATGCGGGCCGCGACGCGGCGGCATCGCCTGCGACCGGGCTCGCCAGCCGGCACAAGAAACAACAAGCGGCCTTGATTGCCGACGCATTGGGGCATAGCAGCCCCGTGACCAAGTAAAGGACGAGGATTGCATGGGCACTGAGGTCAAGGTTCCAACGCTGGGTGAATCGATCACCGAAGCGACTGTCGGCGAATGGCTCAAGGAACCAGGCGACGCGGTCGCTTTGGACGAAGCGATCGCCAGCCTCGAGACGGACAAGGTTTCGGTCGATGTGCCCTCGCCGGTGGCTGGCATCCTGGAAGAACGGTTGTTCGAAGAAGGCGACACGGTCGAAGTCGGCGCAGTGATCGCCAGGATCGGTGATGATGCCGGAGAAGCCGGCCAGGCCTCGCCCACCCCCGAAGAAGAACCCCAGCCCGCGCAAGATCCCGGCCCCGAGGTCGAGGATGCGCCCGAAGGCGGCGACGATGGCGCGAAGGTGCAGACTTTGTCGCCCGCGGTGCGCCGCGCGGTCCTAGAACATGGCGTCGATCCCACGCAGATCAGCGGCACGGGGAAGGATGGCCGCATCACCAAGGATGACGTGATCGCTGCTGCCGAAGCCAAGAAGGCCGCGCCCAAGTCGGCTCCGGCCGCCAAGGCCGAACAGAAGGCTACTTCCGCGCCCGCGGCAAAGCCGGCCACTACCAAGAGCGAACGAACCCAAGAGCGCGTCAAGATGTCGCGTATGCGCAAGACGATCGCCAAGCGCCTCAAGGACGCGCAGGATACGGCAGCCTTGCTGACCACGTTCAACGATGTGGACATGTCTGCCGTCATGGAAGCGCGCGCCAAGTACAAGGACATGTTTGCCAAAAAGCACGGCATCCGCCTGGGCTTCATGAGCTTTTTCGTAAAAGCCTGCGCGCTGGCCGCAAAGGACGTGCCCGCGGTCAATGCGCAGATCGAAGGCGATGAGATCGTCTATCATAACTATCTCGACGTCTCGGTTGCGGTTTCCGCGCCCAAGGGTCTGGTCGTCCCGGTGATCCGCTCGGCCGACGCGATGAGCTTTGCCGAGATCGAACTGACCATCGCCGACTTCGGCAAGCGCGCCAAGGAAGGCACGTTGTCGATGGAGGAGATGCAGGGCGGCACCTTCACGATTTCGAACGGCGGCATCTTCGGCTCGCTCTTGTCGACCCCGATCATCAACCCGCCGCAGAGCGCGGTGCTCGGCATGCACCGCATCGAAGACCGCCCTGTCGCGATAAATGGCGAAGTCGTCATCCGCCCGATGATGTACCTTGCGCTCAGCTACGATCACCGCCTGGTCGATGGCCGCGAGGCGGTCACCTACCTCGTGCGGGTGAAGGAAGCGCTCGAAGATCCGATGCGCCTGCTGATCGACTTATAAAGCGAGCCCGCAAAGGCTGCGCTTGTCGACGCGCGTTCCTTCACTATGTGGAGGCGAAACATTACTAGCGGCCCTCGACCAAGCTGAGGGCAAACGGAGTTTTTGATGGCTGACTACGACTACGACGTCCTTGTGATTGGTGCCGGGCCCGGCGGCTATGTTGCCGCGATCCGCGCGGCGCAGCTGGGGCTAAAGACCGCGTGCGCCGAAGGGCGCGAGACGCTGGGTGGTACCTGTCTCAATGTCGGCTGCATCCCGTCCAAGGCCATGCTCCACGCGTCGGAATATTTCGATGCGGCGGCCAACGGCACGATGGACAGCTTGGGTGTCGAAGTGTCGCCCACGCTCAACCTCGACAAGATGCATGGCCAACGCCGCGATGCGGTAAAGGGCCTGACTGGCGGCATCGAATTCCTGTTCAAGAAGAACAAGATCGATTGGCTAATGGGCTACGCCAGCTTCAAGGACGCGCACAGCGTCGAAGTGGACGGCAAGACCGTAACGGCAAAGGATATCGTGATTGCGACCGGTTCGTCGGTCACGCCGCTTCCCGGCGTAGAGGTCGACAACGACAATCATATCGTCGTCGACAGCACCGGCGCGCTCGAACTGCCCACGGTGCCCGAACACATGGTCGTCATCGGCGGCGGTGTAATCGGGCTTGAGCTTGGCAGCGTGTGGCGCCGCCTTGGCGCCAAGGTCACCTGCGTCGAGTATCTCGACCAGATCCTGCCCGGCATGGACGACGATATCCGCAAGGAAGCCAACAAGATCTTCAAGAAGCAGGGTATCGCGTTCAAGCTGTCGAGCAAGGTTACCGGCGTCGAGGTCAAAGACGGGAAGGCAACCGTCACCATCGAGCCCGCCAAGGGCGGCGATGCCGAAACGATGGAAGCCGACTGTGTGCTGGTCTCGATCGGACGCAAGCCAAATACCGATGGCCTCGGGCTCGACGCGATCGGATTGGAGACCAACGAGCGCGGACAAATCGAGATCGACCATGACTTCCGTACCAAGGTCGACGGCGTATGGGCGATCGGTGACGTGGTGCCGGGCCCGATGCTCGCCCACAAGGCCGAAGATGAAGGCATTGCCGTTGCCGAAAACATCGCGGGCATGACCGGCATCGTGAATCACGATATCATTCCCAACGTCGTCTATACCTGGCCCGAGATTGCTGGCGTTGGCCTGACCGAAGCGCAGGCCAAGGAGAAATATGGCGAGGTCAAGGTCGGCAAGTTTCCGATGATGGCGAATAGCCGCGCCAAGACCAATCACGAGGGCGATGGCTCGGTTAAGATCATCTCCGATGCAAAGAGCGACCGCGTGGTTGGCGTGTGGTGCATTGCGGTGCCCGCGGGCACCATGATCGCACAAGCCGCCCAGGCGATGGAATTCGGCGCGACCAGCGAGGACATCGCCTACACCAGCCACGCCCACCCGACGCATTCGGAAGCCATCAAGGAAGCGGCGATGGCGGTGCAGGGCAAGCCGATTCACATCTAGGCTTCCGCCATTGCTCCTACTAGGCAGTAAGCGGGAGGATTGTGAGTGATCAATCGCAAGAATTTGCGCCGCTGGCATGTCTGGCTTGGCTGGCTGATCGGCGTGCCGTTCCTCATCTGGACGGTATCCGGTCTGGTGATGGTCTGGAAGCCGATCGAGGAAGTGCGCGGCGAACATCTGGTTGCGCCTGCCGCGGCAATTCCGATGACGCAGACTGTCACTCTCCCAGACATACCTGAAGGCGCGATGTTGGATTCAATGCGGCTCGAAAGCCGTGCTTCGGGGCCGGTTTGGGTGGTGACGCTGGAAGGCGAAGAAACGCGGCTGGCCGATCCTGCGACCGGTTCCTGGATCGAACCTTATGGGGTCGATGAAGCGACCGCCGAATTCATGGCGCGCTATACTGGCGACAGCAAGATAGCGGAAGTTCGGCGCACCGATGCAAACCATCCGCCGATGGATTGGCGGCGCAATAGCGAGGCGTGGCAGATTGTCATGGCCAATGGCGATCACTTCTATGTCGATCCGGCCAGCGGCAGTATCGCTGCAAGGCGCACCGGCTGGTGGCGCATCTTCGACTTCTTCTGGGGGCTCCACATCATGGACCTGCAGACGCGCGAGGACACGTCGAACCTGTGGATCAAGAGCTTCGCGATCCTAGGCATCATTGCCACGTTGATGGCGCTGGTGCTGCTGCCAATGACCAGCCGCCGCAAGAAGAAGAAGAAGAAGCTAGAGGCCGAGCAAGCGGCCTAGCCAGGTGGGTGCGCGCGGCGATTTTGCGGCGACCGGCTGGCCCGGGCCGCATTCGAGACATCGCGCCTGCATCACCGGCCCGTCGATCATCCGCTCGACATCGGCGATGGCCTGTTCAATCAGCGCGCGCGGCGCAGGGTTGAGCGCGGCCAAGGGATCGGCCTGCACGTCGCTGCGTGCCGACGCACCAAATAGCGACGCCAACCAGCCAAGATCGCTTTCGCGGGTGATGTAGACGACTTCGGTGTCGTCCAGCTCGGCCAGTTCGCCTGCCCGCGCGATGGCATCGTCCAGGTCGCCAAAACGGTCGATGAGCCCGATCTGCCGCGCTTCCCCGCCATCGTAGACTCGGCCACCCGCCAACGGCTCGAGGCGGGCGACGGGCATGCCGCGCCCTTGCGACACCAGGGTCAAGAAGCGCGCGTAGACGTCATCGACACCCGCTTGCAGGAAGGCATCCGCCGTATCCGAGGGTCCGCCGAGTAGATCGGGTTCGCCCGAAAGCGGCGTCGTCGCCACGCCATCGGCGTTGAGGCCGACTTTTTCCAGCGTGCCTTCGAAACTTGGCAGGATTGCAAAAACGCCAATCGAGCCGGTGATAGTCTCAGGCTGGGCAAAAATCTCGTCGGCTTCGGCGGCCACCCAATAGCCGCCCGATGCCGCCACGTTGGCAAAGCTGGCGACCACCGGAATGTCATCTTCCTGCACGGCCAGAATGGCTTGCCGGATGCGTTCGGAGGCAAGCACCGATCCGCCTGGGCTATCGATCCGGACCACCAGCGCATCGAACTTGTCGTCGCGGTGCGCTTGCTCGATGGCGTCGGCAAGGCTTGAACCGAAGGCTGTGCCTTCACCGCCGGTTCCGTCGGCCAGCGTGCCGGCGATGGTGACGATACCGACGCGCCCATCGGGCTCATCGACTTCGCTCGCGATATAATTTTCGAGCCGAGTGTTCTTGAATACGTCCTCGCGGTCCTCGCCGGCAATTTCGGCCAATTTTTCGGCCCATTCGGCACGGGTTCCAAGGGTGTCGACCAGACCGGCTCGCACCGCTGCCTCGCTGACATTGCCGCCCGCCGCTTCGATCATGCCGAGCGGGTTCATCAGCGCCAGTTCCATCTGCGCCGCGGGTCGCGCTGCCTCAACGTCTTCGCGCCAATGACCGAGCATGGCGCGGGCAAGCCGTTCGCGATCCTCGCGCGCTTCAGGAGACATGGCGCTCAGGGTGTATGGTTCGGTTGCGCTTTTGTAGGTTCCGGCGCGGTATACGTTGGCAGTCACGCCGATGCGGTCGAAGAATTCGCCATAGTAGAGCGTATTGCCGCCGGGCCCGGCAAAAGCGACCGCGCCCAGGGGATTGAGCCAGATCTCGCTGGCGTGGCTGGCTAGGTGATAGGCATCGTCGGAGTAGCCGGTGGCAAAAGCGATCACCGGTTTTCCTTCTTCACGAATGGCTTCGAGTTCGTCGGCAACGAGGCTGAGCGCCGCCGTGCCGCCGCCGAGGAATCCGTCAAGATCGAGCGCGACCGCCTCGATGCGATCGTCTTCTCGTGCCTGCCGGAGCGCTGCGACCACGTCACGCAGTCGCCATTCGCCAAGCGTCGAGCCCATCAATGCGGCCTCGATCGGGTCCTGCGCCGATGGCTCTTCGACCACCACGCCGTCCAGATCGACCCACAAGACGCCGCCGTCGACGACGGGATCGGGAGTTCCGCGAAGGCCTACATAGAGCACGCCGAAAAAGAGCAGCATGAAGATGAGCACGAGCACATCCTTCACCCCGACCAGCAATCTCCAGATTACGCGCGCAAAACTCATCATCGTCTCCTCATGCCTCCAAGATAGGCGTGTTTTCGGTAGACGCCACCCCGCTCTTGGTCCCATTTTGGTGGACTTGTGGCCGGATTAGCGCCTAGCGCCGCGCGGCGATGAGCCAAGAGAGGATCACGACGCCGAGCTGGAAGCGCGAACTTCGCGCCACCCTCGCGCTCGCCTGGCCGCTGATCCTCACGAATCTGACCATGGCGTCGGTGCAGGCGATCGATACTTTCTTCATCGGGCGTTACGGCACCAGCGAGCTGGCAGCAGTCGCGCTCGCGCTGAACCTCACGTTCGCGCTCAACCTGATCGCATTGGGCATCATTACGGCGGCCTCGCCAATGATGGCGACCGCGCTGGGACGCGGACGGGGACGGGTAAAGGACGTACGCCGCAGCTTCCGACAGTCGGTGTGGCTCGCGATGACCGTCACCGTGCCGCTTTGGGCGGTGCTGATGAACGCCGACACCGTCATCGGCTGGCTCGGGCAGGATCCTGCGCTGGCCGCGAATGCGCAAATGTTCCTCTGGGGCTATCTGTGGTCGACTTTTCTATTCCTGCTGTTCAATGCGCTGCGCCATTTCCTCGCGGCGCTGGAACGACCGGGCTGGATCCTGGTCATCTCGGCTGCCGCCATCCCGATCAATTCGCTGCTCGATTATGCGCTGATATTCGGTGAGCTTGGCGCGCCCGAATTGGGCGTTTTTGGCGCGGGCATTGCCAGCACGATCACGTGGTTCCTGCTCGCCGCTGTCATGATCATCGTTGTCCTGACAGACCGCCAGTTTCGCCGTTTTCACCTTTTTGCGCGGTTCTGGAAGCCCGATTGGGCGCGCTACCGGCGAATGTGGTTGCTCGGACTGCCGATCGGGCTTGCGATGGGCTTCGAAGGCGGCGTTTTCTCCGCCGCGGCGTACCTGATGGGACTTGTCAGCGAAGACGCGCTTGCCGCGCACGCGATCGCGCTCCAGATCGCGGCGCTGTCCTTCATGGTGCCATGGGGCATCGCGCAGGCAGCAACGGTGCGCGTCGGCATCATGTTGGGGCGCGGCGACAAGGATGGCATTGCGCGGGCAGGGTGGACGGCTTGGGTGCTCGGTGTCGGATTCATGAGCTTCATGGCGATATTCCTGTTCGTCTTCCCTGAAGAATTGATCGGTCTGTTTCTGGCCGACACGCCTGAAAATGCGTCGGTGCTGACGCTTGGCGCGTCGTTTCTTGTCGTCGCCGCCATTTTCCAGATCGTCGACGGCGCGCAGGTCGTGGGCGCAGGGATCTTGCGCGGGCTCCATGACACGCGCGTCCCGATGATTTTCACCTTCGTCGGCTATTGGCTGATCGGGATTGGGGTCGGCGTCTGGCTCGCATTCGAAGCGGGCTGGGACGGGGTGGGTATCTGGACGGGGCTTGCCGTTGGACTCGCCATCGTCGCCGTCCTCATGCTCGGGCGATGGATGATGCGCGCGCGGCTGGGGCTGACAGAGGACGAGGCGAGCAAAAAAATTTCAACCTCACCCGTTGACTAGTAGGAATGTGCGCACCAAATGCGCTGCAAGCTTGGCACTCTCGTGCGAAGAGTGCTAAGTGTTTTGATAACGAACACTCAAGCAAGAGAGGGGCCCCATGGGTTTCAAACCGCTTCACGACCGTGTCCTCGTCCGCCGTGTCGAGGCCGAAGAAAAGACCGCTGGCGGGATCATCATCCCCGATAGCGCAAAGGAAAAGCCGCAGGAAGGCGAAGTGGTCGCCGCCGGTTCGGGCGCCAAGTCCGAAGACGGCAAGGTGACGCCGCTGGACGTCAAGGCCGGCGACAAGATCCTGTTCGGCAAGTGGTCGGGCACCGAAGTCAAATTGGACGGCGAAGACCTGATCATCATGAAGGAAAGCGACATTCTCGGCATTGTTGGCTGAGCCCTGCTTTCTCTTACGAAATCTAACTAGATAGAAAGGCATTCGACAATGGCTGCCAAAGACGTCAAATTCTCGCGGGACGCCCGCGAACGCATCATGAAGGGTGTCGACATTCTCGCCGACGCCGTCAAAGTCACGCTCGGCCCCAAGGGCCGCAACGTGGTCATCGAAAAATCGTTCGGCGCGCCGCGCATCACCAAGGACGGTGTCACCGTCGCCAAGGAAATCGAACTCAAAGACAAGTTCGAAAACATGGGTGCGCAGATGGTGCGCGAAGTCGCCTCCAAGACCAATGATGTCGCGGGCGACGGCACCACCACTGCTACCGTGCTGGCCCAGTCCATCGTGCGCGAAGGCATGAAGTCGGTTGCCGCCGGCATGAACCCGATGGATCTGAAGCGCGGCATCGATTTGGCCGTCGGCAAGGTTGTCGAAGATCTCCAGGGTCGTTCCAAGCCCGTCGCAGGCTCCGATGAAATCGCCCAGGTCGGCATCATCTCGGCGAACGGCGACAAGGAAGTCGGCGAAAAGATTGCCGAAGCCATGGAAAAGGTCGGCAAGGAAGGCGTGATCACCGTGGAAGAGGCCAAGGGCCTCGAGTTCGAACTCGATGTCGTCGAAGGCATGCAGTTCGACCGTGGTTACCTGTCGCCCTACTTCATCACCGATCCGGAAAAGATGCTCGTTGAACTCAACGATCCGTACATCCTGATCCACGAGAAGAAGCTTTCGAACCTTCAGGCCATGCTGCCGATCCTCGAAAATGTCGTGCAGTCGGGCCGTCCGCTGCTCATCATTGCAGAAGACATCGAAGGTGAAGCGCTCGCGACCCTCGTCGTGAACAAGCTGCGCGGTGGCCTCAAGGTCGCGGCCGTCAAGGCGCCGGGCTTCGGCGATCGTCGCAAGGCGATGCTCGAAGATATCGCCATCCTGACGGGCGGCGAGATGATCAGCGAAGATCTCGGCATCAAGCTGGAAAGCGTCACGCTCAACATGCTCGGCACGGCCAAGCGCGTCACCATCGACAAGGACAATACGACGATCGTCGACGGTGCGGGTGACAAGGCTGCGATCGACGGACGTACTGGCGCCATTCGCCAGCAGATCGAAACCACGACCAGCGATTATGATCGCGAGAAACTCCAGGAGCGTCTCGCCAAGCTTGCTGGCGGCGTTGCCGTGATCAAGGTCGGCGGTGCTACCGAAATCGAGGTTAAGGAGCGCAAGGACCGCGTCGATGATGCGCTCCACGCTACCCGCGCTGCGGTCGAGGAAGGCATCGTTCCGGGCGGCGGCACTGCGCTGCTCTATGCCTCGGCGGCCCTTGAAGGCCTCGAAGGCGACAATGACGACCAGACCCGCGGCGTCGACATCGTGCGTCGCGCGCTGCAGGCGCCGGTTCGCCAGATCGCCTCGAACGCCGGGTTTGACGGCGCCGTGGTTGCCGGCAAGCTGACCGATGGCAACGATCCGACGATGGGCTTCAACGCCGCGAACGACACCTACGAGAACCTCGTGGCTGCCGGTGTTGTCGATCCGACCAAGGTTGTGCGCACCGCGCTGCAGGACGCAGCCTCGGTTGCCGGCCTGCTCATCACCACCGAAGCGACCGTCGCCGAACTGCCGGACGACAACAAGTCCGGTGGCGGCATGCCCGATATGGGCGGCATGGGCGGCATGGGTGGCATGGGCGGCTTCTAAGCCTCCATCATCCAGCACTGCTGAAACGGAAAAGGCCGGGGTTCGCCCCGGCCTTTTTCTTTGCTATGCCTTCGATCGATTGCGGGGGCACGAAATGGCTATTTTCCGGAAGATTCTGATAATTTTGCTGGCGTTGCTAAGCCTCGCTGCCGGAGCTGCCAAGGTCATGCTCATGCCACAGGAGATCGATGTCTTTCAGGCAGCGGGCCTTGGTTCAAGCGCGCTTTTGGCTTTGGGCGTACTCCAGATCCTCGGATCGCTGATGGTCGTTCCTGCGCAGTTTCGAACGACCGGGCTTTGGCTCATCACCGCCGGCTTCGTCATGTCGTCGCTCGTCATTTTTGCCACCGGCAATGTGGTGTTCGGCCTGATCTCCCTCATTCCGCCATTGCTTGCCGGTTGGCTGGCCCGCACGTCGAAACGGACCATATCGTAGCGTCATTCCACGTTTTGCGAATGGCGCGTAGCCAGTCTTTTCAATGCAGTGAATTGCGGCCATGCTGGACGCATACCAGTAGGGGAAACCAGATGCTCCGCTTTGCCGCCCTTCTTCTTGCTTCTGCCGCGGTGCCCGTTGCCGTCCCGGCCGTCGCCGCCGATCACCATGCGTCCGCAGCCAGCGAGGCCGAACGCCTCACCGCCTGGTTCGACGAAAAGTTCGAAGAGGAGTTGGCATTCTCCCCCATCCGCCAGACCGCGCTTGGTCGACGCACCGACTATGACAAGATCGACGACTTTTCGGATGCGGCGATAGATCGCCAACTTGCGTGGCGCCGCGCTGCCGTTGCGGAGATGCGCGCCAATTTCGACCATGACGTGCTCCCGGCTGATGCGCAGCTGAGCTGGCAAATGTTCGAATGGCGGCTGGAGCAGGCGGAGCAGTACGCGCGCTATCGCGACCGCATGTACATACTCCATCAGATGAACGGCACGCATACGCAATTGCCGAGCTTCCTGATTAGCCAGCACGCTGTCGAAGGCGACAGTGATATGCAGGCGTTCATCGCGCGCGTCGGTGCGATCGGCCGGGCGATGGACCAACTCCTGGCGCGCGTGCAGGCCAACGCGGTGCGCGACGTGCGCCCGCCGCAATTCGCCTACGACGCGGTCATCGATGAATCGCGCAAGCTCACCAGCGGCGCTCCATTTGACGGTGAAGGCGACAGTGCGCTTTGGGAAGCGGGCACGGCGCACATCGCGGCGTTGCGGGAAAGCGGCACGATCGATGCGATGCGCGCCGATGCGCTGCGTAACGAACTGCGTCATGCCTTGCTGATGCAGATGGGGCCGGCCTATCGCCGCCTCGCCGACTGGTTCGAGGCTGATCGGCCCAATGCCGATACCGAGGCGCGCGGTGTGTGGGCGCTCGACGAGGGGCGCGCTTATTATCAAAACCGCCTGGCCGCGATGACGACGACTGAGCTGACGGCGGAAGAGATCCACGACATCGGACTGTCCGAGGTCGTACGCATTCGCGGCGAGATGGAGGCGATCAAGGAGCAGGTGGGCTTCGACGGCACCCTCGAGGAATTCTTCGCCTTCATGCGCGAGGACGATCGCTTCTATTTCTCGAACGATGACGCGGGGGCAGAAGACTATATCGAGGCGGCCGAGCAGCACCTGGCCTTCATCAATAGGCGCCTGCCCGACTTTTTCGGCGTCTTGCCGAAAGCCGATCTGGTCGTGAAGCGGGTCGAGCCTTTCCGCGAGCAGGATGGCGCGGCGCAGCATTATCGACCGGGTACGCCGGACGGATCGCGCCCCGGTGTTTATTACGCGCATTTGAGCGACATGCGCGCCATGCCGATCCCGGCGCTAGAGGTCATTGCCTATCACGAAGGCAATCCTGGCCATCACATGCAGAACAGCATCGCGCAGGAGCTGGAGGGCGTGCCCAATTTCCGCAGCCAGGGCGAATATATTTCGGCTTTCGGCGAAGGCTGGGCGCTCTATTCGGAGCTGCTGGCAAAGGAGATGGGCGCTTATGAAGATCCCTATTCGGACTTCGGACGGCTGACGACCGAGATGTGGCGCGCGATCCGCCTCGTCGTCGATACGGGTATCCATTCGAAAGGATGGAGCGAGCAAGAGGCGATCGACTATTTCCTTGCCAATTCGCCGATGCCTGAGACGACGGTGCGCTCCGAAGTACGCCGCTACATTGTCTGGCCGGGGCAGGCGACGGCCTACAAGATCGGCATGATCAAGATTCAGGACCTGCGCGCCATGGCGGAGCGCGAACTGGGGGACGATTTCGACATTCGCGGTTTCCACGACACGGTGCTGGGCGGCGGGCCGGTGCCGCTGGGTATCCTTGATAAACGCGTCAGGCAGTGGGTGGCGGCAATGAAGGCCGATTAGCCTTCGTCCAGCATGTTCTCGATATCGTTGAGGCGTTGGGTCTCCTCGTTCGTCGGGCGCTCGACCGTATCACTCGAGCATGCGGCGAGGAGCAGCAGGAAGGGAACGAGTATCCGGATCATCCCGACCTAAACGAAAAAGGGCCGCCCGGTTTCCCGGACGGCCCTTTTCTTATGCTTCAAGCAGAAGCTTATTCGGCAGTTTCGTTTGCCGTTTCTTCGACTTCAGCCATCGCTTCGTCAGCAACGTTTTCCATGGCGTCCATGGCGTTGTCGGCAGCGGTTTCGGCTTCCATCGCGGTTTCTTCAACCGCATTTTCGGTGACGTCTACGGTGTTTTCTGCCGTGTCGTCGCCAGCTTCGCAAGCGGCGAGGCCGAGGGCCAGAACCGCAGCAGTGAGTGCAACCTTCTTCATGATACTTGTATCCCTTGCATTGCGTGCCCGCTCATGCGCGCACAAGGCAACGGCCCACCGTTTTACGGGCGGGCCTGAGCGCTCAAATATAGGGATTCGTGTTACTGTGCAATGTCCATTTTGTTGCGCTGCACATAGGTTAAGTTTCGCGGCAGGATAGTGAAATTCTCACCTAAATGGGTTGCCACATATAAAGAACTGTTTATATGCGCAAATGATGACCGGCAACCTGCCCCTGACACACCGCTTCCAGGTGCTTGGCGATGCAACGCGGCTGCGCATCCTGATGCTGGTAGCTCAAGTAGAACTGACGGTTGGCGAGATCGCTCATGTGCTGGGGCAGAGCCAGCCAAGCATTTCGCGCCACGTGCGCATTCTCGATGAAGCCGGGCTGGTGCGCCGCCGCCGCGAGGGTGCCTGGGTGTTCGTCGAGCCGGCACGCGACACCGCCGACTATCTGCTTGCGGGGTTCATCGCGGGCACCGCCACCGCGGACGATGAAGCGGTTTTCGCCGCAGATGCGTCGCGCCTCGCCGCCGTCCAGCGCGAGCGCGCCGAAGCCGCTGCAATCTATTTTGCCGAACGAGCAGAACAGTGGGACACGCTGCGCCAGCTGCATGTCTCGGAAACCGATGTCGAAGCGGCAATGGAAGGGCTGGTCGGTTCGCGGCCAATCGGCCGACTGGTCGATATCGGAACGGGCACGGGGCGGATGCTGGAAATCTTCGCGCCGCGCGCAAGCGATGCGGTCGGTATCGACCGGTCGCCCGAGATGCTGCGTCTCGCGCGGGTCAAGCTGGACGAGGCCGGCGTGACGGGCGCCAGCCTTCGTCAAGGCGACATGTTTGCCCTGCCGCTGCCCGATGAGCATGCCGATACGGTAATCCTGCATCTGGTGCTGCACTTCGCAGCGACGCCGGGCCAGGTCATCTCCGAGGCCGCCCGTATCCTGCGCCCCGGCGGCCAGTTATTGATTGCCGACTTCGCGCCGCACGAACGCGAGGAATTGCGGCGCCAACTCAAACATCAGCGTCTCGGATTTGCCGATGAAGCCATGCAGCGCTGGTTCAGCGCAGCCAACCTCGAAGGCGAAACGCCACTTTGCCTCGATGGCGGCGAGCTATCGGTCAACCTGTGGCGTGCCACCCATCCCCCAATTTCGCGAAGTGAAGCGGCATGACAGTACAGCATCCCAGTCCCCTGTTTGAACATACGGCGGGCGACGTCGAAGTCAGTTTCGAATTTTTCCCGCCCAAGACCGACAAGGCGCAGGAGAAATTGTGGAGCGTTATCGGAGAACTCGCGCCGCTCGGTCCGCGCTTCGTGTCGGTAACGTATGGCGCCGGCGGTTCAACCCGTGAGCGCACGCATGAAACGGTCAAACGCATCGTTGAGGAAACGCCTCTTACCCCTGCGGCGCACCTCACCTGCGTGAATGCGAGCCGCGATGAAGTGCAGGACATCGCCAGGGCCTATTGGGATGCCGGCGTGCGGCATATCGTGGCGCTGCGCGGCGATCCGCCTGATGGCGAACGCTTCACGCCGCACCCGGACGGCTATGCGAATGCAGCCGAGCTGGTTGCGGGGCTCAAGGAGGTCGCCGATTTCGACATTTCGGTCGCCGCCTATCCCGAAACGCATCCCGAAGCGCAAAGCAGTGACAGTGATATCGATCACTTGCTGCGTAAGATCGACGCCGGCGCGAACCGCGCCATTACGCAATTCTTCTTCAGGCCGGACGCTTTCTTCGACTTGCAGGAAAAGGTGGCGGCGCGCGGGCGGCAGGTCGAGCTGGTACCGGGCATCCTGCCGGTGACCAATGTCGCACGCACCCGCCAGTTCGCGCAGCAGTGCGGCACCGCCATTCCCGATTGGATGGACAAGAAGTTCGAAGGGCTCGACGATGTGCCGCGGGCACGCGATCTGATCGCCGCGACGGCCGCTGCCGAATTGTGCGGACGGCTATATGCGGGCGGGGTTCGTCATTTCCATTTCTACACGCTCAACCGGGCGGCGTTGAGCTGGGCGATTTGTCACATGCTGGGAGTGAAGCGATGAACGCGGCGCAAGCCTTCAGGACGGCTGCGGCCAAGCGTGTGCTCGTCAAGGACGGCGCCTACGGCACGATGATCCAGCGCGAGTTGCTCAAGGAAGCCGACTTCGCAGGGGACATGACGCTGGGCCACGAACAGCGCGGCAATAACGATCTGTTGAACCTCACCGCACCCGCGGTGATCGAAAGCATTGCAGCGCGCTTTGCCAAGGCAGGCGCAGACCTGCTCGCCACCAACACGTTCAACGCCAACGCGATCAGCCAGGCCGACTATGGTGCCGAAAAGCTGGTGCGCGCGATCAACGTCGAGGCTGCGAAAATCATTCGCCGCGTTGCCGATGCGCACGGCACTGACGACAAGCCCATTTTTGTCGCGGGCGCCGTCGGGCCCACCAACAAGACATTGTCGTTATCCCCCGACGTCAGCGACCCCGGCTATCGCGAAGTGACCTTCGACCACGTAAAAGGCGTCTATCGAGAGCAGGTCGAGGCGCTGGCCGAAGGCGGCGTAGACTTCATCCTGATCGAGACAATATTCGACACGCTCAATGCCAAGGCCGCGATCATGGCGGTGCGTGAAGCCGAAACCGCGCTCGGCCGCGAACTGCCGATCATGATTTCGATGACGCTGACTGACCTGTCGGGGCGTAATCTGTCCGGCCATACGGTCGAAGGCTTCTGGGCGACCATCGCGCATGCCAATCCGCTCACCGTAGGTCTCAATTGCAGCTTCGGTGCCGAGGCGCTTCGCCCGCACCTAAAAGCGCTTACCGGCAAGGCGCCGGGGCTGGTCATGGCCTACCCGAATGCCGGCCTTCCCAATGACCTGGGCGAATATGACGAGGCCGCCGCCGATACCGCGCGCCAGGTCAGCGAATGGCTCGATGAAGGGCTCGTCAACATCGTCGGCGGCTGCTGCGGAACGACGCCCGAGCATATCGCCGCCATCGCCAAGGCTTGCGAAGGTGCATCACCGCGTGCGCTGCCCGTGCGCGACGATGCGATGCTGCTGGCGGGGCTCGAGACGCTGCGGGTGGCCGCCTGATGAACGCTCCGCTCCCTCAACAAAATACCGATCTCGCCAATCGCTTCGTCATGATCGGCGAGCGCACGAACGTGACCGGGTCTGCGCGCTTCAAGAAGCTGATCCTCAATGACGATTACGACACCGCTGTGGAAGTTGCCCGCCAGCAGGTCGAAAACGGCGCGCAGATCATCGATGTGAACATGGACGAGGCGCTGCTCGATGGCGTCGCCGCGATGGACACGTTCTTGAAGCGCATCGCCGCCGAGCCCGACATTGCGCGCGTGCCGGTGATGGTCGACAGCTCCAAATGGGAGGTGATCGAGGCGGGGCTCAAGGTCGTGCCCGGAAAGCCAATCGTCAATTCGATCAGCCTGAAGGAAGGCGAGGAGGAATTTCTCCACCTTGCGCGCAAGGTGCGCGGCTACGGTGCAGCGGTCGTCGTAATGGCATTCGACGAAACCGGACAGGCCGACACCAAGGAACGCAAGGTCGAGATTTGCAAGCGGGCTTACGACCTTCTGGTGGAGGACGGCTTCCCGCCCTACGACATCATCTTCGATCCCAACATCTTTGCGATCGCGACAGGCATCGACGAGCATCGTCGATACGGCATCGATTTCATCGAGGCCTGCACCGAAATCCGCAAGCGCTGCCCACACGCGCATATCTCGGGCGGCTTGTCGAACCTCAGCTTTTCATTCCGCGGCAACGAAACGGTACGCCGCGCGCTGCACAGCGTGTTCCTATACCACGCCATCCCGGCGGGTCTGGGCATGGCCATCGTCAATGCCGGCCAACTCGACGTCTATGACGAGATCGATCCCGAGCTACGCGATGCGTGCGAGGATGTGCTGTTCGATCGGCATGAGGGCGCGACCGAGAAACTGATCGAGCTAGCGCAGCGGCACCAGGGCGGCGCCAAGGCCAACGCAAGCGATACCGCATGGCGCGACGAGCCGGTCGCCGAGCGGCTTGCCCATGCGCTGGTCAAGGGCAATGACAAGCATATCGTCGCCGATGTCGAGGAAGCACGGCAGAGCGCGGGCCGCGCCATCGAGGTCATCGAAGGGCCGTTGATGGACGGCATGAACCGCGTCGGCGACCTGTTCGGGTCGGGCAAGATGTTCTTGCCGCAGGTCGTCAAATCGGCGCGCGTCATGAAGAAGGCGGTGGCGCACCTGCTGCCCTTCATCGAAGTAGAGAATGTCGGCAAGGCCAACGCCAACAAGGGCCGCATCGTCATGGCCACCGTCAAGGGGGACGTGCACGATATCGGCAAGAATATTGTCGGCGTCGTGCTGCAATGTAACGGCTATGAAGTGATCGATCTCGGCGTGATGGTCGGCTGGCCGGATATCTTGGCCGCTGCCAAGCGCCACGATGCCGACATGATCGGCCTTTCGGGCCTTATCACGCCCAGTCTCGATGAAATGGTGCACAATGCGACGGAGATGGAGCGCGAAGGGATGACCATCCCGCTGCTGATCGGTGGGGCGACGACCAGCCGCGTTCATACCGCGCTGAAGATTTCGCCGGCGCGATCGGGCCCGGTCATCCATGTCACCGACGCGAGCCGTGCGGTGGGCGTGGCGACCAAGCTAGTAGGGGACGATGCCGATACGTACACCAGCGAAATTGCTGCCGATTACGCGAAGATCCGTAAGAGCCGGGAGGGCAAGGGTAAGTCTTCCCTGGCGACGCTCGAAGATGCGCGTGCGAACGGCTTTGCGCTCGACCCGGCGGGCAGGGCACCCGCCCCCGCCAAGCCCGGCCCGCACCATTTTGAAGACTGGCCACTCGATGACCTGGTGAGGACGATCGACTGGACGCCGTTCTTCCGCAGTTGGGAATTGCACGGTAATTATCCCGCGATCCTCGAAGACGATGTCGTCGGGGAAAGCGCGCGCGACTTGAAGCGCGATGCCGATGCGATGCTGGAAAAGATCGTCGCGGAAAAGTGGCTGACAGCACGCGCCGATTGCGCGATCTGGCCGGCGCACCGCGACGGCGACGATATCATCGTCGGTGACCGCCGCGTCCCGATGCTGCGCCAGCAAGTGAAGAAACGCGAGGGGCGCCCCAACATGTGCCTCGCCGATTTCGTACTCGATGACGACCATCTCGGCGGCTTTGCGGTCGCGATTCATGGCGCCGAGGAGCGCGCCAAGGCTTTCGAGGCGGCGGGCGACGATTACCAGGCAATCCTGCTCAAATCGCTGGCCGATCGGCTTGCGGAGGCGTTTGCCGAACGCTTGCACCAGCACGTCCGCACCGACCTGTGGGGCTATGCTGCGGAGGAAAACCTGACCAACGAGGCGCTGATTTCGGAGAAATATCGCGGCATTCGCCCGGCGCCGGGTTACCCCGCCTGTCCCGATCACAGTTTGAAACCGATCCTGTTCGAAATGCTCGGCAGCGAGCCAGCCGGTATATCGTTGACCGAGAATTTCGCGATGTGGCCCGCAAGCGCCGTGTCGGGCTTCTACTTCGGTCATGAGCAGGCACATTATTTCGGCGTTGCACGCGTGGGTCGTGACCAGCTCGAAGAGTATGCGGAGCGCCGCGACGTAGACCTCGATACGGCCCAAAGGTGGTTGTCACCCAATCTCGACGAGAGCGCAGTCTCGGGCTAGGGCGGGGCGCAATGATCCTGCGCCTTTTCCTCATTCTGGCGGCCTTGGTCGCCGCGCTTCCGGCGGCGGCGCAATCGACGAATATCGTGCCGCGCCTGGAGGCCGAGGGGCCGGTGCCTACCGGCGGCGGCAGCGTCGAACTCGCGATTGTGTTCGAAACCAGTCCGGGCTGGCATGGCTATTGGCTCAATCCGGGCGAGGCAGGGCTGCCGCTCAATATAGAGTGGGACCTGCCCGAGGGCGCGCAGATCGGCCAATTGCGCTTTCCCACGCCGACCAAGCTCGAAGCGTTCGGGCTCGTCAACTATGTCTACAAGGACGACCATGCCATCCTCACCACGTTGACGCTGCCGGCGATCGACAGCGGGACAGTGCCGATCCGCGGGCACGGCACCTGGCTTGCCTGTACCGACAAGATTTGCGTGCCCGAAAAAGGCAGTTTCTCGGTGGTGATACCGGTCGGGGAGGGCGCCGATCATAGCGACAGGTTCGACCAGTATCGCCGTGCGCTACCGCGCCCATTAGCGGGCGCCGCTACCTACGAAGTCGATGATCGCCGCGTGTCGATCGCCATTCCGCTACCCGCAAGCATCACGGTCACCGAACCCGAATTCTTCGTCGGCCAGAACGGTGTGATCGACTATGCCGCGCCGCAAAGTTTCCGACGGAAGGGCGACCAGCTGATCGCCGATCTTCAGGTGAAAGACCCCGCCAAGACGGACTTCGGCACGGTCGAAGGTGTCATGGCGCTGGGGCCGGGTCAGGCGCTGAGCTTCACCGCGAGGCCGGGCAGCGTACCGAGCGGCGGCGACAGCATCGGGACCTTCGCAATGAGCGCCGTCGCGCTTGCTCTGGGCGGCGCACTGCTTGGCGGCCTGCTCTTGAACCTGATGCCGTGCGTGTTTCCCGTGCTGGCGATGAAGGCCGTCCATCTCGCTCGCGCCGGTGGCGACGCCAGGGAAGCACGGCGTGATGCGCTTGGCTACACCGTCGGTGCGGTCCTGGGCACGGCCAGCCTTGGCGGGTTGCTGTTGCTAATTCGTGCGGGCGGTAGTGCCGCGGGTTGGGCCTTCCAGCTGCAGGACCCGCGCACCATCTTCCTGCTCCTGCTGCTGGCGACTGCGATCACTGCAAATCTTGCCGGCCTGTTTCGCTTGCCGACGCTGGGCGGCAATCTCGAGACTTCGGGCTCGGTGGGCGCGGGTGCGGTGGCGGCCTTCGTGGCAACCCCGTGCGCGGGACCATTCCTCGGCGCGGCGCTTGGCACTGCGCTGGTGCTGCCGACGGTCGCTGCGATCGGCGTGTTCGCGATGCTGGGGCTGGGGCTTGCCATACCCTTCATCATGATCGCGTTCGTGCCCGCCTTGCGCGCGAAATTACCGCGGCCCGGCCCCTGGATGGTCAAGTTACAGCGCGGGCTTGCGATCCCGATGGGGCTGAGCGCGCTTGCGGCGCTTTGGCTGCTATGGCGGTTGGCGGGCGATACTGCGCTCATCGCCGGGATCGCCGCGATGGCCGGCCTTGTCTTTTTCTTGTGGATGGGCAGCCGCCGGCCGGGGCTCGGCCGGGTAGCGCTCGCGGTAGGCGTGGGCCTTGCCATTGCGGGCGCGGTCTTCCTGCCCGATCGCCCCTCGACCGAAGCAGCCATTCCCGACTTTGCCGAACCGTGGAGCGAGGATGCCGTTGCCGCAGCGCGCGAGGAGGGGCGTCCTGTCTTCGTCTATTTCACCGCCGATTGGTGCCTCACATGCAAGGTGAATGAGCGCACCGCGATCAAGCGGCAGGCCACGCTCGATGCGTTCGAGGACGCCGACGTCGCGGTGTTCGTCGGCGACTGGACCGACGGGGATCCCGCGATCACGCGCTTCCTTGAGGGCATGCAGCGCGCTGCGGTGCCCGTCTATCTATGGTACGCTTCAGGCCGGGAGGCCGAAGAGTTACCGCAAGTGATCACGCAGGACATGCTGGTCGAGCGGGCTCAGTCCTCGGCGCGGAAGACTTCCTTGCCGCCGACATAGGTCGCCAGCACCTTGGTATCGGCGATCGCTTCAGGCGGGATCGCGGAAATGTCGCGATCGACGACGATGAAGTCGGCATAGCGGCCCGCGGTGAGGGAGCCGAAATGCTGTTCGGCCAGCCCCGCGTAGGCAGCGCCTACGGTAAATCCGGCAAGTGCGGTGCCAAGCGACACTTTTTCGTCCGCAATCCAGCCGCCATCGGGCTCTCCATCAGCATCTTCACGACTGACCGCGACCTTGAGGCCAACGAAGGGGTTGGGGTGTTCGACCGGAAAATCGGAGCCAAACGCCAGCACCGCGCCGCTGTCATCGAGGCTCTTCCACGCATAGGCTGCACCCAGCCGGTCGGGACCCAGGCGCTTTTCCGCCATTTTCCAGTCGCTCGTCTGGTGGACCGGCTGCATCGAGGCAACGACGTTGGCAGCGGCGAGACGAGGCAGGTCCGCGGGATCGAGGATCTGCACATGCTCGATCCGCCAGCGACGCTCGTCGCCGCCTAACGTCTCGAGCACGTCGAGAACCTGGTCGTTGGCGCCATCGCCAATGGCGTGGACGGCGAGCTGGAAATAGGGCGACACGGTGCGCGCTTGCGCAAGCAGGTCTTCGGTCGACTGGAATAGCAGGCCCTGCGTGTCCGCATCGTGATAGGGCGCTTTGAGATAAGCGCCGCGCGACCCAAGCGCGCCGTCGGCGTAAAGCTTTACGCCCGCCATCCTGAGCTTGCCGTCATAGAGCCACGGCGTCGGGCGATTGCCCGCGATCTTGAGCGCAGGAGCGGTCCCCGCCGCATAGCTCATGATCCGCAAGTTCAGCGTACCCGCGTCGCCGGCGCGACGCATCGCCAGCCAGTCGTCCACGGTCGTGCCCATGTCGGCAACGCCGGTAAGCCCTTCGCTCAGCGCGAATTGCTGCGCCGCGGCAAGCGCGCGATCGAACATCGGCGCATCGGGTTCGGGGATAAATTTGGTGACTAATCCTTCTGCGGCATCGACGAATACGCCAGCGGGACTGCCATCGGCCAGGCGCTCGATCGCGCCGCCTTCAGGCGCTTGGGTTTGAGCCGTGATGCCGGCAATTTCCATGGCCTTCGAATTGCCGACTGCAGCATGGCCATCGATGCGGCCGAGCCAGACCGGGCGGTCGCTGACGACCGCGTCGAGATCGGCAGCGGTGGGGAAGCGCGGATCGTCGAACAATTCCTGGTTCCACCCGCGCCCGAGGATCCATGGCAAGTCCGGATTTGCGGCGGCATATTCGGCCAGGCGCTGCTGAAATTCCTCGATCGAAGTCGTACCGACGAGGTCCAGCCGCAGCGCCGCCATGCCGAGGCTCATCACATGCCCATGTGCATCGATCAGGCCGGGCAGCACATGCGCCCCTTCCATGTTCACGGCGATGTCGGCATGCGGCAGGACGCGCCCTTCTTCGATCGTCGCAATGATTTTGCCATCGTCATCGACGTGAAGCGCCGCGAACCGCGTCAGATTACCCTCGGCGTCGGCCTGCAGACCGTTTACATTGGTATAAAGCGTGTCGGCATGTGCCGGAGCGGCCAGGGCAAGAGCGGAAGCGGCGATCAGCAGGCGGGTCATGGTGGTCCTTACTTGTTGCGGTGCGTCAAATGCATAGCATTGTCGATAGGCTTGGGAAGGGCTAGGCGCGATTTCATCATGAGCGTAACCATTGACGATATTCGCGCCGCTGCAGGGCGCATCGAAGGGCAGGTCGTCAAGACCCCCATGAACCACAGCCGCACCCTGTCCGAGATCATCGGCGCGGAAGTTTGGTTGAAGTTCGAGAATTTGCAGTTCACCGCAGCATACAAGGAGCGCGGCGCGCTCAACAAGCTGAGCCAGCTGACCGAAGAGGAAATGACGCGCGGCGTCATTGCGGCTTCTGCCGGCAACCACGCACAGGCGGTTGCCTATCATGGTGCGCGACTTGGCATCCCCGTCACCATCGTGATGCCCGAGCCCACCCCGACGATGAAGGTCGTCCAGACCGAGGGGCACGGTGCCAATGTCGTCCTGCACGGCAAGGTATTCGACGACGCCTACGGCTACGCGCGCGAGCTGGAAGACGAGAAAGGCTATGTTTTCGTCCATCCATTCGATGACGAGGACATCATCGCGGGGCAAGGAACCGTGGGGCTCGAAATGCTTGAAGCCGCGCCTCATCTGGACATGTTGGTGGTGCCGATCGGTGGTGGCGGGCTGATCAGCGGCATCGCCACTGCTGCCAAGGCGATCAATCCCGACATCGAGATCGTCGGCGTCGAAGCCGCCATGTTCCCGGCGATGAAAAACATCATCGAGGGGAGTGCGATCGAGATCGGTGGCGACACGCTGGCCGAAGGGATCGCGGTCAAGCATCCGGGCTGGAAAACGCGCGAGATCATCAAGGATCTGGTCGACCGTATCGACCTGGTGCCTGAGGACGATATCGAACATGCCGTCGCATTGCTGGTGGCGGTCGAAAAAAGCGTGGTCGAGGGGGCGGGGGCCGCGGGGCTGGCCGCCATGCTGGCCAATCCCGATCGCTTTGCTGGCAGGAAGGTCGGCACCGTTCTGTGCGGCGGAAACATCGACACGTCGCTGCTCGCCAATGTGCTGATGCGTGAACTGGTTCGTCAGGGCCGGATCGCGCGTTTTCGTATCGCGGCGGAGGATCGTCCCGGTGCGCTCGCGGCAATTACCACCAAGTTCCATGAACACCGCGTCAACATCCTCGAGACGAATCACCAGCGGGTCTTTACTGCGCTGCCGGCCAAGGACACGATGATCGAAGTGGAATGCCAGGCGCGCGACGCCGAAGCGATCGACCGGCTGGTCGAGGCGCTGGAGCAATGCGGCTTCGCTGTAGATCGCACCACCCGTATCTGAAGCTCGAAAAACGGCGCTTTTTGGGAGCCTGGTCTGTCTTATCGCGGGACAGTGGGCTCCTTTTACTGCAAGCCCGGGTGGCAAACCGTTGCCAAACCCTTAACGCACGGCCTATTGTTTCAATGAAGCTACAAGCAGGAGAGGGCCGGGTGAGCGCACCATTTCGCTTCCCCAAATTTTTTGTCACCAATCCGGCACCTTGCCCTTATTTGGAAGGCAAGGTGGAGCGGAAGGTGTTCACTGAATTGAACGGCCTTCACGCGAGCGAACTCAACGAAGCACTCGGACGAATCGGGTTCCGCCGCAGCCAGTCGGTGGCCTACCGTCCCAGCTGTATCGATTGCTCGGCCTGCGTGTCAGTGCGGGTGAAGGCGACTCAGTTTAAAGCTCGCAAAACGCAGCGTCGTATGCTGCGCGCCAATGCCGACCTCGAGGTAACGGCATGCAAGCCGTGGACCACAGAGGAGCAATACGAACTCCTGCAGACTTATCTGTCGCAGCGGCACCCCGGTGGCGGCATGGCCGAGATGGACGAACATGATTTCGCCGACATGGTCGAACAGACGCCGGTTCAGACCTACATGGTCGAATATCGCGAACCGAGTGTGGACGGCAAACCCGGCAAGCTTGTCGGGGCATGCCTGACCGACCAGCAATCCGACGGTCTTTCGATGATCTACAGCTTTTTCGATTGCGGCCCTGGAGCGCGCAAGGGGCTGGGCACTTACATCATCCTCGATCACATCATCCGCGCGGCGCGGGCGAAGTTGCCCTATGTCTATCTCGGCTACTGGGTCGAGGGATCAGAGCGCATGGCATACAAGGCCAAGTTCAGGCCGATGGAGCGCCTGGGGCGTGATGGCTGGCGCTCGATGGATGCGCCGGCGCCGAACGTCGATCCCGAATTGCGCAAGAAGGCGCCGCCAGCGCGGATTCGAACTGCAGCAAAGGGCGACAAGCTCAAGATCGACTAGCGGATTGCAGCAGCAACAAAAAAGGGCGCCGCTCCCCCAAGCGACGCCCTTGCTCCCCCGCTAGGAGAAATTCGTCAGGCGGCCTCGGTGGCGGCCTTTTTGTCTTCTTCCTGTTCGCGCAGCACATAGCCGCGACCCCAGACGGTTTCGATATAATTGTCGCCGCCGCACGCAAGGCTGAGCTTCTTGCGCAGCTTGCAGATGAAGACGTCGATGATCTTGAGCTCGGGTTCGTCCATGCCACCATAGAGGTGGTTGAGGAACATTTCCTTGGTGAGCGTGGTGCCCTTACGGAGCGACAAGAGCTCCAGCATCGCATATTCCTTGCCGGTGAGGTGGACGCGGTTGCCGTCCACTTCGACCGTCTTGGCGTCGAGGTTGACCGCCAGCTTGCCGGTGCGGATGACCGATTGCGAGTGGCCCTTCGAACGTCGCACGATGGCGTGGATGCGGGCAACGAGTTCATCGCGGTGGAACGGCTTGGTGACATAGTCGTCGGCGCCAAAGCCCAGCGCGCGAACCTTCGAATCCATCTCGCCGATGCCCGACAGGATCAGGACCGGCGTCTGAACTTTCGCGGTGCGCAACTTCTTGAGGACATCATAGCCGTGCATGTCCGGCAAATTGAGGTCCAGCAGGATGATGTCGTAATCATACAGCTTTCCCAAATCGAGGCCTTCTTCGCCAAGATCGGTCGTGTAGGTGTTGAATCCCTCAGTCGACAGCATGAGCTCGATGCTCTTGGCGATCGTCGCTTCGTCTTCGATCAGCAATACTCGCATATTCCAGTCCCCCGTTTAGCGGGTGTTGGCAGCGCGTCTCTCATACTCCGAAAGTAAGATCGCCTTAACACCGTCTAAGCGTTCATTAACCATGAGATGTCTGAAGGGAAAAGGTTAACAAAGCTTGAAAGGGATCAAAACAGGCCTTTTTCCGCCAACCGTGACTCCAAAGACTCACTTTAGTTTGGCTTGCGATTGATCGATTGGCGTGCTTTGGCGCGCCGATATGACCCTAGAAGACCGTATTTTGTTCATCGATGGCGATGTGATCGTGCTCGACAAGCCGGCCGGCCTGCCGGTCGATGCGCCGCGCCGCGGCGGCGACAGTATCGAGCGGCGCCTGCACGAACTGCTGTGCGGCTACAAGCAACTGCCTACCGCGATGCACCGGCTCGACCAGGATACGTCGGGATGCCTGCTATTTGCGCGGCACAAGCCAGCGCGCAAGTGGTTCCAGGCCGAGCTGGAAGCAGGGCGCATGGAAAAACGCTATCTCGCGGTTGTCGGCGGCGAGGTCGAAGCAGAAGGCGGCACGATCGACATGCCTCTGGGCAAAATCAGTAGCGCCGATGCGGGGTGGCGCATGACCTATGACCAGCAAGGCAAGAGCGCGGTAACCGAGTGGAATCGGCTGGCGGTGAGGGACGGAAACAGTTTGATCGAATTCCGCCCCAAGACGGGCCGAACGCACCAAATCCGCGTGCACGCGCGCGAAGGGTTGGGCCACGGCATCGTCGGCGATCGCGTCTATGGCTTTCCCGGCGGCCAAATGATGCTCCATGCGCAGAGCATTGCAATTGCGCGCAAGAAAGGGGCGATGCTTGAAGTCGCCGCGCCGCTGCCCGATCATTTCACAGGATGGGCCGATGTCGCCTGACCAGATCCCTGAAGACGCGCTCGACGAGACTTTTCTCGCGGGTACGGGCCCCGGCGGCCAGCACGCCAACACGTCGGAAACCGGGGTGCAGCTGCGCGTGACCTTGTCGCAGCTTGGGCTTCACCCGCGCGTGCTCAATCGGCTCAAGCATATCGCGGGCAGCAAGGTCACCAAGGATCGCAGCGAAATCATTATCACCTGCAAGGCTTCGCGCAGTCGCGCCGACAATCGCGCCGAGGCGCGCCAGCGGCTTGCGGAGATGATTGCCAAAGCCCATGTGCAGCCCAAGAAGCGCAAGAAAACGAAGCCGAGCTGGTCGGCGAAGCAGAAGCGCATGGACAAGAAGACGGTGCGCGGGCGCAAAAAGGCGCTGCGCGCCAAGCCGGAGGTGCCGCCGCGCGGCTGATTGATATGTACGACTTCAAGATCGACGGCGCGAACAAGGCGCAGATGTATGACGACCTCGCCTCGGCGCTGAAGGGCCTCGTCCATGGCGAGCCCGATCCGATTGCCAACATGGCCAATGCGGCGGCGTTGCTGTGGCAAACCATGCCCGACATCAATTGGGCCGGCTTTTACCGCAATGTCGATGGCGAGCTTGTGCTGGGGCCGTTCCAGGGCCGCCCCGCCTGCATCCGGATCAAGTTTGGTGATGGCGTGTGCGGCGCTGCCGCAGCCTCACGCCAAACCCAGCTGGTCGAGGATGTCCACGCCTTTCCCGGGCACATCGCCTGCGATGCGGCGAGCGAAAGCGAAGTCGTCGTGCCTCTGATCAAGGAAGGCGAATTGCTCGGCGTGCTCGATATCGACAGCCCCAGCAAGGCGCGTTTCGATGCGGCGGATAAAGAGGGTTGTGAGCGGCTGGCCGCAATACTGGTCGAAGCGCTCTAGCTCAATTCCTCGAGCCGCTCGTCGCTGAGCCCACCGGGCACCAGCAGGACCGGGCAGGGGAGATCGCCTGCGCCTTCGCCCGTGAAATGCTTGACGATCGGCCCTGGATTGCTGCCCGGCGCCGCGCCGAGTACCAGCGCCGCCACGTCCTCGCGTTCGTTGATCTCGGCGGCTATTACCTTGACCGCCTCCCCCTGCTTGACCGTGATGGTGGGTTTGATGCCCGTCGCGTCGATGATCTCCTGGACACTGGCCGCGATCATCGCTTCCACGCGCAGCCGCTCTTCTTCTTCCATCGCCGCCTGCACGCCGCCCCATGCAGCGAAGTCCTGGCGTTCGCCGATAGCGAGGATTTCGACACCGCGATCGGTTTTCTGCGCGCGCAAGGCGGCGAAACGCAGCGCGACCTTGGCCTCGGGCGCCTCGGTGACGATCACCAGATAGGTTTGCGACATCGCATCCTCTCCTCAACGGAAGCGCGACGCTGCGCGAAAGCTCCCCGCTTGGCAAGGCATGAAGCCCTTGACCGCGCCCGCGCGTTACGGTTGGAGAGCCTGACGTTTTTGCAATGGAGTGCTGAATGCCGACCGAACTCAAGATGCCTGCTTTGTCGCCGACGATGGAGGAAGGCACGCTGGCCAAGTGGTTGGTCAAGGAAGGCGACGCGATCAACTCGGGCGACATCATCGCCGAGATCGAGACCGACAAGGCGACGATGGAGTTCGAAGCGGTCGACGAAGGCACGCTGCTCAAGATCCTGGTGGAAGAAGGCAGCGACAATGTCGCGGTCGGCACCGTGATCGCGATGATCGGCGAAGAAGGCGAAGAGGTTGGCGACGTGAGCGCTGCGCCCGCACCCGCCAAGGAAGCGCCCAAGGAAGAAGCACCGGCCAAGGCCGACAAAGGCTACGGCCGTGACCAAGCGCCCGAACCCGACACCAAGGTGGTTCCGGCCGAAGCGGAAGGCGTGAAGGCGCCGCCCGCGCCGGTCAAGGATGGGGAGCGCGTGAAAGCCTCGCCGCTGGCGCGCCGCCTTGCCGAAGCGCAAGGTATCGATCTTACCGCCATCAATGGTTCTGGCCCGGGTGGGCGCATCGTACGCGCCGATCTTGGCAAGGGTGCCGGGGGTGCTGCCGCTGCGCCCGCCGCCAGCGCGCCTGCACCGACGCCGCAGGCCGCCAGCGTCGATCCAGGCGATATCCCGCACACGGTCGAGAAGCTCTCCAACATGCGCAAGACGATTGCGCGCCGCCTGACGGAATCGAAGCAGCAAGTCCCGCACATCTACCTCACGGTCGACATCAATCTCGACAAATTGCTTAAGCTGCGCAGCGAGATGAACGCGGGCCTCGAGGCGCGCGGCGTCAAACTTTCGGTCAACGATCTGCTGATCAAGGCGCTCGCCGTGGCGCTGATGGAAGTACCCGAATGCAATGTCAGTTTCGGCGATGGTGAGCTGATCAAGTATGAGCGCGCCGACATTTCGGTCGCGGTCAGCATCCCCAACGGCCTCATCACGCCGATCATCGCCGGCGCCAACGACAAGTCGCTGTCGAAGATCTCGGCCGAGATGAAGGAGCTCGCCGAGCGCGCCAAGGAAGGCAAGCTCCAGCCGCACGAATATCAGGGTGGCACGGCCAGCCTGTCCAACATGGGGATGTTCGGCATCAAGCAGTTCGACGCGGTCATCAATCCGCCCCAGGCGATGATCATGGCGATCAGCGCGGGCGAGAAGCGGCCTTATGTCGTCGACGACAGCCTGCAGATCGCGACCGTGATGAGCGCCACCGGTAGCTTCGATCACCGCGCAATCGACGGCGCCGATGGTGCAAGGCTGATGAAGGTGTTCAAGCAGCTTGTCGAAAACCCGCTGGGGATGGTGGCGTAGGGGTCAATTGGTCCGGAGGAGCGTTTCTGTTAACCTTGTACTATGCTTTCGTCTTCAAGCTGGAAGGACGCAAGCTGAAGGGGATGACACGATGCGATGGTTCACCGCCATATTGATCGGCGCTCTGATTGCCTTCGTTCTGCCGCTGGCATTCGGCGGCCTGGGTGGACCGTGGCGCGAAAGCTGGGCAGGCGTGGGCACCATAGCGCCCATACCCAATAACCCGGGGCTGCTCTTTTCCATTCCAGCCTTCCTGATTGCCTCGTTCGGGCTGCGGATGTTCTTCAATTGGCATTCGGGCGGGTGAACGACGCGCCGCTAATCCGCGTCACCGCCATGCCCGCCGACACCAATCCCTATGGCGGGATTTTCGGGGGCTGGCTGATGAGCCAGATGGCGCTGGCGGCGGGTTCGCTCGCCTCGCGCCATTCGAAGGGCAAGGCGGTCGTCGTGGCCGCAACCGATCTTGAATTTCCGGGCGCGATGGAAGTTGGCGACGAACTGAGCGTTTTTGCTGCGATGGAGCGTGAAGGCACGACCTCGATGACGATCCGCGCGACCGCTGTCGGCCGCGAACGCGACGGCGACAAAGAACAGCAAGTGGCAAGCGGGGTCTTCACCTTCGTTGCCGTCAACGCAGACAATTCGAAGCGGCGTATCGGGCGGGAGTAATAGATTGCCGATGTTGCTGGCAGCGCCGGGCTAATCGTCGCGCTGATCGCTACACTCTTCCTCGGGCCCGTGCTGAATGGTTTCGCTGCGTCGATTATTCCCGCGAGCGATTGGTTGCGCTTTCCCATCGCTGGCATTGCAGCGGGGCTGATGCTTGCGTCTCCGGGCGTCGTCGTGACCCTGCTGAACAAAAAGCGGCGACGTGATTGGCGCGCTAACCGCTTCATGGCGGCAATCTTCTGTATCCATGGCCTCTTGCTCGGCCTGCTCTGGGCGGTTACGCGGCTCCTGTTCTAACGGAGAATCTTGATGGCAAACGCATATGATCTGATTGTTCTTGGCTCGGGCCCCGGCGGCTACGTCGCGGCGATCCGTGCGAGCCAATTGGGCATGAAGACCGCGATCGTCGAGCGCGAGAGCCTTGGCGGTATCTGCCTCAACTGGGGCTGCATCCCGACCAAGGCGCTGCTCCGCTCGGGCGAAATCATGCATCACATGCAGCACGCCGAAAAATTCGGGCTGAAGGCGGCTAGCGTCGGCATGGATCTCGACAAGGTCGTGGCGCGCAGCCGGGGTGTGGCCAAGCAGCTCAACCAGGGCGTCACCGGCCTGATGAAGAAGAACAAGATCGACGTGCACATGGGCACCGGTCATATCGATGCCGCGGGCAAGATGACGGTGACCGACGACAAGGGCAAGAAGACCCAGCTCACCGCCAAGAACATCATTGTCGCCACCGGCGCGCGCGCCCGCGACCTGCCGTTCGCCGAAACCGACGGCGATAAGATCTGGACCTATCGCCATGCGATGGTGCCCAAGGAAATGCCGAAGGACCTGTTGGTCATTGGATCGGGCGCGATCGGGATCGAGTTTGCGAGCTTCTATAATGACATGGGCGCCAACGTGACCGTCGTAGAGATGCTCGACCGCATCGTGCCGGTCGAGGATGACGATATCTCCGCCGAACTCGCCAAGAGCCTCAAGAAGCAGGGCATGACAATCATGGCCGGGGCGGGCGTCGAAAGCCTCAAGGTCGACAAAAAGGGCGTCACCGCCAAGATCAAGGACGCCAAGGGCAAGGTTGAAGAGAAGAGCTTCTCGCACTGCATCGTAGCCATCGGCATCGTCCCCAACACCGAGAATATCGGCATCGACAAATTGGGCGTGAAGACCACCAAGGGTCATATCGATACCGACGCCATGTGCCGCACCAACGTCAAGGGCATCTGGGCGATCGGCGATGTCACCGCGCCGCCCTGGCTCGCACACAAGGCCAGCCATGAGGGCATTATCTGCGTCGAGGCCATCGCACAGGAAAACGGCAACAAGGATGTCCATCCGCATGCGATGGACGTGAACAACATTCCGGGCTGCACCTACTGCCACCCGCAAGTCGCCAGCGTCGGCCTGACCGAAAAGAAGGCCAAGGAGGCCGGGCACAAGGTCAAGGTCGGCAAGTTCCCCTTCATCGGCAACGGCAAGGCGATCGCGCTGGGTGAAACCGAGGGGTTCATCAAGACCGTGTTCGACGCCGAGACGGGCGAACTGCTCGGCGCGCACATGATCGGCGCGGAAGTGACCGAACTCATTCAAGGCTATACGGTCGGCAAGCAGGCCGAGCTGGTCGAGGAAGACTTCATGAACACGGTCTTCCCGCATCCGACTTTGAGCGAAATGATGCACGAAAGCGTGCTGGCCGCCTATGGCCGGGTGCTGCACATCTGATCCTTCGGTAACGGCTCTTCAAGCATTGCCTGCTAGAGCGGCGAGCATGTTTGAACCGCTCGTCCGGATGATCCGAAGGGTCGGTACGACGATGGCCGTCGTTGTCATCGTCGGTATCGTCATGCTTGCATTCGGACTGGGCGAAAGCCTTCTTGGCAAGCTCCTGGGCACTTCCGTTATCGGCTTGCTGCTTTTCCTGCGCCATGCAGGAGCAGGGCGTCTGCACGCCAAGGTCGACACGATCGTGCAAGACAAGGCACAGTCGATATTCGGCAGTATGGGCGAGCCTTTGACCAAGCCGGGTGAGTTCGATGCCGACGAAGCGCTGTCGCGCTACATGGAAAAGCGCAAAGCCGGCCTTACCGACCCGCCGCCGCCCGATGTCGGCGCCATCCGGCAGTTCGGACGCAAGCGGCAATAGCTTGCCGTTTCCCAGCGCCGCGCTAATTTGCCCCGCAGTTACAGGGGAATCTCATGCGTCTTGCTTTACTTGTTGCTCTTGGTGTCGCGTTACCCACCGGAGCGCTGGCCGACACATACATCGTAGCGGACCGCTATCTCGACGTGGAAACCGGCCGCTATATCGACGATCCAGTCGTTCGGGTAGGCGATGACGGACGGATCGTCTCGATCGAGACGAGTGCGATGCCGGTGCTTGGCGAAGAGGACCGGCGAATCGATTATCCCGGCATGACGCTGCTGCCGGGCTTTATCGACATGCATGTGCATTTCTCCTCCCCCGCCAATATTCGCGGCTATCGGCGCTACCAGAAGACCGACAGTTTCTGGGCCATAACCTCGGTACCAACGGCGCGGGCGATGCTGGAAAACGGCTTTACGACCGTGCGGATGCTCGGCAGCCGCGACCGCATCGGCGTAGGACTCAAGCAGGCGATCGAGGACGGCTATGTCGTCGGCCCGCGCATCGTCCCCGCAGGCTATTCGCTGGGAGCGACTGGCGGGCATTGCGACAGCAGCTTCCTGCCGCCGAGCCTTGCCAAGGAAGGCAAGGAAGAAGGCATTGGCGACACTCCCGACGAGCTCAAATACCAGGTTCGTCACCAGCGTAAGTATGGCGCCGAGGTCATCAAGGTATGTGCCACCGGCGGCGTCTTCTCTGTCAATACCGAGCCAGGGCAGCCGCAGCTCTCGGTCGCTGAATTGCGCGCGGTGGCATCCGAGGCCGAACAATGGGGCCTTCGCTCTGCTGCCCATGCGCACGGCGCAGAAGGCATTCGCCGCGCCATCGCGGCGGGGATCGACACGATCGAGCATGCCAGCCTGGTCGACGACGAAGGCATCCGTATGGCGGTCGATCGCGACAAGCCCGTCTGGTATTCGATGGATATCCGCAACACCGATTATACGCAGGCGATGGGGACAAGCACCGGCACATTGCCCGAAAACTTGCGCAAGGATCGCGAGATAGCGCAGGCGCAGCGCGACAACTTCCGCAAAGCCCATGAAGCGGGTGTGCGCATGGTATTTGCCAGCGATGTCGGCGTGATGCCGCCCAGTTGGGTGCCAGGCCAATTCGCCGTGATGGTCGAATATGGCATGACGCCGCTGGAGGCGATCCAGGCGGGTACGAAAAATGGAGCCGAGGCGCTTGGCCGCGAAGCCGATGTCGGTGTGATCGAGATCGGACGCTATGCCGACATGGTCGTGGTCGCGGGCGATCCGCTGGCGAATATCGAAACCGTCGAAAGCCCGGCGGCCGTATTGAAGGGCGGAGTGCCCGTAGAGGAGATGACCCCATGGGCCCTGAAACCAAGAGACGAATAGCCACGGGACTTGCCACCGGTCTGGCCGCAGGCCTGCTTGCGGGAACGGCGCTGGCCGAGCCGCAGGTCATCCATGCCGGCCGGCTGGTCGCGGTGCCGGGCGAGGACGTGCGCGGGCCGTCGACCATCACGGTCGACAATGGCCGCATCGTTTCCGTCGTCGACGGGCTGCAACCCGCACCGGCGGGCGCGACCCTGATCGACCTGTCGGACAAGACCGTTCTGCCGGGGCTGATCGACAGCCACGTGCATCTTGCCTCCGACACGACGGGCAATGCCGGGCTCATCGAGGATATGGTGCGCTCCGATAACTGGTTCACGCTCAATGCCTACGTGAACGGCATGAAGACGCTGCGCGCAGGCTTCACCACGGTGCGCAACATGGGGGATGGCACGGGCTCGACCGAAGCCTTGTCCAATGCTGTCGCCGAAGGACTCGTGATGGGGCCGCGCATCATCGATGCGGGAAAGCCGATTTCAACGACCGCGGGTCACATGGACGGGGCGGTGGGGCTCAAGCCCGATTTTCGTCCGATGTTCGATGCCTCGGGCAATACCTGTGACGGACCGGCCGATTGTCGCCGCGCGGTGCGCGAACAGGTCGCCAATGGAGCCGATGTCATCAAGTTCGCGATCACCGGCGGCGTCAACAGCCGCATCGGGGCCGGGCTGGGTGCGCAGATGCACATGGATGAAGCCCGCGCCATCGTCGAAACCGCGCGGCTCTATGACAAGAAGGTTGCGGTCCACGCGCACGGCGCAGACGGGGCGCTGATGGCGCTCGAACTCGGCGTCGACAGCATCGAACACGCCACCATCATGTCGGACGAGTTGATCCGCACTTGGGCCAACAGCGATACCTATTACGTACCGACGCTGATGACGGTGAACAGCTATGTGACGCGGGTCGCGGCGGGGCTTGAAAACGAGGCGCCATCGGTGGCCGAGAAGATCCAGTGGCGCATCGAGATCACGGGAAAGTCGCTGCAGGACCTTGTTCCCGCTGGCGTGAAAATCGCGTTTGGTACCGATGCTGGCGTATGGCGGCACGGCGAAAATGCCGATGAATTCCGCTTGATGGTTGAAAACGGCATGACGCCCGAAAGCGCGCTTATCGCCGCCACGCTCAACGCGGCCGACCTGCTCGGCTTGTCAGACGAGATCGGCACGATCGAGGTGGGCAAGAGCGCGGATATCGTCGCCGTCAACGGCGATCCACTCAGCGATGAGTCGGTATATAAGGACATGCAGTTCGTGATGGCCCGGGGGACGGTCGTCGAATAAGGTTCGGTGAGCGCGGCGTTCAATGATAAATTGGCTGCGATGCCACCGAAGCACGACATTCCTTCTAGTTCGAGGAAGCGCCGCGGTGCGCGGCGTCTTAATTCGTCCGCGCTCAACGCGTTCACCGACAAGCTCGTCCAAAAGGCGTTGGTGCAGATGAAGACGCTAATGGACAGCGACCTGCTCTGTGTCGAAGATATCGAGAAATTCCAGCAGTTGCTTGCCGCCTCACGGGGTGGCTGTGGAAAGGCGACCGCGCGACATGAGCTTGTGCGCTTTGTCAATGAACTGATGAACCGCCGCGACGGGCGTGGCGGCGCCAGCCCGATGCCGGCACCGGTTTTCCCGCGCGGCAATCCGCCCTCATTGTCCGGCACCGCTGAAGCTCCGCTCCAATAGGGCCTCAAAACGCGCCAGCCCGACAACCCATCTGAGTCCGGGATCATTTGTATGCAGGCGTAATAATTTGGGCTACGGCCTTTCCGTTCACGTCAACGAGAAGGGCTAGCCACGACCGCATGGCCGCAGAGAGATTCGACTTCCGCTTCGATGACGAAGCCTCGCAGCGGCTGCTTGTCGCCGCGCTGAACCAGCTGGGCGAAGGCGTGATCGTGGCCGACGCGAAGGGAGCGCTCATCTTTGTTAATGATGCTGCGGCGTTGATCCATGGCGTACGGAGATTGTCGGTGAAACCGGAAAACTATGCCGAGCAATACCAACTCCTTACGGTTGACGAGAAGCCCTATCCGCCGGCCGACCTCCCGCTCGCCAAGGCGGTGCGCGATGGCGAAGTCGTCGAGCATGCGCATTGGAAGATAAAGCGACCCGACGGCGAGATCGTGGACGCGATCGGCACGGCGCGGCCCGTGCTGGATCGGGACGGCAAACAGGTTGCCTCGGTACTGACCCTGGCCGATCGGACAGCCGAACTGGCGACCGAACGGAAACTCAAACTTGCTTTGGAGGCGCGTGAGCTGCTGCTGCTCGAGGTCAATCACCGCGTGAAAAACAACCTGGCGTTGGTTCAAGGCATGCTGTCGTTGCATGCGCGATCCAGTAAGGATGAAGCGGCGGCACAGTCGTTCAAGGACGCCGGTTCTCGCGTGATGGTCCTCGCCGATATCCACCGCCGGCTTTACGAACTGGGAACGCACAGCGAGATCGAGGTCGTCGGGATGATCGGCGATATGGTGATAGAGCTGGTCAAAACGTTGCCCGCCGAACGCGCAGTCGATCTCAACCTGAAACAAAAAGGGCGCGCGCTCCTCGCCACGAACAAGGCGACGCCATTGGCGCTGGCGATCAACGAGCTGACCCTGAACAGCTTCAAGCATGCCTTCGGTGATACCGACGCGCCGCGCATTGCCGTCGATATCGAAGCGGGTGATGAAGACATGATCATCGTATATCGGGATAACGGGCCTGGCCTGGTCGATCCCGAAAAACCGCCGGGATCAGGTATCGGACGTGCACTGATCAGTTCGCTTTCCCGCCAGCTCCACGCGACCGTCGAGTTCAACTCCGACGAGCCGGGCTTCTTTGCGCGCATCACGGTGCCGCTCCGATGACATTCCGGCGCGCTTGATTTGCGCGCAAACCACCCCACATGGTGTTGACGCGCGGGGGCTCATCCCCTAATGGCGCCCCCGTCCGACGCGAACGCTCCGAATCCGGCGCGCGAACCAGGACAAGAGCTGAACATTGGCATGTGCCGCGAAGGGTTGTCCGCCCGGCAAGAGACCGGGAGGCCTAGCCTTCGTCTTTTCATGCACATGGCAAAGTAACCGCCGGGACATTCCCGGCATGATGAAAGGTGAAGGCTTCATGCCGACGATTAACCAGTTGGTCCGCAAGGGCCGCACGCTGCAGAAGACCAAGAGCAAGGTCCCTGCGATGGAGCAGAACCCGCAAAAGCGCGGCGTCTGCACCCGCGTCTATACGACGACCCCGAAAAAGCCGAACTCGGCGCTGCGCAAGGTTGCGAAGGTCCGCCTGACCAACAGCCGCGAAGTGATCAGCTACATCCCGGGCGAAGGCCACAACCTCCAGGAGCACAGCGTCGTGCTGATCCGCGGCGGCCGTGTGCGCGACCTTCCGGGCGTGCGCTACCACGTGCTGCGCGGCGTGCTCGACACGCAGGGTGTCAAGGACCGCCGTCAGAGCCGTTCGAAGTACGGCGCCAAGCGTCCCAAGTAACTGGATCGTCGGTGGTGCCGCCGATTGGCCGGCACGCCGCTCTATAAAAGGATAAGAATATGTCCCGTCGTCGTCGCCCAGAAAAGCGCGTCATTCTCCCCGATCCCAAGTTCGGGGACCTCATCCTGTCGAAATTCATGAACAACATCATGCTCGACGGTAAGAAGTCGGTTGCTGAACATATTGTCTACGGTGCGCTCGACAATGTCGAAGCCCGCATGAAGACCGAGCCGCTGGCTGTGTTCCATGAAGCGCTGAACAACATCAAGCCGGGCATTGAGGTCCGCAGCCGCCGTGTTGGTGGTGCCACCTATCAGGTGCCGGTCGAGGTTCGCCCCGAGCGTGCCCAGGCGCTGGCCATTCGCTGGCTGATTTCGGCTGCGCGCAGCCGCGCCGAAAAGACCATGGCGGCGCGCCTTTCGGGCGAACTGATGGATGCGGCGCAGAACCGCGGCAATGCAGTGAAAAAGCGCGAAGACACGCACCGGATGGCCGAAGCCAACCGCGCCTTCAGCCACTATCGCTGGTAACAGACACGTCATGGCCGGCTGCCATCTTGGCGCCGGTCATCACATTAAAGGAAAGAGATCACATGGCCCGCGACTATCCGCTGGAGCGTTATCGCAACATCGGCATCATGGCGCACATCGATGCCGGCAAGACCACCACTACCGAGCGTATCCTCTATTACACCGGTAAATCGTACAAGATCGGCGAAGTCCATGACGGCGCCGCCACGATGGACTGGATGGAGCAGGAGCAGGAGCGCGGCATCACCATTACGTCGGCTGCCACGACCACTTTCTGGTCGTCGGAAGATGGCAAGGGCGAAAAGCACCGCATCAACATCATCGATACGCCGGGCCACGTCGACTTCACCATTGAAGTCGAGCGTTCGCTGCGCGTGCTCGATGGCGCGGTCGCCGTCTTTGACGGAGTTGCTGGTGTGGAGCCGCAGTCCGAGACCGTCTGGCGCCAGGCCGACAAGTACAAGGTCCCGCGGATGTGCTTCATCAACAAGCTCGACCGTACCGGTGCCGATTTCTACTACTGCGTCGATTCGATCGTCGAACGCCTCGGCGCCAAGCCGCTCGTGCTGACGCTGCCGATCGGCGCCGAAGACCAGCTCAAGGGCGTGGTCGACCTTGTTCGCATGCGCGCGATCGTCTGGAAGGACGAAAGCCTGGGCGCCGAGTTCGTCTACGAAGACATCCCGGCCGACATGGCCGACAAGGCTGCCGAATATCATGAAAAGCTCGTCGAAACCGCCGTTGAGCAGGACGACGATGTCATGATGGCATATCTTGAAGGTGAAATGCCGGACGCGGAAACCATCAAGAACCTCGTCCGCAAGGGTACGCTCAACCAGGCTTTCGTGCCGGTGCTGTGCGGTTCGGCTTTCAAGAACAAGGGTGTCCAGCCGCTGCTCGACGCCGTTGTCGACTACATGCCGAGCCCGATCGACGTTCCCGCGATTAAGGGTATCGTGCCCGACACCGAAGAAGAAGCAACGCGTCCGAGCTCGGACGACGAGCCCTTCTCGGCGCTGGCCTTCAAGATCATGAACGACCCGTTCGTCGGCTCGCTCACCTTCTGTCGCATCTATTCGGGCAAGCTCTCGAAGGGCAGCGTCCTCAACTCCGTCAAGGAGAAGAAGGAAAAGATCGGCCGCATGCTGCTGATGCACTCGAACAACCGCGAGGACATCGAAGAAGCATTCGCTGGCGACATCGTCGCCATCGCGGGCCTGAAGGAAACCACCACGGGTGACACGCTGTGCGCCGAAAAGGCGCCAATCATCCTGGAACGCATGGAATTCCCGGATCCGGTCATCGAACTGTCGGTGGAACCCAAGACCAAGGCCGACCAGGAAAAGATGGGCATCGCGCTCAACCGCCTGGCTGCCGAGGATCCCTCGTTCCGCGTCACGACCGATCACGAAAGCGGCCAGACGATCATCAAGGGGATGGGCGAACTCCACCTCGACATCATCGTCGACCGCATGAAACGCGAATTCAAGGTGGACGCCAATGTCGGCGCGCCGCAGGTCGCCTATCGTGAATCGCTCAAGAAGCCGACCGAACTGACCTACACCCACAAGAAGCAGTCGGGTGGTTCGGGCCAGTTCGCCGAAGTGAAGGTCACGCTGACCCCGGGCGAACGCGGTGCCGGCATCAATTTCGTCGACAACGTCAAGGGCGGCAATATTCCCAAGGAATATATCCCGTCGGTCGAAAAGGGCATGCGCGAGACCGCCGAAACCGGCGCGCTCATCGGCTTCCCGATCATCGACTTCGACATCGAACTGCTCGACGGTAAGTATCACGACGTCGACTCGAGCGCACTGGCGTTCGAAATCGCCGGTCGTGCGGCGATGCGCGAAGCGGCCAACCGCGCCGGCATCAAGCTGCTCGAACCGGTGATGAAGGTTGAAGTCGTCACTCCCGAGGACTATCTCGGCGACGTGATCGGCGACCTCAACTCGCGTCGTGGTCAGATCCAGGGCACGGACAGCCGCGGCAACGCCCAGGTCGTCTCTGCCCACGTGCCGCTGGCGAACATGTTCGGCTACATCAACGAGCTGCGCAGCTTCACCTCGGGTCGTGCCCAATATTCGATGCAGTTCTCGCACTATGACGAAGTGCCGCAGAATGTTGCGGACGAATTGAAGGCGAAGATGGCCTAATCGGGCTGGTCATTCACGAAAAAGGTCGTTAAGGGCGCGCGTCAGAGGGCGTGCCGCCCGAGGAAAATTTTAGAAGAAGAAGAGGCTTTACATGGCGAAGGCAAAATTTGAGCGGAACAAACCGCACGTGAACATCGGCACCATCGGTCACGTCGACCATGGTAAGACCTCGCTGACCGCAGCGATCACCAAGACGCTCGCGGAATCGGGTTCGTCGGAAGCTGTCGATTTCGCAAACATCGACAAGGCGCCCGAAGAGCGCGAGCGTGGTATCACCATCTCGACCGCACACGTCGAGTACGAGACGGAAAACCGTCACTACGCGCACGTCGACTGCCCGGGTCACGCTGACTATGTGAAGAACATGATCACCGGTGCCGCCCAGATGGACGGCGCGATCCTCGTCGTTTCGGCTGCTGACGGCCCCATGCCGCAGACCAAGGAGCACATCCTGCTCGCCAAGCAGGTCGGCGTGCCGACCATGGTCGTGTGGCTCAACAAGGTCGACCAGGTCGACGATCCCGAGCTGCTCGAGCTCGTCGAACTCGAAATCCGCGAAGAACTTTCGAAGCGCGACTTCGACGGCGACAACATTCCGATCATCGCCGGTTCGGCGCTTGCTGCTCTGGAAGACAGCAACCGCGAAATCGGTCAGGAAGCCATTCTCAAGCTGATGGCTGCCGTCGACGAGTGGATCCCCGAGCCGGATCGTCCGCTGGACAAGCCGTTCCTGATGCCGATCGAAGACGTGTTCTCGATTTCGGGTCGTGGTACGGTTGTCACCGGCCGTGTCGAAACCGGTATCGTGAACGTTGGCGACGAAGTCGAAATCGTCGGCATCAAGGACACCACCAAGACGACCGTCACGGGCGTTGAAATGTTCCGCAAGCTGCTCGACCAGGGCCAGGCTGGCGACAACATCGGTGCGCTGATCCGCGGCGTCGCCCGCGAAGAAGTCGAGCGTGGCCAGGTTCTGGCTGCTCCGGGTTCGATCACGCCGCACACCGACTTCGAAGCCGAAGTCTACGTCCTGTCGAAGGACGAAGGCGGCCGTCACACGCCGTTCTTCGCGAACTATCGTCCGCAGTTCTACTTCCGTACCACCGACGTGACGGGTGAAATCACCCTTCCCGACGGCACGGAAATGGTCATGCCGGGCGACAATGTCTCGCTGGGTGTTAAGCTGATCGCTCCGATCGCTATGGACCAGGGTCTTCGTTTCGCAATCCGTGAAGGCGGTCGTACCGTCGGCGCAGGGGTTGTCGGCAAGATCACGGCGTAATATAGGCCCACACAGCGCGCGGGTCGGTGATTCGCTCATCGACCCGCGCGACTGTATTCAAGGTCGCGTTCAGCTACTTGGCTGTAAGACGCGGCCTTTCGTTTGAAGTTTAATTGGTGACCCCCGATCCAACAGGAAAAAGGGGTTTGGCTCTTTCGCATCGGTAAGTGGATATGGAAACGCAAAACATTCGGATTCGTCTCAAGGCTTTTGATCATCGCGTATTGGATCAGGCTACTGGCGATATTGCAGACACGGCTCGTCGTACCGGCGCGCTGATCCGCGGTCCTATCCCGCTGCCGACGCGCATCGAGAAGTTCACCGTGAACCGTTCGCCGCACATCGACAAGAAGTCGCGCGAACAGTTCGAGGTCCGCACCTACAAGCGCCTGCTCGATATCGTGCAGCCGACGCCGCAGACGGTCGACGCTTTGATGAAGCTCGATCTTGCTGCAGGGGTGGACGTAGAGATCAAACTGGCCTAAAGGGCCGCCAACTCAGCAACATAGCTGATTTGGCAAACGGCATCGGGACACCGAGGCCGCCACCGGCGTGAGCCGGGAGGAAACAAGGGATACCGGGCAGCATCTTTGGTGCTGCGGTCTGCGTCCCCCGCCTCCTTCCCATCGGAAGGAACGACCCAAGCGGGGGTTCGCATTTATCAATGGGTCGCACGCCCTGTCCGGGCAGTTCCGGGCTGGGCCTCTGATGGGAGTGTGAGATCATGCGCACTGGCGTGATCGCGAAAAAGATGGGCATGACCCGTTTGTTCCAGGAAGACGGCAGGCACGTGCCTGTGACCGTTCTTAAGCTGGACGAACTGCAGGTCGTCGGTCGTCGCGAAGAAGATAGAGACGGCTATTGTGCCGTTGCCCTGGGTGCCGGCAAGGCGAAGGCGAAGAATGTCGCCAAGCCGCAGCGTGTCCAGTACGGCAAGAACAAGATCGAACCCAAGATGAAGGTCGTCGAGTTCCGCGTCTCTGAAGACGCGCTGCTCGATATCGGCGCGAACATCACCGCCGACCACTTCATCGCGGGCCAGATGGTCGACATTTCGGGCGTGACCCAGGGTAAGGGTTTCGCGGGCGCCATGAAGCGTTGGGGCTTCGGCGGTCTGCGGGCCACCCACGGCGTCTCGATCTCGCACCGTTCGCACGGTTCGACGGGTAACCGTCAGGATCCGGGCCGCGTCTTCAAGGGCAAGAAGATGGCCGGCCACATGGGCGCGCGCAATCGCACCCAGCAGAACCTCATGATCGTCCGCACCGACGTCGAGCGCGGCCTCATCTTCGTCAAGGGCTCGGTGCCCGGACCGAAGGGTGGCTGGCTGATGGTCAAGGACGCGGTCAAGGTGCCGCTGCCGGAAGGTGTTCCCTTCCCCGCCGCCATGCGCCGCAATGCGGATGAAGTTGCTTCGGACGACGCGCCCGCAGGCTTTGTGGAAGAAGGTGCCGTGCAGGAAGCTGCACCGAGCCCGACCCAGGCCGAAGTCGAAGCGATGGCTGCCGAGCAGACCGCTGACGATAACAAGTCGGACGAGGGCGCAAAGCCCGACGCCGAAGAAGGCAAGGAATAAGCGATGAAGGTCAAGGTACAGACCCTCGACGCGAAAGCGGACGGTGACGTCCAGCTCAACGACGAGATTTTCGGCGTCGAGCCTCGCGAAGACATTCTTCACCGCGTCGTGACGTGGCAGCTCGTCAATCGCCGTGCCCCGGCACGTGCGACCCGCGAGCGTAGCGATGTTGCGCGCACTGGCGCCAAGTTCGGCCGCCAGAAGGGTTCGGGTAACGCCCGTCACGGTTCGCGCCGTGCGCCGATTTTTGTCGGCGGTGGTAAGGCCCACGGCGCTCGCGCCCGCACCTTCTCGTCGAGCCTCAACAAGAAGATCCGCGTGCTGGGTCTCAAGATGGCGCTCTCGAGCAAGGCCAAGGACGGCAAGCTGATCGTCGTGTCGGACCTCGACATGAACGGTGATGCCAAGACCAAGGCGCTGTCGGCCAAGCTCGACAAGCTGGGTTTTGGCAAGACCAACCTCGTCGTCGACGGCGAAGCGGTCAATGTCGGCTTTGCGCGTGCGTCGGCCAATATTTCGAGCATCAACCTGATGCCGGCGGCCGGTGCCAACGTCTATGACATCCTCCGCCACGAGACGCTGGTCATCACCCGCGCCGGGCTGGAGAAGCTGGAGGCACGTTTCAATGGCTAAGGCAGCGAAGAAAGCGGTCGAGAACCGCCACTACGACGTCGTCCTGGCGCCGCACATCACCGAAAAGTCGACCATGGCGTCGGAGCATAATGCGGTGGTGTTCAAGGTGTCGGGCGATGCCACGAAGCCGCAGATCAAGGAAGCCGTCGAAGCGTTGTTCGACGTGACGGTGACCAAGGTCAACACGATCGTGTCGAAGGGCAAGGTCAAGCGCTGGCGGGGCAAGCCCTACAAGCGCAACGATGAGAAAAAAGCGATCGTCACCCTCAAGGATGGTGACATGATTGACATCACGAGCGGGATCTAGAGGCATGGCACTCAAGCAATATAAACCGACGAGCCCGGCCCGCCGCGGCCTGGTCCTGGTCGACAAGACGGCGCTCTACAAGGGCAAGCCGGTGAAGTCGCTGACCAAGGGCAAGACCAAGACGGGTGGCCGTAACAACAAGGGCCATGTCACTTCGCGCGGCATTGGCGGCGGTCACAAGCAGAAGTATCGCCTGGTCGACTTCAAGCGTCGCAAATGGGACGTCGAAGGCACGATCGAGCGGATCGAGTACGACCCCAACCGCACGGCCTATATCGCGCTCGTCAAGTATGACGATGGCGAGCTTGCCTACATTATCGCTCCCCAGCGCGTTGCGCCGGGCGACAAGGTGATTGCGGGCGAAAAGGTCGACGCGAAGCCGGGTAACGCGATGATGCTGGGACAGATGCCGGTCGGCACGATCGTCCACAACATCGAGATGAAGCCGGGCAAGGGCGGCCAGATCGCGCGCGCTGCCGGCACCTACTGCCAGGTAGTGGGCCGCGATAAGGGCATGGTCATCGTCCGTATGAACTCGGGCGAGCAGCGCTACATCCGTTCGGACTGCATGGCGACTGTCGGTGCGGTGTCCAACTCGGACAACTCGAACACGACGCTGGCCAAGGCCGGTCGTAACCGCTGGCGCGGCAAGCGTCCGCTGACCCGCGGTGTCGCAAAGAACCCGATCGATCACCCGCACGGTGGTGGTGAAGGCCGTACTTCGGGCGGCCGTCATCCGGTGACCCCCTGGGGCAAGCCGACCAAGGGTGCGCGCACTCGTTCCAACAAGCAGACGGATAAATTCATCATCCGTTCGCGCCACGCGAAGAAGAAGAGGTAAGCTCGATGGCACGTTCCGTCTGGAAAGGACCCTTCGTCGAACTGTCGCTGCTGAAGAAAGCCGAAGCAGCGCAGGATGCTGGTGGCAACAAGCCGATCAAGACCTGGTCGCGCCGTTCCACCATCCTCCCGCAGTTCGTGGGGCTCACGTTCAACGTTTATAATGGCAAGAAATTCGTGCCGGTCGCTGTCTCGGAAGAGATGGTGGGCATGAAGCTTGGTGAATTCGCGCCGACGCGCTTCTTCCCGGGCCACGCCGCCGACAAGAAAGGCAAGCGCTAATGGGTAAGCCCAAATCGCCTCGCAAGGTCGGTGACAATGAAGCGATCGCGACCGCAACCATGATCCGTGGTTCGGCGCAGAAGCTCAATCTTGTCGCGGGCCTGATCCGCGGCCGCAAGGTCGAAGACGCCCTCAACATCCTCAAATTCTCCAAGAAGGGGATGGCCGGGGATGCCTACAAGGTGCTCGCGTCGGCCGTGGCCAATGCGGAAAATAACCATAATCTCGACGTCGATGCGCTCGTCGTGGCGGAAGCCTCGGTCGGCAAGTCGATTACCATGAAGCGTTTCGCGACCCGTGCGCGCGGCCGTTCGACCCGGATCGAAAAGCCGTTCAGCAAGCTGCGTGTCGTCGTTCGCGAGCAGGAAGAAGCCTAATGGGTCAGAAAAGCTCCCCCGTCGGCCTGCGTCTGCAGATCAACCGGACCTGGGATTCGCGCTGGTACGCTGAAGGCCATGACTATGGCAAGCAGCTGCTCGAGGATCTCAAGATTCGTCGCTACATCATGAAGAACCTGCCCCAGGCAGCGATCTCCAAGGTAGTGATCGAGCGTCCGGCCAAGCTGTGCCGCATTTCGATCTATGCCGCCCGCCCGGGTGTCATCATCGGCAAGAAGGGCGCCGACATCGAGAAGCTGAAAAAGCAGCTTGCCGGCATGACCGACAGCGAAATCAGCCTCAACATCGTCGAAATCCGCAAGCCGGAAATCGACGCCCGCCTGGTTGCCCAGGGTGTTGCGGACCAGCTCGAGCGCCGCGTTGCGTTCCGCCGCGCCATGAAGCGCGCCGTCCAGTCGGCGCTGCGCCTGGGTGCGGAAGGCATTCGTATCACCTGTTCGGGTCGTCTCGGCGGCGCGGAAATCGCGCGTACCGAATGGTATCGCGAAGGCCGTGTGCCGCTGCATACGCTGCGCGGTAACGTCGACTATGCCGAAGCCGAAGCGCACACCGCTTACGGCGTGTGCGGCGTCAAGTGCTGGGTGTTCAAGGGCGAAATCCTTGGTCACGACCCGCTGGCGCAGGATCGTCTCATGATGGAAGCGCAGACTTCGGGCGTCCGCCCGGCGCGCGACCGCAGGTAGGAATTTAAAAGATGCTGCAACCGAAGCGCACCAAATTCCGCAAGGCCTTCAAGGGCCGTATCCATGGCAAGGCCAAGGGTGGCACCGAGCTGAACTTCGGCGCCTACGGCCTCAAGGCTCTCGAGCCGGAGCGTATCACTGCGCGCCAGATCGAAGCGGCTCGCCGCGCGATCACGCGTCATATGCGCCGCCAGGGTCGCCTGTGGATCCGTATCTTCCCGGACGTGCCGGTGTCGAAGAAGCCTGCCGAAGTCCGCATGGGTAAAGGTAAGGGCAGCCCCGAATTCTGGGTCGCCCGCGTCAAGCCCGGTCGCATTCTCTTCGAGCTGGACGGCATTCCCGGTCCACTCGCCAAGGCCGCTTTCGAGCGCGCTGCGGAGAAGCTGCCGATCAAGACCAAGGTCGTGGCCCGCCTCGGCGAGAGCCTGATCGAGGAGAAGAAGTAATGAGCAAGATCGACGATCTCAAAGCGAAGACCGACGACCAGCTCGCCGAAGAACTTACGCAGCTGAAGAAGGAGCAGTTCAACCTGCGCTTCCAGGCTGCAACGAACCAGCTCGAAAAGCCGAGCCGCGTGCGTGAAGTGCGTCGCACCATCGCCCGCATCAAGACGCTGCAGTCGCAGCGTGCGGCTGAAGCGGCCAAGGCTTAGGAAGGAACACGGAATGCCAAAACGCATCCTGACCGGGACCATCACGTCCGACAAGATGGACCAGACGGTGACCGTGCTCGTCGAGCGCCGGGTCAAGCACCCGCTCTACGGCAAGATCATCAAGCGGTCGAAAAAATATCACGCGCATGACGCGGCCAATGACTACCGCATGGGTGAAACCGTGCGCATCGAGGAAACCACGCCGATTTCGAAGACGAAGTCGTGGGTGGTGCTCGATCGCATCGGCGAAGTCCCCGAGGAAGTGAAGTCGCAGATCGCCGAGGACAAGCAGGCCGCGGAAGCTGCCAAGGAAGCTGAAAAGGCGGAAAAGAAGGCCAAGAAGCCGGCCGCCAAAAAGGCGCCGGCGAAAAAGCCCGCCGCCAAGAAGGACGACGCCGACAAGAAGGCGCCGGCCAAGAAGGCTCCTGCCAAGAAGGCGACCGCGAAGAAGACCACCAAGAAGGCCGACAAGGCCGAGACGGAGGCGTAACCCATGATCCAGATGCAGTCGAACCTCGACGTGGCGGATAACTCGGGTGCCAAGCGTGTCCAGTGCATCAAGGTGCTGGGCGGCTCGAAGCGCCGTACTGCCTCGGTCGGCGACATCATCGTGGTGTCGGTCAAGGAAGCCGCTCCGCGCGGCAAGGTGAAGAAAGGTGACGTGCATCGTGCCGTCATCGTGCGCACCCGCAAGGACATCCGTCGCAAGGATGGCTCGGTCATCCGTTTCGACGGCAATGCCGCGGTGCTCGTGAACAAGAATGAGGAACCGATCGGCACCCGTATCTTCGGCCCGGTCGTGCGTGAACTTCGTGCCAAGAAACACATGAAGATCATCAGCCTCGCTCCGGAGGTGCTGTAATGGCGCAGAAGATCAAGAAGGGTGACGAAGTCGTCGTCCTGTCCGGCAAGGACAAGGGTAAGACCGGTACGGTCACCAATGTCGATCCCAAGGCGGGCAAAGTGACCGTCGAGGGTGTGAACATCATCACGCGGCACAAGAAGCCGACGCAGACGGACCCCAATGGCGGGCTCGAGAAGCGTGAAGCCCCGCTTTACGTCTCGAAGGTTGCGCTGGCCGATCCCAAGGACGGCAAGCCGACCCGCGTGCGCTTCGAAGTCGCCAAGGATGGCAAGAAGGTTCGCGTCGCGACGCGTTCCGGGGAGAAGATCGATGGCTGATTACACTCCGCGCCTCAAAAAGGACTATGAAGATCGCATCGTGAAGGCGATGACCGAGAAGTTCGGCTACAAGAACAAGCACGAAGTTCCCGGCATTGAGAAGATCGTGATCAACATGGGCGTTGGCGAAGCGACCCAGGACAAGAAGAAGGTCGAAAAGGCTGCGGCCGAAATGGAAAAGATCGCCGGTCAGAAGCCGGTTGTCACCAAGGCCAAGAAGTCGATCGCGCAGTTCAAGCTGCGTGAAGGCATGCCGATCGGTTGCAAGGTTACGCTGCGCCGCGACCGCATGTTCGAATTCGTCGACCGTCTGGTCACCATCGCACTGCCGCGCGTCCGCGACTTTCGTGGTCTCAACCCCAAGTCGTTCGACGGCCGTGGCAACTATGCTTTGGGCCTGAAGGAACAGATCGTCTTTCCCGAAATCAGCTATGACGACGTCGATGCTGTGCGCGGGATGGACATTATCGTGACGACCTCCGCGAAGACGGACGAAGAAGCGCGCGAACTGCTGCGTCTCTTCAACTTCCCGTTCCCGAAGGAAGAATCGTCTGAAACCGAAACCAAGGAGACGGAGGCGGCCTAACGGCCCGGTCTCCTAGGAAAGGAAGAGAACTTAAGTCATGGCGAAACTGAGTTCCGTTAATAAGAACGAGAAGCGCAAAAAGCTCGCGAAGCAATATGCGTCGAAGTACGAGAAGCTGAAGGCGATCGCGAACGACAAGTCGCTCGACGATTCCGAGCGTCTCATGGCCCGTCTGAAGATGGCTGAACTGCCGCGCAATGCGAATCCGACCCGGATCCGCAATCGCTGCGAGCTGACCGGCCGTTCGCGCGGCTATTATCGCAAATTCCGTCTCTCGCGGATCATGCTCCGGGAACTGGCCAACAAGGGCCTCATCCCCGGCGTGACCAAGTCGAGCTGGTAAGGGGTATATAGGATGGCAATGACCGATCCCCTGGGTGATATGCTCACCCGCATCCGTAACGGGCAGCAGGCGCGCAAGGATTCGATCCTTTCGCCCAAGTCCAAGCTGCGTGCGCACGTTCTCGATGTGCTGCAGCGCGAAGGCTATATCCGCGGCTATTCCGATGAGGAACTCGCGGGTCAGGCCGGTCTGCGGATCGAACTGAAATATTTCGAAGGCCTGCCGGCCATTCAGCACGTCGCACGCGTGTCGAAGCCGGGCCGCCGCGTCTACTCGGGTTCCAAGGAACTGCCGACGATCCGTAACGGCCTGGGCATCACCATCGTGTCGACCCCGCGCGGTGTCCTTTCGGACAATGAAGCGCGCGAGCAGAATGTCGGCGGCGAAGTGCTGGCGGAGGTATTCTAATGTCGCGCATTGGCAAAAAACCGGTGGCGCTGCCGCAGGGCGTGGAAGCCAAGGTCGATGGCCAGGAGCTGACGATCAAGGGTCCCAAGGGCACGCTGTCGATGACCATGATGGACGATCTCATCAAGTTCGACGTGTCGAATGACGAGATCAGCGTTCTGCCGCACAACATGTCGCAGCGTTCGCGTCAGGTATGGGGCATGCAGCGCACGCTGGTGCAGAACCTCGTCGACGGTGTCACCGAAGGTTATTCGAAGACGCTGGAGATCAACGGTGTCGGTTACCGTGCGCAGGCGCAGGGCAAGAAGCTCAAGCTTCAGCTCGGCTTCAGCCACGACGTCGATCTCGATGTGCCGGAAGGCATCGAGGTGAAGACGCCGGACCAGACGACCGTGATCGTCAGCGGCATCGACAAGCAGCTAGTCGGTTACTTCGCGGCGGAAATCCGCAAGTGGCGCAAGCCGGAGCCCTACAAGGGCAAGGGCATCAAATATGCGGGCGAGTATATCTTCCGCAAGGAAGGCAAGAAGAAGTAAGATGGCAAAACTCTCTCTCTTCGATCGCCGCCGTCGTCGTGTCCGCACGACGCTCAAGGCACGCGCCGACGGGCGCCCGCGCCTGTCCGTGCATCGCTCGGGCAAGCATATCTACGCGCAGGTCATCGACGACAGCATGGGCAAGACGATTGCCGCCGCTTCCAGCCTCGACAAGGACGTCAAGGCGAAGTCCGGCGCGAATGTCGATGCCGCAGCTGCCGTGGGCAAGGCCGTCGCCGCCAAGGCCAAGAAAGCCGGCGTCGACAAGGTCGTGTTCGACCGCGGTGGTTTCCTGTTTCATGGCCGCGTCAAGGCGCTGGCCGATGCCGCCCGTGAAGGCGGGCTGGAGTTCTAAGCATGGCTGACGAAAAGAAAACCGAAGACAAGAAGGTCGAAGAGACCAAAGCTGCGGAAACCAAGGTCGAGAAGACCGAGGCGACCGAAGCCAAGGCTGAAGAGACCAAGTCGGAAGACAAGGCGGAAGCCAAGGCGACCGTAGCCAAGGCTGAAGAGACCAAGTCGGAAGACAAGGCCGAAGCCAAGGCGGACGAAGCGGCTCCGGCCGATGGCACCGCGCATGGTGAACAGGCGCCCGGCGTTGCGGAAACCCCCGAGGTCGCCGCTGCGCAGGCCGACGCCAACCTCAAGAATGCCGGCCAAAAGGCTGAGGAGCAGGCCCGCAAGGGTGGTCGCTCGAATTCTCGTGGTGGCGGTCGTGGTGGCCGTGACAATCGCGGCGGTGGCCGTGGCCGCGGTCGCGGTCGCGACAATCGTCAGGACGACGGTGAGGAGCTGATCGAAAAGCTGGTCCACATCAACCGTGTCTCGAAGACGGTGAAGGGCGGTAAGCGTTTCGGTTTCGCAGCGATCGTGGTCGTCGGTGACGGCAATGGTCGTGCCGGTTTCGGTTCGGGCAAGGCCCGCGAAGTGCCGGAAGCCATCAACAAGGCGACCGCTGCTGCCAAGAAGAACATGATCCGCGTGCCGCTGAAAGATGGTCGTACGCTGCATCATGACGGCAAGGGTCACTTCGGTGCCGGCAAGGTCGTCGTTCGCTCGGCGCCCGCGGGTACCGGCATTATCGCCGGTGGTCCGATGCGTGCCGTGTTCGAAAGCCTCGGCGTTGCCGACGTTGTCACGAAGTCCAACGGCACTGCCAACCCGTTCAACATGATCCGCGCCACATTCGAGGCGCTGAAAGAACAGACCAGTCCGCGTTCGGTCGCGCAGCGTCGCGGCAAGAAGGTCGCCGATCTGCTTGGTCGTGGCGGCATGGACAAGGCGGAAGCCGAAGCCACCGCCGACGCGGTCACGGAGTAATCACGATGGCTAAAGCGAAAAAGATCAAGATTACCCAGACGGGATCGCCGATCCGCCGTGACAAGAAGCAGCGTGCCACGCTGGTCGGTCTCGGCCTCAACAAGATGCACCGCAGTGTTGAAGTCGAAGCCACCCCCGAGGTGCTCGGCCAGGTCAAGAAGGTCCATCACCTAGTGAGCGTCGAAGACGCCTAACTTATGCTGTGCCTCCGTTTGCAGCGGGGGTGAAAGCAGCGCGAAACAAGCGAAAGCGAGTGCAAAACATGAAAATCAACGATCTCAAGGATAATGACGGCGCCCGCAAGGATCGCACCCGTGTCGGCCGTGGTATCGGTTCGGGCAAGGGCAAGACCGCAGCGCGCGGCCAGAAAGGCCAGAAGAGCCGTTCGGGCGTGTCGATCAACGGCTTCGCCGGCGGCCAGATGCCGCTGCACATGCGCATGCCCAAGCGCGGGTTCAACAACCCGTTCGGCAAGGACTATGCGGAAGTGAATATCGGCGCGGTCCAGAAGGCGATCGATGAGAAGAAGCTCGACGCCAAGAAGGACATCGATCATGCCGCGCTGAAGGGCGCAGGCCTTGCCCGTGGCGGCAAGGATGGCGTGCGCCTGCTCGGCAAGGGCGAGATCAAGGCGAAGGCCAAGTTCATCGTCGCCGGTGCCTCCAAGGGCGCCGTTGCCGCGGTCGAAAAGGCTGGCGGTTCGGTCGACGTCATCGCGCCGAAGAAAGAAGAAAAAGCCGACAGCTAAGCCTGTCGTCGCCTGTCAGGGGTGGGCAACCGCTTCTGGCGCACTATATCGAGCGGCGGGGGGTGCAAACTAAGCGCTCCCCGCCGTTTGTTTTGAAGAGGGTTATTCGTCCATGGCATCCGCCGCCGAACAGCTGGCCTCCGGGATCAGCTTCTCCAGCTTCCAGAAAGCTACCGAACTCAAGAAGCGCTTGTGGTTCACGCTTGGGGCGCTCGTCCTCTTCCGTTTCCTGAGCTTCGTGCCGATCCCCGGCATCGATCCGCGCGCCCTTGCGCAGCTGTTTGATACGCAGCGCGGCGGCGTGCTCGACTTCTTCAATACCTTCTCTGGCGGCAGCCTCGAGCGCATGAGCATCATCGCGCTCGGCGTCATGCCCTACATTACCGCGGCCATCGTGGTGCAGCTTGGCGCGGCGCTTCACGAGCCGTGGAAACAGCTCAAGAAAGAGGGCGAGAGTGGGCGCAAGAAGCTTAACCAGTATACGCGCTATCTGACCGTCCTGCTGACGACGGTGCAGGGCTATTTCATAGCTACCGGGCTTGAAGGACTGGCCTTGAGCCAAGGCATCAGTGCCGTGGTCGAGCCGGGCATGCTGTTCCGCCTCACCGCGACGATCAGCCTTGTCGGCGGTACGCTTTTCCTGATGTGGCTTGGCGAACAGATCACCAGCCGCGGTATCGGTAACGGCGTCAGCCTCATCATCATGGCGGGCATCGTTGCGACGATGCCGACGCTGATTGCGCAGCTGCTCGAAGGCGGCCGCACAGGTTCGATCGATCCGCTGATTATCTTCAGCGTCGTTCTCGTGCTCGTCGTGCTGACGCTGATCATCTGCTTCGTCGAGCGCGCCCAGCGCCGCGTCCTGGTCAACTATCCCAAGCGCGCCAATCACAAGGGCATGGTGCAGCAGGAAAGCTCGCACTTGCCGATGAAGATCAACACGGCTGGCGTTATCCCGCCGATCTTCGCTTCGTCGATCCTGCTGATGCCGCTGACGGTGCTGCAGATGGCGGGCGGTAGCGTCGATCCCAACGCGGCGTCGAACGACATCCTGATCACCATCAGCACCTTCCTGCAGCGCGGCGCACCGCTTTACCTGCTACTCTACGGTGCAGGGATCGCCTTCTTCACCTTCTTCTACGCCGCGGTGCAGTTCAATTCCGAAGACGTGTCGGATAACCTCAAGCGCGCGGGCGGCTTCATCCCCGGCATCCGTCCGGGCAAGTCGACCGAGCAATATTTCGACTACCTGCTCAACCGCATCACCACGGTGGGCATGGTCTACCTCGTCGCGATCTGTCTCATCCCCGAAGTGATGTTCACGCAGATCTCGATCGGGAACGCGCTGCTCGGCGGCACCAGCATCCTCATTGTCGTCAACGTGACGATGGATTTCGTGAGCCAGGTACAAAGCCACTTGATCGCGCACCAATATGGCGATTTGATCAAGAAGGCGAAATTGAAGGGCGGCGGTCGCCGTCGCTAACGCCAAGCAGGGCAGGGGAAAGCAAAGCGTGGATATTATCCTTCTTGGACCGCCGGGTGCCGGCAAGGGCACCCAGGCCAAGCGGCTCGAAAATGCGCGCGGCATGACCCAGCTGTCGACCGGCGACATGTTGCGTGCAGCACGCAAGGCCGATTCTCCGATGGGCGCGCAGGTTCGCGATGTGATGGACCGCGGCGAGCTGGTATCCGATGCCATCGTGTCGGCGCTGATCGGCGAGCATCTCGAGGACGCTTCCAATGGCGCGATCTTCGATGGCTATCCGCGTACCCAGCACCAGGCCGAGGCGCTGGAAGTGCTGTTGGCCGAACGTGGCCGCAATCTTGGGCATGTCATCGAGCTGGTCGTCGATGAAGACGCGCTAGTGCGCCGGATCGTGGGTCGTTTCACCTGCGGCGAATGCGGCCAGATGTATCACGAGGATTTCCGCCCGCCTGAAAAAGCAGGCGTATGCGACAAATGTGGCAGCAGCGAATTCAAGCGCCGTCCCGACGATAACGAAGAGACCGTCCGCAAGCGGATGGAAGAATATCGCGCCAAGACCGCGCCGATCCTGCCTTTTTATCAGGAGCGGGGGCTGGTGCGCCGGGTCGACGGCATGGGTAGCGTCGAAGAAGTCGCTGCTGCGATCGACGCGATCCTCGACAACTAAGCCTTCGCTTCCTTTGAACCGCGCGCCCGCTCTCGCAGGCCGGCTGGACGCGAGTTACCGTTCACGGTAGTTGAATCATCGTTCGAGCGAGAGGATTGATCATGCGCATTGTTCTGTTCGCTGTAGCCGGCCTTGCCGCTGCAAGTCCGGCGAGTGCCGAGATCGTCAGCCAGTCGGCCAACACCTTTCATGTGCGGCACGAGGTCAATCTCGTCGGCTCGGCCGAAGATGCATACCGATTGCTCGGCGACCCCTCGCTTTGGTGGCATCCCGATCATACCTATTCCGGCGATAGCGCGAACATGCGCATGGACCTTCGCCCCGGCGGTAGTTTCATCGAGCGCGTGCCCGAAAAAGATGGGTGGGTGGAGCATATGGAGATCGCGCAGGTCATGCCGGGCGAAATGGTGGTCATGACCGGCGGATTGGGTCCGCTGGTGTTCCAGGGTGCGAGCGGAACGATGGTTTGGACAGTCGAGGAAGCGGGCGCTGGTTCGAAGCTTACGGTCGATTACCAGGTTTCCGGCTTTCCGCAGAACAATGCCACGCAGTGGGCGGGACCGGTCGACATGGTGCTGGGCGAGCAGGTCAGGCGCCTGCGGCAGCGTGCAGCCACCGGCGGTCGCCGCGATATCCCCTAGTCGGCGCGTTCCAGCGTCACATAGCGATAGCCGGGCAAGTCCCCCGAGGGTGGATGGTCTTCATGCGCGACCTCGTGCCAACTTTCGCTGCCGCGCAGGTCCGGCATGAATACGTCGCCATCGACCTCAGCAAGGACTTCGGTCAGCTCGATGCGGTCGGCAACCGGCTCGAACATTTCGAAGATCGCCGCGCCGCCAATAACCGAAATTCGATTGTCACCGGCCAAGGCTATAGCTTCGTCCATCGAATGGGCAATTTCAACGCCGTCACGGTTCCAGCCTTTGTCGCGCGTCATCACGATGTGGCGGCGTCCCGGCAGCACGCCCGGAAGGCTATCGAACGTCTTGCGCCCCATGATCAGCGTGCTGCCCATGGTCAGCTTCTTGAAGCGTTTGAGGTCGGCCGGCAAATGCCACGGCAAGTCGTTATCCTTGCCGATGGCGCCGTTCATGGCCCGCGCAAGGATGATCATGATGTCGCTCATGCACGCATCATGGCGTTTTTGGCCGCGACTGACTAGGGGAGGGGCATGCGAAAGACCGCTTTCATCGACTCCCTACGCGACCACTTTGGCGAGCGGGCGGTGGTGACCGATGCGGCCATAATCGAGCCATGGCTGACCGATTGGCGCGGGCGCTGGACCGGGCGGGCGGCAGCGATGCTCGAACCCGGCAACACGCAGGAGGTCGCTGCGATGGTGTCGGCCTGCGCGAAGGCCGGTGTGGCGATGGTTCCGCAAGGTGGGAATAGCTCGATGGTCGGCGGCGCGACCCCGAGCGCGAACGGCGATGCGGTAATCTTCTCGATGCGCCGCATGAACGCGATCCGCAGCATTGATGCAGACGCGCGGGTGGCCATCGTGGAGGCGGGCGTCATCCTGCAACACCTGCATGACGCAGCATCGCAAAAGGCGATGCGATTTCCGCTGACGCTGGGCGCAAAAGGCAGCGCGACGATCGGGGGCCTGGTCAGCACCAACGCCGGCGGTACGCAGGTTCTCAGGTTTGGCACCATGCGCGGGCTGATTTTGGGCCTCGAAGCCGTGCTGCCCGATGGCTCGGTCCATGACGGTCTAGCTGGGCTCAAGAAAGATAATCGCGGGCCGAGTATCGACCAGATGCTGATCGGGGCCGAAGGGACGCTCGGGATCGTAACGGCAGCGCGGCTGCAGCTGGCACCTGCGATCGTCCAGCGCGGCACCGCTTTCGTGGGGCTGGCCAGTCCGCGCGCTGCGCTCGACCTGCTTTACCGGCTCGAAGCGGTGACGGACCGCATCGAGGGCTTTGAAATCCTGCCGCACGACAGCCTGGTGGCTGCCATGGATCATCTCGATACGGCTTCTCCACTCGGTGGCGAGCAGCCCTGGTATGCTTTGATAGAGGCGACGCAGGAGGATGCGGATGCCGAAGCGCCCAGCGCGTTGCTCGAGCGCCTGCTTGGGCAGGATCTGGAGGCCGGGCGCATAGCCGATGCCACTATCGCCGCCAGCGATGCACAGTCGGAAGCGTTGTGGCGTATCCGCGATAGCCTGTCCGACGCCGAGAAAGCCTATTATGGTGTTGCCACACAGCACGATGTCTCGGTGCCTGTCGACGCCATGCCGGCCTTCCTCGAGGAGGTGAAGCAAGTCGTCGAGGCGCAATGGCCTGGCGTGATGGTGTCAGGCTTCGGGCATTTGGGCGATGGAAATATCCACCTTCATGTGCGCGCCATGAAGCGCGGCAACGATGACTGGCGCGAGCAGGAAGCCCCCGCGATCGAACGGCGCGTCCACGATCTCGTCACCGCGCATGGCGGTTCGATCAGTGCGGAACACGGCATCGGCCAGATGAAAAGGGACGAGCTGGCCCGCCTTGGCGAACCAGCCCGTCTTGCGTTCCTTCGAAGCATCAAGGCCGCGTTCGATCCCGACGGCCTGATGAATCCCGGGAAACTTATCCCCTAAAGATCCCAGCGAAGCCTTTTGGAAACGCCGATCGAGAGTCGCGTAATGGTCTCGTCGAACCGATCGTCGTTGGAGCGCCGCCAGATCACGCCAGCGCGTCCCAGGACTTCCCAATCGTCCCCCAGATCGTAGACGACGGAAATCCGCGGGTTAAGACTGCTGTCTTCGCGAAGTTCAAGGCCATCGACCAGCCGGCTGGGGTAGCTCCATGTCCGGTAGCGCAGCGAGGGGATGATATCGATCCGATCGCTGACAGGGACCGTGAGATCGGTGCCCAAGGTCCAGCGCTCGTAAGAGCGGCGCAGCACATCGGCCTCGATTTCATCCCATCGGACATAGGTGTAGCTCGACATGCCGTTATCGAAGCGGCGACGATAATCGGCGCCCAATTCGAGGCCATCGCCGTCGGTATCGTCGCTGATATATTCGCGCCAGCGATAACCCGCACGCGCACGAATGCGGTTATCGCCTTCCTGCCAGATAAGTTGCGAACGGATCCGGTCCTGGCGTGTCTCGCGCGCTTCAAGAGCGCTCATGTTGGTGTCGTGCTTGCCCTGGACCCATACGGACAGACGACCCGACAATGGGGTCGAGTAGGTCAGCCACACGGCATTGTTGTGCCGATCGTCGCGATCTTCTTCTGAATAGGCATAATAGGTTGATCCCGCGCCGAGCCGGAAGCGATGATCGTCACGACGAATTTCAAATTCGGTGTCGCCGCCGATGATAAAGCCCGAGGCATCCTGATCCTCAAAGCCGTCGGAGGTTTCGCCGCTTGCCTCGTTGAGCAAGGCGAACACGTCTACGGTGATACGCTCGCGGTCACGAGCGTGCGCGATACCGGGCAGCAGAGCGGCGCATACCGCGATCGCCCCCGCCCGGGCGATGAACTTTTTAACCACGAGTTTCTCCATCACAGATTCGGTTTGTCCCATCACCGTCCCGTCCCATAAATCCATTCGACCTCGCCGGCCCGAGCGATCCGGGGGAGCCGGACCCGGAGGTCATGTTCGTCCTTGCTTTCGGCGCGCAGAAGCTGGCCATCGACAATGGTCCAGACTTCGTCCGCCCAGCAGATGTCGGAAGGATCGTCGCTGACAGAGATGATCGTCGCCGCGAAATTGCCCAGTGCATTCTGTACTGCCGCTTTCTGGCCTTCATCGAGCGCGGTTCCGAGCCGTTCGACCAGGAGTATCGGCGGGTTCCCGGCCATGCCGCGCACCACCCGGACCAGCTGGCGGATGTCGGGAGGCAGGTTGGAGCCGCCTTCGGTCAACCAGTGATCAAGCCCGTCAGGCAGGTTGTCGACGAAATCGAGGAGCCCCACCTCGCCAAGCAGACGCAGCAATTCCTCGTCGTCGACCTTGCGATCACGATAGCTAAGGTTGCGCCGCAATGTCCCGCGCATCAGCGGCAAGTCGGGGCTGATGACGCCGACCTTGCGCCAGATGCTTTCGGCGCTGCAGTCGGCCAGGTCCTGTTGGCCGATCGTGACCTTGCCGCTATCAACTTCGATCATCTTGGTCACACAGTCGAGCACTGCCTGGCGACTGCTCGAGTCAGGGCCGATGATGACGACATGCCTTCCCGCCGCGACCGTTGCAGTAAACCCGTCCAGCGCACCATCGACGCACACGTTTTCGAATATGATGCGGGCACGATTATGGACCAGCTTGTCGCCGCCATCGCCGACCGTTCGGCGCGAACGGCTGTTGAAGAAGTCTTCCAACTTGGTGCGCGAGATTTCCGCACGGCGCCAATAGTCGTGGCTTAACGATAAAGTTGTCACATAGCCCTGCATGAGCCGGGTCGCGATGAGCGCCGCCACGATCGTACCAAGATCAGTAAGCCCGTGGCGTAACAAGATGAAGCCCGTCATGAGCGCCACCACCAGCGCCGACCAGCTCGTTGCTGCCGACAGGCCGCGAAGCGCGGCACGCCACCAGGCTTCCTGCATCAGGGCGCTCGTCAGGCTCTCGTTCTGGCGTTCAAGCCGATTGCGCTCGCCGTCGAGACGGTTGAATAGCTGGACCGAGGCCAGGGCATGGACCTGTTCGTCGATATTGCTGGTCAGCGTCGAACGGCGCCGCCGCACGCGCGTGGTATATTTGGCCAGTCGTCGTCCGGCCCAGGCTGACGCAATGGCGCCCACTATCAGCGCAAAGACGATCGATAAGGCGATGGGCCAGCTAAAGCGTGCAAGCACGGCCAGCGTCGCTACCAGCGACAGTCCGGCAATCAGCCCGCGCGCGATACCGCGGCTGAGCCAGGTCCTCAGCATCGTCAGATCGCCCGTCAGCCGCAAGATCAGGCTACCGCGCGAACGGTGGCGGATCTGGTGGGGCATCATCTGCGCCATGTGCTGGTAGATATGGTGGCGCATATTTTTGACGATGCGAAATCCGATATGCTCGGGCACGGCGAATTCCAGCATGCGTAACGCGGCATGCGCAATCGCCGTCACACCAAGCAACGCGGCAATCGTCATCGGTTCCAGCTGCGAGCCGGCATCGCCCGTCAGCGCCAGGATGAATTCGCGTAGCAGCACCAGCATCAGGACCACTGTCGTCGCATAGCCGATGCCGATCGCTGTCAGTGTCGCGATGTCGGCCTTTCGGAACATCTTGCGATAGACGATTTTGCGGCGCGCCTGCATCAATCCGTACCGCTCGCAAATCGCGCCCAGGAAGACTCGTCCTCGGCCTGGAGCGGCTCGCACATGCCTACGCAATGGCGCTCAGTGGCTCCACAAGGCTGATTGGAATCGGATGTCGCCGGCGGGAGGGAAAGGATCGCTCCGATGCTCTCGGGATTGCTAAGTTCCTCCTTGCGGAAAACGGGCACCGGGGTCATCGCTTCGGCTTCGCGAATGAGCAATTCCGATGCGGTCAGTTTTCCCGACAACCCGATCACCTGATAACCGGACATTTGGGCGCGGTTGACACCCAGCGCGGCACCCATGGCATCGCCCCCTGCGAAGAACACCGCATCGACGATGGATTGAAATGTCTCGGTGGCCAGCAGTTCGAGATTCTGTTGCTGATAAAGACCATCGGCAACCTCGAGCAGGATCACATCGAGATTTTGCTGGCTCAGATACCCGACCAGTTGCATCGCGATGGCTTCGAGATCGCGCACTGTTAGTTTGTAGGTGGCCGAATAGCCGGCATCGGTGAAATCGATGTTGAAGGCCGCGCCTGCGTCCAGCATCTGCCAGAAATCGCCGCCCGATCCTGTACCGGTGACCTTGGCCACGCCGACGCGATAGCCAGCCCTGCTCAGACCGAGCACGATGCTGTGATTGGTCGTCGTCTTTCCGCTGTTCATGGACGTTCCCAGAACGCAGACGACGCGCGGGCGAACATTATCGTCATAAGGACGATCGATGGTCACCCGGAATTGATGGAGATTGAGTGGGCGTCCCTCGGCGTCACCCACCAGGCCGAGCGGCATGATTTCGGTCGCAGGCTTGATGCTGCGACTCTTGCTCAGGACAGCGCCGGCAACACCGCCGGTGGCTACCAGGTTGGTGGGACCAAGGTCGTTGGGCACTTCGGCTTCGAACTGGTCCGTCGCATAGCGGTCGCCATAGGCAACGATGATGGTATCGCCGACATTGAGCGACGCCTTGCGGCCATTGGTCAATTCGATCCGGCGTTGGTAACGGATACGCTCTACCCGCGCGAGAACGAGATCGCCAGTACGCGGACGGATCGGGCCGTTGATCAGCGTAGCCATCGCGTCCAGCGGCACGCGCCTCGTGGTGAAAGCGCGCTTGGTGCGCTCAAGATCGCAGGCACTAAGCTTGATGCAAGTGCGCTTGCGGCTGGGCCGCCATTTAGGCTTTGGTGGTTGCGGCGCTTGGGTATTCGCGTCGAAGCGCATTGAAGCTTCGGAAAAGTCCGTCATTTATCCGTAGCCTCCATGCATAATCCTCGTATCAAGATTCGGTTTGTACGAGACACTTGAAACAGCCGTTCAAGCTTGGGGCCTGAATAAGCAGATACGCTGCTTCTGCCAGACCCCCTGAACGCTCCGTCTCGATTTGAGACGGCGGTGTTATGGGCGGCGCACCGAAACCCTTGGACAAAGCCGGCTTCGGCACAGCCTTCACTGTTGGGAATCTGACGCAACGTCTTGGAAAAGAACTAGCCCGGCAAAGCTACTCCCGCGCATTACCGAGCGGGAGGCTCCTAGCGGTTAACGATTTGTAAATCAAGATTTCACGGGGAATTGGGGCTAGGCAGCCCACAATGGCCGCTACGGGCCATCTTATCACGGGGGATATGGTGCGCCCGGCAGGAGTCGAACCTGCGGCCTCAAGATTAGAAGTCTCGTGCTCTATCCAACTGAGCTACGGGCGCCCCGCTCCCCCATAACCATGACGTCGCCGGCTTTCCAGCATTGCGCGTAATGGCAGCTGACATTCATCTGTCGGAAAGGCGACAGAGCGCATCAGGATCGTGGCGAATCACCGCCTTATCGGAGTTGTGACGATGCGATACGCAATTGTTGCTGCTGCGTTATTGATATCAGGGTGCAGCACCCTCCCGACTGCCGAGATGCAGCTTCCTTCCCATCTTGCCATGCAGCAGGCCGTGCCCATCCACGGGATCACCGGCTGGACTCATGGCCGTTTCCATTCTGCCGACTACCATGGTGGCTATGAGCGTTCAGAGCGCCGCATGACGTTTTTAGATACTTTCGATCGCCGCGCCGGGCACGCGACGTTTACCGTCAGCGGACTCGAAATCAGTAGTGTTATCGAGGGACGCTGCTGGATGCGTGAGAAGGCGCTGCAGTTTGGCAGCGCGTCGTTCACGACCAAACCGATGGCGTATCGGTGCGAGTTTCTTTCAGACGGGCTCCCATTCCCGGCGCGTTTCGAACTTCATGAAAGCGTGAGCAACCTGCAAAGCGCGCTCAACCAGTACGAACGACGCGGAGAAATCGCGCTGGGCGGTGAAGTTTTGCAGATCCGCTCGGTTCATGCGCTCAAGGGCACCCCGCTCACTACGGCGGCGCCAATCGGGTACCGGTTCGAACAGAATGGCAAGATCATAGGCGCAGTCGAGACGAACGGTACACCGCGACTATTCGTCGCCGCAGGCAGCGATCCCGGGGTGAAGCGCACCATGTTTATCGGTGCGATGGCGCTGGCGTTGCTATGGGATCCCGCCGAAAGCCACCTTGGCGACGTCTAGGCGGCAACGGTCTCCACCAGGCCTTCGAACAAGCGCCGCCCGTCCTGGTTGCCGTGCGCGTCCTCCATGGCGCGTTCGGGATGCGGCATCATGCCGAGCACGTTGCCCGCTTCGTTGAGGATGCCAGCGATCCGGCGTGCCGAGCCGTTGACCTCTTCGGAGTAGCGGAAGGCGATGCGGCCTTCGCCTTCGAGGCGATCGAGCGTTTCGGGATCGGCCTGATAATTGCCATCGTGATGAGCGACCGGAATGCGGATCGTCTCGCCCTGTTCGTAGCGATTGGTGAATAGCGACCGGTCATTCTCCACCGTGAGACCGACCGTCCTGCAGACGAAGTGCATGCCAGAATTGCGCATCAGGGCACCTGGCAGCAGGCCGGTTTCAGTCAACACCTGGAAGCCGTTGCAAATGCCGATCACTGGAACGCCGCGGCCGGCAGCGTCGGCAATGGCCTTCATGATAGGCGAGCGCCCGGCCATCGCGCCAGAACGCAGATAGTCGCCGTAGGAGAAACCGCCGGGCAGTCCGACGAGGTCAGTACCCGCTGGTAGTTCACTTGCGCCGTGCCACACCATCTCGGGTGCCCTGCCAGTGACTTGTTCGAGCGCGACCGCGAGGTCGCGATCGCAATTGGAGCCGGGGAAGACGATGACTGCGCTTTGCATCAGTCGATCCGCTCGATCGCGTAATCTTCGATGACGGTGTTGGCGAGCAATTTTTCGCACATCTGCTCGATCGTGGCGTCGTCGGTGCCATCGGCCAGGTCGAGTTCGATGACCTTGCCGGCGCGCACATCGTCCACGCCGTCGAACCCCAAGCCTTCAAGCGCGTGGTGAATCGCCTTGCCCTGCGGATCGAGTACGCCATTCTTGAGAGTGATCAGCACACGCGCTTTCATGGGAATGAGCTCCGTCACAAAGAGTTTCACCGCCCTAATGGCGACCTACGACACGCTGCGCAACCTTAACTCTTTTCTAACCTTGTTCTCCGATAGTGCGCACTCGGCGGCTTGTGCGAGTCGCAAACGAAGGGTGGCTCGGATGATCGTAGGGATCGCATCACTGATATTCATCGCGCTGTTCGGTTGGGGCAGCGACTATTTCGGTTGGGCAGACCCCAACGGGAAGATACAGCTCGCGCTGGCGACCTCGTTCGTGCTTGGCATTCTAGCAGGCTATAAATCGGCAGGATGAACCGCTAGGCACGTCGCATGGACATGCCGCCTTACGGAAAATTGCTGGGACTGGAGCCGCACCGTGAAGACGGGCGGCTGCTATTTATCATGCCATCGTCGCAGGACGTGGTCGGTCGTCCCGGCTTCCTCCATGGCGGCGCGATTGCGGGCCTGCTCGAATATACCGCGTTCGCCACCCTGTTCGAAAAGGTGGGTAATCCGAAGGTGGTAATGAAGCCCATCACCGTTACCGTTGACTTCATGCGGGGCGGGCGGATGGTCGACACGCGCGCCGAAGCGTTCATCGAACGGCTCGGCCGGCGTATCGCCAATGTCGAGGTTTTCGCCTGGCAGAAGGGCCGGGACAAACCCATCGCCTCGGCGCAGTTGAATTTCCTGCTGGAGCGGCCAGCGCGGGCCTAGCCGCGCACCACCTGCATGGCGTGATAATTGGGACTGCCGAACAGTTCGTCCACCACGGCCTGGCGTTTCATATAGAAGCCGATGTCATGTTCATCGGTCATGCCGATACCGCCATGCATCTGGACGGCTTCCTGCACCGCAAGGCGCGCGACGGCGCCCGATTTTGCCTTGGCAACCGACGTCATCATGTCGGCGCGCTCCGAGCCTTCATCGATGAGCTGGGCGGCCTTGAGCGTCGCGGCGCGCGCGATCTCGATCTCGCCATATAGATGCGCGGCGCGGTGCTGGAGCGCCTGGAAACTGCCGATCAGTTTGCCGAACTGCTTGCGCTCCTGAAGATAGCCGTTGGTCATAATGAAGGCGCCAGCCGCGACCCCGGTAAGTTCCGATGCGGCGCCAGCACGGGCGGCGCGCAGGGCTGGCGCCAGCACGGCCCAGCCTTCATTCACTTCGCCCACGACGGCATCGGCATCGAGCTCGACATTGTCGAACTCCAGCCGGGCTGCCTTGCTGGCATCGGCGAGGATGACGTTCTCGAGGTCGACGCCCTTGGCATCTTTCCCGACGACAAACAGAGTGAGCCCATCGATTTCGCCTGGCCGACCGGCCGTTCGTGCGGCGACCAGAATGAAATCGGCACTGCGTCCATGGACTACGAATTGCTTCGACCCGTTGAGCGTGAAACCGTTGCCTGAACGCTTGGCTTCCATGGCAATCTGGCAGGGATCGTGATGCGCGCTCTCGTCGATGGCCAGCGCGGCTACTGTCTCGCCCGTCGCGATGCCGGGATACCAACGCTCCGCATGCGCACTGCCTTCCAGTGCTTTTACCGCCGCAATGGCGGTAGTGAGGAAAGGCGAGGGCGTCAGATTGCGCCCGATTTCCTCAAGCACGAGGTTGGCTTCGACCTGGCCAAGCCCGCTGCCGCCCGCGTCTTCGGGGATCAGGATGCCGGTGAGGCCAAGTTCGGCAAATTTTTTCCAAAGGTCGTGACCGAAGCCGTCGGGACAGCCGAAATCACGCCAATGGCGCATCTGCTTCGTAATGCTGCCTTCGTCCGCCATGAAGGGACGCACGCTGTCCTGCAGCATCTGCTGGTCGTCGTTGAGTTTCAGCATGTCTCAGGCCCCCGGCAAGTTGAGAATATGCTTGGCGACAATACCAAGCTGGATTTCGGACGTGCCGCCTTCGATCGAGTTGGCCTTGGTACGCAGCCATTCGCGCGCTTTCTTGCCCTCCTTGGAGCGATCGCTTTCCCACTCGAGCGCATCGGAACCGCCGCCCTGCATCACCAATTCGTGGCGGCGCTTGTTCAGTTCGGTGCCGGCATATTTCATCAGGCTGGGCTCGGCGGGGTGCGATTCCCCGGCTTTCAACTTGTCGATAAAATGTTCGCTCATGGCCTGGAAGGCGAGCGCGTCGACATCGAAGCGGGCGAGGTCGCTGGCGAGGATGGGGTCGCCATGATCACCGACCGAAACGGACAACAGTGAGCTGCCGGCACCACCGCCAAGCCCCATGCCCGAAATCATCTCGCGCTCATGGCCGAGCAGATATTTGGCGACGGTCCAGCCCTCATTCTCGTTATGGACGAGCTGGTCCTTGGGGACCTTGACGTCGTCGAAGAAGGTCTCGCAGAAAGGCGAATTGCCGCTGATCAGCTTGATCGGCTTGGTCGAGACGCCTTCGGATTCCATATCGAAGAGCAGGAAGCTGATGCCGCCATGCTTGCTCTCCTTGGAGGTGCGCACGAGGCAGAAAATCCAGTCGGCTTCGTCGGCATAGCTGGTCCAGACCTTCTGGCCATTGACGAGATAATAATCGCCCTTGTCCTCTGCCTTGGTTTGTAGACCGGCAAGGTCGGACCCCGCCCCCGGTTCCGAATAGCCCTGACACCAGCGGATTTCGCCGCGGGCGATGGGCGGGAGGAAACGCAGCTTCTGTTCTTCGCTACCAAACGTGAGCAGTGCCGGACCAAGCATCGAGATGCCGAAGCTGGTTAGGGGAAGGCGGCACCCCAGCGCTTTCATCTCCTGCCGGAGGATCTTCGTTTCCTCGGCGCTTAAGCCGCCGCCGCCATATTCCTTCGGCCAATCGGGCACCGTCCAGCCGCGCTCCGCCATGCGCTCGAGCCAGATTTTCTGGTCTTCGGACTGGAATTCAAAATTGCGCCCGCCCCAGCAAGCGTCCTTTTCCGATTTCATCGGCGTGCGCATGGATGGCGGACAATTTAGTTCCAGCCATTCTCTGGTTTGGGTGCGGAAGTCGGCCATGGCCCTTGTCCTTTCAGGTACGGATGCGTAGCCCCGTTTTGAAACGCGACGGACCGAACATCAACCTGGGAGAGGTGCTGTGGATTTTGACCTTACGGAAAGGCAGGCTTTCTTTCGCGACCGGGTCAAATCTTTCATCGACGAGCATGTTCGGCCGCGAGTCGCGGACTATCACCGCGAGATCAACGAAGGCGATCGCTGGTCGCATCTGGAGCTGATCGAGGAGCTCAAACCGCTCGCACAAGAGGCAGGTCTGTGGAACCTCTTCATGCCCCCTGGCGGGATGCTGAGCCATGTCGACGAGACCTTCGAATTCGAAGGCGAACAGCTGACCAATCTCGAATATGCACTGTGTGCCGAAGAGATGGGCCGCATCCTGTGGAGCGCGGAGGTCTTTAACTGTTCGGCCCCCGATACCGGCAACATGGAAGTGCTGCATCGCTATGGCACGCGCGAGCAGAAGGACCAGTGGCTCGAGCCGCTGATGCACGGCAAGATCCGTTCTGCCTTCCTGATGACCGAGCCCGCGGTAGCCTCGTCCGATGCCACCAACATCGAGTGCCGGATCGAGCGCGACGGCGATGAGTATGTCATCAGCGGGCGCAAATGGTGGTCGAGCGGGGCGGGCGATCCGCGCTGCAAGCTCGCTATTGTCATGGGAAAGACCGATCCTGACAAGCACAAGTATCGCCAGCAATCGATGATCCTGATGCCGCTGGATGCCGAGGGCGTGACGATCCTCCGGGCATTGAATGTCTACGGCTTCGACGATGCGCCGCACGGGCATATGGAAATCAGCCTCGACAATGTGCGGGTGCCGGCGTCGAACCTTCTACTTGGTGAGGGCCGGGGGTTCGAGATTGCGCAGGGCCGGCTGGGGCCGGGGCGTATCCACCATTGCATGCGTACCATCGGCGCGGCCGAGGAGGCGCTCGAGCTGATGGTGAAGCGGCTGCAGTCGCGCGTTGCGTTCGGCAAGACCATTGGCGCGCATTCGATCTGGGAACAGCGCGTTGCCGAAGCGCGGATCGAGATCGACGCGACGCGGCTGTTGTGCCTCAAGGCCGCCGACATGATGGACAAGGTCGGCAACAAGGAAGCCAAGGCCGAGATCGCGATGATCAAGGTGAAGGCCCCGCGCATGGCGCTGCAAGTCATCGATGACGCCGTTCAGGCCTTTGGCGGCGCAGGTGTCAGCCAGGATACGCCGCTGGCGCACAGCTGGGCGGGCATCCGTACGCTGCGCCTCGCCGACGGTCCCGACGAAGTTCACAATCGCACCATCGCGCGGATCGAATATGCAAAACATGCGGAGCTGCCCAAATGAGCAACCTCTTCGACCTGACCGGTAAATCGGTCATCATCACGGGCTCCAGTCGCGGGATCGGCAAGGCGATAGCCGAGGCCATGGCGACGCAGGGTGCCAATGTCGTCATCTCAAGCCGCAAGCAGGACGCCTGCGATGAAACTGCTGCGGCAATCAACGCCGAGCATGGCGAGGGCACTGCGATTGCGGTAGCGGCGAACATTTCCTCGAAGGATGATTTGCAAAACCTCGTCGACGAAACGCGGCGGGCGTTCGGCAAGGTCGACGTGCTGGTCTGCAATGCCGCTTCCAACCCTTATTACGGGCCGATGGGCGGGATTTCGGACGAACAGTTCGAGAAGATCCTGATGAACAACGTGGTCTCGAACCACTGGCTCATTCAGATGTGTGCGCCTGAAATGCTCGAGCGTGAGGAAGGTTCGATCATCATCGTGTCGTCGATCGGCGGGCTCACCAGCTCGACCACAATTGGCGCGTACAATGTGTCGAAGGCAGCCGATTTCCAGCTCGCGCGCAACCTGGCCGCCGAATTCGGGCCCAAGGGGGTGCGGGTGAATTGCATCGCGCCGGGGCTGATCAAGACCGATTTTGCCCGTGCGCTCTGGGAAAACCCCGACACGCTCAAGATGGTGACGCGCGGAACGCCGATGCGGCGGATTGGCGAGCCGGAAGAGATTGCAGGCGCTGCGGTCTATCTTGCGGCACCTGCCTCCACATTCATGACCGGACAGGCAATGATCGTTGATGGGGGATCGACAATCGGGGTCGGGCTGTGAGGCTCGAGGGAAAGGTCGCCATCGTAACCGGGGCCGCGAGCGGCATCGGGAAGGCCACCGTCGACCTCTTCCGAAAGGAAGGTGCGACGGTGGTCGGCGCTGACCTCAAGGGTGCGGATGTCGAGTGTGATGCCGGTTCTGAAGCTGCGGTGAAGGCGCTGATCGATGAGGTCGCCGACAAGCATGGGGGCCTCGACATCATGTTTGCCAATGCAGGCATTTCGGGTGGTCTCGCCTCAATGTTCGAGCAGACCGAGGACGATTGGACCGAGATATTGCGCGTCAACACGATCGGCCCCGCGATGGCAATCAAGCATGCGGCGCCGCACATGCAGAAGCGCGGTGGTGGTTCGATCATTGCCACGGCCTCTGTCGCTGGCCTGCGCTCGGGTGCGGGTGGGGCAGCTTATACGGCGTCCAAGGCGGCAGTAATCAACCTCGTGAAGATCGGTGCGCAGCAGCTCACCGGCTCGAACATCCGCGTCAACGCGATATGCCCCGGGCTGATCGAGACCGGTATGACCGAATTCGTTTACGAACGCGCCCGCGCCAAGGGCATCGAAGACAAGCTCGGCCACCTCAACCCGATGAAGCGCGGCGGTGAGCCGATCGAGATCGCCAACGCCGCGCTGTTTCTCGCGTCCGACGAGGCATCCTATGTCAACGGCCATGCGTTGGTCGTGGACGGAGGATTGTCCTCCTCCCACCCCTTCAACCTGCAGGCCTATGGCCGCACCGCAATCTGACCCTTCGGAGACAAAAATGACCGACCCGATTTCCAGCGAAAAACATGGCGATGTGCAGATTATCTGGAGCGACAACCCGCCCGTGAACGCGCTTGGCGCAGCGGTGCGCCAGGGGCTGGTGCGCGAGATCGAGGCTGCCGAGGCCGATGACAGCGTGCAAGCCGTCGTCATCGCCTGCAAAGGCCGCACCTTCTTCGCCGGTGCCGACATAAGCGAGTTCGGCAAGCCGCCGGTAATGCCGTGGCTGCCCGACGTTGTGGATCGCATCGAGAATTGCACCAAGCCGGTGGTCGCCGCGATCCATGGTACTGCGCTGGGCGGGGGCTGCGAAGTAGCGCTTGGGTGTCATTACCGCGTCGCCGTGCCGTCGGCGAAGCTCGGCTTTCCCGAAGTCAATCTCGGCCTGCTGCCGGGTGCAGGTGGGACACAGCGCGGCCCGCGTGTCGCGGGCGTCGAGCTGGCGCTGCAGATGGCGACGACCGGCAAGCCGATCAGTGCTAGCCAGGCGCACGATGCCGGCCTTGTCGATCGCATCATTGAAGGCGATTTGATCGAGCACGCCGTGGCTTATGCAGACGAAGTGAAGGACATCCGCCCGCTGCCCAAGTCGTCCGAACGCGACGATAAGGTCACCGATGTCGATCCCGCCATTTTCGACGAATACAAGAAGAACAATGCCAAGCTTTTCCGCGGCGATGTGGCGCCGCAGGCAAACCTTGATACGATCAAGGCGGCGACCGAAATGCCGTTCGACAAAGGCGTGATGTTCGAGCGCCAGAAGTTCATGGAACTGATGGCCGGACAGCAGGCGCGCGCCCGCCAATATTTCTTCTTCGCCGAGCGTAAGGCCGCGAAGATTGACGGGGTCGATGACAGCGTCCAGCCGCGCGACATCAAGCGTGTGGGTGTCATCGGTGCGGGCACCATGGGTGGCGGCATCTCGATGAACTTCCTGTCGGCTGGCATTCCGGTGACGATCGTCGAGATGAACCAGGACGCGCTCGACCGCGGTACCGGCATCATGCTCAAAAACTACCAGTCGACGGCCAAGAAAGGCCGCATGACCGAGGAGCAGGTCGGGCAGGCGATGGGCCTCCTGAAGCCTTCGCTCAACTTTGACGATTTGTCCGAATGCGATCTCATCATCGAGGCGGTGTATGAGAACATGGACGTGAAGAAGGAGATCTTCACGCGGCTCGATGGCATCGCCAAGGACGGCGCGATCCTCGCGTCGAACACTTCCTATCTCGATATCAACGAAATTGCCTCGGTGACCAAGCGTCCCGAGGACGTCGTGGGCCTCCACTTCTTCTCGCCCGCCAACATCATGAAGCTCTTGGAAGTCGTGCGCGGCGACAAGACTGCGGACGATGTGCTGGTGACGGCGATGAAGCTGGCCAAGACGATCAGGAAAGTCGCGGTGGTCGCGGGCGTCTGTTACGGCTTTATCGGCAATCGCATGCTGATCCCGCGCCAGCTGCAGGCGGAAAAGCTGCTGCTCGAAGGTGCGACACCCCAACAGGTGGACAAGGTGCATGTCGAGTTCGGAATGCCGATGGGCCCGTTCCAGATGGCCGATCTCGCCGGCGTCGATATTGGCTGGCACCGCGATCCCGAGCGCATCGAAAGCATTCGCGATGCGCTATGCGCGATCGATCGCTGGGGACAGAAGAAGGGCGCGGGCTTCTACGATTATGACGACAACCGCCGCCCGAGCCCGAGCGAAAAGGTGCAGGAAATCATCGACGATTTCGCCGCCAAGCATGGTGTCGAAAAGCGCGAGATTTCGGACCAGGAGATTATCGAACGTACTCTCTATACGATGGTCAATGAGGGCGCGAAGATCCTTGAAGAAGGCAAGGCGCAGCGCGCCTCTGACATCGATGTCGTCTGGATCTACGGCTATGGTTGGCCGGTCTATAAGGGTGGCCCGATGTACTGGGCCGACAGCGAGGGGCTCGATACCATCGTCGAGGGCCTGAAGCGCCAGGAAGAGCGGCTCGGCGATGATTGGAGCTATTCACAGCTGTTGCTCGACAAGGCGGAAGCCGGCGAGAAGTTTACTCGGTAATGTCTTCTTTGAACGGCGACCATTCTCCAATGGTCGCCGATTTCAAAGTGAATCTGTCATCGGGGCCGCTGCGCGCGAAGATCATCAACAGATCTCGCCGGTCGGCGACGAAGCCGTCATCCTTCTCTTCCCAGTTGCGGTAGAACCCCCCGATCAAGTGGACCTGGTTTGCGGTCTTTCCGACGATTGATTCGTAGTAGAAGCCGAAGTCCTCTTCCTCGGCCATGGTATTCCATTTCTTTTGCCGTTCTTCGCCTTCCACGCGCTCCCCGTTAATGCGTAGGTTCGTGTCATATCCAAATCTGATTCTGGCATGGCCCCGACGTTCGCCAAGATCATCGAGGTGGAGGCCATCTGTGTGCTGGTAGGCCGTCGCTGCCGCCGCAATATCGCCCTCAAGATTGGCGCAAAGGGCAAGACGAGTTGCCTGATTGCGGAATGCCGAATTCTCCAGCGGATGGCAGGCGACCAGTCGGTCAAAAGCGAGGTCGGCGGCAAACCACGCGAACTCTTCGGCCATGGATTCATTGGCAAGCGTCATTGACGGTGGAGCGACGTTCACCATCGCCCGTAGCCTCTGCCCAATAGACCCAGCTGTGCAGGCAGAGGACGATGTCGTCTTGGCCGTCAGCCTTGGCGGGATTTGCGCTGGCCGGCGGTTTCGTGATTAACCATTCTAAGCGCTCGCTCTGGGAAACGAGTTTCGCCCAGTCCTCGTCCGAGATTGGCGCTTCGATGCTGGTTTGTTTTCCGTCACTAGTCGTGGGGGCGCTGACTTTCACAAAAGGGCGCGCGCCTTCGGGCCGAAAAAACTCTAACGCCATGATATCGGAGCCATAGCCGTTGACGTAGAACACGCGTCTGACGGCCGTACGTTGCTCGTTATATGTAGAGAGCGGCTGGGCACTAAAGACTTCAAGGGTGGCGGCTTGCATCTCTGCGGAGCATCGGTCCCGGCCGCGATCATCCTGGCACGGATTGCTGAATGGATCATCCATCAAGAATGCTGCGATGGCAGTGAGTAACATTCGAAGCCTCCTTAGCCCGCGCTTAGCTTGGCCAAAGCCGCAGCGCCGTCAACCGAATCTCATCGATAGGCAATTAACGCTAACTGCAAGTTGCACATATTTTGCGATGGGAAAACTTGCGGTGCTGCAATTAATCGCTAGCGTCGAAGTATGTTCAAGCTCAACGAAGACAGGATTGCGCAGCGGCTGGCTGCCGTTATCGAACGGCTCGACGATGGCCGCCTGCAGGACCGTTACCGGTTGCAGGAACGGTCGATGCTGATGGCGATCGAGGAGATGGAACCCGCCAGCCTTGGCGCGGTGGCCGAAGCGGTCAATCGCGGAGCGCCGGCGATCAGCCGCGCGGTCGATGCCGCGGTGCGCGACGGCCTCGTCGATCGGCGCCCCGATCCCGACCATCGGCGCCGCTTGCAGCTGCGGTTGACCGAAGAGGGCAAGCGCCACCTCGAAGACACGGCGGCCGATCATGGGCGGCTGGCAGAGCGGATCGGCACGCTGGCACCCAGCGAGCAGCGCGCCGTGGAGCGCGCAGTGGAGATCCTCGAACATATGCGTTGAGGTGCTTGCTGCATTGCAGCAACGGGCCTGATGCTGTAGGGGCGCGCCAAACGTCCCCCGAGGAAAAGAAAAATGTCACTACGTAACGTCGCGATTATCGCGCACGTCGACCATGGCAAAACCACATTGGTCGACCAGCTGTTCCGCCAGTCCGGCACCTTTCGCGACAACCAGCGCGTGGAAGAGCGTGCGATGGATTCGAACGAGCTGGAAAAAGAGCGCGGCATCACGATCCTTGCCAAATGTACCAGCGTCGAATGGCAGGGCACGCACATCAATATCGTCGACACGCCGGGTCACGCGGACTTTGGTGCCGAGGTGGAGCGCATCCTCAGCATGGTCGATGGTGTCATCCTGCTGGTCGACGCCGCCGAAGGACCGATGCCGCAGACCAAGTTCGTCACCGGCAAAGCGCTGGGCTTGGGGCTCAAGCCGATCGTGGTCGTTAACAAGATCGACCGGCCCGACGCGCGTCCCGCCGAAGTGCTCGACGAATGTTTTGAGCTGTTCCTCAATCTCGATGCCAATGACGAGCAATTGGACTTCCCGACACTCTATGCTTCGGGACGCTCTGGCTATGCTGGACGCGACGATAGCGTACGCGACGGCGACCTGACGCCCTTGTTCGAAACCATCGTCGAGCATGTTCCCGAGCCGGGTCTCGATCCCGACGGGGAATTCAAGATGCTGGCGACACTGCTCGACCGCGATAACTTCCTCGGCCGGATCCTGACGGGGCGTATCGAGAGCGGCACGCTCAACGTCGGCGATCCGATCAAGGCGATCGATGTCAATGGCAAGAAGGTCGAAGAAGGGCGCTGTACCAAGCTATTCGCCTTCGAAGGCCTGGAGCGTGTTCCAGTGGAGAGCGCCAAGGCTGGCGATATCGTGGCCATCGCGGGCCTCGTCGAAGCGACCGTGTCCAACACGATCGGCACGCCGCAGATCGTTGAGCCGCTGCCGGCGCGCGAAATCGATCCGCCCACGCTCAGCATGACGTTTGCCGTTAATGACAGCCCTTACGCGGGCCAGGAAGGCGACAAGGTGCAGAGCCGCGTGATTCGCGAACGCCTCGAGCGCGAAGCCGAAAGCAACGTCGCGATCCGCATTTCCGAAAGCGCTGACAAGGATGCCTTCGAAGTGGCGGGCCGCGGCGAATTGCAGCTGGGCGTGCTTATCGAGAATATGCGCCGCGAAGGCTTTGAACTGTCGATCAGCCGGCCGCGCGTGCTGTTCCAGGAAGGCCCCAATGGCCGCGAGGAGCCTTACGAGACCGTCGTCGTCGATGTCGATGACGAATATTCGGGCACTGTCGTCGAGAAGATGGCACTGCGAAAGGCCGAAATGACCGACATGCGCCCGTCGGGTGGCGGCAAGACACGGCTGACCTTCAGCGCGCCCAGCCGCGGCCTCATTGGCTATCACGGCGAATTCCTGTCCGACACGCGCGGCACCGGCATCATGAACCGCGTGTTCGAGAAATACGGTCCGCACAAAGGCAAGATCGAAGGGCGCCAGAATGGCGTTCTGATCTCGATGGATAAGGGCGAAGCGGTCGGGTACGCGCTTAACGCGCTGGAAGATCGCGGCATTTTGTTCGTGTCACCGGGCGAGAAGCTCTACGCCGGCATGGTGATCGGCGAGAACGCCAAACCACAGGATCTCGAAGTCAACGCGCAGAAATCCAAACAGCTCACCAACTTCCGCGCCTCGGGCAAGGATGAGGGCATTCGCCTGACACCGCCCAAACGCATGACGCTGGAGCAGGCCATTGCTTATATCCAGGACGACGAGTTGGTCGAAGTGACGCCCAAATCAATTCGTCTGCGCAAGCGCTATCTCGATACGCACGAGCGCAAAAAGATGAAAAAGAAGGAAGACGCCTAAGCTGGAATTAACCGTTAAGCGTCCCGATTTCGTTCAGCGCACGTTGGGGCGTTGCCTGACGGCGATAAATTGAGCAGTATATGTTCATTCGTAAGCAAGAAAAGTGTTGAAAAACAATATGTTGCATGCTTTGTCGCACTGCAACAACAGTTCATCGACGAGGCGATTGTCTGGCGGGAAATAGCCATTAAATAGGCCTCATAAGGAATTGAGCGAGGGCTCGCGCTGCCGTGGAGGGTCAGCGAAGAGCGAGGGCGAGACGGAAAGATCGAAAGCGTCATTGGGGCCGTGGAGGGACCCGACGGGGACGACTTACCGCACGTATCTAGAGAAATCATGAAGCGATATTTGGGGGCCGGCATGGTGCCGGCGTTGGCTGCTCTTGTATTTGGCTTGAACGCCAATGCGGCCATGGGTGAAGAAAAGATCATGGAGCGCGCGCCGGTTACTATCGAGACCGAGCCTGAAGCGCCCAAGGAACTGCCCGAACTGGTTGAAGAGTATAAAGAGGGTTTTTCCCTCGACGAGCAGGGCAAGTGTCTTGCCAATGCCGTCTATTTCGAAGCCCGCGGCGAGAGCATTGAGGGCCAGTTGGCGGTTGCCGACGTGGTGATCAACCGCACCGAGAGCGAGAAGTATCCGTCGACGTGGTGCGACGTGATCAAGCAGAAAGCGCAGTTCAGCTTCGTCAAGAACCGCAGCTTCCCGAAGGTCCGCGATATGGAAAGCTGGGAAACCGCAAAGGCCGTGGCGCGTATCGCGATCGAAGATGCGCATGAAGTCGTGCCCGAAGGCGTGCTTTGGTATCATGCCGACTATGTGAAGCCCGTTTGGCGCAAGCGGCTGAACCAGGTTGCCAAGGTCGGGGTGCACATCTTCTACGAAGCTTAAGGCAGCAAAACTATATACGAAAAGGCCGGGAGCGATCCCGGCCTTTTTTGTGTCTGGTCTGGCGCTTTTCGCTAGGCGATCTGGCGATAATCCTCGGCGCGTTCGGCAAAGCGCATTGCGAGTTCTTCATGGCGGGCGCGTGCTTCATCGGTGATGGCGCGGACGGCGCGGACACGTTCCTGTGCGGCGCGGCGAAGATAGAAGCGATAGTTCGATTCCAACTGCAAAAGTCAGCCTCCCCGTGATTTAGGCGAATCACCCTTCTGACTGCGCAGGATGCTGCATAGAAGTTAAGCTCTCGTAAAGTCTTCGCATGTCGACATAGGCCATTCAGAAGGCTAGGTTAAATCTATGATAAAGAATTGTGCCATTTTTCCGTTGCTAGGGCTCGCGCTGGCGGCCCCGCTCCACGCCCAGGCCACCGATTTCGTGCTGGTCAATGGCACCGAGCAGGCGCTTGGTAACCTCGAGATTCGCCGTACCGGGTCGAGCACGTGGAAACCGCTCGGTGCTGCGCCCGCACGCGGCGCTCAATCGAGCATTGCATTTTCGAACCCCGATTGCGCGTTCGACATCAAGGCGATGCCGGCATCAGGCGATGCGATCGTCTGGAGCGGTGTGAATTTGTGCGAAGTGAGCGCGGTCACGCTCAGGCTCGCCGCCGGGACTCCGTACGCGGAGTATCGCTGACGCGTCGATAGCGGCGGTGACGCACCGCCCTGCGACGGCGGCGCGGCTCGATCAGTACCCGCGCCTGCCTGGATTCAGGCTTGCGAACCGAATCGAGCAGCTTGGCGCCGGCCAAAAATGGCAGGCCAAGGCAGCAGGCAAAAAGCAGCCAGCCGCCGACACCCGGATATTCATAGAGGTAGGCCTGGCCGCGCGATATGGCACCCACCGCGATGGCATAGGTCACCAGCAGCGCTTCGAAGCGCGTTTTGATCGTGAAGAGGCGGCCTATCTTCTTGAGCATCGCAAAAGGTTAAGCAAAGGCCGTGCCAAGCCCGCAAATCCGCCGAAAATGACTTGAGGAATATGGTTGACTGTTAGTTAATCCGACAGGCCGGACGCCAAGGCGAGCGCATCGAGCATGGCGGCGCGGGCGGCGACGACCTGGTTGAGCAGCGTCTCGCCCTGCAACTCACGCCCATCGATTTCATGCGGCCAGTAGCGATCCACGACCTTGGCCATCGCATCGAGCTTGGCCTCGTCCACGAGGAAGCGCGGATCCACCGTCGCGGGATCGCACGCCACGCGCAGGCGCAGGCAGGCGGGGCCACCACCATTGGCCATGGACTGGCGCACATCGACGACCTCGACGCGGCGGATCGGGCCATTCGAGGCAAGATGCGATTCGAGCCAGTTCCAGACAGTTGGCGTCTCGCGGCACTCGCTGGGCACGACCAGGGTCATTTCGCCGCTGGGCGGCGTGACGAGCTGTGCGTTGAAGAGATAGCTGGAGATTGCGTCGGCCAGGGGCACGTCGGCATCGGCGACTTCGACGAGCTCCACCGCCGGGAAGGCGGCGGCGATCCGCGCCAGGCTGTTCTCGCGGTCGGCGAAGGCTTTTTCGTGCGCAAACAATACCTTTTCGTTGGCGACGGCGACGACGTCATTGTGAAACGCACCCGCTGCGATGGCTTCTTCGGATTGCTGGATGAACAGCGTCTTGTCGGCATCGAGCCCGTGCAGGCGGGCAATGGCGCGGCTGGCCTCGATATGCTGCCGCGCAGGGTAGGGCCCCCCCGACACGCCGTAGACAAAGATCTCGACGCCCTTTTCGGCATGATGATCGCATAGGCGCATGAAGTTCGCCGCGCCTTCATCGCCGAATGCCGGCGGCACTGCCTCGTGCACGGCAAAGGCGGCGTCGTCCGAAAAAGCGACGCGCAGCTGGCGTAGCGTATCGGGCCATTCATGGCTGCGGTGCGGCATCGTCTTGAGGTTGGCGACGGTAAGGTGGCAGCGACCGTCTGCCGTATCCGGCGCGGGGCTGACCGTGGCTGCGTTGGCGGCCCACATCGAAGACGCCGACATGGCATTGGCTGCCAACGCATGATCGGCATCGGCATAGTCGGCGCCTAGCCTTGCCAGCCAACCGTGATTGGGGCGCGGCATTGGCATGAAAACGCCCTGCACCAGGCCAAGACCCAAGTTGGTGCGCATCTTGTCGATGCCCTGCAGTGCCGCGGCGCGGGGCTGCGAGACGTCGCCCGCATTCCTTGTCGACGCGAGGTTCCCAAGGCTGAGACCGGCATAATTGTGGCTCGGGCCGATCAGCCCGTCGAAGTTGATTTCGCGGATCATCGCCGACCAATCCCGAGGATCTTGTCGCCTTTGCCGACACCGAGTTTGTCCATGGCTTCCGCATCGATCATGATACCGCCTTCATCGATCGACCCCATGGCGTAGCAACAGGCGAATTTCTCGAGGCTACCGCTCGCGACCATCAGCTTTTCGCCCCCATCGCCGCCATGCGTGCCGATGACTTCATATTCGCCGCTATTGGCGATCGTGGCGATGTTGTCGGTGGGCGCGATCACGGTCGGGCCACCATCGAAGATGTCGACATAATTGTCCCAGACGAAACCTTCGCGTTCGAGCATTTTCAGTGCGGCGCGTCCGGTCGGGTGCGGCTGGCCGATGACCGCCTTTGCATTATCGGGCAGCATGGCGATGTAGATCGGCGTCTTGGGCATGAGGTCGGCGATGAATTGCGTGCCGTGCATGGCGTTGAAATCGTCGGCTTCGGGGAAGGTCATCCCGAAAAAGCGTCCCGCCAACGCATCCCAGAAAGGCGAATGTCCGGCGGAGTCCATCACACCGCGCAGTTCCGCGAGCACGCGGTTGCCGAAGCGCGGTCGGTGCTGCTTGATGAAGAGGTAGCGCGAGCGTGCGAGCAGCATGCCGAGCCCACCGGCACGTTCGCCCGGGTGCAGGAACAGCCCGCCAACCTCGCTGCAACCTTCGAGATCGGTGACGAGCGTGAGCAGCTTGTTATGGAAGGTGCGGTTGAGTTCCTTGCTTCGCTGCGTCAGCGTGCTGATGCGGTAGCTGTAAAAGGGTTGCTCGGTGCCCACCTCTCCGAAGACCTGGCAGGTGCCGCGAATCTTGCCGGTGGCCACTTCCTCGAGGACGAAAACATAAAGATCGCCCACTTGATGATCGCCTTCGCGGGCGAATCCTGCGGCGGACGTTGCCATCTTCTTCTCGAGAGTCGCGTAGTCGGCGGGCAGATTGGTGAAACCGCCGCCGGTGAGCTTTGCGAGGTCGTATAGCGCGCCGAGATCGGACGATTTGGCAGCGCGAATGCGATGCGTCATGAATTGATGATCCTCAAGATGGTCAGCGCCGACAGGGCGGCACGTTCGCCAAGACTGTCGACGATCAGGAATTCGTCGGAAGAGTGGATGGCACCGCCGCGAACGCCCATCGTATCGACGACGGGCACGCCGGTGGCGGCTATATTATTGCCGTCGCACACACCGCCGGTATGTTTCCAGCCGATGTCCTGGCCAAGATCGGCGCCGGCGCGCTGGACGAGTTCGAACAATTTCCTGGTATCGCCTTCGAGCGGCTTTGGCGGGCGGGCGAAGGCGCCGTGGCGGTGGATGTCGACGTCATGTTCGCGCGCGACGGCGTGCTGCGCGTCGGCGATAAGTGTTTCGGCGCGGTCCTGATCGGCGGGCAGCTTGGGCCGGAAATTGACGCGAAGAACCGCATGGTCGGGCACGACATTGTTGGGGCCGCCGCCATCGATCTTGGCGGGGTTGACCGACAGGTTATCGTCCATTCCGGCCTTGAGGCGCAAGGCGAGGTCGGCAGCAGCGACCAGCGCGTTGCGCCCCTCCTGCGGGTTGCGGCCTGCGTGCGCGGATTTGCCGGAGATGATAAAACTGAAATTGCCGCTGCCCGAGCGGGCGCCAGCAAGCGTGCCATCGGGCAGCGCGGATGGTTCATAGGTCAGCGCGGCGCGCTTGCCTGCTGCGGCTTGGGTGAGCAAGGGGGAGGAGGAAAGCGACCCGACTTCCTCGTCGGCGTTGAATACGATATCGTAGCCGAAATTGGCCGCGTCATCGCTCGCTTCGACCGCATCCAGTGCGGCCAGCATGACGGCAATCCCGCCCTTCATGTCGGTAATCCCCGGGCCATTCAACACTTTGCCCTCATCGAGCCACTTCATCTCCTGGAAGGGATGATCGACGCCGAAAACCGTGTCCATGTGGCCGGTGAAGAGCAGGCGCAGCGGCGCATCCGGGCGAACCTGCACGTGGATATGGCGACCATGCTCGATGTCGAACGTCTTGCCCGCCGCATCGACAGCTTCGACGCGGGCAGGATCGCGATAGCTAGCGTCGCCAGGCAGGCTCGAAACGGCTTCCATCAGCTTCTCGCCGACCTTTGCCAATCCTTCAAGGTTGCGCGAACCCGAGTTGATCGCCGCCCATTCGCGGGTGCGCTCGAACATCGTATCCTGCGCGGCCATGGCGCGCTCAACGGCGGCCTGTTCCTGACTTGATAAACTCCCCATAGGCGGCCTCCTAACGCGGCATTGCGCTTAAAGCCACCTCGAGAATCCATCGAGGATGGCGCGGTACATGTCGCGTTTGAAGGGCACGATGATGTCGGGGAGATGTTCGCTCTCGATCCACTTCCATTGCGAGAATTCGGGGTCCCTCGTTTTGATGTTGATATGAGTATCATCGCCGGTGAAGCGCATCAGGAACCAGTGTTGGCGCTGCCCGACCCATCTGCCACCCCAGAGCGTGCCTTTGAGAGTGTCGGGCAGGTCGTATGTAAGCTCGAGGACGGGCGCATCCTCGATGCGCTCGACATATGTGCGCGCGATGCCGGTTTCCTCTTCAAGCTCGCGCAGCGCGGTCTCGGCGCTGTCTTCGCCCGGGTCTACGCCACCCTGCGGCATCTGCCAGGCTTCGTCGGTATTATCGATGCGCCGACCGACCCAGACATGACGCTGCTGGTTGAGCAGCATGACGCCTGCGCCGAAGCGATATTTGTCGTCATTATCCATGCCATCGGCCCTAGCGCAAAATCGGGGGCTGGATAAGCAGGCTTGTCCTCTCTAAGGCCCCGATGCACAAAGGAAATGCGGAACGGAGACTCATGGTAGCGGCTACCCATAATCTGACCGACGAAGAGGCGCTGGCGGTTGATCAACCGATGGCCGTTGTCGTGCGCTTTGCGGGCGATAGCGGCGACGGGATGCAGCTGACGGGCGGGCAGTTTACATTGTCGACGGCGCTGGCCGGCAACGACCTTGCAACCTTTCCCGATTTTCCCGCTGAAATCCGTGCGCCGCAGGGCACCACCTTTGGCGTATCCGCGTTCCAGATCAACTTCGGCTCGGCCTCGATCGAAACCGCAGGCGACCAGCCCGACGTGCTCGTGGCGATGAACCCCGCGGCGCTCAAGGTGAACGTCAACGATCTTCGCGATGGCGGGCTGCTGATCGTCGATACGGGCAGCTTCACCAAGCGTAATCTCGACAAGGCTGGCTACGACCAAAATCCTCTCGAAGGCGATGAACTTGCCAAGTGGAAGGTGCTGGCGTTCGATATCAGCGCGATGACGCTGGAATCGGTCAAGGAATTCGGGCTTTCGAACAAGGAGGCGCTGCGTTCCAAGAATATGTGGACGCTTGGCCTGGCGCTATGGATGTTCGATCGCAAGCGCCAGCCCATCGTTGACTGGCTCAAGAGCAAGTTCGCAAAGAAACCGGAGATTGCCGAAGCCAACATTGCCGCGCTCAATGCGGGTCACGCTTACGGCGAAACGGCGGAAATTGGCGGCCAGGTCGGGCAGCGCCGCATCGATCCGGCACCGGCGGAACCGGGACTGTATCGCACGGTTACCGGCGCGGAATCGCTGGCCCTGGGGCTGGTCGCGGGCGCGCAGCTTGCCGATTTGCCGATGTTCTTCGGCGGCTATCCCATCACACCGGCGAGTGCGCTGCTGCACCATCTCTCGCGCCTCAAGGAATACGGAATCACGACTTTCCAGGCGGAGGACGAAATCGCGGCGATCTGCTCGGCGATCGGCGCCAGCTATTCGGGCAGCCTTGGGGTGACATCATCGTCAGGTCCCGGCATTGCGCTCAAGACCGAAGCGATCGGCCTTGCAGTGATGACCGAAATGCCGCTGGTGATCGTCAATTCGCAGCGCGGCGGCCCGTCGACCGGCTTGCCGACCAAGACCGAACAGTCCGACCTTTATCAGGCGGTCTATGGCCGCAATGGCGATACGCCGCTGCCGGTGCTGGCCGCACGCTCGCCTGCCGATGCGTTCGAATGCGCGATCGAGGCGTGCCGTATCGCGACGCGCTACATGACGCCGGTCATGCTGCTTACCGATGGCTATATCGCCAATGCCGCCGAGCCTTGGAAAGTCCCGGACTGGAACGCCTACGAGCCGTTCCCGGTGGAATTTGCGCGGGCGCCCGAAGGCGATTTCACGGTTTTGCCGTACGAGCGCAACGAAGACGGATCACGGCCGTGGATCAAGCCGGGTACGCCGGGCCTCGAGCATCGCATCGGCGGGATCGAGAAGCGTCCGGGCACTGGCGATATCGATTATTCGCCGGGCGCGCACGCGCAGATGACGGCAGAACGCTTCGCCAAGGTCGCAAACGTCGCGGATACGATCCCTGATCAGGAAATGAGCCTGGGTGGCGAGAGCGGCAAGCTGGTGCTGGTGGGTTGGGGGTCGACCTACGGGCCGATCCACCAGGCGGTGCGCCGCGCGCGGGCCAGGGGATTGGACGTGAGCCATCTTCACATCCGCTACCTCTCGCCGCTGCCGAAAAACTTGGGCAGACTGCTCCAGGGCTTCGACAAAATCCTGGTGCCTGAAATGAATGCAGGCCAGCTCAAGACGGTGCTGCGCGATCAGTTCCTTGTTGATGCTCGGCCCTTCAACAAGGTCTCTGGCCAGCCTTTCCGTATCGCTGAAATCGAAACGGCAATCGCGGAGGCGCTGGCATGAAGCAAATCAATATCTGGCCGCTGCTGATCCTGCTGGCCCTCGTCCTCTTTCTCATTTGGTGGCTGAACTCATGAACGAACAGGTCAAACTTACCGCCAAGGACTGGGCGAGCGACCAGGAAGTGCGCTGGTGCCCGGGCTGCGGCGACTATGCCATTCTGAAGGCAGTGCAGCGCACCATGCCCGATCTCGACGCAGCGCTCGCCGACACGGTGTTCGTCAGCGGCATCGGCTGCTCGAGCCGCTTTCCCTATTATATGGCGAGCTACGGCTTCCATACGCTGCACGGCCGCGCCTGCGCGGTTGCGACGGGCGTCAAGCTGGCCAATCCCGAACTCGACGTGTGGATCATCACCGGCGACGGCGATGCGCTTTCAATCGGCGGCAATCACACGATGCACCTTTTGCGGCGCAATCTCGATTGCCAGATCCTGCTATTCAACAACGAGATTTACGGCCTGACCAAGGGTCAATATTCGCCGACCAGCCGCGTCGGCACGCGCAGCCCCTCGACGCCGTACGGATCGGTCGACCGGCCGGCGATGCCCGCCAGCTTCGCGCTTGGCGCGGGGGCGCGGTTCGTGGCGCGCGGTATCGATGTCAACAAGACGCTGCCCGACGTATTGAAGGCGGCGCATGCGCATAAGGGCGCGGCGTTCATCGAAATTTTCCAGAACTGCATCGTCTACAATGACGACGTGTTCGCGCCATTTACCGATCGTTCGATGGCGGATGAAAAGCAACTCTGGCTCGAAGCGGGCGAAAAGATGCTGTTTGCCAAGGGCGAAAAAGGCATTGGCTTTGACCTGGAGAGCAAGACGCTCAAGGTCGTCGCGGGCGATAGCGATGAAGTGCTGGTCCACGATCCGAAGAACCGCGCTATGGCGCTGCTGCTGTCGGAAATGCCCGCGGATATCTTCCCGGTGGCATTGGGCGTGATCTACGAAGACCCTGCGCCGACCTTTGAAGCGGCAGTGATGGCGCAGAACGCGGCGGCCTCCGAGGGCAAGAGCACGGACATGCAGGCGTTGCTCGAAAAAGGGCAGAGCTGGCAGGTCACCAAGGAACCGCGCCGCGACTAGGCCCGTTTTGTCCTGCAATGGACAATCTAACGCATAGCCTTGCTGGCGCCCTGTTGGGGCAAATGGGCCTCAAGAAGACGACCGGCAGGGCGATGCCGACACTGATCATCGCCGCCAACCTACCCGATATCGATGCGGTGCTTACGTTGCTCGGCACCGAAAGCCTGGCGCTTCGGCGCGGGCTGACCCACGGCCCGATCGCGATGGTCGTCCTGCCGATCCTGCTGACCGGGATCGTGCTGCTCTACGACAAGTGGCGACCTTCAAAGGAGGAGGTGCGGCCCGGATGGCTGCTGTTGCTCGCCTTCATCGGTACGCTAAGCCATCCCGCACTCGACTGGCTCAACAGCTATGGCATTCGCTTTCTTGAACCCTTCTCGAGCGAATGGTTTGCCGGCGACACGCTGTTCATCATCGATGTCTGGGTATGGACGATCCTGGCCTTTACGGTGTGGCTTTCGCGGCGCTGGATGAAGCGCGGATCGAGCCACTGGGAAAAGCCGGCGTGGGCGGGCTTCTTCCTCGTGTGCGGCTACATCTTCGTGAACGGCCTTATCACGGGCCAGGCCGAAGGGCAGGGGCGCGAACTGGTCGGCAAGCAATGGCGGCTGGAACCGGGCATCGTGGTTGCCAATCCGATCCCGGTCCAATTCTGGCGGCGAGACATCGAATGGCGCGGCGGGGGGCTTTATGGCAGCGGCAGTTACGAGGTCTTCGAAGGAACCTTGCTGACCGGCGCGCCAAAATTCATCGGGCTCAACGATCCACGGCTCGAAGCGGCGCGCGGGCGTGATGATGTCGAGGCGTTCCTTTTCTGGTCGCGCATGCCGTTCGTCTTCGAACGCGGCGGTCGCGCGTTTCTGGGCGATCAGCGCTATACCGATCCGCGCACGGGAGATGCCTTCGTCGTCCCGCTCGAGCCGCTTCCCGAAGGAGAGAGTGAATGACGAGCATTGTCTGGTTCCGGCGCGACTTGCGCTTGCGTGACCAAGCTGCGGTGCGCGCTGCTGCGCGCGAGGGAGCGGTGGTGCCGGTGTTCGTGCTCGATGACGAAACGCCGGATGACCGCAAGCTGGGCGGTGCATCGCGCTGGTGGCTGCATCGTTCGTTGGAAAGCTTGGCGGCGGACATGGAGGAGAAGGGCTCTAAGCTCATCCTTCGCCGCGGACGGGTCGATCATGTCTTGCCGCAGCTGGCGCAGGAAATCGGCGCGGAGCGGATCCACGCCTTGCATCATTACGAGCCGTGGTGGGTCGAAACGCAAGACCGGATCGCCGACCAGGTCGAGCTATGCCTCCACGATGGCAACTACCTGCTGCCGCCCGGCACGGTGACGACGGGATCGGGCGACCCGTACAAGATCTTTACGCCCTTCTGGAAATCGCTGAAGGAGCGCATGCCGCCGGCACGGCCCGAGCCGCGACCGCGCGGTATCGAAGCGCCGGACAGCTGGCCGAAAAGCGATGATCTTGATGACTGGGACTTGCTGCCAAGCAAACCCAACTGGGCAGCCGGCATGGAAGAGCATTGGCGACCGGGCGAACATGGCGCGCGGTTGCGGCTCGAGGCATTCGAAAGCGAAGCGTCCGATTATGACGGGCAGCGCAACTGCCCGTCAATCGGCGCCACGTCGAGCCTTTCTCCGCACCTCCATTGGGGCGAGATTTCGGTGGCAACGGTTTATGACCGCGTCAAAGCGGCAGGCGGCACCGTCGGCGTGTTCCTCAAGGAGCTGGGCTGGCGCGATTATGCGCAGAACGTGATCTACCAGTTCCCCCAATATCCCGAGAAAAGCTACCGCGAGCGATGGGGAGACTTCCCCTGGCGCGACTTCCGCTCCTCTACCGTCCGCGATGATTTTACTGCCTGGACCAGGGGCGAGACGGGATATCCCATTGTCGATGCCGGAATGCGCGAGCTCTGGGCGATCGGCTGGATGCACAATCGTGTGCGCATGATCACGGCGAGTTTCCTTATCAAGCATCTGCTCATCGACTGGCGCGAGGGGGAACAATGGTTTTGGGATACGCTGGTCGATGCCGATTACGGCTCGAACGGTACCAATTGGCAGTGGGTGTCCGGATCGGGCGTCGACAGCAACATGTTCGTGCGCATCATGGCGCCGCTTAGCCAGTCGGAAAAATTCAACGCGGGCGATTATATCCGCAAGTGGGTGCCCGAGCTGGCGCATCTCGACGATCGCCATATCCACGATCCGCATGCGCACGATTGCGCGCCATCGGACTATCCCGATAAACTCATCGCGCATAAGGAAGGGCGCGAAAGGGCGCTGGCCGCTTACAGGGAGATGAAGTCGGATTAGCATGGCAAGCCGGGGAGAACATCTTGTCCGTGGCGACCGCGCTTTCATCACCGGCCATGGGTTGGTCGGCAAGATTGCCGCGCCTGCTTTCCAATCGATGCTCGATCAATGGCATGAGCGCCTGGCCGTCGGCGGCATCGACGGCCTCCTTCCCGACGGGACAAGGAGAAAGATCGGTTTTCACGCTCCGGGGCCCGAGGCCGTTGTCAACCTGCATAGCTGGACAGCGCTGGCACGGGTCGCCTTTTCGGGGTCGGTCGGGCTCTACAAGGCGTGGGAGAAGGGCGAATGGAGCGCCCCCGACCCAGTGCCGCTATTCGCGCTATTTATGGCGAACGCGAAAACGCTGGGCGGAACGGCGCGCGCGAAAGGCCCGGCCCGTTGGCTGAATGCGGCAGCGCATGCCTTGCGCGACAACGGGCTCGTGAAAGCGCGCGAAAATATTGCGGCGCATTACGACCTCGGGAATGATTTTTACGCGGCCTGGCTCGATCCCTCGATGAGCTATTCCTCGGCGCGGTTCGACGTGAGCGACGAGCTGGAAGTCGCGCAATTGCGCAAGGTCGAGCTGCTGCTCGACCGCCTAGATCTCAAACCGGGAGACCGTATGCTCGAAATCGGCTGCGGTTGGGGCACATTGGCGATCCAGGCCGCCAAACGCGGTGTGAATGTGGTCGGTCTGACCCTATCTTCAGAGCAGCAAAGGTTTTCCGAAAAAAAGGTTGCTTCGTGCAAATTAGAGCATCTCGTTGAGATCCGGTTGCAGGATTATCGGCAGATTTCCGAGCAATTCGATGCAATCGCTTCGGTCGAGATGGTCGAAGCCGTGGGGCAGCGTTGGTGGCCCGCCTATCTTGATGCGATAGCCGACAATCTCAAGCCCGGCGGCCGTGCTGCGCTGCAATATATCAGCATCGACCATGCCCTGTTTGACGATTATGCGGCCAGCGCCGACTTCATCCAGACCTATATCTTCCCGGGCGGCATGCTGATCGACGAGCCGACATTTGCATCGCTTGCCGTCGAACGCGGGTTGAACTGGGAAGGCCATGAAGCCTTTGGTCTGGATTATGCGCGCACGCTCGCCATCTGGCGCGAGCGCTACGATGCGGCAGTAGCGCGAGGCCTGCTGTCCGACTTCAGCGAGCGCTTTCACCGGCTCTGGCGATTCTACCTGATGTATTGCGAGGGCGGATTTCGCGGCGGCGGCATCGAAGTCGCGCAGATAACGATGAGGAAGGTTGCATGAAGCGCTTTGGATGGATGCTGTTGGCCAGCGCGTTCGTGGCGGCGTGCCAGCCGATGGAGGTGCCGCAGACAAGCAGTGCCGACCCGATGGACAGCCTTACCGATGCGGAGCGTGCGGCGATCCAGCGCGACGCGGCGCGCGTGCTCTTCTGGACCGATGAGCAGCGCTTCGATCGCTTCCGTGCCATGGACGAGTATTTTCCGGGTCGGACCGTTACGGCGTCAGATGCGCGCGCCTTGCCCGCTGGCGCACCGCTTCCGGGCGCGGCCGCACTCCAGCAATTTATCGAGGATCAACGCATTACCGGTCTGATGGTACTGCAAGACGGGACGGTTCGCTTCGAAGGCTATTCGGCCGATTTCGGTCCCGAGCAGCGCTGGACGAGCTTTTCGGTCGCCAAGAGCCTGACCTCGACGCTGGTGGGCGCGGCGCTCAAGGACGGCTATATTGACAGCCTCGACGATCCGCTGACCGACTATATTCCCGAGCTTTCGGGGACCGCTTACGACGTGGTGAGCGTCGAAGACCTGTTGACGATGCGTTCGGGCGTCGAATGGGACGAGAATTATGCCGACCCGACCAGCGACATCGCCCGGCTCTATTCGCAGCCTTACCAGCCCGGCGTCGATTTGAACATTTTCTACCTGAGCAAGCTGGGTCGTTCTGCCGAACCGGGGACGACGTTCAATTACAGCACCGCGGAAACCAACCTTGTCGGAACATTGGTCGAGCGTGCGGTCGGGCGCTCGTTGGCGGATTATGCGCAGGAGAAGATTGTCGAACCGGCGGGTTTTGAAGGCGATCTTTTCTGGCAAGTCGATCCGGTCAGCCAGAATATCGGTGGATGCTGTCTGATGCTGCGGCTCGCCGATTTTGCGCGCTTTGGCCAGTGGTTTCTCGAGGGCGCGCCTGACGAGAGAGGTGGTTCAGTCCTGAGCGAGGCTTACCGTCAAGCAGCCATCACGCCAGCGACCGAATTTGAGAGCGCCCCCGGCTATGGCTACGGTTACCAGTGGTGGACCTATCCCGGCGCTTATGGCGCGCAGGGCATTTTCGGGCAGGGAATCACCATCGTACCCTCGCAAAATGTCGTGATCGCTTATGTCGGAAATTGGCCGACTGCTGCATCGGACGGCCGGCGTCAGGAATTGCAGGCCGCGATCACGCGCGCTTTTGCAAGCACCGATTAACCTTCGACGATTAGACGGCCGCCAGTTTGCGCGTCCGACTTAAGGCGTTCGACAATCGCCTGGGCGACGACATCGGGTGCCTTCAGATCGTGGGGATCTTCGCCCGGAAACGCATCGGCACGCATATCGGTGCGCGTTGCACCGGGATCGACGATGTGGACTCGAACCTTGCCGGTCTGCGCATTTTCTTCGGCATAGGAACCGAGCAACGTGTCGAAGGCGGCCTTGCTTGCTCCATAAGCGCCCCAGAAGGCGCGCGGGTTGGCTCCAACCGATGAGGTAATGCCGACCAGTTCTCCCTTGCCCGACTGACGCAGCATCGGATCGAAGGCGGCAATCATCGCCTGGCTGGCGAGCAGGTTGAGCGCGATAGTCTGCGAGAATTCCTTGGGGTCTATATCCTGGACGGGGCGCAGCTTGCCCAGCATGGCAGCATTCAACACCATTATATCAAGCGCGTCCCAGCGGCCGCCGACCGCCTGGCCCAGCTTGCCGATCGCGCCATCGGCCAGCATATCGAGCGGCGCCAGCGTGGCGCTGCCTCCGGTCGCATGTATGCGTTCTTCCACCTTCTCCAGATCTTCGGATGAGCGCGCCACGAGGATGACGTGCGCGCCTTCGGCGGCGAGCGCTTCGGCGGTAGCCGCGCCAATACCGCGGCTGGCGCCCGTGACGAGCGCAAGTCTATTTTCAAATGCAGACATTAGTGGTTGCCGACGAGGCTCAACTGCTTGGGCCCGTCATCTTGCTCCTTGTCGGTAAGGGAAGTCGGATAGTCGCCCGAGAAGCAGGCGTCGCAACGCTGCGGGGCGCTTGCATCGCGCTCATCGCCGAGCGCGCGATAGAGCCCATCGAGCGAGATGAAGGCGAGGCTGTCGGCCTTCACATAGTCGCGCATTTCCTCGATCCCCATCTGCGCGGCAAGCAGCTTGGAGCGCTCGGGCGTGTCGACGCCGTAAAAGCAGCTGTAGCGTGTCGGCGGGGAGGCGATGCGCATATGCACTTCGGCGGCGCCGGCATCGCGCATCATCTGGACGAGGCGAAGCGAAGTGGTGCCGCGCACGACGCTGTCGTCGACGAGCACGATCTTCTTGCCTTCGACCAGCGCCGAGTTGGCATTGTGTTTCATCTTCACGCCCGAATGGCGGCTGTCCTGCGACGGCTGGATGAATGTGCGTCCGATATAGTGTGAGCGGATGATGCCGAGTTCGAACGGAATGTTCGCGACCTGGGCATAGCCAATGGCGGCAGGCACGCCGCTATCGGGGACGGGGACGACATAGTCGGCCTCGACCGGGGCTTCGCGCGCCAGCTCTTCGCCGATCGCCTTGCGGGTCTGGTAGACCGATGTGCCGTCGACCTTGCTGTCGGGACGCGAAAAATAGACATGTTCGAAGATGCACGGGCGCGGGCGCGCCGGTGTGAACGGTTTGAAGCTACGCAGGCCATCGTCATTGACGATGATGAGTTCGCCGGGCTCCACGTCGCGCAGATAGGTTGCGCCGATCACGTCGAAAGCGACGCTTTCGGAGGCGAACACGATCGATTCGCCGTAGCGACCCATGACCAGCGGTCGAATGCCCATCGGATCGCGGCATGCGACGAGACCGTCGGGCATCAGCAGGCAAAGCGAATAGGCGCCCTCGACCTGCTTGAGGCCGTCGATCAACCGCTCGACCGGCTCTTCCTTACGGCTGGTAGCGACGAGGTGGATGATGACTTCGGTGTCGCTGGTCGACTGGAAGATCGAGCCGCGTTGGACGAGGCGTTTGCGCAGCGTCATCGCATTGGAGATGTTGCCGTTATGCGCGACGGCAAAGCCACCGATGGCGAGGTCGGCATAAAGCGGCTGGATGTTGCGCTGCGCGGTTTCGCCGGTGGTCGAGTAGCGCACGTGACCGATGCCCGCGCTGCCCGCCAGCTTGCGGATCACCTTGGGTTTGGAGAAATTCGCGCCGACATGCCCCATGCCGCGATGGGCATGATAATTGGTACCGTCGTTCGTGACGATACCGGCTGCTTCCTGGCCGCGGTGCTGGAGTGCGTGCAGGCCCAGTGCGACGACGCTGGACGCCTGTTCGGCACCCCAGATCCCGAAGACTCCGCACTCTTCGCGAAGCTTGTCGTCGTCAAATGGATCAGTCGTCAGCATGGCGGCGAATCCCTTCCGGCCCAGTAACTTGCCCCGCATATAGGGACGTGACGCCGATTTGTCTCCACCTTGTGATTGGAAAGGTCTGGCCGGCCGTGCGTTAGGTCCGAGAGGAGACGAAAATGGGCGATAAATCGATCAAGGATGAAGACACATATGAGGCGCTGCGTGACGAAGGCTATTCAAAATCCAAGTCCGCTGCGATTGCCAACGCACAAGCAAACAACAGCGTCGATCATGATTCCACGCCGCTCGAAGATCGCACCATGGAAGACTTGTACGAGCAGGCGCAGGAATTGGAGATCGAAGGCCGTTCGGACATGACCAAGGATGAGCTGATCGAGGCGATCCGCGATAAGAATTGAGGCATAGCGTCGTTTCGGGCAGGGTCGCCGCCATGCGTATATCAATCCTTCTGCTTACCCTCTTTCTCGTCGCTTGCGGTGATGCCGCCCGCGACGCCGATGCTTCGCCAGCGCAAGGAGCGCTCGAGGCCGGCTTATGGACGGGCAGCGAGCGCGATGGGATATGCGTCGCAAACGATGGCAAGGCGGCTTTTATCCGGTTTGGCGAAGGCGATGCCAACTGCATGGCGCAAGGCACGATCGAGAACGACGGCGATGCTCTGGTTTTCAAGCCGCGCGGCGATGACGAATGCCGGATAGCCATCTTGCAGGAAGGCGACGTGCTGACCGTCGAGCGCGGCAGCGAAAGTTGCGCATATTATTGCGGTAGCGGCGCTAGCCTGATCGGGGAAGGCCTACGTCGAAGCAACGGTGATCCCGCTGAACTTCGCGATATTGCAGGCGACCGCCTCTGTTGACCTTTACGTGAACGTCAAGTAAGAGACGCCCATGTTGGCGACCCCGAATGACGCCGCGCCGCGGCTGTATACGATCGGTGAGATGTGCGAGGAATTCGACGTCACCGCCCGCGCTTTGCGCTTCTACGAAGATGAAAACCTGATCGCGCCGACACGCAAGGGTTCGCAGCGCCTATATTCCGATCGCGACCGTGCGCGCGTCGCCTGGATCCTGCGCGGCAAGCGTGTCGGCTTCAGCCTTGCCGAGATTGGCGAGCTGCTCGACCTCTATCACCTTGGCGATGCGCGCGAGACGCAGAAAAAGGTCACACTCGAAAAGTGCAAGGAGCGCATCGACGCGCTCATGCGGCAGAAAGCCGATATCGACGAAACCATCGAAGAACTGGAAGGCTACATCCGCCTTTTGGAAGAAGAGGACTAATTCATGCCCGTCTACAACGCCCCTGTCCGTGACACCCAATATGTGCTCGACCATATCGTCGGACTGCAAAATTTTGCCAATGTCCCCGGCTTCGAAAATGCCGATCCCGATGTCGTCGAGGCTATCCTCAATGAAGGCGGCAAGCTGGCCGGCGAAGTCCTCGCCCCGCTCAATCGCGTCGGCGATGAACACGGGTGCATCCGCAGCGACGATGGCTCGGTAACGACGCCGCCGGGCTTCAAGGAAGCCTGGGGCCAGTTCCGTGACGGCGGCTGGTCGACATTGGCGTTCCCCGAAGAATTTGGCGGGCAGGGCATGCCGCAGGTCGTTTCTACCGCGATCAGCGAATATTTGATCAGCGCGAACCAGGGTTTCGAGATGTATTTCGGCCTGACTGCCGGCGCGATCGCGGCAATGCTGACGGTCGGCAGCGACGAGCAAAAGGCGCTATATCTGCCCAAGATGGTGAGCTGCGAATGGACCGGCACGATGAACCTGACCGAGCCGCATTGCGGCACCGATCTGGGCCTCCTCAAGACCAAGGCCGTTCCGCAGGACGATGGCACCTACAAGATTTCGGGCACCAAAATCTTTATCTCGGCGGGCGAGCATGATCTTAGCGAGAACATCATCCACCTCGTCCTCGCGAAAATGCCGGACAGCCCCGACAACGTGAAAGGCATCTCGCTCTTCATCGTCCCCAAGTATCTCGTCAACGAAGACGGCTCGCTGGGTGAGCGAAACGGCGTCACCTGCGGTTCGATCGAGGAGAAAATGGGCATCCATGGCAACTCGACCTGCTTGCTGAATTATGACGAGGCGACGGGCTATTTGATCGGCGAGAAGGAAAAAGGTCTCGCCGCGATGTTCATCATGATGAATGCGGCGCGTCTCGGCGTGGGCCTGCAGGGCTTGGCGCAAGGCGAGGTGGCATACCAGAACGCGGTCGAATACGCGAAGGATCGTAAGCAGGGACGTGCACTCAGCCCTGAAGATCGCGATCCGGACGCGAAGGCCGACAGCATCTTCGTGCATCCCGATGTGCGCCGTATGCTGATGGATGCCCGTGCATTCAACCAGGCGGCGCGCGCGCTGATCCTGTGGGGTTCGCTGCAGGTCGATCTGTCGCGCAAGTCGGAAGACGAAGAGCAGCGCCAAACCGCAGACGATCTTATCAGCCTGCTGACGCCCGTCATCAAGGGCTACCTTACCGACAAGGGCTTCGAGACCACGGTGAACGCGCAGCAGGTTTTCGGTGGTCACGGCTATATCCGCGAATGGGGCATGGAGCAGTTTGTTCGCGACGCTCGCATCGCGCAGATCTACGAAGGCACCAATGGTGTGCAGGCGATGGACCTTGTCGGTCGCAAGCTTGCCAAGGATGGCGGCCGCGCCGTCCGCCTGTTCTTCGAGACGGTGGCGGGCGATATCGCCGCGGCGAAGGACAATGGCGATCCCGCCGGTGTCGCCGAGCCGTTGGAAAAGGCGGTCGGCCACCTGCAGGGGGCGACCATGTGGCTGGCCCAGAACGGCATGCAGAACCCCAACAATGTCGGTGCTGCAGCCTACGCCTATATGGACCTGATGGGGCTCGTCAGCCTTGGCTGGATGTGGCTGAAGATGGCCGACGTCAGCGCCAGACTGAAGACTGAGCCGGGCGAGGACGTGGACTTCCACGAAGCCAAGCTGGTCACCGCGCGACACTATGCCGAGCGATGGCTGCCCGAAGCCAGCGGTCTGCGCCGCAAGGTCGAAGCGGGTTCCGACACGCTGATGAAGTTGCCGGTCGAGGCGTTCTAGGGTCGCAGCCTAACGCTGTTCCTGAACGTAGTCGGGGCGATTGCCATACCAGGTGCGTACGTGTTGGGAGGTTTCCTTGCTCGTCTGAACCGGCACGAGACGCGCCATGTCAAACATGCGTTCGAACTGGATCCCAAAGCGATTCTGTCCGGCCCAGCGCACCGTTCCACCCACCGGCCCGACGCCAATGATATCGATGGTCAGCTCGGTACCTGGCGTGACCGGCGAGGGGCAGTCGACTAGTGCGCCCATTGCCGAAATATTGCGCAGGCGGATTTCCGTCACTTCGCCATCGATGGCCACGATCGCGCGGCGCATAAGGCGCTGGCGCGGCTCGCGCGAATTTGAATAACCCTCGGGCTCGACTATCGAGGCGAGCGCCAATTTGCGCGCCTTTTCCGCTTCGACCGGCTTGCCGAATATATAGCCTTGTATCTGGCTACAACCGAGTTCGCGCACCAGCGCCAGATCGTCATGGGTCTCGACGCCTTCGGCAGTGGTATCCATGCCCAGACTCTCGGCCAGCGTGACGATAGCGCGAATGATCGCGCTATTCTTGCTCGACGGGTTGGACGCACCACGGACAAACCCCTTGTCGATCTTGATCTTGTCGAACGGTGCCTTGCGCAAATAGCCGAGCGAGGAATAGCCGGTTCCGAAATCATCGAGCGCCAGTCGCACCCCCAGATCCTTCAGGCGCTGGAAGGTGCTGTCGGTCGCGTTACTGTCGGCGAGGAACACGCCCTCGGTGATTTCCAGTTCCAAGCGTTCGGCGCGCATGCGGTGTGTCTGGAGCGCTTTGGCGATGATTTCGACGATCTTGGGGTCGTTGAACTGGATCGGTGACAAGTTGATGGCGATGCGTACCGTATCGGGCCACTCGGCTGCTTCCGCGACAGCGCGATCCAGCACCCACGCGCCCACCTTGTTGATAAGGCCGCATTCCTCGGCGATCGACATGAAGCGTTCAGGGTCGATCGAACCGCGGGATGGATGGTCCCAGCGCACCAGCGCTTCGAAACCGCAAACATCTTCGCCGGCGGCGCGCACGATCGGCTGGTAGGCGACCCACAGTTCATCGCGTTCGATCGCACCGCGCAGATCGTTTTCAAGCATCTGGCGCTCGGTTGCCTCACTGTGCATGGCAGGCTCGTAGAATTTATGCACGCCGCGACCGGCACCCTTGGCGGCATACAGCGCCAGGTCGGCGTTTCGGGTCAGGCTGTCGGCATTGGACCGACCGGGGTCGCCGATTGCAATCCCGATCGATGCGCCGATGGTGATGCGATGGCCTTCGATCTGGTAGGGTCGCGACACCTGTTCGATCATCGTCTTGGACAACGATTCCAGAAGTCCGGTTTCGACAGTGCCGGGAAGAACGGCGGTAAACTCGTCCCCGCCAAGACGGCCCACTTGGCCGTGATTGCCCATGCAGCTTTCGAGACGCTTGGCGACCTCCCGCAGCAGCGCGTCGCCGACAGGGTGCCCGAGCGTGTCGTTGACATTCTTGAAGCGATCGAGATCGATCAGGAAGAGCGCGCAGCCCTTCTGGCGGCGGGCGGCGTTGCGCATCGCTTCGTCGAGCGTCTGGCGCATCATGGCGCGATTGGGCAGGCTAGTCAGCGAATCGAAGCGGGCAAGGCGGGAGATTTCCTGTTCGGAGCGAAGCTGTTCGGTAAGATCGGTCCCGATACCGCGAAAGCCCATGAAACGACCGTTTTCGCTGAAGACGGGATTGCCGGTCAGCGACCAATATGTCGTATCGGGCAGGGCCGATTTGACCGACAGGTCGGCGAAAGGAAACTTGGCCGAGAGGTGGAAGCCGAGCGATCGTTCCTCGCGCATGTCGCCTTCCTGTTCGTCTTTGGCGAGCAGGTCGATGAAGGGACGCCTGAGCAGTTCTTCGGGAGTGCAATCGAATTCGTCCGCGAGCTGGGTCGAGACATAGGTGAGCACGCCATCGCTGTTGGTTTCCCAAAACCAGCCATGACCCGATGTCTCATATTCGGTGACGAAACGAAGTGCCTGTCGCGCCTTGAATTCGAGCACGAGCCGGCGTCGCACAACGGCAATCATGGTGCGGGCCTGCGCAATAGCATACCCCGACGTGGTGAGCGCCAAGACGCTGGCTGCCAACATCATGACCGGTTCTGCGCCGATCGCGAGCAAGCCGAGCGTAGCGGCAACGCCCGATACGATGGCGATGGGGGGCGAGGCCACAGCGGCGATCGACATCACGGCAATAATCGATGCGAAGGCGACGTGTTGAGTGGTCTGCATCTCGCTTGAAAACGAATCGATACTGAAACCGACAAATGCCCAGCCAGCCCACATCGCCGCGACGTAGGCCGCTACGGCGCGGGTTACGACGAGGGGGCTCAAGCGCAGTTGCTCGCGCTTGTTGATGATCAGGAAGGCGATTGCATCGATCAACAGGCATGCCGCGATAACGGCGAGCAGATCGCCACGAAGGCCGAAGCCGGCATAGATCGCCGCGCCACCGATGAGGTGGGCTATCGCTATCATCAATGGGACGTGGTTAAGGTGGGGGACACGCTGCTCGGCAATGGCAGCGCCGTCTTCATCCTCGTGTTTGATGACATCGTGAAGCAGGGCATCGCGCAGCGAGGCGCGCTGGCGCCGCTCCGGCTTCTTGATATTGAAACGTGCCCTGCTCATTGCCGCCCACTTTTTTTCCGAGGCGCTGGCCATAGCCGAACGGCAGTTAAGCGAGCGGTCACTAACGATGGTAAATGCGGCGTTAGGATTAGATGCTAAACCTGGTCTGCATGCTCAGGTAGCGCGCGCCTCGTCTTGCGGGTCGAATGTCTTTGCGCGCCGCAATTCGGGGAACTTCCAGTTCCAGATGAGTACAACCGAAATCGCGCCGATCCCGCCTATCAGGGCGGCGGCTGTCGGGCCAAACAGCCCTGCCATCAAGCCGCTTTCGGCATCCCCCAATTCGTTGGAAGCGGAAATGGACAGGGTGGAGACCGCACCGACGCGTCCGCGCATTTGATCGGGGGTATAAAGCTGAATGAGCGATTGGCGCACATAGACGGAGAACATGTCGGCACCGCCGATGATCACCAATAGCGCGAATGTCAGCGGCACCGAGCGCGAGAAGGCAAAACACACGGTCGCGAGACCGAAAATACCGACGGCGATCAGCATCTTGCGGCCAACGCCGGTCTTGAGCGGGCGGATCGCGAAGAGCAGCGCAATCAGCGTCGCGCCGACAGCAGGGGCGGCGCGCAAATGACCGAACAACTGCGATCCGCCGCCGAATATATCGGTAGCAAAAATGGGAAGGAGCGCGGTGGCGCTGCCAAGCAGGACGGCGAACAGGTCGAGCGTAATGGCACCCAGCACCAGCCGATTTTCGCGCACGTAGCGAAGGCCATCGACGATGCGCTGGAGCGGTCTTCGATGACCGGACAGGCGCGTTTGATCGACCTCGCCGATGAAGGTGTAGAAGATCAGCGATACGGCAAAGAGCCCGGTCGCGACATAATATGCCAATTCCATCGACTGGGCGAGGAGGTAGCCGCCCATAGCCGGGCCGATAATCGTGCCCGCCTGCCATGCAATCGAGGATAATGCGATGGCATTGGGCAGGATGGCGCGCGGCACGATGTTGGACGCCATCGCCGCCATTGACGGCCCCATGAAAACGCGCGCGATGCCGATTAAGACCGCCACCGCGTAGATGATCGGCAGCGTGATCGTGCCTGCAGCGGTGAAATAAGCCAGCGTTGCCGCCGCGACAGTCTCCAACGTGATGGCACCGCGCGCCACCCAGCGGCGGTCGACCCGGTCTGCCAGCCATCCAGCGACCGGCGAAAGGAAGAAAAGCGGGACGAACTGGACGAGGCCGATCAAACCGAGACGAAACGCGGCCTCGCTCGGACCCATCGTCTCACGCGCGATCGCATAGACCTGGAACTCGATCGCCGTAATCATCGCGAGCTGCGCCAGTGTCGCCAGCAATCGCCCGCTCCAGTAGAAGCGGAAATTGGCGATGCGGAATGGTTCGGGAAGCCAGCTCACACCTCCGCGCCTAGGAGAGATGGTGCAGGGCATCAATAGGGCTTTTCGTTCCTTGTTTGTTCTGATACCGCTTGGTCATGGCGAAACCCAAGAAGCGATATGTCTGCCAGGCCTGCGGTTCGATCGCGACACGTTGGCAGGGGCAATGCGCCGATTGCGCGGAATGGAACACGCTGGTGGAAGACGCCAGCAATGTCGTCACCACCTTTACCAAGAAGCACAACCTACAAGGCGGCGGCCGGCGGATCAGCTTCGTCGGGCTCGATGATGAAGTCGCGTTGCCGGCGCGAATGCAGACCGGTATCGCCGAATTCGACCGGGCCATCGGCGGCGGGCTGGTGCCGGGGTCGGCGACGCTGATCGGCGGCGATCCAGGGATCGGCAAGTCGACTTTGCTGTTGCAGGTGGCAGCGCGGTTAGCGGCGGCGGGCAAACGCTCCATCTATATTTCCGGCGAAGAAGCAGCGGACCAGGTGCGGTTGCGGGCACGGCGGCTGGGGCTTGGCGATGCGCCGCTCAAGCTGGCGGCGGCGACCAGCGTACGCGATATACTGACGACACTGGGTGAGGAGGAAGACGCGCCCGACTTCCTGGTGATCGATTCCATCCAGACGATGCATTCGGACATGATCGAAGGCGCGCCCGGCACGGTCAGCCAGGTCCGCGCCTCGGCGCATGAACTCGTGCGTTTTGCCAAGGAGAAAGGCTCAGCGCTGCTTTTGGTCGGGCACGTGACCAAAGACGGCAATATCGCAGGGCCGCGCGTGCTTGAACATATGGTCGACACGGTGCTCGGCTTCGAGGGCGAACGAAGCCATCAGTATCGCATCCTGCGTGCGGTCAAGAACCGTTTTGGCGGCACCGACGAAATTGGCGTGTTTGCGATGGAAGGAAAGGGTCTGAGCGAGGTTGCCAACCCGAGCGCCCTGTTCCTGACCGAACGCGCGGAAGAGGTGAGTGGCACGGTCGTCTTTCCGGCGCTTGAGGGCACGCGACCGGTGCTGGTGGAATTGCAAGCCCTTACCGTGCGGCTGGCGAGCGGAGCGACTCCGCGCCGATCGGCGGTCGGCTGGGATTCATCGCGACTGGCGATGCTATTGGCAGTCTTGGAAGCGCGATGCGGCGTCAGCTTCGCCTCAACCGAAGTCTATCTCAACGTGGCGGGCGGTTACCGCTTGTCGGATCCGGCGGCAGATCTTGCAGTAGCGGCGGCGCTGGTGTCGGCACTGAGCGAACGACCCATCCCCGGCGGGACCGTCATCCTGGGTGAAGTGGCGCTGTCGGGCGAATTGCGGCCGGTGGCGCATGGCGCGCTGCGGTTGAAGGAAGCGGCGAAGCTGGGCTTCGAAAGCTCCTGGAGCCCGAAGTTGAGTGAAGCGCCGGCCGGCCTCCAGGCGGCCTATTTCGAACGGTTGGGACAGCTCGTCGATCGAATATTGGGCCGATAGGGGTCGTTAGGGCTGGAAGCGGCCGTCAAAGCCCGCTAGCCCGCCTCACATGACGGCAATGGACATTATCGTGATCTTTCTGCTTGGCGGGGGCACCATATTGGGGTTCCTGCGCGGCTTCGTACACGAGGTATTGGCGCTGTTCGCCTGGGTCGCGGGGGTGGTGGCGTTGAAGCTGTTCCACGGCACCGTGACCCTCGCCTTGGCCGATACGGTCGGTACGGTCGCGGGCGCGGCGGCGCTGGCCTTCATCGTCCTGTTCCTGCCAACCTATATCGTTTTCAAACTGCTGGCGAACAGGCTGGGCAAGCGCACGCGCCAGTCGATCGTCGGCCCGGTCGATCGGCTTCTTGGTGGCGGGTTCGGGATGATCAAGGGGCTGCTGATTTCCACGCTGCTCTTCATGGCGTTCAGCTTTGCCTATAACGGTTTTTATGGTGTCGACAGCGAACGACCCGACTGGATCCGCGACAGCCAGACCTATTCACTCCTCAACGCGACCAGCCTTGCCGTGGTAGATTGGGTGGAGGAACAACGCGCAATCGAAGGTGGGCTGCTGTGATCCGTCTGCACGACACGATGGCCCGCGAAAAGCGCGATTTCGTGCCGGCCGACCCTGCGCGCATTACCATGTATGTGTGCGGGCCCACGGTGTATGGGCGCGCCCATATCGGCAACGCGCGGCCGCCTGTTATCTTCGACACGCTCGCGCGGCTCATCCGGCACCATCATGGCGCAGATAGTCTCGTCTATGCCCGCAATATCACCGATATCGACGACAAGATCATCGCCAAGGCGGCGGAAGAGGGCGTCGAAACTTCCGTGATCACCGAACGCTATGAGCGCTTCTACCTTGAGGACATGGGCGCGCTGGGTGTCGCGCCGCCGACGAGCGCGCCGCACGCGACCGAAGAAATCGGCCCGATGATCGCGATGATCGAAGCGCTGATCGAAAAGGGGCACGCGTACGAGGCCGATGGCCATGTGCTGTTTTCCGTGCCGAGCGACCCGGATTATGGCGCGCTGTCGCGCCGCGACCGTGAACAGATGATCGCGGGCGCGCGTGTCGAAGTGGCGCCCTACAAGAAGGACCCGGCCGATTTCGTGTTGTGGAAGCCGTCCGATGAGGGCGTGATCGGTTTCGACAGTCCTTGGGGTCGCGGGCGTCCGGGGTGGCATATCGAATGTTCGGCCATGATCCGCGCGCATCTGGGCGAGACAATCGATATTCACGGCGGCGGGCTCGACCTCATATTTCCGCACCACGAAAACGAGATCACGCAGAGCCGCTGCACGCACGGTTCGCCGCTGGCGCGCTACTGGGTGCATAATGGGTTCGTCGACATGGGCGCAGAGAAGATGTCCAAGTCGCTTGGCAATGTGGTGACGCCGAATGAATTGCTGAAAGAACATAAGGGTGAAGTCCTGCGTCTTGCACTGCTATCGGCGCATTATCGCCAGCCGCTGCCCTGGACGGCGAAGCTGATCGAGCAGTCGCGCGCGACGCTAGATGGGCTTTATCGCAAGGTCGGTGAGGCCGCGCCCGGAAAAGTCGATGACGGTGTCGTCGACGCGCTTGGTGACGATCTCAACACACCGCTGGCACTTTCGCGGCTCGGTCAGATCGACGATCCGGCGACGCTCAAAGCCAGCGCCGGGTTGCTCGGTCTGCTCGGGGAGACTGCGGAGAACTGGTTCAAGGGCGGCGGTGACGGCGATGATGCCGACATCGACGCCAAGATCGAAGCACGCGCGCAAGCCAAGAGGGATCGCGACTTTGCGACCGCGGATCGCATTCGCGACGAGCTCGCCGCAGACGGCATCCTGCTCGAAGACGGACCCGAAGGGACGACATGGCGCCGGGCGTGAAGCCACCGCTCTACACGCGCGAGATATTGCGCCTTGCGGCTTCGGTGCCGCCGCCTGCCGAACTCGATCCGAACGATGCCCGCGTCGAATTGCGCGCTCCGACATGCGGGAGCCGGCTTAGGCTCGATATTCGCAGCGAGGTCGGTGCGGTTTCGGAACTTGCGCTGGCGGTCGAAGCTTGTGCGTTCGGGCAGGCTGCAACCGCGCTGATGGCTCGGCATGCCATCGGGACCGACCTTGCCACTGCGGGCGCTGCAGAAAAGGCGATTGCCGACTGGCTGGCGGGACGACGCGATGATCCGGGTGAATGGCCCGGTATCCAGGCACTGGAGCCTGCCAGGTTCCGGCCCGGCCGGCACGATGCGATCCTGTTGCCGTTCCGGGCGCTGGTTGCTGCACTGAAGGAGCAAGGGTGATGCCGCTTGAATATCTGTTGGCTGCGGGCGGCGGTGAGGATACCGGCGCCCTGCTCGTCGACGGCGCGATCATGCTCGGCGCGGCGCTTGTGTTCGTCACGATTTTTCGTCGTCTCGGCCTCGGTGCAACGCTTGGCTATATCCTCGGCGGGGCGATCATCGGGCCCGGTGTGCTCGGCCTGGTGGGCAATGCGGAAAACATCATGGCGATTTCCGAGTTCGGGATCGCCCTGCTGCTGTTCATCGTCGGGCTCGAGCTACATCCCAGCCGCCTGTGGCGCCTGCGCCGCGACATATTCGGGCTTGGGGTCGTGCAGGTCATTACTTGCGGCATAGCGCTGGCGGCGCTGATCCACCTGGTCGCCGGTTTCACCATCGAGGCCAGTATCGCAATCGGTCTGTCTTTGAGCCTGTCCTCGACTGCGCAGGTCTTGCCCATGCTGCGTTCGACCGGCGAATTGCACCAACCCTATGGGGAGCGTGCGTTTTCGGTGTTGTTGCTACAGGACGTCTCGATCGTCCCGCTGATCACGATCATCGCTGCTTTGAGCCGCGCCCCGTCCGCAGCCGAAGACCCGCCGGGTTGGATGCTGGCGCTGTATACGGTAGGTGCGATCGTGGGCCTCATTCTCGCCGGCCGTTTTGTCATGAACCCGATGTTCCGGCTGATCGGCCGGTTGGGGGAACGCGAACTGTTCGTGGTGGCGGGACTGTTTACCGTCGTTGGCGCGGCATCTTTGATGCATTTCCTTGGCCTGTCGACAGCATTGGGCGCGTTCGTTGCTGGGGTCATGCTGGCTGAAAGCCCCTATCGCCACGAGCTGGAAAGCGATGTCGAGCCGTTCCGCTCCATCCTGCTGGGCTTTTTCTTCCTGTCGGTGGGCATGCTGCTTGACCTAGGCGCGATTGCGGAGCGGCCCATGATGGTCGTCGGGGTCGCCGCGATGATCATCGTCGTCAAAGGGACGATCATCACCGCGCTGGGCCGCGCGTTCGGGATGGAGCCTTTCGGGGCACTGCGCCTGGGCCTGCTGCTTAGTCAGGCGGGCGAATTCGGTTTCGTGCTGCTGGCACAAGCGACCGGCGCCTTGCTGATCGAGAACGAGGCGGCGTCTCTCTTTACCGCCTGCATCACGTTGACGATGGCGGCGACGCCGTTCCTGATGATGTTGATCGATTGGCTGGAAGCGCGACACGGGGCCGATGAAAAGGACATGGACGGACCCGAAAAAGCACCCAAGGGATCGGTCATCGTCGTTGGCTATGGCCGGTTCGGGCAAACCGTCGCGCAGATGCTGCAGGCCAAGAATATCGGCGTCACCCTGATCGACAAGAAGCAGGACCAGATAGAGTTGTCGGAAGAATTCGGCACCAAGGTCTATTATGGCGATGGCACCCGCGTCGACCTGCTGCGGACAGCCGGCGGTGAAAATGCGCGTGCTATCCTGTTCTGCAACGACAAGCAGGATCTGACCGCCAACGCGATCGAAGCGGCGATGGAAGCGTTCCCGCAAGCCGCCGTCATGGTGCGCAGCTTCGATCGTCGCCATACCCTCGACCTTGACGGGCTGGACCTGGCATTTTGCATCAGGGAGCTTTTCGAGAGCGCGATATTGATGGGCAAGGCGGCACTGACCGAGCTCGGTTTTTCACAGGATGAAGCGGAACGTGTCGAGCGCGAGTATCGCCGCCGGGATGAAGAGCGGCTGGAACGGCAAAGCGAAACCGGCGATCTCCACGCCGGGAAGGACTTGTCATTCAACGCCGATCGCTCGATGCCGGAAGCGGAAGACGATTAGGCGGCGCTCAAGAAATCGCGTAATTGGCGCCGCGGCATGTCGGTTACGCGAACGGCCTTGCCGATCCGTTCGAGCAGGATGAGCGTGACGTTTTCGCTCTCGTTCTTTTTGTCCTTGAGCATTGGTTCGAACAGCGCCGGGGCCTGTCCGCCAAGCCCTACGTGATCGAGGCGCGACGGCAGTTCGAGATGGCGTAGCAACGCATCGAGCTGTTCGGGGGTCTCCATGTTGCAGCGGCCCGCGGCAGCGCTGAAGCGCGCGGCAAGCAGCATGCCGACGGACACCGCTTCGCCGTGGAGCACGGTGCCAAGGCCGGCGATGCTTTCGATGGCATGGCCAAAGGTGTGGCCGAAGTTCAGCAGGGCGCGCTGGCCCGTCCTGTCTTCGACATCGCCTTCGACCGCGGCGGCCTTCATCCGGATGCAGCGCCCGGCGGCTTCGGCGCAGGCGTTGGGATCAGCGGCGAGCACGGCGCGGCCATGGCGGCCGATCCAGTCAAAGAAGTCCGCATCGGCAATGGCGCCGTACTTGACAATCTCGGCCATGCCGGCGCGCATCTGGCGGGCATCGAGTGTGGTGAGAAAGTCGGGATCGGCAACCACGAGCGCGGGCGCGTGGAAAGCGCCGACGAGGTTCTTTTCACCTTCGGCATCGATGGCGGTCTTGCCGCCGACGGCGCTGTCAACCTGCGCCAGAAGCGTCGTCGGGATATGGATGATCGGCGTGCCGCGACGATAGAGGGCGGCCGCGAGGCCGGCGAGATCGCCAACGGCACCGCCACCAAGTGAGATGATGGGGCGCCCGCGCGGATGGTTCTGGCAGGCAACCGCGCTGATGACGGAGGCGAGTTGGGCCCAGTTCTTGGCGTCTTCGCCTCGCGGCACGAAAATCGGATCGAGCGGCAAGATGTCGGCGACACGGCTGCCATGCAGCGACCAGATATGTTCGTCAGTGACGCAGGGAAGCGGTTTGTCGGAGCCCGCGAGCGCCATGATATCTTCGGCATGATCGCCGAGCGCGCCGATCAAGGCGCGGCTTTTGCCGCCCTGGCCGTCATCGAGGAAGATTTCGCTCATTGTCCGTCCAGATGCTCCGCTAGCGCATCGACGATCGCATCCACCACGACATCGTGGGCACCTTTGCCCGAGCGGACATGGAGGTGTGCGTTCGCATAGTCGCCGCGTCGCTTGTCGGCGAGATCGGCGAGAATGCGTTTGCGCTGTTCCACATCGCCCCTGAGAAGCGGACGCGTATCGGGGCGGCGGGTCCGTTCGGCCAGAATGTCGATCTCGGCGTCGAGCCAGACGGTTATCGCGCGCTCGTTCAACAGCTTGCGGGTTTGTTCATCGGTATAGGCACCGCCGCCGGTTGCGATCACCTGAATTTCGCCTTCGTCGATCAGGCGCGCGACGACGCGGCGTTCGCCATCGCGAAAGTCTTCTTCACCGAAGCGTTCGAAAATCTCCGTTGGCGTGTAGCCCGAGGCATCGATGATCGCATCGTCGCTGTCGACGAAAGGCAGGTCGAGCCGCTTCGCCAGGCGGCGTCCGATGGTGGATTTGCCGGCACCCATCAAACCCACCAGAACGACGGGCTTATCGAGGCGCTGGAGTAGCGACTTGGTCATAAGAGGGGCTATACTGACTTAAAAAGCTAAGGCAAAAGCCCAATCATGAAACTTCAATCTGCCTACTCAAAGCCGCGCCGGTCAAAGGTGCCCTTCGTATTGCTGTTCATCATCGTCCTTCTGGTCGGCGGGACTGTCTATCTGTCGACGAGTGTCGAGCCGCAACCGACACAGACGATCGAAGAAGAGATTGCGAGCGATGCCGAATAAGCGGATCGCATTGCTTGCGGGCATTGCGGTCGCGGTGGCAGGCGCCGCGCTAGCGCAAGACCGACCGGATTCGTTGTTGCCACCCGGGTTTGACGATCCGCCTCCTCCACCGCCGCCGCCCCAGCCGCGGGTGCCAGAGCCTACGCCTGCGCCCGCGACTGTGCCTGTCGTCGAAGATGATGATGACGAGGAGACGGCCGACGTGGCGGTCGCACAAGTCGAGCGCGATGACGATGACGACGGGGACGCAGCGACCGAGATCGGAACCGCGCCTGCGGTCACGTCAACCGGGGCGATCGCATTCGCGCAAGATCCGTTCGCCAATGCAATCGGCGAGTGGGCACAACCATTCATGCGCGACATGGACGCACCCTTGCTGTCCCGCTGGGCACATATTGGCCTTCGCCATGCACTGCTGGCTTCGCAGGCGACACCGCAGGGCTTCGACACGCGCGACTGGATCGCCGAACGCATCTGGCTGCTGTTGCGGATGGGAGAAGCGGACGCCGCGCGTCTGCTGTTGGCGACCGTGCCGCGACGCTCGTACAATGCACGCATGTCGCAAATGGCGCTGCAAGTGGCGCTTGCGACATCGGACATGGGGACGTTGTGTCCGGTGCCCTCGTCGCTCGACGATGCCGAGCCGGTGGCCGAGCCGCTGGTCGACGCAATATGCGAAGCATTGATCGGGCAGGGCGAACTGGCGGTCGAAACGATTCGCCGCGAACGACGGGGCGACCGGATCGGCGGCATCGATCTGACTCTTGCGGAAAAGCTGGTGGGTGCTGGCTCGGGTACAGGGCGCGCGACAACGATCGAATGGGACGCGACGCAGCGGCTCACTGCGTGGCGCTATGGAATGGCGACGTCGACCGGCCTGTCATTGCCGGAAAACCTCCTTGATGGAGCGCAGCCACAATTGCGTGCCTGGCACGCCCGTGCCTCGTTGCTCGATCCGGCAGAACGGCTGGATTCGGCGCGGATCGCAGCCGGCATGGGCGTCTTTTCGGGCCAGGCGATGACCGACTTCCATTCGCTCATTTATGCGGGGGTCGATGCCAACGAACGCGGAAGCCTCGACGCTTGGCAGTTACGCCTGGCGCACACAGCGGCGAGCAATGCAGATCGGATCGCGGCAATGCGCCGGCTTTGGGCTGCGGCGGGCGACGATCCGCTGGCAGTCATGGGTGCACGCGCCACGACGGCACGCGCAGCCGCGCGCATCATGCCGAGTGCGTCGCTCTCAGGTGATGGCGCCGCATTGGTATCATCAATGATTACGGGCGGCTTCGAAGATGCCATCGGGGCCTGGGTGCCGGTGCTGACACAGATCGACGAAGATGACGGCGATGCGCTGTGGGGATTGCTGTCGCTTGCGGTCATCGACGCGCGTTCGCTCGACCTGAGAGAAGACCGGGTGCGGGATTTCATCCGCCGCGATGAAAGCGAAGGCCAGATACGATCGAAGATGCTGGTGGCGGGGCTTGCCGGTCTCGAGCGGATCAGCCCGGCGTTACTGGCGGAGTTGGATGGCGACTACGACATGGGCATTGCCCGCACGAGCGCGATGACCAATGCGCTGGAACTTGCGGCGCAGCGTGGCGATGCCGGGTCTGCACTGCTGGCGAGCGCTTTTGCGATGCAGGGCAGCGACATGCGCCACCTGCCTCCGCGCTATGTTTATCACGCCGTGCGCGCGCTTCGGGCGACCGGGCAGACCTTCCTTGCGCGGATGGTGGCGGCAGAGGCTTTGTCGCGGGCGTGAGGGAGGCCGACCGCGCGCTGGTCGACCGCTTCCTCGACATGATGGCGGCGGAGGCAGGAGCGTCCGCCAATACGATTGCCGCGTACCGCGCCGACCTTGAGCGTGCTGCTGAAGCCGTTTCAGGGCCGATTGGCGAAGCGAACAGCGATGCCCTATCGGGCCTAGGGGCCAGCTGGTCGCACTTGGCCGCTTCGACTGTTGCGCGGCGGGCGGCTTCGTTGCGGCGTTTCTACGGCTTCCTGTTCGACGAAGGGCTGCGCGACGACGATCCCTCTGCCGCGCTGCCCCGGCCCAAATTGTCGCGGCCGCTGCCGCGTATACTCGACCCCGACGAGGTCGAACGCATGTTCAAGGCGATCGAAGATCGCGCCGCCAGCGGCCAGCGATTGGCGCTGCGCAATCTCGCCCTGCTCGAACTGCTCTACGGATCGGGGCTACGCGCGACCGAACTGGTTTCTTTGCCACGGGCTGCGTTGCTGCGCCGCGAACAGCCATTTCTCATCCTTCGAGGGAAGGGCGAGAAGGAGCGACTGGTGCCTATTTCGGATCGCGCCCGCGACGCTGTGGATGCGTGGCTCGAACATTGCGCCGAAGGCAGATGGTTGTTCCCGGGCGGCAAGGGACACTTGTCGCGCGTCCGTTTGTTCCAGCTTGTCCGCGCCATGGCGGCAGAGGCTGGAATCGCACCCGAACGAGTGAGCCCGCACGTACTCCGTCACGCCTTTGCGACCCATTTGCTGGCGGGCGGCGCCGACCTTCGCGCGCTCCAGGCATTGCTGGGACATGCGGACATCGCGACTACCCAGATCTATACCCATGTGGACAGTGCGCGCCTTGTCGAGCTGGTCAATCAGCGCCACCCGTTGGCAAACCGGTGATTGACGGCGTCGCCAGCCTTATCTACCCGCCAATGCCGATATGTTGACCTATCTCGATTTCGAACGGCCCATTGCCGAATTGGAAAACCGCATCGCCGATCTGCGGGCCACTGCGGATAATGGTGCGGTGGACGTAGAGCAGGAAATTCGCCGTCTCGACGTGAAAACGAAGAAATTGCTGCGCGATACCTATAGCAAGCTGACGCCATGGCAGAAGGCGCATGTGGCGCGTCACCCCGAGCGGCCGCACTTCAAGGATTACGTCGAAGGGCTGGCCGAAGAGTTTATTCCGCTCGCAGGAGACCGTGCGTTTGCCGATGACCAGGCAATCGTCGGCGGGCTCGCCACGATCGATGGGCGAAAAGTCGTTCTGATGGGGCATGAGAAGGGCGATGATACCGCCAGCCGTCTCAAGCATAATTTTGGCATGGCCAAGCCCGAAGGCTATCGCAAGGCCATCCGGCTGATGAAGCTTGCCGACCGGTTCGGCCTGCCGGTAGTCACGCTGGTCGACACGCCGGGTGCCTTTCCCGGCGTCCAGGCGGAAGAGCGCGGGCAGGCCGAAGCCATTGCCCGCGCGACCGAGCAATGCCTCGCACTCAAGGTCCCCATGGTCTCGGTCATCGTGGGCGAAGGCGGATCGGGCGGTGCGGTGGCGATTGCGGCCGCCAACAAGGTCCTGATGTTCGAACATGCGATCTATTCGGTGATTTCGCCCGAAGGATGCGCATCGATCCTGTGGCGTACGTCCGACAAGGCACCCGATGCCGCCGAAGCGATGCGCATTACCGCCAAGCATTTGAAGGATCTGGGCGTTATCGATCGGATCGTGAAAGAGCCCCTCGGCGGAGCGCATCGTGATCCTGCAAAGGCGATCAGCCGCCTCAAATCGGCCGTTCTGGAAGAAGTGGACGCGCTATCGGCCTTGGATAAGCGCGAAATTCTCTCGCAACGTCGCAGCAAATTCCTCGAGATGGCGTAAGCGCGGAACTCAACGCAATTTTCCTCCGTTGTTGGTGCAAAAGAAGCCACGAGGAGAAAGTTTATGCGTCGCGCCGCCCTGATGATGTCCGTTGCCGCCCTTGCGGTGGCTTCTTGTGCCACCCCTGTTGCCGATCCCACGATCAGCCAGTCCGAATTTCAGCGCGCCAATGAGCAGCATGAGGATATTGTCGCCGAATTTGGCGGTGCGGTAGGCGGTAGCCAAGCCGCTTATGTCGAGCAGGTAGGCGACCGTGTCGCGGTCTATTCCGGCACGCCCAATGCAGCGGCAGCCTATAAATTCACGACGCTCAACAGTGCCGTCGAGAACGCCTTCGCCATTCCGGGCGGGCGTATCTACATTACCCGCCAGCTTATGGGCCTGATGAACGACGAGGCCGAGTTGGCCTTCGTGCTAGGGCATGAAGTCGGCCATATCGCGGCCGATCACGCGCAGCTTCGTCAGGCGACTGCCCAGCGCAACTCGATCCTGGGCGTGCTAGGTGCGATTGTCGGCGGCGTGGTTGGCGGCGACGTCGGCGGCCTGATCGCGCGCGGGTCGCAATATGGCACCCAGCTGCGCACGCTCAGCTACAGCCGCGACCAGGAGTATGAAAGCGATACGCTGGGCGTTGGATACATGACGCAGGCCGGTTACGATCCGGATGCGGGCGCAGACATGCTGGCCGTGCTCGACCGCTCGACCAAGCTACAGTCGCGCCTGCAGGGACGCGAGAACCGCACGACGCCCGAATGGGCCCGAACCCACCCGCTGAGCGAAAATCGCGTTGCGCGTGCAGCGCAGCTTGCCGACCAGGTGCCCAATGCGCCGCAGAACCGGAACCGCGATGCGTTCCTGGCCCAGATCGACGGAATGTACTTCGACGATGATCCTGCGCAGGGCATCATCGATGGTCGTACTTTCACCCACCCGGATCTGCGCCTGCGTTTCCAGGTGCCCACGGGTTTCCAGATGCAGAACAGCACGCGCCAGGTCGGTATTTCGGGAAGTAGCGGGCAGGCCATTTTCAGCCTTGCCCAATATAACGGAAATCTTGACCAATATGTCGTGCAGGTCATGCGCGGTGTCGCCGGCCAGCAGGCGAACATCCAGGTGCCGCAGCCGCGTCGCACCACGGTAAACGGCATTCCTGCCGCCTACAGCACGGCGCGGGTGAACACCCAGAACGGGGCCGTCGATTTGTCGGTGTTCGCGTATGAATTCAGCAATGACCGGGCTTACCATTTCGCCACGATTACGCGCGCGGGGCAAGGGCTGCAGCCCTTCAGCTCCATGATTGGTTCGCTGCAGCGCCTCTCGGCGCAGCAAGCCGCTGCGGTGCGGCCGCGCGTAATCGATATCTATACGGTGCGTAGTGGCGACACGATCCAGTCGCTGGCGCGCCGGATGGCCTATGACAATTATCAGGTTGAGCGGTTCGCAAGCCTCAACGGGCTCGCGACAAACCAGCAGCTTCGTGCCGGTCAGAAGGTCAAATTGATCGTCTACGGTCGGCGGTAGGAGCCGGCCGCAGCACGGAACTTAGAGGATGTTGGAGGCCTCGTCGGCCACCTTCGTCCACATGCCGTCCGATCCGCCGCCAAGCGCGCGCAATCCGCCCATCATGGCAAGCACGATGAGCGCGGCGATAAGCCCGTATTCAATCGCCGTGGCACCGCGTTCGTCGCGGCGTAGGGCGCGGAAAAATTTCCGGATAGTATCCACACTATCCTCCTCTGGTCTGGTCCACGAAACGGCTTTTAGAGCATCAAAGGTTAACAACGCCCTCAAGGCGGAAGGTTAATTCTTGTTTTGCGGTAAAGGCGGTGCCCAGCCCATGAAGTGAAGGATGTCGAACCGTTCTTCGCTCTTTCCGTCATGCGCGGCATTTGCCGCGAAATGCGCCTTCGCAGCTGCCAAGGCGGTGCGCGACAGCGGTTTGCGCGGACGTGCCGAGAGGATGTTGGTGGCTCCCATGGCGCGCAGATCTTCAATCAATCGCTCAAAGGATGAATAGCGCACGGTGACTTCATCGACATCGACGACCGGCATGGCGAGGCCGGCGTTCGACAACAACTGGGTCAGCGATGCAGGATCGATGCGCGGATGGACATGGGGAGCGCCGTAGCCGGCGATCGCGTCGGCCTGCGCCATGCAGGCGCGCAGGAGAGGCAGGCTATCGCCGCCCGACATGGCGCCGATGAGCAAGCCGCCTTCACGCAGGGCGAAACGCAACCGCGCGAATGCTTCCGGCAGGGCTTCGATCGTATCCAGCGTGCCAATCGAAACGATGAGGTCCAAAGAGCCCGGCTCGGCTTCGAGCATGTCCTCGCTCCCCGCCTTGCCGTCACTGGCTCGCGCCAGCACAGGCGAGGGGTCGATCGTCTCGAGCGTCCCGACACGCTCGGCAAGGCGTGCTGCCCATGACGAGTTGAGCGCACCGACGAGCAAGGTCCGGTCGAATTGCCGGTCGATAAGACCGAGCCGGTCCATGACGTCCGAAAAAGCGCGGTCGTGGAGAAAAGTTTCGGGGCCCATTCGAAATGCGCGGTCGCGGCGCAGGGCGCGTAGAGAAGAATTGAACAGATCCGGCATCTCGGGGCGTCTTGTGAAACAGGCGGCATCGGGCGACAAGGGGGCAATGCAATTCGCGCCAACCCGTCTTCTGCTCGATTTCGCGCTACCGCCGCGCTGCGCGGGGTGCGGTCTGATCGTCGAGGAGGTGGGGCGCTTTTGTAGCGACTGCTGGGGACAAGTGGACTGGCTTGTCGCGGGGGTTTGCGAGCGCTGCGGAATACCGCTGGAAGGACCCGAAGAAGCCGAATGCGGTGGATGCATCGCTGCGCCGCCGCGTTTTGATCGGCTGCGCGCGGCGACGCTGTACGATGATGTGTCGCGCGATCTTGCCCTTCGGTTGAAACATGGGCGGCAGGTAGCGTTGGCAAAAACGATGGCAATGTCGATGCGGCGCCAGCTTCGCGACTATGATCCGGTCGAACGACCGATCCTGCTGCCCGTGCCGTTGCATCGCTGGCGGCTGTGGCGGCGCGGCTTCAACCAGGCGGGGCTGCTGGCACGAGAGATCTCGCGCCGCTCGCAAATCGAATGGTCCCCCGATTACCTTCTGAGGCGCAAGCGAACGCCGGCGTTGGGCGGGCTCAACCGCAAGCAGCGCGCGCGCACCGTTAGCGGCGCTTTTGCCCTAACCAACGATGCGCCATTGAACGATCGCACGGTCATCCTCGTTGATGATGTCTATACGACCGGTTCGACGATCGATGCTTGTGCGAAGGCCCTGCGTAAGGCGAAACCGGGACGGATCGAAGCAATTGTATGGGCCCGCGTGTCGCGGCCCAGATATGTGGAGTAAGCATGGCTCAGGTCGAAATTTACACAAAGATGTTTTGCGGGTTCTGCGTGCGGGCGAAGGAACTGCTCAAGCGCAAAGAAATCGAGTTCACCGAATACCCTGTCGACGGTGGTGGACCCAAAAAGGACGAAATGGTGGAGCGGGCGGGCGGGCGCACGACCGTTCCCCAGATCTTCATTGACGGCAAACATGTCGGTGGATGTGACGAGCTGATGGAGCTCGAGCGCGAAGGCAAGCTCGACACGCTGTTGGCCCGGGCCTGATGTCCAAGGTCGCGCTTTTCCAAGCCACGAGCGGGATCGACCCGACCCAAAACGCGCGGGATCTGGTGGCTGCCGTCGAGGAAGCAGCCGAAGGCGGCGCGCAAATGCTCTTCACCCCTGAAATGTCGGGTCTGCTCGATGGGGACCGGGCGCGGGCGGCGTCCAGCATCAAAACCGAGACCGACGACACCGTACTCGCCGCCGTGCGGGAGGCGGCCGCGCAGCACGGCATTTGGGTGCACCTCGGGTCATTGGCGCTGGATCGAGGCGACGGTCGATGGGCAAACCGCGCATTTGTCATCGATCGCCAAGGGAGCGTTCGTGGTCGCTACGACAAAATGCACCTGTTCGATGTCGATCTGCCGACCGGAGAAAGCTGGCGCGAAAGTGCTGTGTACAAGGGCGGCGAGGGGCCCGTGCTGGTGGAAGGTACGCCGGTGGGGACGCTGGGTCTTACCATCTGCTATGACCTGCGTTTTCCCGCATTGTTTGCGTACCTTTCCGAAGCGGGGGCCGACGTAATCGCGGTCCCGGCAGCATTCACCGTGCCGACAGGCGAAGCGCATTGGCACACGTTGCTAAAGGCGCGCGCAATCGAAGCGGGAATGTTTGTCGTCGCTGCGGCGCAAGTAGGCGATCATGCAGATGGACGCGCCACCTATGGTCATAGCCTCGTGGTCGACCCCTGGGGCGAAGTGATGCTGGACATGCGAAAAGCAAGCGGCGTCGGCTTCGTCGACATCGATCTTGCGCGTATCGCTGAGGTCCGTTCGCGGGTCCCGGCATTGTCGCATCGACGCACCATCGTCACGCGCAGCGATTGAACATGGTCCAAAAACCACCTATTTGCGCCCCTCAAGGCTGCGTAGCTCAGTTGGATAGAGCGACGGTTTCCTAAACCGCAGGTCGCAGGTTCGAGTCCTGCCGTGGCCACCATTTTATAACGATTTCGAGGGATTCTTTGCATGGCTGATGAGCAGACACCGGCTGCCGGCGATCTCGTGAGAGCAGCTGCGAAGATCGATGTCCCGGACGCCGTGCAGGACGCGGTTCGCACCTTGATCCGCTGGGCGGGTGATGACCCGGAGCGCGAAGGCCTGCTGGATACGCCGCAACGCGTGGCGCGGGCGTGGGCCGAATATACCAGGGGCTATAACGAAGATCCTGCCGTTCACCTGTCCCGCACTTTCGAGGAGGTCGGCGGCTATGATGAAATCGTGCTGCTAAAGGATATTCCGTTCCAATCGCACTGCGAACATCACATGGCACCGATCATCGGCAAGGCTGCCATCGCCTATCTGCCAGGCGACAAGGTCGTCGGAATTTCCAAGCTAGCGCGCGTGCTGCATGGCTTTGCGCGACGATTGCAGGTGCAGGAACGGCTGACCGCCCAGGTCGCCGATTGTATCTGGGAGCATTTGGAGCCCAAGGGAGTGGCGGTGGTCATCGAAGCTAGCCACGCCTGCATGACCGCGCGCGGGGTAAACACGCCGGGCGTCATGATGACGACCAGCCGCATGATGGGATGTTTCCGTGAGGACCATCGCAGCCGCGAAGAAGTCCTTTCGCTGATGGGATATTAATCCAAAATACTCGTCAGGCTTCCTTTTCCGACCAATAAGCCGTAGCGGAACGCTCTTATGGCTGCGTCTATATCCAGATGGAAACCATTGCTTCACCTCGATTTTTGCGGGGAGGAGAACGATAGCGCTCGACTAGCGGTGCTCGAACATTACGATATCGCCAGTCTCAAGGACGATCCCGAACTCAACGCATTGAGGGCTTTTGCTGCCAAGCTATGCGATGCGCCCATCGCGCTCGTGACCCTGGTCGTTTCCGATCAGCAAAAATTCCTTTCGCGGCAGGGCCTGGCTTCGACATCGACACCGCGATCAATGAGTTTTTGCCAGTACGCAATGGTCGAAGACGACATTTATGTTGTCAACGATGCCAGCACGCACCCGGACTACCGCGACAACCCATTGGTGACCGGCGAGCCGTATATTCGCTTCTATGCCGGTGCACCCTTGGTATCGGAGGAAGGTGCGCCGCTGGGCAGCCTTTGTATCATCGACCGTGAGCCCCGCAGCGGACTTTCCGAACTGCAGCGCGACGGGCTGAAAGTGTTGGCCGATGCGGTAATGCGGCGCCTGACGGCGCGCCGACGTGAAATCGAAAAGACTGCAGGTGAATTAGAATCAGAACGGTTGCTCGACGAATCCCAACGCCAGTTCGACAACCTCGCCGATGCCTTGCCGCAAATTGCGTGGTCAACCGACGGCGATGGAATTCCTGACTATTTCAATCAGCGCTGGTACGATTTCACGGGGATCGAAAAAGGCCAGTATCCTGGCTCGAAATGGTTGGAGCTGATCCACCCCGAAGACCGCGAGCGCGCCAGCAAGGTGTGGGACCAAGCGGTGAGCAGCGGAGAGCCGTACGAGGTCGAATATCGGCTGCGGGTCGCGAATGGCGATTATCGCTGGACGCTGGCCCGTGGTCTCCCGGTGCGAGACGACAATGGCGACATCGTGCGCTGGTTCGGCACCAACACCGATATTCACGAAACCCGCCTTTTGATCGAAAGCCAGCGCTTGCTGAGTCAAGAACTGAGCCATCGCATCAAGAATATCTTTAGCGTCGTGTCCGGCCTGGTGAGCTTTGCGAGCCGCGACAATCCCGAGATCAAGGGTGTCGCTGCCGAGATCAGCGATCGCATCGCGGCGCTTGGGCGGGCGCATAATTACGTCCGGCCGATTGCCGACGGACCGACGTCGAAGGTGACCCTGAAAGACATGTTGGACGATCTTTTTGCGCCGTACGCAGAAGATGGGACACCGCGCGTGGAAGTCGAGGGCGCCGGGATCGTCATCAAGGAATCGGCGGTCACGCCGCTAGCGCTAGCTTTCCATGAGTTGGCGACAAATGCCGTGAAATATGGCGCGCTGTCGGTGCCCGAAGGGCGCGTTTCGCTTCAGATCCAGGAAGAAGGCGAGTCGCTCGTCATGCGGTGGCGCGAAACTGGCGGGCCACAACTGGAAAATGCTCCGCAGGATGGCGGTTTTGGAACCGATCTTCTTAGCCTCAGCATCGAGCGACAATTGCACGGAACGGTGGAGCGAGAATGGCACACCGAAGGGCTCCATGCGACTTTGCGAATGAAAGCCGAAACAATCAAGGCTTAGGGCGACTTCCCGCGGTTAACCCGATCCTTACGCTGCGCCCATATTGGGGATACGCAAGAAAGGGCCGATGGTGCGCGAACTGTTCGACACGATAGCAACGATGATGATGTCGGGGCTGATGCTGGCCTTCTTTTTGGGCGTCGCTTACCGAATAATGCATACCGGTGGGGCAAAGTGGCGGCAGTTTTCGAGCGCTTATCCTCGTAGGGTGCACGGCAATCCGATCGCCCGGAAGGCCTCGGGCGCGGTACGTGTGGGCGCGCCCGGCCGGCGATGGGGCGTCTATGCGGGGGACCTAAAGGCCAATCACCTCCCGCCCGTCTGGGTCAGCGTCTATGACGACGGACTGCTGCTCAGCGTCTACGGCATCATTCACTATGGCCAGCCAGACATGTTCCTTCCGTTCGAAGACATGAGCGTGCGTCCCGCCAAGATGGGACTGGTCGATTGCTACGGCGTGCAGATGCGTCGCGTCCCCGATCTGGAGATACTGTTATACGACGACATCATCGAATGGGGGGCAGGCCATGCGCCCGCGCTTGAAGCGATGATCAAGCGAGCGGCATTGGGAATGGAAATTTTTGCAGGAAATGCCTCCGTGGCCGAAGGAGTGACGTTCGGCCGCCGCCGCCGCGTGAGGGACTCGCAGTAGGACACACAAAAAGGCGCCCGCATCGCCTGCGGACGCCTTCATTCCATCCAAAAATGAGTTAGTTGCCGTCGGTATCGACGTCGACAGTGACGCCGTCGGTCACCTCGGCGCTGCCTTGCACGCCCGTGCCGTCTTCATTGACGGAGATCGTGGCGCCGTCTTCGTCGGCGGCGACAGGCGGCTGCATCTCATCGATCGTCTGCTCTTCCACGATCTCACCGTCTTCCTGCACAGCCGGTGCAGGCGTGGTATTCTCGGGTTCGCCGCAGGCGCTCACCGCCATGACGAGTGCGGCCGATGCGGGAAGAATGAACTTCATCATTTTGTCTCCTGATTGGGTGTTCGCTCAACGTGCAATTGCACCCCGATGTTCCGGACCAGAATATTGCCTAACTCGGGGGTACAGGTACAAAAATAACCAAAAAGGTAAAAAACTCTTGACATTGTCACGCTCTATCGGTACATATTGCAACTATAGAGAATTGCGATTCGCCGCGGTGGTTCGCCGCGAGGCTCCGGCAACGGGGCCTTTTTTGTTTGGGTGTCGGGGAGAAGGCGAGGGTGGGCGAGCGGAAGGACAATATTCTGCCCTTGGCGCTGGAAGGAGGGGAGAAGCCGCGAAAGACACGACGCAAATCGGCGATGAGTTTCGAACAGGCCGAAACGTTTTTCGAGACGCTTGCCCAAACGTGCAATGTGACCCTTTCGTGCGAGACGGCGGGCATCAGTGCTGCCGGCTGCTATAGGCGGCGGCGGGAAGATGCGGCTTTCCGGCAGCGCTGGGTGGAAGCGTTGGCGCACGGATATGCAAGATTGGAACTGGCGTTGCTGGAACGAGCGCTGGTCGGTTCCGAGAAAGTCACGACGTACAAGGACGGCAAAACAAGCATAGTGCGGGAATATCCAAATGCGCTGGCGATGAGCTTGTTGAAGATGCATCGCGATACGGTCCGTGAAGCCGAGCGCGAGGAACCCGACCCGCAGGAAGTGGAGGAGGCGCGCGAGCGCATCTTGTTGAAACTGGAGCGGATCGCGGCACGAATGAAAGCGGATGACGCCAACGCATGAACTGGCAACTGTCGCAGCGGCGCATGCAGGTCCTTGCCGGTGCGCCGCCCGAACGGCTCGCATCGATCATAGCGAGGATCGTCATTGTGGCGCAGGGTGCTGCCGGCGATTTTGCGGGTCGCGACAACGCGCTGGCGCTACTGGGCGAGGACGGATGGCGGTTTCTCCTGCCATTCATCGGAATGACTGCCCGAATAGCTGGTACGGGCATCGAATGGCGATTTGACGGAACGGATTGGATAGAGGGCAGCCTGGAGGTTCGAGAAATCGCAGTTTCCGGTGTAAAAGTCGTCGGAGCGCAGCAGCCGGACATTGTCGCCCCGATCGGCGGAACCACCTCCGATTCCGAGGCAAGAACCGCGATTTCGGCTATTCTAGATGCGCTGCGCGCACACGGCCTGATCGCAGGTGCACAATAAAAGCCACAGTCGTATCAGAAACTTAACGTGGTTAACCCCATTAAATGAGGCTTTTTGGTCACTATTCTCCCCTATTCGCGCTTGCGTCGGACCTTTCGGCCCCGTACTATGTTTGGCAGTTCAGTTAGAACGTAAGTGAAAGGGGACTTTATTATGCGGAAGCTGGCCATTTCGGCGGCACTCGCTACGACCATCCTCGCCACGCCTGCTGTCGCACGCGACAACACGTGGTATGTTGGTGTCGATGGTGGCGTGATGATCGTCGAGGACAACAACCTCGACCTGGATGTCGGTCCGGTCTTGGAGAATGCAATTCTTCTCGACTACGATATCGGTTCGGATTTCGACCTTGTTGCTGGTTATGACTTTGGCGCGGTTCGCGGCGAAGTCGAGCTTGGTTACAAGCAGGCTGACATCTCGCAGGCCGCACTCGACGTGCCCGCGACTGTCACTTCGCGCACGATCCTTCCTGCCAATGGCGACGTCAACATGCTGTCGGCCATGGTCAATGTCCTCCTGGACTTTGGCGACGATGACGGCTGGAATGCTTCGTTCGGTGGCGGTCTCGGTTTTGCCCGTATCGATCACGACGTGGCGCTGACCCAGCAGGACACCTTCGAAGAAGATGATGGCGGTTTCGCCTGGCAGGTTCTTGCGCAGGTGCGCAAGGCAGTCAGTCCGAATCTCGACGTCGGCGTCAAGTATCGCTTCTTCAATACCGACGACTTCGAATATTCGTATGTCAGCTCGGTTGGCCCTGCGACGGTCGTGTCGGACGGCATGCGTTCGCATAGCCTTCTCGGCAGCCTGATCTACAACTTCGCGGCTCCGCCGCCTCCGCCGCCGCCTCCGCCGCCGCCCCCGCCGCCTCCGCCGCCTCCGGCGACGCAGACGTGCCCGGACGGTTCGGTGATCCTGGCGACCGAGGCTTGCCCGCCGCCGCCGCCGCCCCCGCCGCCGCCGCCGCCGGCGCCTGAGCCCGAGCGCGGCTAACTGAAAACGCCAAAAACTTGGCGTTCTAACTAGAAGAGGTCGACCCTAGGGTCGGCCTCTTTTTTATTGCGTAACGAAACGGAAGGCCGCGACCACGGCCACGATCGCGAGAAGCGCGAACTCTAGCCGCCGGTCACTGAGGCGACGCAGCGGCGTAAGGCCTTCGACAAGTGCCGACCGGGCCAAGTCGTAAACGATTGCTGCGACGGCACCGATGGCCATCACGAGCATGAAATTCCTGCCCGAAATACTAAAGGCAAAAGCGCCAAGTAGGACTAGCAAGGGTATTTGCCAGCAGCCAGCCGGCATCAGGGGTTTTTCTTCAGCGCTGTGTTCCACGCCTAGTCCATCGTGACGACGAGTTTTCCGATCGCCTTGCGCGCCGCCATGGCCGCGATGGCTTCGCCGCCCCTTTCCAGCGGGAAGGTGCCGGTCACGCGCGGATTGATCTTACCTTCGGCCCAAAACTCGAAAAGCGTCTTGACGTGCGCGGCGTTCGCCTTTGGGTCGCGGGCGGCAAAGGCGCCCCAGAAGACCCCGCGTACGTCACCGCTCTTCAAGAGCGTGAGATTGAGCGGCAGCTTGGGGATGCCCGCCGGGAAACCGATGACAAGATAACGTCCTTCCCATGCGATCGAGCGCAGCGCGGGCTCGCAATAATCCCCTCCTACGGGATCGAAGATGACGTCGAAGCCATCGCCGCCCGCGGCTTTCTTGAAGTCGGCGGCCAGTGCCTTGCTCGCTTCCTTGTCGAAAGGTCCGCGGTCGTAAACGATACAGTCGTCGGCGCCGGCATCGCGCGCAGCGCGGGCTTTTTCGGGGCTCGACACCGCTGCGACGACGCACGCACCCCTCGCCTTGCCCAGTTCGACCGCCGCCAAACCCACGCCGCCCGCCGCGCCGAGCACGAGCAGATTGTCGCCTTCCTTCAGATCGCCGCGATCATACAGTGCATGGATCGACGTCGCGTAGGTCAGCAGCAAGGCGGCGCCGTCCCTGAACTTGATGCTTTCGGGCAACGGAATGGCGCTAGCCGCAGGGATGACGATCTGCTCGGCGAGGCCGCCAAAGCCGGGAACGGCGATGATCCGGTCGCCCTTATTCCAGCCATCGACACCATCACCGACAGCTGCGACCACCCCCGCAATCTCGCCGCCGGGTGCGAAGGGACGCGGTGGACGCATCTGGTAGAGGTCCTGGATAATCAGGACATCGGGATAGTTGATCGCCGCCGCTTTTACATCGACCAGCAATTCTCCCGGACCAGCTGTCGGACTATCGACCTCGTCGAGCTGCAGGGTTTCGGGTCCGCCCGGCGTATGGCTACGCAGGGTACGCATCAAAGGGCGATCTCGTAGCTTGCCGTCGTCTTCTCCGCGATTTCCTCCGCCGTGACGTCCGGCGCCAATTCGATCAGGCGGAACGGGCTGTCATGGTCTTTCCGATGAAAAACACCCAGATCGGTGATGATCATGTCGACGACATTCTGGCCGGTCAGCGGCAAATCGCAGCTGGGCTTGAACTTGGGATCGCCGCCCTTGGAGACATGCTCCATTACCACGATGATCTTTTTCACCCCGGCAACCAGGTCCATCGCGCCGCCCATGCCCTTGATCATCTTGCCGGGTATCATCCAGTTGGCGATGTCGCCATCTTCCGAAACTTCCATTGCGCCAAGCACGGTCAGGTCGATATGGCCGCCGCGGATCATCGCAAAGCTGGTGGCGCTGTCGAAATAGCTCGACTGCGGCAGTTCGCTGATCGTCTGCTTGCCGGCGTTGATAAGGTCGGCATCGACCTCGTCCTCGTAGGGGAATGGGCCGATACCCAGCATGCCGTTTTCCGACTGCAGGGTGACCGTCTTGCCGTCAGGGATGTAATTGGCGACCAGCGTCGGGATGCCGATGCCGAGATTGACGAAATAGCCGTCTTCCAGTTCCTGGGCAGCACGCGCCGCCATCTGGCTACGATCCCAAGGCATCAGTTCGCTTCTCCTTCCCCGTCGGTGGGGTTCTGCAATTCGGCCATCAATCCGGCCATGATCTTTTCGAACGCTTCGCCCGCGTCGATGCCCTTGGACTGCGCGAAGGCCATCGCGCCATGCTTCATCAAGTCGACGCAAATCATCCCCAGCGCGAAGGGCTCGTCGATCGTCTCTGCGTTGACCAAAAGCGTGTTGGGTCCGTCGCGGCCCATGAAAATGCGGACTACCTCGTCGCTGTCGTCGAGCATGTTGCCGAGCGGTTCGATATCTATGGTGGTAGCGTCAGCCATCATTCAACTCCTTCGGCGGCCAGATCGGCTGGAACGGGAAGATCGGGTCCTGCAGGTTGCCACAGGATCGTATTCACCTTCCACTCGCCATCCATCTTGATCAGTTGGAAGCTGTTGATGCCAGTGACGAGAATGTCGCCATCATGGCTTGCCGCGCGGCCTTCATAGGCAGACCAGACATGGGCCAGATTGCCGAAGATCTCAATTCGGTTTCCCGTTTCCAGCTCATGAAAACCGCTATCCATCAGGAGTTTTTCGGACCGTTCGATGTAACCGTCCACGTTCATCGGCAACGGACCGTCGGGCCCGATCGGCGTCAGCGTGGCGTTCTCGGTCATCATCGACCGCATCGCGTCCCAATCGCGCTGTTCGCCGACTGGTCCGGAGATCACCGCATATATGGCATCGATGCGGGCCTGGATTGCGGCCTCGTCGCCGCTGTCCTGTGCAAGACCCGGCGCGGTCGCGGCAAGCGCGGCAATACCGATCAGCTTGTTCATGCCGCCTCCCGTTCGCGGGTCGTGACGAACTCGATCTTCTTGTCGTAAGGAGCGCCCAGGATCATGCGATTGACGAACACTGCGGGCAAGTGGATGCAGTCGGGATCGAGGCTTCCCACCGGCACAATTTCCTCGACCTCGGCCACGCATACCTTGCCGCAGGTGGCGGCAGGCAAGTTGAAGTTTCTTGCGGTCTTGCGGAACATGAGGTTGCCCGCCTCGTCCGCTTTCCAGCCCTTCACGATCGATAGGTCCGCGAAGATTCCGCGCTCAAGGATGTACGTCTCGGGCACCCCGTCGCGATTGGGGAACTCCTTGCGCTCCTTGCCCTCGGCTACCACGGTGCCGACGCCGGTCTTGGTGTAGAAGCCGGGGATTCCCGCGCCGCCCGCGCGCATCCGCTCGGCGAGCGTGCCCTGGGGGCAGAATTCGACCTCGAGTTCCTTGGCAAGGAATTGACGCTCGAACTCCTTGTTCTCGCCGACATAGGAGCTGATCATCTTCGTCACCTGCTTCGTGCGCAGGAGCTTGCCGATGCCTTCGTTGTCGATGCCCGCATTATTGGACGCGAAAGTGAGGTTCTGGACACCGCTATCCTTGATCGCATCGAGCAGTCGTTCGGGGATGCCGCAAAGCCCGAATCCGCCGGCCGCGATCAGCATATCGTCCTTGAGCAAACCGTCGAGCGCTTCGGCAGCGCTATCGTAGATTTTCTTCATGAAGTACGCCTCCTGTTTGCAGCAGGCGATAGGCGGTTCATTCTCGCTCGGCAACCGCCGGAGCGGCTAAGGCTGCTCGGGTGCCGCTATGATAACATCGCTACCCCCATCAGCGACCTGGTAAGCCGGTTCGCCGGTGGGGTTGCGGACATAGCCGGCTTCGCCGTGCGGCACGGCCATGATGCGTTCGGCAACGCCGCCGCCAAAGACGGTGACACCCAGCTCGGCCCAACCGTCTTCGCCCGCCGCCAACTTGTAGATGGGCAGTTGCGAAGGCCCGATCTGATCGAGAATTCGATAGCTGTCACCCGCCTTGCGTAAAACGTAGAGCGAGCAGCCACCTGTCCCGCAGATCATCGGGTCGATCGCATAGGCGAGGACCTCGGCTTCGCCGTCCCCGTCGAGATCGGTTGCGCCGGTTTGCAACCGCAGCGAATCCGGGGTCGAAATATTGTCCTTCAGCGCCTCGTACATGACGCCCGCCAACGCTTCGTTGTCGATGTCGGCAGCGGGCGCAGACGGGGCCGCGACTTCGCTTACGACATTGTTGGTCGCGGCATCCGGCGCCTCGCCGCCTTCACAGGCAGCAAGGAGCAGGGCCGGTGCAAGCGCGGCGGCGCGCATCAGCTATTCAGCTTCGCGAGAACGCCCTGCAATTGCATGGCGTTGGACATGTCGCCCTCGACCTTGAGTTTACCAGTCATGAAGGCAGTCATCCCGTCGAGCTGGCCGTCGGCCATTGCCTGCCAGTCGTTCCAGTCGACCTTGATCGTGGTATCGGCATCACCGTCATCTTCGGTGACCTGCTTGTCGACGCCATTGAGCATGATCACCCCTTTGTCCCCGAAATCCATCTTTACCTTCTTGCCGTCCACCCAGGCATTGTTTTCCTGCATTTTGGTGACAAGTTCTTGCTTGGTCATACTGAATCTCCTGTAAGTAAGTTGCGGAAGGCGTAGCGAGGTGTGCGAGCCCTTTCAAGACGAACGCATCGCGCCTATGTGCGCTCCATGACTTATCAAACTGATCTCAAACTCTTTATCGATGGCGCATGGCGGGCGGGCGAAGGCCGCGATTGCCATGCCGTCATCAATCCCGCCACTGCCGCCACGATCGCCGAACTCCCGCTGGCAACCGAGGCCGACCTCGACGAAGCGCTTGCAGCGGCCAAAAAAGCCTTTCCGGGCTGGCGCGACACGCCGGTCGACAAACGCTCGGCAACGCTCAGGAAGGTCGCCAAGCACCTGAAGGAAAACGCCAAGGATATTGGCGCGCTGCTGACGCAGGAACAGGGCAAGCCGGTCAAGGAAGCCATTGGCGAAGTGTATGGCGCAGCCTCGATGTTCGATTGGTATGCCGAAGAGATCAAACGCGATTATGGCCGCACGCTGGTGCGCCCGGTCGGCCAGCGCTCGATCGTGCAGCACCAGGCGGTGGGGGTAGTAGCGACGTTCACGCCCTGGAATTTCCCGATTTACTTGCTTGCCAAGAAAGTCGCCGCGGCGCTGGCAGCGGGCTGCGCCGTCATTTCGAAGCCGCCCGAGGAGACACCGGCCTGCACGCTTGCCGTCGCCAAGGCGATCGAAGCGGCGGGTATTCCGCAGGGTGTGTTCCAGCTCGTCCACGGCGTGCCTGACATGGTGAGCCGCCACCTCATCGGTTCGGACATAGTGCGCAAGGTCAGCTTCACCGGCTCGGTCCCGGTGGGCAAGCATTTGATGAAGCTGGCCTCTGAGAATCTCCAGCGCCTGACGCTCGAGCTTGGCGGGCACGCGCCTGTTCTGGTGTTCGATGATGTCGATCTCGACAAGACGCTCGACATGCTGGTGCCGCAGAAGTTCCGCAACGCGGGCCAGGTTTGCGTCTCCCCCACACGCTTCACGGTGCACGAGAAAATCTACGATGATTTCGTTCAGGGCTTCGCCGAGCGTACCGCAAAGGTGCAGATGGGCGACGGCATGGATGACACCACCCAAATGGGCCCGCTCGCCAACGAGCGCCGTCCAGAAGCGATCGAAAAGCTTGTCGAGGATGCCCGATCCAAGGGCGCCAAGATCCTTGCCGGCGGCGAGCGTGGCGGCAATGGCTATTTCTACAAGCCGACGCTGATTGCGGACGCTTCGCTCGATACCGATATCATGAACCATGAACCCTTTGGCCCGGTCGCGGTGGCGCGTCCGTTCAGCGATCTGGACGATGCGCTCGAACAGGCCAACCGCCTGCCCTTCGGTCTTGCTGCCTTTGCATTTACCAACGACCTCAAGACCGCGAACATTCTTGGCGACCGCCTCGAGGCCGGCATGGTCGGTATCAACAGCTTCGCCATCTCAGGCGCCGACACGCCCTTCGGGGGCGTGAAGGATTCCGGGTTCGGATCCGAGGGCGGCAAGGAAGGCTTGCGCACCTACCAGGTCACCAAAGCGATCCATATGGGCTGACGTGCACGGCGGATTTATTGCAACAAATACGACGTGCACCGCGTTCTTCCGCCACCTGACCATGAGCTAGAGGGAATTGAAATGGCTGAACATAACGATGGAAATAAAACTCTTTTATGGGTGATTCTCGGCGCAATCCTGCTGGTAATCATCCTGTTCGCCACGGGTATCATCGACATGAGCTCGGAAGGCGGCGACATGCCTGAGGTCGAAGTCGAAGGCGGCGCCCTGCCTGATGTCGACGCTGATGTTGCCGATGTCGGTGTTGACAGCGAAGAAGTCACCGTCGAAGTGCCGGAAGTTGACGTCGATGCCGCCGACGCGGAAGCCGAAGACGACGACTAAGTCTTGTTTTGACGCAACGGAAAAGGGCGGTCCTTCGGGATCGCCCTTTTTTGTATCGTTAAGCCTGCCGATTTGCTCACGATTACATCTGTCGTCGATGTGAGAGACCCGTTCGTCGGCTGGAATGAGCGTCTCACCGACCGGTCGAACTTCGATTGAGATAAGCGCGCTATCCCCGATGATGGAAATGCCTGGCGGGTGACCTTTCCCCGTGACGCGAGGCCCCCGCCCGCCAGGCAACCGCGCCCGCTTCGGGTTCGAAAAGCCGCGAAAACGAGACGGCGATGTGGAGATCAACCACGCCAAGGCGCTGTTGGCCGCAAACCTCACCAAGCCTCGCCGATCGCCCTCGCCCTAGCCATGCCATCTGGCTCGGGCCGAGGAAGAGCCCCTCCCGCGCATAGGTGCCCAGTCCCGCCGTCCATGGCCCGGACGGCGGGCCTTTCTTTTTCGCGCACCCCTGCTTAAGCGCTGATCCATGAACGCGCAGCTTCCCACCCGCTCTGGCGGGCAAATCCTGATCGACCAGCTGAAGATCCAGGGCGTCGATCGCATCTTCACCGTTCCGGGCGAAAGCTTTCTCGATGCGCTCGATGCGCTCCACGACGCCGACACGATCGACACCGTGGTCTGCCGCCAGGAAGGCGGGGTGACCTACATGGCGGACGCCGATGGCAAGATGACGGGCAGGCCCGGCATTGCCTTCGTCACCCGCGGCCCTGGCGCGACCAATGCGTCGGCAGGCGTGCATGTCGCTTTCCAGGATTCTACTCCGATGATCCTGTTCGTCGGCGGGCTCGACCGGCGCGACAAGGATCGCGAGGGTTTTCAGGAAATCGACTTTCCCGCTTTCTTCGGCCCAATCGCCAAGTGGGCGGCGCGGATCGACGACGCGCGTCGCATCCCGGAATATGTGGCGCGCGCCTTTCGCGTCGCGACCGCCGGGCGACCAGGCCCGGTCGTCCTCGAAATCCCCGAAGACATGCTGACCGACAGGGTCGAGGCGACCGACCGCCCGGCCATCGCCCCCATCGCCCAGCCGCCATGTGCAGGCGCCGTGGGCGCGCTGTTCGAACTACTTAAGGAGGCGGTAAGCCCGGTCGCCATCGTCGGGGGCGCCGACTGGAGCCCGAAAGCGGGTCATTATTTCGCGGAATTCGCGACGCGCGTCGGTCTGCCCGTTGCAGCCTCGTTTCGCCGCCAGGATGCAGTAGGCAACGATTGCCCGGTCTATGCCGGACAGCTTGGCTACGGGCCCAACCCCAAGTTGCAGCAACGCATTCGCGATGCGGACCTGATCATCGCGGTCGGCACCCGTCTCGGTGAAAGCACGACCGAGGGGTATACACTGATCACCCCCGATCATCCGGAGCAGACGCTGGTGCATGTACATCCAGATCCCAACGAGCTTGGCCATGTCTTTAATGTCGACCTGCCGATCTGCGCGGACATGGCCGAATTTGCCGAGATGGTCGCCGATTGGCACGATGACGATCTAGTCCCCTTTTCGTCGGGCCGTGAGGCGCATGCCGAATGGGTCGACTGGTCGACACCGCAGCCGCGTGACGGCGTGACGATGGATCTAGGGCCCTGTGTCGCGGCAATGCGTGAAGCGCTGCCGGACAACAGCATCATTTGTAACGGCGCCGGGAATTTTTCGGGCTGGTGGCACCGCTATTGGCATTATGGTCCGCAGCCGACGCAGCTAGCGCCGACCAGCGGCACGATGGGTTATGGCCTTCCCGCTGCGGTCGCTGCCGCGCTGCGTTTCAAGGATCGCCCGGTCATCTGCGTTGCCGGGGATGGCGACTTCTTGATGAACGGGCAGGAACTGGCGGTGGCAGCCGCTCGCGATGCCGACTTGCTCGTCATCCTTGTCGATAATGGCGGCTATGGCACCATCCGGATGCACCAGGAGCGCGATTATCCCGACCGCATTAGCGCTACGCAACTTACCAACCCCGATTTTGTCGCGTTCGCAGAAAGCTTTGGCGGTTGGGGCAGGCGCGTGGAGAAGACCGATGCGTTCAAACCCGCATTCGAAGAGGCAATGGGCAAGAAAGGCATTCGCCTGCTGCATCTCATTACCGACATGAACGTCATTACCAATAGCAGGACGCTCAAGAGCTGATCTAAATCTTGTCAGGACAAATGCTGCGCGACGAAAAAGGCCGCTTCTTTGTCAGAAGCGGCCCTCTCCTGAGCCTCAAAGGCTCGCTAAGTCATTTCGATTAAACGTCGTTGCCGAGCGCTCCTTCGACTTCACCCTTAAGCTGCTGGGCCTTGCCCTTGCTTTCCTGCTCACGGCCTTCCTGGCGCGTTTCAGGGTCAGTCGACTGCTGCTTGATCTCGCCGACCGCTTCGTTGGTGTTACCTTTGATTTTTTCTTTCAATTCACCCATGGTGATACTCCTTGCTGAGTTGCGAATTATTATATCAACGCAAGGAGTTAGCTGAAGTGTCTCGGCTCATCGGACGAAGCTTTCAACTGACCTAGATCAAACCTGCCAGCGGGCTCGAGGGGTCCGCATAGCGACGCTTCGCCATGCGACCGGCGAGATAGCTTTCGCGCCCCGCTTCAACCGCCAGCTTCATCGCTTTTGCCATGCGGATCGGATCCTTGGCTTCGGCAATGGCAGTATTCATGAGGACGCCGTCACAGCCCAATTCCATCGCGACAGCGGCATCCGAAGCCGTTCCCACGCCAGCATCCACCAATACGGGCACATTCGCGCCTTCGACGATCAGCCGGATGGTGACGCGGTTCTGAATGCCAAGCCCCGAACCGATAGGCGCGCCCAGCGGCATGATTGCGACCGCGCCTGCATCTTCGAGCTGCTTGGCGGCGATCGGATCGTCGACGCAATAAACCATGGGCTTGAAGCCTTCCTTGGCCAGCACTTCGGTCGCCTCGAGCGTCTCTTTCATGTTTGGGTACAGCGTCTTGGCCTCGCCAAGCACTTCCAGTTTCACCAGCTCCCAACCCCCCGCTTCGCGGGCCAGCCGCAACGTGCGGATCGCATCGTCCGCGTTGAAGCAGCCGGCCGTGTTGGGCAGGTAGGTGATCTTTTTGGGATCGATAAAATCCTGCAGCACCGGCTGCCCCGGATCGGAGATGTTCACCCGGCGGACGGCCACGGTGACGATTTGCGCGCCCGACGCTTCGACCGCCGCCGCATTCTGTTCGAAACTCTCATATTTGCCGGTGCCGACAATCAACCGCGATGAAAACTTGTGGCCGGCAACTTCCCAATGATCGGACAAATTCAACCCCCGCCTACGAAATGAACGATTTCAAACTGGTCGCCATCTTCGACCATGACCTCCGAAAAGGTAGAGCGCGGCACGATCTCGAGATTGCGCTCGACCGCTACTTTTGCAGGATCGAGCCCGTACTCCGCGATCATCTGCGCAATCGAGGTCCCATCGGCCACGCGCCGATGGTCCCCATTGATGATGACGCCTTTGCTGCCGTCGAGACTGCTCATGCTCTTACTCACTTCACGAATGCTCTTTGCCCCCATATAGGGAGCTTCCATGAGTTCGCTACCGATGATTTTGGTCCTGCACGGGCCCAACCTCGACCGCCTTGGGCGGCGCGAGCCCGAACTTTATGGAGACAAGAGCCTCAAGGACGTCAACGCGATGATCGTTGATCGTGCAGCCACGCTCGATGTCGGCGTCACGATGCGTCAATCCAATCATGAAGGGCAACTCATCGACTGGTTGTACGAAGCCGAGGACGAGGGTGTCGAAGGCGTCATTCTCAATGCGGCAGGTTTCACGCATACTTCGGTCGCGCTACGCGATGCGATCGCCGCGGTGAACGTGCCGGTTATTGAGGTACATTTCACCAATACCGCAAAGCGCGAGGATTTTCGTCATCGCAGCCTGATTGCGCCCGTCTGCACCGGCACCATATCGGGCTTCGGTGCACACAGCTATTTACTTGCTCTCGACGCCGCCAGTCGGTTCGAAGAGCGCTAGGACAACAGGGAAAGAACTATGGCCGAAGCCAAGAAGAGCAATGGCATGCGCGTCGACGTGAAAGTCGTCCGCGAACTCGCCAAAATGCTGTCGGATAACGACCTTACTGAAATCGAAGTCGAGGATGGTGAACGCAAGGTACGCGTGCGCCGGGAAGGCACCGTTTATGCCGCGCCCGCAGCGCCAGCGCCGGTCGCGTCACTCCCCGCCGTCCCCGCGCAGGCACCCGATGCCAAGCACGCCTCGCCCGAACAGGAGCAGCCTGCGCCGGGCAGCGCGCCCACGACCGAGGGCGATGCAGTGAAGTCGCCCATGGTGGGCACCGCCTATCTCGCCCCCGAGCCTGGTGCCGCCAATTTCGTCAGCGAGGGCGACAGCGTGAAGGAAGGCGATACGCTCCTGATCATCGAGGCGATGAAGGTGATGAACCCGATCAACGCCCCGCGCTCCGGCATGATCAAGAAGATACTCATCGCCGACGCGCATCCTGTGGAATTCGAACAGGATCTGGTGGTCATCGGCTAATGGCGATCAAAAAACTGCTGATTGCGAACCGCGGCGAAATTGCGCTGCGCATTCATCGCGCCTGTCACGAAATGGATATCAAGACGGTGGCGGTGCACTCAACCGCCGACGCCGATGCCATGCATGTGCGCCTCGCCGACGAGACGGTGTGTATCGGCCCGCCCCCGGCGAGCGACAGTTACCTAAACATCCCGAACATCATTTCGGCTGCCGAAGTGACACACGCCGACGCCATCCACCCGGGCTATGGCTTCCTGTCGGAAAACGCCAAGTTCGCCGAGATCGTGGAAAGCCACGACATCATCTGGGTCGGCCCCAAGCCCGAGCATATCCGCGTCATGGGCGACAAGGTCGAAGCCAAGCGCACCGCCGACAAGCTTGGCCTGCCGCTGGTGCCGGGCTCGGATGGCGCGCTGGAAAGCGTCGATGAGGCCAGGAAGTTGGCCGACGAGATCGGCTATCCCGTGATCATCAAGGCCGCCAGCGGCGGCGGCGGGCGCGGCATGAAGGTCGTCGAGGACCCCGATAAGCTCGAAAGCCTGATGAGCCAGGCCAAGTCGGAGGCGAATGCCGCTTTCGGCGATCCGACGGTCTACATGGAAAAATATCTTGGCGACCCACGCCACATCGAATTTCAGGTGTTCGGTGACGGCAACGGAAATGCCATCCACCTTGGCGAACGCGATTGCTCGATCCAGCGCCGCCATCAAAAGGTTATCGAAGAAGCCCCCTCGCCCGTGATCAGCGCGCAGCAGCGCAAGGAAATGGGCGATGTCGTCGTCAAGGCGATGGCCGATATGGGCTATCGCGGTGCGGGCACGATCGAATTCCTCTACGAGAATGGCGAATTCTACTTCATCGAGATGAACACCCGCCTTCAAGTCGAACACCCGGTGACCGAAATGATATCGGGCGTCGATCTCGTGCGCGAACAAATCCATGTCGCGCAGGGCGACGGCCTTACCGTTACCCAGGACGATATCGTTCTCCACGGCCACGCGATCGAGTGCCGCATCAACGCCGAGAACCCCAAGACTTTCGCGCCTTCGCCGGGCCGGATCGACAATTATGTCGCGCCGGGCGGCATGCACGTGCGCGTCGATAGCGGGCTCTACGCAGGATACATGGTGCCGCCTTATTACGACAGCATGATCGGCAAGCTGATCGTCTACGGCCGCAACCGCGATAGCTGCATCCTGCGGCTCAAGCGTGCGCTGGAGGAATTCGTCGTGAGCGGGGGCGGGTTGAAGACCAATGTGCCGCTGCATCAGGACATCATCCAGACCGATGCCTTCAAGTCGGGTGACTATACGATCAAGTGGCTGGAACAATGGCTCAAGGATCAGGCTGACTGATGGCGGGACTAAAGCCGCAACTTGCCGAGGAAGAACATGGTTTTGCGACCATCGCGCACGGCCAGGGTTGGCCGCGCGGGCTGGTGCCGGTCGCGACCTTCGCGGAGGACGAGGGCGCCAGCGTGATCGCAAAGACGGCCATGCTCGAAGCCGTCGGGCTCGACCATGACGGCGGCTGGGCAAAGATTTCGTTGGGCTATGCAAGCAGTCTCGATGGTGTCGGCCTGACGGCCCGCTTCAGCCAGGCGCTTACCGAGGCCGGCATCCCCTGCAATGTCGTGGCCGCTTTCCATCACGATCATCTGTTCGTCCCCTGGAGCCGACGCCAAGACGCGATGGCAATCCTGTCCGAATTGGAGGCCCCCGAGTGAAGACTGCCCGCATGACTTTCAACCCGCGCTGCGGCACCGCGCGCAAGACCAAGGCAATCCTCGAAGAGGAAGGCTATGAGGTCGAGACGATCGACTATCTTGGCGACGAGAAGCTTAGCCGCGACGCGCTGACGACTTGGTATGAGCGCGCCGGGCTCACCCCGCGACAGGGGCTGCGCGCCAAGGAAGCAATCGCCAAGGAACTCGGCCTTGCCGAAGCAAGCGATGAAGAAATTCTCGATGCAATGATGGCGCATCCGATCCTCATCGAGCGACCGCTCGTCGAGACCGACAAAGGCGCGCTGCTGGCGCGACCGCAGGACAAGGTCCGCGAAATCATCTAAGGGTCGAGGCGTGAGCGATGTCCTCGATCCGCGCCTGCTGCTGAAAGGCTATGCCGCCGGGATATTTCCGATGGCGGACAGCCGTGATGCCGCCGACATCTTCTGGGTCGAGCCGCGCGATCGCGCCATCATTCCCCTCGATCGTTTCCACCTGTCGCGCAGTCTGGCCAAGACCTTGAAACGCGACATGTACACGGTCACGCACGACCGCGCCTTTCAGGAAGTGCTCAAAGCCTGCGCAGACCGCGACGAGACGTGGATCAACCCGACCATCGAACGCGCTGTCATCGGCCTGCACGCCGCCGGTCACGCCCATTCGATAGAATGCTGGAAAGAGGGCGCGCTGGTAGGCGGTCTATACGGTGTCAAACTAGGTGGCGCCTTTTTCGGCGAATCCATGTTCAGCCGCGCGCGCGACGCTTCGAAAGTCGCCTTGGCCTGGCTCGTCGCGCGACTGAAGGTTGGCAACTTCACGCTGCTCGACTGCCAGTTCATGACCGAGCACCTTCGATCATTGGGCGCGATTGAGGTCAGCCGCGCAGACTATCAGAGGCTGTTATCGGTTGCACTTTCGGCAGGCTCGGTATCGACCGAAGACTCTTCGACAGCTTCGCCATCGTTCGACGCGCTAGACACCCTGGGCGATCCGCCGCGCAGCGGCGGCGCGTCGGAACCTTCAGGCCAGTCCATCGCGCAGCTCTTGACCCAAACATCGTAAACCGGGTGTTCGACTACGTTGAGCGACGGGCTTTCCTTCCACAGCCAGCCTGAAAAGACGCGATCATATTCATCGCTCCGACGTCGTTTGACGTCGAGCTGCACGAACGCCCCGGTTAGCGCCTGTGCTTCCCACGGGGCCGAGCGCTCACAGGCGCGAAGTCGCACAACCGCTTCATCGCCGATGCGAATGAACTGACCGGGTTTGAGTTCGAGATCGCGGGTGAGCCCGTTGCGCTTGTTGAGGAAGCCCAGCACCGCGACGCGTTCAGCCAGGGGCGTTACGCCCTCGACATTCTGATCCGGAACGACAAGTTCGTCGGACTGGGCGTTCCCCAACGCCTCCTCGTCTGGCGGTGGCGGCGCACCATCCCGGCAACCAGCGAGCAGCGCGAGCGCTGCCAGCAAGCCGAGCTTACTCCGGTTTCCAGGCTTCATAATCGCCGGTCGCTGCAGGCCGCTTGCCGGCGCCCGTAAGCGAACCGCCCGGCCGGTAGGCGTCGAGCGTGCCCGTCAAATTCGGTTTTGGATCTTGCTGGAAAGTCCGGCGCGGCGGCAGCGCCGCATCGGGCAGATCGTCAATCGTTCCCCGAAGCCAGGCGTTCCAGCTGGGCGGCACCCGGCTTGTATCGTTGCTGCCGTTGTAGATGACCCAACGATGGCGCTTATCCTTCTTGTGCTGATAATAGACATTGCCGAGATGGTCGGTGCCGACTTTTTCGCCATGGCGGCTCGTGAAGATGCCGGTACCGATCGATGCACCGTTCCACCAGGTGAAGATTTTTGCGAGGATTCCCATATTGCGGGCCGCTTTGCCTCCTGTTGCGCGCGCTTGCAAGTCCTAGCGCGGCCACTCCACCAGATCGCCGGCCGATATGCCCAGTTCGGCCGACCGGCCGCCATTGATTTCAAGCACCAGCACCGCATCGTCGAACGACACGTAGGGCTCTTCACGCAGCGGGACGGTGTTTTCGTGGATATTGATGATCCGGCCATCCTCGCCGACATAGATAATGTCGAGCGGGATGTAGGTGTTTTTCATCCAGAAGCTTAGCATCTGGGGCGGATCGTACGGAAAGATCATGCCTTCGTCAGACGCCATCGAATCGCGGAACATCAGGCCGCGGTTCTGCTGCTGCCTGGTGCGCGCGACTTCGGTCTTGAAAACATGCGTTTCGCCGGACTGGGTCGTCACTTTCGTGTCGACGACCTCAAGCCCGGACGGCGCGGTCGCTGCGACAGGTTCTTCCTGAGCTGAATTGCAAGCCGCGGCAGGGCTGACCAGCAGCGCCGCAGCAATCAAGGCGCTTAGCCTTCGCGCAGGGCGACCGCCGTGAGTCCCTTTTCGCCCTCGGCAATGCGCGCTTCGATCTGGTCCCCTGGCATCAACTCGTCGAGCTGCGCCAGTCGCACGGTTTCCATGTGGACGAAGATGTCGGGGCTTTCCTCGCCCAGCCGATTGACGAAGCCATACCCACGTACGCGATTGAACCATTTGACCTCCACCTCCTCGAAGTCGCCGGCATTTTCCGTCAGCGCTTCTCGATCCGCACTCTGACCGGAAGTCATGGAGGGGCGCGGCGCTTCAGGCAAGGCCGTCGACAGGTCGATATCGATGATTCGACTGGCCTGCAGGCCGCGCTGCTGTTGCGAAGCCATGACGGTTAGCTGCGCGCCTTCTGGCAGGCTGCGCCGATCATGATCGCGTAGAATTGAAAAATGGATGAGAATGTCGCCGTCAACGTCATCGCTCACGAGAAAACCGAATCCGCGTGTAGCATCGAACCATTTCACTCGGCCCGATACTTCAAACTCATCGCTCGAACCTTGGTCTCCCGACTGAGGTTCGTGCCTTACATGTTCTTGTCTCAACACGGAAAAACGACTCCACGCCTGTTCATTACTCCATAGCAACAATCGATAAGTCGGGGAAGCGACACATGTTAGTTTTTGCATCAATAATCCGACAGCGCTTCCGCATCGGGCTCAGAACCTGGCGGTAGACCAAGGATCCGGCGCGACAACTCAGGTGGGTGGCCGGCGCGCAGCATTGCCGCCATTTGCCTTTCAAAAATTTTTCGGTCGGAAACTTTTTCCAATGCGAAAGGGCCGAACCGGCGACGCCGGGCGTATGCCAGTGCAGCGGTAATGCGCTGTTCGGCCGCGATCTGGCGCGCCTCTTCGCCGTCGTCGTCACCGATCCTGGCCGCATACAAAGTTGCGCCAAGGCGGCGCTCACCATAGCCGCGAGCGGCGAGATCTCGCGCCTTCATGGCCGCAAAGCTGGCATCATCGACATATCCGCGCTCGACAAACTTGCGCACCAAGCGGTCGATGACCGCGCTGCCATCTCCATCGAAGCCGCGCTCCCGCACCTTGCGATTTAAGTAGGATATCAATTTGCCTTGGCTGGTCGCGTATCGGCCAACATAACGTAGCGCAAGTTCTTCGAGACTTTCGCTCGTATATCGCGGTTTTTCGCGTTTTTTACGCTGCCATTGCCCCATATCGCCATGTTTGTGCCACAGTCCCGCCCCAACAGGCAAAACGAACGTGCATGGATGCACGAGGGGACGTGCCACGCGCATGCCCGGACGGAACAACAACATAAGGGGATCAGCGTGAACGAACGCAGCCTCGATACCAAAGACAAATTGACGCCCGAGGGCGCGACCCCCACGGTCGACGCCCTGCCGCGTCGCAATGGCGATTTCGACGTGTTGGGCGATGCGCTCGATTATGTCGCACAGTCGACCCGCGGAATGAATTTCCACGACGCCCGCGGCACCTTGCTGCGCGCCTATCCGTACAGCGAACTGCGCGCCGATGCGCTCCTCAATGCGCAGCGCTTCATCGCATTGGGCTTGAAGCCGGGCGATCGCCTCGCGCTGGTGGCGGAAACGAATCCCGAATTTGCCGCCTGCTTTTTTGGCGCGATCTATGCCGGCATCTGGCCGGTGCCCTTGCCCTTGCCGACCAGCTTTGGCGGTCGTGACGCCTATACCCACCAGCTCGATGTGATGCTGGGGTCATGCGATCCGCAGCTCTTTCTCTATCCTGAGGAAATGGAAGGCTTCACCACCGCGGCTGCCTCGAAGCGCTCGGTCCAGCATCGCAGCTGGGAGAGCCTCGAGCATGTAACGCCGGCAGATACGGCAATGCACGAAGCCAAACCCGATGACATCGCCTACCTGCAGTATAGCTCGGGCTCGACCCGCTTCCCGCACGGCGTAGCGGTGACGCATCGCCAGCTGCTCCACAATCTGCGCGCGCACGGGCTTGGCCTCAAGGTACAGGACAGTGATCGCTGCATCAGCTGGCTGCCTTGGTATCACGACATGGGACTGGTCGGCTGTATGCTCTCGCCAATGGCGAACCAGCTCAGTGTCGATTACATGAAGACCGAGGATTTCGCGCGTCGCCCCCTTACCTGGCTTGACCTAATCAGCCGCAATCCCGGCACGACGCTTTCCTATTCTCCGACCTTCGGATACGACATCTGCTCGCGCCGAATGAGCAGCCAGACCAAGGCTGCGGATCGTTTCGATCTCGAGCGCTGGCGCATCGCGGGCAACGGCGCGGACATGATCCGTCCCGATGTCATGCAGCAATTTCTCGACAGCTTCGGTGAGGCCGGCTTCGATGGCAGCGCATTTTGCCCCAGCTACGGGTTGGCGGAGGCCACGCTGGCGGTCAGCCTCATGCCGCCGGGCGAAGGCATCAAGATCGAACTGGTCGAAGAAGAGAAACTGTCGGGCGGCGCGCCGGCGCCGGGCGGCGATGATCGACCCCAGCGCTATCGTGCCATCGTCAATTGCGGCAAGGCCGTCGAGGGCATGAGCATCGAGATTCGCGACGAGGCGGGCAATGTCCTGCCCGACCGACATATCGGCAAGGTGTTCGTCCACGGCGGTTCGGTGATGGAAGGATATTATCGCGATCCCGAATCGACCGCTGCCTGCCTCAGCGCCGACCGTTGGCTCGACACCGGCGACATGGGCTACATGTCGAACGGCTATATCTACATCGTCGGCCGTGCCAAGGACATGATCATCATCAACGGCAAGAACCACTGGCCGCAGGATATTGAATGGGCGGTCGAGCAGCTGCCCGGCTTCAAGAATGGTGACATCGCCGCCTTTGCATTGACCACCGATACCGGCGAGGAATTGCCTGCAGTCCTCGTGCATTGCCGCGTATCCGACCTTGGCGAACGCGCAATGCTGCGCGACGACATCAAGGAGCGCGTGCGATCGATCACGGGCATCTCGCCGATCGTCGAGCTTGTGCCGCCGCGCAGCCTGCCCCGCACCAGCTCTGGCAAGCTGAGCCGGGTGAAGGCACGCAACATGTATGTTTCAGGCGAGATTGAACCGTTCGAGGTGGCCGCTTAAGTCTTGCAATGCAGGGCGGCTTCGCAGTAGGAGCCGCGCTCGGCCTAGGGGTATAGCTCAGCTGGTAGAGCATCGGTCTCCAAAACCGAGGGTCGCGGGTTCGAATCCTGCTGCCCCTGCCAGGCCGCCTTCATCTTGCAATCGCGTAGACTCGCCGCTACATCGCCATCCCATACGGACATGGGTAGTCACAGACCTCCGCCCCGGCACAGGCCGGCAGCGGGGGAAAGCTCCTACCCGAAAGCCGTCGAACGATTAGGAAACGGAAATACAACGTGGCAGGTAAACCGACCCCCGCAGAATTCCTCCGCCAGGTGCGCGCCGAGACCAGCAAGGTCGTCTGGCCGACCCGCAAGGAAACCATCACGACCGCGATCATGGTGCTCATCATGACCAGCCTGCTCGCGCTCTTCTTCCTCGGCACCGATTCGTTCTTCGGCTGGATCGTCCGCCAGCTTCTCGCCCTGCTTGGCTAAGGATTTTACATGGCTCGTTGGTACATCATTCACGCTTACTCCGGTTTCGAAGGCAAGGTTCGCGACGCGATCCTGTCGGAAGCCAAGCGCCTCGGCCTCGAACAGGGTGTCGAGCGCATCGAAGTGCCCACCGAAACCGTCACCGAGATCAAGCGCGGCAAGAAGGTTCAAGCCGAGCGCAAGTTCATGCCGGGCTATGTGCTCGCCAAACTAACCATGACCGACGATGTCTTCCACCTGGTGAAGAACACGCCCAAGGTCACCGGCTTCCTCGGCCCCAATGGCAAGCCGCAGGCGATCCCCGAGGCGCAGGCCAACCGCATGCTAGACACCAAGGAAGAGACTGCGGGTGCGCCCAAGCAAAAGATCACGGTCGATTACGAAATCGGCGATAACGTGAAGGTGCTCGAAGGCCCCTTCGCGAGCTTCTCGGGTCTCGTTGAAGAACTCGATTTCGACCGCGGTCGCGTAAAGGTCAGCGTCTCGATCTTCGGCCGCGCGACGCCGGTCGAACTCGAATTCGACCAGGTCGAGCTGGTCAAGTAAATTAAGATCCTATCGCTGAATTGAAAAAGGGGCGCCCGAAAGAGCGCCCCTTTTTTTTGTAGCTGACGTCGTGCCGACGATCAGGGGCCGACGTCCCTGATGTGCCCGTCGACCGCGATGGGTTGGCGCATTTCGTAACCCAAGGCGCCGGCTACTTTTTCGTCCCAGCCATAGGGGTCGTTCCTGAAGGCCACCTTCCCCGCGTCATCGATAAAGGCGGTGTGATAAAGCAGGCGCACGGGGATTTCTTTCGGCAGATCGACGAAGGTCTCCTCACCGCTCGCGGCCGCCTGGCGGTAGCGGTTGCTGACACCGGCGTCTTGCGCGATCATGCGCGCGAAACCCAGCGCATCTTCGACGCGGACACAGCCGTGGCTGAGGTAGCGTTCGTCGCGTCCGAACAGCGAGTCCGCGGCGGTGTCGTGCAGGTAGATCGCATGGTCGTTCTTGAGGTCGAACTTGACTTCACCCAGCGCATTATCGGGACCCGGCAGCTGGACGATATAGCCGTCGCGGCGCACCATGTTGTTGGCTTGGAAATAGCTGGCACCCTTGCCCGTCAACTCTTCCTCTTCGATCGACTTTGGCACCGTCCAGGTCGGGTTGGCGACAAGCCGGAACATTGGCGACGCCAATTGCGGGGTCTCCCAATCTGACTGTCCGACGATCACCTTGCGGCTATCGCGAAGCTTCCCGTCGCGGATGTAATCGAGCGTCGCCGTGGCGATGTTCACGTCGATGCGGGTCGGCGCGCTATTGCGCGCATACCAACGGCGGCGGTCGAGGTTGATCGCCAGGATGCGGGCGCGTTCGGCGGCACCGGTGTTGAGCATCTCGATCGCGCTCTCGCCGATGATGCCGTCATCCTCGATGCCGAAGTCGCGCTGCATGGCCTTGAGCGCTTCCGACATGCGTTCGGTGAAGACCGTCGCATTGTCGGCGTCGGTTTGCGCCGTGCTGTTGGTCGACGCGCTGGAGTCTTCACGCTGCGATGCCGGCTGTGCGGCACTTTCAGTCTTGAGATAGCCGTTGCGCTCAAGGATCGCGGCGATCTGGGGCACGCGGGGGTCGCGATCGCCAACTTGAACGACATCGCCGCCGTCGATCTGCGATTCCTTTGCCGTCCGCGCCTGCTCGGCGAATTTCACATAAGTCTCTGACAAGGCGCGATATTCATCGTCTTGCGGAGCGAGGCTGGCGAGCCATTCGCCGACATTGTTCTGCGTTACGGCCTGTTCCAGCCCGGCGGCGATATCGACGTCCGGGCGCGGGAAAGTATAGACCTCGTAGAGTTCTGCGGGATCGGACTTTCCATCCGCCAGCGCATCGGCAAGGTCGAGCGCGGCAGTGGTCAGCGCGGCTTCGCGCGCAGAGGGGTCGTTATCCGTCTCGACCGCGGCAATATAATCGCGTGGATCGAGACCATGGTTGCCCGCCGCGCGCAGCATCTTGACCGCCGCGACTGCATTGTCCTGCGTCCAGACCGGCTGCCAATCGCGCGCTTCGTAGAAGTCGCGGACACGCTCATCGGAAACTGCCGACTGCAGTTCCGCCTTCGTGACGGCGGAAGGATCGACGATAGCGGCGGCATCGATGTCGCCCTGGTTGGCTTCGATATTCCCGCCTTGGCTATCGCCGCATGCGGACAGGGTGGAGGCCAAGGCGACGGACGCCAGGAGAATGATCTTTTTCACGCAATGCACCTTTGACTGTTGTTTGCTTTTGCCACCAACGGCCGATGGTGCGTGCTTGTTGCATAGAGATGCGAATCGCGCGGCTCATCGCTGCGTCCGGCTCGCTTCATCGGACCGCCGAGAACCTGCATGCAGGCCATGCGTTTAAGGCTTTGATGCGCATGATTTTCCCCTTTGTCGCGATTGCCGCGCTGGTGGCGTTCATCCCGCGCTCGGCCGAGCCGCAAACGACCGCGCCAGGCCAGACCCGCGCGGATTATTTCGCTTGGCTTGCCAAGAACCCCGGCGACCGCAAGGAGGTGCGGGCATTGCGCGAATTCCTGCTGCGAAATGACCTTCAGGATGTCGTGCCGACGTGGCAGCTGGTCCGCACGTCGTCATCCTGGCAGCAGTGCAGCGCCGAGCGTTTCGAAGTCGCCCCGATGCAGCAGTGGGACAATATCGTGGCGACGCTGGCCTTCGTCGAACGCGAAGTCGAACCCGCGATCGGAGAGGTGGAAGCACTGTCTGCCTATCGCAACGAAGGGCTTAACAGCTGCTCTGGCGGCCGCCCCGCTTCCGCGCACCGCTTGTTTTTCGCCATGGACCTCAAGCCCGCCGACGAGACCATCGAGCGCGACGATCTTGTTCGCGAACTTTGCGCCGCGCACCGCGATTCCGGGCGCGACTATTCTACCGGTCTTGGTTTTTACAGCGGGGTGCGCTTCCACGTGGATTCGAGCGGTTATCGCAAATGGGGGCCCAACGGGCGCGGTTCGACATCACCCTGCAATCGGGTGTGACGGACTAGAGGCACAGCGGATCGCCGACGAGATCCTCTGCCTCACCCAAGGCCAAGAGCCCGTCGGCGGTCTTGATGAGTTCGCGGCCGGCAAAGCTCGTCCCCGCGCTACAGTAATAAGCGCACTCCTCGGCCAGGGTGGGCGGAATAGTGAGCTGCCCGTCTTCCAACCGCGCTTCGAAGGAACAACGCTCTTCCCCCTGCAATTCGAGGCGGAGGCGGTCGCCAAAACGCGACGCCTGTCCCAACCCGCTGCAGGCAGCCGGTGGCGCGCCCAGCGTTACGAACGCGAATTTATGCGCGCCATCCGATGTCGGGGCGATGCAAAGCCGGTCGCCGCGATCATTTTCGTATAGTCCGGTCATGCTGGCGATATCGATCGCCGGCTCTTCAGCCGCGGGCGGATCATCATCGGCGCACGCCGTGATAACCAACACCAGAACAAGAGCGTAGAAGCGCATGCAAATACTACGCATTGCCCTTTTGCAAAGTTCAACGTCGTCGAGCGGAGCGCTGAAGGGCAGTCATTACGCCGCCGCCGGCAGTCCTTCAGCCACGCGCGCAAAATAGTCGCGCATCATCGCCACGGCGTCGGGCTGGAGCGAAATGAACACCCGGCGGGCATCGTGTGGATCGCGTTCGCGGTTGATCAGTTTCATACGATCGAGCTTGCTGATCCAGCGCAGCGCTGTGGTTGCGGGGACCTCGGCAGCGACGCACAGGCTCGATACGGGAACGCGGTGCTGGGCGATATGCGCGCCATACAGATCGAGCAACATGTCCCAGGCGGGGTCGGCAAACAGTCCTTTTGGGAATATGTCTTCGCGCAGGCGACGGAGGCTGATCGTCCGGCGCACCAGCATTGCGTGGCTAATCCCGCCCTGCACATCTTCGAGATTGCCCAGCACCGCATCGAGGCGCGGGAGCGGATCGCCGGCGGTACTGGCGCCGCGCTCGTCCCCGTCGACTTCGCGTGGCATGAGATGGTCGAGCGTATCGGCCAGCTCGACTAGTCGGTTGAGCAAATCGTCTGGCAGCCTTTGTGCGGCGTCACTTGCCACCGGCGGTGTTTTCTTTTCCATCATGGTCGCACGTCCCCTTTACTCGTGGTGGCGTCGATCCGGCGACCGTCTCAATAGGCATGCCTTCCCCGAAACGGATGCATTAAACCGTTCATATTGGACGACTTCTGAGGGGTGCGGAGCAAGAATGGCGGGAAGCGGTCATTAGTAGGTCCAGATTCGATGCAAATTTGCTCCGGAAAGGGGGCAAGGCGAACGCCGATAAGTCGTTGCATCGTATCGCTTTAGTTGTTAGAGGCGCGCGGTCTTTCCGACAGGACAGGCAATTCGCGCGGGAGGCGCAGCCGGAAGGCGCGCCGCTTGTACCGCTTAATCAGAGCCTCCGCCGCTAGCGGAAGCGACAGGATGAAAGAAAGGACTTTTTGGCATGGCCAAGAAGATTTCCGGCTATATCAAGCTGCAGGTGCCTTCGGGCGTCGCCAATCCCTCCCCGCCGATCGGCCCCGCGCTGGGTCAGCGCGGCGTCAACATCATGGAATTCTGCAAGGCGTTCAATGCTGCCACGCAGGACATGGAAAAGAATATGCCGATCCCGACGACCATTACGGTCTATGCGGATCGCAGCTTCTCGTTCGAAACCAAGACCCCGCCCGCCAGCTTCCTTCTGAAGCGCGCGGCGAAGATCAAGAAGGGCTCGGGCGCAACCGGGACCGAGAGCGCCGGTACGATCGCCCGCTCGAAGGTCAAGGAAATCGCCGAGACCAAGATGGCCGATCTCAATGCCAATGACATCGAAGCGGCAACGAAGATCATCGAAGGCTCGGCTCGCGCCATGGGCCTCGAAGTAGTGGAGGGCTAAACGATGGCGAAGAAGCTGACCAAAAAGCAGAAGGCCCAGTACGAAAAGGTCGATAACGACGAGATCTACAAGGTCGACAATGCGATCAAGCTCGTCAAGGAGTGCGCCACCGCCAAGTTTGACGAAACGATCGAACTCTCGATGAACTTGGGTGTCGATCCGCGCCACGCCGACCAGATGGTTCGCGGCGTCGTCGCGCTGCCCTCGGGCACGGGCAAGGACGTCAAAGTTGCCGTGTTCGCACGCGGCGACAAGGCCGAAGCCGCCGAGAAAGCCGGCGCCGACAAGGTGGGTGCCGAAGATCTCATGGAAGACATGCAGAACGGCAATCTCGACTATGACCGTATCATCGCGACGCCCGACATGATGGGCATCGTGGGTCGTCTCGGTAAGGTACTGGGGCCCAAGGGCCTGATGCCAAACCCCAAGCTCGGCACCGTGACGCCCGATCCGGCGGCGGCTGTCGAAGCGGCCAAAGGCGGCGAAGTGCAGTTCCGCGTCGAGAAGAACGGTATCATCCATGCCGGCATCGGCAAGGCGAGTTTCGATGAAGAAGCGCTGCGCAAGAATTTCGACGCTTTCGTAGGTGCGATCCTCAAGGCCAAGCCTTCGGGCGCCAAGGGTCGTTACGTCCGCAAGGTCGCGATCACCTCGACGATGGGCCCGGGCCTCAAGCTCGACCTCGCTGACGTCGAAGGCACGCAGGCTGCCAAGGAAGCCAACGCCTAGGCGTTTGCTACTTTCGGTGACAGACAGAAGAGGCCGGGGCGCAATCGCTCCGGCCTTTTTCTATTGCGGCATCGGAAGCGGCAATCCCGCTGTCTGGCCGGCGGCGCGGCGGACTTCGGCAAGGCGCGCCATGTCGGGATTGGCCCAAATGGCGTGGAAGCGTGGGTGACGACGCATCGCGTCGGGAAATTCATAGCGTCCGTCGAGTAGCGGCCAAAAATCGTTGGCACCGAATAGCTCGCGTTTCCGATAGCCGACCTCGAGCAGGTCGAGCGCGTTTTCGACCTGGCCGCCCTGCGCCAGCAAGGACGCCGGTGTCGCCATACCCACGCCGAGCGAAAAGTTCTGCGCGTCGGTGAAGGGCGCTGCGGTGAATGGTGTGCCGTCGACGACTTCGCGAGCGCGCCCTTCGAGCCAACTGAGCCATAGTCTGTCATATTCGGTTTGAGAGGGCGCGCGGGCGTGGTTGTGGCCAAGAAGCTCGAGCCATCGCGAAATCTTGGCCGGTTCTCCGGCATGCAAGCTGGCGACCAGCCCATTCGCAGCCATGATCACATGCCCGTAGTCGCATAGTTCGCCGCAGGTCGCGAGCCCACGGATATCGTCTTCGACCTCGCCATATCGACCGACCGCGCCAAGGGCCAGCGCCCGGACGCGTTGCACCGTCAGGTTCAGCGGATCGAGAAGCAGCGCGCGGTCGAAATGGCGCACCGCTGCGTCGAAGTCGCCTCGATACTCGTACATCATTCCGCCTGCATAATTGACCAGCGAGTCATTGGGCGCGCGGTCATAAGCGGCGTCGAACGCAACCAGCGCGGCATCGACGTCCTTTTCCCACGCCGCGAGCACGGCGTTGGCACGCGCATTGCCCGGATCGAGCGCGCGAGCACGCCGCAGCGCATTTTCCGTCACTTCAACGGCATCGAAACCGAACGCCTCTTTCACGTAAGAACTGCTCCACGCGACACCCATTCCAAGCGCCGACCAACCGTCAGCGAATTTGGGATCGAGCTCGGTAGTTTCCTTGAAGCTGGCAATTGCTTCGAAGCGATTTTGCGGATCTTCCCGACGGTGCCAAAAATCCAGCCCGCGCAGGTAGGCCTCGTAAGCGCGTGGATCGACACCCCTGCCCTCGGCCCGCCCAGCGCCGGCACCAACGCCGAGCCTGAACTGGAGAACGCGGGCCAATTCCTCGACGATGTCATCCTGGATAGCAAAAATGTCGGTCAATTCGCGCTCATAGGTCTCGGACCAAAGCTGCGTGCCGTCGCCGGCGCTGGTCAGGCTTGCGGTGATGCGCACCCGGTCTCCGGCGCGGCGCACCGTGCCCTGCAAAATGTGCTCGACACCAAGCTGCTCGCCAATTTCATTGTTGAGTGCGTCGCTGTCTTCAAACGAGAAAGCGGACGCCCTGCCCGCGACCTTGAGATCGGGAAATTTGGATAGGGAATTGAGTAATTCCTCGGCGATGCCGCGCCCGAAATATTCGTCGCTCTCGTCCTCACTCAGAGCTTCGAAGGGCAGCACTGCGATCGAGGCCTGCATGGCCTCTTCGGCAGTATAATCGTCTGCGATGAGTGTGGGAATGACGAGTGCCCCGACCGCAGCGAGGAAGGCAGCAATCGCCACCACCAGCCAGGAGGCCTTCAACTTCGGCTCGGGCACGGGCAAAGCTGGCGCACGATCGTCCGCCTCGTCGCCCAGCTTGTGTGCTACGGCGTTGATCAGCGGCGTCAACGCTTGGGCATCGCCTTTCCAGTCTTCGAGCGATAGCGCGTGAAATTGCCCGAAACCCATGGGCGGCAGTGTGCCATCCAGTGTTACCGCCAGCAGCTTATCGCGTTCGGCCGCATAGTTTGCTTCATCGCGAACCCAGCGCGATTCCGCGCTTTCTCGGGACCAGCAAACCAGCGTCGCCTTTGCCCGTTCGATCTGTTGTTCGATTTCCTTGGAAAACTGCGCGCCCGATTCCATGTGCCGGTCCCACCAGACCGAATAACCTCGCGCTTCCAATGCCGCCGCAAGCATGTCTACCGTCGATTGATCGTCGCGCGCATAGGACAAAAAGAGATCGGCCACGTGCCCCCCTTAACTCGGATTGCATTGTGGACCGATCGTACCATTTGGCAAGGGGCACAGTGCTCGGCACTTTCGCTGCCCGCAGCGCGTTGGAAGCCCGAGTAGAAGGATAGGATCAGCATGGAATCTATTGGCGCCGACCTTGAAGTGATGAAGCGCGTGCCGCTGTCGGACAACCATGTCGACGCCATCCGCAAGATTGCCGAGGAGAAGAGCTACAAGGCCGGCGAGATGGTTGCCGAAATCGGCGATCCGATGGACCAATTCGTCTATGTTCTCGACGGCGAAATCGAGGTGGTCGACGACTTTTCCGGCGAACGCCTCGTCGAAAGCACTCTCGGGCCAACCCAGTTCATGGGCGAATTGGCATTTCTGAATGCCGGCAGCCATACGTTGCCGATGCGCGCTGCCAAGGATAGCAGGACGCTCGAAGCGCCGCGCGAAGCAATGCTCGACCTGATGCGCAAGGTTCCTGAACTGTCGGATCACGTGATCGATGTCTTCTCGGCACGGCGACGCAAGCAATTCGAGGACGAACGTTCGGCGATCAAGATCGTCGGTGCCGACCGCGATGCGGCAGTGCGCGCCGTTGCCTCGTTTCTCAGCCGCAATCGCATTCCCTTCCAGTCATACGACCTGGACGGCGAGGACAAGGAGGCGCGTAAATTGTGCACGCTGGTCGATCACGAACCCTCGGTCGTGATCGGGACCGAGCGGGTCATCGACAATCCCACCCCGCGCAAGGCCGCGCGTTTGCTGGGACTCGATCTCGATATATGCTCGAAGCAAGATGTCGACCTGCTGATCGTCGGCGGTGGGCCGGCCGGGGTGGCCGCGGCGGTCTATGCAGGTTCCGAAGGGCTCGATGCGCTGGTGATCGAGGACACGGCGATCGGCGGACAGGCCGGCACCTCCAGCAGGATCGAAAATTATATGGGTTTCCCGACCGGCATATCCGGAGCGGACCTCGTTTATCGCGGACAGGTGCAAGCGATGAAGTTCGGCACCCGTTTCGTCATGCCCCGCCGCGTCACGGGATTGCGCCAGCGCGGTGACGGCACCTTTTGCGCGCAGCTCGACGAAGGCGACGAAGTGTGCGCCCGCGCGATCCTGGTTTCGACGGGAGTCCAGTATCGCAAGTTACCGATTGATCGGCTGCGCGAATTCGAAGGCGCCGGCATCTATTATGCCGCGACGGACATGGAAGCGCGCTTTTGCGCAGGCAAGAACGCGGTGATCGTCGGCGGCGGTAATAGCGCCGGGCAGGCCGCGATGTACCTCAGCCGCGTTGCCAAGTGCGTGCATCTGATGGTGCGCGACGACAGCCTGGCCGGCAGCATGTCATCGTACCTGACAGAACGGCTCGAAGCCGATCCCGGGATAACCATCCACTTCAACCACGAGGTGAAGGGATTGGACGGCGACCAGATGCTGGAGCGAGTTCGCGTCGAAGGACCCGACGGCGAACGCGATCTTGAATGCGGCGGTCTGTTCATCATGATCGGCGCGGCCCCCAACACCGAATGGCTGTCAGGGCTCGTCGAGCTCGACGACAAGGGCTTCGTGCTGTGCGGTGAGGACGTCGACAGACCGATGTTCGCGCAGACCAGCTGCGATGGCATTTGGGCCGTAGGCGACGTGCGCGCCACCTCGGTCAAGCGGGTCGCCAGCGCTGTCGGTGAGGGGTCGGTCGTGGTGTCCGATATCTGGCGATACGTTGCCGCATTGAAAGAGGCATTGCCCGACGATCCGCCCGGCAGCCAAGACGACTAGCAGCGGCAACGCCAAAGCGATAATATCGCGTCATGCGAACCATCATGCTGCTTGCCTCCACCGCGATTCTAACCGCCTGTTCCGTCAGCGATGGCGACGAAGCGAATGCGATCGGCAACAACGTTGTGGAAGCGGCCTGCCAGCCGCTTGATCCGGAAGCCAAGGCAGCCCTGCGCAAGCTCGACCAGGATTATGCCGCGGCCTGGAAGCTGGAGGGTACCGAAGCGCAGCGCGAGGCATTGCTCGACCTGTTCATTGAAAAAGCGACGATTATCCCGGGAAACGGCGGAGAGCCGCTGAGTGGACGCGAAGCGCTCGATGGATACTGGTTTCCGTCCGATAGCCCGCCGACCGTGGTCAGTCGCTTCGAACGCTCCACCGCGTCGGTCGAAGGGACGAATTGCCTCGCCGCCATCACCGGGCGAAGCAGCGCGGCATGGATCGTGGACGACGAGGAGACTGCCTATGAAGGCAATTACATTATCCTTGCCGAAAAGCGCCCGACTGGGGCGTGGAAGATCAGAAAGATGACGTGGAATAGCCGCCCGCAAGGCGACTGAACCGCTTGACTTCGCAGCCGCAGCATGTAGAGAGCCCCTCGACCGTCGCCTTCGGGCGGCGATCTCGTCCGAGACAGTTGCTGACCCCAAGGAAAACCGGCGGGTCTTAATTTGCAGCCTAGACGGGGTGATAGAGAGATTTTCGGCCGCCCGCCGCAAGGCATTCCGGTCGTGTTGATCCAACCCCACGGACAGTATCGCTGACTGAGTTCGCTCGGGAAGCAACCGCTATTGGCAATGGTGCCAACAGCGGAAACGACATGGGAGTATGGCATGGATCGTTCGCAAAAAGCCGATCTGGTTGCCGAGCTGAAGAGTGTCTTTGCAGAAACCGGCGTCGTCGTCGTTACCCGTAATCACGGGCTGAGCGTCGACCAGTCGTCGGAACTGCGCAACAAGATGCGCGACGCCGGTGCCCAGTTCAAGGTCGCGAAGAACCGCCTTGCCAAGCTCGCGCTCGATGGCAGCCAGTACCAGCCGATCGGTGACCTTCTTTCGGGTCCCACGGCGCTGGCAACCTCGTCCGATCCCGTTGCGGCCGCCAAGGTCGCGGTGGAGTTCGCCAAGGCTACCGACAAGTTCGAGATCCTCGGCGGCGCGATGGGTGAGACCGTCCTCGACGTGAACGGCATCAAGGCACTGGCCGAACTGCCCTCGCTCGATGAACTGCGCGGCAAGATTGTTGGCCTGATTAATGCTCCGGCCACCAAGATTGCGCAGATTTCGAAGGAGCCCGCGGGTCTTCTCGCGCGCGTCCTGAGCGCCAAGGCTGCGGCCTGACTTTAAAGTTAGACTGAACAACACGACGGGCAACGATGCCCAAACGGAGAAATAAAATGGCTGATCTGGACAAGATTGTTAAAGAGCTTTCGGAACTGACCGTTCTTGAAGCTGCCGAGCTTTCGAAGAAGCTCGAAGAAGAGTGGGGCGTGAGCGCCTCGGCAGCGGTTGCGGTCGCAGCCCCGGGCGCCGGTGGCGGTGACGCTGCTGCGGTCGAAGAAAAGGACGAGTTCGACGTGATCCTCACCGGTGACGGTGGCAAGAAGATCAACGTCATCAAGGAAGTCCGCGCCATCACCGGTCTGGGCCTTGGCGAAGCGAAGAGCCTCGTCGAAGGTGCGCCCAAGCCGATCAAGGAAGGCGCTTCCAAGGACGAAGCCAACGAGATCAAGGAAAAGATCGAAGCAGCTGGCGGCACCGTCGAGCTCAAGTAAGCTTTTTCCGGGTTTCACCGGTACAAGAAGGGCGGTCCCGTTGGGGCCGCCCTTTTTAAATCTGTCTTAGGTTTCGGTGAGTGCGCGATACTGGCCGGCGGTGATGAACTCGTTGAAGCTTTCGCACCAGATCACGACCGTGGTGAAACGCTCGATATCCACACCCTTGGGTATATCGAGGAGGAAGCCGTCGAAGCTTTTGACCGGTCCGATAAGCTGCGCCTGGTGTTTGATGGCGAGGAATTCCTCCTCATCTTCGACCAGTTCACTCGTCAGATAGACGAAATAGTCAGGCCCGGGCGCCAATTTACCCTGGTGCGAGATTGTGGATTCCGAAACGCTGATCTTGCCCTCGCCCCAGTGCAGGCCGTCGCTACCTGGCAGATCGCGCCTCAAGGCCGCCGAATAGGTGGCGGCGGCCGCTTCTTGCTCCAGCACTATTGCATCGGGCGCATTTTCCGCCGTCAGGATGGGCAAATAATATACGCCGGCTGCAAATCCCACCGCCAGTGCAACAATGTGGGTGATGCCGAATAGAAGTACGCGCTTCATCATGTCCTCGCTTCAGCCGCACTCCAAAGCGGCGCTGTCATGGTGGCAAGCAACGCGCGAACACCGCGCCAGGCCAATAAGATCGGTGCATCTCAATTCACGCGAAACACAGAAAAGGTTACAGGCGCGCGCAAATTCGCGGCGTTAATTGACCGCGTTCACGGCAATGTGTGGTCACAAAGAGGCCATCCGGCTGGCAGCCGTGACAACCGGGCCTATCCTGACATCTTCGAACCTCGGGCGAAGACGATGTCTTCGTTGCTTCGAGACGATGCACGTACCCTGGCTTGCCCTTGCAGGGTATGGGCGTCGGGGGCGGCCTTTCCCCAGGGCCGCCCCTTTTGTTTGGCGTCTGCCGAGACATGGCGTAGTGTCTATGCACGTTTTAGGGGGATGCGGATGCGCGTTGTTCGATTATTTGCGGCGCTGACGATCTACTATCTCGCTGTCACCGCGATTGTGTACGGCATGACTGCGATCGTGCCCGAGAGTTCAGCCTACCTGCCCATCGGAGGTGCCGAGGCGCTGCTGACCGGCCCCAGCGACGACCCCTTCGAATCCATCGAGATTGGCGCCAACCGCGCGGGCGACCTCACCGGCTCGATCATCTGGCTTCTGATGGCGATGTTCGGTGCGCTCTACACCGTGTTGCCGGTGAGCTGGCTCTACATGAGCTGCCGCAACCGGGCCGAATATAACCAGTCTATCGTCGAGACGATCATCATCCTGCCGATCGTAGTCACCGCGATCGTCGTGATCGTGCACAATAGTTTGGCGCTGGCCTTCAGCCTTGCCGGGATCGTGGCAGGGGTGCGTTTTCGTAATACACTCAAAAGCTCCGGCGACGCGCTATACATCTTTCTTGCCATCGCCATCGGCCTGTCTGCGGGTATCGGTGCACTCGAAGTGGCGCTCGTGACGTCCATCTTCTTCAACTATCTTTTCATCGCGCTGTGGAGTTCGGATTACGGCGCGATCAAGGGCGCACACCGCTTTTTCCGTCCCAATCACGGCAACGAGCTTGATGAGGATGCCCCGCCCGAAAGCGAAAAGAAGCAGGGATGATGAAGCTGGCGGCACTGCTGCCGGTCGCCCTGACGCTGGGGGCGACACAGCAAATCGAAGAGGCGCGCCGTTTCAGCCTGCCCAAGGGACTGGAAGAGGTAAGCGGACTGGCCGTTGCAAGCCAGCGCAGCGTGTTTGCGCATAATGACGAGCATGCCATCGTTTATGAGATCGAGCTGGAACGCGGTCGTGTCCTGCGCGCCTTCGCGCTCGGCGACCCCACGCTCGAAGGCGATTTCGAAGGTATCGCGCGGGTCGGCAAGCGCGTTTTTCTGATCACCTCAGACGGGCTGATCTACGCCGCCGACATAGGCCGCCACCGACAGCGTGTTGCCTACACCGTCCATGACAGCGGCGTTGGCCCCTTCTGCGAGATCGAGGGGCTTTCGGCTAGTCCAAACGACGACGAGCTGCTCATTCTTTGCAAGCGCGGGCGCCGCGACAGCATGGGAACCGAAGCGCGACGACTTACCATCTATCGCTGGGCAATCGACAGCGAGCACGCCGCGCAGACGCCTTTCATATCGCTTGCCCTTACCGCCTTCCTCACTAAAGAGGAGCGGCCTGATTTCCGCCCGTCGGGGATCGATTGGGACCCGGGGTCGGGAGAGCTCCAAATCGTGTCGGGACGCAATCGCATCATGCTGACCTTCGATCGTCTAGGCACGTTGCTGGAAAAGCGCCGGCTCACGCCAAGACAGCATCCGATGACCGAAGGAATCGCATTTCTCGGCGGCCGCTGGATCGCCTTGGCCGATGAGGGAACGGCGACGCGGCGGGGCCGACTGACTGTCTATCCTGCGCGCTAGCGGCAATCGTCCAGTATCTTGTCGCGCACCCGCTCGTCGCTACTGATGTCCGAGAAGAAATCGGCGAGATAGTCGTCGAGGTCCCCGCGCGTACCATCGCTCATGCCCGGAACGTTGCGATAAGCCGCGGCGAGTTCGCTACGGCGACCCCGCAAATCGGCCGCAAGCGCAAGCGTGTCGGGCCCATAGCGGCACAACCCGCGATAGAGACGCTGCCGCACGTTGCGGACGGGTAGGCCTTCCGGCGCGACGGCGTAAGGCGCATCGACCCAGCCCGACATGTCGAAATCGTACGGTACGGGAATGAGATCCTGGCGCGCTTGCTTGCCCGATCCGATGACCTTGCTGTTATGGCAACAATGCCGATCTTGTGGTCCACGGAACATCGACCAGTCGAGATTGCCGATCATATACTGGAAAAGCGCATAGCGCGCAGCGCGCTGCTGGCCGATCCAGCGTGAGCCGATCTCGGGCAAGTTGATCTCGGTGCCGCCAAGCCGGTCGGCAGCGGCATCGATATCTTCGATGAAGAACCCCATCCGCGTCGCCACTTCGTTCCCGCTTTCGTTTTCGTAGCGGATATTGGCAAGACGCACGCGCAAGCTTTCATCGGTCATCACGTTGTAGAGACGATAGGCGGCATATTCACGCAGCATGACCTGCTCGTAATTGCCCTTGTCCTGACAATGCGTGACCATCTTGAGCTTTCCCTGACCCGCAAATGGCGATGCCCCATCGGGCTTGGACGGAAAGCTCAGGCGCAGTGGTGGGAAAGTGCAGAACCCGCCGACCCGCCGCGTAAGGCCCCTGGCCTCGATCGTGGCGTTATGCTCCATACCGTTAACGGTCACGCGCACGGCATAGGGCTGCGGATTGCGCTTGGCCCGTCGCACCAATCGGCTGAACGGCCCCGAGATCGTCACGTTCAAGACCGCGTCGCTTTCGAAAAGCGGTTGAGGTTCGTCCACGGGTTGCATGACCATCGCGGTCATCACCAGTTCGATCATGTGCCACCTCCTTGCGGCAAGGCCCGACGCTTCCACTTGCCCGCGTCATCCTGCTCGATAGCGAACGCCGCGCCGTCGAGTATCTCGAGATAGGAAAGCCGCCCGCCATAATGATCGGCCATACCGGTATCGATGCGCACCAGCCTTCCGTCATGCTGGGCGTCGATTCCTTCGAGCCGCGGCGTATGGGCGACCACGAGCCGTTTGGCGCCAAGTGTCGCGAGCACCCCGTCCAGCTCGCCGCGCACCATCTCGACCGTGCGTTCGCCCGCTTTTTCTTCAAGATTGCCGCGATACCATAGCGGCCCTCTTGCCGCTTCGAGCGGTGATAATAGGGCACGATCGGCCAGTCCGGCCACGATCGCCGCGTTGGTTGCATTGATCCCTTGCGCGGCGACCTCCGCGCTAATGCCGCCATGGACGAATAGTGTGCTGCCGACCTTGGCGATGGCCTGCTTGCGCGCATACCATTTTGCCAGCTCGCCGCCGGGTTGCCAGGCAAGGCGATGCTCGACCCAGCCGAGCGGGTGCTCTTCCTCCCATTTCTTGCGCCACTGCTCGGCGTTGCCGTCGGGGAAACGCGCCTCCATCTTCGCGAGGAAGGCGACTTCATTGTTGCGCCAGAAGGCGCGGCGAAGACTTTTGGATTTGGAACCGACGAAGGCTTCGAATTCGCCAGGATGTACGTAGCGAAGGTCGCCTATGACATTCATGGCTTCGTGGTTGCCGATCAAGACAACGACCCGGCCGCCCGCCGAGGCCGCCTGTTCTTCAAGCTTCATCAGGTTACGGATAATCTTGAGGCTGTCAGGTCCGCGGTCCGTAACGTCCCCGAGCTGGACCAGCACGGTATCGCCGCCAGCCCAGTCGCCATCTTCGTCGATCATTCCCGCCGTCAGCGCGATATCGTGATAGGCTTCGTAATCGCCATGCAGATCCCCGATCGCCACGATACGCGCCGGTTCGCCGGCATGTGCCATGCTGCCGATGAACAGCGCGAACAGGAATATGACGGTGCGGATCAAGCTCATGATCGCATCAGGCAGCGAAACTTAATCCGTGTCAACATTGACCTCGGATATCTACCTCGATCTTCGGTCAGCGGAGCTCAACGTTGAGCTCGGCACCGAACAACAGGACATAGGCTGAAAGGTAGAGCCACATTAGCAGTACTACGACCGCACCAAGCGCGCCGTAGGTCGCGTTGTAGCTGCCGAAATTGGCGACAAAGAGACCGAAGGCAAGCGTAACGATCAAGAACCCGCCGGTCGCAGCCAGCGCACCCGGTAGCAACGTTCGCCAATGGTGATGCGGCGCGTTGGGGCCGAAGCGGTAGATCAGCGCGACGCCGACTGCCGCAGCGAGGCCGAACAGGAGCCAGAAGGCCACGCGCAAGATCAGGGCCAGGATATCGGGCAGTCCGGGCCACAGGCTTTCGATTAGCGGCAAAAGCGATATCGCCGCGAGCGCCACGAGCGCAGTCAGCGACAGCGACACGGTGATCAGCAGCGCGGTGCCGTTCTGACGCAGGAACCCGCGTGGTTCCTCGACCCCGGTCACGATGTTGAGCGCGATGATGACGGCCTTGGCACCTTTCATTGCACCGAAAAGCGCCGACCCCAACGCCAGCACCAGCCCAAAGCCGGCAGTCGATGCATCGGTGTCGGCAATTGCCTCCATCTGATCGACCACGATACGTGCGGCGCCGTCGGGAAGAATCTGGAAGACGCGGCTGGCATGGCCGATGGCGTCCACCGGATCGGCGAACAAACCATAGGCAAGCACCACTGCAGCCAGGAGCGGGACGAAAGCGAGGAATCCGTAAAAGGCAACACCGGCAGCGACCAGGCCGATATTATCGTCGCTGGTCGCCGAAAAAGTACGCTTAAGGAGATCGATCATGACGTTCCCAACGTGCCAGCGAGTTTATTGTTCGGGCAGGTCGATCGCTTCGGCGAAAGGCGTAATTCCGAATGCGGGAAGCACCTCGGCAGGCGCGTAGAAGGTACCGCCGCGCGACACGAGGCCGATCTGCTTCAGCTGGCCAAGATCCGTCGTGGGATCGCCCCGGACGAGAAAGAAGTCAGCCAGCTTGCCGCGCTCGATCGAGCCAAGGTCTTCATCCTGGCCGAGATAGCGCGCCATGTCGATCGTCGCGCGCGCCAGGACTTCTTCGTTGCTCATGCCGAGCTCACCGAACAGTTCGAGTTCGCGGTGATAGGTCAGCGCGCCGCCAGTATCGGTGCCCGGGATCAGGAGGATGCCCGACTTGTGCATTCGCCGTAGCGTGTCCTTGATGGTTGCGTAAGCGTCGACATATTCCTGCCGCTCTTGAGCCGTGTCGGCACCGAACAGCGCCTGCTTCAGGCTACGCTGTACGCTCGGCGGCATGTTATCGGCATAGCTCACTGCGCCGGCATGATATTCGCCGTCTTTCGCGGTCAGTCCGATTTCGTGAATGCCGAGCGTGGGTTCGTGCGCCACGCCGTTAGCGAGCATCGCGTCAATCGTCCTGTTGACCTGGTCGCCGTAAAGGTCGAGCGACGGGAAACGCTTCATGGCGGTGAAGCGGAACAGCGTGCGCGTATCTTCGCCCTCGCCAAGAACCCAGCCGAGCATCAGCTGATTGACGTGCGTGACCTCGCTATAACCCATCTCGATCATCGCATCGGCGGTCGAGAATGCCGGCACGTGTCCCGCGACCATCAGGCCGAGCTTCCTGGCTTCGGCGATGGCCGCCGCATTCCACTCGGGTTTCATCGAATTGTACAGCTTGATGCCATGGAAGCCCTTGGCGGCATACATGCGCGTGGCTTCGACCGCCTCTTCGGCGCTCGTGACGAGCACCCCGGTGCGCGAAGAGAAAGGGCTTTCGCCTTCGATGAAGCCAAAGCGCGTGACGCGAGGCCCGGCGAGCTCGCCGGCCTCGATCCGCTCGAGCAATTTGTCGAGCACTTCGTTGCGGTTGCCGATATCGCGCATCGAGGTGATACCGGCGAGCACGTTGGTCAGTGCGCTTTCGCGTCCCAAGTGCGCGTGCATTTCGTACATGCCGGGGATCATCATCGTCCCCTCGCCTTCAATGCGCACTTCGCCGTCGATCGGCGCGCCGCCTGCCGGCTCGATCATGGTGATGCGGCCGTCGTAAACGACGACGTCGCTGGGTTCGCCCACGCTTTTGGAAACGCTGTCGAAGATGCGCACGTTGGCAATCCGCACCGGCACATCATAACGATGGGCATAGGTGCCCTGGAGTTCGGCAAGCCGCTCGGCCGAATAAAGTTCGGTCATGTCGCGCAAGACCTGGTCATGCTCCTCATAGCCTGCGCGCAGGACCGCAAAGGACGGGCTTGCCGTGCCGAAAAAACTGCCCTTGCTGTCGAGCAGGACGTAGCTTGGCGAGGTATTGAGACCGGACACCTCGTAGATCGTGACCGACACATCGCCCGCCTCGCTGGCAAGATCGATCGTGTCGCGCGCGGTCAGCACCGCGGTGCCCGAAGGCAGCGTGTCGATGCGGCCATCCGCATCGCGCAGCAAGGCTTCTGTCAGGAGCGCGAGGTCCATCGGGCTACCGCTTTGGCTGACGTAGAAGGCATCGGCATCCGTGCTGCCGCCGCCCGCCGCATCCTGCCAATTGGCACCGCCATTACCATCCGGGCGGTACCATTCGTCGATCAAGTTGCCGAAGGTCGTTCGCCCACCGATCTTCACCTCGACGGGGCGGCCTGCATCGTCGACACGGATCACCTCCGAAACCGTGGGGCCGCGACCATTTTGTTTGTAATCCCAAACGACGTCGTACGTGTTGCCGTCGCGCTCGACCTCAAGCGCGCCGATATCGGTGCCGGTGGACAGCACGCGATACTCGCTTTCCTGCGCCCAGGCGGACGGAGACAGCAACATAGCGGTTGCGGCCAGAAATATCGTTTTGCGGATCATATTCGTCTCCCCTGTCACGCGTCGCCGCGCACCCTGCGTCACCTCACCGCAAACGGCAACCACCCCCCTTGAACTTTCCTACAAGAGGCGTATATCGAAGCCATTCAATGACATGTGGCTCCGCCGCACGGATTCGTGCGTCCCGGGGCCTGCCTGCTGTTTCCGGGACACGAACCGCCCCACGCGCACGGTTCGAACGAATGGGAAATGGGCTATCCAGGCACCGCGCAGCACTTGGCAATCGAGGGCCCGCGAACCTTTTCGCGCGCCCGTAGCGCAGGGAAATTCATGGCTACCACAGCAAAAGACGTGCCGACGACACGCGCCGGCCACTCCAAGGCCCGCCGTATCCGCAAGATCTTCGGCAACATCCACGAAGTTTCGGAAATGCCCAACCTCATCGAGGTGCAGAAGGAATCCTATGAGGACTTCCTCCGCTCGCGCCCCGCTGAAGAGTATATGTCGGGTCTCGAAAAGACGCTTCGCGGCGTCTTCCCCATCCAGGACTTCGCCGGCACCGCCCACCTCGACTTCGATGGCTATGAACTCGAACCTCCCAAGTTCGATACCGAAGAATGCCGCCAGCGCGGCCTGACCTATGCAGCGCCGATGCGCGTCACGCTGCGCCTCACCAGCTTCGAAATCGATCCCGACACCGAAGCCAAGTCGGTCATCGATATCAAGGAGCAGGACGTCTACATGGGCGACATGCCCCTGATGACGGGCAACGGCACCTTCATTATCAATGGTACCGAACGCGTCATCGTCAGCCAGATGCACCGCTCGCCGGGCGTGCTGTTCGATCACGATCGCGGTAAGACCCACTCGAGCGGCAAGTATCTGTTTGCTGCCCGCGTGATCCCGTACCGCGGTTCGTGGCTCGACTTCGAATTCGACGCCAAGGACATCGTCAACGTACGTATCGACCGCAAGCGCAAGCTGCCGGTCACCACCCTGCTGTACGCACTTGGCCTCAATCACGAAGAAATCCTCGAGCACTTCTATGATCGCGTGACGTGGAAGCGCGGCAAGAATGGCTGGGAAATGCCGTTCAACCCCGATGCCTGGCGCAGCCAGAAGCCGACCTACGACGTTGCCGATGCCAAGACCGGCGAAGTCGTGTTCGAAGCGGGCAAGAAGATTACGCCGCGCGCCGCCAAGAAAGCTGAAAGCGATGGCCTCAAGACCGTCGTCATCCCGATGGAGGAAATCCTCGGTCGCTTTGCTGCATACGACCTTATCAACGAAAAAACGGGCGCGATCCATGTCGAGGCCGGCGAGGAAATTTCGGCGGAAACGCTGGAAAAGCTCGACGCTGCCAAGATCAAGGAAATCGAGCTTCTCGACATCGATTATGTCAACAAGGGTCCCTGGATCCGCGACACGCTCAACGCCGACAAGGCCGAAGATACCGATCAGGCACTGGCCGATATCTATCGCGTGATGCGCCCGGGCGAGCCGCCCACCCGCGAAACCGCGGATGCGCTGTTCCACGGCCTCTTCTTCGATCCCGAGCGCTATGATCTCTCGGCGGTTGGCCGCGTGAAGCTCAACATGCGCCTCGACCTCGATGCCGAGGACACGGTCACCACGCTGCGCCGCGAAGATATCCTCGCGGTCGTCAAGACGCTGGTCGATCTGAAGGACGGCAAGGGCGATATCGATGACATCGATAACCTTGCTAACCGCCGCGTGCGTTCGGTCGGCGAATTGCTGGAAAACCAGTATCGCGTCGGCCTCCTGCGCATGGAGCGCGCGGTCAAGGAGCGCATGAGCTCGGTCGACGTGTCGACGGTGATGCCCAACGATCTCATCAACGCCAAGCCCGCCGTGGCGGCCGTTCGTGAGTTCTTCGGCTCCTCGCAGCTCTCGCAGTTCATGGACCAGACCAATCCGCTTTCGGAAGTCACCCACAAGCGCCGCGTGTCGGCGCTTGGCCCGGGCGGCCTCACGCGTGAGCGCGCGGGCTTCGAAGTGCGCGACGTTCACCCGACGCACTATGGTCGTATCTGCCCGATCGAAACGCCTGAAGGTCCCAACATCGGCCTCATCAACTCGCTCGCCAGCTTCAGCCGCGTCAACAAGTACGGCTTCATCGAAACGCCGTACCGCAAGGTCGTGAACAACAAGGTGACCGACGAGGTCATCTATCTCTCGGCGATGGAAGAGCAGAAGCACACGATCGCGCAGGCGAACGCCGACCTCGACAAGGACGGCAGCTTCGTCGAGGAAATCGTCTCGAGCCGCCAGGCCGGCGAATTCCTCATGGCGCAGCGCGAGCAGATCACGCTGATGGACGTTTCACCCAAGCAGCTGGTCTCGGTCGCGGCCTCGCTCATCCCCTTCCTCGAGAACGATGACGCCAACCGCGCGCTCATGGGCTCGAACATGCAACGTCAGGCCGTGCCGCTTGTCCAGGCCGATGCCCCGCTTGTGGGTACCGGTATGGAAGAGACCGTCGCACGTGACTCCGGCGCTGCAATTGCCGCCAAGCGTACCGGCGTGGTCGACCAGGTCGACGCGACGCGTATCGTCGTGCGCGTGACCGACGGTGTGCAGGCCGGCGAAAGCGGCGTCGATATCTACACGCTGCAGAAGTTCCAGCGTTCGAACCAGAACACCTGCATCAACCAGCGTCCGTTGGTGAAAGTCGGTGAGACGGTGACGCGCGGTGAAATCATCGCTGACGGCCCTTCGACCCAGTTCGGTGAGCTGGCGCTGGGCCGCAACGTGCTCGTCGCGTTCATGCCCTGGAACGGCTACAACTACGAGGATTCGATCCTCATCTCCGAGCGCATCGTGCGTGACGACGTCTTCACATCGATCCACATCGAGGAATTCGAAGTCGCCGCCCGTGACACCAAGCTCGGGCCGGAAGAGATCACCCGCGACATTCCCAACGTCGGCGAGGAAGCCCTGCGCAACCTCGACGAGGCCGGAATTGTCTACATTGGTGCCGAAGTGCACCCGGGCGACATCCTGGCGGGCAAGATCACGCCCAAGGGCGAAAGCCCGATGACGCCGGAGGAAAAACTCCTCCGCGCGATCTTCGGCGAAAAGGCCAGTGACGTGCGTGACACCTCGCTCCGCCTGCCGCCCGGTGTTGCCGGCACGGTCGTCGAGGTGCGTGTGTTCAACCGTCACGGTATCGAGATCGATGACCGTACGCGTGCGATCCAGCACGAGGAAATCGAGCGCCTGCGCAAGGATAGCCAGGACGAACGCGCGATCCTCAACCGGGCGACCTATAACCGTCTGCGCGACATGCTGCTCGGCCAGACCGCTTCTGCCGCGCCCAAGGGCGTCAAGAAGGGTTCGGAAATCACCGAAGACATGCTCGAGGGTATCGACCGGCACGAATGGTTCAAGTTCGCCGTTGCCGATGATCAGCGCCAGGCGCAGATCGAAGCGGTCAAGT
>JABDNH010000001.1 GCA_013001055.1 Sphingomonas sp. | reverse complement strand
GCGGGCGGCGCGCATCTTGGCGACTTCCATGAAGAAGTTCATGCCGATGCCCCAGAAGAAGGACAGGCGCGGCGCGAAGGCGTCGATATCGAGGCCAGCTTCCATCGCGCGTTTGGCGTATTCCTTGCCGTCGGCGATGGTGAAGGCGAGCTCCTGCACGGCCGTCGCCCCGGCTTCGTGCATGTGATAGCCCGAAATCGAAATACTGTTGAATTTCGGCATGTTGGCGGAGGTATATGCGATGATATCGCTGACGATCCGCATGCTCGGCTCGGGCGGGTAGATATAGGTATTGCGGACCATGAACTCCTTGAGGATGTCGTTCTGGATGGTCCCCGAAAGCTTGTCCTGCGCCACGCCCTGCCGCTCCGCCGCGACGATGTAGAACGCCAGCACCGGGATCACCGCGCCGTTCATCGTCATCGACACGCTCATGGTGTCGAGCGGGATCTGGTCGAACAGGATTTCCATGTCGCGCACGGTGTCGATCGCGACGCCCGCCTTGCCGACATCGCCGACAACGCGGTTGTGATCGCTGTCATAGCCGCGGTGGGTGGCAAGATCGAAAGCAACGCTCAGCCCCTTCTGACCGGCAGCGAGGTTGCGGCGATAGAAGGCGTTCGATTCTTCGGCGGTGGAGAAGCCGGCATACTGCCGGATCGTCCACGGGCGGCCAGTGTACATGCTGGCATAGGGACCGCGCGTAAAAGGCGCGATGCCGGGCACGCCGGGATCAATGTCGGCGGTGTCTTCGCTGGTGTAAAGCGGCTTCACGGCAACGCCTTCGGGCGTGTGCCAGGTCAGGTCGCGGCCCTTCACTTCCTTGTCGGCGCGGGCCTTCCAGTCGTCATAGGTCGGGGTCTTGGTCATGCCATCGCCCTAACGCCAAAGGCACTGTCAGGGAAGTACCCGAACCGCGCTTATTGCCCCTTGAACTCGGCCTTGCGTTTCTGGAGGAAGGCCATGCCGCCTTCCATCGCGTCGGCGCTGGCGCCAGCCATGCGCTGACCCTCGGCCTCGGCGACAAAGACCTGCTGGATCGCCCCGTCGAGTGCGGTGGCGATGTTCTGCTTCATCGTGCGCAGCGCCAGGGTCGGACCATTGGCGAGTTTATCGGCCAGCGCGCGGGCCTCGTCCATCAATGCCGAATCGTCGACCGCCTTGTAGATCAGACCCCAGTCCTCAGCCTGCTCGGCGCCGATCTTTTCGCCCAGCATCATCATGCGGGTGGCGCGGGCGCGGCCGATGGCGCGGGTCAGCAACCACGTCGATCCGCCATCGGGCACGAGGCCGATATTGACGAAGGCCTGGAGGAAATAGGCGCTCTTGCCGGCCAGCGTGAAATCGCCCGCCAGCGCCAGCGAACAGCCGACACCTGCCGCCGGACCGTTGACCGCGCAGACAACCGGCACAGGTGCGCGCAGCACCTGGCTGATGGCCGGGTTGTAATGGTTCTGCAGCGCCTTGTGGCTGCCGCCCTTGGATTGCAGCGCGCTACCCTCGCCGCGTGCAGAGAGGTCTGCGCCTGAACAAAAGCCCTTGCCCTCGCCCGTGATCAGCACGGCGCGCGCATCGCCTAGGTCGTAGAATGCCTCGCCGATTTCATCGGCCATTTGCGGGGCCATGGCGTTGAGCCGGTCAGGCCGGTTGAGGGTGACGGTCAACAGCGGACCGTCGCGTTCGACTTTGATGGTTTCGTAGGCCAAGCGGCTCTCTCCCGGGGGTTTCGTTTCGCAACCGTTAGTGGCGCGGATGGCGCGCGCTGGCAAGTCCGCTAGGGCGCGCTACGGAATCAGGCCGTGGCGCTGGGCCGGGAAGAGACACGCTCATGCCAGGCAGCCAGATTGCCGCAGCCGTCCGGCATTTCCAGCCCGACGAACTTGGCAAAGTCGACCGTTGACAGCAGCAGGATATCTGCGGCGCTGAAGCTGTCTCCAGCGAGATATTCGCGGTTCGCCAGCGAAGCGTCGAAGAACTTCATAGCTTCGGCCACGCGCGGGCGGTTGGCCTCGCCCCACTCGGCATTGCGGCCCGGCAGCGCGGCGGTGAACGGATGGGTGTGCACCCACACCGCGCCCACCGGCAGCATCAGGATCATCTCGGCGCGGCGGTTCCACATCTCGATTTCGGCGATTTCGAGAGCGGTGCTGCCGAACAGCGGCGGATCGGGATGCAGCGCCTCGAGATAGCGCATGATCGCCACGCTCTCGGCGATCACCGTGCCGTCGTCGAGTTCGAGGATCGGCGTCTGCCCCCGCGGGTTCTTGGCGGTGAATTCGGGCGCCTTTTGCTCGCGCGCAGGGATCGAGACTTCCTGGCTTGGCAGGTCGATACCCTTCTCGGCGGCGAGGATGCGCACGCGGCGCGGATTGGGCGCCGGATTGGGGCTGTCGTAGAAAAGCATCGCATTCCTTTCGTGCCGGTCAGTTCGACCAGTGCGCACCCTCCCTGGGCGTTTCCATAATCTCGGTCAGCTGGCCCATCATGTCCTTGGGGTGGAGGAAGAAGATCGGCGTGCCGTGCGCACCGATGCGCGT
>JABDNH010000023.1 GCA_013001055.1 Sphingomonas sp. | reverse complement strand
GGCGCTTGCCAATGCGACATAAGTGATTTTCATCGAACTTCCCCTCTTTTCGCGCAGCTTCTGACCGCGCTGTCGCACGTCTTACACTTAGCGAGATCAAGGCACCACCCACATGCCATTCGCACATCAATATCGTAGATCAAATATTGAGCGCCACAAATCACTTGGGTGCGCAAAAGGGGGTCGTGAGCGGCTGGTCGGCCTTGGGGTTCTTGAACGGACATTGGTATTGGGCGCGGATCGGTGAATCTGCGGGTTTGATGAGCTAGTCCGATGCGCTTTTCGTAAATCGGCACGCTGGAAAACTAGAGTATGTGTACGGCCAGTTCGGAACAGGTCCGCCAACCGATCAACCGCAAGGGCGTTGATGCCTGGTAGCCTTATGACGAGTGGTTGGACCCCCTGCGCGACGCGCTCGGGGACTGATATCAGGGCAGTCTCGCCCCGATCAGGTGTTTTCACACGCGATCACGTATGATGCTGCGTCAATCTGTGCCGCACATGAGTGAATAATGAAGTGAGCCTATACGGATCCTGTCCTGGACACCCATTTGAACCGCTTAGCGAATCAGCGTCGGCCTTCGAGCCAGGCATCGAGCGCCTTGGCCAATGCGGCGGCATGGTCTTCACCAAGATCGGCGGGCGGATGACCCGGCAGGATTTCGGCAAGGTCGCCAAGCAGGCTGCGCCCTTCATCCGTCAGTGACCAGTTACCCGGCTCGCCGCGAAGGAGCCCTCTGCCGGCCAGGCGCGCCCAGGGTTCCTCCTCATCGCCCGGCTGGCGGGCGACGCGGCCATAATCACCGCCATGATAAATGAGCGGATCGGCCTCGTTCAGATCGAGATGTTCGACATGCCCGACGAAGATCGCATGGTCGCCGCCTTCATATTCGAAGGCGGATTTGCAGCCGAAGCGCGCGGCATAGCCAGCGATCCGCGGCGCACCTTCGGGGCCATCGTCACAAGTGATCCCGTCGAACTTGTTGCGGCCCGGCCGGGCGAAGTGGCTGGAAAGATTTTCCTGGCCTGCCGCAAGGACATGAACGGCCCAATAGGGCGCATCGCGGAAGGCAGGAAGGCTACCGCTTAGCAGTGAAAGCGACCAAAGCACCAGCGGCGGATCGAGAGAAACCGAATTGAAGCTGTTGACGGTAAGCCCGACCGGAGCGCCGGTGCCATCGCGCGCCGTCACGATCGTCACCCCCGTGACAAAGCTGCCAAGGGCGCGGCGAAAGTGACCAGGATCGATTGCGCTCATGCCCCCTGTTTAGCGGGGCCACACCGATATGGAAGGCCGTTAGAGGACCGGGACAAACGTGCCCAGAGTCGGCACCGTCAGACGCAGGTCGCGCAGGAAGCGGGCGGTTGCGCTTTCGCCCACGACGACAATGTCGTTGGCGAAAATGATCGGGTCTTCCATCCGGCCGGAACGGATATCCTTGAGATCGAACTTGGCGGCCATGCGCTGGCCCTCCGCCTGGCGAAACACGATGACCGTATCGAGATCAGCTGTGTCCGACGCACCGCGCGCCGTGGCAACGGCCTGCTGCAGGGTCAGCGTGCCGATGATCGGGTAGATGCCCGGCTGGCGAACGGCGCCGTCGATTGTGACAAGGTTGGCGCGCACCTCCACAATGTTCACGGCGACCTGGGGATCCTTGAGGTAACGACCGCGCAGCTTGTCTTCGATGAGGTTGGCAAGTTCGTCAGGCGTCTTGCCGCCGGCCATCACGGCGCCGGCAAGCGGCATCGAGAAATTCCCGGCCGTATCGACCGTGCCCCTGCGCGTCATCTCGTCGACACCGAAGACGGTCACTTCGATCTCGTCGTTGGGGCCGATGCGATAGTCGGCGAAACTGCTGGCGCGTGCCTGGACATCAGGCAATGGCAGCGTGTCGGCCACGACTACGGCGGTCGATTTTTTATCAAGATCGACTGATCCGGCGCAGGCTGAAGTAGCTGCGAGCGCAGCAAGAATGGCGAACGGCTTGGACACGGTTACAGGCTCCATGAGATCGGGGGCAGCCAAGAATGGCTTGGTGCGCGAAGTGAATGCCAGACTGTCGGGATAAATCAAGGGCTTGGCGACAGGACGAATGTTCAGACCGTTGTCGATTGCGCCCGGTTCCCCATAGAAAAAGCCCGGCTCGACAAGGTCGAACCGGGCTTTTTGCCTAGGATGCGTCTCGCTTAGGCGCCGCTGATCGGGCCACCCAAGAAATCATCATCCGACGAATCGTCAGAATTGAAGATCGCCAGCGCAACAATGATGAGCACACCAGCCATCACGCCAAGGATGAACAGTTCGTCATCGGCGCTGGCATCCATGTCGTCATGGTCGTCCAGCGAGACAACGCTGGCCGAAACGGCGGGGATGGCGGCAGACGGACGGACCGAAGCCGAGGCACCCGCAATGGGCGCAACCATAAGGCTAAGCCCTGCAAGGGCGCTGAGAGTCTTCTTCACAATAATATCCTGACTATATCGAAATTAGGCGAGGCTGACGGGAAGATCGGAATCGTCTTCGTCGCTGAACAGCTCGATGATGCCCCAGATGATGAGGCCGGCAGCGAGCAGGCCGATTACGACAGTGCCAGCATCCCAACCATAGTCGTCATCCTGCAGCGCAGCGGTCGAGCTGGTGGCAGTGACGGCGGGTACGGCAGCAGCCGGACGAGTGGCGGCACCGACAGGCGCTGCGACTAGAGCAGCAGCGGCAGTGGTGGCGAGAACCTTCGAAATAATCATTACTTAAAACCCCTCTTCATTGAGTCGAAGTCGAACTAACATAGGTGTGATAGCCGAGCAACCCTAACGCGGACGCTCCTTAAAGGTTTCTTTGTTTAATAAATGCTGAATTTTGGCGATTTTGCGTGACATAAACGCGATAGGTCGAAAGCGGATCGCCACGCTGAGACGCAACGTTACACAATTAATCCATATTGTTTTGCGTCACTTAGCGCGCAAAACTGCCAATTCCGTAGGAGAAAGCAATCCACAACGGCGCAATTCAGCCATTATCGGAATGGCAGTGCCATGGGTGCGACGAACGGCGTCGGCAATTCGGTGAATCGTTGTGCAGTGCGGCAGGAAGGCCACAGTTAGGTCCGCTCGACCGTCATTGTTAAGTAGGGTAAGCGACACAAATGCCGCTATATCAACTCGATGGATCGTCGCCTTCGCTCGGATCGGGAGCATGGGTCGCGCCGAGCGCCGATCTCATTGGCGATGTCCGCTTAGGTCAGCGCGCGAACGTGTGGTTCGGTGCTGTCATTCGAGCCGACAACACCCCGATCATTCTGGGCGAAGAGACCAACTTCCAGGATGGTGCGATCGGGCATAGCGATCCGGGTGCACCGCTGACCATCGGCGCGCGGGTGACCGTAGGACATCAGGCAATCTTGCACGGCTGCACCGTCGAAGACGAGGCGCTGATCGGCATGGGCGCGCGCATCCTCAATGGCGCGACGATCGGATCCCAGTCCATCGTTGGTGCCGGCGCGCTCGTTACCGAAGGCAAGACCTTCGAACCGCGCAGCCTGATCGTGGGGTCTCCGGCCAAAGCGATCCGAACGCTGAGCGACGACCAGGTTGACGCGCTGAAGGCGTCGGCAGCGCTCTACGCCGCCAAGGCCGCACATTATCGGGACAAGCTTCAGCCTAGTTGATCGCGCGCACACGTGTACCCACATGCGCGTACATGATCGACATCCGACCCTTCGCATCGCTTGGTGCTGCCAACCACGGCTGGCTCGACGCGCACCATCATTTCAGCTTCGCCAACTATCACGATCCCGAACGGATGGGCTGGGGCGCGATTCGCGTGTGGAACGACGATACGATCGCGGCCAAGTCCGGCTTTCCGCCGCATCCGCACCGCGACATGGAAATCGTCACCTATGTGCGCTCGGGCGCGATCACGCACAAGGATTCGATGGGAAATGAAGGCCGCACGGGCGCGGGTGATGTCCAGGTCATGAGCGCGGGCACCGGCGTCACGCATGCCGAATATAATCTGGAAGAGGAGGAAACCACGCTGTTCCAGATCTGGATCGAAACCGATAAGCGCGGGGCGCCGCCGCAATGGGGCATGAAGCCTTTCCCCAAGGATGCGCGCGACGGCAGTTTCCAGCTGCTTGCCAGCGGCGCGGATGACGGTTCGCTCAATATCTATGCCGATGCGCGCATCTACGGCGCGGTCGCCAAAGCCGGGACGCCAATCACGTTCAAGGCCGATCCCTCGCGCCATCTATATATGGTGCCGTCGGGCAGCATCTTAGTGAACGGCAAGGCGGCCAACGCGCGCGACGGGATCGCCATCACGGGCGAGGAACAGATCATCATCGAGGCCGACGAAGAGGCCGAACTCGTCCTCGTGGACGCCCGCTAGGTCGATAAGCGCTTGCTTTCGCGGCACTTTGCGGCATTGAACCAGCCATGAAATCTTTGAGCGGCATGGTGCTGGCAGCGATGCTGGCAATGGGTGCGAGCGTGGTCCACGCGCAGCAGCCCACGAATTCGGTAGAAGCCATTCCTCCCGGCGGCGCGGACCTGAGCCCGTCTGTGGGGCCTGACGACCTGCGTGACTTTTCGTTGGGCGGGGACCAGCCCGCGCCGCAACAGCAGGCGCCCGCACCCACGCCCCAACAAACTACGCCGCCAGCCGCGCGTCCCGCACCGACGCGTCCGGCGCCCGCGCAGCCGAGCACGCCGGCTCGGAGCCAGACGCAGGCCCCGCCCCCCACAGTGACGGCGCCGCCATCAGCTCAAGGGCAGGTGGAACCCGAGGTCATCGACCGCGCCGATGAGAGCACAACGCTCTCGCCCTTGCCGCCGATATCAGAGGCGCCGATCGATGCCGTCGATCAGCCGACCCGCACGATCCGTCTGCCGGGCGACGCGGCGACGGAGGAGACGCCGTGGTGGCCGTGGGCGCTAGGCCTCGTCGCGCTACTGGGCGGCGCATTCTTCCTGTTGCGTCAGCGCCAGCAAAAGGCCGCATCAGCGGGCACGCCGGTCGACAAGGCACCCGCCGGGCCATCGCCGGATCCAGCGCCTGCGCCCGCGTCCAAACCTGCGCCCGCGCCCGCTCCAACGACGTCTGCCAAAACGCCCGAGTTCGCGATCGACTTCGCGCCGATCCGCGCCAGCCTGTCGGAAAATGAATTCGTCATCGATTATGCGATGACGCTGTCGAACAAGGGCGAGGCGATGGCGCGCGACGTGTCAATCGATGTTGCGATCGTGATGGCCGGGCATGAACAGGAAGAACGGATCGGCAAATTCGTTGCGCATCCGCCAGCAGAACGCACCATCGCGGTGCAGGCGTTGAACAGTTTCGGGCAGGCCCCACTGCGCGGATCGGTCCGCCTGTCAGGGCCCGATCTCACCGCAATCAATGTCGAAGGTCGCCAGCTGATCCTGCCGACGCTGGTGTTTCTGCCGCGCCACCGCGACGGCAAGGCCGATCCGATCCGCTTTGTCGTCGGGCGCAAGCCGCAAGGTGGCGACAAGCTTGCTCCGATGCGCGGCGACCTTGGCCCTCGGGTATGGCGCGATCTGGAAGCGCGGCGCGCCTAGCCTAACGGCGGTGCATTGTAAGAGTGCCAGGCGAGGATGGCGGCGGCCCCGCGATGGGGTGACCACGGCTCGGCCCATTGGCGCACGAGCTTTTCGGGCGGGCGTTCTTCGCGGTTTAGGATGCGGCCGAGTTCGACCTGTACGGCAAGGTCGCCCGCTGGAAAGACATTCTTGCGGCCTTCCGAAAAGAGCAGATAGATCTCCGCTGACCAGCGGCCGATGCCCTTGATCCTGGTGAGCTCGGCAATCGCTTCGTCGTCATCCTTCGGCAGGCTTTCGAAGCAGACTTCCCCGGCGCGGACGAGCGAGGCGAGGCTGCGGCAATAACCGGCTTTCTGGCGCGACAGTCCGGCCTTGCGCATGTCATCATCGTCGGCCCTGCACATGGCGTCGAGATCGGGATCGGCGCCGAACTTGTTTTCCAGCTTGCTCCACATCGAATTGGCCGCGGCGACGCTCACCTGCTGGCCGACGATCGTGCGCAGCAAGGTGATGTGCCCCCTCGGCCGCACACGGGGTTCGGGGCGGCCATAGGTTTCCATCGCCCGCGCGAAGGCGGGTTCGACGCTGGCGATATAGTCGAGACTGTCGTCGAGGCTCGTCTGCGTCGTGACCATCAGGCGATGCTGGCGGCGTAGAGCGCCACCGCGGCAGCGTTGGAGACGTTGAGGCTTTCCATCCGGTCGCTGATCGGCAACTTGGCGAGCGCATCGCAATGATCGCGCACATTGGCGCGCATTCCGGGGCCTTCCGCGCCCAGTACCAGCGCAACTTTCTGCGGCCCCAATGCTTCGGCGAGCGTCGCGTCCGCTTCGCCCGCCAGCCCGATGCGCCAGAATCCGGCCTCGGCCATCTCATCCATCGCGCGCGCAAGGTTGACGACGCGCACCCACGGCACGGTTTCCAGCGCGCCGCTCGCCGCCTTGGCCAGCGCACCGCCTTCGGGCGGCGCATGGCGGTCCTGCGTGACGATGGCGATGGCCCCGAAGGCTGCGGCCGAGCGCAGGATTGCGCCCACATTATGCGGATCGGTCACCTGGTCGAGGATCAGCAGGACCGACTTGTCGGGCGCCTCGGCCAGCACATCGCCGAGCCAGACATCCTCGAGCGGTTCGCATTCGATGACGACGCCCTGATGCGGCGCATCGGCGGGCACGAGCCGGGCGAGATCGGGTGCCTCGGCATGCACCACCGCGATATCGCTCGGGAACTGCATGAAGTTCGCCGCCTCGCGCGTCGTCCAGGCCTTGAGGATCTTGCGATCGGGATTATCGAGCGCGGCGGCGACCGCATGCTTGCCCCAGAAGCGCGGCCGATTGGGGTTCGAACCCCCACGATTCTTGCGTTTGCGTGCCATGGCGTCCGCTTAGGCAGCAGAGCTTGGCAAGTCTAGCTCACCGTCTCAGCATCGAGGGCATACCCCGCGCTCCGCACGGTGCGGATCACGTCCGGCCCGCCATGTTCGTTGAGCGCCATGCGCAGGCGGCGGATGTGGACGTCTACGGTGCGTAGTTCGATATCCTCGCTGTGCGGCCAGACTTTCTCGAGCAGCTGCTGGCGTGAGAAGACGCGGCCGGGGTTTTCGAGGAAGTGGCGCAGCAGGCGATATTCGGTGGGCCCGAGCTGGATCGACTTGCCGTCGCGCTTCACGCGGTGCGCGGCGAGATCCATTTCGATGCCGCCATAGTCGATATTCTCGGCCGCGATGGCGGGGCGCACGCGGCGCAGGACGGCGCTGGCGCGGGCGACCAGTTCCTTGGGGGAAAACGGCTTGGTGATATAATCGTCGGCGCCGGTTTCCAGCCCGCGGATACGGTCGTCTTCCTCGCCTCTGGCGGTCAGCATGATGATCGGCAGGTTGGCGGTCGGTCCCTTGCGGCGCAGGCGGCGGCACACTTCGATGCCGCTGATCCCTTCGATCATCCAGTCGAGAACGATGAGGTCGGGATTGATTTCCTCGCACAGGATCAGCGCTTCTTCGCCGTCGCCGGTGCGCGTTACATTGTAGCCCGCTCGTTCGAAATGATAGGTGATGAGGTCGGCAAGCGCGCGGTCATCCTCGACCAGCAACAGGTCCTTCTTCTGCATAGTGGTCGGTTCGCTCATCATTCCTCCTCGCTCGAGGGCCTCTTGTTGAAACGGTCGGTCAGATATTCGCCGGTCGCAGCGTAATGCACCATTTCGGCAATGTTGGTGGCATGGTCGCCGACACGCTCGATATTCTTGGCGATGAACATCAGGTGTGTGGCCTGGCCGATATTCTGCGGGTTCTCCATCATGTGCGTCAGCAGCGTGCGAAAGATGGAGTTGTAGAAGTCGTCGACCGCACGGTCGCGTTCGTGGACGCGGATGGCCGCTTCGGCGTCGCGCTCGATAAAGGCGTTGATGGCGTCGTGCAGCATCTCGCTGGCGATGCGCGCCATCTCGGGCATCAGCGACAGCGGCTCGATATGGCCGCTTTCGATATCGATCTTGTCGACCCGCCTGGAGATGTTCTTGGCATAGTCGCCGATGCGTTCAACGACGCTGGAGATTTTGAGCGCGGCAACGACATCACGAAGGTCGGCCGCCATCGGTGCGCGCAGCGCCAGGATCTGGATTGCACGGCGCTCGGTCTCGACTTCCAGTTGGTCGAGCTTGGCGTCGCTCTCGATGACGCGGGCTGCGCCTTCGAGATCCTTGGTCGACAGGCAGCGCATGGCCTCGCGGATCTGGTGCTCGGCGAGCCCGCCCATCTGGCTGATGAGTGCGCGAACGCGGTTGAGGTCCTCGTCGAAGGCCTTGAGGGTGTGCGCCGCGATATGCGGTTCGTGGGGATCTCGCTCAGCCATAACGTCCCGTGATATAGTCTTGCGTGCGCTGCTTGCGCGGGTTGGTGAAGATGTCGCCGGTCTTCCCGTATTCGACCAGTTCGCCGAGGTGGAAGAAGGCGGTGCGCTGCGACACGCGGGCCGCCTGCTGCATGTTGTGAGTGACGATTGCGATGGCATATTTGCCGCGCAGTTCGTGGATCAGCTCTTCGATCTTGGCGGTCGCGATGGGATCGAGCGCCGAACAGGGCTCGTCCATCAGTATTACTTCGGGATCGACAGCGATGGCACGCGCGATGCACAAGCGCTGCTGCTGGCCGCCCGACAAGGCGGTGCCGCTATCCTCAAGGCGATCCTTCACCTCGTCCCACAGGCCGGCGCGAGTCAGGCTCTGCTGTACCACCTCGTCCAAGTCCGCCTTGTTGCGGGTCAGTCCGTGGATGCGCGGGCCGTATGCGATATTCTCGTAAATCGACTTGGGGAAGGGATTGGGCTTCTGGAAGACCATTCCGACGCGCGCGCGCAACTGGACGACATCCATACCGTTGGAGTGGATGTCTTCACCGTCGAGCTCGATATCGCCAGTGACTCGGGCGATCGGGATCGTGTCGTTCATCCGGTTGAAGCACCTAAGGAAGGTCGACTTGCCGCAACCCGACGGGCCGATGAAGGCGGTCACCTTGTCGTCGAAGATGTTGATCGAGACGTCCTTGATGGCGTGCTTGTCGGCATACCAGACGTTGACCTTGTCGGCGTACATCTTGGGTGTCTTCCCGGCATCGATGTCGGCGGGGGCGACCCCTTCGTCGCTGTGGGTGATCGTATCGTTCATTTCTATACCTACCAGCTGCGCTCGAAACGGTTGCGCAGGTAAATGGCCAGCCCGTTCATCAATAGCATAAAGATGAGCAGGACGATGATGGCGGCGCTGGTCTTCTCGACGAAGCCGCGATCGACTTCGTCGGACCAGAGGAAAATCTGCATCGGCAGCACGGTGGCGCGGTCGGTGATCCCCGAGGGCGGCGAGGCGAGGAAGGCGCGCATGCCGATCAGCAGCAGCGGTGCCGTCTCGCCGAGCGCACGGGCCATGCCGATGATGGTGCCGGTGAGGATGCCGGGCAGCGCGAGCGGCAACACATGGTGGAACACGACCTGCACCTTGGACGCACCAACGCCCAGAGCAGCGCTGCGGATCGAGGGCGGGACGGCCTGGATCGCGTTGCGGCCCGCGATCACGATGACCGGCATGGTCATCAACGCAAGAGTGAGGCCGCCGACCAGCGGGGCCGAACGCGGCAGGTGCATGAAGTTCAGGAACACCGAAAGGCCCAGCAGGCCGAAGATGATCGACGGCACCGCGGCAAGATTGTTGATCGACACTTCGACAATGTCGGTCCAGCGATTCTTGGGCGCGAATTCTTCGAGGTAGATGGCGGCCAGCACGCCGATGGGGAAGGCCAGCGCCATCGTGACGAGAATGGTCAGCAGGCTGCCGATCAAAGCGCCCCACACGCCCGCCGCGCTGGGATCGGTTGCGTCGGAGGCAGTGAAGAACGTCGAATTGAAGCCGCTCGACAGACTGTCCTGGCGCTCGAGCCTTTGCACCAGCGCTTCGGCTTCGGGATTGCCCTCGCCGGTGGCGGCAAGATGGACTTCGCTCGAGACCGGAAGGTCCATTGTCAACGTGCCGACGAGGATCTCCGGATCGTCGAGTATGGCTTCCTGCAGCGTCTGCAGCCCGCCGGTCGAGAAGAGACCGCGCGCGTCGGCCCCATACTGGTCGACGGCGGCATCGCGCATTGTCGATTCGAGCCCCGAATTGACGATAACGCCGATCGCATCGCTGCCCTCGAGCGAGGCGGGATCGACGATCATGTCGCTGGCGGCGAAGTTGACCGTGAGCGAGGCTTCGGTGCGGAAGAAGCCGCCAGCCCCGTTGCTGACCATGGTGATCAGCAGGAACGCCAGGAAGGCGACCGAGATCGAGACCGCGGCAAGCCCGAAGAACTTGAAACGACGCTCGGCGGCGTAGCGCTTCTTGACGAGCTTATCCATGGACCCGTCGGTCCAGCGGCTGCGGGCGGAGCGGACGGCGTCAGTCATAAGCTTCCCGATACTTGCGTACGACGCGCAGCGCATAGAGGTTGAGGATCAGCGTGATGACGAACAGCATCAGGCCGAGCGCAAAGGCGGCGAGCGTCTTGGCGCTGTCGAATTCCTGATCACCCGTCAGCAATTTCACGATCTGCACCGTCACCGTGGTGACGCTTTCGAACGGGTTCACCGTGAGATTGGCGGCAAGACCTGCGGCCATCACCACGATCATCGTTTCGCCGATCGCGCGGCTGACCGCAAGAAGGATACCGCCGACGACGCCGGGCAGTGCGGCGGGCAGCAACACGCGCTTGATGGTTTCCGAGGTGGTCGCGCCCATGGCGAGCGACCCGTCGCGCATCGAGCGCGGCACGGCGGCGATGCTGTCGTCTGCCATTGAGGAAACGAACGGAATGATCATGATGCCCATGACAAGGCCAGCGGCGAGCGCGCTTTCCGAGCTGGCGCTAGAAATGCCGATGGCAACGCCGACATCGCGGAAGAATGGGGCCACCGTGATGGCCGCGAAATATCCGTAGACGACGGTCGGGACTCCGGCGAGGATCTCTAGAATTGGCTTGAGCCACTTGCGCAGATTGGCCGGCGCATACTGGGTCAGGTAGATCGCGCTCATCAGGCCGAGCGGGATGGCAACGATCATGGCGATGATCGCGCCGATGAAGATCGTCCCCCAGAAGAGCGGGACCGAACCGAAGGCACCGGACGAACCGACCTGGTCGGCACGGATTGCAGTCTGCGGCGACCATTGGGTGCCGAAGATGAACTCCGCTGGGCTGACGAGGCTGAAGAAGCGCAGCGTCTCGAACAATAGCGACAGCACGATGCCGAGCGTCGTCAGGATCGCGATCATCGACGCCGCGATGAGAACTCCCATGATCCAGCGCTCGACGGCGTTGCGGGCGCGGAAACTGATGCCGGTCCTGCCCATCGAAAAGAACATCCCGACCAGCGCCATGACCAGCGCAATGCCCGAACCGAGCAGCGTGTAGCGCATTCCGGCAGCCTCGAAGATCGGGGCGAGGCCGCGGGCTTGTTCGTTGAAGGCGACGCTCGTCGTGCCGTTGGCCAGGGCGCGCGCCTCGTTGATGATGGCTTCGCGTTGCAGCGCCGAGTCGGGCAGCATTTCGCCTTGCGAGCTGAGAAGGACGGCCTGCTCTACCAGCCCCGCCTGGATGGGCGCCCAGATGGCAAGGAAGAAGAGCGCTGGCATCGCCGTCCACAAGAAAACGAAGACGCCATGATAGCCCGGGAGGCTATGCAATGACGTTCCGTCCTTGCGGAAGGTCTTGGCGCGCGAGCGAGCATAAAGGCCCGCCAGCGCGCCAAGTACTGCAATGATGAGTGCAGATAGTCCAAGGGTCATAATGACGTGGTTCGTCTTTCCCTAGTTGAGCTGCTCGGCGGTGAGCTTCGTGCGATTGTCGACCGCTGCATCGGCGGCGGCGCGACCCTCGTCGTTGAGCGGCACGAGGCCACGCTCACGCAGGAGACCGCCCGGCTGCCATGCCGCCTTGTAGGCGTTCACGAAGTCGAGCAGTGCAGGCTTCACTTCGATGTGCTGGTCCTTGACGTACACGTAGAGCATGCGCGCGCCCGGATATTCGAGGCTCGAGATGCTGTCCTCGTCGGGAGTCACGCCGTCGAGGGCAAGCGCCTGCAGCTTATCGGTATTTTCTTCAAAGAAGCTGTAGCCGAGAATGCCGACGGTGCCCGGGTCGTTCGAGACCTTCTGGACCATGAGGTTGTCGTTCTCACCGGCTTCGACGAACACGCCGTCTTCGCGCATCTTGCTGCACACCTCGGCGTGGCGGTCTTCATCGGCTTCCTCGAGCGCGGCCATTTGCGGATTGCGGTCGCAGCCCACTTCCATGATCAGCTCGACGAAGCTGTCGCGCGTGCCGCTCGTTGGCGGGGGGCCAAGGACGCGGATCGCCTTGTTGGGGAGCGACGGGTCGATGTCCGACCAGTTCATCGCGGTCTGCTCTTCACCATAAGGATTGGCGGCAAGCGCTTCGTAGACCTGCTCGAGCGTGAGCGCGAAGGGTTCTTCGCTCGAGGCCTGGATGAGGGTGAGGCCGTCAATGCCGATGGGCATTTCGATGATGTCGGTGACGCCTGCTTCCTGGCAGTCGTTGAACTCGCTCGTCTTCATGCGGCGCGAGGCGTTCGCCAGATCGGGAAGATCGGCGCCGAGACCCTCGCAGAACAGCTTCATGCCCGAGCCGGTGCCGGTCGATTCGACGATAACGCTGACATCGGGGTTGGCGCGGTCAAACTGTTCGCCGACCGCCGTCGTGAAGGGATAGACGGTCGACGAGCCGACAGCCTTGATCGAGGTCGCGGCCGCATCACCGCCGCTGCCACCGCCGCCACAGGCAGCGACCAGCGCAGTCAACGGAAGCGCGAAAAGCAGCTTCTTCATCATAATTGCTCCTTGATGTTTCCTAGCCCCCAGAATCGCGGGGTACAGCTGCGCCCTAGCGGGCCTTGCGACTGCCTGTGTGACGGTGTGATTGCAGTTTCGTGACAATGGCCACGCTTTTTCTTTACGCTGCCATCAAGGACCGATGCGCGTGGCGTCACGGGGCAGGGGAAGATCGACGGTAACTCGCGTTCCTGCTCCGGGTGTCGACGCGATATCGAGCGTGCCGCGATGGCGTTCGACGATGTGCTTGACGATGGCGAGGCCAAGGCCGGTACCGCCTTTCTCACGGCTCCGTGCCGCATCGACACGGTAAAAGCGTTCGGTCAGTCGCGGCAGATGTTCGGGCGCGATACCGTCGCCTTCATCGCGCACGACCAGGCGCACTCGATCGCGTATACGCAAAACGGTGACCTCGACGGCGTTGCTCGATTCGTTACAGCCGTAGCGGATGGCATTGGCGATCAGATTGTCGATCAGTTGCTCGATCTGTGCCGTATCCGCGGTGATCGGGGGAATGTCGCTCTCGACGTCCACTGTGACCGTACAAGCGCGGCGCTGGGCCAGTTCGGCAAGATTGTCGACAGCCTCGGCTGCCAGTGCGCCGAGATCGACCTTTTCGCGCGGCGCGACAAAGCGATGCGATTCGATGCGCGACAAGCCCATCAGGTCTTCGACAATCTGCAGCATGCGCTGCGATTCCTGGCGAATGGTCTTGGCAAACTTACGCCGCATCTTCTTGTCGCGGACGGCGTCTTCTGCAAGCGTCTCGGCATATCCCATGATGGTCGCCAGCGGCGTGCGCAATTCATGGCTGGCATTGGCGACGAAATCGACCCGCATGCGTTCAGCCGCGTGCGCAGCGGCGCGATCGACCAGCCTGATAAGCATGTTCTGATCGTCGATCGGTTGCACGATCACGTGCCAAGGCCGCTCTGTCCTACCAATCCCTTCGACGTCGATCTCCGCCGCATCGCGCTGCTCGATGAGCTCAAGTACTTCGGGATGACGGATAGCCAGACGAATGTCGGCATCGACGATGCGCTGGCCCAGCAGGTCGCGGGCGACCACGTTGGCGGTCTTGATCCGCTGGCCGTTGACGACGAGCAGCGGGTCTTCAAACGCGTCAAGGATGGATTCGGGGATGCCCATCGGGCCGCCCTATACTGACGCGGCGTCCGATTCCAGTTGGGTTTGGCGTAGGCGCTTGTGTCCTCGCCATGTGCCGATCGCCAGAATGAACAGGATCGGATAGCTCCAGAAGACCAGCGCTGCTCCATATGCCTGCGGCAGCAGGTCGAAATTGATGCTCTTGAACAGGTGGCCGAAGGTCGTGGTCAGTTGCAGCCCGGCGATCCACAGCGGCCAGAAACGTTTCGTGTGCAGCGCTACCCAGATGAAGCCCAAGAGCATGGCCGAGTCGACCAGGACGATACCAAGTTCGATGCTGTCATAGCGTTGATCGAGCGGTGAAATCAGGAATTTCGTAGCCAGAACTCCGGCAATGCACATCGCCGCTACCAGTCGCTCCTCACGGCCGCCGCGCAAGAACGCGTAGGCGCAGATTACGGCCAGTACAGGAATAAAGATCGATGGTCCCAGCATAACTCTCCATTATCGGGCCATGAGTGAACATGGCCCGATAAGCTTCCCTCTCGATTACGCGACGACGCGCAATTCTGCGCTACCGGTCGGCGGGCATTCTTCAGCGTCGCCGAAGCTGGTGGTCCGCAATCCCGGAACGTCCTGCTTAGTGGCTTTAAGGATCTGGTGCGCATCTGCCATACCGCCGCGTGCTTCGACCAGTCCGTTGAGGACGGTGGCGACTTTGGCGAGCGCTTCGTGACCGGTTCCGGTGGCGACCCGGGCGGTAGCTCGAGCGCGGATCATGCGACCCTGCAGCTCGGCAAGTTCTTCGAGCGCTGATTCGATAGTGTCTTCGACGACGCGGATCTGCGTGGCGACTTCGTAAGCGGCGTTTTCAATCTGGTGCTTGCGCATATGTAATACTCCCAATGAGAGGGAGCCTATTCAAACGATGGAGGCGTCGATCAGCTTCCTAGCAGCCGCGCAAGGCTTTCCAATCCGGCAAGATACATGCCGGCGGAAAAGGCGGCGCCAATCGCGATCAAGACAATCCAGAGCAATCGCGTAGCGACGCTCATTTCGTTGCGGGGACGGCTCCCTGTTGCAAACGGCAGTGGCAGGGAGAACCGGGACGCCGTGACGTCCTGCTCGGTTTGAGACGCCCCGAACCCGGAACTCCCTGCGTGGCCAGCGTGCCGAATCTGTTTGCCGGCCACGGCCTCCAAATGGGCGGGATCCGCGGTTTCGGAAATGTACGATGATTGATGTATCAACCGTTGATATGGACCTTCCACCGCCTCGACCATGCGGGCGGCTTCGGTCCGGCGCGAGACGCCAAGGGTCTGTAGGGCGATGCGGATGCGCTGATCGACCGTATGCGGCGATATATCCAGTTCTGCCGCGATTTCCTTTGACGACATGTGGTTGGCGACAAGGCGAAGACAATCAAGCTGCCCGTCGCTGAGTCTTTCAACCCGCGCAGCTGCTTCGTTATGATCTTGCCGCTCGGCCATCATAGTCTTCCGTATCTTCCCACGCATACAACGCAATTCAACACTTGAAAGTGCCGATCTCGACAGAAGATTAGTCCCCCAAGGCCCCTGTTTGCCATGGTTCTAAGGTAATTATCCGATTCGGGCCATGCGTCAAAATTACCTGCCATATGAACGTCGACGACCTCGCAACGCTGCGGTTTACGTGTTTGTGCAAAAAGGCCTTTTATTGTTCGTATTGATGCTGGTGTGTAGCCTTGCCGATAGGGCAACAATGTGGCGAAGCCTCCTCGCGCGAAGCGCGTCGCTGTCCAACCTGGCATGAGGTGTGGTGGACAGGGCTGGATTCGAACCAGCGTACGCTTGCGCGGGCAGATTTACAGTCTGCTGCCTTTAACCACTCGGCCACCTGTCCACAGATGTGAGGCAGGCGCGCCATTTGGCGGGCCGCGCCGCGACTGTCAACCGCTTGCAGGAAAGAGAGTGCTGCGGCCGACTTCCGGATCGGCTTGATGGAGCGGGTAGCGGGAATCGAACCCGCATATTTAGCTTGGAAGGCTAATGTTCTACCATTGAACTATACCCGCTCACTGGCGCGAGGCGCGGCTTTGCCAAAGCTGGCGCGCCGGGTCAACGATTCAGTCGGCGAGCGTGACGATCAAGGCGACCGCCGACGCGCACAAGCTGAAGGCGATCAGCAGGATGAGCGGCACGGTGTAGCGCGCGTTTTCCTGGCGATCGAGCCTCTTGCGGCCCTTCTCGGTCAAATAGAGCCGGCCGTCGCCGGTCTGGGCCACCAGGCCATGCTTGACAAGGCCGTCAAAGATCCGGCCCTTGCCGCCATCGGGCCGCTGGTAGGCAGTCGCGGCGTCGCGCCGAACGGCGCCAGCCTCGCGCAGTTCGGTCAAGATCGCTTTTTGCGTTGCCGCAACCTGTGCGGCGACGATCGCGCCGGCATTCATCAGTTTTTTCCTGCGAAGCGATCGGTCGCTGCGATGAGCCCGTCGAGAATGCCTGGCTCGGAATAGAGATGCCCGCCATCGGGGATGATGTTCAGCTCCACCTCGGGCCAGGCCTGCTTCAATGCCCAAGCCGAACGCGGCGGGGTGCAGCTGTCATGCCGCCCTTGCACGATCACGCCCGGGATGTGACGGATCCTGTCGACATTGGCGAGCAGCTGGCCTTCGTCGAGGAAACAGTTGTGCCGCATATAGTGGTTCTCGATCCGCGCCATTGCGATGGCCTGGTGCGCATCGTCGAAATGGGCGAGCGTCTGTTCGCTCGGAAGCAGCGTCACCGTGACACCTTCCCACCGGGCCCAGGCCCGCGCAGCTTCCAGCTTCTTGTCCTCATCATCGCCTGTCAGGATATGATGAAATGCGGTGATCGGATCGTCGCGGCCGTCTTCGGACAGGACGGCAAGAAATTTTTCGAACTCGTCGGGATAGATCTCGCTCGCGCCTTTTTTGAACAACCAGTCATATTCATACTGGTCGCCGAAGAAGATGCCCCGCAAGATAATCTCGGTAGCGCGTTCGGGATGCGCCTGGCTGTAGGCGAGGCTCAGCGTCGAACCCCAGCTGCCGCCAAAAACCTGCCATTGTTCGTGACCGCACATTTCACGCAGCTTCTCAATGTCCGCGATGAGGTGCTGGGTGGTATTGTTCTCGAGGCTGGCGAACGGCGTCGAGCGGCCGCAGCCGCGCTGTTCGAACAGCAGGACATCGTAAAGCTCGGGGTTCCACTGACCGCGCTGGCCTTCGCTGATGCCGCCGCCCGGGCCGCCATGGAGGAAAACCGCAGGCTTGGTGCCCGGCGTGCCGACGCGTTCCCAATAAAGACTGTGGCCGTCACCGACATCGAGCATACCCGTCTCGTAAGGTTCAGGAGAGGAGTAAAGCGTACGGCGTTCGGTCATAATGGCTCCGACAATTGACAAGGGCGGCGCCTGCGTAGCGCAAGCACCGCCCCTTTGCGAGCCTAGGCGGGCGCTTCTAGAACTGGACGCCCAATTCCACGCCGAAGATGCGCGGTTCGTTCACAAAACCGGTGAGGTTGTTGAAGTCGATGCCGCCGACTGCGCTGACATCGTTGGTGATGTTGCGCGCGAAGACGGCGACGTCGAAGCGGTCGGTGCGATAGCCCAGGCGCAGGCCGCCCTCGACCAGGCTGTCATCCGAAAATTCCACGCTCTCGTAGAGGAAGAATTGGATTTCCGAGCGATAATACCAATCGGTGAAAGCGTAGAGATCGCCGTTCCCGATCGGGTATTCGTAACCAAGGGTCCAGTTGGCGGTAACCTCTGGAGCCTGCGGCAGGCTGTTGCCGTCAATCGAGAAGATGGCGGGCGCAAAGCCAGCGGCCGGGACGAGCTCTGGATCGAGAACGGTACAAGGCGCGCCGCAGCCGGCAACGCCAAGACCCGGGCTGTCGATCTCGGTGTCGTTCCAGCTAAGTCCTGCCGTCAGGGTAAGGCCGCGCACTGGCTCGGCATAGAGTTCGGCTTCGAAGCCCTTGCCGATCACCTGCTCGGCGTTGAGCAGCGTCGTGAAGTTGTTGCCGCCGCCGACCGCAGTCAGCTGCAGGTCTTCGGTAGTGAACACGTAGCCGCCAAGGTTGAAGCGCACATTGCTGTCGGGGATTTCGGTCTTGATGCCGAATTCGTAGCTCATCGTGTGCTCGCTATCGGCGATCGAAATGTCGCGTCCGAACAGCAGGCGGCCCTGGATCGATGGCGCGCGATATCCGCTCGCGACGCGGCCATAGAGATTGACTTTGTCCGAGAGTGCGTAGGTGGCCGACACGTCCCAGGTCAGCACGTCGTCTTCGACGGTAGTGCTGATCGGGGCGACCGGGCCGCCAAAGCCGAGGAAGCCGGGGCGGTCGTCGAGCGGGCGCGATGCGGTGAAGTCGCGCTCGTCATGGTTGTAGCGCGCACCGGCCTGTAGCGTGAGATCGTCGAACTCGTAGCTCAGCGAACCGAAGATGCCGAGCGCGGTCGACTGCTGGTCCTGCAAAGCGATGGCTGCCGGGTTGGTGTCGGTCGGCGTGCCGAAATCGAAGCTCGAGATTTCGAGGTCCTCGCTGAAATAGAAAATACCCGCCTGGTAGCCGAGACCGCCATCATTGTTTGAGGCGATGCGGACTTCTTGCGTGAACTGGCCGAGCGAGGGGACATTGTCCTGGCTCTGCGCCGAGAAGGGAATGAAGCCCGGGCCCATGACGGGGGCGAAGACGTTGCCGAAGCCGCCATCGATATCGCCGCGGCTTTCAAGGCTGCCGCCCCAGTAGCTCGTCACCGAGTAGAGTGTGACGGGGCCAAGATCGACGTCGATGTGACCGGCAATATTCCAGTTCTCGAGTTCCTGGAAGTTGATGCCATCGGTGTAAACTTCGTCGATGTCGAAGTCGCCGCCATCGATACCGATCAGCTCGTTCGAACCGGTGGCGAAGGCGTTGGCGCGGAAGATGCGGGCGGAGCCTTCCTGGTTGCGGTATTGGCCGACGAGGCGGATGCCGACGGTGTCGGTCGGGTCGAACTGCAGCTGGGCGCGCAGCGCGATGTCGTCATAGCCTTCCAGATCGTTGTCTTCGGGCGTTGCGACATTATCGATCCAGTCGTCGCGGTGCTGCCAAAGGCCGGAGACGCGCAGCGCGGCGCTATCGCCAATATCGGCGCCTAGGCCGGCTTCGGCGTTGATGGTGTTGTAGCTGGCCCAACTGACCCGTGCAAAGTTGTCGGCTGCGCCGCCGGGGCGCGCGGTGTCGAACTTGACGATGCCGGCCGGCGTGTTGCGACCGAACAGCGTGCCCTGCGGTCCGCGCAGCACTTCGATGCGATCGAGATCGAAGACCGGGAAGCCTTTCAGGATCGGGTTTTCAAGGACGACCTCGTCATAGACGAGGCTGACCGGCTGCGATGCGTTGAGGTCGAAATCGGTATTGCCGAGGCCGCGAATGTAAAAGCGCGGGAAGGTGCGACCGAACGAGCTTTCGACGTTGAGGCTGGGGACGCGACCGGCGAGGCCACGAACGTCCGCACCGCCTGAGCTGATCGCGGCCAGCGCGTCGTCGCCCACGGTGCCGACCGAAATCGGCACGTCCTGCAGGTTCTGCTCACGGCGCTGCGCGGTGATGATGATGGCGAAGTCGTCTTCGCCGGCATCCTGGACGGCGGTGTCGTCGTCGCTGGTGGCCTGCGCATAGGCAGGGGCGGAAAAGGCCATCGCGGTGGCGAGGGCGGTAAGCGAACAGATTGCGGTGGTGCGGCGCATCTTTGAATCCTCGGTCAATTTTTCAGGATCGCGAAGCGACGGACCCCCCGCACTTCGTCGATGCGGCGGCGTCTCACTTAGTCGGCACCGGAGTCAACGCAGATTCGTCAGCTATGTGAAATGTTTAACACGCCTGTGTCAGCGATGCGACAGATCAGAAGCTGTAGTGGTCGTAGACCGGGGCAACACTCTGGTTCCACTCGCCATGATAGGCGTCGAGCAGCCGGTCGGCGGGCGTCTTGCCGCTTGCCACTGTCTCGCGGAGCGGATCGAGAAAGCCTGTCTCGTTATCGCCCGAACTGTTGAGCCGGGCGCGGGCGGTGAGTCCCGCTTCGGCAATGTCGAGCACGGCGCCTGCGAATTCCTGCATCGACCGGCCATCGGGGACGGTAGCTTCCAAGGCCAGCTTGGGGACGGACGTGCGCAATTCCTCGCGCTGCTCGAGGGTCCAGTCCTTGACCAGGTCCCACGCTGCATCGAGCGCGTTCTGGTCGTACAGCAGTCCGACCCAAAGCGCGGGTAGCGCGCAGATGCGACTCCACGGCCCGCCGTCGGCGCCCCGCATTTCCATGAAGCTTTTGAGGCGCACTTCGGGAAAGGGCGTCGACATATGATCGAGCCAGTCAGCCATGGTCGGCGTGTCACCTTCGAGGCCTTGAAGCTTGCCATCCAGAAAGTCTCGGAAGCTCCTGCCCGCGACATCGTGATATTCGGTGCCGCGCATGACAAAATACATCGGTACGTCGAGGACATAGTCGCACCAGCGTTCATAACCGAAGCCGTCTTCGAAGACGAAAGGCAGCATGCCGGTACGGTCTGGATCCGTGTCTTCCCAGACATGGCTGCGAAAGCTTTTATAGCCGTTGGGCTTTCCTTCGAGGAACGGCGAATTGGCGAACAGCGCGGTGGCAACCGGCTGCAGCGCGAGACTGGCGCGGAATTTGAGCACCATGTCGGCTTCGCTCGAATAATCGAGGTTGGTCTGGATGGTGCAGGTACGCTGCATCATGTCGAGCCCCAGATCGCCCTTGGTCGGCATGTAGCGGCGCATGATGCCGTAGCGCCCCTTGGGCATCCACGGCAGTTCGTCGCGCGTCTTGTCGGGCCACATGCCGAGGCCGAGAAACCCGAGATCGAGCTTCTCCCCGACGGCTTTCACCTGGTTGAGGTGGCGACCCGCCTCGGCGCAGGTCTCGTGCAGGTTGTCGAGCGCGGCGCCCGACAGTTCGAGCTGTCCGGACGGTTCGAGGCTGACCGTGCCGTCGGGGCCCGTCAGCGCGATGATATTGCCGGCCTCGATGACCGGCTTCCAGCCAAACTCGGTGAGCGCGGTCAGCAGATCGCGGATGCCGCCATCTTCTTCCCAGCTCGGGGCACGGTGATCCTCGTTGCGATAGACGAACTTTTCGTGCTCGGTGCCGATCTTCCAGCGGTCCTTGGGCTTCTCGCCCTTCTCGAACACGGAAAGGAGGTGGGCGCGACCCTCGATGGGCGGGCTTTCACTGGTATCGGTCCGCGTCGTCATGGCCAGCGCCCTACTAGGTTAGATAATTTGCGCCTAGCCACTAATCGTTCCAGTCGCCAGCGCTGGCCATGTAGATGGCGAGTGCGGCAAGCGCTGCAGTCTCGGCGCGCAGGATGCGAGGGCCGAGCGAAATCGCCGTGCTCCCGGGGGCAGCGCGAATAGCCTCGCGTTCCTTGTCGGAAAAGCCTCCTTCGGGGCCGGTCAGGATGGTCGCAGGCGGCGGGGCATATTTTTCGAGCGCGTGCGCGCCGCCGCTTTCATCGGCAAAGTAAAGCGCGCCGTCGCCCCGCGTCGACAGCCAGCGCTCCAGCTTCACCGGCTCGGCGATCGTGGCCAGCGCGGTTCGTCCACATTGCTCCGCGGCCTCGATGATATGCGCCCGCATCCGGTCTAGATTGAGGCTGCGCACGATGGTGCGTTCGGTGATCACCGGCTGGAGATGGCGCACCCCTAGCTCGACGGCTTTTTCAATGAGAAAATCGACCTTCCCCTTCTTCACCGGCGCGAAAGCGAGCACCACGTCCGGCACCGTCTCCTGCTCGCGCACCTGTGTGACCGCATGAACTTGCATCGCTTTCCTGGACGCGGCAGTGATGCGGGCATGCCATTCGCCGTGGCGGCCATCGAACAGCAGTACGTCATCGCCCGTAGCGAGGCGCAGGACATTGCCGAGATAGTTTGCCTGCGCCTTGTCGAGCGCGATCGGCATGTCAGGGCCGAGCGGTCCGTCGACATATAAGCGCGGCAAGCTTGCCGGCGGCCATGCAGGGGTACGTGCCATACTGCTCCTGCGTTAGCGCCCCATGGAACGTCCGTCACCCTTGCTGCTTTAGTCTCAAGCCATGGATACGCCCGAAAAACCCATCGTTGCGGCAGGTCGCAATTGCTGGCGCATCGAACATGCCAGTGAAGCGACTGTCATCGTCGATGCCGCCGACTATTATCGCATCATCGCCGATGCGATGGAGCAGGCCCATAGCCGCATATTTATCGTCGGCTGGGATTTCGATGCCCGCATCAGCCTCGCGCCCGATCGTGAGGGCAGTTACCATGCCAGCCTCGGGCATTTTTTCATCGAGCTTGCGCGCAGGAAGCCCGATCGCGTCATCGATATCCTCAAATGGAATTTCGGCGCGCTCAAGCAATGGCTCTGGCCAAAGGCCGCTTACTGGTTGTTACGCTGGTGGCTGGCCAAGCCGATCCGCCTAAAGTTCGACAGTTCGCATCCGCTGGGATGCAGCCATCACCAGAAGATCGTCGTCATCGATGAATCGCTGGCGGCCTGCGGCGGCATCGACATTGCCATGCGGCGCTGGGACACGCGCGATCACAAGCCGGACCATCCGTGCCGCAAGACCCCCAATGGAAAGCCATACCAGCCCTGGCATGACACCACGATGCTGATGCGCGGAGAAATCGCCGGGGCGCTCGGCGATCTCGGCCGCGAGCGCTGGAAAGTGGCGACCAACGAAGAACTCGACCCGATCGAAGACCGGGATGATGACTGGCCCGACGAGCTCGAACCTATGTTCAAAGATGTCGAAATCGCCATCGCGCGCACGCGCGCCAGCTACAAGGACCTCGAGGAAATACGCGAAAACGAGCAGCTCTTCCTCGACATGTTCGAGCATTGCCGGCGTTTCGCCTATATCGAGAACCAGTATTTCACCTCGCCCAAGATTGCGGCAGCCATCTGCACCCGCCTAACGCAGCCGAACCCGCCCGAGATCGTCTTGGTCATGCCGCGCAACGCCGATGGCTGGCTGGAAGCGGTTGCGATGGATGGCACGCGGCAAAAGCTGATGCAGGCTATCCAGCGGCAGGAAGGCGGCGAAAATTTCCGGATCTACGTGCCGGTGAACGAGGCCGACGAAGACATTTACGTCCATGCCAAGGTCGCGATCATCGACGATCGCTTCCTGCGTGTGGGCTCGTCGAACCTCAACAACCGTTCGATGGGGCTGGACAGCGAATGCGACGTCATCGTCGATTGCGGCTTGCCGCATAACCGGGGCCGCGGTCTGGAGGACAAGATCAGGCACCTGCGCCACGATTTGATGGCCGAACATCTTGGCGTCGAGATCGCAGATATCGCGAAGGCCGAAAATGAACATCGGGGATTGGTGCGCACCATCGAAGCGCTCAAAGGGAAGGGCAAGACCCTCACCCTGCTCGAATATAAGGATCTGACCGACGCCGAGCACTGGATTTCGGATCACGAGATTATGGATCCGGAGCACACCGATGAAATGTTCGAGCCGATGCAGCGCAAGCGTTTGTCGCAGCGGTGGCGCCGGACGCGCAAGCGGCTGAAGGGCTGGTTCGGGCGCTAGGCTCGGGCTAGGGCAGGGGCCATGGAACTGGTTCCCGATAGCGAGCGGACAGGACTAATAGGCGCGCTGCCGAGGTCGTGGCGCCCGTTCGCGTCGCTGATGCGACTGGACCGGCCGATTGGTACGTGGCTGCTGTACTGGCCGTGCGCGGCGAGCGTGGCCCTTGCCGGTGTCGGCGGACGGTGGGACCTGTTTGCCTGGTTCCTGCTCGGCGCCTTCGCCATGCGCTCGGCAGGATGCGCCTATAATGACATCGTCGACCGCGATCTCGACAGGCAGGTGGATCGGACGCGGGCTCGACCGTTGGCAAGCGGACGTGTGTCGGTGCGAGCCGCGTGGGTGCTGACAATTGCCCTTTGTCTTGTTGGGCTGGTGGTGCTGCTCCAGCTCGAACGCACCGCGCAGCTGATCGCGCTTGGCAGTATCGCCCTGGTCGCCGCCTATCCTTTCATGAAACGGATTACCTGGTGGCCCCAGGCGTGGCTCGGCATGGTATTCAGCTGGGGTGCATTGGTGGGCTGGCCCGCCGTCACGGGCGCTCTGGCGCTGCCGGCGATCCTGCTGTGGGCCGGCTGTGCAGCCTGGACCATCGGATATGACACGCTCTACGCGATACAGGACATCGAGGACGATGCGCTAGTTGGCGTAAAATCCAGCGCGCGCGCGCTGGGCCAGGGCGCGCAGGTGGGCGTCGGCATCTTCTATCTGGCAGCGCTTGGTCTCTGGGGGGCAGCGCTGTGGCAGGTAAAACCGCATTTCCTAGCAGTGCTCGCCTTGCTTCCTGTCGCGCTGCACCTCTTGCGCCAGGTTGCCAAGGCCGACCCGCGGGACGGGGCAGGGGCACTTGCGCTATTCCGCTCCAACCGCTTTGCCGGGATGCTTCTTTTTGCCGCCTGTCTCACCGTCGGCTTGTCCTGAGCGCTGCCAGTCCCTAGCTGGCCTGCCATGATCGAAAAGAAAGATGCGTGCGATTTCGCCGCCGGGCTCGTGGAAAAAGCCATGAAGGCTGGCGCCAGCGCCGCCGACGCCGCCATCGTTGCCACCCGCTCGTCGGAAGTCGAAGTGCGCGATGGCGAACTTGAAGACGTCAGCCGCTCCGAAGGGCGCAAATATGCGCTGCGCGTATTCGATGGCCAACGCATGGCCAGTGTCTCGGGCGCCAATCTGGACGGCGATGCGCAGTCCGAAATCGTGATGCGCGCATTGGCAATGGCGCGTGAGGCCCCGGAAGACCCCTATGCCGGGCTTGCGCCGCAGGACATGCTGATGACGGGCGATGCGCCCGATGTCGACATTGACGACGGCATGGAGCCCGACCCCGAGGCACTGAAGGAACGTGCCCTGGCCGCCGAGGCGGCGGCGCTGGTCGTAAAGGGCGTGACGCAATCGACCGGATCGAGCGCAACCGCCGCAGGCCGGATGATCGCGATTGCCACCAGCCATGGCTTCGTCGACGGCTATTCGTCGAGCAGTCACAACATCTATGCCGGGGCGCTGGCGGCGGACGATGCGGGCAAGGAACGCGATAGTCATTGGCATGGCACGCGCCATCTGGAAGACCTGGAAAGTGCCGAGGAGATCGGTCGGATCGCTGGTGAGCGGGCGGTCGCTCGGCTCAACCCGACCAAGCCCAAAGCCGGACGGATGCCGGTCCTGTTCGATCCCAAGGTCGCCAACACGCTGCTCGGCCACCTGGCGGGCGCGATCGATGCAGGCGCGGTCGCGCGGCGTACCAGTTTTCTCAAGGACATGATGGGGAAGCGGGTATTCGCTCAAGGCATCGACATTGTCGACGATCCGCTGCGCCCTCGCGGTGTCGGCAGCAATCCGTTCGATGGCGAAGGGCTGCCCGTCGCCAGGATGGCGATGATAGAGGACGGCATCCTCAAGAGCTGGTTCGCTTCAAGCACGGCGGCGCGCCAGCTCGGCATCAAGCCCACCGGCCACGCCAAACGCGGTATCAGCGGTTCGCCCGGGGCGGGCCCGAGCAATTTCGTGATGCAGCCGGGGGCGCGCAGCCGCGAAGAATTGCTCGCCGCTTTCCCGCAGGCTTTGCTCGTCACGGAATTGATCGGCCACGGCACCAACCTGGTCACGGGCGACTATTCGCGCGGGGCCGCCGGTTTCCTGGTAGAAAATGGCGAAATCGGACGCCCGGTGAGCGAGATTACCATCGCGTCCAACCTCAAGGACATGTTCGCGACGCTAGAACCTGCGAGCGATCTCGAGCTTCGCCGGGGAACCGAAAGCCCGACCTTGCTGGTGCCCGAAATGACGGTGGCCGCAGGCTAGTCTTCGGCGTGGAGCGCGCCGATCGGGCGCACGCCAAGCCGTGGAATTTCGATTTTCGGGCAGCGATCCATCACGACGTTGAGGCCAGCCGCTTCGGCGCGCTGGGCGGCAGCATCGTCGATTACGCCTAATTGCATCCAGATCGTCTTCACGCCTGCCGCGATAGCTTCGTCGACCAAGGGGCCGACGCGGTCCGCGTTTATAAAGAAGTCCGCCATCTGGATGGGGTCGGGAATATCCCCAATGCGCGCGAAGACCATTTCGCCATGCACTTCCTTACCCTCGAGCCGCGGGTTGACGGGAATTACGCGATAGCCCTGGCCCTGCAGATATTCCATGATGCGAAAGCTCGTCCGCGAAGGATTGTCGGAGGCGCCGACAAGCGCGATCGTCCGCGTTTCGCGCAGCACCTGGGCAATTTCGGCATCACTTTCGAGCAGCATTGCGGTCTCCTTGATCGCAGTCAGAACGGCTCAGGCAGCAAGTTTCTCCACTTGCGCGAGGATTGCGTCGGCCAGAGCGGCGAAGGCATCGGCGGCGGGCCCTTCTCCCGATGCAGGTGGTTGCCCCGCATCGGACGCTTCGCGCAGGCTGGCGGACATGGGCAACCGGCCCAGGAACGGGATATTCAAGCTCGCCGCGCCGGCCTCGGCACCGCCCCTGCCGAAGGGATCGCTTTCCTTGCCGCAATGGGGGCACTGATACCCCGCCATGTTCTCGATGATGCCGAGCACAGGGACGCCGGTCTTGTCGAACAGGTCCTTGGCGCGCGCCGCATCGATCAGCGACAAATCCTGCGGCGTCGAGACGATGACCGCGCCGGTCGGCCGCGCCTTCTGGATCAACGAAAGCTGCACGTCGCCAGTGCCGGGCGGCAGATCGACAATCAGCGTATCGGCATCACCCCAGTCGGCGTCGGTTAGCTGTTGCAGCGCACCTGCCGCCATCGGTCCGCGCCACGCAAGCGCCTGCCCGGGCGCAACGAGGTGGCCTACCGAAAGCAACTTGATGCCCTGTGCCTCGAGCGGGATGAGCTGCTTGTTCTTGGCCTGCGCTTTGCCCGAAGCGCCCAGTAGCGTGGGCTGCGAGGGGCCATAAATGTCGGCATCGATCAGCCCGACCTTCTTGCCTTTTTTCGCCAGCGCGATGGCAATGTTTGCCGACAGAGTGGATTTGCCGACGCCGCCTTTGCCCGACCCGATCGCGATCATCGTGCGCGTAGGCTTGGCCACGCTCATGGCGATCTGCACGTCCTCTACGCCTTCGATTGCTTTGGCAGCTTCGCGTAAGCTGTCTTCGAGCGCCGCTTGCTCGGCACCGTCGAGCCCGGTCGCATCGACCACCAGCATCGCCATGCCATGCTTGACGCGGCGCGCGCGGATGCGTTGCGATTGCGGGTGGGCGTCCAATTGCTCGAGGGTCATGCCTGCCAGATAGGGTGGATTTTGCCCGGTGCCACTTCTTTTTGCCAAAAGCGTCCCTATACATAGGGGTATGAGCAAATTTCCGACATTCGGCTCTTGGGGGCTGTTCAATCAGTCGAAGGGACCATGGGGATCGCCAGGCCGCGGGCCTAAGGGCGAAAAGGGCGACGATGATGGTGACAAGGGGCCGAAAGGCCCGTGGAAGCCGGGCGTTGTCGGCGGCAACCAGAATCAGGCGGGCAACGTCTCCTCGCTCGACGACTGGTTGCGGAAGAACCGCACCCGTTTCGGTGGCGGGGGCGGAGGCCTTTCAGGCCTGCCCAACCCCGGTTTTATTTTCTGGGCCGTCATTGTCCTTATCCTGATCTTCCTGCTTTCGAGCATGGTCCACCGCATTACGCCGGGCCAGCGCGGCGTCGTCACCCATTTCGGCAGTTACGAAAAAACTCTTCCCGAAGGTCTGCAATTCACTTTGCCCGCGCCGATTGCCAAAGTGGAGAAAGTCGACATTGCCAGCATCCGTGAAGTCACTCTTGGCACCGGCAGCGGCGAAGCGGTGATGCTTACGGGCGACGAGAACATTATCGACATCGAATACCAGGTGCGCTGGAATATCCGCGATCCCGAACAATTCCTGTTCCAGCTTGCCGATCCCGAGACCACGATCAGCGAAGTCGCCGAGAGCGCCATGCGGCAGGTAATCGCGCAGTCGAGCCTCCAGGATGCCATTGGTGACGGTCGTTCCGAAATCGAGGCTGACGTACAGCGATTGATGCAGGAGACGCTTGACCAGTATCAGGCGGGGGTGCGCATGCAGGGTGTCGCGATCAAGCAGGCCGATCCGCCTGCCGAGGTGAACGAGGCCTTCAAGGACGTGACCGCCGCGCAACAGGATGCGCAGTCCGAGATCAACAATGCCAATGCTTATGCACTGCAAATCACCGCACGGGCGCAGGGTGAAGCCGAGGCTTTCAACCGGGTTTACGAGGAATATCGCCTTGCCCCCGAAGTGACGCAGCGGCGCATGTATTACGAAACCATGGAACGCGTGCTGCAGGACGTCGACAAGACGATCGTCGAGGCGCCGGGCGTGCAGCCATACTTGCCGCTCAACGAAATGCGTCGCCGCCAGCCGGCGCCGTCTTCATCGTCCGACGCTCGCCAGGGAGGGCAGTAATGAAGTCGCTTTTCGTGCGCTATCCGTTCGCTTTCCTGTTGATCGGCGTATTCGTGCTGGGCACGCTGTTGTCGTCGCTGACCTATGTCGGAGAGACCGACCAGGCCATCAAGGTCCGGCTCGGCAACCCGGTCGCCACGGTCAATCGCTTCAATACCGACGACGTGTTCGGTAATTCGGGAGCGGGTCTCGCCTTCAGGGTCCCGTTCGTCGAGGAATTCGTAAAGATCGACAAGCGCGTGCGCGATCTCGACATGGAGCGCCAGCAAGTGCTGTCGACCGATCAGCGCCGTCTGCAGGTCGATGCCTTTGCGCGCTATCGCGTTGTCGATCCGCTGCGCATGTACATAGCGGCGCAGACCGAAGAGCGGGTCGAGGCCGCCTTGCAACCCATTCTCGGTTCGCAGCTTCGTAATGAACTCGGCAAGCGGCCTTACGCTTCGTTGCTGTCGCCCGAGCGCGAAGGCGCGATGGAGAACATCCGGGTCGGGCTCAACCGCATTGCGCGCCAATATGGCGTGGAGATTATCGACGTGCGCATCAAGAAGGCCGAGTTGCCCGACGGTGCACCGCTGACTGCAGCGTATGAGCGCATGCGCACCGCGCGTCTGCAGGAAGCGCGATCGATCCGTGCGCAGGGTCAGAAGCAAGGCCAGATTATCCGAGCCCAAGCCGATGCAGAAGCGGCGCGTACCTACGCCGAAGCTTATGGCAAGGATGCGGATTTTTATGATTTCTACCGTGCCATGCAGTCCTATCGGCAGACCTTCGTAAAGGTCGACGGACAGGAAAAGGGCCAGACCAACATCGTGATGAGTCCGGACAATGATTTTTTGAGGGAATTCATGGGCAACTGATGAACGACCCACTCGTTTCGACGAACGGCGATCATGTTCAAATAGCGTTCAGCGCAGGAAGATAGCCTTGCGCAGAACTGAAGTTATAGTGAGGAATTATCGATGCTGAGGAGGTCGACGACCGTGCGCTACGCCTATGGAATTGCAGCCGCATTGCTGCTTGGTGGCGGTGCTTATTCGATGACGACCGGCACCACTGCCGTCGTAGCAGGACAGGCGCAGAACGCGCCGCGTGCCTTGCCGCCAGGCGGAGCGCCCGAAAGTTTCGCGGATCTTGCCGAGCGCCTTAGCCCTGCCGTGGTCAACATCTCGACGACCCAGCGCATCCCGATCCGGCGCCAGGCCGATCCGTTCGAACAGTTCTTCCGCCGCTTCGGCCAGCCGGACCCGCGCGGGCAACAGCAGGGCGAAGAAGAGGATGCGCCGACGCGGGAAACCGGTTCGCTCGGTTCGGGCTTTATCATATCGCCCGATGGCTACATCGTCACCAACAACCACCTGATCCAGAGCCGCACCGGCGATGGCACGGTGGACGAGGTGATCGTGACGCTGACCGATCGCACCGAATATGAGGCGCGTATCGTCGGCCGCGATGAATCTTCCGATCTCGCGCTGCTCAAAATCGACGGTGAGAACCTGCCCTACGTGAACTGGGGCGAAAGCAATGATGTGCGCGTCGGTGACTGGGTTATCGCAATCGGCAACCCGCTCGGCCTCGATGGTACGGTGACCGCGGGCATCGTCTCGGCGATCCAGCGCGGGCTCGGCACTTTCAGCGGCCCGAACCGGTACATCCAGACCGACGCGGCGATCAACCGGGGCAACTCGGGCGGTCCGATGTTCGACATGGCGGGTAACGTCGTGGGCGTGAACTCGGCGCTTATTTCGCCGACCGGCGCCAGCGTCGGTATCGGCCTTGCCATTCCTGCAGATACGGCGCGCCCGGTGATCGATTCGCTGCGTCGCGGCGAACGCGTCCAGCGCGGCTATCTTGGGGTTCGCCTCCAGCCTATCGATGAGGACATTGCGGCCGGTCTCGGGCTCTCGACCGAGGACGGAGAGATTGTCGGCGCCGTGGTCGATGGCCAAGCCGCCGACCAAGCCGGCATCCGGCAAGGCGATGTCATCGTGTCGATCAACGGTCAGCAAGTGAACAGCGACGACACGGTTAGCTACCTGATCGCGCGCGTCCAGCCGGGCAGCACGGTACCTGTCGTCATTTATCGTGACGGACGCCGTCAAACGATTGATGTGAGGGTTGCCGAGCGTCCGAGCGAAGCCGAGCTTCGTTCTGGTGGCAACGAAAGCGAAGACCCCGAGGACGTGATGGGCTCCGAGAGTGACGGTGCCGAAGCCGTCGAACTCGGCATGACACTCCAACCGCTGACCGATCGCTTGCGCCGTGCGCTTCGCCTTGAAAGAGATGTGCAGGGCGTCATCATCACGGCAATCGATCCGCGTAGCGACGCTGCTGAAAAGCGCCTGCAGCGCGGCGATGTCATCGTTTCGGTCAATCGTCAGCGCGTTTCGACACCTGAAGATGTTGAGGCTGCCGTAGCGGCAGCACGCGAAGCGGGCCGCTCGAGCGTGCTCATGCTCGTCAAGCGCGGGCCCAATCCTGAAACCTTCGTCGGTATTTCCATCGCTGAATAGCTTGCCATTCAGGGCCAGCCATCTAGGCTGGCCCGCATGGATGAGGGCATTTTTCTAGGGACGGCCGATGGCGAGGCGCAATATATGCGGCTCGACCAGGCCAATCGTCACGGGCTGATCGCGGGCGCGACCGGCACCGGTAAGACCATCTCGTTGCAGGGCATCGCCGAGGGCTTTTCAGAGGCCGGCGTGCCCTGTTTCGTTTCCGACGTGAAGAGCGACCTGGCGGGCCTCGCGATGGCGGGGTCGCCGACGCACAAGTTGCACAAACCCTTCACCGAGCGTGCGCAGGAAATCGGTTACGACGATTATAGCTATACCGCTTTCCCGGTGCAGTTCTGGGACCTGTTCGGCAAGCAGGGGCATCCGGTACGCACCACTGTCACCGAGATGGGGCCGCTGCTGTTGTCACGGTTGATGGAGTTGACCGATACGCAGGAGGGCGTGCTGACCATTGCCTTCCATGTCGCCGATGCCGAAGGACTGCTGCTGCTCGACCTCGATGACCTGCAATCGATGCTCGGCCATATCGGCGAACGCCGCAAGGAACTCAGCCTCGAATATGGCAATGTCACGACCGCCAGCGTCGGGGCGATCCAGCGCAAGCTGCTGCAATTGCGCAGCCAAGGCGGCGACATGTTTTTCGGCGAACCCGCGCTGAAGCTGGAAGACTTCATCGCTACCGACGAGGAAGGCAGGGGCGTCATCAACATCCTCGCCGCGGACAAGCTGATGGCGAGCCCGCGCCTCTACGCGACCTTCCTGCTGTGGCTGCTGTCCGAATTGTTCGAGACGCTTCCCGAGGTTGGCGATCCCGACAAGCCCAAGCTCGTCTTTTTCTTCGATGAGGCCCACCTGCTGTTCGACGATGCGCCCAAGGCGCTGATGGACAAGGTCGAACAGGTGGTGCGCCTCATTCGCTCGAAGGGCGTCGGCGTCTTCTTCATCACGCAGAATCCGATCGACATTCCCGACGATGTGGCAGGCCAACTGGGTAACCGGGTCCAGCACGCGCTGCGCGCCTTTACGCCGCGCGACCAAAGGGCCGTCAAGGCGGCGGCCGAGACGTTCCGTACCAACCCTGACGTCGACGTCGAAACGGTCATCACCCAGCTGCGCATCGGCGAAGCATTGGTCTCGACGCTCGATCGCAAGGGCGCGCCTATCCCGGTCGAACGGGTGCTGATGAAACCGCCGCGCGCACGTGCCGGGCCGCTGACCAAGGCGGAACGCGCCGCGGTGATCGCATCGGACGCGGTGGGCTCGCGCTACGACGAATTGGTCGATCGGGTGAGTGCGGAAGAGTTGCTTGCCGATCGCGCCGCGAAGGCGGCCGAAGCGGCGGCCGAGCAGGAACAGCGCGAGGCGGCCGAGAAAGAAGCGGCCAAGAAAGCGAAGTCATCGACCCGGCGCCGCTCGTCAGGGCGACGCCGCCAGTCGAGCGCTGAGAAAATGGCCAGCTCGGCGGCCCGCTCGATCGGGTCATCCTTTGGCCGGCAGATCGGCAACGCGATCATCCGCGGTATCCTGGGCAGCCTGAAGCGGTAGATGGCGGACGCGGTCACCATCCAGACGCTTGAACGCGAGTGGCGCGAAGCGCTGCTCGCCAAGGACGAGGCGTCGCTGCGGCGCCTCATTCACCCGCACTTCAAGCTCGTGGGTATCCGTCCTTCCGGCAGTGTCGCGGTCGATCTCGATGGCTGGATCGAAGCGCTCAAAAAGATGGATATCGCCAGCCTCGATGTGACGGTCATGGATTGTGAACAGTTTGACGCCGTGATGGTGGGCACGATCGATGCGACATGGCAAGTGCGCTATCTCGGCCAGCTGATCGATGAGCGCGTGCTGCTGACCGATGTGTGGGTAGACAATGATGGCCAGTGGCAGGTCGTCCGGCGGCATTCGTCGCCGGTGCCCCACGGCGTCGAGATCGAACGCTAGCCGCGGCCGCGATAGCCGGCGACGCCCTGGTCGGGCAGCCATAATCCTTCGGGCGGTGCGCCGGTCTGCCAGAAAACGTCGATCGGAATGCCACCGCGCGGATACCAGTAGCCGCCGATACGCAGCCACTTTGGCTTCATTTCGTCGGCCAGACGCTTGCCGATGCCCACCGTGCAATCCTCATGGAAGGCCTGGTGGTTGCGAAAGCTGCCGAGGAAAAGCTTTAGGCTCTTGGATTCGACGATGGTTTCGCCCGGCGCATAGTCGATCACGAGATGTGCGAAATCGGGCTGCGCGGTGACCGGGCAGAGCGAGGTGAATTCGGGCGCGGTAAAGCGCACAAGGTAAAGCTCGCCCGCACGCGGGTTGGGGACATAGTCTAGTGCCGCCTCATCGGGCGATGCGGGCAGCGGACTGTCCTGGCCAAGATATTTGGGTTCCATGGCGGCGCTCTAGCAGCGCGCGCAGAGCAAGCAAATATCCCGTCTTCTCGCGGCCCACTTGCCGCACCGGCCGGAACGCTCGCCCGATCTCATGCATTCATCAAGACAAAGGAGAAAATCATTAGCAATTCCAACAGTTTCCAGACCAACCAGCATGTCAAATGGGACTGGGGAAATGGCACCGCGAAAGGCCAGATCGAAGAACGTTTCGAACGCGAGGTCACGCGCACCCTGCAGGGCAACGAGGTCACGCGTGATGGTAGCGAGGATAATCCCGCCTACCTCATCAAGCAGGAAGATGGCGACGAAGTCCTGAAACTGGGGTCGGAGCTCCAGGCGCAAGACTGATTGACCCCAGCACAGACGCTCACAGGGGGAGCCCGGCATGGCCGCGCTTCCCCTTTGACGTTTCGGGGCAAGCGCGCCACCATGACGCACCATCGAGGGAGAGCGGTGATGGACGAATTGGTGACCACCAAGTGGCTGGCCGAACATCTGGGAGAACCCGATCTCAGAATTGTCGATGCAAGCTTTCACCTGCCGACCAGCGAACGCGATGCGCGCGCCGAATATCTCGAAGCGCACATTCCGGGGGCCGTCTTCATGGACATCAAGGAAATCGCCGATCCCGAGAAAATGGCACCGCATATGCTGCCGCCTGCGTCGCAAGCCGGGGCAATGCTCGGCGCGCTCGGGTTAAAACGCGATGATCGCATCGTCGTTTACGACGCGAGCCCGTTCCACAGTGCAGCGCGCGGCTGGTTCACGCTGCGCCATTATGGCGCGCAATATGTCGCAATCCTCGATGGCGGCCTGCCAAAATGGCAGCGCGAACGCCGCGCGATCGAAAGCGGCGAACCCGTGATCGTCCCGGCCACGTTCAATGCGGTAGCAGGCACGAAGGTCGTCGAGAAGCAGGACGTGATGGCCAGCCGCCTGATTGTCGATGCGCGTGGCAGCGAACGGTTCAATGGCAGCACCCCTGAACCGCGCGAAGGCATGGCCGCGGGCCACATACCGGGGGCAAGAAATGTGCCCTATGCATCGCTTTACGAAGAGGATGGCACCTACAAAACGGGCGCTGCGCTCGCGCGGGTTTTTGAGGAAGCAGGCATCGATCCGGACAAGCCGTTTACGGCAACCTGCGGGTCAGGCGTTACTGCGTGCGGGCTGATCTTTGCAGCGCGCCTGCTCGGCAACCGCGACACGCGGCTTTACGATGGCAGCTGGGCGGAATGGGGCGCGGACCCCGCGACACCCAAGGAGAAGGGCTAGGCCTTTACAGGCTGAGGATGCGGTGCAGATCGACGCCGGTGGCGCGCAGGTTGTCTGCCAGCGTGGTGGCGCGCTTGCCATCGACGCGGGCGGCGAGCGTAATCGCGGCCAGGCCGTCGCGGGCCGCGGCTTCCATCGCTTCGGCATATGCGAGCTTGTCGGCCGCCGATGCGCTCGGCACCTGGCCGGGCATATCGCGCACTTCCAGATTGTCCGGGTCGATCGCCTCTACACTGGCGCGCAAGGCGCCAAGACGGTCGAGTGCTTCGGTGTAAGGATCGTGCTGCGGGGCACGTGGCTCGGTGGTTAGGAAGCTGATCATGCTTCCGGCCTAAAGAGCGATGGTAAACGAAACGTTACGCGGCGGATTTAATTTTCGAGACTGTCCGCGTCGCGCAGGATCCAGCCACGCTGCGGGATCGTCTCGATGAATTCCGCACCCCCCGATGCCGAGCGGAGTTTCTTGCGCAGCTTGGAAATGAAAACATCGATGATCTTGGGCTGCGGCTGGTCGTCGGAACGGCGATAGAGATGCTTCAAGAGCATGTTGCGCGTGACGACGTTGTTGCGCGCGTAAGCGAGCAGTTCGAGCACGCGATACTCCATTTCGGTGATGCCGATGGGATTGCCGTCGATGCGGATGAGGCGCTGCATCGGATCGACCGCCATGCGCCCGTCGCACAGCGTTTCGGGCATTTCGTTGCCTTGCGCCTTCAGGCTGGTGAGCATCTGGCTAGCGGCTTCGTCGCTATCCTCCTGGGTCACCGATGTGGGCGAACCGAGCACCTGGCTCTGGATATCCGCAAGCGCAGTCTGCGCCTGGTTGACCAGGTCGAGCCCGTCCTCCAGCCGCTTTTTCGCGCGATCGAGCTGGCTTTCGAGATCGACCAGTTTTGTCTGGATTCCGTCCTGCGCCATGCTTTTGCCCCCAGTCAGCCTTTGATCCTCATTGCGGCGTATCGCTCGACGACGTCTGCGTGTCGGTTTCCGGCGCGGCAATGATGGTCGAGGTATCGGCGCCCTTGTCGACGACGCGCGTTTCGGGATCGCCGGCCTGGCTGCGCGTGCCGATCGTGCCGCCGCCTTCGCCGGCGGCGTCGATTACGGCGCGTTCGCTGGCCGCGCGCGGTGCTGCGCCGCCGAAGAGCGCTTCGATTGCCTGCGACTGGCTCGACTGCGCGCTCGACGACACGGTCCCTGCTGCCGGCGGCGTCAGCGTGTAATCGGGCGGGATCACCAGCGGCGCGTTGCGCTGCACGGCGAATTCATCGAGCGAGCCGCCACTGCCGCAGGCAGCCAGTGCCAGCGGAGCCAGTAGGATCAGGGCCTTATGCATGTTCATTCTCCTTGGGGCCGCTCGCGAAGAAAAAGGCCCGGATCAATAATATAACGACACCTACGCTAATCGCTGCGTCGGCAATGTTGAAGACGAAAAAGGGACGAAACGTGCCGAAATGCAGGTCGAGAAAGTCTACCACATAGCCAAATCGCACCCGATCGACGATATTTCCCAGCGCACCGCCCAGAATCATCGCGAGCCCGATGCGGTCCCAGCGATGCTCTTCCCTGGTGATCCAGTAGCCGACGCCTGCCGCGATCAGCGCCGTCGCGCCGGTCAGCATCCAGCGCCCTAGCTCGCTATCGGCCTGCAACAACCCCATCGAAATGCCGCGATTTTCGACCCATGTGAGGTCGAAGAAGGGCAGCAGCTCGATGTTGCGGACGTTGTAGAGGTCGAGCGGATTGATGATCATCCACTTGGTGACCTGGTCGGCAACGAAGATGAGGATGGCGAACAGATACGCCGCGCGCAGGTTCATTCGACGACCTCGGCGCAGCGATCACACAGGTCGCCGTCTTCCTTCACTTCGGGAAGGTGGCGCCAGCAGCGGCCGCATTTTGCGTTGTCGGTAACCGCGATTTCAATGGGATCAGTTCCCTTCTCGAAATGCACTCTGGAGGTAATGAACACTTCGGCTAGATCGTCACGATCATAATAGTCTCTGAGCATCGCTTCGATGTCTGAGAGATGTACTTCGGCTTGGAGACTAGAACGAATCAGCTTCTCAGCTCGCATTGGTTCGATTGCTTCGTTCACTTTCTCGCGCAAAACGCGGAGCTCCGTCCATCGTTTGGCCAGACCCTCGTCGAGCCACATCTCGGGAAGGTCGTCCAGCTCCAGCAGGTGCACACTGCCAGCGTCGGGATAGCGTGTGCCCCACACTTCTTCAGCAGTGAACACCAGCACCGGGGCGGCGTAGCGCACCATCTGGTGGAACAGCACGTCGAGGACGGTGCGGTAGCTTTTGCGCTTGAGCCCGTCGGGATCGTCGCAATAGAGGCAGTCCTTGCGGATATCGAAGAAGAAGGCCGACAGGTCCTCGTTGGCGAAATCGACCAACGCGCGCGTGTAGCTGTTATAGTCGAAATCCTCGATTGCCTGGCGCAGCTTCGTATCGAGCCGTTTGAGCCGGTCGAGCATGTAACGCTCGAGCTCGGGCATATCGCCATGCTCGACCTTTTCGGCATCGCTGAAGCCGTCGAGCGCGCCGAGCAGGTAGCGGAAGGTGTTGCGCAGGCGGCGATACTGGTCGGCGACGCCCTTGAGGATTTCGTCACCGATGCGGTGATCCTCGGTATAGTCGACCGAAAGTGCCCACAGGCGGATGATGTCGGCGCCGTACTGCTCCATCACCTTCAATGGATCGACCGTATTGCCGAGGCTCTTCGACATTTTCTTGCCCTTGGCGTCCATGCTGAAGCCATGGGTGAGGACGGCCTCATAGGGAGCGCGGCCCCGCGTCCCGCAGCTTTCGAGGAGCGAGGACTGGAACCAGCCGCGATGCTGGTCAGAGCCTTCGAGATAGAGGTCGGCGGGCCAGCGCTGGTCGGGCCAGTCGCCGCTTTCCAATACGAAGGCATGGGTCGAGCCGCTGTCGAACCAGACGTCGAGAATGTCGGTGACCATTTCATAGTCGTCGGGGTCGCGACCCTCACCGAGATATTCGCCGGCGCGGGATTCGTCCCAGGCCTCGACGCCTTCTTCGCGCATGGCGGCGACGATGCGTTCGTTGACCGCCTTGTCGACCAGCAGCTCGCCCGTCTTACGCTCGACGAACAGCGCGATGGGGACGCCCCAAGCGCGCTGGCGGCTGATCAACCAGTCGGGACGGCCTTCGACCATCGACTGGATGCGGCGGCGGCCTTTTTCGGGGACGAAGCGCACGCGGTCGATTTCCTCCAGCGCGGTTTCGCGCAGCGTCGGGAAGTCGTCGACGACATGGCCATTATCGTTGGTCTCGCCACCTTCGTCTTCCCACCGTTCCTCGGCACGCGTCTTGGGGTCGAGATGGTGGAGATGGCGGTCAATGGCGATGAACCATTGCGGGGTGCAGCGATAGATGACCTTGGCCTTGGATCGCCAGCTATGCGGATAGCTGTGCGAATAATCGGCGCTGGCCGAAAGCAGCGCGCCTGCCTCGCGCAGGTCCGAACAGATCGGGCCTTCGGGCGAGTTGAACGGCTTGTTGATCACGCTGCGGCGGCGCTCATCGTCCCCGCCGAGCCATTCCCAATCGTCGCGATAGCGCCCGTCGGCCATCACCGCGAATTCAGGATTGATGCCGTGCGCCTTGCACAGGTCGAAATCGTCCTCGCCATGATCGGGCGCCATATGGACGAGCCCGGTGCCGCTGTCGGTGGTGACGAAGTCGCCCGCAAGGAAGGGGCG
>JABDNH010000019.1 GCA_013001055.1 Sphingomonas sp. | reverse complement strand
TACGCCCGCAAAGGCATCATCACGCCCGAGATGGAATATGTCGCGATCCGCGAAAATCTCGGCCGCAGGCAAGCACTCGGCACGCCGCGCGACGGCGAAAGCTTCGGCGCCGAAATTCCCGATTTCATCACGCCAGAATTCGTCCGCGACGAAATCGCTCGCGGCCGCGCCATTATCCCCGCGAACATCAACCACCCCGAAGCCGAACCGATGGCCATCGGGCGCAACTTCCTCGTCAAGATCAACGCCAATATCGGCAACAGCGCGGTCGCCAGTGACGTCGCCACCGAAGTCGACAAGATGGTCTGGGCCACCCGCTGGGGCGCCGATACGGTCATGGACCTGTCCACCGGTCGCAACATCCACGACACGCGCGAATGGATCATCCGCAACGCGCCCGTTCCTATCGGCACCGTGCCCATCTACCAGGCGCTCGAAAAAGTCGGCGGCATCGCCGAAGACCTCAGCTGGGAAATCTTTGCCGACACGCTGATCGAGCAGGCCGAACAGGGCGTCGACTATTTCACCATCCACGCAGGCGTGCGCCTCCCCTACGTCCCGATGACCGCCAAGCGTGTCACCGGCATCGTCAGCAGAGGCGGCTCGATCATGGCCAAATGGTGCCTCTCCCACCACAAGGAGAGCTTCCTCTACGAAAAGTTCGAGGAAATCTGCGAGATCATGAAGGCCTACGACATCAGCTTCAGCCTCGGCGATGGCCTGCGCCCCGGCTCGATCGCCGATGCCAATGACGAAGCACAGTTCGCCGAGCTCTACACGCTGGGCGAGCTCACCAGGAAAGCCTGGGAACACGACGTCCAGGTCATGATCGAAGGCCCCGGCCACGTGCCGATGCACAAGATCAAGGAGAACATGACCAAGCAGCTCGAGGCGTGCGACGAAGCCCCCTTCTACACATTGGGGCCGCTCACGACCGATATCGCGCCCGGCTACGATCACATCACCAGCGCCATCGGCGCCGCGCAGATCGGCTGGTACGGCACCGCGATGCTCTGCTACGTCACCCCCAAGGAGCATCTGGGCCTGCCCGATCGCGACGATGTCAAAGTCGGCGTGGTCACCTACAAGCTCGCCGCCCACGCCGCCGACCTCGCCAAGGGCCACCCCGCCGCCAAGGTCCGCGACGACGCGCTCTCCAAGGCCCGCTTCGAGTTCCGCTGGCGCGACCAGTTCAACCTGTCATTGGATCCCGACACGGCCGAGCAATATCACGACCAGACGCTGCCCGCAGAAGGCGCCAAGACCGCCCACTTCTGCTCGATGTGCGGTCCGAAGTTCTGCAGCATGAAGATCACGCAGGAAGTCCGCGATTTCGCCGCCAAGCAAGAAGCCGGCGTCCTCAACTCGCTCCAGCCCGATGCGGACGCACCGGTCGACGGCAGCAAGGTCGAGACCGCCGAAGAAGGCATGGAGAAGATGAGCGCCGTCTACAAGGCGAAGGGCGAGAAGCTGTATCTGGATGAGGAAGAGGTCGGCTGACGCCTCGCCCCGGCCCCCGCATTATGGTAGTCTCCTTGTCGCTCTCGATGCTTCAAGGAGACGAACCATGTCCCGACTATTCCTGCTGCTGACCGCCGGGCTGGCCACCCCACTCGCCGCCGCAGGCCCCGATCACGAGCACCACGGCAAAGCCCCCGAGGGCACGAGCGAAACCCGCTATTGCAAAAATGTCGAAGCCACCACCGGCACCCGCATCGAACGCGTCAATTGCTGGACCCGCGAGCAGTGGGCGGACCAGGGCGTCGATGTCGATAAAGCATGGGCCGAGGAGGGCGTGCGGATTATTGGGTGAGGGGCCATTCGGTAAGAGTTGCATTCTTAAAGGCGTCAAAACCGCCGGAATTTGGTGCTGGAGGTTAAGTGAGCGGTAAGCTTCGAACCAAAGAATTCAGGAAGCTCTTAGTGGATTTTGGCGAAACGGCGCTTGAATGTGCAGATTGCCAAATTGATGACTTAGACTTCAATCGCTTCAAACTTCACAATGGTTACGGCTTCCAGATCTCCGACTCAGCAATAGAGCAGCAGGCCGCATTCACGGCAGCAGCACTAAAAGCACTTGGCCCCGAGATCGGTCACGCGAAAATAATTGACCGCGCGCTCTGGGACTTTGTTGTTGCGCACGCCGATGAAGGAATTCCCAAAGACGCAGTCACGTTATATGATGCTCTCGACTCTATTGAGGCAAAATCCGCCTCGGTGGTTGAGTGGTTTCGCCCCTGCCCCTTGGTTCGCCTACCTGTTGGTGTCGAAAATGTGAGCATCGGCCCCGTATCGATACACACTGCAGAGGCTCGGATTGCCGAGTTCCGACAGATCAATGAAAACTTTAAATTCGCGGTTGGTAAAGGGTGGGCCTTAGACACAATTGCCATTGGCAAAGAGGTTGGAATAGTCACCCAATTGCCGCCACTGATGTGGTCCATCTCTTTGACAGTCGCCGACCCGTTGCGAGACCAAGAAGCCCTTTGGCTGGTTGATATCGCGGTCAGCTTGCTTCGTCTGACCATCGACGCTGACCAACTGGGGTTACTCGCCCCTTCAGTCGGAAAATTGGAGCCCCACCCGTTCATTCCACATGACAATAGAAATCATGCATTCGCGCTCAAGCAGGCCGGCGGCGGCCAACTCGGCGGAATGACTGCGGCAAATATCTATGAACTTTCTGACGCCGCCGTAAGCGGTTTGAACGCTGAGTCCTGCAAGAAGAAGTTTGATCAGGTATTCAATTCTTCTGCGAGTTCATTGGGTGCACGATTCTACCAAGGCTGCGGGTGGCTGACACGTGGGCGCAGAAGTCGGGACAGATCAGACCGCCTTTTGTATTTTTTCACAGCAATCGAAGCCCTTTTGTCAGATAGCGACAAAAGCGCACCAGTCATTCAGAATATTAGTCGGCGAGCCGCTGTGCTACTTTCGGATGACAATAAGGAGCGTTCGGAAATCGCTAGATCAATCAAGTCTCTATACGGAATTCGCTCAGCGCTAGTGCACACTGGAAGCCGTCGTGCCTTTGAATCAGATTCAAATAATGCCCAAATAGTAGCAGAGCTTTTGTTTCAAAAAGTTTGGGAAGAACTCGATCTAAAGATGTCTCACCAACGATTCTGTGAGAATCTCGGACGTGCAACATTCGGTCTCACACTAACTAGTGTTTTAAAGGGCGAAAGCCAGAACACTTGAAGACTTGATGAGCAGCCGGGGTCAGGGCGGCCTGACCCCGTCGAAGCTGTCGGTGCAATTACACCGCAGCCCGGCCGAAGCTATGCGTCTCTCGACATAGCTAACGATTGCGCTGCAATCGCTTCGCTATGCTCGGCGCTACGCTATGTATTCTTCATATTCTCCAGGCCCTTGATGCCGCCCGCCTTGAGCGAGGGTTGCGAGGCGTTGGTTTTTTCCTTCTTCGCCTTGGGTTTGCGGATTTCCTTGTTCGACTTGCGTTGGCCTTTGGCCATGATCGCTTCCTTCACGGGGCGGAAGGCCCCGCGCGCACCCTACACCCTTTCCCCGCAGATCCGGCACGAAATCAAACCCGCGCCGATCGCTCGGCGTCGGCAGCTCGCCATTCACCGATATTCGCTTGTCGTTCGCCGGCATGGTAGGATGATAAAATGCTCTCGCAATCGAGGAGGATTACCATGGATCATCGCATTACGCTGGCCGCCGCCGCCGCGGCGATCATCATCGCGCCGTGCCCCGCCGCCGCCGGCCCGCAGGACGAGCATATGCGCGCCGCGCCCAGCGGCGATGAGACCACGCGCTACTGCATGAAGATCGAACCCGTCACCGGCACCCGCGTCGAACGCATCAAATGCTGGACCCGCGCCGAATGGAAAGACCAGGGCGTCGATGTCGATGCCGAATGGGCGGCAGAAGGCGTGCGCGTTATCAAGTGATCGGCCGTATAGGCCTATACGCGCCGATGCCGCTATGCTAACGCGCGCCCGCTGACGTCGAAATTTGCGACGGATTCGTTTTTTGCCTGCCGCCGTCTGTGCGATCCGCACCCCGGCGTAAACCAGACTGCGACTTCCCTTCAAACGACGCGAATACGCATACCCGCTCGCGCTGTTGCGATCGGGGAACACAGACGTTCTTTGAAAGGAACTCAATCATGGCCAACACTGGCACCGTAAAATTCTTCAACACCCAAAAGGGTTATGGCTTCATCACGCCCGAAAGCGGCGGTGGCGATGCATTCGTCCACATTTCGGCGGTCGAAGCTGCCGGCCTCAACGGCCTCAACGAAGGCGACCGCGTCAACTATGACCTGGAAACCGGCCGCAACGGCAAGGAAAGCGCCGTCAACCTGTCGATGGCCGACTGACGCTTTTTCCCAGCGGGGAAGAAGAAAGGGCGACGCTGGCCGTTATCGGCTGCGTCGCCTTTTTTGTGCGCGGCGTTCGTCTCGCGGCGCATAGTAGCGGCGTCAGCAGGCCATTGGCAGAAATTGGCTTTGGCCGGGTCCATGGGGTATCCTACCCCATGATCATGAGAGGCGGATTGGAACGGCCGGCAAAGGCGATGCTCGCAGGGGTAGCGATGTTGCTGGTCGCGGGCAGCGGCGCGGCGCAGGAACGCCCGTCGTCCCCGCGCCCCGCGCCCGAGACGGACGTGCAGGTGCCCGAACTGCCACCCGCGGTGATCGACAATGCACTCGCCATTGATGGCGAGGAGGTCGACGCCCAGAAGATCGAGACGCGGCTCAGCGTCGAAGTCGGGGTCAACGGCACGGGCCCCTACAAATTCATCGTCGATAGCGGCGCCGACACGTCCGCGGTGGGCTTCCGCATCGCCGAGGGACTGCAGCTGCCGCTTTCCACCCCCGCGACGATGGTCACCATCAACTCGCGCGATATCGTCGACCGCGTCGAAGTCGCCTCGCTCGAGCTTGGCCCCACGACGGTCAACGACCTCATCCTGCCCGTCCTTCGCGAGCGCGATATGGGCGGAGACGGCATGATCGGCATCGATGCGCTGGCCAAGCAGCGGCTGATGATGGATTTCGACAAGAAGGTGATCCGGATCGAGGATTCGCGGACCAAGGTGCGCAGTCAGCCGGGCGACATCGTCATCGTTGCCAGGCGCCGACGTGGCCAACTGATCCTGACCGAGGTCGACGCCTCGGGGGTGAAGCTCGATGCGATCGTCGACACCGGCAGCCAGGTGACGATCGGCAACAGTGCGCTGCGCCGCGAATTTGCCCGGCACAAGGTGAAGACCGAAGCCGCGACCTATATTACCGGCGTCACCGGGCAGACCGCGCGGGTCGAGGTCGTTACGCTCAAACAGCTGGACCTGGGGCCGATCACGCTGCGCAACGTGCCAATCGTGTTTGCCGACGTGCAGCCATTCACCGCGTTCGGGCTCGGCGATGAGCCGGCGCTGATGCTCGGCACCGACATTCTCGAGAATTTCAGCAAGGTCAGCCTTGATTTCCGTACCCGCAAGGTTCGCTTCCAGCTGCGCAAATGCGGTCGCCAGCGGATCGTCGTCGGCCCTTCGATCAGCCGCGCAACGCGTATCCGCGCCAACGACCCCGTGGCCTGCCAGTAGGCGACCAGTGCGCGCTTGTGGATGAGCCCGCCGCGCGCCCTCCCGCATATGCGGAAAGGACGGGCAGCGTCGAGATCGGCCTAGAGCATCCCCAGTGTCACGCGCTGCGCAACCGTCGGGTTGGACGGCATGAGCCGCTGTTCGAGCGCCGAACGGGTGCCGACGGCGCCGGTGATCGGCGTGCACGCAGCCTCGCCCGAAGCCGAGAAGTCGAGCGCCTTGGCGGTCGACGCTTCGGCGGGGTCGCCGAACATTTCAAAGATGTCGTCGCTCGCCAGGCAGGTCACCGGATAGGTCGTCGCCAGCCCGTTGTAATAATCGCCTTCGCCATCGGCGTTCTCGGTGCGAAACGCGACGACACGCAGGCGATCATCGCATTCGGCGCGATCGAGCGCGATCTGGCCTACGGGCTTGCCGAACGTGTTGGAGCCGACGATCGCGCTTTCGTTGCCGTAATAGGATGCCATGCTGTTCGCTACGAGCTCGCTGGCCGAGGCGCTGCGGTTGGTCGTGATGAACGAGAGGCGCACCGGGTCCTGCGACGCCGAGAAAGGCTCGAAGAATTCGGTGCTGTTGTTGGACGCCTTGGAAGCGCGGAACGTGGTTCGGCTGAAGACCTGGCCACTGCGGTTGCGGCCCAGCAAATCGCCGAGATGATCGGCAACGCGCACGAGGCCGCCGCCATTGTATCGCACGTCGACGATGATGTTGGCGACATTGGCTGCCGCGAACGTCTGGAACGCCGTTGTCAGGTCGGCCTCCGCCGTATCGGCGAAGAAGGTGCGCAGGTTGAGATAACCAGTATCGCCAATCACGAGCGCGCCATAACGCGGCGAAACCGGTTCGAGCTCATACTCGGTCGAGGTCAACGTGGCAGTCTGCACGGGACCGCCATCGGCATCGACGAATTCGATGTCGATCGCGTCGCCCTCGGCATCGGGAAACACCAGGTTGGACAGGAATTCCACACCATCGGCCGCGATAATCTGGGCAGGTGTGCGAAGCGTCCCGCCAGCAGCGGCAAGCCGCACGATTTCCGCACCACGGTCTACGCCAGCCTGGAAGGACGGCGCGGTTTCGTAGGTTTCTCGAATGTACAGCCGGTCATTGCTGAAAAGAACCGGACGCCAGCCGAAGTCGGCGCTCGTCGCGTTCTCGATGAAATCATTCTCTTCCTCGATCGACGTAATGTACGTGAAATTGCGATCGATGCCCTGTTCGCGCGCCGGACGAACCAGCGCGTCGATATAGCTTTGCACATCGGAATAGTTGGCCGGGTCAACGCTGGTGTCGAGAAGGTCGGGGAAGAGATACCATTCCTCCATCTGTTCCAGCACCCAGGCCTGGCGCGCGGACAACGCGCAGGCATCGGTGCCACCTCCGCCACCACCGCCGCCGCCCCCGCCCCCGGCAATCGGACCGCTGCTGGAGCTGCTGCCGCCACACGACGCGAGCATAGCCGCGATGGCGACAAGGGCAGGGAATTTGGACAGACGCATGGTGGTACCTCTCGTGACGGGAAACTGGCGTTCCCTACTACGGATCGCCACTTAATGATTGCTGACTAGACGCTAGAATGCCCGACTAAGGCAAGTGGTTCAATCGCTGCCCCATGGCGGCGGCGGTGCGGCGACGGGTTCGGTGAGGTCGAATTCGGCACGGAAGTGACGGCCGCCCGGAATGGGCGGACGCCGCAATTCATAGACGAACCGATCGTCGCGTAGCTCCATGGCCCAGATGTTGGTGACCGATGCCGACAGGCCCTCGCGCTCGAACATGGCGATTGAGAATGTGTCGACCGGAAACTCCTGGCGCCATGCCAGCCCGGGCGAGCGCGTGTCGCCGCCATACATGGTAACGGCATCGTCGCTGCCGTCTTCATGGCGATGATCGTGCTTGAGACGCAGGCCGTTGCCGGTACGCGAGACGATCCATGTGCGCGAGCGATCCTCGCCGACATGGAGCGGTATGCGGATCTCGTCATCACTACATTGGCGCACGTGCATGACCATTCGCTGGCTGCGCCAGTCATTGTCGACTTCGTCCTCGGAAGTGATGCGCCCCTCGAAGGCCTGCCCGCAATATTGCGATAGTGCGGTGAAAAAGGCGTCGGCAGGCGTCTCCCGCGGCGCCTCCATGGTCGCACAAGCGCCGAGGCCAAGCGCGGCCGAAATTACCAGAAGCTTCTTCATGCATTCGTCCTTTGACACGCACGCACCGCAGTGAAAGTACAGCGCAAGATTTTCCGTGCCACCAACCAAGGACCAGCTCCTCGCCCGGGTCAAGTGCGGGCAGTGCATCATGTCGATCTTCCCGCCTCGATCGGGACTGTCGCCGAGGTCGAGAAACGCTTCATTACCAAGGCGGGCGACTAGTCGGGAAGTTCGATGCCGAATTTTTCAATGACCTGGGCGCGGGTCAGTCGCTCGCGCTCGCCCGCGAAGCAGTAATAGTCGGGCTTCTGGTCGACGAAGATTTCTTCGTGCAGTTCGCCATCGTCGAGACCCGGGAAGAGTCCGGCAAGGAAGCTGCGTTGTTGTGCGGGAAGGTAATGGTAGAACAGGTTCGATCCGCAACGCTTGCAAAAGCCACGCTCCGCCCACGCGGATGAAGGGAATCGGGCGACATATTCCTCGCCCTCGATAGTGAAGTCGTCGGTCATAGGCGTGGCAAGATATGCGCCGCCGCCCCAGGTGCGGCACTGGGTGCAATGACACGCTTCGATCCGCTTGCCCGCGAACCGTGCCGTAATGGTGACCACGCCGCAGAGACATTTACCGGACAATTCGTAGACTGTTTTGTCAGAACCCATCGAAACTCTCCGCCTGTCTCGCCTCTAAACGCGCTTGACGCCGGCGCGCTTAAGCTCGGGGCCGAGGCGGCCGGTCAGCCACAGCCACCACATCTTGAAATCCGCCCGCAAGGACCAGAGCGGGTAGGTAAAGGTCGCGGGTCGGTTCTTCTCGACCCCGAAATGCCCGACCCAGGCGAAGAAATAGCCCGCGACCGGCATCAGGAGCAGCATCCACAAAGGGCCGCGCAGGATCGCGAAAATCGCAATCGCCACAACCAGCGTGGTGCCGAAATAATGAAGCGCCCGCGTTTGCGGCCGGCTATGTTCGCGCAGGTAGTAAAGCCAGAATGTTTCGAAGCTTTGATATTCGCGGGGCATCTGCCATCCTTAGGACATTCGTCACGATTACAGCGCATCATAAGCCCAAAGCGAGGGAGAATGTCCATGCCACGCACGATTGCACTTCTTGTCCTGCCGTTGGCCTGCGGGCTCACCGCCGCCTGTTCATCGGGCGGGCGTGATGCGAGCCAAGCCCGCTGCGAACGCACCTTTGCCCGCATGGCCCCCTCGCCCGAGGCCAAGACCGAGGTTTGCAACTGCATCCTCGATGAACTGGAAGTCAGGGGGATGACCATGACGGACACGCTGGGCAATGACGAAGGCAAGCAGATCGCGCGCCGCTGCGCCGAGCGCGCCGGCGTCCCGATCGCCGGGTAGCGGAACGCCCAAACGGGCGCTTCGTTGGCCTTTCGAAGATGAAAGGTCCCCCGATGCTGAAAAGCCGCAACCCCGCCACAGGCGAAGTCATCGCCGCGCACGAACCGCTGGACGAGCGCGGCATCGAAGCCGCGCTTGCCAAGGCCGCTACCACCTACCGAAGCTGGCGCCAGACGTCGCTCGATGAGCGCACGCAACTGTTGCATGCGATTGCCGACCAGTTCGACAAGAACCAGGATCGGCTCGCTGAAATGGCCACCCGCGAAATGGGCAAGCATATCCGGGAAGCCACGGCAGAGGTCGTGAAATGTGGCACTGCGCTGCGCTATTTTGCCGAGCATGGCCCCGCGATGTTGCAAAGCGAGAAAATCCCGGGCGGAAAGGGCGAATTGCGCTGGCTGCCGATCGGGCCCGTGCTCGCCGTCATGCCGTGGAATTTCCCCTATTGGCAGGTCCTGCGTTTCCTCACCCCGACTGTACTGGCCGGCAATGTCGGGCTGCTCAAACATTCCAGCAACGTGCAGGGCGTGGGCAAGCTGATCGAGGAGATGGTGCTGGAAGCCGGCGCCCCCGACGGTCTGTTCCAGAACCTTTCGATCGGCAGCAAGGCGGTCGCCGGCATCATCGAAGACGGCCGTGTCCGCGCCGCCACCTTGACGGGTAGCGAACCTGCCGGGCGCGCGGTGGCCGAAGTCGCCGGACGCTGCCTGAAGAAGGTGGTGCTCGAACTTGGTGGCTCGGATCCATTTATCGTTATGCCCTCGGCAGACATGGACGTTGCGGTAAAAACCGCTGTGAAGGCACGGCTGCAAAATAGTGGGCAATCCTGCATTTGCGGCAAGCGCATGATCGTGCACCGCGACGTCTTCGAAGAATTCTCCGATCGCTTCATCAAGGCGATGACCGCCAAGAAGGCTGGAGACCCGTTCGACGAAGCCAGCGATATCGGACCGATGTCGAGCCAGGACCAGTTGCAAACCGTGCTGGACCAGATCGACATGGCGAAGTCGGCCGGTGCTACATTGCACGGCGGGGATGCGCCTGATGGCGAAGGTGCCTTCCTCGACCCCGGCGTGCTGACCGGGCTCGACCCTGCAGGCGAGATGCGCGACGAGGAACTGTTTGGTCCGATCGCCATGCTCTTCGAAGCCAAGGACACCGACGATGCCATTCGCATCGCCAACATCACGCCTTACGGACTTGGCTCGGCGGTGTTCACCCGCGATGCTAGGGAGCAGGAAGCGTTCATCAACGGGATCGACGCGGGGATGACCGCGATCAACCAGATGACCGCCTCGACCCCCGAAGCGCCTTTCGGTGGGGTCAAGAATTCAGGTCATGGCCGCGAATTGTCGCGGTTCGGGCTGCACGAGTTCATGAACCTGAAATCGGTGTTCTATAGCGAGTAGAAAAGGCTCACCCCCTTTCGTCGGTCTTTACGGAGGCTTGTCGAAGAATGGATGACGCCCGAGCAGCGCTGCGATATTCGGCCCGTAATCCAGTTCAAGGAGTATGAAATGTTTGCGCTCTCGATCGCAGCGGCTCTTGCCGCCGCCCAGCCCGCTCCCGCTGCCCCCGATGCATCGCCGGTCGAGGAAGACATCGTCGTGACCGGCGAGCTGCCCGAAACCGAGCATGAAAAAATCAAGAGCGTCGTAAGCGCGCTGGCGGACGAGCCGACCAAGGGCCAGATCGCGCGGTTCCATCGCCCGATTTGCCCGTTCATTGTTGGCCTGCCCAAACCGCAGGCGGACGCGTTGGCCGCCCGCATGCGCCGCGTCGCCAGCGCGGTCGGGATCGGCGAGGCCGATGCACAATGCGATGCCAATCTGATGCTGGTGATCGCCGAGGATCGCGACGCCGTGTTCAAGGAATTGCGCCGCGACCACCGCAAGATTTTCTGGGGCATGGAGCCTGCCGACATCCGCCGGATTCAGCGCACCGAAGGGCCCGTCGCGGCCTGGCAGGTCGTGGTGCAGGCCGATCGCGATCTCGACGCGCTACCGGTCGACAGCCTCAATGGATATACGGTCAACGAAAGCATGCAGGATCCCTCGCGCATTCGTTCGACCTCGCGGCCAGATACCCGCGCGGCCGTGGTCGTCATCGATGCGGACGCAGCGACCGGCCTGTCGGTAGAGCAGCTGGCCGATCATGCGCTGATGCGCGCCATGGTGAAAATGGACAAGGCAGACGTCGGCCGCCTGTCGACGCCGTCCATCCTGCATCTTTTCACCGATCTTGAAGAAACCGGCGAGGCGCCGGCCAGCCTGACGCAGTATGACGCCGCTTTCCTCGAAGCGCTCTATTCCACGAGCAACGTCTATTTCGCGTACAAGCAGCGCGCCGAGATGCGCGACGCAATGACACAGGCGCTCAGCGAATATTATGATAAAGCCGGTGTCGAGCCCGACGCAGAGGCGGACGCCCCGGCTGAATAAGGCCTACTTCCTCGCAAGCTCTTGAACGGCGGCCAACGTTTTTGCGACATGTTCTTCATAACCCATGTCGCTGTGGACCATGGTAATCGTGCCGTCGCGCGCAATGACATAGCTGGTGCGATTTGACGTCGGGCTGATTGCATCGGCAACCGGAAGCGCGACATCATAATCGTCAATGATACTTTGCGTCGCGCGCGCCATGGGAACGATCGAACGACACACTTCGGTTGAAAATTTTTCGAGCGTCGGCAGGTCATCGCCCGACAGGCCGACGACCCGGGCGCCGGCGGCGCGAAATTGCGGCATCGCGTCCGCGAAAGCTTTGCTCTCCAGCGTGCAGCCCTTGGTGAACGCCTTGGGGAAAAAATAAAGCACGACCGGCCCATGTTCGAGCTGTTCGGCCAAGTGCAGCCGGAAGGTCGATCCTCCCAGGGCGCCCATGGTCTTGAAATCGGGGGCCTTGGTACCCTGTGCAAGCTGCGCGGCAGCCGGGGTGGCGGCAAGGGCAACGGCACCAAGTAGTGCGAGTGTCAGTCGGCGCATCGATAATCTCCTTTTAGTGCCTTTGCTGCTGCACGCAGCCATTTTGCTACGCCAGCCGGACGAAAGTCCAGCGAGCGCGTTATTCGGACGGCGGCAACGCGGCCAACGGGTCGACGGGCGGCGCAGGGAGCGGCGTCGGCTGGCCCCGCATGACCGGTCCGCTTGGCAATAACGAATGCGGGATGACGAATCGTTCGGGCCCGTAACTGACGATGGTGCGATCGAAATCGCGCCGACCATCGAGTACGAAAGCGGCCGATCCATCCGCCTCACTGCTATCGGCACCGACCAGGCTCGTACCCTCGAAATAGAGCGTGCGGCGATTGCCATTGTCGAACTGGATGTTGAGCTGGCTGGTACCATCCTGCAGCTGGTCGACCGTGACGGTGCAGCGTGCTGCACCTTCGATCCCGCGACCAGTACACGCGATTAGCCGCGCCGCAGGTTCGGCAGCATCTGGGTCTTCGATTACCTCAGGCGGGGGCGGGGGCAGGGCGACCGACACAATCGTGATCCCCTCGACCTCACCGACCACACGGGCACCGTCAATCATCGCCGCATCGCGCGGATCGCGGCAGCCGACCAGTTCCGCCCCCTCGTCCATGAAGGGGCGCGTCGCCTCCGCCTCACCGAGGAGCCGGCAGGGATCACCCAAATCGGGATATCCGTCATTTGCGGCAGGCAGCGTTTCAGGCCAGCTGGGATCGGCTAGTGCCAGGTCTTCTTCGGATAGTGCATCGGGCGGCGAACCGCCGCAGGCGGTCAGAACGGATATCGACAGAAGCAGAAGCAGGCGTTTCATCCCACCGTGCATATCGCGTCGGGAAGCGCGTGTCATTCGATGCCGTGCGGTTCATCGCTGAAAGGGCCGCCATCCGGGAACAGGGCATTTTCGGGGTGCCTCGGCCTAAGCCTCTTAAAAAACTCGAACGCGGGTGCCATGTCGGCCTCGTAATCCCCCGTGGGATGAATGATGGGGCCGATCACGCCGAGCTTATGATCATAATCGGGGCCCGCGCAAACGATCGGAACGTCGGCCGCCATGGCGATGTGGTAAAAGCCCGTACGCCATTTTTCGGTCGGCGAACGCGTTCCTTCGATGGCGATGATCAGCTTGAAATCCTGGTGGCGGTCGAACGCATCGGTGACCTGGCGGACCAGATCGGCGCGTTTCGAGCGATCGACCGGGATGCCGCCCATGTCGCGCATGAATCCGCGAAGTGGCCATTTGAAAAGACTCTGCTTGCCGATGAAGCGCGGTCGCACCCCTTTGGCATGCACCGTGCCCAGAAATACCATGAAGTCCCAGTTGGACGTGTGCGAGGCACCGGCGATCACGAACTTGGGGGCGTCCGGCATGTCGCCGACGGCGCGCCACCCCAACCCCTTGTACAAACGGATCAACAGCCACCAGACCAGACGCGACAGGAGACCCAGGCGACGGTCCTCAGGGAGGAAGTTAGGCTCGTTCATCCCTCCTTGTCGGAGAGAAATGGGTGTCAGGCAAGCCGTATCGGCGCGTCCTGCCGCTTACGGGCGGCGTGCGATTTACGGCATCTGCCGACGCTCGCGCACGGGCCACCCCCTGTTTTGGTCCGTATTTGGAACGCGGGCGGCATCTGGTGGGTTATTCCAGCGTAGCTTCCCAATAGCAGAACACTTCCTTGGAGGATTAATCCCGTGAAAAAGACAATTATCGCAATCATGGCGAGTTCGACGCTGGCGCTTGGCGCATGCGGTGAAACCGCTGACGACACCATGGTCGAGAACGAAACCGCCGTCGATGACACCTCGATGATGGAAGAAGAGCCCGGCACGATCGTTTCGGTCGCGCAAGACAATGAAGATTTCTCGACTCTGGTGACCGCGGTACAAGCCGGTGGTCTTGTGGAAACGCTGAACGGCGACGGTCCGTTCACCGTGTTCGCCCCCACCAACGATGCGTTCGCCAAGCTGCCCGAAGGCACGCTCGAGACGCTGACCGCTGCCGAAAACCAGAGCCAGCTCGCCGGTATCCTGACCTATCACGTGGTCGCCGGCGAAACGATGTCGAGCGACCTCGTCACCCTGCTTGAGCAAGCCGGTGAAGAAGGCGTCGAGCTAACCACCGTTTCGGGTGGCACGCTGACTGCCAATCTCGTCGACGGCAATGTCGTTCTGACTGATGCCAATGGCGGCACCGCAACGGTCGTGACGACCGATGTCGATGCCTCGAACGGCGTTATTCATGTCATCGATACGGTGCTGATGCCCGCATCGTAATTGGCCAAGTTATATCCGGCGCGAGGCCGGTCCGCTCACCGGACTTGACCGGATCAGGGCGCCGTCGGGAATTTCCCGGCGGCGCCCTATCTTTGTCTTGGCCCGAGCGAAATGACGGCAACATTGTCGCGGGCACTGCATGAAGCATCGGATTCGGCGGCAAGGCCGGTGATGACCCGATCTTCGTTATGAGTTCTTAGGTCTGGAGCGCAGGAATGATCCAGACAATCGACATCGCGATCACGATCAGGAATAACGAGATACCGAGAATGTAGCGGAGGTGCTGGTGCCCCTTGGCCGCTGTGGCTTCCTCTTCCGTGACGTGAATTTCGTCGCCTTCTTTATGCATAAGGCACTCCTTGTCATTCTTTCCAGACCAACCTGTCAAAGCCAGTTGGGTTGCTTCAAACTTGGTGTCTATTGTCGGCCTGTCGGAGCGATTGTGCAAGACATGCAAAGTGCGGTGTATGGCGAGCAGCAGAAAACGGCTTGTTTCCGTGCCGCTTGCCGCCCTAACATCGCTGTCGTGAGAGGGACGGAACGATGATCGGCCTACCGAGCCTGCATGCCGCCCTAGCCATGCTTGTCGCGACCGGCATGTTCGTGGCCTTCGCCAGCAACCGCTTTCGTGTCGAGATCATCTCGCTGTTCACCATCGGCGTGATCGCGCTGATGCTCTATTTCCTGCCCATCCCCGGCATGGCGCCCAAGGAAGGTATCGCGCTCGCCTTCCAGGGCTTTGGCCATACCGCCCTGATCACCATCGTCGCACTGATGGTGATGGGCCGCGGACTGGTCGTCACGGGCGCATTGCAACCCGCTGCGCGGGCGCTCGCCAGTGTCTTCCGAATCGGGCCGCATCTTGGGCTGCTTGTCACGCTCGGGCTCGCGATGGGTGCTTCGATGGTGGTCAACGATACGCCGGTGCTGGTTCTGCTCATCCCGATAATGGTCCAGTTGGCGCAGGGAGGCGCGATGCCTGCATCCAAGACGCTCATCCCCTTGAATGCCGCGATCCTGATCGGCGGCATGGCGACCACCATCGGCACGTCGACCAACCTGCTCGTCGTCTCGATCGCGGCCGACCTCGGGCTGCCCGAAATGGACATTTTTCATTTTACGCCCATCGTGATGATGGCAGCGCTGATTTGCCTGCCATATATCTGGCTGGTGATGCCGCGCCTGCTGCCAGACAACAGCCCCGAAGCCGGCCAAGATCCTCGCGAATTCATCGCGTCTCTTCGCATTGGTGACGGCGGCGGCCTGCTCGGCAAGACGGGCGATGAGTTGATCGAGCGGTTGCCGGAAGGCTTCAGCTTCCTGCGCTCTGTCAACATTCTGGAAGCGCGCACCCGCGTCGCTGTATCGGCCACTGCCGAAGCGCTGCGCGAAGGCGCGCGAAAGCTAAGCGCGACGGCAGCTCCCCGTTGGCTGATCGAGAGGATCGAGCGAGAAGCCTCGAGCATGGGCGAGGATCTGATCGAGGCGGAAATGGCGATCAGTGCAGATAGCCGCCTTGTCGGGCGTACGTTGCAAACAGCGGGGCTTGAGGGCGTCGCCGTGCTGGGCGTGTCGCAGGCCCCGACGCGCAGCTTCGCCGCCCCCCGTGAGAGAAGCGCCGAAGCGAGGCTTGCCGAAGGCGACATCTTGCTGATCCTGGGTCGCGAGAGCGCGTTGCAGGAATTTGCGCAGGCCGAAGCGCTGCTCATGCTGGACGGGGCCAAGCCCCTGCCGCGCACATCGAAGGCGCTAACCGCCGTCGCCATCATGGGGACTGCCGTACTCGCCGCAACGCTCGGCTTCGTACCCATCGCGATCAGCTCGCTGGCTGGGGCGATTGCGATGTTCATCACCGGATGCGTGCACTTCGACAAAGTGGGGCGCGCGCTTTCGGCCAAGGTCATCGTTCTGGTCGCCGCATCGATCGCCATCGGGGCGCTCATCTTCCAAAGCGGTGCGGCGCAGTATCTCGGGGAATTATTGGGCGCGGGCATGGAAGGTGCACCGGGATGGCTGGTGCTCAGCCTGATCATGCTGTTCGTGACTTTGCTGACCAACTTCGCGTCGAACGCGACGGCGGCGGCAGTGGGCACGCCCATCGCCTTTGCCTTGGCGGGACAACTGCAGCTACCGGTGGAGCCGCTGGTGCTCGCCGTCCTGTTCGGCTGCAACCTGTGCTACGCGACCCCGATTGCCTACCAGACCAACATGCTGATCATGGCCGAGGGCGATTACAAGTTTAACGATTATCTGAAGACGGGAATTCCGCTGGTTGTCCTGATGACTGCCAGCCTGTCGGCCATCCTGTCGATCACATACGGGCTCTAAGCGCCCGATTTTCGAACCGGATGGGCAGATGGAAAAGGGCGGGGCCCCGTGGTGCCCCGCGCCTTATCCCTTGTTGGGGGCAAGCCAGCCGGTGAGAATGTAGAACAGGATGGCGATCGGCCCGGTGACGAGGAGCGTGGCGACAAAGCCGAGACGGATCAGCAGCGGATCCCATCCGGTGTAGTCCGCAAGACCTGCGGCCACGCCCATGATTTTCCCCTCATTGGGGTTCAGAACATAACGATTGGACATTTCTTCTCCTTGATCGAGGTCGGGTTGTAATCGGCTTAGGCGATCAGCGTTGCGCCGACAGTCGAACCAACGAAGATGTACGCGGCGAACAGCGATGCAGCGACCGTGATGATCATTTCGCGAGCGTTGGAAACCTGGGCAAACATTGTCTCTTCTCCTTTTTGTCGAGCCCCGTTCGGGCTCGCCATACACATTGCAACAGCCGTGCCAGTTTGAAAAAGTCGTTATTTATCAGTCAGAAGGCTTTTTAGCGGTGCGGCATTGGTGGGATTTCCTGCGAAGGGTTGGGAAACTTTCCCAACGATGAACGGGAAATCTTGCGGGAAGCGGTGGCCGACCCTACTTTTGTGCGCAATGGCGCGCGGCTCCTCTTCTTCCAAACCTTCAGAGGATGGCGGCAGCCTCAAGACGCTATGGCGTTTTCTCCCCATGTTGTGGCCGAGAGGCGAACCCGCGCTGAAGGCACGCGTTGTCATCGCGGTCCTTCTGGTGCTGGCGAGCAAGGCGGCGGTTCTGACCGTCCCCTTTGCCTACAAGGCGATCATCGACGGCATGGCGGTGGAGAATGCCGCCTTCACCATCGTGGCGGGCACGGTAGCGGGCTATGCCGTATTATACGTCCTCTCGACCCTGGTGGACCAGCTGCGCAACGCGATTTTCGAACGCGTAGGCCAGAATGCGGCGCGCAAACTGGCGCAGCGGCTGTTCCGGCATATCCACCGCCTTTCGCTCCGCTTTCACCTGGAGCGGCGCACCGGCAGCCTGACGCGCATCGTCGAGCGCGGCACCAAGAGCATCGACAGTATGCTCTATTTCGTGCTGTTCAACATCGCGCCGACCTTCATCGAGCTTGCCGGCATTTGCATCATCTTCACCGTCCAGTTTGGCTGGGGTCTGACCGCGGCCACGCTGGTGATGGTCGCCCTCTATATCGTCTTCACGCGCATGGTGACCGAATGGCGCGTCGCCATCCGGCGCGAGATGAATGAGGTCGACCAGCAGGCCGCCCAGCGCGCGGTCGACAGCCTGCTAAACTATGAGACGGTCAAATATTTCGGCGCGGAGGAGCGCGAGGCCAGGCGCTACGACAAGGCAATCACCGATTATACCAATGCCGCGGTGAAGACCGAGACGAGCCTGGCCTGGCTCAATGCCGGGCAAGCGATCATCACCACAATCATGCTGGGCGGGGCGATGGCTTACACCGTCTATGGCTGGTCGACCGGGCGCTTCACGCCGGGCGACGTCGTGCTTGTCAATTCGCTGCTGCTCCAGCTTTTCCGGCCCCTGAACATGCTCGGCTGGGTCTATCGCTCGATCAAGCAGGGGCTGATCGACATGGAAAAGATGTTCGAGCTGCTCGACACGCCCGCCGAGATCGAAGATGCGCCGGGCGCCAAGCCGCTGGTCGTCGACGATGGCGACGTGGCGTTCGAAAACGTGCGCTTCTCCTACGAAGACGGGCGCGAGATCTTGAAGGGCGTGAGCTTCACGATCCCCGCCGGCACCAGCCTTGCGGTGGTGGGGCCATCGGGCGCGGGCAAGTCCACGCTCGCGCGGCTGATGTACCGCTTCTACGATGTCAGTGAGGGACGGATCTGCATCGACGGGCAAGATATCGCGGGCGTTACGCAGGAGAGCCTGCGCGAAGTCATCGGCATCGTCCCGCAAGATACCGTGCTGTTCAACGACACGATCGGATACAATATCGCTTATGGCCGCGAAGATGCCGACCAAGGCGCGGTGCGCGAAGCCGCCAAGGGCGCCAGCATCGACGGCTTCATCGAGATATTGCCCGACAAATACGACACCAAGGTCGGCGAGCGCGGGCTCAAGCTATCGGGCGGCGAGAAGCAGCGCGTCGCCATCGCGCGCACGCTCTTGAAAGATCCGCCCATCCTGATCCTCGACGAAGCCACCAGCGCGCTCGACAGCCGCACCGAGGAAGCGATCCAGGACACGCTCAGCCATGTGATGAAGAAACGCACCAGCATCGTCATCGCCCACCGCCTCAGCACCATCGTCGGCGCCGACCAGATCGTGGTGCTCGACGACGGCAAGGTCGCGGAGAGCGGGACGCATGATGCGCTGATGGCGCAAGGCGGGATTTACGCGGAGCTATGGACGCGGCAGGCAGCCGAGAGGGAGCTGGAGCAGGCGGCGGAGTAGGCCGCGAATTGCGGTGTGGTCCGGCTCGCGATACTATCGTCGCAACATGATTCCGCGCCCGGACCACCACAAGCGACCGCTGGCCTGCAGTTGCGAAAGAGTCGTTTCGACATCGCCGGAACTCCTGTTCGAAGCATGGACGATCGGCTTCGACCGCTGGTTTGCCCAACCCGGCACCTTGGCCATGCAAGCCGAACCCGGGCGTCCGTTCTTTTTCTACAATCGCGAAGAATGGGGGCGCCACCCCCATTACGGCCGCTTTCTCGCACTGGATGAGGCGCGGCTGATTGAAATGACATGGTTGACTGGCGACGGTAGCGACGTGGGAACACAAGGCGCGGAAACGATCCTCAAAATTTCGCTGGAATCTGTCGCCGAAGGCACGCTTGTGAACCTGCACCATTCGGGGTTTGTGAGCGAGGCATCGCGTGACGCGCATGCCGAAAACTGGCCGCTTGCACTCGACGAGCTAGCCAACGCCCTTGCGGACTAGGCCGCCGCCGTGGCCCAACCTAGCGCCGGAATAGCAATGCTCCGTTTGCCGCCCAGATCCGTACGGGCGACGATGAGGTCGCGTTCTTCCATATAGTCGATGAGGCGGCGGGCGCGCGCCAGGCTGGCGGTGCCGTAGCAGGCAGCGAGTTCCTCATCGCTCGGGCTCGGCGCGCCGTCACGCGCGGCGCGGGCGAGGAGCAAATAGGGGCCGAGCATGTCTTCGGGCAACCCTTCGGCCACCGCGAGCGCTTCACCATATTCGCCGTCGGGCGCCTCGAAAATGCCCGCGCGCGCCGCGGACAGTCGGCGGGTGAAGCCGGCAAGATCCAGCGGCGGCAGGCCAATCCCGCCCATGCGGCAACGCACGGTGAAATCCTGGAATAGGATAGAGGCATTGCGCCCGGCGCTCGCTTCTTCCTCGACGATGTCGCGCAAGGCGGCGGCCACCACGGTTTCGATCTCGTCGTCCGATTTGGCAGGGGCCTTTTCTTTGGGCGCGGCCTGCTTGGCGGCGGCGCTGGCGGCGAGCTCGGCCATCAGCGCTTCGGACGGCAGCGGCCTGGGTTCTGGCTTTGGCGGCGGGGTGGGCGCGGGCGCATCCTCGATGCCGTCAAACAGCAGGCTTTCGGCATTTTCGGATGGTTCGGGTAGCGGCATGAGCGTCGGCGTGCCCTCGCGCGGGCCTGTCTCCACCGAACCGATCATCACCTTTAGCGGCCGCCGCGTGATGGCGGGGCCGAGGCCCAGGAATTGGCCGCGTTCGAGATCGCGGATCTGTTCGGCCTGGCGGCGTTCCATGCCGAGCAGGTCGGCGGCGCGCGCCATGTCGATATCGAGGAAAGTGCGGCCCATGAGGAAGTTGGAGGCTTCCGCCGCGACATTTTTTGCCAGCTTGGCGAGCCGCTGGGTGGCGATGATGCCGGCGAGCCCGCGCTTGCGGCCGCGGCACATCAGGTTGGTCATCGCCGAAAGGCTGGCGCGGCGCACATCCTCAGGCACTTCGCCGCCGCCGGTAGGCGCGAACATCTGCGCCTCATCGACCACGATCAGCGCGGGATACCAATGCTCGCGCGGCGCATCGAATAATGCGTTGAGGAAGCTGGCGGCGCAGCGCATCTGCCCGTCCGTCTCCAGCCCTTCGAGGCTGAGTACCACCGACAGGCGATGTTCGCGGATGCGCACGGCGAGCTTGGCGATCTCGCTCTCGCTATGCTCGGCCGCCTCGATCGCGACATGGCCATATTTGTCGCCAAGCGTGGTGAATTCGCCCTCGGGATCGATGATGACCTGCTGCACCTGCCCCGCGCTGCGCTCGAGCAAGCGGCGCAAGAGATGCGACTTCCCGCTCCCCGAATTGCCCTGCACGAGCAATCGCGTCGCGAGCAACTCTTCCAGATCGATAGCGACCCGCTTGCCCAGCGGGTCTGCCCCCATGTCCACGCTAACTGTCATCGAAGCGACTGTGGCGGGTGCAGATTGGCGATGCAACATCATGCCGCGTGCGCAGACAATAAATCGGGCTTGTTGCGGCGCGGGTGCACCGTCAATCGGCAAGCTGCAATAAGATCGCGCTGTCACTTTCGCCATCGGTCACGATGATTTCCTCCCGGCCATCGCGATCGACATCGCCCATCGCAGCTCCCCACGGTGCGGACGGTCCTTCAATTTCAATGGTCTCGTCTGTCATCTGGCCCGGCTCGCCGCTGGCCAGCCAGATGGTGCCATTCCACTGGACAACTAGCAGATCCCTGGTGCCATCTCCATCAACGTCCCCCATTGCCAGTTGCTTGGGGCCTGGGGGCCGCTGCCATTGCTGCAGCACCGTCTTCAGATCATCGTCGAGAAGCGTGAGATTGTAGCCATCATTCTCGGAAGCAATGACCAGCTCCGTGGCGCCATCGCCGTCAATATTCTCGGCCATCAAGGCGAATGGTCTTGGCGCGTCGATCCGCCGGTCAATTGAAAATTCGCCAGCATGATCTTGAAGAACGATCGCAACATGATCTTCGTTTGGTGACGCGATGTCAGGGCGGCCATCACCGTTGAAATCGGCCACTGCAAAAGCAAGGTATGGATCGCCCCCAACATCGACACGTTGCGGGCGCCAGCCATTTTCGTCGGCATAAAGAATGTAGACACTGCGTTCATCACGGTCATCGACCACAAGGTCGTCGCTTCCGTCGCGATTAATGTCTTCTACCAACACTACGTGCGGATGCGGCCCGTAGCCGTCGGGTAGGTCGATCTGGCGACGCGGGCCAAATCCGCCTTCGCCGTCACCCGGAAACCAGGAGATAAAATTAGTTTCATGATTGGGGACGACAAGGTCGATGATGCCGTCTGCATTTAAATCGCCAGCGCGAACCCAGTTGGGATCGAACTCGCTTTCAATCAAAGTTGCTTTGCCAAAACCACCGCTGACTAAGCCAAGGCGAACCGCCATCTGCCCGGAAGTCTGCCGCGCCTCAATAAAATCGAGCCTGCCGTCGCCATTGATATCAATCAGGTAGGGGTGGGTTTCGCCAGACACGCTTTGAAGTTCGATGGTTTCAAATCGCCCGGCATCTTGGGTGGAGCTGCCCGCTTGGCACGCCGCAAGTAGTACGGTCGACAGAACAATGAATGGCGGCATGCCCATACTCCCCAATCGCCCGACCCCTGCAAGATTTGCGAGGGTAGCTTGGGATGAGGGGATGGAGCAACGTCTTGTTTCGCCCGCCCTCCTGCCCCATGAGGAGCACCCCGTGCGTGACATTACCCAACTCCTCCACGACGTCTTTGGCTTTTCCGATTTTCGCGGCGTGCAAGAACGCGTCGTCGACCGCGTCATGGCGGGCCAGAATACGCTCGCTGTGATGCCGACGGGGGCGGGGAAATCGCTGTGTTATCAGCTGCCCGCGGTGGCGAAGGATGGGACCGCGATCGTCATCTCCCCGCTGATTGCGTTGATGCAGGACCAGGTGCGATCAGCCACCGCGAACGGGATCAAGGCGGCCTCGCTCACCTCCATGTCGGACGATTGGCGGGAGGTACAGGACGACTTTGTGCGGGGCGATCTCGACCTGCTTTATGTCGCGCCAGAGCGGGCGACGACCGACGGGTTCGGGCGATTGCTCGAGCAGGCGCGCATCTCGCTTTTTGCCATCGACGAGGCGCATTGCGTTTCCGAATGGGGGCATGATTTTCGCCCCGATTATCGCCTGCTGCGCCCGCTGCTCGATCATTTCGGCGCGCCGCGCCTCGCGCTCACCGCCACCGCCGACAAGCGCACGCGCGCCGATATCCTCACCCAGCTGGGCATTGGCGAGGACGGGCTGATCGTCGCAGGCTTCGACCGGCCCAACATTCGCTATCACGTTGTCCCGCGTTCGGGGCTGCCGAGCCAGCTGAAGCGGCTTGCCAAGGCGCATGAGGGGGCGGGCATCGTCTATTGCCCGAGCCGCGCACAGGCCGACCGCATTGCCGAGCAACTGCGCGAAACCGGGCGCACGAGCGGAGCCTATCATGCCGGGCTCGACAAGCCGGTGCGCCAGGCCAACCAGGAAGCCTTTGTCGCCTCGGAAGACATGGTGATGGCGGCGACCATCGCCTTCGGCATGGGGATCGACAAGCCCGACGTGCGCTTCATCGCGCATGCCGGCGTGCCCAAGTCGATCGAGGCCTATTACCAGGAAACCGGCCGCGCAGGCCGCGATGGTGAGCCCGCCGAAGCCTGGCTGTTCTGGGGCGCCGAAGACTTTGCGCGCGCCCGCCAGCGGATCGAGACCGAGACGGAACCCGATCGCCACCATGAAGAGCGTGCGCGTTTGAACACCATGGCAGCTTTTGTCGAAGCCGCGACCTGCCGCCGTGCCATCCTGCTCAAGCATTTTGGCGAAGACCCGCCCGAGACGTGCGGTAATTGTGATAATTGCCTCGAGCCACCGCCGACCATCGATGTCACCGTCGTGGCACAGAAGATTCTCTCCGCCGCCTTTCGCACCGAAATGCGCTTTGGCGTCGGGCATCTCGCCGACGTGCTGGCGGGCAAGGAAACCGACAAGGTCATCAGCAATGGTCACAACCATCTTAGTGTGTTCGGGATCGCCGATGCCGAGGAGCTGGCGTTGGTGAAGCCTGTGGCACGCTCGCTGCTCGCCCGCGATGCGTTGCGTTCCGACAGCTATGGCGGGCTGTCCTTCGGCCCCGCCGCAAAGCCTATCCTGATCGGCGGCGAGAAACTGGTCATCGCAGTGCCGCCCAAGCGCAAGTCGGCCAAGCGCAAGGCGGCAGATTATCCGCACGACCCGGGTTTCGAGAGGCTGCGGGCCTGGCGGCGCGACATTGCGACGGAACAGGGCGTCCCGCCTTATGTTGTGTTCCATGACTCCACGCTTCGCGCGGTGGCGGCGACCCGCCCGACCACGCTTGCGATGCTGTCGCAAATCGAGGGCGTCGGCGATAAGAAGCTGGAGAAATATGGGAGTTCGCTCCTCAAGGCCTTGGAGGACATTGATGCAAATACGCCAGCTTAACGACCGCCTGTCGGTCGGCCCGCAGATCCAGCCCGAGGATGTCGATGCGCTCAAGGAAGCGGGCTTCACCACCATCATCAACAACCGCCCGGACGGTGAGGAACCCGCCCAGCCACAGAGCGGTGTGATCGAGGATGCGGTGGAGAAAGCCGGACTGACCTATCACCACATCCCGGTGACGCGCGGCCCCGAACATGCCGACGTCGAGGCGATGGGCGATGCGCTGGCCAGCGCCGATGGCAAGGTATTCGCCTTCTGCCGGTCCGGAATGCGGTCCTGCATGACGAGCGCGATCGCGCGTTCCGAGGCTGGGGAAGAGGGCGATGCGCTAATCAGGGAAGCGGCGCTGGCGGGCTATGACATCAGCCCGGTGGCACACTTACTCTAGCGAGGCGAGAACCGCCACGGCGCGGTCATAATCCTCATCCAGCACCATCAGGCGCACGGCGATCAGGCCGGCGCCGCCAAAGACATTGTTCATCCCGTCATCGAGAATGACATAATGGATGTCTTCTTGGTCGAGCTGGTGCCCGGCCAGATCGGCTTCCACTTTCGTACCGAAGCGCTTGAGTTCGACGAGGCTCACGCGGCCTCGGTGCCGCCCACGGTGATGCCATCGACATAGAGAGTGGGCTGGCCGACGCCCGCGGGGATGGTCTGGCCGCCCTTGCCGCACAGACCAACGCCTTCGTCCAATGCCATGTCGTTGCCGATCCCCTTGACCTTTGTAAGGACAGTGGGGCCGTCACCGATCAGCGTAGCGCCTTTTACCGGATCGCCGATCTTGCCGTTCTTGACGCGGTAGGCCTCGGTGCAGCTGAACACGAACTTGCCGCTGGTGATATCGACCTGACCCCCGCCAAAGCTCTTGGCGAAGATCCCATCCTTGACCCGGCTGACCAGCTCCTCGGGATCGTCATTGCCGCCAAGCATGAAGGTGTTGGTCATGCGCGGCATGGGCGCATGGGCAAAGCTTTCGCGGCGACCGTTACCGGTAGGCTCCATGCCCATCAGCCGGGCATTGAGGCGATCCTGCAGATAGCCCTTGAGGATACCGTCTTCGATCAGGACGGTACGACCTGTAGGTGTACCTTCGTCGTCGATGGTAAGGCTGCCGCGGCGATCCGCGATGGCGCCTTCATCGATGACGGTTACGCCAGGTGCGGCGACGCGCTCGCCGATCCGGCCCGAAAAGGCGCTGGTGCCCTTGCGGTTGAAATCACCTTCAAGACCATGGCCGACCGCTTCATGCAGGAGGACGCCGCACCAGCCGGGGGCCAGTGTGACCTCCATCTCGCCGGCGGGTGCCGCCACGCTGCGCAGGTTGACATCGGCCTGGCGAATGGCTTCGTCGATCGCGCGGTTCCAGGTCGCATCGTCGACGAGGCGGTCATAGAGGTAACGCCCGCCAAGGCCATGGAAGCCGCTTTCCTGCCGGTCGCCGTCCTTCATGACGACCTGCACGCCCAGCCGCACGAGCGGTCGCACATCGGTTGCGGTAAAGCCATCGGCGCGCACGATCTCGATTACGCTCCAGCTGCCGGTTAGCATCACGCTGACCTGGTCGACCCTCGGGTCACGCGCGCGCGCTGCCGCTTCGATTTTTTCGCACAGCGCGATCTTGTCCTTGAAGGCAAGCGCCGTAAGCGGATCGCCTTGGCCGTACATGGCAGTGTTGGTGCGACGCGGCGCTGGTGCCTTGGCACCGTCGCGCGGATCAAGCAATTTGAGCGTCTGCGCGGCGCGCTCGATCGCAGCGGCGCTAATTTCGTTGGCGTGCGCAAAAGCGGTTGTCTCCCCGCTCACTCCGCGCAGTCCGAATCCGGCATCGCCCGAATAGTCGGCATTTTTCAAACGCCCATCGTCGAACAGGAAAGATTCGCTGGTGCGATACTGGAGGTAGAGTTCACCGTCGTCGTGGGCGGCAAGGTGTCTCGCGGCCAGCGCGCGCGCCCCGTCGGGGTCGAGCATGCCGTCGCGGTAAAGGAAATCGCGGGGGTTCATCCCCTAATTATCGGTATCCGCAGGTCCGCCTTCAAGGACGAAACGACGATCGCAATAGCCGCATTCGACGAATCCCTTTTCGTCGATCTCGTAAAAGACGCGCGGGTGGCCGAGCGAGGCGTCGATTTCGGTGGCGCCGTCGCAGTAAACTTTGACCGTCTTCACCTTGACGGTTTCGGGGGGTGGTATGGTCGACATGGGAGCCCGCTTAGCGCGTGGGCGACGCCGCTTCAATCAGCGATAATCGACGGTGACCGTGTAGAAATCCTCGTAAAGGCCTTCGGGCGCATCCGCGGGGACGGCAATCATGCCGCCGAAATGCAAGAGCGACTGGCCATTGGTCGCATTCAGTGTGCGCACCGCAAAACCGTCGAGATTCACCGACAAGAGGGTGATCGTGTCGCCCGTGCCATTTGTCAGGAGCGGCGGCCAGGTCCAGGTGACGATGATGTCGCGGCCGGGATCGCCGACAACAAGATACTCGCCGCGAAGCACAGGATCGGACGGAACACCTGTCACGCCGCCAGTGTAGACAGGTGGGCTTCCGTTGGCGGGGATGAAAACCGTTCCAGGCAGCGGCGAGGTAACGACCGTACCGAAATCGAGGTCCGAAATTTCAAGGACGGCGAGCGGTTTGAGAATTTCGGCGACCGCGCGGCCATCGCTGTTGGATACGGGCTGGGCCTGCGCAGGCGTGCTCAGCATAAAGGCGGCACTCAAAGCGCCGAACAGGAATCGCAGTATCTGGTCCACAACCGTATTCCAACAATAGTTACCGGGATGGCAATGATGCCCGCCAACCCGTCACCAAGCGTTTTCAAAACATGGATAAGCTGCTGTTAACCCTGATTTTGAGGATTGCGGCGTCTAGGGATATTGGACCTGGACCTGGAACGTGCCCTCATAAACCCCGTCGGTTGTGCCGCCCGGCACGTCGAGCGTAGCGCCAACGCGGAAATCGAAATAGGTTCCGCCGGTCACGGTCCGCTGGTCCGGCCCATCGAGCGTGAAATCCCGCGCGATCAGCGTTTCCGTACCGCCCACCCGCGTCAGGACGATGTCAGCCTTGGGAATACGGATCTTGATCTTCTTGGACCGCTCGGGAGAGCCGGCAAACTTCGCGGTATGACCGTCATTACCGCTCACAAGGTCGCCCGTGACGGTCAGGTCGCTACCTTCGGGCGCGGTCGGATCGAGAATGACCGATCCGCCCGCCGCGCCGCTCGCCAGATATACGGTGCCGAAGTCGAGATCGCGAAGCTTCACCACCGACATCGGCGACACGACAGTTATGCGCGCCTTGCCGTCAAGTTCTGAAACCTGCGCCTTAGCGGGCACGATGAAGGAGAAGGTGGCCAGCGCCACCAGTAGCAGGTGCTTGAACATATCATCGAGGTAGATGGTTAACGTAAAATACACTCTAAGAATTAGGGTTAACAACGCGATAACCATATCACTTTGCGCGCGCCTGTTCCCCCCGCTATGGCCGTTGCCATGCAAAAAGATGCCGCCATTTCGATCCAGAACCTGTCGAAGACCTATGCTGGCGGTAAACAGGCGCTCGACGATGTCAGCCTGGAAGTACCGCGCGGCCAAATTTTCGGTCTGCTCGGCCCTAACGGTGCGGGTAAGTCAACGCTGATCAATATCCTCGCTGGGCTGGTGGACAAGACAAGCGGTAGCGCGACCATATGGGGTTTCGATATCGATCAAGATCATCGCAATGCAAAGATGTCGATCGGCATCGTCCCGCAGGAGATTGTCTTCGATCCCTTTTTCACGCCGCATGAAGCGCTCGAAAACCAGGCCGGCCTGTTCGGCGTACCGCGGGGGCGCCGACGCACAAAAGAACTGCTTCAAGCCATGCGCCTGACCGACAAGGCAGACGCCTATGCGCGTACGTTGTCTGGCGGGATGAAACGGCGGCTCCTGGTCGCCAAGGCGCTGGTGCACGCGCCGCCTGTCCTCGTGCTCGACGAACCGACCGCGGGCGTCGATATCGATTTGCGTCAGCAGCTCTGGGAATATGTCCGTACGCTGCACGCGCAAGGTGTGACGGTGGTGCTAACGACACATTATCTCGAAGAGGCCGAAGAACTGTGCGATCGCATCGCGATCATCAACCACGGCAAGCTCATCGCCAACGAGTCTACGCGTGACCTTATCGCAAAAGCGACCGACAAGGAGGTCGTCGTGACCGTCGACAAAGTCATCGAGGCGCTGCCCGACGCGCGCTGTTTCGAGCGCGTCGAGCGGCTGAGCGATCACGATCTCGCAATCACCTATGACAAGGGCGAGGTGAATGCAGGCGAAGTGCTGCGCACTTTGGCCGACAACGGCTACGACATCATCGACGTACGCACCCGCGAACCTGACTTGGAGGACGTCTTTCTCCGGCTGACGAAAGACGCGGCATGAGCGATTATGACGTTCTTGTGATCGGCACAGGTGCTGCCGGCCTTACCGCTGCGCTGACACTGGCCGATTGCGGCAAGAAGGTCGCCCTATTGGCCAAGGGCAAGCTGGGCGGCGGAGCGACCGAGTGGGCGCAGGGCGGCATTGCCGCGGTGCTCGAGGACGAAGACAGTTTCGACAATCACATCAAGGACACGATGGTCGCAGGCGCCGGCCTGCCCGATCGCGACGTCGTCGAGTTCGTGGTCGAACGCGCGCCGGCTGCCATCGCCCGGCTCGCCGAGCTGGGCGTGCCCTTCAACCTCGACAGCGATGGCGATTGGCACCTGACGCGCGAGGGCGGTCATAGCCACCGCCGGATCGTTCACGTCCACGATGCCACGGGGTGGGCGGTTGCCGAAGCGCTCGAAAAGTCGGCGGTGTTGCACGACAATATCACCTTGCTGCCAAACATGGTCGCGATCGACCTGGTGCAGGGCCGCCACCTGAAGGACTTTTCCACCAGCGGCGAAGTTTATGGCTGCTACGCCTTCAACCGCGGCACGCGCGAAGTCGAAACGCTATGCGCCCGAGCGACCATTATGGCCTCGGGCGGGGCGGGGCGCGCATACCAGTTTTCGACCGCTCCGCGCGGCGCGACGGGTGACGGCATCGCGATGGCGTGGCGCGCTGGATGCCGCGTGTCGAACATGGAATTCATGCAGTTCCATCCGACCTGCCTTTACAACCTGGAGATCAAGAATTTCCTCATCACCGAGGCGGTCCGCGGCGAGGGCGGGATCCTGATCAATCCCGAAAGCGGCGAGCGCTTCATGAAGAATTATGACGAGCGCCTCGAACTCGCGCCGCGCGATATCGTTGCGCGCGCCAACGATGCCGAAATCAAGCGCGACGGCCTCGACTATGTCCATCTCGACATTTCGCACCGCGGGCCCGAATTCGTGAAGGCGCATTTCCCAACGATTTATGACAAGTTGATCGGGCTCGGCATCGACATCACAAAGGAGCCGATCCCGGTCGTCCCGGCGCAGCATTATACCTGTGGGGGCGTGATGGTGGACCTCGACGGCAAGACCGATGCACCGGGCCTCTATGCCGCGGGCGAGGTCACCATGTCGGGGCTCCACGGCGCCAATCGTCTGGCCTCCAACAGCCTCCTAGAATGCTTCGTATTCGGCGAAGCGGCCGCCAACCATATCTGCGCCAACTGGGACGATCTACCCAAGGCGCGTACCGTCAAGGCGTGGGATGAAAGCCGCGTCACGGATTCCGACGAAGAGGTCGTGATCCAGCAAGTCTGGGGCGAAATTCGGCGCTTCATGTGGAATTTCGTCGGCATCGTGCGCACCACCAAGCGATTGCAGCGCGCGCGCAACCGGGTCGATCTCTTGCGCAAGGAGGTGGACGAATATTATTCCAATTTCCGCGTTACCCCCGACCTGATCGAGCTACGCAATCTCGTCGAGGTCGCCGACCTGATCATACGGTCGGCGCTGCATCGCCACGAAAGCCGCGGTCTTCATTATACGCTCGATTATCCCGAGACGAATGCGAAGGCGGTGGATACGGTATTGGTGCCATGAAGCTTCACTGCGACACCTGCCCCGTCCGCGAGCGCGCTGCCTGCGCGGCGCTCAGCGAGGATGAGCGTACGGAGCTTGCACGGCTGGGTGCGCACCGCACCTTCGCACGCGGCGATACCGTGTTTGCGGCAGGCGACGACCTCGATGCCTGCGCCACGCTGACCGAGGGGCTGCTCAAGATCAGCCATGTCGACGAGGACGGCAACGAACGCATCCTGAGCCTCATCCATCCGGCGGGCTTTGTCGGCGAGATGTTCGCACCCGTCGCGCATCATGACGTCGTGGCATTGACCAGCAGCAAGCTCTGCCTTTTCCCGCGCAGCGACTACGAAGCCGCAATCGACCGTTTCCCCGCATTGGCGCGGGCACTGCTGCGGCGCTCGGCCGAAGATCTGTACGATGCCCGCGCGCAGATCGCGCTGGATTCAAAGCGCTCGGCGGGAGCAAAGGTCGCTAACCTGCTGGCGGCACTTTCGCGCGCGGCGAGCCATTCGCCCTGTCATGGCGCCGAACATTTCGATCTGCCGCTGACTCGCGGCGAAATGGCCAGCCTGTTGGGGCTGACCATCGAAACGGTGAGCCGTCAGATCACAAAGCTTGAACAAGACGGCATCGTCGAACGCACGAGCACGCGCGGCATCCTGGTGGCGGACGCCGCGCGGCTCGAAGCACTGGGGGGTTGATTCAGACCAGCGCTGCGATGCTCACCACGGCGATGCCCCAGCCGAGGATGAGAACCGGAAGGATGAGCGCCTGGATGACGGCATCGCGCCCGTTGCACCATCCCACGTGGGTGGCAATGCCTTCACCGAACAACCGTTGCATGCTCATCGCCTTGCTTTCCCGGTCAGGGCCGACGCGGGTCCACATCGCCGGCACCACGTAAAAGCCGACGGTGAAGATGACGAATATCGCCATCGGCAGGATCATCTGCGGCTCGTAAAAGCCGATGAACATTACCGTGAGATAGGCGAGGAACAGGCCGAAGTACCCGGCATGGATCGCCGCCGGCAGGTCGAAATTGCGGGTCTCGATGTCCTGGCGGACATTCGGCTTGAGGCCAGGTGCAGGTGCAGGTGCGAGTTCCTGCGCCAGCTTGAGCTCGGCATGGTTGATCGGACGGGACATCGGGCATCTCCTTGTTGATGTCCCTATGTCTCACGTCCCTGGCGTCCTTGCTTTGATCCCGGTCAAATCGGCGCGAATTTTACTGCCGGGATGTCGATTTCGCCCATCTTCGTTCCGCGCATCCAAATTTCGGACCGGTAATCGCTGCGCAGCTTGATTGCCCGATCGATTGCGTCGAGCAGGTCACCGTCGGAAAGCAATTCTGAATCGATCAGCTGATGACCGTTGAAATAGAAAATGGAAATGGGGGCCATCGAAAGACTCCGTTGGTTTTTGCTTGCGGTGGAGTTTTGCTGTCCGAAGCTGAACGTAAACCAACGGTCGCGCCGGTAGTCGCACAGGCGCATCGGCTGGTCGAATGGTATCGGCGGGACGGGATTGCGGCGGGACGGGGCGTCTTATGCTGGCAAGCCGCGCCAAGCCTGCTAAACCCCGCTGATGGCAGACCAGCCCCACCTCTATCTCGTCGATGGCTCGAGCTACATTTTTCGCGCCTATCACCAGCTTCCGCCCATCACCAACAAGCACGGTACGCCCGCAGGCGCGGTCTATGGTTACACCGCGATGCTGTGGAAGCTGGCCAAGGATCTCAATGAGACCGAGGGGCCGACGCACATGGCGGTGATCCTCGACAAATCGTCGCAATCGCATCGCAACGAGATTTTTCCCGAATACAAGGCCAACAGGCCACCGCCGCCCGAAGATCTCGTGCCGCAATTTCCGCTGGTGCGCGATGCGACGCGCGCGTTTTCGCTACCCTGCATCGAGGAAGAGGGGTTGGAGGCCGACGACATCATCGCCTGCTATGCCCGCGCGGCTGCGGATCAAGGCTGGAGGGTCACGATCGTCAGCAGCGACAAGGACCTGATGCAGCTGATCGAAACCCGCGACAATGGCGCCGACGTCGAGATGTACGACACGATGAAGGACAAGCGCATCCGCGCCGCCGAAGTCGAAGCGAAGTTCGGGGTGGGGCCAGAGCTGGTTGGCGACCTGCTCGCTCTGATGGGCGACAAGGTCGACAATATTCCGGGCGTGCCGGGCGTCGGGCCCAAGACGGCGGCGACGCTGCTCAAGGAGTATGGCAACCTCGGGAATGTGCTGGCGCACATCGAGGATATCACCAAGCCCGCGCTCAAGCGCAATCTCACCGAGCACGAGGCCGCCGCGCGGATGAGCCGCGAACTTGTAGAATTGGTTTGCGATGCGCCGCTTCCCGAACCGCTCGACGACCTCAAGCTGGACGGCATCCCGGCCGAGCCGCTGCGTGACTTTCTCGAGGGGCAGGGTTTCAAGTCCCTGCTCGCCCGCATGGGCGGCGGATCGAAGACCGCCGAAGAGCGGGGAAAAAGCGACGACGTCATGGCGTCGATGCCCGACGCGCTCGAACCCGAGCAGATCGAGGTCGATTATTCGGCGTACGAGACCGTGACCAGCATGGATCGCCTCCATGCATGGATCGAAGAGGCGATGGCGCAAGGCTATGTCGCGATCGACACCGAAAGCACCAGCCTAGAAGCGATGGAAGCAAGGCTGGTTGGGCTGAGCCTGGCTACCGCGCCGGGGAAGGCCTGCTATATTCCGGTCGCGCATGGCGGCGACGACTTGCTCGCGGAAAGACCTGACCAACTCGAGCTGGAGCCGGTACTGGAGGCGCTAAAGCCGCTGTTCACGGCCGACAACGTCCTGAAAATCGGTCACAATCTCAAATACGACCTGGTGCTCTTGTGCCAGCATGACGTCACAATCGCGCCTTATGACGATACGCTCGTCATGAGCTTCGAGCTCGACGCCGGCAAGGGCTTGAGCGGCCACGGGCTCGATACCTTGTCCAAGAAACTGCTCGGACACGAATGTATTCCGTTCAAGGACGTCTGCGGTACCGGTAAAAAACAGATCCCGTTCAACGAAGTGCCGCTCGACAAGGCGACGCAATATGCTGCCGAGGATGCCGATATCGCCCTGCGCCTGTGGCAGCGTTTCTCGCGGCGCATGGCGGCCGAGAAGGTCACGCGCGTCTACCAGATGATCGATCGTCCCATGGTCGCCGTGCTGGCGCGGATGGAAGAACGCGGCGTCAAGGTCGACCGTGACTATCTTGCCAAGCTGAGCGGAGAGTTTGCCGAGGATATCGCCGGGCTCGAGGAGAAGATCTTCGATGCGGCCGGAGGAAAGTTCACGATCGGCTCTCCCCAGCAGCTCGGTAACATCCTCTTTGACAAGCTTGGGGCTACCGGTGGTCGCAAGGGCAAGAGCGGTAACTATTCGACCGACGTCAATGAGCTCGAACGGCTCGCCGGGGAGGGGTTTGAAGTGGCGCGGCTGGTGCTCGACTGGCGGCAATTGTCGAAGCTCAAGTCCACCTACACCGACGCGCTGCAGGAGCAGATCAACCCGACGACGGGGCGCGTCCACACCAGCTACAGCCTGGCGGGTGCACAGACAGGGCGCCTGTCATCGACCGACCCCAACCTGCAGAATATTCCGATTCGCACGCCGATCGGCGCCAAGATTCGCGACGCCTTCATCGCCGATGACGGCATGAGCCTGCTGAGTGCCGACTATAGCCAGATCGAGCTGCGCCTCGCCGCGCACATGGCCGATGTCGAGCCGCTCAAAGACGCGTTCAGGAATGGCGAGGACATTCACGATCGCACCGCCAAGGAATTGTTCGGCGAAGTGAACAAGGAGACACGCGGCCGCGCCAAGACGGTCAACTTCTCGATCCTCTACGGCATCAGCGCCTTCGGCCTCGCCAATCGCCTCGAGATCGAACGCAGCGAAGCGCAGTCGATGATCGACCGCTATTTCGAGCGTTTCCCGGGCATCAAGAATTATATCGGCACGACGCTCGCCGAAGTGCGCGAAAGAGGGTTCTCGACCACCCTCTTCGGTCGCAAGACGCATTTCGAGAACATTACTTCCAAGATGCAGAATGTCCGCGCGGGGGCCGAACGCGCAGCAATGAACGCGCCGATCCAGGGCACCAGCGCCGACCTCATCAAACGCGCCATGATCCGCATGGAAGATGCACTCGCCGAAGCTGGTCTCGATGACGTCAGAATGCTGCTGCAGGTGCATGACGAACTCATCTTCGAAGTGCCGCAGGGCCAGGAGGAAGACGCGGCCAAGGTCATCCGCGAGGTTATGGAAGGCGCCGCGGGGCCCGCGCTCAACCTCGATGTTCCTCTCGACGTGGACGTCGGTTGGGGCCAGAATTGGGGCGCAGCGCATTAGGCCGCACTGCTCTCTTTGGGGGGGAACCTAGTGGCGTCACCGAAAGCTGACGGCGGCAAGGCCGATCTTGCGGCGCTGGCGCGCGGCGGCCGCATCAATTTCGGCGGCTTCCTCATTCGCCTGCTGGCGCGCCTGCCGTTTCTCTTCATTGCCGGGCAATTCTATGGCGCCGATGAAGTCGGTCGCTTCGCCTATGCGCTGATCGTCGTCGAATTCGCCGCGCAGCTGGCCACGCTCGGCCTAAAACGCGGGCTTGCCCAGCAGCTGTCCGCTGCACCGGATGAGGAGCACACCGCTGTCGTCTACGATGGCCTGATCGTCGCCTTTTTCGGATCGACTATCATGATGGCGATCCTGGTCGTGTTCCCGCAGGCGATGTTCCCCAACTCCGAGATACGCGGGCTGGAGCGGCTGCTGCCGATTACCGCGCTGGCATTGGCGTGGACGGAGATCATGCTGGCAGCGCTCGCCTATCGCCACGATATCGCTTCGACGGTGCGCAGCCGCGCTATCGTCGAACCTTTCACCATTTCGATTGTCGCGGGAGTCCTTGCCTTTTGGGCGGTCGAAAGCGGGCTGATCATTGCCTACGTGGCATCGATGGTGGGCGCATTGCTCGCCGCCATATGGCCTTTTCTCAAATCATACGGGCTGCCGCACCATTGGCGCCCGCATCCCGTCAAGCTGTGGGAGATGGCGCGGCGCAACCTGCCCGTGGCGGCAGCCGATGCGGTGGAATGGGGCTCGCGGCGTATCGATCTGGCGTTGCTCGGCCTCTTCTTCTCGCCTGCCATCGTCGGGATCTACTGGGGGGCGCAGCAGGTGGCGTCACTCCCGTCAAAGCTGAAGACCAGTTTCGATCCCATCATGGGCCCGGTGATTTCGCGCAATGTCGAAGCCGGCAACCACAAGGCTGTGGCCAAACAGGTGCAGCAGGTGGGATTCTGGATTATCGCAGCGCAGGCGGGCGTTGCATTGGCGCTCGGCATTCCGGCGATGGCGATCATGAACCTGATCGGTCCCGAATTCGGCGTCGGCTTCCTGATCCTTGGCGTGCTGTTGGCGGCCGAAGTGATCGCCGCGATGGCAGCCGTATCGGAAGCCGCGCTGATCTACCTCGCACGGCATCGCAACATGCTGATCAGCTTCGTGATGATCGGGTTGGAAGTCGCACTGGGTATTGGAGCCATCCTGGTGCTGCGCTCGATGGACCTCCCCGATTATGTGCAGGCGACCGGGCCGGCCATCGGCCTTGCCTTGGCGCTGGGGTTTGCGGCGTTGAGCAAGGCATGGCTGCTTTCGGGCATCGTCGATGCGCCCGTGTCGGGCTGGCGCTGGCCGTTGTTGTGGGCCGCCGGCGCTGCGCTGGTTGTGGGGTTCTTTGCCATCATGATGCCCGATTGGGGCCAGGTCGCCATCGGCGCACCCGCGATCCTGATCGCGTTCGGCTTCATCATCTGGAAAAAGGGGTTCGGGCCCGAGGATCGCGAGCTGTTCAAGATGAAGAAGGGCGAGATCACCGAGGATGACGTCGAACTGCCTCCGCCCGGATCGAGCGGCAGCGCCCCGACCTAGCGCCCGCCCGAGCTTAGCCCTCACGCCGCTAGCGACTAGTGCCTGAAGTGCCGCATCCCGGTGAAGACCATCGCGAGACCCGCGTCGTCAGCCGCCGCAATAACTTCTTCGTCACGGATCGAACCACCGGGTTGGATTACCGCCGTCGCGCCCGCCTCGGCCGCGCTCAGCAGTCCGTCCGCGAAGGGGAAGAAGGCGTCTGACGCCACCGCGCTTCCGACCGTCTTGGGTTGATCCCAGCCATATTTTTCGGCCGCCTCGGCTGCCTTGATTGCGGCGATGCGCGCACTGTCGCGGCGGTTCATCTGCCCCGCACCGATGCCCGCGGTCATGCCGTCCTTGGCATAAACGATGGCGTTGGACTTGACGTGCTTGGCGACGGTCCAGGCGAACAGGCAATCGGTCAGTTCCTGCTCGCTGGGCGCGCGCTTGGTGGCCACCTGCAAGTCGTCTCGCACGACTTTGCCGTTGTCGCGGTCCTGGATCAGGATGCCGCCCGCGATCGGCTTCATGGTCTGGCCGGGCCGGGCCGGATCGGGCAGGTCACCCGTCAACAGCAGGCGCAGATTCTTCTTCTTCGACAAAGCTGCCAACGCGGCATCGTCGGCATCGGGCGCGATCACGACTTCGGTAAATATCTCGGCGATCGCCTCGGCCGTTTCGCCGTCCAATGTCCGGTTCATCGCGACAATGCCGCCAAACGCCGACACGCTGTCGCATTCGAGCGCATCCTGCCATGCCTGCCGCAGGCTCGAAGCCTGCGCGACGCCGCACGGATTGGCATGCTTGACGATCACGACGGCAGGATCGCCTTCGCGAAACTCGGACGCGAGATCGAAGGCCGCATCCGCATCGTTGAGGTTATTGTAGCTCAGCGCCTTGCCCTGCACCTGCTTGGCGGCCGCGATTCCGGGCGCCACTGCCTGCGGGATATAGAGCGCTGCCTTCTGGTGCGGATTCTCACCGTAGCGCAGTTCATCCGCCTTCTGCATCGCGAGCGCGCGGCGATCAGGATAGGCCTCCCCTTGGTCGGCGAAGGCAAACCAGCTGGAAATCGCGGCATCATAGGCTGCGGTCAGCGCAAACGCCTTGGCCGCCAGCATTCGACGAAATTCCTGCGTCAGCCCGCCATGGCCGTCCAGCTCGCCGATCACCGCGTCATAATCGAGCGGATCGGTGACGATTGCGACGTCGTGGTGGTTCTTGGCCGCCGAGCGCACCATCGAGGGACCGCCAATATCGATATTCTCGATGATCGTGTCGCGGTCCGCGCCGCTCATAACGGTCTTCTCGAACGCATAGAGATTGACCACCACCATATCGATCGGGTCGATGCCATGCTCTGCCATCGCCGCCGCGTGGTCAGCATTGTCACGCACGCCAAGGATTCCGCCGTGCACCTTGGGATGTAGCGTCTTGACGCGCCCGTCCATCATCTCGGGAAATCCCGTAAGCGTTGACACGTCTCTGACGTCATGGCCCCATTCACGCAGCTGGGCCGCGGTGCCGCCGGTCGAGACGAGTTCGGCACCGTGGCGCGCGAGTGCCGCGGCCAGTGGCTCCAGCCCATCCTTGTCCGTCACCGACAGGAGGGCGCGCGTGATCTTCTTATGGTCCTGCATGAAATGTCCTTAGCTTGAGCGACGGAAGGTCCAGCTGACATCGGCGCCATCGCGCTGCGTTTCACCGGTCACGACGAGCTGCTGGGTTTGAAGGGGTTCACCGCGCGCGGAAACGTGAAGCGATTGTTCGATTCTAAGCCGCGCACCGCGGCACCGGAAGTTCCAGGGCGGCGCAGTGTCCGAGCGCAAGATTGCGCCCATGCCATCGGCCGTCGGTGTGGGCTCGACCCCCGGTGCAAGGTGAAACCGCAACGCGAATTGTAGCCCGGCCAGGCCCTTGCGCCGACCCTTGGGCGTGAGATTATCCCTCCCCGCCAATTCCTTGCCGTCATTGCCGAGCCTGAGCGCGCGTTCGTGCACGAAGCCGGTGCGGCGCGCATAGCCGTCATGGCTGGCACTCACCATGCTCGCGTCGTGATCTTCCGATCGATCGAGAATGACATCGTTTACCCCCTTGCCGAGCGGTCCGTCGGGCTGGATGGCGGTGCTGTTCATGTCATCGAGGATCAAGGTCGAGTGCGCCGCCGAAGATCGCAGCCCTTCGACCAGTGCGTCAGGCAAGCTGGCCTTGGCTCGACCAGGGCCGCCGCAGCTGACCACCAGCCGCTGGGATCCGTCCGATAGCTCGATGCCAAGCGTGGAGGCGCAACCCGTCTCGATCATTGTGGCGAGGGGCGGCGGGGCGGCATCGAAACTTACCACCGTGCCAAGCGCGCTGAGACGCTGGTAGCCCCAACCGCGCGCCTGGCGAAGTGGACGGGAGCGCAAGCCGCAGCCTTCGACAACTGCAGCGATGCGCGGCGCACTACCGGCATTTCCGCCCTGCCAGCTGGCCAGCGCGCCATCGCCCATCGTGACGCCGTGCAAGGCGGCGAGCGCGGCACAGGCCGTGTCTTCGAGCGCATCAGGCAGGGTCTGCTTGGCGGCGAAATAGGCGGCACGAACCAGCCCCAGCCGATCGACCAGCAGCAATTGTTCGGTTGGCGAGCGACTCATCAAGCCGCCGTCATCGAATTGGCCTTGCGCCAGCGCGCGCATCAGCCCGCTTTCGGCGCGGGCGACCCGCGGCATGCCTTCGAGACACAGGCTGGTCACGACCAAGCCCGCCCATGCGGTAATGCGGTCGAGCCCGGGCCGCGCTTTGTCGGCAGTCTTGGACAGGCTGCGCGCACCGCGCGCCATCGTGTTCAGCAGGGCTGAGCGGTACGCGGTTTCGCGGGTCGAAAGGATGTAGGGCGCGTAGGCGGTCCAGAAAAGCAGCCTTTCGCCCCAAAGCTCCGGTGCCCAGGCCTCGTCGGGTTTTGCCCCATGAACGACGAGCCAGCGTCCGGCAATCGCTTCGCCCAGCGGCGCACCCTGTTCGCGGCCCGTTGCCGCGGCAAGGTCGCGAAGCCAGGCAAAGCTGTGCAGGTGCCGCGCCGCCGGCGACCTTGGCTTAAACCTCGAAAAATCGAGGTCGTGCAGATCGAGCCGTTCGGCGCCATGAACGAGCGTGCCGGTCAGAAATGCTTCGCCAAGTCGGCGGTCGCCTTCGACATGATCGCGCGGGATCGCCGTCAGGCGTAGTGCGGTATTGCGCTGCCCCAGCAAGCGCTCCAGCGGGCCGCCGCGCGCGAGGCGACCGAGCGATGCCATCAGGCCCCCTTCAGCGCCTTGATATTGTCGGCATAAGCCGACGGTCCGCCGCGGAATACGGCTGTCCCCGCGACCAGCGCCGTCGCGCCCGCGTCAACACAGCGCGGCGCCGTGTCGGGGTCCACCCCGCCATCGACCTCGATGGTGACGTCAAGGCCTCGGCTGGATACCTTTTCGGCAATCATCTCAATCTTTTGCAGCTGTGAAGGGATGAATTTCTGCCCACCGAAACCGGGATTGACGCTCATCACCAGCACCAGGTCCGCCAGGTCGAGCAGGTAATCAAGCTCGTTTTCGTGGGTCCCCGGATTGAGCACCACGCCCGCCTTCTTGCCCAACGCGCGAATGGCCTGCAGCGTGCGATGCGTGTGCGCGCCCGCTTCGGGATGCACGGTGATGATATCGGCGCCTGCATCGGCGAACGCTTCGAGATACTGGTCGACCGGGCTGATCATAAGGTGCACGTCAAACGGCTTGTCTGTGTGCGGCCGCAATGCTTTGACGACTGCCGGGCCGATCGTGATGTTGGGGACATAATGGCCGTCCATCACGTCAACATGGATCCAGTCGGCACCCGCCTCGTCGATGGCACGAACCTCCTCGCCCAGCTTGGCGAAATCGGCGGAGAGGATGGACGGCGAAATGAGGGGTGCTGACATGGGTCCCCGATTAGCCTTGATCAGCCCTTGCGGACAAGGCGGCAGATGAAGAAAAAGTCCAGCCCGCCTTGCGCTTCGAGCATGCCCGGCAGGATCCGCAGCCAACCAGTCTCACTGGCGGCGATCCCCGCGACATCGAGTGCGATAGGATCGATCGCAAATTCTTCGTTCCGTTCGAGGAAAGCGGTCACGATGTCTTCTCCTTCTTCCGGCTCGAGCGAACAGGTGGCGTAGACGAGGTGTCCACCCGCGCGGACCAGTTTGGCAGCGGCGTCGATCAGGCGGCTCTGCACCTCCGACATTTGCGCGATCACTGCCGGGCGCGCACGATAGAGAACCTCGGGATGGCGGCGAATGGTACCGCTGGCGCTGCAGGGCGCATCGAGCAGGACTGCATCGAACGGTGCGTCGGGCGTATAGTCTTCGAGCGCGCCCTCGACGATATCCGTTTCGATCCCGACGCGCGCGATATTATCCCTTAGTCGCCTGAGACGACTTTTGGAGCGGTCGAGTGCGGTCACTTGGTGCCCGGCTGCAGCCAGCTGCATCGTCTTGCCGCCGGGGGCGGCCGCGGCATCGAGCACGCGCATTGCATCGGCGGGAATACAGCGCGCGGGCAACGAGGCCGCCAGATCCTGCACCCACCAATCCCCTTCGATAAAGCCCGGGAGCGACGTCACCCTGCCGGCATCGGTCAGGCGGCGATGGAGCGGGGCGAGTTTCACGCCATCGAACTTGGCGGGTTCGGTCTTGAAGCTCAGGTCGAGTGGCGGACGCGATGCCAGCGCACGCCGCGCCGCCATGACGACATCCTTTCCCCACGCCTTGAACCAACGACGTGCAACTAAGTCCGGCAGACGCGGTGGCGCGTCATCCAGCAACCGATCCCGCTTCAGCAGCGTCGATAGCACGCCATGGACAAGGCGGCGCGGTCCGCCATCGACCAGCGGTAGGGCGGTCGCCACCACGGCATGGTCGGGCGTATCGAGACCGATCTTCTGGGCCAGCGCCAGCCGCAAGACCGTACGCGCTTTCGCATCGTCGGGCAGCGGGCGCTGCATTGCGCTGTCGATCAGCGCGTCGAGATCGGGCAAGCGGCGCAGCGTCTCACCGGCGATCGCGATGGCCAACGCTGCATCGGCGGGCGGCAACCCCTTGGTCGCAAACCCTGCGGCATGCTCGAGCGTTTCGTCACGTCGAAGCACCGCGTCCAGCATGCGCAGAGCGGCCGCGCGTGCGGCACTACCTTCTATATCCTGTCTTGGCATGCGGCCCCTTAGCCCCCATTTGACAGATATGAAACGGCCAAAGCACCTCGAACCACCCAAGTATCTCTCGCCCTCGCCCCCGGTGCCCGAGCCGGAGAAGGTGCAAGAGGCGAATGCGCCTTATGGTGAAAAGGATCGACCCGACCCCACGCGCTATGGCGATTGGGAGAAAAAAGGGATCGCCTGGGACTTCTAATGGACCTCGGGGCGCGGCGGGCGGCTCAACAGCTTTTCGAGCGCCTCGTCGATTGTCAGTTGCGCCGATAGTAACGCTGCCACCGCCTGCGTAATCGGCATGTCGATGCCCTTGTCGTCGGCGAGCTTCTTTAGCACCGGCGCAGTATGCGCGCCTTCCGCCACGGTCGTGCGGTCCTTCATCAAGTCGGCGGCGTTTTGCCCTTCCCCGATGGCGACCCCGAGCGAATAGTTGCGGCTCGCGGTCGAGGAACAGGTCAGCACCAGATCGCCCAGCCCCGACAGGCCTGCCATGGTGTCGCGGCGCGCGCCCATCGCCTCGCCAAAGCGGATCATTTCGGCAAAGCCGCGGGCAATCAGCGACGCCCGCGCATTCTGGCCCAGCCCCTTGCCGTCAACGATGCCGCAGCCGATCGCGAGCACGTTCTTGATCGCGCCGCCAATCTCGGCGCCCGCGACATCGTCGGTCAGATAGGTACGGAATGTGGGCAGCGCGATGCGATCACGGATCTGCTCACCCAGGGTCTCGTCTTCGCACGCCAGCGTTACCGCGGTCGGCAGCCCCGCTGCCACCTCGTGTGCAAATGTCGGGCCCGACAATACGGCAATGGGCGATGTCGGGCAGACGTCTCTGGCAACGTCGTGCAGCAGCTTGCCCGATTTTCCTTCGATGCCCTTGGAACAAAGGATCAGCGGCATCTTGGGACAAGGGCAATAACTCAATACGGTGCGCATATGCTGCGCCGGCGTTACTACCAGCCAGGCATCGCATGACGTCAAATCCGTGAATCTGCCGGTGGCGCGGATTGCCGGGTCGAGCTTCAACCCCTTCAGGTAGATAGGGTTTTCATGAATCTTGTTGATGGCCTCTACGACGTCATCTTCGCGCGCCCACAAGATTGTTTCGCGCCCACCCGTCGCAACGACCTGCGCCAATGCCGTGCCCCATGCACCGCCACCGATCACGGCCAGTTTCTCGATGCTCATGCCTTTACGCCTGCCCCCCGTACCTTCTCTGCGCCATCGTCGAGCGGCCAGCGCGCGCGCGCCGGCGTATCCAGATCACTGACGAGCCCGGCTGCAAATCGTTCCGCACCCGCCCAGCCGATCATGGCGGCGTTGTCGGTGCATAGCCAAGCTGGCGGCACTGAAAAGGCGCGGCCCTGCTCTTCCGCCAATGCCTGCAATGCGCCGCGCACCGCCTGGTTGGCGGCGACGCCTCCGGCCACGACCAATGCCGGCGCATCACATTCCTCGAGCGCTAGTCTCGTGCGGTCGACAAAGCAGTCGACCACGGCCTGCTGGAAACTGGCGGCGATGTCTTCAGGCTTGTGACTATCGCTCTGGACCGCGCGCTGCACCGCGCTCTTGAGGCCTGCAAAACTGAAATGCGGCTCGCCCGAGCCTACCAGCGGACGCGGTAACGATACCGCCTGCGGATCGCCGTCCTTCGCCAACCGCTCGACCGCCGGGCCGCCCGGATAGCCCAGACCCAGCAATTTTGCCGACTTGTCGAACGCCTCGCCCGCGGCATCGTCGATGGTGGTCGCCAAGCGCCGGTAATCGTCGACCCCGCGCACTTCGAGCAACTGGCAATGCCCACCGCTAGCGAGCAGCAGGAGATAGGGAAATGCGAGCGTAGCATCGGTCAGTCGCGGTGACAGCGCATGCCCCTCTAGATGGTTGACTGCCACCAGCGGTTTGCCCGCCGATAATGCGAGCCCTTTACCTGCAAGCAGCCCGACCATCACGCCGCCGACCAGCCCGGGGCCTGCGGTTGCCGCGATGGCATCCACTTCGCTGACCGAAATATCGGCCTCGTCGAGCACCTGGCGGATCAGCCCCGGCAGGATCTCGACATGAGCGCGCGCGGCGATTTCAGGCACAACACCGCCAAAGGGGCGATGCTGATCGGCCTGGCCGATCACGGCCTGCGCCAGGATCTGACGATCCGACGTCACTAGCGCAGCTGCGCTATCGTCGCACGAAGACTCAAGGCCAAGGATCAGGTTCATTGCGCATGCTCCTGCCGAAAAGTGGAGCGTTGCGCTAGGGCCTTGGGGGTGGCAGGGCTAGGCCGTGCGAAAGGTCAGGATCGGGACGCGGGGTTCTCCGCTGGCGCTCAAACAGGCGCATTTGGTGGCTGAGGCCCTGCACGCAGCGCACAGCGATATCGATACCGCGATCATCACGCTCAAGACCAGCGGCGACCGCGTGACGGACCGACCCATCGCGGAAATCGGCGGAAAAGCAGTCTGGACCAAAGAACTCGACCGCGCGCTCCTTGCCGGCGAGACGGACATCAGCGTGCATTCGATGAAGGATGTCGAGAGCGAGCGGCCCGATGGCCTTGGCATCGCTGCAATGCTCGAGCGAGCCGATGTTCGAGACAAGCTCATTGGCGCTGAGACGATCGAGGCGCTGCCGCAAGGCGCGCGTATTGGCACCTCGAGCCCGCGCCGCGCTGCGCAGCTGCGGGCCATCCGCCCCGATCTCGTCCCGGTATCCTTGCGCGGTAATGTCGCCACGCGGCTCGCAAAACTGGAGCTGGGGGAAGCCGATGCCACCATACTGGCCGCTGCAGGGCTCGATCGGCTCGGGCAGGGCAAGGTCGGTCATTTCATCGAGATTGACGTCATGCTGCCAGCTGCAGCGCAAGGCGCGGTGGGGGTCGATGCGCGCAGCGACGATGTGGCAATGCAGCAATTACTGGCGTCAATCGACCACAAGGATACGCATGACGCTGTCATGGTCGAGCGAGCGTTCATCCTCGGCCTTGGGGGCAATTGCCATTCGCCGGTCGCCGCGCTTGCGACTTGCGACGGCGCTGCAATTCGTTTGCGGGTGGCGCTCTATAGCGAGGACGGAAGCGAGTGCGTGACCGAGACGGCGAGTTTTGTGCGCGGCGATCTTGAAGCGCCGCTGCTTTACGCTGCCGGCATGCTTGAACGCGCACCTGAAGCGATACAGTCGCTCTTCGCATGAGACCCCTCGCCATCCTCCGGCCCGAACCGGGCGCGTCGCTGAGCGCCGACCGAGCCGAAAGAATGGGCTTCGACACGGTTTTCTGTACCAGCCTTTTCAAGGTCAGGCCCCTGAATTGGGAGCCACCCGATCCAGAACGATTCGACGGGTTGCTGATCACCAGCGCCAATGCCATTCGTGCTGCCGGTGACCAACTCCGACAATTGCGCACGCTGCCGGTTCACACCGTCGGCGAAGCGACCGCGTCGGCAGCGCGAAGCGCCGGATTGATCGTCGAAACAGTCGGCGATGGCGGGATCGATCAATTGCTCTACTTGCTGCCCGATAATCTTCGCTTGCTGCACCTGGGCGGGCGTCATCGCCGTCCGCCGACCGAACCAAGACAGACGCTCGTGCCCGTTACCGTCTATTCAAGCGTGGCGCGCGAGGAACCCAGAAATTTCGCCCGGATCGCCGGCGCCGTGGCTTGTGTTCACAGCCCGCGAGCGGGCGCGAGGCTGGCCGAATTGGCGGATCGCGACGGCCTCGATCGCTCTTCAATCGCGATTGCCGCGATCAGCCGGGATGCTGCCGATGCATGCGGAGATGGCTGGGAGCGCGTCGAAGTGTCAGGAGCGCGCGACGATGCGAGCCTGCTGGCGCTGGCGATGCAGCTATGCAAGAGCAGTGACGATGCATGACGGTCCCAACTGGAAATTGCGGCTTGGCGTCGCGGCCCTGCTACTGATCGCGGGCATGATCGGCGCACTGTGGCTGATCGCCAGCAGCCCGCGCCTTGCCAGCACGATCGGACTTGCACCCGTCAGCGAGCAGGCCGACACACCGGCAGAGTCCACGCAGCCCGCCTTTCTGCCGATCCCCGAGGAATCGACGCCCGATCTCACCAACGAGGCAGCACCGGACGATGTGCGCGATGAGCCGATCGCTCTGGCGAGCGAAGAATCGGTGGATGACCTTGAGAGCCGCATCATCAGGCTCGAGGGCGCGTTATCGCGGGCCGAGGGGTCTGCCGGCCGAGCCGATGCGTTGCTGGTCGCGTTTGCTGCGCGGCGCGCGATCGAACGCGGGGTGCCGCTGGGCTATCTGGAACCCTTGCTGGTCGAGCGGTTCGGCGACGCACACGAAGCCGAAGTGGCACGGATCATCACGGCGAGCCGCAATCCGGTTCAACTGGACGAACTGGTCGAGCAATATCGCGCACTAGGCCCCCTGCTGCGCAGTGGGGATCCCGATGAGGGAATTTGGATCAAATTCAGGCGCGGGCTGGCCGATGTCGTTGCGATCTATCCGGCCGACCAACCCAACCCGCGGCCCCAGGCGCGCTATGATCGGGCGCTCGTCCAATTGCGCCTCGGCGAGGTCGAATCGGCACTGTCCGAAACGCTGCGGTTGCCCGGCGCGCAATCCGCGCAGGAATGGATCAACGAAGCGCGGCGATATATCGCCACTCGTTCCGCGCTCGATACTATCGAGTCGGCTGCCCTGCTGTCCCGAGGGGAAAACACGCCGAGGTGAGTCCGCGCCGCTTTGCGCACGCATCATCGCGCGTTAATCAACCATTTGTTAACACTCTATCGCTTTGATTCTTAGGGGAAAAGCGGACACGTACCTATGTTGACGTCAGTACAAGAAGTAATGGGCATGGCCATGATGACGATCGTTTCGCCGGTCGCGATGCTCTTTGCCCAGGCCGAGGCGAAGCCCGAGCCGACCGTGGCTACTGCCTCGGTCACGCTCACGGCTGCACAGCCCGCCACGCAAAGTGTCGAAATCATCCCCCAATCACGCGATGTGCAGGCGCTGGGAACCGATATCCTTGAACGCGTTCGCTCCTTCAATGGCACGTCGGGCATTGCCGTTCATTCGATTGACGGCGGCTGGGAGACGGGATGGCAAACCGCGCGTCTTTTCCCGCAGCAGAGCGTATCGAAGCTCTGGGTGAGCCTGGCCGTGATGGACCAGTACGACCGGAACGAGCTGGACCTGCGCAAGCGGGTGACGCTGGACCGCGACGATCTGACATTGTGGAGCAGCGCAACCCGCGCGAGCATCCTGCGCGGGGGCTATACCAGGACGCTCGACCAGCTGATGTACGACGCGCTCGTGAGCAGCGATAACCATGCCAACGACAGATTGCTGCGCGAGGTCGGCGGCCCCGAAGCGATCCGCGAGATGATCGAGCGCAAAGGCCTTGGTGACATCCGCTTCGGCGAGGGCGAGCGCTTGATGCAGGCCAGGATCGCCGGTCTCGACTGGCATCCGTCGCTGTCGCTGGGCAATAATTTCAGCGCGGCCCGCTCGCGGCTGCCGGCATCGCAACGCGCGGCCGCCTTCGAGCGCTACCTGGACGATCCCTATGACGGCGCATCGCCGCTGGCGATCGTGCGCGCGCTGGCCAAGCTGGAACGCGGTGAGCTTTTGTCACCGGCATCTACCGCCAAACTCCTGACCACCATGGGAATGGCCAAGACCGGGCGTTTGCGGATCAAGTCGTCGCTCAAACCTGGTTGGACCTGGATCCACAAGACCGGCACCGGCCAGAATTATCGTGGCCGCGTTGGCGGGCTTAACGATATCGGCATCCTCTCCGCGCCGGACGGGTCGAGCTATGCGATCGCAGTGATGACGATCCCCAATTCGACTGACGGTAGCGCGCAGGAGCTCATGCGTGATATCGGCTCGATGGTGATCGCGCACCATGAGAGGTACGAGCGGAGTGACTACACCCTTTGATGCCAATCAGGTCGCGCCGCGTTTGGCGGCAGACCCGAGGGTGAACAAGGTTCCCGAGAAGCGAGTCGAGCTATTTTTCGTGCGCGAATTTCTTGGCGCCGAAGAGTGTGCAACTTTATGCGGCCTCATCGATCAGGAACGAAGACCATCGACCATCGCCGACGATAACGGCCAGGAAGCCTTTCGCACCAGCGAGACGTGCGACCTCGACCATGATCACCCGCTAGTCGCCAGCGTGAATGGGAGGCTGTCCGAGCTGACGGGTATTCCGGAAGTTCTGGGCGAACCGATCCAGGGTCAACGCTACGCTGTCGGACAGGAATTCAAGCCGCACACCGATACATTCAATCCCGGCGGCCCCGACTATTACGAACATTGCGCGGATATGGGCCAGCGCACGTGGACGGCGATGTTATTCCTGAACGCGCCCGAGGCGGGCGGTGCTACACGCTTCAAGACGCTGGGGAAGAACATTCGGCCGGAAACCGGCAAGCTGCTCCTTTGGAACAATCTCAAGCCCGATCACCGGCCCAACGATTTCACGCTCCACCAAGGGTTGCCGGTGCGCAAGGGCACCAAGTACATCATCACGAAATGGTATCGCGAACTGCCGTCAGGAGTCTGACGAATTCGCTCAACGCGCCAATTCGTCCTCGCCTGCCGTGTGTGGTAGCTCGATCGGCACCTTCATGTAGCGCACGCCATTCGTTTCGGCAGGCGGCAATCGGCCTGCGCGCATATTGGTCTGGATCGACGGCATGATGAGCGCGGGCGCTTTCAGCGTCGCATCGCGGGCCTCGCGCATTTCCACGAACTCGTCCTCCGAAATGCCGTCATGGACGTGAAGATTGTTGGCGCGTTGTTCGGCGACCGTCGTTGTCCATGCATACTCGTCGCGCCCCGGCGCCTTGTAATCGTGGCACATATAGAGAGTGGTTTCCGGCGGCAGTTCAAGGATCTTGCGGATCGAACGGTACAGCGTGCGCGCATCGCCGCCCGGGAAATCCGCTCGCGCGGTGCCATAATCTGGCATGAACATCGTATCGCCAACAAAGGCGTTGTCGCCAATAACGTAGGTCACGTCGGCGGGCGTATGTCCGGGAACGTGCATCACCTTGATGTCCATGTCGTTACCGATGGTAATGGTCTCGCCATCCTTCAGCAGACGGTCGAAGTCGGCGCCGTCGCCCTTGAGATCATCAGCCATGAACACCGGACGGAAGATCTTCTGCACTTCCTTGACATGCTCGCCGATGGCGATGCCCGCGCCCGTGCGCGCCTTGATGAGCGGGGCCCCGGACAAGTGATCGGCATGGACATGGGTTTCCAGCGCCCAGTCGATCGTAAGCCCTTCATCTTCAGCTGCCGCCAATACGCGGTCAACCGAATGCGTGCTGACCTTGCCTGACGCATGATCATAATCGAGCACCGGATCGATGACGACGGCGTGACGGCTGTCCGGACACCATACGAGATAGGTGACCGTATTGGTGGCTTCATCGAAAAAAGCGCGAATTTCCGGGCTCATACGTCGCTCCTTGACATTATGTAAGTAATACCTAATTTAGTTTTATCTAAAATTCAAGGAGCAGATGTTGCAGGCCATTTCCGATCCTTTCCTGGCACAATCCCGTGATGCGGCGCAGTTCTTGAAACTGCTCGCCAACGAGCAACGCTTGCTTATCCTATGCCATTTGATGGCCGAGGGCGAGATGAGCGTAGGTGCGCTGGGCGATCGGCTCAACCTGAGTGCATCGGCGCTAAGCCAGCATCTGGCCAAGCTGCGCCGACTGGAATTGGTCGCGTTCCGCCGCGAAGCCCAGACTTTATATTATCGGCTGGTGGACGAGCGTGCCGAGCGCACGGTGGACCTGATGGCCGACCTGTTCTGCCCAGACATCAAAAAGGAAGTCTCATGACCATTAATACGATTTCACCCGCCGAGGCGATGGAGAAGATGGAAGCCGGCGCGATGCTTGTGGATATCCGCGGCCGCGACGAGCATGCGCGCGTGCGCGTCCCCCGGGCAAGAAATGTCCCGCTCGAACAACTGTCGAGCGATCATCTCGAAGGCGATACCGTGCTGTTCCACTGCAAGTCGGGCATGCGTACGAAAAATTCGGCTGCGCAGCTTCAAGCCTGCGCGGGTGAGCGCGACTGTTACATCGTCGAAGGCGGCCTCGGCGCTTGGGAAAAAGCTGGCCTGCCGGTCGTGAAGGACAAGAGCGCGCCGATGGAAATGCAGCGCCAGGTGATGATCGCTGCTGGCCTGCTGGTGCTGGTCGGCACGTTGTTGTCACTGCTGGTCGCGCCATGGTTCATCTATCTTGCTGTCTTCGTGGGCGCAGGGCTGACTTTTGCCGGTGTCACCGGTTTCTGCGGCATGGCCATGCTGCTGGCCAAGTTGCCCTGGAACCGGACCGCGCATGCTTGATCCGCTGATCGCGGCGCTAGGCGGCAGTCTTGTCGGATTCAGCCTGGCGCTGATCGGGGGCGGGGGATCGATCCTCGCCACCCCCTTTCTTGCCTACGTGATCGGCCTGCCGCCACATGCCGCGATTGGTACCAGCGCTGTCGGCGTTGGCGCCAATGCCGCAATCGGCCTGTTCGGGAAGGCCCGCGACGGCGCGGTCAGCTGGCAAGCGGGCATTCCATTTGCGCTGGCGGGTGTCGTCGGGGCCGTCGTCGGCGCCGAGATGGGCAAGGCGACCGATGGCGACATGCTGCTCGGCCTGTTTGCGATCCTCATGATACTCGTGGGCGCACTCATGCTGCGCAAGAAAGAGGAAGCTCCCGGCACGGCTTTCGTCAGGCCCAACACGATCAAGCTGCTTGCCTATGGCGGTGCCACCGGCGTGATGGCGGGCTTTTTCGGCATAGGCGGTGGTTTCCTGATCGTGCCCGGGCTGATGGCCGCCGCGAGCCTGCCGATCTTCAACGCCATGGCGACCAGCCTAGTCGGGGTCACGGCGCTGGGCGCCACTACCGCGACGAGCTACGGCCTTGAGGGATACGTCGATTGGGATATCGCCGCGGCCTTCATCGCAGGCGGCTTCATCGGTAGCTGGGCAGGCGGGCGCGCTGCCAAGAGATTGTCAGGCACCAAAGGCGCGCTAACCCGGGTTTTCGTTGGCATAATCTTTAGTGTTGCGGCCTATATGCTCTATCGGTGGGGCCTCGCACTGGAGATTTTATGAGCCGCGATTTTTTCGATCGTCTGGGGGATGCCGCCCGCATCGCCATCGAATTGTGCGAAACCGACAGCGTCGACAATAAGGACGAAAATGGCCTGTTCGACCCGGTGACCGAGGCCGACCGTGCCGCCGAACGCGCGATGCGCGCACTCATTGAAAAGAACCATCCCGAAGACGGCATCTGGGGCGAGGAATATGGCTGGACCCGCGCGGGGGCTGCGCGCCACTGGAGCCTCGATCCGATCGATGGCACGCGCGCCTTCATTTGCGGGCTGCCGAGCTGGGCCGTGCTCGCCGGCTTGATCGAGGACGGCGAGCATGTCGGCGGCATGATCGATCTGCCCGACCTCGACGAACGCTTGATCGGCTTCGATGGCGAAACCACCTTGAACGGCGCAATCGTCGAAACGAGCGGCTGCTGCGTTCTAGGGGAAGCACGCATATCGACTACCGATCCGCACCTGTTCGAGGGCGCGCAATTCGACGCATTCAGTCGGCTTCGTGCCCAAGTGCCGTTGGTGCGCTACGGGCTCGACGCGATGGCATTCGCGCGGGTGGCGACCGGCGATATCGACCTGGCTACCGATGTCGGCCTGAAACCGCACGATTATGACGCGTTGGTCGCGTGCGTGCGTTTTGCCGGCGGGCACATCGGCAACTGGACCGGGGGTGATGATTTGTCGGGCGGTGACGTAATTGCCGCAGCGAGCGAAGCGCTTTACCGCCAGGCGGTCGGCGCGCTGAAGGGCTAGGCTGCCTCGCCTGCAGCGACACCGCTCGCCCAGGCCCACTGGAAATTATAGCCGCCGAGCCAGCCGGTCACGTCGACCGCTTCGCCGATGCAATAGAGGCCGGGCACCCGCCTGGCTTCCATCGTGCGCGAGGAGAGTTCGGCAGTCGCAATGCCGCCGACCGTGACTTCGGCCTTGGCGAAGCCTTCGCTGCCATTGGGCGTAAAGGACCAATGGGCGAGCTTCTCCTCCACCTCCTGGAGCGCCTTGTCACCGTGCGATTGCAGCGGGCCGTCGACGCCCAGCCGGTCGATCAGCGCGCTGGCGAGGCGATCGGGCAGCGCTTCGGCGAGCACCCTGCCGACACTGCGCTGCGGCGTTTCGCGTTTCGCGTTTCGCAGCCAGCCATCTTCGGCATCGGGCAGGAAATCGACGCTGACCTGCTCATCATTGCCGCGCCAATAGCTGGAGACTTGCAGGATAGCGGGCCCCGACAGGCCGCGGTGGGTGAACAGGGCCGCTTCGCGAAAGGCGGGACCATGGTCGGCGATCGCGCTGACCTTTGTCGCCACGCCCGACAGTTCGCGAAAAAGCGCTTCTTCGGCGGGCAATTTCAGCGGCACGAGCGCTGGGCGCGGTTCGACGATCTTGAGCCCCCAGCGGCGCGCCAGATCGTAGGCGAAGCCGGTCGCACCGAGCTTGGGGATCGAGGGGCCGCCCGTAGCCAGCACCAGCGCATCGCCGGTGATCGCGTCGTTGCCCAGGGTGACGACAAAGCTTTCGCCATCGCGCTCGACCGCGGGGCTGTCGCCGAAACGGGTCTCGACGCCCGCATCGGCGCATTCCTTCATCAGCATGGCGACGACCTGCTTGGCCGACCCGTCACAAAAGAGCTGGCCAAGCGTCTTTTCATGCCACGCGATGCCGTACGCATCGATGAGCGCGATAAAATCGGCGGGCGTGTAGCGCGCCATCGCCGATTTTGCGAAATGCGGGTTGGCCGAAAGGTATCGCTCAGGCACTGCATGAAGATTGGTGAAATTACAGCCGCCGCCGCCCGAGATCAGGATTTTCTTGCCCGGCGCATTGTTGTGGTCGACCAGCAGCACGCGGCGCCCGCGACGGCCCGCCGTGAAGGCGGCCATCATGCCGGCAGCGCCAGCGCCCAGGACGATCACATCATAATGCATGGCGGGTGCCAAAGGCGCTCGTGCCGCGGCGGTCAAGCCTTGTGACGATCCCTGAGCACATCGAGTACATCATCGAGCGGCACATCGGTCGCTTCGAGAAGCACGAGCAGGTGATAGAGCAGGTCGGCGGCCTCACTGGCCGTTTCCTGCTTGTCGCCTGCGGTGGCGGCGAGCGCGGTTTCGACGCCTTCCTCGCCAACCTTTTGTGCGGAGCGCTTGACGCCCTCGGCGAGGAGCCGCGCGGTATAGCTAGCCTGCGCGTCGGCTTTGGCGGCGCGCTCGGAGATCACGTCGGCCAATTCGCCAAGGAAGCCGACGCCGGGCGCGCCTTGCTCGCCAAAACAGCTTGACGTGCCGAGGTGGCAGGTCGGTCCGGTAGGCCGCGCCAGCACCAGCAAGGCATCTCCATCGCAGTCGGCGCGTATGTCGACCAGCTCGAGCGTGTCGCCGCTGGTCGCACCCTTTCTCCACAATTCACGGCGTGAGCGGGACCAGAACGTCACTTTCCCGCTTGCATTGGTGGCGTCGAGAGCCTCGCGGTTCATGTAGCCGAGCATGCGCACCTCGCCCGTGTCGACGTGCTGCACGATGGCGGGGATGAGTCCATCCATCTTGTCCCAGTCGAGCTTCACCGGCGCACCTCCCAGCCTTGCGATTCGAGATAATCCTTGAGATCGCCAATGGCGATGCGGCGTTCATGAAAGACGCTGGCCGCCAACGCGCCCGAACACCCGACGCCAAATGCATCTGCAAAATGCTCCACCGTGCCGGCACCGCCTGAGGCGATGACGGGTATGTCGACGGCGTCGGCAAGCGCCCGAAGCTGTGCGAGGTCGTAGCCTTGGCGCACGCCGTCACGGTTCATGCAGTTGAGGACGATCTCGCCAGCGCCCAGCTTTGCGACATCGCGGGCCCAGTCGAGCATCGTGCGCCCGGTATCAACAGTGGCGTCGGGACGGCCGGTGAACTGCTTGATCCGGTAGGTGCCCTCGTCATCCTCATAGCTGTCGATGCCGAGGACGACGCATTGCCGGCCGAAAGCTTCGGCAAGCTCTGCGACCAGCTCGGGCCGGGTCAGCGCTGGCGAATTTACAGAAACTTTGTCCGCGCCTGTCGAGAGGCAGGCTTCGGCGATTTCGATACTATCGATGCCGCCTGCCACCGCGAAGGGAATGTCAATTACCGCGGCGACTTCGTGGATCCACTTGGGATCGATGGTGCGGTTATCGGCGCTGGCGGTGATGTCGTAGAATACGAGCTCGTCGGCGCCTTCGTCGCGGTAGCGCAGCGCGTGATCGACGATATCACCGATGACGCGGTGATCCTTGAACTGGACGCCTTTGACGACCTTGCCATCGGCCACATCGAGGCAGGGGATGATCCTAGCCGCGGGCACGCTGCACCCCTTGGGCGACCGAGAAGGTCTTGCCCCAAATCGCCTTGCCGGTGATGGCAGCGTCGGCACCAGCCTCCCGCAGCTCGTCGAGATCGTCGAGCGAGGATACGCCGCCCGAGGCCTGCACCTGCAGCTCGGGATATTCGGTCTTCAAGGCGCGGTAGAGCGCGACGTTGGGCCCGGTCATCATGCCGTCGCGGCCGATGTCGGTGACGAGGATATTGCGCACGCGCGGGAAGTCGGCGAGGACGTCGTCCAAAGTGCTGGTGGAGGTTTCCTGCCAGCCGTGGCGGGCGACATAGGGTACGCCGCCTTCAAGGCGGACGTCGAGCGCGAGTACCATGCGCTCTGCGCCGTAGCAGTTGAGCATTTCGATAAAGTTCTGCGGTCGCGAGAGGGCAAGGCTGCCGATGACGACGCGCGCGGCGCCCGCTTCAAACATGTCGCCGACTTGCTCACGCGTGCGAAAGCCGCCGGCGACCTGGACGGGCATGATCGGAGCGAGCGCGGCGATGAGGCTGTGCTGCTTGGGCTCGCCCGCCTTGGCGCCATCAAGGTCGACGATATGCGTCATCTCGGCCCCTTGAATCAGGAACGTGGCGAGCGCATCGGCGGCGCTTTCCCCATAGTCGGTGCGGCGATCGAAATCGCCCTGGGCAAGGCGAACAGGTTTGCCGTCCATGAGGTCGATGGCGGGGATCAGTTTCATGCGCTGAGAAAGGCCTTGAGGAAATCGGCGCCGGAGGCGGAGGATCTTTCGGGGTGGAACTGCGCGGCCCACCAGTTCTTGTGGCGCAGTGCGGCCGGGATCGGTCCGCCATAGTCGGCGCGGGCGGCTGTCGCCCCGCTTTCGGGGCAGACAAAGCAGTGCGCGAAATAGAGATGATCGCCTTCGGAAATGCCGATGTCGGTGGCGACGTCCCTGACCCTGGTCCAGCCCATGTGCGGGACAGGCCGACCTTCGGCCGGTTCTAGAGCTCTCACCCTGCCTGGCAGGATGCCGAGAAGCGGGCGGTCGGTCTCCTCCGACGTCTCGAATAGCATCTGCATGCCGAGGCATATACCGAGCGCAGGCTTGGTGCGCAGCTTTAAGGTGGCGACGAGGCCGGCCTCTTCCAGCCGCTGCATGCCGTAGCCAGCATGGCCAACCCCCGGCAGCACGATTTTCTCGGCGGCCTGCACGCTGGCGGGATCCGAAACGAGGATCGAATCCGCGTCCAAACGCCGGAAGGCGAGACGGATCGACTCGGTATTCCCATAACCAAGGTCGAGGATAGCGAGGCTCACAGCACGCCCTTCGTCGAAGGCACGCTTCCCCCGCCGATAGCCAGCCCCTGGCGCAGCGCGCGGCCAAACGCCTTGAAGCAGGCCTCGACCTTGTGGTGATCATTTTCGCCTTCGACCTTGACGTGGATCGCGGCGCGCATGCTGTCGGCAAGGCTGCGGAAGACGTGGGGCGTCATTTGGGTCGGGAAGTCGCCGACCTTCTCGTCGCGGAAATTGCCTTCGAATTTGGAGAAGGGTCGGCCCGACAGATCAATCAGTACTTCTGCCGATGTCTCGTCCATCGGTAGCGCAAAACCGAAGCGGCCGATGCCCTTGCGATCTCCCAGGGCGGTGTCGAGCGCTTCGCCGAGCGCCAGCGCGACGTCCTCAATGCTGTGGTGACCATCGATGTGCCTGTCGCCGGTGCAGGCGAGCGTGAGGCCGAAGCCGCCATGGCCTGCAATCTGGTCGAGCATATGGTCATAAAAGCCGATGCCCGTGTCGATGCGCCGCTTGGGCTCGGTCGCATCGAGGTCGACTTCAACCACGATTGCGGTTTCACCCGTATCACGGGTAACCGCGGCGCGGCGGCCCTGCGGCCTGTCCTGCGCGATGCCGAACACGGACAGGAGCGCGCTGTTTTCGCTTTCTGTGCCGATGGTTATGCGCACGCCGCCCGGAGCAGCCTTGGGACGGAAGCGGACCTTGACGCCCGCGGCATAAAGGCGGCGGGCCAGGTCTTCCGGATTGGCAACTTCGAGGAACAGAAAATTGCCGCCCTGGTAGAGCTCTTGCACCTCGTCGGCATCGCGCAATTTAGTCGCCAGTGCTGCGCGATCAGCGAGCAGTCTCTCGATACGTTCCAGATGCACCGGCATGCGCTCGGGTGCGAGCACCTTCAGCGCGGCCTCGATCGAGGGCATTGGCAGCGGATAGGGCGGCGAAACGCGGGCGAGCCAGCCGAGAATGTCGGGATCGCCAATGACGCAGCCAATGCGCGCGCCTGCAAGCCCGAAGGCCTTGGACAGCGTACGTAGGACAAGCAGGTTGTTCTCGACTTCGGGAGCCAAGCTCGGGAATTTGGAGAACTCGCCATAGGCCTCGTCGGCAATCACGAGCGTGTCCGGAAGCGCCTCGGCAATTCGGCGGACCGCCTCGGGATCGACCGGCGTGGCAGTCGGATTGTTGGGCGTGCACAAGAACAGCAGCTTTGGCGCTATCCCATCCTTGCAGACATCCAGCACCGCCTGTTCGTCAAATTCGAAATCTTCGGTGAGACGCGCCGCATTGACTTGCGCGCCCTGGATGCTGGCGAATTGGCCGTACGCGGAGAAGGTCGGCTCGACCACGACGATGCGGTCCTCGCCCGGGCGCAGGAAGGCGCGGCAGAGCAGGTCGATGGCATCGTCACTGCCGCGCGTCACCCAAAGCTGTTCAGGCGCGCAGCCATAGAGGTCCGCCATGCGCGCGCGCAGCGTTGCAGGCTGCGGCTCGGGGTAGCGGTTAATCGTCGGGCCGCCGGCGAGCGGCTCATAGGGGTTTTCGTTGGCATCGAGGCGGATAGTGCCCGGGATCGGCGCACCGGCCAGATCGACCGGTTGAAGCGACTTCAAGTCCGGACGCACGAGGCGGGACGCGATGCTCATGCGTCTACCTTTCGAGCACGGATTTCCGCAGCGCGAGCGTGCGCTTCCAAGCCTTCGAGACGGGCCAGGACGGCGGCAGGCGCGGCGAGCCGGCGGGCCGCGTCATCGGTGACGCGCTGGATGCTGATCGATTTCATGAAGGTGAGCGACGTGACGCCTCCGGTATAGCGCGCCGCGCCGTCGGTCGGCAGTACGTGGCTGGAGCCCGCAAGATAATCGCCTAGCGTTTCGGCGGCCCTGTTGCCGACGAAGATCGCGCCCGCATTGACAATCCGATCGACCAGTCGGCCAGCTGCTTGCGTCGCGAGGCTCAAATGTTCGGGTGCATAGGCATTGGCGATTTGGCAGGCGGTCTCGAGCGTGTCGCACTTGATCGCCCGCAGCGGTGCAAAGGTTCCGCCCATGTCGTCCATCATCGCCCCTGCTTCGGCGAGGACCCGGTCGATGACAGAAGTTTCGTTGCTGACGATGATCGATTGCGCGTCGGGGCCGTGTTCCGACTGGCTGAGCAGATCGGCCGCGACTACCGCTGGATCGGCGCTATGGTCGGCGATCACCATCAATTCGGAGGGTCCGGCGGGCAGGTCGACCCCGGGCCCGCCTGGCAACGACGATACGATGCTCTTGGCCGCCGCCACCCATGCATTGCCGGGTCCGCAGATGCGATCAACGGGACGTATCTCGCCGGCGCCGAAGGCCAGCGCGGCGATGGCCTGCGCGCCCCCGACGGTCCGGATTGTTTCAACGCCGCACAGCTGCGCGGCATAGGCGACGGCAGGATCGAGCCCGCCATCGGCACGCGGTGGAGTCACCACTTCCAGCCGCTGCACGCCGGCGACCAGCGCAGGGACGGCGAGCATCAGCAGCGTCGAGAAGAGCGGCGCCTTGCCGCCCGGTACATAGAGGCCTGCGGACGACAGCGGCAGCCAGCGCTTTGCAACGGTGAGGCCGGGCATCGTTTCGACCTCGGTGTCGCGCGGCAAGGTTTCGCGGTGGAAACGCGCGATATTGGCCCGCGCCAGCTCGATGGCTTCGATCGCTTCGCAACCCAGCGTTTCCCGCGCCTTGTCGGCATAAGGGCCTACGGCGACCTTCTTGGGCGGCGCGCCATCGATACTGGTTGCCAGTCGCTCGAGCGCGGGCCAGCCCTCGTCCCTCACCTGCTCGACGATCGCTGTCACGCGGGCGCGCAGTTCGGGCGCGCCGCGCACGTCGGGGCGGGCCAACGCGGCGCGGCGCTGCATGTCATCGGCACTATTCCAGTCGATCATCGTCATCACAACATCATCTTTTCGATCGGCATGACGAGGATGTCGCGCGCGCCCGCGACTTTGAGCTCTTCAAGCGTCTCCCAGAATACCGATTCCCGGCACACCGCCTGCACCGCGACCTGCCCCTGCCGACCCAGCAGCGGCATGACGGTCGGTGCTTCGGCACCAGGCAAGATACGGGTGATGTCTGCGAGCGCGTTTTCGGGTGCGTTGAGGACGATATATTTGCTTTCGCTGGTCGCGATCACGCCGTCGGTGCGTGCCTTTAGCGCGTCGACAAGTTCGGCCATCGCGCCGTCGACCGGTTTCAGGGTGCGCACCAGCACCGATTCGCTTTCAAGCACCGTGTCGACCGGTTTAAGACCGTTGGCCTCGAGCGTTTGGCCCGAAGATACGAGGTCGCATACATAATCGGCAATGCCGAGACGCGGAGCGAGTTCAACCGCGCCCTGCATCGTCACAGTCTCTGCGTCGATGCCTTTTTCAGCAAGGAAGTGCCGGGTCATGCGGGGGTAGGAGGTCGCGATCCGCTTGCCTTCTAACGAGGCGATTTCGAACGCCTCGTTTTCGTGACATGCGATCATCAGCTTGCAACTGCCAAAGCCCAAGCGCGCGATGATCTCGACGTCGTCGTCCTGTCCGAGCCGATATTCCTCGAGCACGTTGAGCCCAACGATGCCAAGTTCACAAACGCCGTCGCCGACAAAGGTGGGAATGTCGTCATCGCGAACCAGCATGAGGTCGAGCGGAAAATTCGTGGCGCGCGCGGTCAGCCCCGTCTTGGTATCCTGCACCTTGATCCCGGCCTGCTTGAGAAGTTCGCGGCTCTGGTCTGCGAGGCGGCCACTCTTCTGAATGGCGAGATGGAGGCGGCTCATGCCTTGCTCCCTTCCAGCCGGTCAATCATTGCCCGGTAGCCGCAGTTTTCCTCGGCATTCAAGAAACGCGCGACGCGCGTAATGGTAGTGGTCGAAACGCCGGTGTCGTCGTGGATCTGGCGATAGGTCTTGTCGCCGCGCGCCAACAAACGCGCAACATGCCAGCGTTCTGAAATGGCGCGCAATTCGGTTGGCGTGCACAAATCCTTGAGAAAGGCTTCGGCATCCCGGGGACATTCCAGTCCTGCCATCGCAACAGCGAGATCCTTGAGGGGAGATTCGGTCATCTTGTTCCAGCGTGTTAAAACATTGAAACATGCAGCTAGTAGCCTCGTTCCCCGATTGCAACCATTATGTGCTCCGCAACGTACGGGTTGACATGTTGGAGAAGAAACGGAAGTTACGCGGGCAATGATGAAAATCGCACCCATCACCGATTCTGCAGCCGCGTTCGCTGGCTGGTGGTGGCGCTCGTCCATATCTTGGCGCGCGAACGACTGACCCTGCCTGACACGCAGACTTATCGGAGCCCGCCGCGAGCGGGCTTTTTCATGTCCGCTCTTCAAGCCCCCATCGGAGTAAGTAGACATGATTATCGTAATGAAGCCCGAAGCGACCGAGGAGACGGTTGATCGCCTGCTCGACAAGATCAAGTCAAAGGGACTGAAGCCACTTCACATGCCCGGTGCCGAACGAGTGGTGCTGGGGGCGCTGGGCGATGAGCGCGTGCTGGCCGAGCTTGGCTTTGAGGCCGAGCCATCAGTCGAAAGCGTCAAGCCGATCCTCTCGCCGTACAAGTTGGTGAGCCGCGAGCTGCACCCGCACGATAGCCGGATTGCAATCGGCGACGCGGTGATCGGCGGGGGAAAATTCGCGCTGATCGCAGGCCCCTGTGCGGTCGAGAATGCCGAACAGGTTCAAGCCAGCGCCGAGGCCGCCAAGAAGGCTGGCGCGCGGGTGCTGCGCGGCGGGGCCTACAAGCCGCGCACCTCACCCTACAGCTTCCAGGGGCATGGACCCGAAGGCCTCGCCCTGTTGCGCGAAGCGGGCGACAAGGTCGGGTTGCCGATCATCACCGAACTGGTGGACACGCGCGATCTCGACCTGCTCGCCGACAAAGCCGACGCGATCCAGATCGGTACGCGTAATATGCAGAATTTCGAGTTGCTCAAGGCTGTCGGCGGTGCCGGAAAGCCGGTCATGCTCAAACGCGGCATGGCCGCAAAAGTCGACGACCTTTTGATGGCCGCCGAATATATCATGGCAAGCGGCAATGATGACGTGATCCTGTGCGAGCGCGGCATCCGTACTTTCGAGACGGCGACGCGCAACACGCTCGACCTGGCGGCCGTACCGCTGCTTAAAGAAAAGTCGCACTTGCCGGTCATTGTCGATCCGAGCCACGGCACGGGCAAGCGCGAACTGGTGGCGCCGATGGCGCTGGCGGCGGCGGCAGCGGGTGCCGACGGTGTGATGGTGGAGGTGCACTACGATCCGCCAAGCGCACTGAGCGATGGCCCGCAGTCGCTTTACCCCGAGCAGATGGAAGCGCTGGGCAATCAGCTGGCGGCAATGCTCGGCGCACTGGGACGCGAACTGTGAAACCCTTGCGGAGAGGCGAAGCGACCATATTGTCGCGGCGGCTCTCCGGGGCCGTCGATGCGGTCAGCCTGTTTGCAGCCCTTCATGCCGAAGGTCGTGCCGAGCTGTTCTTCCGCCGCACCGGCGGGACGGCGCTGATCCTTGTCGATCACGCGCTCGAGCTGGAAGCGACGCGCGGCGACGCAGCGATTCAAGCGGTGAGTGAGAACGGTACGGCGTTGCTGGGTCCGATTGCCGAATTGCTGGAAACAAGGCCCGATGGCGACAGGCTCGGCCTGCGATTCGAACGATCGGACGATCCTGATGAAACGGTGCGGGCCGCAGCCTCCAGCGCGCTCGATACGCTGCGTGCCATGACCACTGCTATTCGCATCCACGACAAGGACGAACCCTATGCGATTGCCGCGTTGGGCGTGATCGGCTTCGACCATGTCGATATGGTCGAAACCTTGCCAGCGCGGCCGGCCGGCGACTTCCCCGATCTCTATTTCCGGTTGGCCGAGACCCTCGTCGTTGTCGAGCCGAGTGGCGCGGCCCGCGTACTGGCGCTGGTTGCGGGGCATGACGATGCCGTGACGGCGCACCGGCTGCAGTCGCTGGGCGTCGAGCGACTTTCGCGCACCGTGGCAAGGATCGAACAGGCACAAATACCGCGTCTCGAAGATGCGCCGGACGTAGCGGTCGATCCAGATATTGACGATGCGCGCTTCGAGGCGATCGTCGAACGGCTCAAGGAGCACATCTTCTCGGGTGACATATTCCAGGCGGTGCCGAGCCGGACCTTCGAGGCCCCGTGTACCGCGCCGATCCAGGCCTTCCGCCGTCTCGTGAAGGCCGATCCTAGCGCCTACAATTTCTACGCCGACACACCCCACGGTACCCTGTTCGGCGCGTCGCCCGAAAATGGCGTCGAGGTGCGCGGACGCGTCGTCTCGGTAAGCCCGATCGCGGGAACGCGACCGCGCGGCGATACGGGCGACGCGGATGACCGGCAGGAAGCCGATCTGCGTCTCGACCACAAGGAGGTTTCCGAGCACCTGATGCTTGTCGACCTTGGTCGCAACGACATCGCGCGCGTCGCCACGCCCGGCTCGCGGCGGGTAACCAGCCTGCTGCGGGTCGAACGATTCGCGAAGGTCATGCACCTCGTCTCGACGGTAGAGGGCGAACTGGACGAAGGCCGCGATGCCATCGACGCCATCCGCGCCTGCCTCAATGTCGGCACCCTGTCCGGAGCCCCCAAATTGAAAGCGATCGAGTTGATCCGTTCGGTCGAAACAAGGGCGCGCGGACCTTACGGCGGGGCGATCGGCGTCCTCACCGGCGCTGGCAATTTCGACAGTGCGGTCGTGATCCGCTCGGCGTTGGTGCGCGATGGCGTTGCCGAAGTGCGCGCCGGCGCGGGTGTTGTCGCCGATAGCGATCCCGCCGCCGAAGCCGCCGAAACGCGCGCCAAGGCAAGCGCGGTGCTGAGCGCGCTGGGGGCCGCGGCATGAAGATCCTCCTGGTCGACAATCGCGATAGCTTCACCTTCAACCTGGTTGACGCGATGCGCGAGGGCGGCGCGGAGGTACGCGTCGTACGCAACAGCATCGCGGCTCAAGACGCGCTCGACATGGCGAACGGTGGGGCGATCATGTTGTCGCCCGGACCCGGCACACCGGACGACGCGGGATGCTGCCTAGAATTGATCGGCCTCGCCAAGGCGAAGGTGCCGCTGATCGGTATCTGCCTTGGCCACCAGGCCATCGTGCAGCAGGCAGGCGGCTGCGTCGCCCGTGCGTGGCAGCCCTTCCACGGCAAGACCAGCGCGCTGGTGCATGGTGGTCGCGGGCCCTTTGCGGAGCTGCCCGATCCGCTCACCATCGGGCGCTATCATTCGCTTTGCACGCCGACTTCCGAACTGCCCGGAAACTTCACTATCGATGCCGAGATCGATGGAATGGCAATGGCGATCCGTGACGAGGCCGCGCTCCAGCTCGGCCTGCAATTCCATCCCGAATCCATTTTGACCCCGCTTGGCCACCGGCTTGCCGCCGCATTGGCCGATTGGGCTCAAGTCCATCTAGCCAAGGAACCCGCTTATGCCTGAAAGCGCCGCCATGACCCTGCCCCCGGACACAGGACCCGTTCCCAATCCCATGCCCAAGCTATTGACCGGCGAGGACTTGCCGAGCGCGGACGCCGAACATCTTTTCGAGCGTCTCGTGCTTGGAAAGTTGGAGCCCGGCGAGATTGGCGGCATGCTGATCGCGCTGCGTATGAAAGGCGAGACGCCCGAAGAGATGATCGGCGCGGCGCGTGCACTTTCAGCCGCCGCAAAGCACTTCGATCGCCCCGACTATCTTTTCGCCGATTGCTGCGGGACGGGCGGGGATGGGTCGAGCCTGATCAACGTGTCGACAGCGGCGGCCTTCGTTGCCGCGGCGTGCGGGCTGCCCGTCGCCAAGCACGGCAACCGCTCGGTCAGCTCCAAATGTGGTAGCGCCGACGTGCTCGAAGCGATGGGCGCGAAGCTGGATGTCAGCGCCGAGGCCTCGCGCCAGATGCTCGACGAGACCGGCTTCTGCTTTTTGTACGCCCCCGCCTACCATCCCGGCATGAAGCACGCCGCGCCGGTGCGCCGGCAGCTGGCGGTGCGCACGGTGATGAACCTGTTGGGCCCCTGCGTGAACCCGGCGCAACCACGCGTGCAGCTGCTGGGCGTCGCCGATCCCGCAATCATGCGCCGCATCGCCAAGGTGCTCGAAGCGCAGGGCGTGGAGGAAGCGCTGGTGGTGCACGGATCGGGGCTCGACGAGATTGCATTGCACGGCGACACGCGCGCCATTCGCCTGTCGAACGGCGAACTCACCGAATTTACCATCGCGCCCGAAGATGCAGGGATCGAGCCTGCGCCCCTCAAGGTGCTGACGGGCGGCGATGCGATCGAGAATGCGCACCGCCTGGCCGAACTGTTCGCCGGGCGCGGTATCAAGCCAGAGCGCGATATCGTCGCCATCAATGCTGGCGGCCTGCTGTTTGCAGCGGGCAAGGCGGATACGCTCAAGGACGCTACCGCGATGGCATTGGAGGCGCTCGGATCAGGCGCGGCAGGCAAGGTTGCTTCGGACTATGTCGACGCCACCCGTAGCTGACACCCTTGCCCGTATCGTGGCGCGCAAGCGCGTCGAAGTGGCGGGGCGCCTCGATGGTCCGGTCCGAGCCGAGCCGACGAAGCGCAGCCTCATCGCCGCGCTGCGCCAGACCGGTGCGCGCTTCATCATGGAGGTAAAGCCCAGGAGCCCGTCGGGCCACGTTGCCAAGCATTCGCCCGGTAAAGCGATCAGGGCTTACGCACCCGTTGCCGATGCGGTTAGCATCCTGACCGACGGGGAAGACTTTGGCGGGTCGCTCGATCTGCTGCGCGATCTGCGCGCGAAATTCGACGGACCGATCCTGGCCAAGGACTTCATCGTCGATGTGGTTCAAGTGTCCGAAGCCCGCGCGCACGGCGCCGATGCGGTACTCTGCATGCTTTCGGTGCTCGACGACGAAAAAGCTGCAGGAGTGCTTCGCGAAGCCGCATTGCTGGGCATGGATGTGCTGGTGGAAGTGCATGACGAAGAAGAAATGGCGCGTGCGGCGGCGCTCGGCGCCAAGCTCATCGGTATCAACAATCGCGACCTCAAGACACTGAAGACCGATCTTGCCGTGACCGAACGGCTCGCGGCGATGGCACCCTCCGAAGCCACGCTAATCAGCGAGAGCGGCATCAAGGGACGCGGTGACGTGAAACGCATCGGCCCGCTGGTCGACGGCTTTCTTGTGGGCAGCCACCTGATGGCGGCGGATGACATCGATCTTGCCGCGCGAGAACTGGTGCACGGTGCCGTCAAGATTTGCGGACTGACGCGCGAAGAGGATGTGTTGCACGCCGCAAAGGCGGGGGCGACCCATGCAGGGCTAATCCTCGTGCCCGACACTCCCCGCGCGCTCGACGATGCGACGGCAAACGTGCTGGCCGAGCTTGCTCGGGGAATCGGACTGAAACCGGTAGGCGTCTTCAGAGGTGCACAGCCCGAAGAAGTTGCAGCCAAGGCGAGCGCGCTTGGCCTCAGCGCCGCTCAGCTTCATGAATCAGACGCCGATCTCGACGCGGTACTGGCGTTGCTCGATCCGGATGTGGAAGTCTGGGCGCTGGCGGGCGTCGATGCCGACGGCGTCGACCGCGCGCGCAGCGCCGCGCATCGCACCTTGTTCGATACGATCAGCGGCAGCCAAAGTGGCGGCACCGGTTGCAGTTTCGACTGGAGCGCGCTCGAAGGGCGCGATGACCTCGCCGAAGCCTTCGTCGCCGGCGGGATTACGCCGCAAAATGCCGCTGAAGCCGCTGCCATCGGCGCATACGGAATAGACACAAGTTCGGGCGTCGAAGCCCGGCCGCGCGTAAAAGACCCGGCCAAGATCGACGCCTTGTTTGCCGCCCTGCGCGGCCCCGCACGGGAGCAAGTTTGATGAAGATGGACGGTCGGTTCGGCAACTTTGGTGGTGCCTATGTCCCGGAAATTTTAGTTCCCGCGCTCGAGCAGCTTGAAGCCGCCTATCTCGAGGCCATGGTCGATGACGATTTTCAGTCGGAGCTCAATCACCTGCTGCGCACCTACGCCGGACGCCCGACCCCGTTGACGCGTTGCCGCAATATCGGATCGGACAAGGTGCGGCTTTATCTCAAGCGTGAAGACCTGCTCCATGGCGGCGCGCACAAGACCAACCAAGTGATCGCGCAGGCCCTGCTCGCCAAACGCATGGGCAAGAAGCGGCTGATTGCGGAAACAGGCGCCGGCCAGCACGGCGTCGCCACGGCGATCGCGGGCGCAATGTTCGGCATGGAAACGCGCATCTACATGGGTAAGGACGATGTCGCACGACAGCAGCTCAACGTCTTTCGCATGGAGTTGATGGGCGCCGAAGTCATACCCGTCACATCGGGGGATTGCACCTTGAAGGACGCGGTCAACGAAGCGCTGCGTGAATGGACCGCGCGGTTTGCCGACACGCATTACCTGCTGGGCACCGTGGCGGGCCCGCACCCCTTCCCCAGCCTGGTACGCGATTTCCAATCCGTCATTGGCGAGGAAGCACGCGCTCAAATGATGGACGCTGAAGGACGCCTGCCCGACAACGTGATCGCCTGCGTCGGCGGTGGATCCAACGCGATCGGCATCTTTCATGCCTTCCGCGATGATGAGAATGTCGCGCTGACCGGCTGCGAGGCGGCGGGCAAGGGGCTCGACACCGAGAACCATGGCGCGACGCTCGGCAAGGGCCGCCGCGGCATCCTGCACGGCGCGCAAACCATGCTGCTGCAGGACGAAGACGGTCAGGTCAGCGATAGCTGGTCGATCTCCGCAGGCCTCGATTATCCCGCGGTGGGGCCTGAACACGCCTTCCTGCAGGCTATCGGTCGGGCGACGTATATCGGCGTGACAGACGCAGCGGCGCTCAAGGCGTTCCAGCTGCTGGCGCGCAAGGAAGGCATCATCTGCGCCTTCGAAACAGCGCACGCCGTAGCGCACGCCTTGGAGGAAATCGAACGAGCCAATGCGGCGGAGGAGGAGAAGATCCTGCTGGTCAATCTGTCCGGACGCGGCGACAAGGACGTGGCTCAAGCGCAGGAGCTGCTCGCGTGAACAATCGCTACGATGCCATGTTCGCCAAAGGCGGCGGCGTGCTCGGCACCTTTCTGACGCTCGGCGATCCCGACATCGAGACATCCGAGAAGATGCTCGACGCGATGATCGAAGGCGGCGCCGACATGATCGAGGTCGGCATCCCCTTTTCCGATCCGGTCGCTGACGGCCCCGTCATCCAGGCCGCCTCCAAACGCGCGCTCGATGCCGGAGTGCGCACGCAGGACTGCATCGATATGCTCGCCCGCTTTCGACGCCGCCATGCCGACGTGCCGGTCGGCGTCCTGACCTATGCCAATATCGTCGCGGCGCGGGGGCTGGAGACGTTCTGCAAAGAGTTGGCTGCAGCGGGCGTCGACAGCCTGCTGGTCGCCGACGTCCCGAGTCTCGAAGCCGCGCCCTATGCCGCCGCATGCAAGAAAGCGGGCATTGCGCCAATCTTCATTGCCGCGCCCAATACGGGCGATGATGCGCTTGATCGCATCGCTTCATTGGGGGAGGGCTACACTTACTGCGTGGCGCGCGCAGGTGTCACCGGTCAGCGCAGCGACATGGAGCTGCAGCACCATGACCTGTTCGAAAAACTGACGGCACGCGATGCGCCGCCGCCGATCCTCGGCTTTGGCATTTCGACTGCCGAGCAGGTCGCCGAGGGTCTGGCATCGGGCGCGGCCGGGGTGATCAGCGGCTCGGCGATCGTCGATGCTGCCGCCAACGCCGATGATCCGGTTGCTGCAGTAAAGGAGAAGGTCGCGGCACTCAGGCAGGGTCTGCCTGGCTAGCATACCAATCGCTCGGCAATCTGCATTAGCCGCGCGATAGTGACGCCCACGAAAGGCGAAAGGATTTGAGTTGGTGAATGAATGGAGCGGGCGAGGCGATTCGAACGCCCGACCCTCACCTTGGCAAGGTGATGCTCTACCCCTGAGCTACGCCCGCTCACTTGGGCTACCGGATTCGCTGGTGCGCTTCCGGTGGGTGGCGGGCAGTTAGCAACGCCTTGCCCCCCATGCAACCCTTTTGATTTCGCTTTTGCCTTCCCATATGCCGGACACAGCAAGTTCAGGAGATTGATGTGGCAACCGCAGGGCTGACCGAAGAACAGCAAACGGCCGTGAAGCGCTTCGAGACCGAAGTGATGAAGCCGTCGATGGACAAGCTTGTCATCGTCCAGTTCACCGCCAGCTGGTGCGGGCCATGCAAGCAATTGTCGCCCGTGTTGGAGCAGGTTGCCGCCGACTATGCCGACAAGGGCGTGATGCTCGCCAAGGTCGATATCGACGAGCAGAAATTCATCGCCCAGCAGTTCCGCATCCAGTCGGTGCCCACCGTCTATTCGATCTACCAGGGCCAGCCCGTAGCCGACCTCACGCAATATCGAACGCCCGGCGCAATCAAGCAGGCGCTGGACCAGGTCCTGGCGCAGCTACCGGTCAAGGGTGAAGGCGCCGACCAGGAAGAACAGCTCAACCAGGCGATCGAGATGGGTGAGAACGCGCTGGACAATGGCGCGCTCGACGATGCGATGGCGATTTTCGAACAGCTCCAGCAAATCGCGCCCGATCACCCCAAGGTTATTGGCGGGCTTGCACGAACCCACTTGGAGAAAGGGGACAAGGACACCGCCGCCGCGCTGCTCGAGGGCGTCGATAGCGATGATCCTGCGATCAGCCGCGTCCGTGCCATGCTCGAACTTTCGGCAGCGCCGGCCGAGAAAGCCGAAAGGATCGACACTTCCGCACTGACGGCGCGAATCGAGAAGGATGCCGACGACCATGAAGCCCGTTTCGAGCTCGCGCAGGCACTGATGGCGTCAGGCGACCGTAACGGTGCGGCTGACCAACTGCTGGAATCCATCGCGCGCGATCGCGAATGGAACGACGGCGCCGCCAAGGACAAGTTCCTGCAGCTCCTAGAAGCCGCAGGGCTCGAGGACGACTGGTCATCAAAGCAGCGCCGGCGGCTGTCGGCAGTCCTCTTCACATGATGGGAGCGGAGCCTGCCCGCATTCCCATTTTCCCGCTCGCCGGAGCGCTGCTATTTCCGCGCGCGCAAATGCCGCTTCATATATTCGAGGAACGCTATCGCGAGATGATCCGCGATGCGGTCGACCGTTCGGGCGAGATCGGCATGATCCAGCCTGTTCATGACGGCGACAACGCGCCGCTCCACAAGGTTGGATGCCTTGGCGCCATTATCGGCATGGAAGAACTGGATGACGGTCGCTTCAACATTATTCTCGAGGGTGTGAAGCGGTTTCGGTGGATCCGCGAAGCCGAGGTCGACACGCTCTACCGCCAGGCTGACGTCGATCTGGCCGCGTTCGACGACAGCGAGCCGAGCGCTCTAAGTGCCGCGATGCGCAGCGAAGTCGAGCGCGAGGCACGCGCTTTCGGTGAAGCATTGGAGCTCGAGGTCGATTGGGACCAGGTGTCGCGCCTTGATGACGAGACTTTGGTAAATGCCATTGCGCAGGTCTCCCCGTTCGATATCGGCGCCAAGCAGGCGCTGCTCGAGGAAAAGACGCTGGGCGGACGCGCCGAGCTCGTGACGCAGCTGATGCACTTCCAGCGTATGGCACCCGGCGGCGCCGCCGCCGACCAGACGCTCCAGTAACGCTAGATCGGCAGGCCGCGCAGCAAGAGCGGCAAATCACCGCTGGTCCCGCGGGCTTCATCCATCAGCCGCTGTTTGAGCGGGCCGATGCGATCGATCAGGCTCATGCCAAAACGACGTACTTTCGAGGCTGTCTTTCCGGGAATGCCGTAGATGCGCGCAAGGCCATCGGTCGCCATCGAAACCATCATGGTATCGACGCTGCGCCAGCGCTGGTAGCGGTCCATCAGCTGCGCATCGCCGAGATCGAGCCCGAGCCGCGCGCCTTCCACCAGCACCTGTGCCAATGCGGCGGCATCGCGATAGCCTAGGTTTACGCCCTGGCCCGCGATCGGGTGAATACCATGCGCTGCGTCGCCGATCAGCGCGAGGCGGTCATCGGTAATGCGCGCGGCATGATGAAAGCCGAGCGGATAGGTCGATCGCGGTGCGATAATCTTGATTTCGCCCAACACGTCGCCCATCGCGGCTTGCGCTTCCGCGGCAAAATCCTCGTCCGATAGCGACAGATATCCCGGCGCATCCTTGGTATGGACAGACCAGACGATGGCGCTGCGGTGCCCATTCCTATCGTCGGTCATCGGCAACAGTGCAAACGGGCCGGCGGGATAGAATATCTCGTAAGCAATATTGTCGTGCGGCTTGGAATGCTGCATCGTCGAGACGATCGCGGCGTGATTGTACCGCCAGGTGGCTGTACGAATGCCGACCTGCTCGCGCATCGGCGAATTACGTCCGTCAGCAGCGACGAGCAGCGCCCCTTTGACGACATCGCCATTGTCCAGCGTGACCGTCACACCAAACTCATCGCGCTCCACATTGGCGGGCCTGGTGTCGTATCGCAGGTCGATATGCTTGCCCGCCCGTGCGCGCGCCAGCAGCGCTGTGCGCAGATGGCGGTTTTCATGCATCCAGCCGAGCGGTTCGCCATCCTCCTGCGGATCGAACGCCAGCCCGCCGGGCAGCAGGCCATCGGAGACCTGGATGACCTTGATCGGGTTGCCCGGTTCAGGGAAATGATCGCTTATTCCCACGCAATCGAACATCCGCTTCGATGACGAACTAAGCGCACTTGTGCGTCCGTCGAACTTCGCATTGAGGCGGCTTTCGGGGTCTGCTGGATCAATGACCGTGGTTGCCAAGCCGGCGCTGTCGAGCGCTGCTGCAAGGGCCAATCCGACAAGCCCGCCGCCAAGGATGATTGCGCGCGATTCCATGCCGTCTTTCCTAGCTTCAAACACCGCCTTCCGATACCCCGTTGACCGCGGAGTCCACCAGCGGGCATTCTATCCGTATTCAGAGGGGACGACATGGCGACCAAGGCTCAGGAAAAGTGGCAGGACAAGCTGGCCGACAGCACGAGGCGGATCAGCCGCCGGATCGGCGGCTTCATTATCGTCGCGCTCGGGCTTGGGCTGGCGATGGCGCTTGCCACGCATGATCGTAATGATCCCGACCTGTCGACGGCGGCTGCAGGGCCGCCTGCCAACTGGCTTGGCGCGCCCGGTGCAATGGCGAGCGATGTCTCGCTGACTCTGTTCGGCCTGACCGCGATCCTGATCGTCCCGATGCTGCTGTTAATCGGATCGCGCATGATCCGGCTGAAAGAGCCGGGGCGTCCCGCGAAACAGTGGGGATTGGGTTTCCTTTCGCTGCTGATCCTCGGCACGGCGATCGGGCTGATGGCACCCGATGCGGTGAGCGGCCTACCCGGCGGGTGGGGCGGCGTACTTGGCATGGCGGGCGCGCAGGGCTTTGACGGCCTGCTTGGGCTGATCGGCGATAGCGCCATCGAAGGACCGGTGCGGCTGTCGCTGATGGCGGTCGGCCTGGTCGGCGGGCTGGCACTCTTCATCCTCGCGCTCGGCATTCGCGACGACGATCTTGACTGGATCGGACCGCTGTTCGAGCGCAAGCCCAAGCCCAAGGTCGCCGCGCCCAAGAAACGCAAGCTGGGCGCACGCAAGGATGCCGCGCCCCCGCGCCGTGAACCCAAAGTGGCCGAACCCAAAGGTCCGGTCGTACGTGCGAAAAGCACCAAGGCCGCCCCGCGCAAACAGACCACGCTGGCACTTGGCGACAATTACGACCTTCCGTCGCTCGACCTGCTCGCACCTGCCGAGGAAGCCCAGAACGACAAGATCGACAAGGCGGCGCTCGAACGCAACGCGCGGCTGCTTGAGAGCGTGCTCGAGGATTTCTCGGTGCGCGGAGACATTGTCGAAGTAAAGCCGGGGCCGGTGGTGACCATGTACGAGCTCGAACCGGCGAGCGGCATCAAGGCCAGCCGCATCATCCAGCTGGCCGACGATATCGCGCGCAATATGAGCGCGCTGTCGGCGCGCGTCGCGACCATTCCCGGGCGCAGCGTCATCGGCATCGAACTTCCCAACCAGAAGCGTGACATGGTCATGCTTTCCGAGCTGATCGACAGCGAAGCCTTCGACAGCCAGTCGATGAGCCTGCCGATAATCCTAGGGAAGAATATTTCGGGCGAGCCGGTGATCGCGGACCTCGCGCCGATGCCCCATCTTCTCGTCGCCGGGACGACGGGGTCGGGCAAGTCGGTGGGCCTCAACGCGATGATCCTTTCGCTGCTCTACCGGATGAGCCCCGACGATTGCCGGATGATCATGATCGACCCCAAGATGCTCGAGCTCAGCATCTATGACGATATCCCGCACCTGCTCTCACCCGTCGTCACCGAGCCGAGTAAGGCTATCCGCGCGCTCAAATGGGCGGTCGAGCAGATGGAAGAGCGCTACCGCATGATGGCCAACCTGTCGGTCCGCTCGATCGCCAACTTCAACAAGAAGGTCAGCGAGGCAAAGGCCAAGGGCAAAACCCTGGAGCGCAAGGTGCAGACCGGCTACGACGCCGACAACGGCCAACCCACTTACGAGATCGAGGAGCTGGAATACGAACCGCTGCCCAAGATCGTGGTCGTCGTCGACGAGTTGGCCGACCTCATGATGACCGCAGGCAAGGAAGTCGAATTCCTGATCCAGCGACTGGCGCAAAAAGCGCGCGCCGCCGGCATCCACCTCATCATGGCGACCCAGCGCCCATCGGTCGATGTCATTACCGGTGTCATCAAGGCCAACCTGCCGACCCGCATCAGTTTTCAGGTCACCAGCAAAATCGATTCGCGGACCATCCTCGGCGAACAAGGTGCCGAGCAACTGCTGGGCAAGGGCGACATGCTCTACATGCCCGGCGGCAAGAAGATCATCCGTGTTCACGGTCCTTTCGTGTCCGACGACGAAGTGCGCCGCGTCGCCGATCATTGGCGTGCACAGGGGCATCCCGACTATATTCAGGCGGTCACCGAGGAGCCCGAAGATGGCGGATACCTGTTCGATGGCCAGCCGGTTGGCGAGGACGATGCCGAGACACAGCAATTTCGCAACGCGGTCCAGATCGTTGCGGAAAGCCAGAAGGCCTCGACCAGCTATCTCCAGCGCCAGATGCGCGTTGGCTACAATACCGCGGCGCGGCTGATCGAACGGATGGAAAAGGAAGGACTGGTCTCCGGTCCCGACCATGTCGGGCGGCGCGAAGTGCTGATCGACCCTGACGGTAATCCGATTTAGCGCTCGTTTTACCTTAACCGCGCGGAACGCAGGAATTCACCACGCATTCAACCCCGGACTGCCAGAAAGGCACCGAACAGCATTTGAGGAATTGTGATGAAATTCACTTCGTTTCTGGCCCCCGTGGCCGCAGTCGCCATGGTCGCCGCGCCTGCACCTGCTGCGGTGCAGCAGGCGCCGACGATCGATCAGGTCGAGCGACATATTTCGGCGACCAGCACGATGACCGCCAATTTCACCCAGACCGACGGCAAGGGCCGCTCGCTCTCGGGCACTCTGTCAATGAAGCGTCCGGGCAAGGTTCGCTTCGACTATGGCAAGAATGCCAACATGCTGATGGTCGGTGATGGCAAGCGGCTCTACTTCCTCGATTACGAGGTGAAGCAGAAGTCGAGCTGGAAGATATCCGAATCACCGCTTGCTGCGTTGCTCGATAACAATCCCGACCTGTCGCGTATCGCCCGCATCGTGCCGAGCGATGATTCGCGCGTCGTGATTGTGCGCGCCCGCGATTCGCGCCGCCCCGAATTCGGGACGCTGATCCTGGCGTTCACCAAACGGGCTTCTGCGCCAGGCGGACTGCAGCTGGAGGGCTGGACCGCCATCGATGCCCAGAACAAGCGCACCGCGGTGCGGCTCGACAACCAGCGCTACAATGTCGGCATTCCGGACAGCAAGTTCACCTTCGTCGATCCTGAAAAGTAGGTCTAAAGACTATAGTCTTTAAACGAAACTGTTCATGTTGGGGAAAGGCGGTTCGCGCTAGAGAAGACGTCGATAGCGGCAAGAGCCGGAGTTTCCCCCTGTTATCCGGTCGTCGTTATCACCTTGCGTGACGAACGCTAGGTGACCCTCGCTCCACGCCCCCGGAGCGGGGGTCTTCTTTTTGTGCGCGTTGCGCCCGTCCGTAGCTTCGCTAAAAGGCCGGAAACCTAAGAGGATTCTTTGTGCCGACACTCAAGATTGCCAGCTGGAACATCAATTCGGTTCGCGCCCGGCCTCATATCGTCGAGAAATTCCTGACAGAGACTGCGCCGGACATTCTGTGCCTGCAGGAAACCAAGGCCCATAACGACGTCTTCCCGCGCAGGATGTTCGAGGAATGGGGCTATCCGCACCTCGCGCTCAATGGACAGAAGATGCACCACGGCGTCGCGACCATCAGCAAGTTGCCGCTCGAGGAAGACCTTCGCCATGACTGGCAGGACAATGGCGAAGCGCGCCATGTCGGCGTGCGCGTGGCAGGCAAATTCCGGCTTGAAAATGTTTATGTGCCGGCGGGTGGCGATATCCCCGATCGCGACGAAAATCCCAAATTTGGGCAGAAGCTCGATTTCATCGAACGCATGACGGCTTGGAGCAAGGACTTGAAGGAACCGACGTTGATTGTCGGCGATTTCAACATCGCGCCACTGGAATGCGACGTGTGGAGCCATAAGCAACTGGTCAAGGTGGTGAGCCACACGCCGATCGAAATCGAGACGTTGAAACGATTTCAGAAAAGCCATGACTGGGTGGATTTGGGGCGCAAATTCATTCCTGCGCCCGAGCGCTGCTTTACCTGGTGGAGTTATCGCAACCGTGATCACACGGTAAACGATCGCGGTCGCCGGCTCGATCATATGTGGGCCAGCCCGAACCTTGCCGATCGTGTCGTCGGGCACGACGTCGTCGAACCGGCGCGAAGCTGGGAAAAGCCGTCCGACCACGTCCCGCTTACGGTGGACATCGAGATTTGACCGACTCGCCCGTTCGCGATGCCGTGAAGGCGTTGCAGCGCGGGCTTCCCGTGCGCATCGAGGGCGGGCCGACAATCCTGGCGCTGGAAACGGGAAAGCCGGGCAAGGCGGGCACTCTTATCCTGAGCAGCGCACGGGCAGCCGCGCTCGGGCTCGGCAATCGACGCGAGGCATGTGGGGGCACGCCAGTGCGAGTCAGCGCCGAATGGCTAGATGTCGAAGCCGCGCGCTCGCTGGTCGATCCGGCCGAAGATTTTTCGCGCGGCCCGCTCGGTCCGTTGCAGACGCAGGCCGGCGAAGACGGCGATGCTGCCGCTGTGAAACTGCTGTCGCTGGCAGGATTGCTACCCGCTGCCTGGCTGGTCAGCGACGGCGATGCGGCCTCGGCTTCTTCCAATGACATCATGCGCGCGCAGCGCAGCGTCGAACTCGTCGCGCGCGCAAACCTGCCGCTCGACGGAATGCCGGAAACCCAGATGGCGATTTTCCGCGATGGCGCCAATGGCGAAGAGCATGCCGCGCTGATCGTGGGGGCGTTCGGGGGCCGACCGCCGCTCGTACGGCTGCATTCGGAATGCCTCACCGGCGATGTGTTCGGCAGCCTCAAGTGCGATTGCGGGCCGCAATTGAAGCAGGCAATTGATTTGATCGGTGAGGAAGGCGGCGGCATCCTGCTCTACTTGCGCCAGGAAGGCCGCGGGATCGGACTGGCGAACAAATTGCGCGCCTACGCATTACAGGATCGCGGGCTCGATACGGTCGATGCAAACGCTCGGCTGGGTTTTGCCGACGATGAGCGTGATTATGGCGTCGCAGCCGCCATCCTGAAAGCGCTAGGCGCGCATGAGGTGCGCCTGCTCACCAATAATCCGGCTAAGGTGGAGGGGCTTGAAGCCGAGGGTGTGGCGGTGTTCGAGCGTGTGCGCCACCAGATGCCGCCCAACCCGCATAACACGCATTATCTGAGCGTGAAAAAGGCCCGGTCAGGGCATATCGACGATTAGTTGCGGGTGCCGAAAAGCGCCGTGCCGATGCGCACGACCGTAGCACCCAACATGATTGCTTCCTCATAATCTCCCGACATGCCCATCGAGAGACCTGCAATGCCGTGGCGGCGCGCCAGCTCGGCCGTAAGCGCGAAGAATGGCGAGGCCTCGACCCCCTGCGGCGGCATTGCCATCAGGCCGGCAAGCGGTATGGCCGCATCTTTGACCTTGGCGTGAAATGCTACGAGTTGGGAAAGCGGGAGCCCGCCTTTTTGCTCCTCCTCGCCAACGTCTAGCTGGATGTAGCAAGCGGGCTTCGTGTCGAGCTTCGCCAATTCCTTGAGGAGCGAGTTGCGGTCGAGCGAATGGATGACGTCGAAGATCTCGGCCGCGTCTGCTGCCTTGTTGGACTGGAGTTGGCCAACCATGTGGAGCCGCACATCGGGAAATTCAGCTTTCAGTGCGGGCCATTTTTCCTGCGCTTCCTGCACGCGGTTCTCGCCGAAATCGCGGTGACCGGCGTCGAGCAACGGCCGGATCGCGTCGACATCGTGCCGCTTCGACACGGCAACCAATGTGACGTCCTGCGGATCCCGGCCGGCACGCCGGGCGGCGCGGGCGATTTTCTCTTTTACCTGGTCGAGCTCTTCCATGGCCTGCGCTATAGGAAGCGTGATGCTTCCCCGCCAGACCCTCTTCACCGACGAGCGGATCGGCGACGCGTTGATGCCGACGCTTGAGCGACTGCCCGTGGGGAGCGGCGTGGTGTTTCGGCACAAGCGCCTTGGCAGCACCGCACGTGCGGCGCTGGCGCAAGAAGTTGCCGCGATATGTACGCGGCGGGCCTTGATCCTGTCGGTGAGCGAGGATGTGGCATTGGCGCGCACCGTCGGTGCAACCTATGTCCACAAGCCGACGAGCGATCCGGGAGCATTCCCCTTCTCGCTACCGGTGCACGATAGCAGCGAGGCTGTACATGCGCGGCGGCGCGGCGCTGCCATCGCCTATATCTCGCCAATCTTTCCGACGAGCTCGCATCTGGGAGGCAGGGCACTGGGAGTGGAAAAAGCGCACGATCTCGCCCGCATATGCGGCTGCCCCGCTATTGCTTTGGGCGGGATGGACCGGGCGCGCTTCGAAGCGTTCGACACGGGCTTGTTCGTGGGGTGGGCCGGGATCGACGCGTTTCTGCGCGCCTAGCGACTAGAACTTGAAGGCGGTCCCGACATAAACCGCCTGGCTGTCACGGCGGTTATCCTGCTCACCCGGATCGTCGATGCGATCCTGGTCGATGCGATAGCGAACGCCGCCGGTCACCGCGAGCCGATCGGTAATCTTCACTTCGCCGCCGACGTCCAGCGAATACGTCTCGCTGGGGCGCAGCGCGGGGGCGACACGGTTCATGTCGCGATCTGCAGCAACCGATACACGGCCGGTGAAACGCTTGAGGTTGTAGCTGACGCCAACAAGCGCGCTTTCGCGATCGGCAATCCGCGGATCATCCGAGCCGCGTTTTGCAACATCGCTGGACACCGCAAAGTCTTTCCAGCCCACGGCGACGCCGAGATTGTAGCTGGTTGGATTGAGGCTCGAGACCGCGGTGGGTGCCTTGGTCACGCTTTCGGCAGCGCGGTTGCCCGTTCGCGCCGCGGCTTCACTGGTGCGCACCGCGACGCGCAGTTGCGACGGGCGATCCTTGGCGGCGGCAGGAGTGAAACGGAAGCCGCGCGCTTCCGGCCCGCGCGAAGCGAATGCTGCGGCCAGGCGCGGATCGGCGCCGGCCGGCGTGAAGCTGCGTTCATAGCTCACTGAAACGGGGCGTTCGCGTTCGTTGCTCTGCTGGGCAGTGGCGGGGAGCGAAACGAGGGCGGCAAGGGCGCAAAGCGAAGCCGTGGCGGCAAGACCGCGGGCTTTCCAGGCTTTGTCAGGTCCCTGTTTCACGACTCGTAAATACTCCTCGACCCCATCTCTATAAGCCCTGAACGCACGAGAATCCATGTAGCTCCACGATTCCGTGCTCCCCTGTGGCGGACTCGTCACACGATGGGACAACGCGCTGGTGCGACTTGCCGACTTGGCAGGAGCGATTTGGCCGTCTAACCCTCTTGGCGAAACCAGTTTTTCTAAAGAGAGATTCTATGCGCCCGACCCTTGCACGTACCGCCCTGTTGATTGCCTCTACAGGCTTGTCGCTCGGCGCTTGCCAGTCGAACAATGTCGCACCGGTCGGGATGGCACCGGCGGTGACCAACCAGATCGGCGTGAATACCTATCTATGGCGCGCCGCGATCGACACCGTTTCGTTCGCCCCGCTGCTGACCGCCGATTCGGCGGGCGGCGTGATCGTCACCGATTGGTATAGCTCGCCCAACGCACCGGGCGAGCGCGTCAAGCTCACTGTGTCGATCCTCGATGCGCAACTTCGTGCCGACGCCGTGCGCGTCAACGCGGTGCGCGAGGTCAACCAAGCCGGCAGTTGGGTCAGTGCGCCGGTAAGTGCTGCCACCGTGCAGAAGCTCGAAGATATCATCCTGGTGCGCGCACGCGATATTCGCCGCGCGACCGTCGCTCCCAGCTAATGCGCTTCGATCCGGGAAAAGCCGATCGGCATTGGCAGCAGCGCTGGGAAGAGGCGCGGCTGTTCGAGGCGGATTCCGATAGCGACAAGCCCAAGGCCTATGTGCTCGAAATGTTTCCCTATCCATCGGGGCGCATCCACATGGGCCATGTCCGCAATTACACGATGGGCGACGTGCTCGCGCGTTATCGCCGGATGACGGGCTGCGAAGTGCTCCATCCGATGGGGTGGGATGCTTTCGGCATGCCGGCGGAAAATGCCGCGATGGAGCGCAAGGTGCATCCAGGCGAATGGACGTGGAATAATATCCGCACCATGCGCGACCAGCTGAAAGGCATCGGCTTCGCCTTCGACTGGAGCCGCGAACTCGCCACCTGCGACCCCGATTATTATGGGCACGAGCAGGCGATCTTCCTCGACCTGCTCGACGCCGGGCTCGTCTTCCGCAAGGAGAGCGAGGTCAATTGGGACCCGGTCGACATGACCGTGCTCGCCAACGAACAGGTTATCGACGGCAAGGGCTGGCGTTCGGGCGCCGAGGTCGAACGTAAGAAACTGAGCCAGTGGTTCCTCAAGATTACCCAGTTCGCGGACGAATTGCTGGACGGTCTCGACCGCCTCGACAAGTGGCCTGACAAGGTGCGTTTGATGCAGGAGAACTGGATCGGGAAGAGCGTCGGGCTGCAATTCAAGTTCGCTCTGGCCGAGCGCATAGGCGACCATTCTGACGTCGAAGTATTCACCACACGACCCGACACGATCTTCGGGTCGAGCTTTATCGCCGTGGCAGCCGATCACCCATTGGCCCAAGCGGTGGCAGCCGGCGATGCCGACGCACAGGCCTTTATCGACAAGTGCAAGGCCGGCGGGACCAGCGCAGCCGACATCGAGACCGCCGAGAAGCAGGGCTACGATACCGGCCTCAAGGCTGTGCATCCATTCGATTCCGGCTGGCACCTTCCGGTGTATATCGCGAACTTCGTGCTCATGGATTACGGCACCGGCGCAGTTTTTGGTGTGCCTGGCCATGACCAGCGCGACTTCGAATTTGCAACCAAATACAGCCTACCGATCAACCGCGTGGTGGCGGGCTCGACAGACGACGCCGATGCGCCGATCGAAGGCGAGGCAGATACCGATCCGGGCGTAGCGGTCAATTCGCGTTTCCTCGACGGCATGGCCACCGAAGCGGCCAAGGCCGAGGTGATCAAGCGCGCCGAGGCAGACAATTGGGGCGAAGGTCAGACGGTCTTTCGCCTGCGCGACTGGGGCGTCAGCCGCCAGCGCTACTGGGGCACGCCGATTCCCATTATCCACTGCGATGCTTGCGGCGCCGTGCCGGTGCCGCGCGACCAGTTGCCGATCGTGCTGCCCGATGATGTTAGCTTCGACATTCCCGGCAACCCGCTCGACCGCCACCCGACATGGGGGAAGGTCGATTGCCCCAAGTGCGGTTCGCCCGCCCGGCGCGAAACCGACACACTCGACACCTTTGTCGATTCGAGCTGGTACTTCATCCGCTTTGCCAGCCGACCCAAGGACAAGGCGTTCGAAAAGGCCGAAGCCGAGAAATGGTTGCCGGTCGGGCAATATATTGGCGGCGTCGAACATGCCATTTTGCACCTGCTCTACGCTCGCTTCATCACTCGCGCGCTGCAGCATATCGGCAAGATCGACATTGCCGAACCTTTCGCGGGCCTTTTCACGCAGGGTATGGTGACTCACGAAACGTATCAGGCCGCTGACGGCAGCTGGTTGTCTCCGGACGAGATCACCAAGTCGGGCGACGACTGGACGCGTATCGACAATGGCGAGTTGGTTTCCAAAGGCCGCGTCGAAAAGATGTCCAAATCGAAGAGGAATGTTGTTGATCCGACGCCGATACTCGACAAATATGGGGCCGACGCTGTGCGCTGGTTCATGCTGTCCGACAGCCCGCCCGAACGCGATCTGGAATGGTCCGAAGGCGGCATTGAAGGCGCGGGACGCTTCGTGCAGCGGGTCTGGCGCCTGGCCCATGCCGAAAATGGCAAGGGCGAAGACAAGGCGGTCCTTCAGAAGATGCACCGCACAATCGCGGCCGTCACCGAAGCCATCGAAGGGCTGCAATTCAACAAGGCCGTCGCGGCAGTCTATGAACTGACGAACACGCTCGAGAAGGCCGGCACTTCGGCGAGCCGGGACGAAGCGATCGACACGCTTATCAAGCTTATCGCCCCGATGGCGCCGCATCTCGCCGAAGAGGCAGCGGCAGCGCGCGGCGGCGAAGGATTTGTCGCCGATGCGGCGTGGCCCGCACACGATCCTAAAATGCTCGTCGACGACGAGGTCACGATGGTGGTGCAAGTCAATGGAAAGCTGCGCGACAAGATACAGGTCGCACGCGGCCTCCCGAAGGATGAGGCCGAGGCCATGGCGCTTGCCCTCGACAAGATCCAGACGCAGCTGGATGGCAATCCGCCGCGCAAGGTCATCGTGGTGCCCGACAGGCTGGTTAATATCGTCGCATGAAGTGGATGATGCTCCCCCTAGTCTTGATGCTGGCGGCCTGCGGGCTCCGGCCGCTCTACGGGACAAGCGAAGGAGCCGTCAGCCGCGCAGAATTATCGCGCGTTGCCGTCTCGGCGATCGATGAACGCTCGGGCTGGCTGTTGCGCAATGCTTTGGTGGACCGTCTTGGAAGCAGTGACGAAGCACCGCTTTATCGCCTCGACATCGTGATCGACGATGACATTACGCGCTTCGGTATTCGCGGCGATGCCGCGGCGACGCGAGAACGGCGGACGTTGCGCGCCCGCTACCAGCTCGTCGACCTGTCCAGCGGCGAAACTGTTCTTGATGCTACGGCCGGCTTCGATGCGGGGATCGATATCACCAGCTCCGAATATGCTACCGTTGCCGCCGAACAAACGGCGTCCGAACGCCTGGCCCAGGAAGTCGCCGACGACATGGTCGCGCGCATCGCGCTTTATCTCAGCCGGTCTGGCCAGTGATTGCGGACAAGCGCAATCCCGCGCGCCAGCTTGGCGAGGCCAATATACGCTTTTACCTTTTCTACGGCCCCGATGAAGCGGGATCGCGCAGTCTGGCCGACCAGTTGCTGCAAAAGATCGCTGCCCAAAAGTCACCCGTCGAAGGGGCCGCGCTGAAGAGCGATCCAGCCCGCCTGGCCGACGACGCTGCAGCGATCAGCATGTTCGGTGACCGGCAACTCATCTGGGTCGAGCCGTGCGGCGACGAAATTGCAGATGCGGTGCTGGCGTTGCTCGAAGCCCCTGCCGGAGAGCATCCGGTGGTCGCTATTGCCGGCGGACTACGTCGCAATGGAAAGTTGTTGAAGGCGGTCGAGGCTCATCCAGACACGCTTGTGCATGCCTCGTACGCGCCCGAAGGCAGGGCACTCGATGATCTGATCGACGCGATGGCAGCTTCGGAAAATTTGCGCCCCGATCCCGGCGTCACGGCACGCATTGCCGCCACAACTGGATCAAACCGCGCCGTTGCTGCCCAAGAGCTCGCCAAATACGCGCTCTTCCTCGGCGCATCTGAGCAAAATCCCGTGCCGCTCACCCACGAGGCCGTCGACAAGATCGGTGCGGCGCTGAGCGAAGACCGGTTCTTTGCGCTCGGCGACGCCGCCATGACGGGCGATATCGAAGCGTTGGAAACGAGCTTGGCGTCGATTTCGAGGAGCGGCACCGAAGCGATTCCCGTCATCCGCGCCATGCAGCGCAGGATCATGCAGATCGCGCCGATGGCCGCCCGGATTGCGGCCGGCGAGAGCGCGTCTGGTGTCATGACGTCGATGGGTAAGGCCCTGTTCTGGAAAGATAAACCACTTGTCCAGAAGCTGCTTCATCGCTGGCCGGCAGATCGATTGGCGCGCCTGGCCGAGCGGATCGCGACGCTCGAACAACAGCTCATTTTTGGAAAAGGGCCCGCGCGTGCCGAGCTTGCCGAAGAAATGCTGGCCGTAGCGCGCGCCGGCCGTCGTTAGATCGGCTCGCCCGAAAGGCGCTGGCACACCATGTCGAGCTGGTCGAGCGTGCGGTAGGCCAATTGAACCTTTCCGCCCGTTTTGCCATGCACGATCCTGACCTTTAGCCCGAGCATATCACCCAGTTGCGATTCAAGCGCCTTGAGGTCTGCATCTACCGGATGCGTCGCCTTTGCACCCTCCTTGCCCTTTGACTTGGTGGCTTTACCATTCTTGGCACGGACTTCGGCATCGCGGACACTCAAGCCTTGAGCGACAATCGCCTTGGCGAGACCTACCGGGTCTTCGGCCGTCAGCACTGCGCGAGCATGGCCCATGCTGATATCGCCTCGCATTAGCATGCTTGCGACATCGCCTGGCAAATCGAGCAGGCGAATCATGTTGGCAATATGCGAACGCGACTTGCCTACCAGCTTACCTATCGTAGCCTGATCATGACCATAATTATCCGCCAGCGCCTTATATCCGCGCGCCTCCTCTATCGCATTGAGATCTTCGCGCTGGATATTCTCAATCAGCGCGATTTCAGCGACCGCTTCGTCATCAAATGATTGAATTATCGCCGGAATTTCGTGGAGTTGCGCCTTTTGCGCCGCCCGCCATCGGCGTTCGCCTGCAATAATCTGGTAACCACCGTCGACGGGCCGCACCAGGATGGGTTGCAAGACGCCTTTTTCGGTAATCGAGGCGGCTAGCTCGTCGAGCGCGCCATCGTCGAATTGGCGCCGCGGCTGGCTCGGATTGGGCTTGATACTGCTAATCGATAGCCGTTCGACCGAAGCGCCGGTGCCAACGGGCTTCTTTCCGACGCGTTGATCGGCGTCGTCAAGGAGAGCCGACAATCCGCGGCCGAGACCTGTCGGTTTCTTCATCAGGCAGCCTCCGCCGGCTTCGGTAGCCGCTGCAGCAACTCACGCGCCAGTTGGAGATAGGCTTCTGATCCTGGGCACTTCAAATCATATACCAAAGCAGGAATTCCGTGGCTTGGCGCCTCAGAGAGACGCACGTTGCGCGGCACCACGGTCTCGAACACGGTGGTGCCAAGACATGCCCGGACGTCGTCTGCGACCTGTCCAGACAGATTGTTGCGCCGATCGTACATCGTCAGGGCCACCCCCAGGATCGAAAGATCCGGATTGAAGCCCGAACGGACGCGCTCGACCGTTTGAAGCAGCTGGCTGAGCCCTTCAAGCGCAAAAAACTCGCATTGAAGCGGTATGAGCAACTGACGTGCCGCGACCAGCGCGTTGACGGTCAGCAGTCCGAGTGAAGGCGGGCAGTCCATCAGAACAAGGTCCCAGCGTCCTGGTGTGGCCTCATTGAGCGCGTTCTCTAGCCGGTGCGTCCGCTCTTCCAGCGCGACGAGCTCGACCTCGGCACCCGAAAGGTCAACGGTCGCAGGCAACAGATCCAAGCGCGGCACGCGCGTCTCTATCGCAGCCTCTTCAATTGATTTCTCGCCTAACAGCACGTCATAGCTGGAGGCGCCCCTGTCCTGCGAGCTGACACCCAAACCGGTCGAGGCATTTCCCTGCGGGTCGATATCAATCAGCAGCACTTTCCAGCCGATTGCCGCAAGCGCCGTTGCCAGGTTGATTGCCGTCGTGGTCTTGCCGACCCCACCCTTTTGGTTCGCCACCGCAATCCGGATCATCGCATCCCTCCCCTCGATTTCGATCGCACGCGTTTGATACATACGATCGAGGCGCGACCATCGGTCACACTCTCTACGGTCGAACAGTCAAAGTGCCAGAAGCAGCGCGCCTCTTCCAGTTCATCCATCGCTTTTTTTCCTTTGGGCAGCACCCAAACCGTTTTTTCTGTGGATAGATGCTTGGACATCCTGAGGAATTTAGCGAGATTGGCTACCGCTCGACCTGTGATGACCCGAAACGAGCCATCGAGTTCGCTTGCCTTGCCTTCGTATAGCGTCACGCGGTCTTCGAGTCGCAAATCTAAGACGACTTTTTCCAGAAACCGCACTCGCAATGGTCGGGGCTCGACCAGAGTGAAGGTCGAGGATGGATCAAGAATGGCCAAGACTATACCTGGAAGACCAGGTCCGGTCCCTATATCGACCCAGCTTGCATCGGAGGTGTTTGCCGTCGGCAATAGCTGCGCACTATCGACTATGTGCCGCTCGAAAACCTCTTGCTCGGTACTCTTCGCAATCAGATTCTGGTGTTGGTTTTCCTCTATAAGTAGCTCGATATAGCGCTCGACCTTGAGCCATGTTTCACGTGAAACATGGACTCCCGCAACGCTCGCTATGCGATCAGGCTGCATCGCGCCTGGAAAGGGCAAAATGTAGCGCACTAAGCGCCGCGGGCGTGATCCCCGGGATACGGGAAGCCTGATCGAGATTATCCGGCCGAACAGCACTGATCCGTTCGATCATTTCTGTGGAGAGCCCGGCAACGGCCGTATAATCGAAATCAGCCGGCACCGTGATTGAAGCGTCCTTCTGCATGGTGTTCCACTCGCGCTCTTGGCGCTCCAGATAAGGTGCGTACAGAATATCGGAGATTGCCTCCGCTGCCGCGTCATCATCTCCGAACCGGTCACGCACTGCCGTCACTGCTTCCGGCCGGGAAATCCATTCTTTAAGCGATTTCTGCCCGCCCTGAAGGCCCAATTCCTTCGCATCAACCTTCTCTTCGAAAGAGGTCATGTAAGCTGCCTTGCGCTCCATGTAGCGATCGATAGCTGTTGCATGCGCCGCGCTTACACCCGACGCTTTGGCTTGGACGCCAAGCCGGGCAATCGCATTATCTGCACGCAGATGCAGACGATATTCTGCCCGGGCGGTCATCATACGATAGGGCTCATTCACGCCGTGCACGATCAAATCATCGATCATCACCCCAATGTAGCTCGTTTGCCGACCAAAAAGCGTTGGGTCTTTGCCGGCAGCATGGGCAGCTGCGTTGATGCCAGCAACTAGCCCTTGCGCTGCGGCCTCCTCATATCCTGTGGTGCCATTGATCTGCCCCGCCATGAACAATCCGTCGATATCCTTGAGGCAAAGACGCGAATCCAATCGCCGCGGATCAGCGAATACGTATTCTACGGCATAGCCTGGCTGCACGATCTCGACCGACTCCAACCCCCTTATGGTGGCCATCATCTCCTGCTGTGCGTCGAGGGGCAGCGACGTAGAGATGCCTGCAGGGTATACGAGCCTGGTAGTCAGGCCTTCAGGCTCGAGAAAGATCTGGTGGCCCTCACGATCCGAAAAACGCTTTACCTTGTCTTCGATCGACGGACAGTATCGCGGTCCCCGACCATCGATCGAACCCGCGTACAGCGGTGAGCGATCAGCATGGTTGCCGATTACCTCATGGGTCCGCGGATTTGTTCGTGTAATGGCGCAATCGAGTTGAGGCCGTCGAGCGCTACGAGAAAAGGCTGAAAATCGCCAGTTTTGCCCGTCTGTCGGCTGCGGTGTGAGCGAGGCCCAATCGATGGTACGCCCATCCAACCGCGGCGGAGTGCCTGTTTTCAAACGGCCATGTGCCAGCCCGAGATCGGCGAACTGTTCGCCCAGCCGCGTGGCCGCTTTTTCTTCGACGCGGCCGCCCTCGACGCGGTCATGGCCGCGAAAGATCTTGCCACCGAGGAATGTGCCGGTCGCCACTACGACGCTACGCGCGGCTATACGAGAGCCAGTGCCCGTTATGACACCAACGACCGTGTCACCCTCAATGTCGAGTTCCAACGCCTCGTCGATGAGCCATTCGATCGGAAGTTGTTGAAGGGCAGCTTGGGTGGCTGTTTGAAAAAGTGACCGATCCGCCTGGATGCGCGGCCCTTGAACCGCCGGTCCCTTGCTTCGATTGAGCATCCTGTAGTGAATTGCCGCTTGATCGGACGTTTTCGCTAAAAGCCCCTCGAACACGTCAAGTTCGCGAACGAGATGGCCCTTGCCAACACCCCCGATCGAAGGATTGCATGACATCTGCCCGGCATTGGCCTTGGAAAAACTGAGCAAGCCTGTTTTTGCACCGCGCTGTGCCGCTGCCGCTGCAGCCTCCACTCCGGCATGCCCAGCCCCGATTACAAGTACGTCGAACATGAGCGCGACTTATCAGAAGTCATCAACTGTTTCACGTGAAACATCATTTTCCGAGACAGAAGCGCGCAAAAATGCGATCGAGCACATCTTCCAGTCCATGTGCGCCCAACAGGGAGTCGAGGGCATGACGCGCCGCTCGCAACTTTTCAGCAAAAATGACGGGGTCACTTTCCGACACCAGCTGCTTTTCGATCTCCTGTAAAGCGGCAACATGATGTCGAGAAAGCGAGAGCCCGTCGGCGGCCGGCAGCAACCTATTTGACTTTAACCGGATATGTTCGATCAGCTCTGCAATGCCGTCGCCCGTCTTTGCCGACACAGCAATATCATAGTGCCCATGCGATTCGATAATATCAGTTTTTGCCGCCACCTTGATGAGGCAAGGGTGGCTGGGAGCATCCTCGGGCGCGCCGAGCCATAGTAAAATGTCAGACCGCTCGATTTCGCCCCCCGCGCGTTCAATTCCCATTTTCTCGACCGCGCCATCGGTGTCGCGCAAACCCGCGGTATCGATCAGGATATAGGCCGTGCCATCAATCTGTACGGGTGCTTCGACAACATCCCGGGTGGTGCCCGCTTCGGCACTTACGAGCGCGCGCTCATTACCTAGTAAAGCATTGAGAAGGCTTGACTTTCCAACATTTGGAGGGCCCGCCAACACAACCCGGATCCCATCCCGCAGCGGGCGTCGTTCGGGCAATTCGAGCAAGCGGCGCACCGCTTCACGCGCGGCGTCAAGCTCGGTGCCAATGGCTGCTTCATGCCCGCTCGTTTCATCTTCATCACCGACATAGTCGATGCCGGCCTCGGCCATGGCCGATAAATTGATGAGCCTTTCGCGCAAGGCATCGAGACGATCGTGCAACCCGCCTTGCAGCAACGACAGGGCTGCCTTGCGCTGTCCTTCTGTTTCGGCTTCCAACAGATCGCCGAGCCCCTCGGCTTCGGTCAGGTCCATGATGCCGTTACGAAGCGACTGACGCGTGAATTCGCCGGGCTCGGCCAATCGGACTCCCGGACATGCTGTCAGCGCCTCGAGCATCGCTTCGACAACGGCGCGGCTGCCATGGCAGTGAAACTCGACGAGATCTTCGCCGGTCGCGCTCTTCGGGCCGGGAAACCACAATACCAGGCCGCGATCGATCAACTCCGCCGTGTGCGGGTGGCGAAGATTGCGCAGGCTTGCCTGGCGCGGCGAGGGCAGCGCCCCAGCAATGGATGTGGCCGCTGCGTGCGCCTCGGGTCCGCTTAGCCGTAGAATCGCGATTGCTGCGGGAAGCCGCCCTGACGACAGGGCGACAATCGTCATCCGCCGAAGAAGAGGCCGATCCCGACCTGCGGATCGACAATGCCGTCATAGATCATCTTGCCGGCCACCCAGACAATAACCGCAAGCCCGATATAGGCGATCCACTTATAGCGTTCGATATATTTGGCGATGATATTCGCCGCGAGGCCCATTAGAGCGACCGCAAATATCAGGCCCACGATGAGGATACCGGGATGTTCGCGCGATGCGCCCGCCACGGCAAGCACGTTGTCGAGGCTCATCGAGACGTCGGCGACGGCAACGGCCCATGCCGCGCCATAAAAGCTTTTTGCCGACCTCACGCCGCTGGTCTCGTCGCCCGCAACTTCCGGGCTGCCTGGGCTTTCGCCGGTGTGGTGAAGCTCGCGCCACATCTTCCAGGCGACCCAAACCAGCAGCAAGCCACCGACGAAAATCAGGCCGACGATTGCGAGCAGCTGGGTGACCACGAGCGCGAAGGCGACGCGCAATACAAGTGCTGCCATCACCCCGATGATGATGACTTTGCGGCGCTGGTCGGGCGGGAGGCCCGCGGCCAACGCGCCGACGACAATCGCATTATCTCCCGCAAGTACCAAGTCGATCGCCAGAACCTGGAGGAAGATGACCATCTTATCAGGGTTGGTGATGTCGGAGAAATCGGTGACGATGGCATCCCACATCTGTGCCGGACCGCCAAGCGACAGGCCGTCCGCCGAAGCGGCTGCCAGCAACAGCATCAACTGTTCGATCATCAAAAACCCTGTTCGTTATCTGGTCGTATAATTGGTCACAACGGGCATCGGCTCTACTGGTTCATGCTCGCGAAGAAATCTTCGTTCGACTTGGCGTCCTTCATCTTGTCGAGCAGGAACTGCATCGCGTCGATCGTCCCCATCTGCATCAGGATGCGGCGCAGGACCCACATCTTCGAGAGCGTCGCCTGGTCGACGAGCAATTCCTCCTTGCGGGTGCCGGACTTACCGACATCGAGGCTCGGGAAAATACGCTTGTCGGCCACCTTGCGGTCGAGCACGATTTCGCTGTTACCCGTACCCTTGAACTCTTCGAAGATGACCTCGTCCATCTTGGAGCCGGTGTCGATCAGTGCGGTGGCGATGATCGAAAGCGAGCCGCCCTCTTCGATATTACGCGCAGCGCCGAAAAAGCGCTTGGGACGCTGCAGCGCGTTGGCATCGACACCACCGGTCAGCACCTTGCCCGAGCTGGGAACTGTTGTGTTGTAGGCGCGGCCGAGACGTGTGATCGAGTCGAGAAGGATGACGACATCCTTCTTGTGCTCGACAAGGCGTTTTGCTTTTTCGATAACCATTTCAGCAACTTGCACGTGGCGCGAGGCGGGTTCATCGAAAGTCGAGGAGACGACTTCGCCTTGCACGCTGCGCTGCATGTCGGTGACTTCTTCCGGACGTTCGTCGATCAACAGGACGAGCAGAAAGACTTCAGGATGGTTGTCCGTAATCGCCTTGGCGATGTTTTGCAGCAGCACGGTTTTACCTGTGCGCGGCGGCGCCACGATCAAAGCGCGCTGGCCCTTGCCAAGCGGTGCGACGATATCGATGACCCGCGCACTCTTGTCTTTTTCGGTGGGGTCCGAACTGTCCAGCGTAAGCTTTTCGTCGGGGTAGAGCGGGGTGAGGTTGTCGAAGTTGACGCGCTGGCGCACCGCGCCCGGTTCGTCAAAGTTGATTTGCGTGGCAGTGGTCAGCGCGAAATAACGCTCGCCGTCCTTGGGGCTGCGGATCTCGCCTTCGACCGTGTCGCCGGTGCGAAGGCCCAACTTCTTCACAAGGTGCGGCGCGACATAAATGTCGTCGGGTCCGGCGAGAAAGTTGGCTTCGGGGCTGCGCAGGAAGCCAAAGCCGTCATTGAGGACTTCGATCGTCCCCATCCCCATGATCTGCTCACCCTCGTCGGCATGCTCCTTGAGGATCGAGAACATGATGTCCTGCTTGCGCAAGGTCGATGCGCCCTCGACACCCAGATCCTCGGCCATCTTGACCAGTTCGGCGGGAGCTTTTTGCTTCAATTCTTGGAGATGCATCATCGCGATAATATTCCTAGGCATGGGAAGCCTGTTGGCGCGACATGCGAGGACCGCTTGTGTCGCGTGGCGGTGGGTTGAAGCATCGGCGAAAAGGATAAGCGGGCCGATGCGCCGCCTTCGCTCACCAGCTAAGAAACCGGGGCGCGCGAGTCAATGATGATCGGCCAGACCGACGATCTAAAAAGGTCGGACGATCACGAGGATGACGATGAGAATGGTGAAAATGCCGGGCACCTCGTTGAGGAAACGCAGAGCCTTGCCCGACAGCGGACGTTCGCCGCGCGCCAACTTCTTGCCGAACGCGCCGATCCAGCCCTGGTAACCGGTCAGCAAGACAACCAGCAGGAGCTTGGCGTGGAACCAGCCCTGGGTAAAGGCGCCGAGGTGCAGGGCGAGGGCGAGACCCAGAACCCAGCTCAGGACCATCGCTGGAAGCAGGATCACCGTGCGGGCGCGATCCTCACGCTCGATCCAGGCGCGGTCTTCGGCCGATCCAGCCGTCGTTTCATGATGATGGACGTAATAGCGCGGCACGATGAAAAGCCCCGCCATCCAGAAGACGATGAAGATGACGTGCGCAGCCTTCACCCATAAATAGGCGGCGCCAAGAAATCCGACTAGCTGGTCCATTAGCCCTTCACTCGCTGTATCATGCGTTCGACATGCGCGATCGGCGTCGTCTTGTCGATCCCGTGACCGAGATTGAAGACGTGCGGTCGATCTTTGAGCGCATTCAAAATGCGGTCGATTGCGGCATCGAGTTTGTCGCCTCCGGCCAGCAATGCCATCGGATCGAGGTTGCCCTGGACGGGAAGGCCAGCAGGAAGTGCTTCGTTGGCCCAAGCCGGATCGAGCGTTTCATCGAGACCGACGGCATCGACCTTGGTCACAGCGACATAATCGACCAGTTTGGCACCCGCGCCCTTTGGAAAGCCGATGATCGGCGTGCCCGGATGGCGTGCCTTGAGCGCCTGCACGATCCGCGCGTTGGGGGCGATCACCCATTCTTCGAACTGCGAAGGCGACAGGCTGCCAGCCCAGCTATCGAAGAGTTGCACGGCATCGACGCCGGCTTCGATCTGCCCTGAAAGATACTCGACCGTGACATCCACAAGCCTGTCGATGATCGCGCCGAATCGTGCCGGCTCGGTATAGGCCATGATGCGGGCAGGGGCCTGGTCGCGGCTACCCTGGCCGGCAACCATATAGGTAGCGACGGTCCAGGGGCTTCCGGCGAAGCCGAGGAAGGTGGTCTCAGGGGCCAAAAGCGTCCTGACCTGACGCACGGTCTCATAAACCGGCTCGACGCGCTCCATGGCGCTCTGAAGGTCTTCCAGCGATGATTCCATTAGCCGAGGTTCGAGCCGTGGTCCTTCACCGGCAATGAAATAGAGGTGCTGGCCGATCGCGTGCGGCACGACGAGAATATCGGAGAAAAGGATCGCCGCATCGAGCGCGAAGCGGCGTAAGGGCTGGAGAGTGATCTCGGCTGCGCTTGGCGGATCATACGCCATATCGAGAAAGCCGCCCTTTTCGGCGCGCAGCTCGCGATATTCGGGCAGATAGCGTCCGGCCTGGCGCATCATCCAGAGGGGTGGCGGGTCCCGCCGTTCGCCATGCAAGACGGCTAAAAGAGGCTTATCGGCCACCCTTCTTCTCTCCTTATATATAATTAGAATCTAGATAGATGTAGTTACTTGGCGCGTTAATAACGGGATGTAAGACGCGATCCCGATTTTGCCAACAGACCCGGAAAAATGAGTCTGGCAGAAAACCGCCGATTCGCGCTCTTGTGTCCACAGGATTCACAGCAAAGCGATTCGTGAAAAGGGCTGTGGACGCTTACAGGGACCGACCATACGGACCTATCGAATGACTCGATCGCTTGGCCCGTCCCCAAAGTCGCGCTAGGCCAAGCCCCATGTTTATCCACAGATTTATCCCGAACGCGTGCGCGACCTGATTCTTGCCTCGGCAAGCGGCATTCGCCGCGCCATGCTCGACCAGGTCGGGCTCGACTATCGTGTCGTTCCATCCGACCTCGACGAAGGTGCGGTCAAGGCAAGCTTCACCGGTGATGTCGCCGCATTGACGCAGAAACTGGCGGCCGAAAAAGCGTTGGCGGTCAGTCGTTCTGAACGGGAGGCGCTGGTCATCGGCAGCGATAGCGTCGCCTATTGTGACGACATCGCGCTAGACAAGCCGCGCGATCGCGAGGAGGCCGCCGAGCACCTTCGCATGTTTTCCGGTAAGTCATTGTATTTGCACAGTTCTGTAGCCCTCACTCGGGATGAGGAGACGCTATTCAACGCACATGACGTCGCCGAGCTGAAGGTCCGCAAGTATAGCGAAGAGTTTATTCAAACTTATCTTGAAATGGACTGGCCGGCGGTTCGTTTTTGCGTCGGCGTTTTCCGGCTTGAAGGCCCCGGCGCCTTGTTGTTCGACAAGATCACGGGAAGTCATTTCACCGTGCTTGGTATGCCTTTACTTCCCCTCCTCGGGGCTTTGCGCGATGAAGGCTTCCTGCCAACATGACCGCGACTGATGCCCCTCTTGCAGGCGATTACGCCGAAGTTATCGGCGATCCCATCGAGCAGAGCAAATCGCCGGTTATCCACCGCTTCTGGTTGGAGAAATTGGCGCGCGCCGGCGGTTATCGGCGCCACCGGGTCGAGCGGAGCGAGCTTAGCGCCTATGTCGAGAAGCGCCGAAAGGATCCGCACTGGCGTGGGTGCAACGTCACAATGCCGCTCAAACTCGATGCGATCGCCCTGGCGGACGAAGCCACCGATCGGGCCGTCGCAGCCGGTGCTGCAAATATGCTGGTGCCGCGTGAGGGCCGCCTGATCGCTGCAAACAGCGATATAGGCGCGGTGATGGGATTGCTCGCCGATCTGCATCGACAAGGCCGCGCCATGGACCGGATTTCCTTGCTTGGGAGCGGCGGCGCTGCACGCGCTGTTTTAGTTGCTTGCCGCTCGCTCGGCCTGTCGATGATTCGGATCCATGCGCGCGACCGGGTGAAGGCAACGAAGCTCGCGGTCGAATTCGGCCTCAAGATCCAGCCGGCCAAGTTGAGCGATGCGATTGGCGGTGATGGTCTGATCAATGCGACCCCGCTCGGGATGGTCGGACATGCGCCGCTCAAGGTCGATATCGACCGGTTGAGCGAGCGCGGTTGGGTGTTCGACCTAGTGTCGTCGCCTGCCAAGACCCCATTGATTTCGGCCGCCAGGGAGCGCGGCCTCAGTACTGCCACGGGACTGGAGATGCTCGTCGAGCAGGCGGCGGCGAGTTTCAAGATATTCTTCGATGAAGATGCACCGCGCGCGCACGATGCCGAACTTTTTGCTAGGTTGAGCGCATGAAGACGATCGCGATCACCGGGTCCATCGGCATGGGCAAATCGACGGTGGCCGGCATGTTCAAGGATGCCGGCATTCCGCTGTTCGATGCCGATGCCGCCGTCCGCGAGATGCAGGGTCCGGGCGGGCGACTGGTGCCGGACATCGAAGCTGCATTCCCCGGCTCGACAAGCGATGGCGCGGTGGACCGGGAGGCGTTGTCGGCGATGGTGCTGGGTGATCGCGATGCACTCGCGAAGTTGGAAGGGCTGGTCCACCCGGCGGTGCATCACGAACGGACCCGCTTCATCCTGGCCAATAGCGACGCCGGGGCGCTGGCCTTCGAGATACCGCTGCTGTTCGAAACCGGCGGGGAGGAGAATTTCGATGTCGTGGTCGTGGTCTCTGCGCCGGCTGAAGTGCAGCGCGAACGTGTCATGCGCAGACCTGGGATGACCGAACAGAAGCTGGCCAATATCCTCGCCCGCCAGATGTCCGACGAAGATAAGCGTGCGCGCGCCGACCATGTCGTGGACACCTCGGGATCACTCGATAATACGCGCGCTCAAGTTGACCGGATCCTTGCTTGCTTGGGCCTGTAGAAAGGCGCATTAGATAAGCCATGCGAGAAATAGTCTTCGATACCGAAACCACCGGGCTCAGCCCGGGGTTGGGCGACCGCATTGTCGAAATTGGCTGCATCGAAATGATCGATCGCATTGAGACTGGTCGCGAATATCACTGCTTTTTCAATCCCGAGCGCGAGATGCCTAGCGAGGCCGAGGCGGTGCACGGCCTCTCGGCCGCATTCCTTTCTGACAAGCCGCTTTTCGCCGATAAGGCGATCGAGCTGCTCGATTTTATCGGTGACGCGCCGCTGGTGGCACATAACGCTTCGTTCGACTTCGGCTTTCTCAATGCAGAACTGGAGAAATGTGGCCGCGCGCCTATTGATTTGGACCGCATGGTCGATACGCTGGCAATCGCGCGCACCAAGTTTCCGGGTGCAAAACATAGCCTTGATGCATTGTGCACGCGGTTTGGCGTCGATCGCTCGATGCGCGTAAAGCATGGCGCGCTGCTCGATGCCCAACTGTTGGCGCAAGTCTATATCGAACTGACGGGGGGCCGGCAGATCGGCCTGTCGCTTGCCAGTGTCGAGCCGGCGGCCGCCGCGCCTGTAGTCAATGGCGATCCCGCAATTCGCCGTCCCGTGCGTCCGCCCCGACCGCATTCGGCTAGTGAGGCGGAACTGGCTCGCCATAAAAGCTTTATCCAGCAACTGTGCGAACCCTTGTGGAGTCGCGTCTGACGTCCCATTTTTAATGAAACGCAACCATCTCACGGTTGCAGGAAGACCTAAAGAAAGGAGAGGCGCATGGATATCCGCGTCGCAGGCCATCAGGTAGAAACCGGAGAGGCCCTCCGTACCCATGTTTCCGATCGTATCACCCAGCTGACAGAGAAATATTTTGCGCGTGCGACCAGCGCCGACGTCACCTTCGGCCGCGCCGAGCATAATGATTTCCGCTGCGATATCGTGGCACCGGTAAACAAGGGCATTGTGCTCAAGGCTTCCAACAAGGCGTCCGATGCCCATATCGCGTTCGAAGGAGCGGCCGACAAAATCGAGCGCCAGTTGAAGCGCTATTGCGGCCGTCTCAATGCCCATCGCGGCGCCCAGGATTCACCCGAATTCGATGCTTCCTATCGCATTTTCGATTCCAAGGCCGAACCTGACGAAGCCGAGAATGAAGAGACTGATGCACCGGCGATCGTGGCGGAAACTCGGGTCGATATTCCGACGGCCAGCGTGTCCGATGCGGTCATGATGCTCGATCTTCGCGATACGAACGCGCTGATGTTCAAGAATGGGCAGACCGGGGCGTACAATATGGTCTATCGCCGTCAGGACGGCACCATCGGGTGGGTCGAACCGGGACAATAGCTGACAAGTGGGTCGCTATCGATTAGGGACCCCTCCAAGTATCAACCCCAGTTTGGCGTGAAGAATGCAATTATCTGATTTTATCGATTACTCGGCCATACGGACGAGCCTGACGGCGCGCGAGAAGCGCGGCCTCTTGCAGCGCCTTGCCCAGGCAGCGGCAAGCCAGCTCGATCTGGACGCTGGCACCATTGCCGATGCGCTGCTCGAACGTGAAGCGTTGGGATCGACCGGTTTTGGTGGCGGCGTTGCCATTCCGCACGGCAAACTCGAAGGATTAGACCGGGTCTATGGCCTGGTGGCGCGGCTCGACCAGCCGCTCGATTACGATGCCATCGACAAGATGCCCGTGGACATCGTGTTCCTGATCCTTTCGCCGCCCGATGCGGGGGCCGACCATTTGCGTGCATTGGCCGCGGTCAGCCGCGTCGCGCGCCATGGCACCGCGATCGAAAAGATGCGCGGTGCACGCGGGCGCGATGCCCTTGCGGCGGTCCTAATGGGAGCCGATGAACGCACCGCCGCCTGAGAGTTCCCTGTCGGGGGCGAAGGCGCATCTGCAGGCGCTCGAGATGCTTTACGCGTCGGCGCCGGTCAACGCGCATTACGATAGCCGCATCCACCTTGAAAAAGCGGGAGTGTCGCGAATTGAGTTCACGGTCGATGATCGTCACTTCCATGCGGCGGGCGCAGCGCATGGCGGACTTTATTTCAAGATGCTCGACGATGCCGCCTTCTATGCCGCCAACGGCATGGTCAGCGACCGTTTCCTGTTGACGACGGCGTTCAACCTTCATTTCACGCGTCCGATGAAAGAAGGCCGCGCGATCGCCGAAGGCCGCTGGATTAGCGGCAAACGGCGCGTCTTGGTGGCGGACGCGCATATCATCGATGCATCCGGCGAAGAATGCGGCCGCGGGACAGGTACGTTCATGCGCAGCCATATCGCGCTGTCCGGCCTGGACGGATACCGTCTTTCCTGATGGACGACCGACTTCCTGCAGCGCTGGAGGTTGCCGCGCTGCGACGCCGCGTGGAATCGAACGGCGGTTTTGCAGCGATCCTCCACAAAGGCGATCCCGATCGCGGCGCGCTTTTGCTGCTGATTGCCGAAAAAGGCCGTCATTTCTGTTGTTTGGAGCGGCTTCTCGATCTCGACAAAGGCTATATCTGGCAAAAATCAGGACCAAAAGAGAACGCAGAATCGGCAGAAATCAGCGATTTCGTCGCGAATCGTCGTAAAACGGACCCGGATTTGTGGACAATTGAACTGGATATCGCGGACGGCGAACGGTTCGTCGCTGAAACGACCGAATCTTCTTGATTGTGTAAGGGTTGAGACCGCAGGGGGCAGTCAATTCAGGCGGGGGGCACCAAAATCGCACGCAAATGTGCCGGTGCCACGCAGACGGGGAACAAGGATCCCGGATCGAAACGACAAGTCGCCGGCAAGAGCGACAAGGTCCGTTGGAAACGCGTTCACCGCATAAACGAGCATGTGACTATGAAGTTCCTTTGGCGCTCAGCACTGGTTTTCGCATCCATGGCCACCGCAGCGTCGGTGGCGCCGGCGGAAGTCTCCCAGGAGACAGACGAGATCGTCGATCCGCTTGCACCGACCGTGGCGCTCCCTGAAATCGATGCAGTGCTGGACGTTGGTGTAACTGGCGGCGAGGATGCCGAGCCTTATGTGGCGCCGGAACCCGATTTGCCCCAAGACCTCTATAGCAAGGTCGAGCATTTCAAGGGTACGCAGACGAGGAATGCCCAGATGGAATGCCTCGCGGGGGCCGTCTATTTTGAAACGCGCGGCGAATCGCTCGAAGGTCAGCTGGCCGTCGCGCGGGTCATCGCAAACCGTGCCGAAAGCGGTCGCTTTCCTGACAGCTATTGCGGTGTCGTTTTCCAGCGTAGCCAGTTCAGCTTCGTCCGCGGCGGCAAGATGCCCAGCATCAAGCGCAATTCGAAAGCCTGGAAACGGGCGGTAGCGATCGCGCGCATCGTCGATGGCGAACATCATGAATCGCAGATTCCCGACGCGCTCTTCTTCCATGCGCGTTATGTCAATCCGCGCTGGCGCCTGACGCGTCTGGGCCGGATCGATAATCACATCTTCTACCGCTAGAGCCTAGCTCTCGATCACCTTTTGTTCTACGCCGTCAAGGATGGCGACCGAACTCGATTCGACAATTCTCGCACCCGATGTGGTGCGCGGCGTGACGCGCTTGTTCGCGCGCTCGCAGATCTATGCGATTGCCGAAGTGCCGCTGCCCAATAATCGCCGCGCCGATCTGATGGGGATCGATAACAAGGGCCGCATCGTCATCGTCGAGATCAAGGTGCAGCGCAGCGACCTTCTCGGCGATTGCAAGTGGCGGGACTATCTCGATTATTGCGACCATTTCTACTGGGCGGTGACACCCGAACTGGCCTCGATATGCGACGGCGACGATTTCCTGCCCGATGTCGCGGGGTTGATCGTGGCGGATCGTTACGACGCCGCCTTCATGCGGGAATCGGCCGAGCGCAAGCTTGCGCCAGCAAGGCGCAAGGCGGAAACGCTACGCTTTGCAAGGCGTGCGGGCCGGCGCCTGGCGGCGCAGATCGACCCCAGCCTGGGAGACAATTTTTAGTCGTCGGTCTTGTTGCCGACTGGGAATTCGATCGTCGGTCCAAACTGCAATTCGCCCCGGCTTTCGCTCCTCGCGGTCACCGATTCGATCATTTCGAGCAGCTGCGGATTGCGCGAATCCCGGCGCGCATAGTCGCGCGCGCTGAGCCCGGCCGAATAATCGGTGCGGTCGGGGTCTGCGCCTTTTTCAAGGAAAAGTTTGACGAGGCGGGGCTGGCGCAAGAGCACCGCGCGCATCAGCGGCGTTTCGCCAGCAGCATTGGGAACGTCCACCTGCGCACCGGCACGCACGAGGCGATCGGCGCCCTCGTACCAGCGCTGCTGCGTGGCGATCATGAGCGGAGTTTCTCCGTTGCGATCAACCACATTGGGATCGGCGTCATAGCGGATCAACGTCACCAACCAGGGGTAGTCCTTCTTGCGGGTAACGATATGAAGCGCGGTTTCGCCTTCGAAGCCCTTGAAATTGGCGATGCGCGTACCCGGCTGTTCGAGCATCCCGATTGCAGCACCGCTATCGCCCTCGCGCACGGCGGCGATGAATGTCTCGCCTTCGGAGCGGTTGAGCTGGGCGGATGCTGGAACCGCCACGGTCGCGGCAGCAATCAGCAGGACAATGAAACGCAGCATGGTCAATTCTCTCTTGGGATTCGTCTTGGGGGCGGCTTACACTATCGAAGATGAATAGCAAAAAACCGTTTTGGAAAAAGCCTTTGGCCGATCTCGACGCTGGTGAATGGGAGGCGTTATGCGATGGCTGCGGACGCTGCTGCATGCACAAGGCGGAGGATGCCGATACCGGCGCCTATTATGCGACCGACATCGCCTGCAGGATGCTCGATCTCGATACGATCCGGTGCCGCGATTATCCTGACCGGAAACGCCATGTGCCCGACTGCGTGACGCTGACCAAGGCGTCGGTCGACGGATTGGGTTGGCTCCCTGCGACATGCGCCTACCGGTTGCGCGCCGAAGGCAAGGACCTGCGCGAATGGCATTACCTGATCAGCGGCGACCCGCAGAGCGTCCACGACGCTGGTATTTCGGTCCGCGGCTGGGCGGTAAGCGAAGACGACGCTGGAGATATCGAGCATCACCTTGTCGACCGCCCGCTCTGAAGACCTGAAGCTGGTCATTCGTCGGCACCGCAGGGCGCGGCGAATGAAGCTGCGTTATGACGCGATAGAAGACCGTTTGTTGCTGACGCTTCCGCCACGCGCCAGCGAGCGCAAGGCGCGGGCCTGGGTGCAAACCCAAACCGACTGGATCGAACAACAGCGAGGGGGTCGCGCCACAGCGATGCCCTTGACGCCGGGTGGGAAAATTCCCTTTCGCGACGGGGAGCTCGTGCTGCGCCATGCTGCGGAGCTCCCGCGCCGCATCGAGCGCGTCGGCGATGCGCTCCAGGGCGGGGGGCCGCAAGAAAGTTTCAGCCGCCGGATCGAAACATGGTTGCGCGACGAAGCGCGCCGTCTGTTGTCTGATGATGTCGCCGAGTTTGCGCAGCTGGCCAAGGTGAATGTCCGCGCCGTCAGCGTCGGCGATGCTCGCACGCGATGGGGTAGCTGTACGCATGACGGCAAGCTGCGTTTCAGCTGGCGTCTGGTATGTGCCCCCGATGCCGTGCGGCGCTATGTCGCGGCCCATGAAGTGGCGCACCGCGTTCATATGGACCACGGCCGCGCGTTTCATCGTCTCGAGCAGGAATTGTTCGGCGGACCGACGGCAAAAGCGCGTAAGCTCCTGCGCGAACTAGGGCCGCGGTTGCAGCGGATCGGGCGTTGACGGGGCCGGCTCGGGCACACGAATAATCCGCGCGCCGTCCGGCGCAGGCGGCGCTTCGGGCTGCTGCTGCTGCTGCTGGCGACGTTGCTGTTGTTGACGCTGGCGGCGCTGCTCGTCCAGCGTGCGATCCATCTCGCCGGGCTGCTCCTCCTGCCCGCGGCGCAAGGCGTCGTCGATCCAGCTGAGATCGTCATCGTCGCCCGGGCGCGGTGCGAGCGGATCGAGCTCGTTGCTCAAAACGGGATTGCCGTTTTCGTCGAACAAGAGCTGGTCGAGCAGCCAGGTCTCGTCGTCGGGCTCGATTTGCCAATCGGGAACCGGCGCGTTGACCTCGAACTGTTCGACCGGGCGGTTGGCCACGGCCACACGCATGAAGTCACCAAACGCGCGAGCGGGGGCGCTGCCTCCGCCTAGTCCGGGGACGCGGCCATTATCGTCGCGCCCATACCAGACACCGGTGGTCAGCCCGCTTGAAAAGCCGATGAACCAGCCGTCGCGATTGTCCGAGGTGGTGCCGGTCTTGCCGGCGACGGGACGGCCGATCTGGGCGGCGCGGCCGGTGCCTGACTGCACGGCGCTTTGCAGGAGGTCGGTCATGTCACGGGCGACCCATTGCGCCACCAACACCCGCGGCTGGGCTTCTTCATGATCGTACAGCAGCTGGCCCGACGCGGTCACCACGCGCTTGATGGCGTAAGGCGGCATCGAGGTGCCGCCGCGATGCACCGCGGCAAACGCCTTGGTCATCTCGATAAGGCGCACATTGCTCGTTCCCAACACCATCGAAGGGTAGGTATTGATGTCGTCGGTGATGCCGAAGCGGGCGGCCATGCGGGCGATGGTCGCAAAGCCAAGCTCTGCGCCGATTTGCGCGCTCACCGTGTTGACCGAACGGGCAAACGCCTCGCGCAGCGTAATCACACCGAGATTGGTACGGTTCGAGTTGCGCGGTGACCAGTCGCCGATGGTGATCGGCTCGTCCACCACCTGATCATCTGGCCGCCAACCGTTTTCCAGAGCCGTGAGATAAACGAAAAGCTTGAAGCTTGAACCTGGCTGCCGCTTGGCCACCGTGGCACGGTTATAGATGCTGTCGACATAATCGAGCCCGCCGACAAGCGCGCGAACGGCGCCGTCGCGATCAATGGCCACGAGCGCGCCCTGCGCACCGGCGGGTGCATGCGCATTGACCGCGTTACTGGCCGCATCCTGCATGCCGGGATCGAGCGTGGTCCAGACATCGATGGGTTCGCTGGTTTGGTCGATCAGTGTTTCGAGCTGGGGTAGCGCCCAATCGGTGAAATAGCGCGCGCTGTTTTCGTTAGTGCGCTCCTCCAGCCGGATTTCCGCCGGATCGACCCCGGCGCGGGCGCTTTCGGGCAGAAAGCCGTGATTGACCATGAGGTCGAGCACCACGCTGGCGCGGCCCTGGGCGGCTTCGATGTCGGCGGTCGGCGAATAGTTGGACGGTGCCTTGACGAGCCCCGCAATGATCGCCGCCTCGCCGACCGTCATCCGTTCCGCGCTATGGCCGTAAAATGTGCGGCTGGCCGCATCGATGCCGTAGGCACCACCACCGAAATAGACACGATTGAGATAGAGCTCGAGGATCTGGTTCTTGGAGAACTTGGCCTCCAGCGCCATCGCGATGATGGCTTCGCGGGTCTTGCGCCCGACGTCGCGTTTTGGCGTCAGGAAAATGTTGCGAGCGAGCTGCTGTGAAATCGTGGACACGCCGGCGACGCGATCGCCCGTTTGCAGCGATACCCAGATCCCGCGCGCAATGCCGATGGGATCGATCCCGATGTGCGACCTGAAGCGCCGGTCCTCGACCGCGATCATGGCGCTTTTCATGGTCTGCGGGATTTCTTCGTAGGTCAGCCAGCGACCGAATTGCGGCCCGATTTCGACCAAGACCGACCCATCGTCGGCTCGCACGCGGATCGTCTGACCCAAATCTTCGCGATCGGTCAGTTGCTGGTAGGAGGGCAGCGACTGGTAGGCGACGGCAACGGCAATACCGAGCACTACAAGACAAAGCAGCGCAAATGCGCCGCCCCAGATCACCAGCCGTTTGAACAATCGCGCCAATTAGGGTTCCTCTCCACCCTGACTGCTAGGGCCGGAGGGCGCCGGCGACAAGCATCACTTCTCGTCAGGCTGGAAGTCGAGGCTGGCGCTATTGACGCAATAGCGCAGGCCACTGGGTCCCGGACCGTCGGGGAAGACATGACCAAGATGCCCGTCGCAAGCTGAACAGCGGATTTCCACCCGGGTCATGCCGTGGCTTTCATCGCGATGTTCGGTGATGGCCTCATTTTCTGCCGGGTCGGTAAAGCTGGGCCATCCCGACCCGCTGTCATACTTGCTGCCCGAGGCGAACAGCATCGCACCGCAGCCGGCGCAGTGATATTCGCCATCGCGCTTCTCGACGTTGAGCGCACCCGAATAAGGGGGTTCGGTGCCGGCTTCGCGCAAGATGCGATATTCTTCGGAGGTCAGGCGCGCGCGCCATTCGGCATCGGTCAGCTTCTGCTTGGTCATCTTGATCCTTCAACCGCCGGACAAGTGAAATAGTTGCCATGGCATTAACCCTGTTTTCACCCTTGGTGCCTAGCACTTTCTCCCATGACGGGCCGATTTGCCCTTTTTTGCCTGGCCGCAGCCGCGGTGCTGGCGACCCTGACCGTGCCGACTGCCCCGGCCGCGGCACAATGTCGCTTGTGCGATACACCCGAACTCATCGTCGACCCTGTCGACAAAGCCGAGGAGCGTGTACAGCTCTCGGTCGAGACCATGCTGGATTTCGACCAGCTGGTCGTGCTTGGCGATGGCAGCGCAACGCTTGGCGCTACGGGCGCGCGCATGACCGAGGGCGGCATCGCCGCGCTGTCGGCACGCGCCATGGTTGGCGAAGTGGTGATTCGCGGCGAAGCCGGACGACAGATCTCGATCAGCCTGCCCGATTATATCGAGCTGCATAATATCGAAGGGGGTCGGATTCGCCTCGAATCGATCGAACACGACCTGCCCTCGCAGCCCGAACTCGACGCCAATGGCGAACTACGCTTCCGATTCGGCGGAAGGCTGGAAATAAGCGGCGCAGCAGAAGGCGATTATCGCGGCGATGTGCCGATTGTGGCGGAATACCGCTAAATCCGATCCATTTTCGATCATTCCTTAACGCCGTTTTTACCATGACCTTCAGGGGATCAGTAAGCGGGACTGGTTAATAGCGACATCACGGACCGGGCCCGAAATGAGGTTTTCCGGGTCCGGCAACAAACATGGACCAGTGGGGATTTAAGACTATGACCAATTTCAAGAAAATCGCCGTTATGGGTACGGCTGCCGTTGCTCTCGTTGCGACGCCGGCGTTCGCCGCACCCGTTTCGAACTCGAATGGTAAAGCCAAGGCGCGCGTCGTGAAGCCGCTGACGCTGACCATCGTCGGCAACGACACGCTCGACTTCGGCACGATCGTTCTTCCGGCGGGTGCCACCGGCACTAACGCGGTTGTCAGCATCGAGGCCAGCTCGGCCGGCACCGTCGGCACCGCCGGCGCTTGCGGCACCGACTTCGTCTGCTCGGGCGCGGTTGCTGCGGCGATCAACTATAACATCACCGGTACGCAGGGCCAGGAAGTCGACGTGACGCTGCCCCCGTCCGCGACGATCACGCTCGTCGGCGGCACGGACACGCTGACCGTCAACCTGACGACCGATCTCAGCGACAGCGACTCGGACGGCTTCTACGACGTCGCACTGTCGAATTCGGGTGCGCCGGGCGACGACTTCTATGTCGGTGGTTCGCTGACGGTTGCCGACACCACGGTCGAAGGCGACTATGAAGGTACGTTCACCGTGACGGCCGATTATCAGTAAGCGTCGCTTCTCCTGACGCGCAGAAGGGCGGTGGGCTGGAAAGCTCGCCGCCCTTTTCGTATCTCCGATCCGGACCGGCCGTTCAAACTTCCCAGCGTTTTTCCGCTCATGGTTTGCGCCTTATTAACCATTGGACGCCAAAACACTCCGAAACGGTGCTTTTTCTGCGCCGCCATATGGAGGGTTTTCATGCATTTTTTTCGCCACGTTTTGGCCGCCACCGCAATCGTCGCCATGGCGCAACCCGCCCAGGCCGGTGTCGGCGACCTGCTGGTCGCGCCGACCCGCGTCATTCTGGACGGCGGGCGCGGCACCCAGATCATTCTCAACAATATCGGCGAAGAAGAAGCGACCTATCGCGTTACCGCCGAACTACGCCGGATGATGCCCGACGGATCGTTGGCCGAGGTCGAAACGGCGAACGACAAGGAGATTACCGCTCGCGATATGGTGATTTTCGCCCCGCGCCGCGTCACCTTGCCCCCGGGACAGCCCCAGGCGATCCGTATTTCGGCCCGCCCCCCTGCAGGGCTGGCAGATGGCGAATATCGTATTCACCTCCTGTTTCGCGCCATTCCCAAGCCACGTCCGGTGGAACAGTCGGGCACTGACGAAGGCATCAGTTTCCGCCTCACCCCCATTTATGGCGTGACGATCCCCGTGATCGTGCGTCTCGGCCGTCTCCAGGTCGAAGCCGCGATCGCCGATGTGCGCGTTGCGACACGCGACGGGCGACCGGCGGTGGCCGTCGACCTTACCCGCGCTGGTGACCGCAGCACTTTTGGCGCTATCGAGGTGTGGAAAGATGGCGAAGACCTGCCAATCGCGCGGCTCGGCGGCGTTGCCGTCTACACCGAGCTCGACAAGCGCACCGTCCTCATCCCCGTGCGGGAAGACTATGCGGGCGACCTGAGCGGCAAGGTCACCGTGGAATATCGTGCGCCGTCGAGTGAGGGCAGCGTTCTGATCGCCTCGACCGACGCGGTCCTGCGCTAAAGGCGACAAGGGCCATGCGGGTCATGCTCAAAACGCTCTTTCTGGGAGCAATGATGGCCGCGGGGGCAACAGCTGCCGCGGCCATCGAGCGTGATCCCGTCGGCGACCAGTGGATTCCCGACCCCGAAGAGCAATTCCTGCTCGATCTACAGATCCGCGACCGCATGCTGGGCGATGGTGTGCGCGCCTATGACACGCCGGATGGCCCCTGCATCGTCTTCGGCGACTTCCTGACCGCGCTGGATGTGCCAATGAAGATCGACCTCGAGGCGCAGCGCGCTTCTGGCTGGGCCTTCACCGAAGAGAACCGGATCGACATCGATCGAAAATCCGGGAGCGTCACTTACGACAGCAATCGCGAAGCATTAGCATTAAGTAGCATTAAGGAGGTGCCGGAGGGCTGGTGCGTCAAAGCTCCTGCGCTTGAGCGCTGGTTCGGGCTGAATGTCCGCCCCAACCTTTCGGGATCAATGCTTGTCCTCGAGAGCGAGGCCAGATTGCCGGTCGAGCTGGCCGCCGAGCGGCGCAGCCGCGCCGAGCGGCTCGCCAACCGCGCCAGTTTCGACATGGCAAGCCTGCCCCAGGTCAAGCTTCCCTACGAGATGTGGCGGATGCCCGCGATGGACGTCGTTGTTGCCGCCGGCGTGACATATTCGGATGCGGGCGGCATGCGCTTCGATCGCAACAGCGCCATATACGCCTCGGGCGAACTCGCGAAATTGTCTTTCGATGCCCGCCTGTTGACCGGAACGCAGCGCCAGCAGGGCACGTTCCGCTTCCGCGCCTACCGGTCGGATGCCGATGGCGGCCTGCTCGGCTTCCTGAATGCCACCCATTTCGAAATCGGCGATCTCGATACGGGCTCGACGGGAGTTTCGAACGTGGCCGGCAGCGGTCGCGGCGCGATGGTATCCAATCGTCCGCTGCGCCGGCTCGCCCGCTTCGACGAAGTCAGCTTCGAAGGAGAGCTTCCTGCCGGCTGGGACGCCGAGCTTTATCGCAACGGACAATTATTGGCCTTTGCCTCTCCCAATGCTCAAGGGCGGTACGCGTTTAATGATATTGAGTTGCAATATGGACGAAACGAGGTCGAGATCATTCTCTACGGCCCGCAAGGACAGGTGCGCCGCAGGGTCGAGGAAGTGCTGGTCGGCGACCAGCAGATCCCGCCGGGCGAAACCTGGTATTTCGCGAGCGTCAGTCAGCCCGAACGCGACCTGTTCGATTTCGGTTCGCGGCGCCGCCCCGCTACGAGCAATGTGCGAGCTCAGGCGACGCTCGCTATCGATCATGGTCTCGATCAGAAGACATCGGTCGGCCTGCTCGCGCAGAGCTTGCTACTTGAAGACGAACGCCTGACCTACGCCGAGGGCGCGGTTCGGCGCACTTTGGGCAATGCCCTGGTTGAGGCGACGATCGCGCTCAACAGCGAAGGCGGCCAGCGCTACCGCGCGCGTGCCGTTGGCGAACTCGGCGGCATCGACTTTGGCGCTTATGCCACCGTGAATAGCGGATTTCGAACCAGTGCCGTCGAAGATCGCGTCAAGCAGGAATATGGCGTATCACTGTTCGCGCCATTGAAAATCGGGAGCAAGAATGTTCCGCTTTCAGGACAGGTCGGGTGGCGGCGCTACACGGACGGGACAAGCGCCTTGGCGGCCGCAACGCGTCTAAATATGTTGATCGACCGATTCAATCTGACGGCCGAACTCGACTGGGAAAAACGCAGTTTTGCGGGGCCCGCCCCGCCGACCGAGAATTTGAATGCCCGTTTCGCCGGATCGGGGCGTGTCGGCGATGTGCGCTTGCAAGGTGATGTCGAACTGGCCTTGGCCGGCACCGGAGTAAACCGGGCCGGCATCAGCGCTTATTATAGCCAGAGTGAATATGTCGCCTGGGACGGCGGCCTGGTGTGGGAACCTGACAACGGCCGCGTCCGCGCCCGTGTCGCGCATATCCGTAATCTCGACATTGCCTCGGTTGCGGTTACCGCGGAAGCAGCTACCGATGGTAGCGTCGCTGCGGGTTTCAACCTCGCTTTCTCGCTCGACGCGCCGCGCTTCCAGCCGACGCGCACGCCGCTTGCCCGTACCGGCAGCGTCCATGCCACCGTTTACCGTGACGACAATGACAATGGCATCCGCGATCGCGACGAACCGCTTGTAAAGGGCGCCTTGCTCACCACTGGGCATACCGGTCGCGGTGACGCAAGCGACGATGCGGGGCTTATCCGGATGGCGGGCTTGCGCACGCATAGCCCGGTCGCGATCGGTGTCGATACGAGCGGGCTTGCCGATCCCACGCTCGTTCCCCGCAGCGCGCTGCGAGTGGTTACGCCGCGCCCGGGCGTCGCTGCAGAAATCGAAATCGGGCTTGTCGGATCCGGCGAAGTCGAAGGCATGCTGCTCGACGGCAGCGGCAATCCGCTCGAGGGAGTCGAACTGATGCTGGTGGGCGAAGACGGCCAGGTCGGCGGCCGTACGCGCAGTGAATTCGACGGTTACTTCCTTGTGGAGCAATTGGCATACGGTTCGTATCGGCTGGTGCTGGCGGATGCCTCGGCGACAGCGCTTGGCCTTCCCAAGGATCTCGGCAAGGTCTTCACGCTCGATCCGGACAAACCCTATCTACGGCTCGGCACAATTGTCGCCGACACACCGCAACTGGCCGCCGCGACGCCCTGAAAAGGCCGATTTTCCGGGAAAATGGTGCGGTCGAGAAGACTCGAACTTCCACGGCCTTTCGGCCACAACGACCTCAACGTTGCGCGTCTACCAGTTCCGCCACGACCGCACACTGATTCGATGTCGGAGACCCCGTCATCGCTGGTAAGGCGCGCCCTCTAGCAAAGCGATTCCACTTAGGCAACGCCCCTATTTTCCGTCCCGATCCGGAGCAAAGGTAAAGTCATCATTTACCATCTGCGCGTGATGTGCGTTTATGGACTGGATGTTTCTGAGCGCATTTTTGCTGATGGCCGCGCCGCCTGCGACTGCGGCGGCATCCCAGCCTGCGCCCGCACCCTCGCCCATCGCCGCGACTGCGCGCGGTCGCGCCAGCGTAAAGATCGTTCGATCTTACCGATTGGAAGCCGGGCGCGAAGAGCAGGCACAAGGTGGCCAATGGCGCAGCGCCACCATTACCGACCGCGCCGGCCGCCACCAACCCGCGCGGCTCATGGAATTCGAATAAGGGTCAGCCGTCGGTGCTGCCAACCGCGAGGGTCAGCGTGGATTCCTCGGGAAACTCACCCACGCGCGCATTGTTAAAGCTTGCGCTCTCGCCGGGGCCGAGCCGCGCCTGCGGCGGATCGATCGTCCAGCTTTCCACCAGTTCACCGGCTCCGTCGGTCACCCGCGCATGGATGATCGGGACGACCTGTTCGCTGTCGGTCGAATTGATAATCCGCCCACGCACCGAGATACGCTGGCTATCGGTTCCCTCCAGCGGGACGATCGACTGCTGCTCGAACATCAGCGTAAAGGGCGATTGCTCCGGACCGGACTGTGCCAGACCGATGCGCTCGCGCAGTTCAGGCGGACCGAACGCGACGAGCGCCGCGGCGGCAACGGCCACAAGGAGAAGCCCGATCAATGCGATGACCGGCCAGCGGCGCTTTGGCGCTTCGTCCGTATCGTCATAACTATCGTCGACGGCAAAAATCGGGTCTTCTATCGCCGGCTCCGGTTGCGTCTCACCGACTTTCGTCTGAGCTACCGTTTCCACTTCTCCGTCGTGCGAATGTGGAACGGGATCGACCGGCACCTGCTCCTCGTCGGCATCCGGGCTTTCCTCCCACGCCGATGAAGGGACCTCAGGCGGTTCGGGAAGCGGTTCTTGCTCGGGAATGGGCGGGGGCGCGACAGGCGTCTCGTTGCCCCACGCAGATTGCTCGGGCTCCGCTTCCGGTTCGGACATCGGCTCGTCGCCCTCGCCAAAAGGTGGCGGCGGCGGATCTTGCTCTGGCGTAGACGGTGTCTCTTCCACGCGCGGGGCGTCTTCGACCGGAGGCGGAAGCGGATCTTCTTGAACCAATAGCGAGGTGTCCGGATCCTGGTGCCAGCTATGCGCGCAACTTGCGCAGCGTACCTTGCGACCTTTGGGGCCGATCGAGCCGTCCTTGACGACGTAGCGCGTTGCGCAGTTGGGACAAGTTAGCATCATGACAACTCATATCTCGGTAACAACAATTTTCCGCCATTGGCAAGCATTGCCTCCCTGTGCGAGACCAAGTGAATCATGGCGGGGACGAAACGTTGATTGTCAGTTTTGAATCGGTCGGTCTGCGCTACGGAACGGAAGCCGAGGTTTTGCACGATCTCGACTTCAAGCTGGCCGAGGGCGGACTATATTTTCTGACCGGGCCATCGGGCGCGGGCAAGACCAGCCTGTTGAAGCTGCTCTATCTTGCGCAGCGTCCGACGCGCGGCAGGCTCACGCTTTTTGAAGAAGACCTGACCGATATCGAACGTGATGCGTTGCCGGCGCTGCGCCGGCGCATCGGGATCGTCTACCAGGATTTCAGGCTGATCAATCACCTGTCGGCGCGCGACAATGTAGCGCTGCCGCTCCGCATTGCGGGTCACACCGACGATGCTATCGACGATGCCGTGGGTGAGATGCTCGCCTGGGTCGGACTCGAGGACCGCGCCGATGCCAAGCCCCCGACCTTGTCGGGCGGCGAGCAGCAGCGCGTTGCCATTGCCCGCGCGGTGATCGGACGACCCGACTTGCTGGTGGCCGACGAACCCACCGGCAACGTCGATAACGAGATGGCGCGCCGCCTGATCCACCTGTTTGCGGCGCTCAACCGGTTGGGGACAACAGTGGTTATCGCCACCCACGACGTCGGCCTGATGAACGAGACTCCCGGTGGCATCCTGATGCGGCTCGAAAAGGGCACGATCGTCGACCCCACGGGTCAGCTGAAGCATCCCCCGCGCCGACCGCGGGCCGAGGAGAGTAGCTGATGCTTGTCATGAGCCCCGCCGAAAAGCGATTATTGCCGGGCGGCCGTGTGCGCGGGCCGACCCCCTGGTTGATCGCGATCATGATGTTCGTGATGGTGATCGTTGCCGCCGCCGGGCTCGCGATCGCCAACAGCGCCAGCCTGCTCAGCCAAGCGACGGCGCAGCGCTATACCGTGCAGCTTCCCGGCAGTGTCGAGGCCGGTCCCGCACTGGCCGAGGCTGCTCGCGCCTTGCCCGGTGTCCAGGATGCCCGCGCGGTGCCCGCGGTCGAGATCCGCGAAACGCTCGATCGCTGGCTGGGTCCGGCGGCGGAGGAAGCGGGTCTACCGGTCCCGGCGCTGGTCGAACTTGACCTCACGCCGGCAGCCGACGAAGCGGCAATTCAGACCGCATTAGCCGGTCAGTTCGAAGGCGCCCGGGTGGTGGCCAACCGGGCCAGCGTGGCGCCGCTACTGCGTTCGCTGCGCGCGCTCGGCTGGGTCGCCGGCTTTATCGTGCTGCTCGTGGCGTTGGCGGGCGGTGCTGCCGTCACGCTGGCGGCGCGTGCGGCCTTGGCGGCGAACCGTCAGACGATCAATGTCATGCATGGCGTTGGCGCTACCGATGGACAGGTTGTCCGCCTGTTCCAGCGCCGTATCGCCATCGATGCGCTCATCGGTGGGCTGGTCGGTGCGGCCGCCGCAGGAATAGTGCTGCTGATCGTTGCCGGTGGCGGCATGGTAATCGCTGGGCAGCTGGCGGGAAGCGCCTTGTTGCGCGCGACCGATATCCTGATGCTCGCCGCACTTCCAATTCTCGGCGCGGCGCTTGCGACTCTTGTTGCAAGGCAGGCGGTTTTGAGGGCATTGCGCCAAACACCATGATCCTGCGTTTCGCTGCATTTGCGCTCATTCTTTACGTGCTGGGCTTTGGCTGGTTCGGCAGCAGCCTGCCTGAGCCGGCCGATGAAGACACGAAAGCCTATGCCATCGTTGCGCTGACTGGCGGGCCCAACCGGATCGAACAGGCGGTCGACCGGCTGGCAGACGGCAGGGGAGAGCGCCTGCTGATCGCGGGGGCAGATCCATTGGTCACCGAAGCGGACATTATCGAACGGCTTGGCGGCAAGGCGGCGCTCGTGGGATGCTGCGTCGATCTTGGATCCGAATCGGTCGATACGCGCTCGAACGCGGAAGAGGCCAAGCGCTGGCTCGACGTGCAGGATAAGCCCGATGGGGATATCTGGCTGGTCACCAGCGACTGGCACATGGACCGCGCCATCTATGAATTTGAACGCGTTTTCGGCGAGGATCGGACGATCATCATCGACGCGGTCGAGACCGAGCCCAGCTTCCGCATTCTTTTCGCCGAATATAACAAGATGCTGCTGCGGCGCTTTGGCGTATTGGTAGGGATCTGATGGCTTTTTTGCGTAGTATGGTTTTCGTGCTGCTCTTCTATCCCGGCACGCTGATCTATTGCCTGATTGGGTTGCTGCTGGTGCCGTTCGGGCAAAAGCCTCTGCGGGGCATCGTCCACGCCTGGGCCGATTACCATTACTACCTCGTCAAATATGTGCTGCGCATCGAGATGAAGTGGGAGGGCGAGATCCCCGAAGGCGCCTATCTCATCGCGGTTAAGCACGAGGCCATGGTCGAGACAGTGGAGACGCTGCGCTTTGCCCGCACGCCCATCGTGGTGATGAAACGCGAATTGTCGCACATGCCGATTTTCGGCTGGGTCACGCAGGCTTACGGTGTGATCGGGGTCGACCGGAACGCCGGCGCGAGGGCGCTGCGCGAAATGATGAAGCGCGGACAAAAGGCTGTCAGAGAGAACCGGCCGATCGTGATATTCCCCGAAGGAACGCGCGTCCCCGTGGGCGAACGACCGCGGCTACGTCCGGGCTTTGTCGGTATGTATCGAGTGCTCAAGCTTCCGGTGGTGCCGGTAGCGGTCGATAGTGGGACCATCTGGCCGCGCGGTTTTGTCAAAAAGTCGGGCAGCTTCACCTTCAAGGTTGGCGACATCATCCCGCCCGGCCTGCCGCGCGAGGAGATGGAGCGGCAGGTTCATGCCGCGATCAACGCGCTCAACGTGCCGCGCGTCGAGGACTAACCGCGCAGCTTCGCGCCCTTACCCTCGGCAGCGGCTACGATCTGCCTGCCAATCCCCGACAATTCTTCGTCGGTGAAGCTTTTTTCCCGCGGTTGCAGCACGACTTCGACCGCAAGGCTGAGGCCGTCTTCGCCTTCGAACCGGTCGAAGGTGCGCACCGACTGGATATGCTTCTTGTCCGCGCCAGCGACCGCGCGTTCGAGTTCGCCCGCCGACAAGTCGTCGGGGACGATGAAGGCAAAGTCACGCGTGACCGCCTGTAACGCGGGCGGCGCGTATTGGACGCGTGCGCGGTCCTTGTTACGCGGCGCCGGAATGGCATCGAGGTAAAGTTCGGCTGCGACCGTGCCCGCAGGCAGGTCCAACGATTTGGCCAGCGCCGGATGCAATTCGCCGAAGGCAGCAAGGATCTTCTTGGGCCCGAGGCCCAACGTGGCAGAACGTCCCGGGTGCCAGCCCTTGCCCGCATCGGGGAACAGCTGGAGGTTCGCGGTCGGCGCGCCTGCGGCGTCCAGCAAGGCGATCGTTTCGGCCTTGGCATCGTAGGCGGTGAACCCGTCGGCCTTACCGTGCGCCCACCCGCGCGCGCGCTTGTTGCCGGTCAGCAGTACCGTCGCGGTGTCATGCTCGGCGTCGGGTAGATAACGTCGGCCGACTTCGAACAGGCGGATGCTGTCAGCACCCCGATCGAGGTTGCGACGCGCAGCAGCGGCCAGCCCCGGCAGGAGTGACGGACGCATGACTTTCATGTCCTCGCTGATCGGATTGTCGACGACATGGCCGCCGCCGTTGAACAATGCCGCGTGCTCTTCGCTGATGAAGCTCCACGTGATCGCTTCATTGAGCCCGCGCGCCGCGGCGGTGCGGCGCAGTTGGCGCTGGGCAATCTGCCCGCGTGTCGCGACCGGATGGGCCACGCCATCTTCGCGGGTCAGCGGGGTCGAGGGCACTTCGTCATAACCGACAATCCGGGCGACTTCTTCGACCAGATCGGCCTGTCCGTCGACGTCGTGGCGCCAGCTTGGGACGGTGACGTCGTCGCCTTCGACGGTGAAGCCGAGCGCGGTCAGGATTTCCGCCTGGCGTTCGCGCGGGACATCGATACCGCCGAGTGCTGCGGTGCGGTCCCAATCGAACGTAATCGTTCGCCTGTCGCTCGGCGGGTTCCCGGCACGGATGACCTCGCTGGGTTCGCCCCCGCAGGTCTGGACGATGAGGTCGGTCAGCAGCGCCAGCCCATCGTCGAGGAATTCGGGATCCACGCCGCGTTCGAAACGGGTACGGGCGTCGCTGGTGACCATCAGTTTTTGGCCGGTCCTGGCAATACTGTCCGGATCGAAATAGGCGACTTCGAGCAGCACGTCGGTGGTGCTCTCGGTCGCGCCCGAATGCTCGCCGCCCATGATGCCGCCGATGTCATGCACGCCATCGGCGTCCGCAATCACGGTCATGGTCTCGTCGAGCGTATATTCCTTCTCGTTGAGCGCGAGTACTTTTTCGCCCGGCATGGCCTTGCGCGCCACGATGGGGCCATTGAGCTTGGCAAGGTCATAGACGTGGCTCGGGCGGCCAGTGGCGAGCATCAGATAGTTGGTACAATCGACCAGCGCCGAAATCGGGCGCTGGCCTGCAGCGATCAGACGGCGCTGCATCCATTCAGGCGAGCTGCCGTTTTTCACGCCGCGTATCGTGCGCGCATAAAATGCGGGGCAGCCCCCCGGATCGTCGGTGCGCACGTCGATGGCGGCGGCACCGTTGCCGTCGATGCTCGGCACCTCGACCGGCTTGAACGTGCCGATACCGGTAGCGGCCAGATCGCGGGCAATCCCCATTACACCCATGCAGTCGGCGCGATCCGGCGTCACAAAGACGTCGAACACCGGCGAGGCATTGCTGTAGGCGGCGAAGCTTTCGCCAACCGGCGCGTCTCCAGGCAGTTCGATGATGCCGTCATGGTCATCGCCGAGCTCGAGCTCGCGGCTCGAACACATCATGCCGTTGGATTCGACCCCGCGGATCGCGGCCTGGCGCAATTCCATGCCGTTGGATGGCACGACCGCGCCCGGTTGGCCCAGCACACCCTTCATCCCGGCACGCGCATTGGGCGCACCGCAGACGACCTGGAGCGGTTCGCCGCTACCGGTGTCGACGCTTAGCACCTGCAGCTTGTCGGCATCGGGATGGGGCTCGGCGGTGAGCACCTTGGCCACCGTAAAACCGTCGAGCCGTTGTGCGGGGTCTTCGATGCCCTCGAGCTCAAGCCCGATTGCCGTGAGCTTGTCGCCAATCTCCTCAACCGATGCATCGGTATCGAGGAAATGCTTCAGCCATTCGAGCGAGAACTTCATGCGCCCACTCCTGCCGATAGCGTGGGCACATCGAGCGCGCGGAACCCATAATGTTTCAGCCAGCGCAGATCGCCGTCGAAGAAGGCACGCAAGTCATCCATTCCATATTTGAGCATGGCGAGGCGATCGATCCCGCAGCCAAAGGCGAAGCCCTGCCACTCATCGGGATCGAGCCCGCAATTGGCGATTACCTTGGGGTGCACCATGCCGCTGCCCAGCACTTCCATCCAGCCTTCCTGCCCGCCGACCACACGGCGGCCCTTCACCTCGGACCAGCCCACATCGACCTCTGCCGAGGGCTCGGTGAATGGGAAATACGACGGGCGCATGCGCAGCACGACGTCGTCGCGTTCGAAGAAAGCCTTGAGAAAGGTTTCGAGCGTCCACTTGAGGTGGCCGAGGTGAATGCCCTTGTCGATAACCAGGCCTTCGACCTGGTGGAACATCGGCGTGTGCGTGGCGTCGCTATCGCTGCGATAGACGCGGCCCGGGGCAATGATCCGAAAGGGCGGTTTGCCCTTCATCATCGTGCGAATCTGGACGGGCGAGGTATGCGTGCGCAGCACCATCGGCGCGCCTTCGCCCTCGCCATCGACATAGAAGGTATCCTGCATTGCGCGGGCGGGGTGCGCTTCGGGGATATTGAGCGCACCAAAATTGTGCCAGTCGTCCTCGATCTCGGGACCCTCGGCGACCGCGAAACCGAGATCGGCGAAAATCTCGGCAAGCTCGTCCATGACCTGGCTGACCGGGTGGACCGAACCTTGCGGGATTTCATCGACGGGCAACGACAGGTCGAGCTTTTCGGTAGCGAGGCGCGCTTCCAGCTGGGCCTGCTCGAGCGCGTTTTTCTTCGCCGTGATTGCGTCCTGCACAGCCTGGCGCGCGGCATGAATCTTGGGGCCCTCGGTCTTGCGCTCGTCGGGCGTCATCTTGCCCAGCGTTTTCAACAGCTGGGTGACGCTGCCTTGCTTGCCTAGATATTCGACGCGCATCGCTTCCACAGCGTCGAGGTCGGCGGCATCAGCGATGCGGGCTAGTATCTGGTCGGTATCGATCATGGATGCTGTCCATAAAGAAAGGGCGCGGAAAGCCAAGCCATCCGCGCCCTAATCTTGTGTTCGCTCGTGTTCGCGTTCGCTTAGGCGACGGCCTGCTTGGCCTGGTCGACAACAGCCTTGAACGATTCGGGCTCGTGCATCGCCATGTCGGCGAGGACCTTGCGGTCGAGCTCGATGCCGCCAACCTTGAGGGCGTGCATGAAGCGGCCATAGGTCATGCCTTCTTCGCGCACCGCAGCGTTGATGCGCTGGATCCAAAGCGCGCGGAAGCTGCGCTTTTTGACCTTGCGGTCGCGATAGGCGTACTGGCCGGCCTTTTCGACGGCCTGACGGGCGATGCGGATCGTGTTCTTGCGACGGCCATAATAGCCCTTCGCCTGTTTCAGAAGCCGCTTGTGCTTGGCGCGCGTGGTGACGCCGCGTTTGATGCGAGGCATATCCGTCTACTCCTTATTTGATACCGTAGGGGGCCCACTGCTTGACGGTCTTCGCGTCGCAGTCGGCCAGCACCTTGGTGCCGCGGTTGGTACGGATATATTTCGAGTTGTGCGAAATCAGGCGGTGGCGCTTGCCAGCGACGCCCGCTTTCACCTTGCCCGAAGCGGTCATCTTGAAGCGTTTCTTGACGCCGCTCTTGGTCTTCAGCTTAGGCATTTTCGTCTCCTTTGTAGCCCATCTGCGACGGGCGACGATTTCGACCAGCCACGGCAGCCTTGTCGGCCGGACCGGTCGGATTTTCCAGAAAGTTGGAAGATCAGGGCGCGCACATAACGATGCGCAGGTGATTCTGCAAGTCTAGTCGAAGAGGCTCGACACGCTGCTTTCGTCTGCGATGCGACTGATCGCTTCGCCGAAGAGCGGGGCAATCGTCAGGCGGCGGATCTTGCCGTCGTCCTTGATGTCCTCGTGCATGATACTGTCGGTGACGACCAGTTCGGTGAGATCACTCTTGTCGATGCGGGCTTCCGCAGCGCCCGACAGGACACCGTGGGTGCAGTAGGCCATGACCTGCTTTGCACCCTGTTCGCGCATCGCGGCGGCGGCATTGCATAGCGTGCCGCCCGAATCGACGATGTCGTCGACAAGGATGCAGACGCGATCCTCGACCTCGCCGATGATGTTCATCACTTCGCTTTCGCCGGCGCGCTCACGGCGCTTGTCGACGATAGCCAGCGGGGCGTTGTCGAGGCGTTTGGCCAGGCTGCGGGCGCGGACCACGCCGCCGACGTCGGGCGAGACGATGGTGATCTTGTCGGTGTCGTAGCGGGCCTGGATATCCGCCGCCATCACGGGCGCGGCCCACAAATTGTCGGTCGGAATATCGAAGAAGCCTTGGATCTGGCCGGCGTGCAGATCCATCGTGAGCACGCGGTCAGCACCCGCCTGCGTGATCAAATTGGCGACCAGCTTGGCCGAAATCGGGGTGCGCGGGCCGGGTTTGCGATCTTGCCGGGCATATCCGAAGTAAGGGACGACGGCGGTGATGCGCTTGGCCGAGGCGCGGCGCAGCGCATCGATCATGATGAGCAGTTCCATCATGTTGTCGTTGGCCGGATAGCTCGTTGACTGCAGTACGAACATGTCCTGTCCGCGCACGTTTTCGTGGACCTCGACAAAGATTTCCTCGTCGGCGAAGCGTTTGACGCTCGCCTTGACCAGCGGGATTTCGAGATAGTCGGCGACCGCCTTGGCGAGCGGTGGATTGGAGTTGCCGGCCAGTAATTTCATGAATGCGCGCCCCGGGAATGTCGTGAAACCGTCACCCCCTTAGCGGGGGGCTGCGCCAAAGGGCAAGCTTGTGGTGAAGGGTTCGCATGTCTACGTGCTTAGCCATGAAATTACGTATTGCTTTTTGCCAGATGAACCAGCGCGTGGGTGACCTTGCGGGCAACGTGGAACGAATGCTCGAATGGCGCGAAAAAGCGGCGACAATGGGCGCCGATCTGGTGATGTTTCCCGAGATGCAGGTCACCGGCTACCCGACCGAAGACCTGACCTTGAAGAATGCGTTTGTTCTCCGCGCAATGGAGGCGGCGGAAGATCTCGCCGATGCCACCTCCGATGGCGGGCCTCCGATCATCTTCGGCGGGATTTTCGCTGCCGATGGCGGGGTCTATAACGGGGTTTTCTTTGCCGAAAAGGGCGGCATCGCGGCGCAGCGTGCCAAGCACGAACTGCCCAATTACGGCACCTTCGATGAGCACCGCATTTTCGCGCCGGGGCCGCTACCCGATCCGGTGACATGGAACGGCATCAAGATCGGCCTGCCGATCTGCGAAGACATTTGGGAAGAGCGTGTCTGTTCACACCTGGCCGATCAGGGCGCCGAGCTTTTGCTGGTGATGAATGGTTCGCCCTTCGAGCTCCACAAGGACGAGATTCGCCAGCGCATGGTGCGTGACCGCGTCAAGGAAACAGGATTGCCGCTCGCCTACCTCAATCGCGTCGGCGGGCAGGACGAGCTTGCGTTCGATGGGTCCTCCTTCATCGTCAATGTCGGTGGATCGATCGCCGTCCAGCTGCCCGACTGGGACGAGCGGATGGTGATGACCGAATGGGAAAAGGGCGAAGACGGCTGGTACTGCGCCGAAGGCGAGAAGGCCGACCTCGATCCCTATCCCGAGGACGCCTATCACGCGATGATGGTGGGCCTGCGCGAATATGTGCACGGCAACGGGTTCAAGGGGGTAATCCTCGGCCTGTCGGGCGGCATCGACAGCGCGCTGTCGGCCGCGGTCGCAGTCGATGCGCTGGGCGCGGACAATGTCTGGTGCGTCATGATGCCGTCCGAATATACCTCGGATCATAGTCTCGAAGACGCCATGGCCTGCGCGCAATTGCTCGGCTGCCGCTATGACATTGTCCCGATCAAGCCGGGCGTCGAAACGATGGAAGAGATGCTTGAAGTGCCGTTTCGCGGCACCGATCCGGGGCTCGCCGAAGAAAATATTCAGTCGCGCCTCCGCATGGTCACGCTAATGGCGTTGTCCAACCGCTTTGGCCCGATGCTGCTGACCACCGGCAACAAGAGCGAAATGAGCGTCGGCTACGCCACGCTCTATGGCGATATGGCGGGCGGCTATTCGGTGCTGAAGGATGTCTACAAGACGACGGTGTTCGAACTGTCGCGCTGGCGCAACCGGGTGAAGCCGCGCCTCGCCCTCGGGCCCCAAGGCCCGGTCATGCCCCAGCGCGTCATCACCAAGCCGCCGACGGCAGAACTGCGCCACGACCAGAAGGACGAGGATTCGTTACCGCCGTACAAGACGCTGGACCGCATTCTCGAAGCATTGATCGAAAACGAGATTTCGGTGACCGCGACCGCCAAACGCACCGGCGCCGACATCGAAACGGTCGCCGAAGTCGAAAAACTGGTGCTGCGCGCTGAATATAAGCGCCGTCAGGCACCGATCGGCGTCAAGATTGGCGGGCGGAACTTCGGTCGCGACAGGCGTTATCCTATTACCAACCATTTCAGGACCGGAAAATGATCCGCATCGCTTTTGCCCTGCCGCTCTTGGTGCTCGCAGCTTGCGAGGCGCAAGAGGCGCCCGTGCCTGCACCCGAACCTGTCGAAGAAGCCGCGCCTGCGCAGACGCTTGAGTTACCCGGCAATTACCAGGTGGTGAGCTACCGTAATGCGCCGCTTCCCGCGAGCACGACGATGAGCGCTGCGATCGACGGTAGCCAGGTCGCAATCACCAGCCCATGCGCCCGCATGGTCTGGGACTATGAACTCGACGGCAACGCCGTGTCCTTTTCGCCTGTCTCGGGTTTTTCGGGTGGATGCGCGGCAAACCCGACGACCTTCGAAAATGGCGTCGCCGATGTGATGGCGAAGGCGAATATCGCGATGGACATGGGCGAGCGCATCAATATCTCGGGCTCGGGCGGCGCGATCGAGCTCGAATCCCGGTGACACGGGCGCTTGCATTCGTGTTGCTGCTCGGTGCATGTGCGCCGTCAGCGCCGGATGCACCCGGCGATGGCGCCATCGACAATGCGACAGATGCACCCGCCAACGCGCTCGATGAAGAAGTCGAAGTCTTGCCGATCGGGGCGACTGCGCCCGTCGACATCGAAGGTGAGTGGCGCATAGCCGGCATCGATGGCGAAGCGTTTGACGAAGATTGGGCGCCGACTGCCACCATCACCAGCGACACCATCCGCATCCAGTCGCAATGCATCTGGTTCGAACGGCGCTATGTTCTGGACGGCATGGAATTCGTGCCGCCGCCGCCCGTGACCGATGATGAACCGCAGGAGATGTGCGCGCGCGGCTGGACCCCTGCCGAAGAAGCGATGGAAGAAGCGCTGCAAGGCGCCGAGTGGGCCTACCGTCTGCCCGATGGCTCGCTGGTGCTCGACGGCTCCAGCGGAACGATCACCCTCTTCACCCAATAGACCGCAATGCGTAGAGAGCGCGCCATGAAGACACGTTTTGCCCCCGCACCGACGGGCCGCCTCCATGTCGGCAATATTCGGACAGCCCTGCACAACTTCCTGCTTGCGCGCCGCGAGGGCGGCACGTTCCTGCTTCGCATCGACGATACCGACGCGGAACGGAGCAGGGCCGAATATGTCGACAAGATTCGCGAGGATCTCGCATGGCTGGGACTGGCGCCCGACATCGAGGCGCGCCAGTCCGAACGCTTCGATCTGTACGAAGCGGCATTCGAGCGACTGCGTGACGCCAGACGAATCTACGCCTGCTATGAGACGGCCGAAGAGCTGGACTTGCGCCGCAAGGTGTTGGCGGGGCGCGGCCTGCCGCCGATATACGAGCGCAAGGATCCTGACGAACCCGCGCCCGAAGGTCGCACGCCGCATTGGCGCTTTAAACTCGATCACGACGCCTTGATCGAATGGGTCGATCTCGTTCGCGGACCACAAACGTTCGATCCCAAGTTGATCAGCGATCCCGTCATCCGCCGCGAGGACGGAAGCTGGCTCTACATGCTGCCATCGGTCGTCGACGATATCGATCTGGCTATCACGCATATCGTGCGCGGCGAAGACCATGTCACCAACAGCGCGATCCAGCTCCAGATGTTCGACGCGCTGGGCGCGGACCGCCCGCAACTGGCGCATGAGGCGTTGCTGGTTGCGGCCGAAGGCAAATTGTCGAAACGGCTGGGCTCGGTAGGGGTGGAAGCCATGCGCGAACGGGGGCTCGAGCCGATGGCGCTGCTTTCGCTTCTGGCGCGGATCGGCACCTCGCAGCCGGTTGAGCCGGTCAGGAGCCTAGTGCACCTCGCACGCGGGCTCGATTTCAATCATTTCGGACGAGCACCGGCGCAGTTCAGCTTCGATGACGTAGCGCTGCTCAATGCAAAATTGTTGCACGAGACCGAATATGCCTCCGTCGCCGATCGATTGCCGGAAGGGATTGGCGAGACGGAATGGAACGCGCTGCGCGGCAATCTAGAGACGCTTGGCGATGTCGAACCGTGGGTCGACATCCTGCACGGCGACATCGACACGCCGGCAATCGATCCGGCAGATCGCGACTACCTGCATGCCGCAGCGCGGATCGCAGGGCTTATTACTTTCGACGCCGATGCCTGGACCTCGCTGACCTCGGCACTCAAGGAGAAAACCGGGCGCAAGGGTCGCGCGCTGTTCATGCCATTGCGTCTCGCGTTGACCGGCCAGACATCGGGTCCGGAAATGGCGTCATTGCTACCAATCATCGGGCAAAAGAAGGCGATCAAACGCCTGCAGATTTCGTAGGGCAGGCTTGAAGGCTTACGCTACGTCAAGCTTGCGTTTTCATTGATATGATGTATCATTACTTACCTCGTTGGAGGAGAGTGATATGCCAGCCTATGCCCCGCGTCCGCGCCGCCACGTCAGCCCCAAGGCACTTGCCACCGTTATCGGATTTCACGCTGCCGGCCTCGCCGTGCTTTTGACGGTCAACCCCGATTTCGTGATTCCACCTGATTATAGCACGACGATTATCGACAATATCCCGATCGATCCGCCGCCGCCCGAAATGTTGCCGCAGCAAGCGCCTGAAGCGTCGGTATTGCCGCCCGTGTCGCAACAGACCAATCCGCCCCCGATACAGCAGCTTCCGAACATCAGCGGGACGACGTCTTCGCCGGTAATTGTCGATGCGCCGCCCCTCACGATGATCGCCGATGTCGGTACAATCATAGCACCCGATCCTGGGCCGCCGCTTATTGAGATCCGCTCGACCGAGGCCAGCCTGCTGACGCCGCCGGATCGTGCCCGCCCGCCATATCCGGCGTCGAAGGTGCGGATGGGCGATGAGGCCGTCCTGCCGCTCAAACTGACGATCGGCGCCAATGGCCGTGTCACCCACGTCGAAGCCGTGGGTGAGGTCGACCGCGTCTTCTTCAATGCGGCGCGGCGTCATATCCTCAAGATCTGGCGCTACGCGCCGGCGATGAAAGGCGATCGGAAGGTCGAGAGCGTAAAAACGATCCGCCTTCGCTTCGAATTGGAAGGCTAGGCTCGCATTCCCCCGGTTGCGGGCCGAAGGGCGGGGCTGGCGCATGACGCCGCCTCGCCCTATTTAAAGGCGATGTCCGTTTTCCCACCCGTCTTCGGCCCCAAGGCCGTATGGCGCGATCTGAAGAACTTCCTGGTCAATCAGGACCGCGAGAAGGTCATCGGCCTGACGCTCGCGCTGCTCGTGACCGGCATCGTGCTGATTCTATTCTTCGTCGACAGCAAGGTGAATACCGAAGGCGCGCCCACGGTGATTTACACGGAAAGCTGGAATGAAGACCGTACCGACGAAGAGATTATCGCCGACCAGCTGCGCGATCAGGCCGACGCCGAGCGCCGCGCCGCCGAACGCCAGCAGACCTACCAGGACCTCGCTAACGCCGTTGGGATGGATGACGTCAACTGACGCGACATTCATGGCCCGCGCGATCGCGCTAGGGGCCGCGGCGCGCGGATCGACCGCGCCCAATCCGAATGTCGGTTGCGTCATCGTCAAGGATGGCGAGATCGTGGGCGAGGGCGCGACGCAAGCCGGGGGGCGCCCCCATGCGGAGGCCCTGGCGCTCGCGGCGGCAGGCGATGCGGCAAAGGGCGCGACGCTCTACACCAGCCTCGAACCTTGCGCGCACGATAGTGACCGCGGTCCCACCTGCGCACAGTTGATCCCGGCCGCCGGTATTGCCCGGGTCGTCGCAGCGCTCGAAGACCCCGATCCCCGTACCGCCGGGAAAGGGTTTGCGATGCTCAAAGATGCAGGCGTCGATACACGTAAGGGTATGGAGGAAGCGGCAGCGCGTCATTCCATGCGTGGCTTCCTGATGCGTGTTGCGATCGGGCGGCCCTGCATCACCTTGAAGCTCGCGCTGTCGATCGACGGCAAGATCGCGCTGCCTTCGGGTGAATCGAAGTGGATCACCGGGGAAGATGCGCGGGCACACGTACATCTCGAACGTGCGCGCGCCGACATGATCCTGGTCGGGCGCGGTACGTACGAAGCAGACCAGCCCTCGCTCGACGTGCGCTTGCCCGGGCTCGAACCGCGAAGCCCGCGGCGCGCCATGCTGTCGACTACGCTCGCACCCAATGACTGGACCATCCTGCGTCAGCCCGAGGACGTTTTCGACCTTGGCGACGTTAACGACTTACTGGTGGAAGGAGGCTCGGGCGCGGCGACCGCATTCCTCAAGGCCGACCTCGTCGACCGCATGCTGATTTATCGGGCCCCTATCCTGATCGGCGAAGGCAAGAGCAGCGTTGGCTATATCGGCCTCGACGCGATTGCCGACGCGCACGGCCGCTGGCTGCCCGCAGACGACAAGCAGCTTGGCATCGACCGCCTCGAAGTCTACGAGCGCCAGCGATAATGTTTACGGGGATCATCACCGATATCGGCACTGTCCGGTCCGTCGAGCAGCGCGGCGATACGCGGCTGGTGATTGGCTGCGGCTATGACATGGGCAACGTCGCGATGGGCGCGTCCATTGCCTGTTCGGGGGCGTGCCTCACTGTCGTCGACAAGGGCGATGACTGGTTCGCCGTCGATGTCAGTGGCGAAACCATCAGTGCGACGGCAAGCGGGCTGTGGGAAGAAGGCGCGGCGCTCAATCTCGAACGCGCGCTCAAGGTCGGCGATGAGTTGGGCGGGCATATCGTGACCGGCCATGTCGACGAAGTTGCCAGGATCATCACCGTGGAGCCGGTTGGCGACAGCCATGATGTGACGATTGCGGTGTCTCGTGATTTGGGCGCTGCGATCGCGCCCAAGGGATCGATCACCCTCGATGGCGTCTCGCTGACGGTGAACCGCGTCGAGGATAAAGGCGACCAGACCCATTTTTCGATCAACCTGATCCCGCATACGGCGCAGGAAACGACGCTGCACCATCTCGCACCCGGGCGTCAGCTCAATGTCGAGATCGACGTATTGGCGCGCTATCTGCAGCGAATGACCGCCAGATAAATGTGAAACTTGGGGTTGTTGTGTCACATTTCGGTGTGATAGCGGCGCTTCTATGGCTATTGATCTTATCGACCGACTCACATCCCTCGTCGACTCCGGCGAAATGAGCCGTGCCGGGCTCGCTCGCGCCGCCGGCCTCCATCCCAACAGCTTGCGCAAGCTCGGCGCCGACGACTGGAACCCCACCGCCGACACGCTCGGGCGGCTGGAAAGCTTTCTCGGCAAGGAAAAGGTGCTGGTCGGTGCCGAAGAAATCATCGAGGAAGCACGCAACGGGCGGATGTTTATCCTGGTCGACGATGACGATCGCGAGAATGAGGGCGATCTCGTGATTCCCGCGCAAATGGCGACGCCCGATGCGATCAATTTCATGGCGCGGCACGGGCGCGGACTGATCTGCCTGTCGCTGACGCAGGAGCGGGTCGATCAACTCGGCCTGCCACCGATGGCGAGCGACAATCGCGAGAGCATGCAGACTGCCTTCACCGTGTCGATCGAGGCCAAGGATGGCGTCACCACCGGCATCAGCGCAGGCGACCGTGCGCGCACCATCGCGGTGGCCATCGATGCGTCCAGGGGTCCCGACGATATCGTCAGCCCGGGCCATGTCTTCCCGCTCACCGCGCAGCCGGGCGGCGTGCTGGTACGGGCCGGCCATACCGAAGCGGCAGTGGACGTGTCACGGCTTGCCGGGCTCAACCCTTCGGGGGTCATCTGCGAAATCATGCGTGACGACGGCACCATGGCGCGGCTCGATGACCTTATCGATTTCGCCGCCAAGCATTCGATGAAGATCGGTACGATCCGCGATCTCATCGCGTACCGGCTCAAGAAGGATCACATGGTCGAAGAGGTCGCGCAGACCCGCTTCACCTCGCAGACCGGCGGCGCGTGGAACGCCCGCGTGTTCCGCGACAAGGCCAATGGTAGCGAACAGATGGCGCTGGTCCACGGCCACGTCGATCCCCAAAGACCGACGCTGGTACGCATGCACAGTCTCGACCTGTTTGCCGATGTCCTTGGCGAGCAGGGGCCGCGTGCCGGACAGCTTTCGGGTGCGATGAAGATGATCGAGGAAGCGGGCGCGGGCGTGGTCGTGGCGCTCCACGCCGCCGATGCAGGAAGCCTTAGCCGGGCGACCAACCTTCGCTCGGGCAAACCTGCCGAAACCGGCGAGGCCATGCGTAGTTACGGGATCGGCGCGCAGATCCTGGCCGCGCTGGACGTCCATGACATGGTCCTGCTTACCAACAGCAAGCATTCACCCGTCGCGCTCGATGCCTATGGCCTCGCCATTGTCGAAGAACGGCCCATTGAGGGGAACAACTGATGGCGCATGTCCTGATTGCCGAAGCGCGTTTCTACGACGACCTCAACGACCAGCTTCTCGCCGGAGCGCGCGCCGCGATCGACGCCGCCGGCCACACGCACGAAACCGTGACGGTGCCCGGCGCGCTAGAGCTGCCTGCGGCAATCGCCCTCGCTATCGAAAGCGGCAACTATGATGCCTATGTCGCGATCGGTGTCGTTATCCGCGGCGAGACCTATCACTTCGAGATTGTCGCCGGCGAAAGCGCGCGCGGCATCTTGGCGCTGACCATGGACGGTGTTGCCATCGGCAATGGCATCATCACGGTCGAAAACCGCGACCAGGCCGAGGCGCGCGCCGATCCGGCGCGCAAGAACAAGGGCGGCGAGGCCGCCAAGGCCGCGCTGGCCCTGCTCGATCTTCAGGAAAAATTCCGCGCCTAATTGCCCACGGGCGCTTCCAGTGCCACTTCCAGCCACACCTCGTTGCGGCGCAGCGGCCCTGGGATCGTCGGGGAGTTGAAAAAGGCATAATCGGGTTTGCCGTCGACCACGTCATACCCTTTGCCCTTCAGCCAATCCCGCAACCGCCCTTCCAATTGCTCCAGGTCGTAATCGCCGGGTGCACCGCTGAAGCAGACGACCCCGACGCGCCGTGCCGGCAACTTGCGCAGTGAAACTCCGGGCGGCGGTTCGGGTAGGCTTTCGCTGGTCGCGCCTGAAGGCATCACGAACGCCACGCGCCAGCGGTCGCCCTCGTCATGGCTCTCCAGGACCGGTGACGTCATCGGAATCTCGTCTCCGTCGTGACTGCGCGCGAATATATAGTCTGCCAATGTGCGAAAGCCCGATCGGATCGCTTCGCGCCGCGTGCCGGTGGCATGCGTCTCCGCGATCCAGAAAGGCATATAGTCGCGCACCGAAAAGTCGCCGTCCTCCTCGACGGGGAGGAAATCGGGCTCGGCTGTTGCCTTTTCGCGCATGTAGTGGCGCCAGCCACCGGCCGCAATCAGCCCGAGCACCAGGCCACCGCCTACCAGCCATTTCTTGTTCATCAGACGCGCTCCTCCTCGAGGCTTGGATAGTCGATATAGCCTTCGGGCCCGCGCGTGTAGAAGGTCTTGGTATCCCAATCGTTCAAGGGCGCGCCATTGTGAAAGCGCCGGACGAGGTCGGGGTTGGCGATGAAGGGGCGGCCAAAAGCGATGAAATCGCATTGGCCGCGGCGCACGAATTCCTGGCCACTGTCGAAAGTGAAATCGCTATTCAGCCCGATCTTACCCGAGAAATGCCTGGCCATGTGCGGGCTGACGCGATCCGTGTTGCTCGCAACGAAGGTGGAATCGCTGCCAGGCTCGCGCATCTCGATCCACGGAATGCCGATCTTCTCGAGTTCTTGCGCTGCTGCGGTGAAGAGAGCGATTGGCTCATCGCTGTCACAGCCATTGACCTCGCCAACGGGGGACAAGCGTATGGCGGTGCGATGCACGCCGATCTCGTTCGCAACAGCCCGCGCGACTTCCGACATGAAGCGACATTTGTTTTCCGGGCTTCCGCCATATTCATCGTCACGGTCGTTGGCACGCAGGAACTGGTCGATCAGATACCCGTTCGCGCCGTGGATCTGGACGCCATCGAACCCGGCGCTCACTGCATTGGTGGCGGCGTGCACATAGTCGGCGATGGTGCGCTCGATGTCCGCCCTGGTCATTGCCTTGGCTTGCACCGCATCCTGTTTTCCCTCGAATGTGTGCAGTCGGTGTGGGCCCCGGGTGGCGCTTGCGGACAATGGCGTGCCGCCGCCCATCGAGGGATGGACGAGCCGACCCATGTGCCAGAGCTGTGCGACGATGCGACCACCGGCCTTGTGGACGGCCTCGGTCACCGGTTTCCAGCCTTCGGTCTGTGCTCGCGACCAGAGTCCCGGCGCATACGGCCAGCCTAGCCCCTGCTTCGATATGCCCGTGGCTTCGGAGATGATCAGCCCGGCCTCGGCGCGCTGGCGGTAATATTCGACGGCTAATTCGTCATGCACGCCGTCGCGGCTTGCGCGACCGCGGGTGAGCGGGGCCATGACAATGCGGTTGGGACACTCGATTGAACCAAGCGTGATGGGATCGAACAAATCGGGCATGAATTCTCCTTTCGCCATCAACTGGCGTGGCGCCCGCTTGTTTCACACCCATGACTGGTTCATGCGCCAATCGATGGACACGCGATCGACCACCATTCCATTCATTGCGCTGCTTGTCGGCTCGACTGCGCTCGCCTTTGGGCCGTGGCTGGTGCGGCTGGCCGACGTTGGCGAAGTGTCGGCAGCCTTCTGGCGACTGGCGCTGGCGGTGCCCATGCTGGTCGCGATCGCGCTGATGCTGGGCAAGGAGGTGCGGCTGCCATCGCGCAAGGTCGTCATCATTGTCATCGCGGCGGCCTTCTTCTTCGCAGCTGACCTAGGACTTTGGCACCACGGCATCATGCTGACAAAAATGGCCAACGCGGTTCTGTTCGGGAACGGGGGGAGCTTTTTGTTCGCGCTTTACGGGCTGTGGATCGCCAAGGTGCGCCCCAGCATGGCGCAGGTGTTCGGGCTGGGCCTTGCCGTGCTCGGCACGGTCCTGCTTCTGTCGGGCAGTATCGAACTCGGTTTAGAGAATCTTCGCGGCGATGTGCTCGCGCTGATCGCGGGCCTCCTCTATGCCGGCTATCTCATCGGTGTCGATCGAGTCCGTAGGGCCACCGAGCCGCTGGCCGTCATCATCTGGGCCAGCGCTTTTGGCGCCGCCTTCCTCCTTCCGAGCGCGTTGATGCTTGGCGAGAATCCCATCCCCGGGGACTGGTCGATCCTCTTCGTGCTGGCGTTATCCAGCCAGGTGATCGGGCAGGGCCTACTCGTCTACGCGATCGGTCGCCTTCCCCCGTTGGTGGTCGGCGTCGTGCTCTTGTCGCAGCCCGTCGTGGCCGGGACGATCGGGTGGATCTTCTATGACGAGGTCTTCACCCTGACCGATTGGGTTGGCGCAATTGCGGTCGCTACTGCTTTGGTCCTGGTCCGCTTGCGCCCGCGCGTGGCAAAGCCCACATTGGCAGCATGACCTCTCCGCTCGACCAGATTCGCCAGAAGCTCGCATTGTCCGTTGCCGAAAATGCGGTGTTCGACGGGTGGAGCAAGGCGGCAGTCGAAGCCGCAGCCGCCCAGCACGACATCCCGGTCGAACAGGCGCTGCTCGCCTTCCCCGACAAACCATCCGGCATGGTGGATGCGTGGATCGAGGCGGTCGACGTTGCGATGGCGCAGGCAGCGACCGAAAGCAGCGCGTTCGATGCTCTTGGTGTCACCAAGAAGATCCGCTGGCTCATCTGGAAGCGTCTCGAGATTGCTTCACCTGCCAGGGAAGCGGTGCGCAGCGCGCTCGCGATCCTGGCGGCCCCGCAGAATATCCCGCTTGGTTTCAAGACCGGCTGGCGCAGCGCCGATGCGATGTGGCGGCTCGCTGGCGACACGTCGACCGACTATAACCACTATACCAAGCGGATCATCTTGTCGGGCGTCTATGGCGCGACTTTGCTGGCGTGGCTCGATGATGATAGCGAAGAATGGACTGAAACAGCGGCGTTTCTCGATCGCCGACTTGCCGACGTGGCCAAGTTCGAAAAGGCCAAGGCGCACTGGGCCAAACAGGAACGGCCGAGCATCAGCCGTTTCCTCGGCCGTCTGCGCTATCCGGTTCGCTAGATGCTGCCGGTAATCGTCAGTTCGAAAATGCGGCCGAAATCGCGGTCCTGATATTCGCTGAAAGCTATCGGACCGTCGCGCCGATCAACGTACACCGTGCGCTCGAAACGGTCATGCTGGTCGAAGATGTTCAGGAGGCTGGCGCGAACGGTCATCCCGCCGACATCTTTGTTTTCGACGAATAGCCAGCCAAAAGGTGCAGAGGCATAGCCACGCGATACCTGGTCGAGCGAGACGTTGGGTGCCTGGTCGTTGAACTCGAGACCCGTTCCCCATGCCCAATCGCTATCGGGAATATCATGGCGGAAGTTCAGTTCAGTATAGAAGCGTCCAACGCCGCTAATGTCGCGATCCTCGCCGGTCAGGGGGTCCGCAACGCTCGTATCGGTAACGATCATGAAAATATTCAGACGCGCCCCGTCGAATCCGATTGGATCGAACAACAGGGTTCCTTCCAGGATGCCCTGCACGATGAAAGCGTTGCCTTCGAGATTGCCCAGCGCCTGTTCGGTTGGCGAAATCGGGATGACCTCGACGGTATCCTCGATCGAGGCCACGCGGATTTCGGGCGTTATCGAGCCCCACGCGCCGAGCGATTTGACGAACTCCAGTTCGGCGCGCCAACGCTGCGGCGGCACCAGTTCGAAATTGTTCGACCGGTCGTCCGTGTCGTTGGTGACATCGACAGAGCTCAGGAACTGAAAGAAATTGAGCTGGTCGACTCGCCGTTCGACCTTGGCATTGACGGTCAGGTCTTCAGCGGCCTTCCACGCCAGCGAAACGGAGCCCTTGGGGCGCACGAAGCTGCGCGTGACGTCGCCTGCGCTAATTTCACTGAATTCGCCGCCCAGGCTGGCCTGAAGCGTCAGGTTTTCGGCCAGCGGACGCCCATAGCTGACGATGGATTCGGCGCGCTTTTCCTCCACCAGCGCGTTGGCACCCGGAAGTGCGATCTCGACTTCATCGCCTGTGCCATCGCGAACGAACATTTCGGCCGACCCGTCGAGACTGTTATAGGCGCCCTCAAGGCTGACCTGCATGTCGCCGTCCAAACCGGCAAAGCTATATTCGCCGCGCGCGATAGTCTCGGCCTCGTCGATCACCTGCTCGAAACGACGGCCCTTCAGCACCGCACCGGGCGAATCTTCCAGGCGTTCGAAAATCGATGTGAATTCGCTACTTTCCTGCCGACGGAGGCCGATCAGTTTCACGCGACCACCCGCAAGGCCGAATTCGTAATCGCCGCCGAGCTCGAAATTCCACTCATCCTCGCCGCCGGTATTGCGTTCGCGGGCGGTACTCCCGTCCGCCGCGACCTCGAAGCCGACCTGCGCCCGATCAAAGTAGAATAGCTGCCCACTGCCATTGAGGTTGAGGACGTTGCCGTTGTCTGCGGTTCTGCCGAGAGACGCGTTGATGGTCGGCCGGTCGCCGAAGAAAGTCGCTTCTTCCTCGACGACGCGCAGAATCTCGCCGCCGGCATCGCGGCGCACTTCTGGCCCGATGTTGCCATTGCGAAACTGGTCGTTCTCGAAACCGAAGCTGACATCATTATCGCCGAGCTTGCCGCTGGCGCTGATCTCGATGTCGAGCAGGCGCGGCTCATGGTCGCGGCGAAATTGCGGACGGTAGCTAAAGTTGCCCGACCAGCCGCCGGCATCCGCGATGATGTTGGCAACCTGGCCCGAAAGGCCCGGAATGGCGAGCGACGCACCGTCGACAATGTCGATCCGTTCGACCGCATCGGCGGGGATGCGACGCAGGGCATCACGCGCATCATTGCTTTTGCCCGACACGCGTTGACCATTGATCAGCACGTTTTGGTTGGCCTGACCCAATCCCCTATTGCCCTGATCGCCGCCCTGGATGGTGAAGCCTGGAATGCGGGCTACCATATCGAGCGCATTTTGCGGCGCGAATTGGGTGAAGTCGGCGGGCGTGAAACTCCGAGCGGCGAGCGGGGCGGAGGCGGCTGCGTCGGTGACAAGGTCTTCGTCAACCGCCATGGCGGTAACATCTTCCTGGCCATCTTCTGTGTCGACGGATGCGTTGTCTTGGGCAAGCGCGGGCGATGCAAATGCGATGGCGGCCGTAGCCAGCAAAACTGGTCTGATGCTCATAAATACTCTCCCACGGCGCTGGGGACGCCATGAGCCAACCAACATTCCGGGGTCGCGACAGCCAGCCCCCTTCGACGAACGGGCGGCCAGGCCCGCTCGATTACATATGTAGTCTCAAAGAGAAACGGATTAGAGGGTGCCGCGCACGCTCAATTCGATGGTGCGTCCGAACCTGCGCTCACGAAATTCGCGGATGTCGTAGGGTCCGATGCGGCGCCCATCCCACAAGAGACGCTCGAAACCATCGCGCCGATCGAGCAGATTATCGACGCGCAAACGCACGGTCAGGCCGGCTACGTCCTTATGTTCGGCGAAGGCGTAGATGTCGGGACCGGTATCATAACGATCGTCGATATTGCCCAGCCGAACCTCTTCGGCCGTATCGCGGAAGGAAATCCCGCCGCCCCACGCGATATCGCTATCGGGGACGTCATGGCGAAGGTCGGCTTCGACATCGATCAGCTCGCGGCCACTGAGCTCTCGCGTTGCGCCGGTAAGCGGATCTTTGATCGACGAGCCGGAGAAGGCCAGCTCGAAATCGAGCCGCGCGCCAGTCCAGCCGAGAGGATCGAGCAGCAACGTTACGTTACTTCCCATCGACCAAATTCGCGCCGTATCGACATTACCCAGTACCTCGCCGTCGATCCCCACCGGGATCGAATCGATGACGTCCTCGATGAGCGACATGCGAATAAACGGGCGGAGCGACCCATAACCGCCAAGTGCCTTCACCGCTTCCAGCTCGGCGGTCCAGCGCTGCGGTGGTACGAGTGCCTTGTTCTGGTCGCGGTCAAGGTCGTCGGTCACGTCGACCGAGGCGAGGAACTGCCCGAAATCGAGTTGATCCACCGTGCGTTCGAACCGCGCGCTGAGCGTGAGGTTGCCCGAGGTTGCCCAGTCGAGCGCCAGCGATCCCTTCGGCCGCCAGAAAGATCGTGCGCCATCGGCTGCGCCCGCATCGATCTGGCTAAACTCGCCACCGAGATTGGCCTGCAATGCAAGCCCCCCGCCGAGGTCGCGGCTATAGGAAAGGAAACCTTCTGCGCGCTTTTCATCGATCGTGGCCGTGGCCCCTTCGAAGGCAATCGGCTGCAGCATACCGAACATATCACGGACAAGCAGACGGCCCTCGCTGTCGAGCTTGTTGTAGGCACCCTCGATGCTGGCTTGCCAGTCACCGCCACCGCCAGACCACCCATATTCCGCGCGGCCGATGATCTCGGTGACATCGCGATCCTGTTCGAAGCGGCGGCCCTCCTCGACCGCATCGGAGACGCGCGCGAGATAGATGAAATCGTTGATCGAAGGCTCACGTTCGAAGCCATAAAGGCTGATCAGTTTCAAACGGCCGGGACCAAGAGCGAATTCATAGTCGCCGCCAATCTCGACGCTCCATTGGTCCTGCGTGCGCACCGACCGTCGATCACCATTGGCGGCGTCGACGATCTGTTCGAACCCAGTCTCGATGCGGTCGAAGAAGTATAGCTCTCCCGCGGCATTGATGTTGAAGATGTTGCCGTTCGCCGCGCTGCGCGTCGCGCCCAGTGTGAGCCGCGGGCGATCGCCGTAGAATGAAGAAAGCTCATCGCGGGTGAGGAGCAGGTTGCCGGCAAAATCCTCGACGATCTCGAGCCCGAAATTACCGCGACGGAAGGCATCGTTGGCAAGGCTCGCGCTCCAGTCGAAACTGCCAAGTTTGCCCGACAGCGCGACTTCGCCGGCGAACCAGTTGTCTTCAAGCCGCTCGCGAAACTGGGGGCGCCATTCGAAGGTGCCGCCAAAATTGTCCACCTTGTAGACGATGTTGGCGACCTCGCCTGACAGACCAGGGATATCTAGGCTCGCGCCCTCCAGCATCTCGATACGCACTACGCTCGATGCTTCGATACGCGAAAGCGTGGTGACGGCGTCGTTGGACTTGCCCGAAACCCGCTTTCCATTGAGAAGAATATTCTGGTCGGCCTGGCCGAGCCCGCGCGCACCGTCATCGCCCGCGTTGATCGAAAAGCCGGGGATTTGCCGCACCATGTCGAGCGCGGTGCGCGGAGCGAATACGGCGAATTCTTCCGGCGTGAACGTGCGTGTGCCTACCGGCGCGCCGGCCGACATGCCGCGTTCAGTTGCAAAGGCAGGCGCGGCGCTGGCTATGCCAATGGCCACTATGGAGGCTGCGAGACGTTTCATGGCTTCCGGAAAGTTTGACGAATCATGGCGCGCTTAAGGTGCTGCGGCTGCAACGGCCATACGGTCAAAAGGTTCGAGATTCCATCCGACAAAAGGCGCGAAACAGTGGTGACAGTGGGCGCTGCACTGCCTATCCAAGAGACGCAATATCCAAAGCGAAGGACGATAATATGGCGGGCGTGAATAAGGTAATCCTGGTGGGCAACCTGGGGGCGGACCCCGAAGCGCGCTCGCTCAACAATGGCGGCGAAGTCGTCAACCTGCGCGTCGCCACATCGGAAAGCTGGAAAGATCGCGACGGCAATCGCCAGGAACGCACCGAATGGCACAATGTAGTGATTTGGAACGAAAATCTGGGGCGGGTCGCCAAGAATTACCTGCGTAAGGGTTCGAAGGTCTATCTCGAAGGCCAGTTGCAGACCCGCAAGTGGCAGGATCAGTCGGGGCAGGACAAATATACCACCGAGGTCGTCTTGCAGCGCTTCCGCGGCGAACTCGTCCTGCTCGATCCGCGCGAGGGCGGCGGCGGCGGCAGTTACGGCGACAACCAGGCGAGCGGCGGTTATGGCGGCGGTGACGGTGGCCAGCAGCAATCGCGCCCGCAGCCGGCGACCTTCGACAACGATCTCGATGACGACGTGCCCTTCTAGGGCCTGGTTGCGGCCTAGCCGCCACCTTCCATCTTGCGCTTCAGATCGGCGAGTGCACCAAACGGGCCGGCTTCTTCTTCGCTGATGACGCCAACCTCTTTCAGGTGGGCTTCGGCGTCAGGCGAACGCGGATAGGGATTGAGCGCAAGCGCCAACGTGTCGGCCAAAGCGTCGCCCAGCGCGATCGTGGTGCCGTCATGGAAAATGACGTCCATCTCGTCCTCGCCAAGTTCGATCTCCTCGTCTGCATCGACTTCGGGCTCGGGTAGAAAGCGGAGGGTAAAGGGCTCATCGATCATGCTTGTGACGGGCTCGCCGGTGGCCACGCAGGGCTGGATGACCTTGGCCCGGACCTGGCCCGACGCGTCGACCCTCTGTCCGTCCTTGATCAACGTTACATTGGCTTCGAAACGCTCGAGCCCCAGCAGGCCCAGGCGTTTGGCGATCGCTTGTCTGTCTTTATCGTCGGCCTTGAAGTCGCGATGATCACCATCGCGAATATTCGCCAGCGACAGCGTGTCCATCAGGCGAAACTCCCGCGCATGATGTCCTCATCGCCAAAGCCGTCGAGATGCTCGCGGAAACTGCGTAGTTTTTCGCTGGCGAATGTCAGCGTCGTTTCGCCCGGGTCCTTGTCCCGATAGACGCTGAATAAGGTAGCATCCTCCCATTCGATCTCGCCTTCTTCGGCGCGGCGCCAGCGGTCGACACGCGTCGCCAGTGCGCCGACCAGGCTGCGCACCTGTTTGCCGATTGTCGTGTCAAAACCGATCTCGCGCATCTGCGCGTCCATGTCCGTGATGAATTGCTCGGTCAGCGCGACCGATCCGCGCACTGCATCTTCGTCGCCATCCTCAAGCCGCAATATGGCGAGCGCCACGAGGCTCGACAGCACGGCAAAGCGCCCGTCCATGTCATCGGCTACATTGCCGCACTGATACCAGGCCGGCTCGCGCGCCAGTTCGACGAGTCTTTGATAGGGTGCGCTGGCATCCGCCGCATCGGAAGATCGGAACATGGACATGAATCGTCGAATCATCGCTTCGTCACCTTCTTCAGGCCTTGCGCTATCGCCCTCAGCCCGCATATGTGCCCATTCAGCGGCCCGCAAGGGTGGAGCCGCCAATGGAGTGAGCGATATGGTGTCGAAGCGGGCAATTTTCACGTGTGTGGCGGCTGGAGCCATGCTGACCGGCTGCGCGGGCGTCCGCGACTCGTCGGGCTATATTGCCTCGACCGAACTGGTGCAGGCGATCGCGCCCGGCGTTGACAACAAGGCCTCGGTCGAAGCCACGCTCGGCCGCCCGACTTTTGTTGGCCAGTTCGACGACAAACAGTGGTATTATGTCAGCCGCACGACCAATCAGTTCGCGTTCCGTCGCCCGCGTCTCGATGACAGCAAGGTCATCGCGGTGACGTTCGATGCGACGGGCAATGTCGTAGCCGTCAACGAAACCGGCCGCGAACTTGCGGTAAATATCAATCCCAGTAACGCCGAAACACCCACGCTGGGTCGCGAACGCAGTTTCTTCGACGAATTGTTCGGCGGAATCGGCCAGGTTGGCCAGGCCGGGCTTCCCGGCGGCGGGCCGGGCGGACGCTAAGACGGCTTGCCGCGCCGCGGCGTGATGGCCTAAGCGGGCCGGCATGACCGCGGTTCCTTCCAGAGACATGAGCTATGCCGAATATCTTCGCTTGGGCGAAGTGCTCGGCGCGCAGGTGCCGCATAGCGAGCATCATGACGAGATGCTCTTCATCATCATCCACCAGTCTAAGGAATTGTGGCTCAAGCAGATCCTGTTCGAAGTCGATTACGCGATCGACCAGCTGCACCGCGGCCATTTCACGCTAGTGCACAAGGCGTTGAGCAGGGTCAGTCGCATCCAGTCGGTGATGACGCTGAGCTGGGACATCCTCACCACGCTCACCCCCGCCGACTACATGAAATTCCGCCATCATTTCGGCACCGCGTCGGGCTTCCAGTCATGGCAGTTCAGGATGATGGAATACCGGCTCGGGATCAAAAATCCGGCTTTTCTCAAAAATTACAAGGATGGCAGCGAGGAGCGCAGGCAACTCGAGGCCACGCTCGAAAAGCCAAGCCTTTGGGACGAAGCAAACGAAGCACTCGGCCGGGCCGGGTTCGATGTGTCGAGCGAGGAGGCAATCCAGGCCAGCTGGCTCGACGTCTATCGCAACACCGAAGACAATCTCGAACTGTATGGTCTCGCCGAGAAGCTGGTCGATCTCGACGACGCCCTGGCAGCGTGGCGGCACAAGCATGTACTGACCGTCGAGCGCGTGATCGGCTTCAAGCGCGGGACCGGTGGTTCTGCGGGCGCCGAATATCTCAGGACGACGCTGTCGAAGCGCGCTTTTCCCGCACTGTGGAACCTCAGAACCGACATATGAGCTACAAGCGGCTCTTCAGCAAAAGCCTGGCCCCCGACCGCCTGCACATGGCGGCGCATAGCCATCACTTGTGGCCGGATGCCAGCTTCGACGGGCAGGTGCGCTGCTGGGAAGACGCGGCCGCGTTGGCCGACCGCAAGTGGGAAAAGATCATGGGCGAGGTCTGGACCGAGGCCGCCGCCAATGTCTCTGCGCAGCTGGGTACGGGCAATGACTATTGGCGGCGCATCGTGTTCGCCGCCAATACGCACGACCTGATCATCCGGTTGGCCGCAGCCTGCCCGCGCCGTGCGGGTGGGCCGCTGCGTATCCTGACGAGCACGGGCGAATTCCATTCGGCGCGCCGCCAGTTCGCGCGCTGGGTCGAAGAAGGTTCGATCATCGTCGACACGGTCGACGTCGAACCCTTTGATACGTTCGCGGACCGGTTCGCCGATGCGGCGCGGCTCGATCGTCATGACCTCGTGTTCGTAAGCCAGATCTTGTTCGGATCGGGCCGCATCCTCGACCCGATTGCGCCGATCTGCGAGCTCGCCGATCCTGAAGGCCCGTGGGTGGTGATCGATGGCTATCACAGCTTCATGGCGCTCGAATATCCGTTCACGCGCGCGCTCAGCGACAAGGCGTTTTTCTTCGGTGGTGGCTATAAGTACGCCATGGCGGGTGAAGGCATGGGGTTCATGAGCTGCCCGCCAGGCTTTGGCGTACGGCCGCCAATAACGGGCTGGTTCGCCGAGTTCGACGATCTGACCTTGCCGCCCGGCATGATCGGCTATGCCCCCGATGCGATGCGCTTCATGGGAGCCACCTTCGATCCCTCTGCGCTTTATCGCTGGAACGCGATCTGCGGTCTGCTGACTACCGAACGGCTCGATACTGCCGACATCAATGCGCATGTCGCCACATTGCAGGCGCAGGCGATCGAAGCTCTGCAATCGTCCGTGTTCGGCGCAGCGGAGCTGCTCAATCCGCTGGACGGCCAACCGCACGCCCGCTTCCTGGCCTACCGTCATCCGGACGCCGCCAAATGGTGCGAGGCTCTGAAGGCCAAAGACTGTATCACCGATGTGCGCGGCGACGTGATCCGCATCGGGCTCGGACTCTATCATGACGCCGACGATATCGACGCGTTCGCCGCGCTCGCAGCGGCGCTCTAGCGCGGCTTCAAACCGTCTGCGATGAGGCGGTTGGCGGAAGCGGCGACCTTGCTGGCCTCTTCATCGTCCCAGACCGAAAAGCGCAGGCCGAGGAACACGTTCATTCCCATGATCGCCCAGGCGCGCACTTCCGCATCGAGCGCATCAATCGCTGGTTCGACATCGCCGCTTTCGAGACGTTCGGCGATTCGTGCGGCCGTGGCGCGGTAGTGTGCTTCGAAGCCTTCGGGGTCGACGAATTCGGCTTCGTCGATGATGCGATACACTTCCTTCTTCTCGCGCGCGAAGGTCAGGAAGGCGGCGAGAGCACGGCGCTCGGCATCGATCGTGTCATCGGCATCGGCCAATGCCGGGGCGACATGATCGCGCACCTGGCCGGACATGTCCTTGACCAACGCTGCGAACACTTCCTCCTTGGAGTTGAAATAGGTGTAGAAGGTGCCGAGCGCGACCTTGGCGCGCTGCGTGATACCGACAATCGAGCTTTCGCCGAAACCTTTGGCGCCGAATTCCTGCCGAGCGGCGTCTAGAATCCTCGCACGCGTCTTTTCGCCGCGGCTGGTGCGCGGTGTCTTTGACGATCCCGACTTCGCCGGCTTTCCTGCAATTTCCGCCATGCGCGAACCCCTATATTGAACAGCACATTATCAAAAGTTGAAACTCGGTTCAACTTTCATTATGAGCCGAGTCAAAGCGGTTGGCGCGTCGCGCTGCAAGAGCCGCGACAAAGGGGAGGTTCTTGATGAAAAAACTGATTCTCATGACGTCTGTTGCTGGCGCCGCGATGATCGCAGTTCCCGCGTATGCGCAGGATGCAAATGACGATGCCGCCGCGGTTCAGGAAGCCGAAGAAGGCGGCGCCATCGTCATCACCGCGCGCCGCCGTGCTGAAACCTTGCAGGATGTGCCGCTTTCGGTAACCGCCTATTCCGGCCCGCAGCTCGAGCGCGAAGCGGCGCTCGACATTACCGACATCGCCGACACCACACCCAACGTGACGCTTGAGGCCTCGCGCGGCACCAACTCGACGCTCACCGCCTTCATTCGCGGCGTCGGCCAACAAGATCCGGTCGCCGGTTTCGAACAGGGCGTTGGCATTTATCTTGATGATGTCTATCTCAACCGACCGCAAGGCGCAGTGCTCGACATCTACGATGTCGAGCGGATCGAAGTCCTGCGCGGTCCGCAGGGCACGCTTTATGGTCGAAACACCATTGGCGGCGCGGTCAAATATGTGACGCGGCGCCTGCCCGAAGGTGTGGCGGGGGCGGTGCGCGGCACCGTCGGCAGTTATGGCCGAACCGACATCGTCGGACGCGCCAGCTACGGCACCGAGATGTTTCGCGCGGGTGTGGCTGCCGCCTATCTCCAGAACGACGGATTCGGCGAGAATCTGACCACCGGAGAAGAGAATTATAACAAGGACATTCTTGCTTTCCGCGTAAGCGCAGAGGTCGGCAACGAGATCGATTTCCTGCTGCGCCTCGCCTATGATCGCACCGACGATGACAGCAATGCGCGCGGCGGATCGCGCCTGATTCCCGGTCTTGCATCGGGTGCGCCGCTGCTCGACAGCGTCTACGACACGCGCGGGGGGCTTGCTGATCCAGTGCAGGAAGTCGTCTCCGAAGGCTTTTCGGCCAATCTTCAGGTGCCGCTTGGCGATTTGCTGACTTTCAAGTCGATCACCGCCTGGCGCAAGGATGACAGCGCCACGCCAATCGATTTCGATACGCTTCCCGTAGTCGACCTCGACGTGCCCGCCATTTACGAAAACGAGCAATTCAGCCAGGAATTCCAGCTCCTCTACGAAGGCGATCGCTTCCAGGGCCTGCTCGGCGGCTATTATCTCGATGCCGATGCATTCACCGTCTTCGACGTGCGCCTGTTTACGCTGCTCAATGGCCTGACCGCGCTTACGCAGGGCGAAGTGCAGACCGAAACTTGGGCTATTTTCGGCGATGTGACCTTCGACGTCACCGACCAGGTCGCGATCTCAGTTGGCGGCCGCTACACCGAGGACAAGCGCAACAGCACGGTCTTCCGCGAAACCTATCTGGGTGGCGGCTCGCCCATCTTCGGCGGTGCCGGCGTGGTTTTCGCTACGACATCGGATTTCCAGGGCGAACGCACCGACACCGATTTCACGCCGCGCGCCTCGATCAGCTTCAAGCCGACCGACGATCACACGCTCTACGCCAGCTATTCGGAAGGCTTTAAAGGGGGCGGCTTCGATCCGCGCGGCCAGTCGACCGCCGCGCCCGACCTTGACGGCAACGGCACTGTTACCGACGCCGAAGTCTACGATTTTTTCGCCTTCGAACCCGAAACCGTGAAGAGCTATGAGCTAGGCTGGAAGGGTAACCTTGCCGACGATCGCATCTACGCCGCGCTTGCTGTTTTCCAGGCCGATTACGAAGACGTGCAGATCCCCGGGTCGGTCGGTGTCCCCGATGGCATGGGCGGCCAGACCTTCATCGGGGTGACTACCAACGCCGCCGAAGCCCGTATCCGCGGCCTTGAATTCGAAGGCAATGCGCTGGTGTTTGGAAATTATGGCGATGATCGTCTCAACTTCGCTTGGTCGCTTGGCCTGCTCGACGCCCAATTCGAAACCTTCATCGACAGCCGCGGTATCAACGTCGCCGACAGCCGCGAGATACAGAACACGCCCGACATCACGGCCTCGGGTTCGCTGACATACTCGGCGCCGATTGGTGGCGGCGACCTCTTCGTCAACACGACGCTTTCCTATCGCGGCGATAGCCAGCAGTTCGAACTGGCGAGCCCGCTCGACCAGGGCGGCTTCGCGCTGTGGGACGCCGGCATTACGTATGAGCTGCCCGGCGGCCAGTGGACGGTGGGACTTTATGGCAAGAACCTGACTGACGAACGATACATCGTCGCGGGCTACAATTTCCTGGCTCAGGACCCCGATACCGGCGCGCTCATCCTCAATCCCGTTACCGACCAGCCCATCCCGACACTGGGGACCGAGGGAACGCTGACGGCATATTACGGAAATCCACGGCAAATCCTTTTCACCGTGGGCTACGAATTCTAGCCGCTAGTCACTCCCGGCTTTGCCCGCTAGCAGGGGGTGGAGCCGGGAGGGGAAACCAATGACGAGCGACACCACCATGCGACAGGGCCAGGGCCGCGCCGGTCTCGTGCTGGCGATGCTGTTGCTCGCCTACATCTTCAATTTCCTCGATCGCCAGATACTCGGTATCCTGCTCGAGCCGATCAAGAACGACCTGGGCTTTACCGATAGCGAGTTGGGCATTCTCACAGGGCCTGCCTTTGCGCTGGTCTATAGCCTGATCGGCCTGCCGCTGGCCTTGCTTGCCGACCGGACTTCGCGCTCGGGCGTGATCACCGGTGCGCTTGCCGTCTGGTCAGGCTTCACCGCGCTGTGCGGTACCGCCGCCGGGTTTTGGCAGCTCTTCCTGTTCCGTCTGGGCGTCGGTGTCGGCGAAGCGGGGGGGGTCGCACCAAGCTATGCGCTGATCGCCGACTATTTTCCGCCCGAGCGGCGTGCCCGGGCGCTTGCCATCTTCTCGCTCGGCGTGCCCATCGGACTGGGCTCGGGCGCGATCCTGGGCTCCTATATCGCCTCGGCCTTCGATTGGCGGACCGCCTTTATCGTCATGGGCGTCGCAGGCCTCGTCCTTGCGCCTATCTTCAAGCTCGTCGTTCGCGACAAGCCGCGCGCGCCGGGTACCACGGCACCGACGCTGGGCGCGCTTGGCAAGGTCTTCCCTGTCATTGCGAAGAAGCGCTCCTTCTGGCTGATGGCCTTTGGCGCCTCGCTTAGCTCGCTGTGCGGTTACGGGCTCGCAACGTGGGTCGCCTCGATCCTGATCCGCAGCTACGGCATGAGCCTTATCGGCGCCGGCCAGTTCTTGGGCTCGCTCTTGCTCTTGGGCGGGACGATCGGTGTCTTCATGGGCGGCTATCTTGCCGACAAGCTCGGGACGCGAGACCGGCGCTGGTACACATGGTTGCCGGCGATTGCCTGGCTTGTCACCGCGCCGCTCTATGCCGCGGGATTGATGGCGGATAGCCTGGTCGTCGTGTGGATGCTTCTGCTCGTGCCCAACGCGCTCAACATTTTATGGCTCGGCCCGGTCACGACAGCAATCCAGCATCTCGTCGCCCCGGCGCAGCGCGCGACCGCAAGCGGGTCATTCCTGCTGATCAACAACCTCATCGGCCTTGGCGTCGGACCGCTCTTGATCGGCGCTATATCCGACGGATTGCGCGAACAATATGGCGCGGATTCGCTTCGCTACGCCGCATTGGCGGTACTGACCTTCTATCTCGTCGCCGCTCTCCTGCTGTGGCTCGCTTCGCGCCGGATTCGCGACGATTGGATAGACGAACCGGCCGCGACCTGACGGAACAGCCCGCTACATTTGCTCGTTTTGCCTGCAGATTACTGGAGGTATCTATGAGGAACATCGTTCTTGCCGCCGGTGTGGCGGCGATGGCTATCGCAAGCCCCGCGCTTGCCCAGGGACGCGGCAACAGCCAGGGCAATGGCAACGGCCCAGGCGCCGAGCGCAGTGAAGAGCGCCGCGAAGCCCGGCAGGAGCGCCGCGAGGAGCAGCGCGAACGCCGCCAGGAAGCGCGCGAAGAGCGCCCTGATCGCGCCGAAGATCGCCGCGATCGCGATCGCGACCGCGCCGAAGCGCGTCGCGACCGTCGGGAAGACCGTGTCGACCGTGAGCGTGATCGCATCGAAGACCGACGCGATCGCCGCGCCGACCGGTACGAAGACCGCTTCGATCGCAATCGCGACCGTCGCTACGACGGTGACCTGGGCAACCGCATTTTCAGCGAAGTCGATCGCAATGTCTTCCGATACGGGGACAATAATGGCCGCTACAGCGACTGCCCGCCGGGGCTCGCGAAGAAGCGCAATGGTTGCCTTCCCCCGGGCCAGGCCAAGAAATTATGGGGCCAACGCGCACCCGAATCGTTGCTCGGCTCGCTGCTCGGCGGTGCCTATTCCACCTGGTATCCGGATGATGAGTATCGCTACCGTATGGGTGACGACTTCATCTATAGGATCGGTGCCAACGGCATCATCGACGGGCTGATACCGCGCTATGATCGCCCGGGCTATTATTACCCGGTCGGAAGCTACTATCCCGAACCCTATGATTTCTACAATGTGCCGACGCAGTATCGCGATTATTACGACGAACCTTACTATCGTTATGGCGATGGCGCGATCTACCGCATCGACCCACAAACGCGGCTGATCCAGTCGATCGCCGCGCTACTGACGGGCGATGCGATTGTCGGCCAGCCGCTGCCCTCCAGCTACAGCGTCTACAATGTCCCGTACGGCTATCGTGATCGCTACTATGACAACGATCGGGACTGGTATCGCTATAGCGACGGTTACATCTATCGGGTCGAGCCCGAAACGCTGATTGTTGCCGAAGTGCTCGACGCTATCATCTAGGGGAAAGACTTATGCGCAAATTGATAACGGCCTTGGCCGCTTCAGCGCTGGCGCTAAGTGCCTGCGCGTCGGATGAGAACACCGCAGGCAACGAAGTCGCGGAGCAAGACGGATCGCTTGCCAATGCGATAGGTGCGGACAGCCAGTTCGGTCGGGCCATGGCAGCGGCCGGGCTTGACGGTATTCTTAACGGTCCCGCGCCCTACACACTAATCGTCCCGAGCGATGAAGCCTTTGCCGCAGTGCCTGATGGTACCCTGCCCGACGCTGGCACGGAGGAAGGCAAGGAAGCGCTGGGCGCGATATTGAGCAACCACATCCTACCCGGCACGATCCTGTCCGACGACATCAAGAAGGCCGCGAATGCCAATGGCGGTAGCGTCAGCCTTCCGACCCTTGGCGAAGCGACGTTGGAAGCCAACCTGGACGGCGACAGCATGACCTTGTCGGCTGGCGGGGCTGCCGCTTCGGTTACAGAAGCGGATTCCCGCTACGACGAAGGCGTGGTGCACCGCGTCGACGCGGTATTGTTGTGACACTTGGCGGCTAACGCGTTCAAATCGGACCGTTCGGTTAAGCAATAGCGCCAGAAACGATTCGCTCGGGTCGCAATGGTTCCTAAACGGCGCGACCGTGCGCTTGTGAACCGCCATGGCCTTGCCGGAATGTCATTTTCCGGGAGGCCTGGGTGGAAATTGGTCTGCAAACTAGTAGGCGCGCCGCAGCGCGCGCGGCGGCGCTTGCCATTTCGCTTGCGCTCCTGTGCGGCATACTCGCCTGGCTGGTCCAATTCGTCTTCGCCAAGGCCGGCCCTTTGGCGACCGTCTGGCTATCCAATGGGGTCGCGGTGGCTTTGCTTTTGCGTAGCCCGCGAACCCACTGGATTGTCCTGTTGCCAGCGGTCTGGATAGGCACGGGCACGGCGAACGTCCTTTCGGGTACCCCTGCAACCGCCGCCTTCGCGCTTGGACTTGCCAACATGACGGAAAGTGGCCTGGTCGCGGCCCTGCTCCGTCCCGTGTTTGCGCCCCGCGATACCTTCGATGATCCCAAGGTCATCATCCGCTTTTTCCTCGCTGCCCTACTCGGCACCGTTGCGGCATCGCTCCTTGCGGCGGCCATGCTGGCAGGCATCATGGGGCGCCCTTTCCTGACCAGCGCGGTTGACTGGTGGGTGCCTGACCTGTTGGGGATGCTGACCATTGCACCGCTCCTCTTGTCGTTCGGCCACTGGAGCGAGTGGAGCTTGGCCGAACCCGAAACACCCCGCCGCAGACGTAGCGCGTACGGCTATCTCGTGCAGCGTATCGGCCCTGTCCTCCTTTTCTGGGCGGCCACCACGGCCGCATTCATGACCGATATTGTCGCCATGCTGTTCGTGCTAGGGCCGCTTCTGCTGATCACGGCGATGCGGCTGCCCCTATCGGCCGCGATGATGTCGCTCCTCGGCGGCTGCACAATCGCTCTGGCAATGACGATCACCGGGACGGGGCCGATCATCGCTATTTCGGAAGACCTCTTGATCGAGGGACGCATCTTCCAGGCTTACATGGCGTCGCTCATCTTCCTCGTGCTGCCCGTACGTGCACTCGCGCGCGATCGTGATCGGCTCGATGCCGCCTATGCAGACAGCGACCGCAAGTTTCGCAGCATCGCCGAATCCATTCGTTCGGGCATCCTTCACCTCGACAGCGAGGGTAAGCCGCGTTGGGCTAACCAGAATTGGGAAAAGCTGACGGGTCGAACGTTGGAGGAGAGCCGCGATGGCGGATGGTTGGAAGCGATCCACCGCGAGGACCGCCTTCTTGCCGAAGCATTATGGTCGCGCGTCCAGCAGGGCGAACGCGGTGACACCATCGAAGTGCGCCACGCGCGTACTCCCGACGCCTGGATGGAAATCTATTTCAGTAGCATGACCGAGCTGGACGAGATCGTCGGCTATGTCGTGAAAATGTCGGACATTTCCAGTCGCAAGGCAGACGCAGTCGCGCTCGAGGAGAGCGAAGGTCTCTACCGTCTGGTTACCGAACATGCGCGCGACATCGTTTTTCGCATCGGCCTCGATCAGGTTCCGCTCTACGTATCCAGCGCATCGCGTGCGGTGCTGGGCTTCGATCCGGTCGAACTGGTCGGCAAACCGCTTTCGCAGAAGATTCATGAACATGAACGCGATCTGTTCGCGCGGCATTTTGCCGAGGTGCTGGCCGGCGCGCCGCCGCCCGAACTGAGTTTCCGACTTCGCACCAAAAGCGGCGATTATCGCTGGGTGGAGGCCTCGACCCAGCTGGTAAAGGACGCGCAGAGTGAAGCGCCCACTGAGGTGGTCGCAACCCTGCGCGATATCCAGCAGCGCCACGAGACCGAACAGCAGGTACTCGATGCCGCCGAAAAGCTCGGCGAGTCCAACCGGCTGCTACGCCTTGCGGAAAGCCTGTCGCAAATCGGCCACTGGCGGTTCGATACGGATAGCCTTGGCTTTCGCCATTCGCGTCAGTTGGCAGCCATGATCGGCGTAGATCGCGAGAAAAACATGGCACCACGCGACCTCCTGCGAATGCTCACGGTCGGCGACCGCCGCCTGATGTTGGCGACCATCGGACGCGCGCGCTCCGCTGGCAGGCCGAGCGAATGCGGTGCGCGCGTGCGCACGAAAGATGGCCAGCTGCGACATTTCCGATTGATGGTGCAGGCCGAACGCGACCGGAGCGGGAAGGTCGGCGGTCTGTTCGGGGTGGTACGTGATGTCACGCTCGAAGTTCGCGCGCAGGCCGAGCTGGTGGCAGCACGCGATCGCGCCAAGAAGGCCGCTGCCGCGAAGTCTGCCTTCCTTGCGACGATGAGCCACGAGATACGAACGCCGATGACCGGGGTGCTCGGCATGATCGACCTGCTGCGCCTGCAACCCTCCATGGAAGAGCGCGACCGCTATCTCGGCACGCTCAAGCGTTCTGCCGACCTGCTGATGGCCGTGCTCGACGACATCCTGGATTTCTCCAAGATCGAAAGCGGGCGCATGTCTTTCGAGCAGCGCGATTTCCGCTTCGAACAACTAATTGCGGAAACTATGCAGCTGTTTGACCGGTCGGCATCGGCCAAGGGATTGGTACTTAGGGTCGAAGGCGACTTGAGCGGTGTGCGGCCGGTTCGCGGCGACCCCGTGCGGCTACAGCAAATTCTGTCAAACCTCCTTTCCAATGCCGTAAAGTTTACCGATGAGGGAGAGGTTGTCGTTCGCATTTCGGTCCTGCCCGATCATGATCGCTGGCGCTGGCGCGTGGCCGTAAGCGACAGCGGCATCGGGATTGCGCCCGAAGAGCGCGAACATCTCTTCCAGCCGTTCACGCAGGCGGACGTCACGACTTCGCGCCGCTTCGGGGGGACCGGACTTGGTCTGACGATCAGCCGCCGTTTGATCGAAGCCATGGGCGGCCAGATGCGTGTCGAGAGCCAGCCGGGGCACGGCTCAACCTTCTCGTTCGAAGTTCCATTGGAAGAAGGGCGCGAGCCAAGCGTGGATGAAACTGCCGAGCTGGAGTTGCCGACGATGGTGCAGCCGGCCGGGAAGGCCGCCGGGCTCAAAATCCTCGTCGCGGAGGACAATCCCGTTAACCAGATGCTGCTGGGCGCGGTATTGTCGCACCTTGGCCATCATATGAGGGCAGTCGACAATGGCCGCTTGGCCGTCGAACGCGCTGCTGCCGAGCAGTTCGATGCGATCATCATGGACATGCAGATGCCCGAATTGGACGGGCTGGCAGCGACGCGCCAGATCCGCGCCGGCCGCGGGCCGAATGCAAGCATCCCAATCATCGCGCTTACGGCCGACGCCTCGCCCGAGCGGCGGCGCTTCTACGATGGCGCGGGCCTCAGTGCGTTTCTTACGAAACCGATCGACCAGGAAGCACTGGCCGACCAGCTGGCTGCAATCGTCACCCAGCGCGGCAGTGAAGGGAACGACCAGGCTACCACGCCGTTGCTCGACGAAGACCGTCTGGCCGCGATTGAATCCACCTTGGGTGCAGATCGCCTCGAGTCTTTGCTGGGTTTGTTGCGCGGGCAGCTGGAGTGCATACCCGCAGCGTTGGCAGCGCACGTCGAGACGGAGGATTTCGAAGCCATCCGGAGCGAAGCGCATGCGCTCAAAGGGGCCGCCGCGAATGCCGGCGCAGCCCGCATTGCAGAGCGCGCTGCCGAACTCGAGGCTGTAGAGCAGCGCGACGGCCTCGATGCCTTGATTGTCGCATTCGAAGCGGATGTGGCGGCGACGGTCGAAGCCATTTCTTCGCGCACGGGGTCAGAACGCAAAACGCTCGAGAATTAGCGGCTGTTTGGCACTAGCCCTCGCGCACACGCGCGTTATAACGAAACCCGAACACAACATTTTTCGGGGGCGTGAAGCGCAATGAAAGCCACAATCGAACGGGCGGTACTCCTCAAGAGCCTCGGCCATGTCCAATCCGTGGTCGAACGTCGTAACACCATTCCGATCCTTTCGAACGTGCTGCTCGAAGCCGGCGATGACGGCTCGCTCCGTCTCATGGCGACAGACCTTGATCTTCAGGTCGACGAGCGTGTCGAGGCGGACGTCAGCCAGGCCGGTGCGGCGACCGTCCCCGCGCACACCTTCTTCGATATCGTGCGCAAGCTTCCCGAAGGCGCGCAGGTCAGCCTCGAAGCCGCCGATGGCAAGATGCAGGTCAATGCCGGCCGCGCGCGCTTCAACCTGCAGACGTTGCCGCGCGATGACTTCCCCGTAATCGCCGAAGGCGATCTGCCGACCCGTTTCGAACTGCCTGCCGCTACGCTACGCCAGGTGATCGACAAGACGCGCTTCGCGATTTCCAGCGAAGAAACCCGCTATTATCTGATGGGCATTTTCTTCCATGTCGATGGCGATGTGATGAAGGCTGCGGCAACCGATGGCCACCGCCTGGCCCGCGTGACCATCGACAAGCCCGAAGGCTCGGATGGCATGCCCGATATTATCGTGCCCAAGAAGTGCGTCGGCGAATTGCGCAAGCTCTTGGATGAAGTCGAAGGCACGGTCGAAGTCTCGCTTTCCGACACCAAGGTCCGCTTTGGTCTCGGCGCGGCAGTGCTGACCAGCAAGCTGATCGACGGCACCTTTCCCGATTATAACCGCGTTATCCCGACCGCGAATGACAAGCTGCTTAAAATCGACCCAAAGAGCTTCATGGCGGGTGTCGATCGCGTCGCGACCATCGCCAGCGAAAAGACCCGCGCGGTCAAGATGGCGGTCGACAACGACAAGGTCACGCTGTCGGTATCGAGCCCCGAAAATGGCCTCGCCGTGGAAGAAGTGCCGGCCGATTATTCCAATGACGGCATGGAGATCGGTTTCAACGCCCGCTATCTCATGGACATCCTTCACGAGATCGAAGGCGACACGGTAGAAGTCCACCTTGCCGATGCCGCAGCGCCCACGCTGCTACGTGAAAATGACAACAGCCAGGCGCTCTACGTGCTGATGCCGATGCGGGTGTGATCCACCCAGTGCCGGGCCAGCGGAGCGAAGCAAGCGCCCCAGTGCCAGGTGCGTGCATGCCGCAGCCAGCCTATGAGCGCTAGCGCGCTGCACCAATGCTCACTCGTCTCGCCCTTACCGATTTTCGCAATCATGCCGACGCGCTGATCGAACCGGGACCCGGCTTCGTGCTGCTGTCGGGCGATAACGGGGCGGGCAAAACCAACATTCTTGAAGCGGTGTCGTTGCTGGCGCCGGGCCGCGGTCTGCGGGGCACGCCGCTGCGCGACATGGCGCGCCAGCAGGGCGACGGCGGCTTTGCGGTCGCCGCTCGGCTCGCGGATGAAGTTGCTATCGGTGTCGGCACTGCGCCCGCAGCCCCGGATCGCAAGAAGGTGCGTATCAAGGGCGAAGCGGCGGCGGCCAACCGGTTGGGCGACTATCTCGCGGTCCTATGGCTTACTCCGGCGATGGATCGCCTGTTCGCCGACAGCGCCGGTGCGCGCCGCCGTTTCCTCGATCGACTCGTCCTGGCTTTAGAGCCATCACACGCCCATCACGTGTCGCGCTATGAAGCGGCGATGCGCGCGCGCAACAAGCTGCTCGCCGAACCGGACACCGCGGATGCCGAATGGCTGGCCGCGCTCGAGAACGGCATGGCGGAACATGGTGAAGCGCTCGGCCAGGCACGCGCGCGCACCATCGCCGCGTTGGGCGACGCCATCGCGGCCAGCCCGGCGGACGACTTTCCCCACGCGTCGCTAGCGCTTTCGGGCTGGGATGGCGGAAACCTCAAAGCCGCATTGCGCGACTCAAGGTCTCGCGATGGCGCGGCGGGAAGGACGTTGGTCGGCCCGCACCGCCAGGACCTTGCCGTTCACCACGCCGCCAAGAACCAACCAGCTCACCTTTCTTCCACCGGCGAGCAGAAAGGACTGCTGATCGGGTTGCTCCTCGCGCACGCCGCTTTGGTCGAAGATCGCCGCGGTGCGCCGCCTGTCCTGTTGCTTGATGAAGTCGCGGCGCACCTCGACCCGGTCCGCCGGGCCGCTCTGTTCGCGCGGCTGGAAGGCTATGGCCAGGTGTGGATGACGGCCACGGAGGCGGCTTTGTTCGACGGAATTGACGACGCCACGCGACTGACTATCGCCGCAGGCCAGATCAGCTAGGCACGTTCGGCAACATCCCGGGGTACTTGCGCTTCGGCAAATGCGCTGCGGTGTGCATCTTCCACCCTGGTCAGCGCGCGCTTGTCCTCGATGGCGGCGCGTGCCTGGTCGAGTGCTTGCTGCGCCAGGTCCAGTAACCAGCCGCGCGCCTGCGGAACTCGCTGGGCGAGTGCACCGAGCATCTGCTGCATGCGAATCCCCACTTCGAACATCCCCGCACCGTCACGTGCGAGGGGAAGGACGAGATCGGTCACCATATCCTCGAAGCTGATCGGCGCATCGATGACATGGGGCGCTCGCTCCACTGTGTCGACATCGAGCTTTGAAAAGCTGTCGAGAACACGCTGTCCGGCAACCAGGACCGCGATCGCCGTGCCAGGATCGTTGATGCCGGGAGACAATGCACGGCTGCCGATTTCCGCCAGGACGACCATGCCGAAGCGTGGATCCTGATCGAAATCGCGTGACGGCTCGATGATCGCCGCATTGCGCATGCGATCGAGCTGCTCCGCATCTACCGAACCGTCGCACCAACCCAGCGGGCGAGTCGGATCGACAAAGGTGCCGGCCGGCGCACTAAGCGTGAATTGCACGCCCGCCTCGGCCGAAGCCTCGCTCAATTGCGACCGGTCGATGTGAGCGACATAGCCGGTCTTGCTTGCGGTTACGATGCATGCCCCTGCGTCGGGGTGACGCTCTTCTTGGAGGATCAGGCGCGGTCCCGGATAATGGTCGAGCGCGCTTATGGCCCTGGCTTCGACGCGTTCGATGGCGTCTTGGACGCGTCCGAAATTGCCCAGGCGACTTATCCAGTTAAGCAAGGTCAGCACAATCACCGCGATGACGAGGATCGTTCCGATAAACAAAATCGCGCGCCCCTGCCCGCCATAGATGCCGGTCGACAAGGCAATGATGCCGACAATCGCAAAAAGGAACCCGCCGAGAAATGTCGAAAGCGCATTTTGCGCCGTTGCGTCCTCGATCAGCAACTTGGTCGCGCGCGGCGTGATGTGCGAAGCGGCACCGGAAAAGGCCGTCACCATTGCGGTCAGCGAGAAGGTCGTCACGGCGAGCATCGACGATGCCAGGATAGTGAGGATGTCGTCGACTGCGTTGGCCCCGATGCTGAGGCTGAGCTTGTAGGGTATGAGCGGCGCCAGTAACGCGGCAGCCAGCGCAAGGACAACGGACAGCGCCGCAATCAGCGCAGCGCGAAACCAGATTCGTTCGACCAGTCGGGTCAGGATAAAGCGCCATCGCGGCATGTTTTTGATCTCCCTGTGTCCCCATAACGCGTAAACCGAGCAACCAGAGCCGCACCACCCCCTAAAAGGGGTAATATGCTTGGTTTTGCAGGTAGATTCTGCCATTGTCCGGGGATGGAAAAATCCTTTTCCCATCCCCATATGTGATTGGCATTGACGCGCGCCGAGAACGGAGCGCGGTGACCAGTTTAACTCATTGGAAATTATAAGAATTCTTGATGGCAGACGAAAAGAAACCGAACGAATACGGCGCCGATAGCATCAAGGTCCTGAAAGGTCTCGATGCGGTGCGCAAACGCCCCGGCATGTATATCGGTGATACCGATGACGGATCGGGCCTGCATCACATGGTGTTCGAGGTCTCCGACAATGCCATCGACGAGGCGCTGGCGGGCCACTGCGACCGTGTCCTGATCACGCTCAACGCCGATGGTTCGGTCAGCGTCGAGGACAATGGCCGCGGTATCCCCGTGGACATGCACAAGGAAGAAGGCGTTTCCGCTGCCGAGGTCATCATGACCCAGCTGCATGCTGGCGGGAAGTTCGAGAACACGTCCGAGGACAACGCCTACAAGGTTTCGGGCGGCCTTCATGGTGTTGGCGTCTCGGTCGTCAACGCGCTCTCCGAATGGCTCGAGCTCACCATCTGGCGCGATGGCAAGGCGCACTGGATGCGCTTCGAGCACGGCAATGCCGTGGAATCGCTGCGCGTGGTCGGTGACGCCGAGGGGCGCAAGGGCACCAAGGTCACCTTCCTTCCCAGCACCGATACGTTCAAGATCACCGAATTCGATTTCGACCGGCTCGAACATCGTTTCCGTGAACTGGCGTTCCTCAATTCGGGCGTGCGCATCGTCATCACCGACGAGCGGCATGACGAACCGCGCGAAGTGGAAATGTATTACGAAGGCGGCATCGCGGCTTTCGTTCAATGGCTCGACCGCAACAAGACGGCGCTGATCGAAGACCCCATCGCCATCACCGGCCAGCGCGATGATATCGGCATCGAAGTCGCGCTGGAGTGGAACGACAGCTACTATGAAAACGTGCTGTGTTTCACCAATAACATCCCGCAGCGCGACGGCGGCACGCACCTCGCCGCCTTCCGTTCGGCGCTGACGCGTACGATCAACAATTATGCGGACAAGTCGGGGCTGCTAAAGAAATCCAAGGTCAGCTTGACGGGTGACGATATGCGTGAAGGGTTGACCGCGATCGTCTCGGTCAAGCTGCCCGATCCCAAGTTCGGTTCGCAGACCAAGGACAAGCTGGTAAGCTCCGAAGTGCGCCAGCCGCTGGAAAGCTTGATGGCCGACAAGCTGGTCGAATGGCTCGAGGAAAATCCCGGCCCGGCGAAAGATATCATTCAAAAGGTCATCGATGCCGCCGCCGCGCGCGAAGCGGCGCGCAAAGCGCGAGAGATGACGCGCAAGGGTGCGATGACCGTCGCCTCGCTGCCGGGCAAGCTCGCCGATTGCCAGGAACGCGATCCGGCCAAGGCCGAACTGTTCCTCGTCGAGGGCGATTCGGCCGGCGGGTCGGCCAAGCAGGGCCGCGACCGCAAGACGCAGGCGATCTTGCCACTGAAGGGCAAGATTTTGAATGTCGAGCGTGCGCGTTTCGACCGCATGCTGTCGTCCAAGGAAATCGGCACGCTGATCCAGGCGCTCGGCACCGGGATCGGGCGCGAGGACTTCAATCTCGAGAAGCTGCGCTATCACAAGATCGTGATCATGACCGACGCCGACGTCGACGGCGCGCATATCCGCACGCTCCTGCTCACCTTCTTCTATCGCCAGATGCCCGAGCTGATCGAGAACGGTCATCTCTATATTGCGCAGCCGCCGCTCTACAAAGTCGCGCGCGGTCGCAGCGAGGTGTACCTGAAGGACAATGCCGCGCTCGATGACTATCTCGTCAACGCGGGTCTCGATGGGCTCCTGCTCGAAGCATCGGACGGCGAGCATGCTGGCGAGGGCCTGCGCCATCTCGTCGATCACGCACGCCGCCTGCGCACGCTGATCGGCTATGCGCCGCGCAAATATGACGATGCGCTGGTGGAAGCGCTTGCGCTCAACGGCGCGCTCGACCCCAATGCCAGCGACAACGGTCGCGCCGCCGCTATCGAGGCCACCGCCAAGTGGCTCGGTCTTGAAGATACCGAAGCTCAATGGTCGGGCGAGATCGACGATAATGGCGACGCCATCATCCGCCGCCTGTGGCGCGGCGTCACCGACGCGCACCGCATCAACGCGGCCTTCCTGACCTCGGCCGAAGCGCGCAAGCTGCACAAGCTCGCGGTCGAAGAAGCTGCGGTCTATAAAACCCCCGCGGTGTTGAAGGTCATTCGCGCCGATGGGGAAGAGTCGGAAGCCAAGAAGCCTACGATGATTACGCGCCCGACCGAATTGCTCGATGCCGTGCTCGCTGCGGGCCGCAAGGGCCTGTCGATCCAGCGCTACAAGGGGCTGGGCGAGATGAACGCCGAGCAGCTGTGGGAAACCACGCTCGATGCGGACAACCGCTCGCTCTTGCGTGTCGAAGTCGATCAAGCCGATGTTGCCGACGAGATCTTCACGCGCCTGATGGGCGACGTTGTCGAGCCTCGCCGCGAATTCATCCAGGACAACGCGCTGAGCGTCGCCAACCTCGACGTCTAGTCATCTTTGACAAACACCGCGGTCGTGAGCGCCGGGACTTTAAACCCGGTCGCATTGGGCTGCGCAGTGCGGACGACCGGATCGTCGGAGCCTTGCTGGATTTCGTGCAGCGCGAAGCCCTGGCTTGAGGCGTAGGCCACCTGCTGCGCTTCACGGGTCGCGTTGAAGCCGACGATGACGCGATCATCGCCGTCGGCGCCCAGCATTATGACGATCAGACCGGGCACCTGGTCGGGGCCGGTATTGCCAAATCGCAGGAGGGCATTGATCGATTCGCCATCTGAAATAGTGAACCAGTTAGGCGTATGGGTACGTATCTCAAGCATTTCACGCATATGTGCGGCGGCGCGGGCGATATGTTCGGGCTCCATCACCATCCGCGCTGCGTTCATTCGCCGCCTTCAGATCTTCCATTTGTCGAACTATTCCGCCGCCCCGGCGCTTGGGCAAGCCTGCATAGGTATGCGCGACTGGCGTTGCGGATTTTCCAGACTACATTGAAGCGGTGCAGCTTACCGTAGCCTCCTTCAATATACGCAAGGCGATCGGCACCGATCGCAAACGCGATCCGCAGCGTATTCTCGATGTCTTGTCAGAAATCGGGCCCGATATCATCGCGCTGCAAGAAGCCGACAAGCGGGTCGGCACGCGCGGTGCAGCGGTGCCGCACAATCTTATCGATGAACATGGCCAATGGCAGGCGATCGATTTTGATGTGCGCCATCCCAAGTTGCTCGACCTCCTTCCCGATCACAATTTGACCCGTCCCCTGCTCGAACGGCTCGATACGCGCAATCTGGGATGGCACGGCAACGCAATCCTGGTGCGCCGGGACGTCGACGTCATGCATGCGCAAGCGCTCGACCTGCCAACCTTGGAGCCGCGCGGCGCGGTAATGGCGGAGCTGAGAACGGCGTCGGGGCCGATACGGGCAATCGGCATGCATCTCGATCTGAGCGGGCTTTATCGCTTGCGCCAGGTCGAGGCGATCATCGCGGCGATCAAGGCGCGTGAGCCCATGCCCACGGTCATCATGGGCGATACCAACGAATGGTCGACAGGTCCCAACTGCCTCGATGCGTTCCTGCCGCGTTTCCGCACATGTTCGGTCCTTCCGACCTATCATAGCCGTAAGCCCGTCGCCTCGCTCGACCGCATTTTCATCGATAGGGCGATCGACATCGAAGATCATGGCGTACACCGCAGTGCGCTGGCCCATGCTGCGAGCGATCACCTGCCAATCTGGGCGCGACTGAAGCTCTAACCACCCGCCATTTTGCGCTGGCGGCGGCGCTGCACGCTCGAGCCGATGCCCATCGATTCACGATATTTGGCAACGGTGCGACGGGCCAGATCGTAGCCTTGGTCCTTGAGCGCGCGCACCAGCGCATCGTCCGAAAGGATCTTATCCTCTTCATCGATCAATTTCTTGATCGCCGCCTTCACCGCGACTGCCGATGCCCCTTCGTCGCTATCGGCGGCTGCGACCCCAGACGAGAAGAAATATTTGAGTTCGAACATGCCGCGATCGCAGATCAGATATTTGTTCGTGGTAACGCGGCTGACGGTAGACTCATGCATGTCGATCGCCTCCGCGACGGTCGCCAAGGTCAGCGGTTTGAGCGCGCCGACGCCCTCGCGGAAGAAACCTTCCTGTTGCTTGACGATCTCCATCACGGTCTTGACGATCGTCTGCGCGCGCTGGTCGAGCGCCTTTACCAGCCAATTGGCGCTGGCGAGGTGGTCGGCCAGCCACGTCTTGCTGTCCTTGTCTTCGGCGCCGGCCTTGAGCTCGGCGTGATACTGTCGGTTCACAAGGACTCGCGGCAGGGCATCGGGATTGAGCTCGACGCTCCAGCCCTTCTTGCTCTCGCGCACGAAGACGTCGGGCGTGATGTCCTCGGCGGGCCGTTCCGAAAATGCGCAGCCGGGCTTTGGATCGTAGGCGCGTAGTTCGCGCACCATGTCGGCAAGATCTTCCTCGTCGACCCCGCAAATGCGCCGAAGATCGTTCATCCGGCCCTTAGCAAGCAATCCCAGGTTCTCGATCAGTCGCGCCATGGCAGGATCGTAGCGATCGGCGGCCTTGGCTTGCAGCGCCAGACATTCGCCAAGGTTGCGCGCGCCTACGCCAGCGGGCTCCAGCGATTGCACTACGCCTAGCGCCGTTTCTACAGCCTCGACGGACACCTCCAGCGACATGGCGATGATCTCGAGCGGCGTTTCCAGATAGCCGGTGTCACGCAGTTCAAGGATGATCGCTTCGACAATGCGCCCCGCCTCGCCGCCGATGCCGACGACCTGATCGGACAGATGCTCAGCCAGGCTGTGCGCGCGATATTCAAGCCGGTCGAAGTCAAACGCTTCTCCGGCCTCGGCCATGGGGAGGTCGGCAACGCTATCGGTCTCGTAAGCCGCCTCATTGGAATCGTAGTCGAGCGCTCCTTCACCGTCACCGAAATGATCGAGGCTGTCGTCGTTATCGGGCCGGTCTTCGGCGGCGTCGCCGATGTCGGTGCGATCTTCCCCGGGATCGTCACGTTCGACTTCGAGCAACGGGTTCTTGGCCAACTCCTCGGCGATGACGGTTTCGACTTCGAGGCTGGACAGCGCGAGCAGCTTGATCGCCTGCTGCAATTGCTGGGTCATGACCAGCTGTTGCGATTGGCGAATATCGAGACGCGGACCTAAACCCATGGGATCGTCCTAAAGGGCAAAACTTTCGCCCAAATAAAGGCGTCTGACCTCTTGGTCGGCGACGAGGTCCTGTGGAGTGCCCTGGAACAACACCTGCCCATCATAGATGATACAGGCGCGATCGACGATCTCGAGCGTTTCGCGGACATTGTGGTCGGTGATCAGAACGCCAATGTCGCGGCTCTTGAGCTCGACGATGAGATCGCGAATATCGCTGATGGATAGCGGGTCGATGCCCGCAAATGGTTCATCGAGCAGCATGATCGACGGGTTCGCGGCTAGCGCGCGGGCGATTTCCGCACGGCGACGCTCGCCACCCGACAGCGCCATTGCAGGGCTGTCACGAAGCCCGGTCAGGCCGAATTCGTCGAGCAGCTGGTCGAGCCGTCGTTCACGCGCATCGCGGTCTGGTTCGGCAATTTCCAGCACGGACAGGATGTTCTGCTCGACCGTCAGGCCGCGGAAGATCGAGGTTTCCTGCGGCAGATAGCCAAGCCCCAGGATCGCGCGGCGATACATCGGGAGCCCGGTAATGTCGTTGCCGTCGAGGATAATGCGACCGGCATCGGGCTTCACCAGCCCCATGACCGAATAGAAACTGGTCGTCTTGCCCGCGCCATTGGGGCCAAGAAGGCCGACGACTTCGCCGCGCGCGACTGCCATCGACACATCCTTGAGCACGACCTTCTTGTCATAGCTTTTGGCGATGGAAACGACCTTGAGGCCGCGTGTCTCGACCTCTTCGGGCACTTCCGAGAGGTCGGTGCGAACGGCGCTGTCCACGTCGGCCATCAGTCGCGGCGCTGCGGGACGGTAAAGGTGCCGGTCACGCGCCCGCCAGTGCCTTCGACCCCGCGCGGACCGCCGTCCATGACGGCACGGCCGCTTTCAAGGTCGATCGTGAGGCGCGATCCCTGGATGGTATTGCGCGACTGGGTCAACCGCACGTTACCGATCATAGTGATGATACGCCGGTCGAGATCGTAGACGGCAAAGTCGGAGCGTGCGGCCTCGTCACCCGATCGCACCGTCACCCCGCCCGAGGCGTCGAGCCGGTCGATCTCGAGTCCGGCATTGCTGGAGTAGGCCAGACGAAGCCGCGCCGTGCTCAGCGTCAGCGAGCCCTGGCGAACCACCACGTTGCCCACGAATAAGGCACGATCGTCGCGCTCCTGAACTTCGACGCGATCGGCGGCCACATCGACAGGCGCATTGATATCGTGCCCGCCCAGCACCGAACTGCGATCCTGCGACTGCGCGGAAGCCGCGGCGGCTAGTCCGGCAAGTGTGACGGCGAGGATCATCTTGGCATGCATGTTGCTTATCTGACCGCACCTTGTTCGATTTTCAAGCGTGCGCCACCGGAAAGTGTCACGGTACGCGCGTCCAGGTCGGCTTCCAGCCGCCCGGCTTCGAAGCGGCCCAGTCGCATCGCACCTTCGACTCCGGCACGACTTTCGAGCGTTCGCGTATCGAGATCGATGCGCACGTCGCGCGTGTCGAGACGGTAGCCATCGGGCCCGCGAACCTGCAGCGGTCCATCAATCAAGATCTCTTCGCCCTCGATGTCATAGCGACCGCGCGGCGCGGTGACACGAAGGTCGCCGCTGTCCATCATGAGCGCGGCCGACATACCCCGGATCTGCACTACCTGCTCAGCGCTGGTTTCTTGGATGGCCCGATCGGCGACGATCTCGAATGGTTGGCCCTTATTGTCTTCGCCGCGATAGCGCGCCTTTTCAACTCGCAGTCGTTCATCGGCCTGATCGACTTCTTCCTTGTCGAGGATGAAGCTGACTTCGCTGTCCTTGGCGAGGGGTGCCAGCAACAGCGCAAAAAGAAGCAGTACACCCATTGCCGGCAGTGCGATCTTGGCAATCCTGATGACTGCGTCGAAGCGACCGCCGGGCACGGCCCAGCCTCTTTTTTGTGCGCGTTCTCGATCTGCCTGCCGGCTCACTGCCTCGTCCTAGCTGTGCGCGAAAATGTCGGTTTCGTCCCAGCCGGCCAGATCGAGGCGTGCCCGGGTCGGCAGGAACTCGAAACAGGCTTGCGCCAGATCGGTGCGACCTTCGCGAGCGAGGCGCCTGTCAAATTCGTCCTTCAAACGATGAAGGAAGCGAACGTCGCTCGCCGCATATTCGCGCTGCGCGTCGGACAATTCGGGGCGGCCCCAGTCGCTCGATTGCTGTTGCTTGCTGATGTCGCCTCCCAGCATCTCCTTCACCAGCTCCTTGAGGCCGTGACGATCGGTGTAGGTGCGGACGAGGCGGCTGGCGGTGCGGGTGCAATAAAGTGGCGCGGCCATGATCCCGAGATAATGCTGCATGATCGCGATATCGAATCGCGCGAAGTGATAAAGTTTCAGGCGATTCGGATCGCCCAGAAGCTTTTTCAGGTTGGGGGCGGCATAATCGCTGTCAGGGCCGAAGCGCACGAGATGTTCGTCTGCGCCGCCATCGGAAAGCTGCACCAGGCACAGACGATCCCGACCCGGATGAAGGCCCATCGCCTCTGTATCCACCGCGATCGGACCGTCATTGAAGGTCACCTCGCCGGGCAGGTCCTCCTCGTGAAAATGAACTGCCATGCATTGCTCCTGAAGTTCGCTTAGGCGGCGCTTAGCCCACCCCAAGAGGAATCGCTAGGATAAGCCACGTTTTTCCTGTATGAATGCGAATGTGCGCGTCGTTCTTTCGTGCATGGATGTTCCGGTTACTTCGGCCCGGCCGGATCATTCGATACTAGTTGGGGGCGAATACAGTTGGGACGACATGGGTTACGATAGAGGGCGCAAAGGCGACCGTGGTGGACGGGGTCGCGACAAGCGCGACGCTATGTTCGAGGAGACACCTCCTTTCCAGGATCAGGGATATCAGGATCGCGGCGGCGGTGGTTACCGCGGCGGTGGCGGCGGTGACAATCGCGGCGGCGGTGGCGGTTATGGCGGTGGTGGCGGTGGCTACCAGGACCGCAGTGGCGGCTATGGCGGCGGCGGCGGCGGTGGATACCAAGACCGCGGTGGCGGTGGCGGTGGCTATCGCGGCGGCGGCGGTGGTGGTGGCGGCTATCGCGGCGGCGGTGGCGGCGGCATGCCCCCGCAGGTTGTTGGCGAAGGCAAGGGCCAGGTAAAATTTTTCAATCCGCAGAAGGGCTTCGGCTTCATCGTGCGCGAAGATGGCGGCGAAGATGTCTTCGTCCACATCAGCGCCGTGGAAGCGGCCGGGCTTACCGATCTGGCAGATGGGCAGCCGCTCGAATTCACGCTGGTTGATCGCGGCGGCCGCGTTTCGGCGACCAATCTGGTCATCGAAGGCGAGCCGATGGCTGTCGAGCGCGGCGGCGGCGGCGGTGGCGCCGGTGCCGGTGCCGGCGCAGGCGGTGGCGGCTTCAACAAGCGCGAACTGACCGGCGAAACCGCGACCGGCACGGTCAAGTTCTTCAACGCGATGAAGGGCTTTGGTTTCATCCAGCGCGATGACGGCCAGCCTGATGCTTTCGTGCATATCAGCGCGGTCGAGCGTGCCGGCATTCCTTCGATCAATGAAGGCGACCGGTTTGAATTCGACCTGGAGGTAGACCAGCGCGGTAAATATGCTGCGGTGAACCTAAAGCCTTCCAGCTAGCGGGCTTTCACGAGCGAATCACCAAGGGCCCGTCCGGCATTTCCGGGCGGGCTTTTGTGTGTCATGGATCGGGCAATGAAGATCGAACGCGCCTCGTCCGATGATATCGCCAGCCTCCACCAGCTGGTCGAAAGCGCATACCGGGGCGAAAGCTCGAAGGTCGGCTGGACGACCGAAGCCGACCTGCTGGGCGGCCAACGCACCGACGCTCGCGAACTCGCCGACATTGTTGGCGATCCCTCGCAGCATATGCTCGTCATGCGCCAAGGAGACGCGCTCGTCGGTTCGATCCTGGTCGCCGACAAGAGCGATGGGCGTGCCTATTTCGGTATGCTGACCATCGATCCGAAGCACCAGGCCGTCGGGCTTGGGCGACAGTTGCTGGCAGCGGGCGAAGACGCCGCGCGGTCGTTCGGCGCCACCGTCATGGAATGCCAGGTTATCCGCCAGCGCGACGAGCTGATCGCCTGGTATGCGCGACAGGGCTATGTCGATACGGGGGACACGCGCCCGTTTCCGATGCACGATCCGCGCTTCGGGCTGCCCAAGCGCAACGATCTCGAATTTATCGTGATGGAAAAGCCGCTTTAGGAAAAGCTCCGACAAAACAAAGTGTTGGCATGCGCGGATGTCGCCTGATAGCGATGCTTCCAAAGCCGTTATGATCGAGGAGTAGAGTATGTTCATCCTTCTTGGCCTGGCCGGCCTTGCGCAAGCCGCGCAGACTCCGCCGCCCGCCGCGGTCCACACCCCCGGCACACCGCAATTCGAAGTGCAGTGCATGGTTGCTCTAAACCAGAGCGCCGCGCAGCAGCAGGACCCGCAGGCGCGGATGCAGATGACCGGCATTGCGATGTTCTACACCGCCCGCGTTGACCTGTTGGCGCAGCAGGATGCGCAGCTGACTGAGGCGGTGCAGGCCGCGATCGACGGCATGGCGGGACAGACCTTGGGGGCGATCACGCAAGCTTGTGCGCAACATATGGGCGAACGGCTCGGCCGCTTCCAGCGACTCGCCCAGCAGGCGCAAACCGACGGGCAGTAAGCCCTAGCTCACGAACTTCTCCAGATTGGCGATCGTGTCGGCCTCCTCGGCTGGCTTGTCGTCACGAATGCGGCTGATGCGCGGGAAGCGCATGGCGAGCCCCGACTTGTGCCGCTTGCTGGCGTGGATCGAGTCGAAGGCGACTTCCAGCACCAGCGTCTTTTCCACCTCGCGTACGGGACCGAACCGGTTGATCGTATTACGGCGCACGAACCGGTCGAGCCATTTCAATTCCTCGTCGGTAAAGCCGAAATATGCCTTGCCGACGGGAAGCAATTGCCCATCCTCGGTCCAGCAGCCGAAGGTGTAATCGGAAAAGAAGGACGAGCGCTTTCCCGAGCCGCGCTGCGCATACATCATGACGCAGTCGGCATTGAGCGGATCGCGCTTCCATTTGTACCACAGGCCGACGCGCCGCCCTGCGACATAGGCCGAATCGCGCCGCTTGAGCATCAGTCCTTCAACACCGGTCTCGCGTGCTTCGTCGCGCAGCGCTTCGAGTTGGGCGATGCTGCTGGCATCGATCAGGCTTGACAGGTCGAAGCGGTCGTTGGGGAGCATCGGGATCAGCTTTTCGAGGCGCGCGCGGCGTCGTTCCCACCCCAAGTCGCGCAGATCCTTTTTCCCGTCGATCAGGACGTCATACAATCGCACGAAGGCTGGATTTTCGGCCTGCATCTTCTTCGAAACGGTCTTGCGACCGAGCCGTTGCTGTAGCGCATTGAAGCTGCCTGCCTCGCCGCCCTGATCGGCGCCGCGCACCAGCAATTCTCCGTCGAGCACCGCATCGATCTCGAGCGCTTCGGCAACGTCGGGAAAGCTGTGCGTGATGTCGTCGCCGGTGCGGCTATAGAGCCGCGTTTCGCCGCCTGCGCGAACAAGCTGGACGCGAATGCCGTCCCACTTCCATTCGGCGGCATAGGCGGACAGGTCAATCCTGGCGTTGTCCTCGAGTGGATGCGCCAGCATGAAGGGACGGAAAACGGGCAGTTCGGATACGTTGGGCGGATCGGCGCGCCCTTCGGCCCAGGCAAAAAGTGCATCGTAGGGCGGCGCGAGCGCGTGCCAGACTTCTTCCACGTCTTCGACCTTGAGATCGAAGACGTCGGCCAGCGCCTGTTTGGACAACCGCGCCGAGACGCCGACGCGCAGCGCGCCGATGGCCAGCTTGATGAGCGCGTAGCGACCCGACGCGTCGAGCCGGTCGAGCAGGCCGGCGAGGATTGCCGGCGCATCGCTCCTGCTCGCCGCCTGCAGCGCCTCGACCGCATCGGCAAGACGCACATCGTCATGGCCTTCGGGGCCCCAGAGCAAGCTGAGCGTTTCCGCCGAATCGCCCACAAAGTCGCGGCTGATCTTGTAGAGGACCGGATCGATCTTCTCTTCGGCAAGTGCGCGGATCATCGAGGGCTTTACCGAGGGAATATCCATTTCCCCGGTGAGTGCGGCAAGCGCCCATCCGCGATCGGGATCGGGCGCTGACCGCAGGTATTCGCCGATCAGCCGCAGCTTCGCGTTACGGCTGCGGGTATAGGTGAGGTCGTCCAGTAATCGCGAAAAAGCGCGCATGGCAGGATAACCGCCATGCACGCTCTTTTGTTCACAACCCCGGTGATTGCCTTAGCCGTTCTGGGCACTTTCAAAAAGGAACCAGGCGCGTTCTTCGGCGGCGTCGATCCATTCATCGACCACTGCGGACGTGGCATGGTCATCGCTCTCGTCGGCAGCGGTTTTCACCACACGCAGCGTTTCGACCAGCGCCAGATTGTCGTCGCGCAGCGCCTTGAGCATGTCCTTGGCGCTGACGAAATCGGCATCGTTGTCGGCGATCGTCTGGTGGCGCGAAATGTCGCCGATCGAGCGCAGCGTGGTGTTGCCGGTCTTGCGCACACGCTCGGCAATCGCGTCGGTGGTGCCGAGAATTGCGGCGGCCTGTTCGTCGAACATCAGGTGGTAATCGCGAAAATGCGGGCCTGACACGTGCCAATGGAAGTTCTTGGTTTTCAGGTACAGCGCATAGCTGTCCGCCAGCACGCGGTTAAGCCCTTCAGCTACATCCTTGATCTCGTTCGACTTAAGGTCGGTCGGGGTGGCGAGTTTCTCGGGGGCGTCGGTCATTTTGATCATCCTTTGTTTCTCCTATTAGGGATAACAACGCGCAGATACGAGGCGCGGTTCGATCAAATATCTCGATCACGCTGATCGGGTTGACAAAATCCGTCCATCCCGCCAAAGAGCCCGCGATCAGGGGCGGGCCTTGGGGCACCGCCTTTTCAATTTACGATTCGGGAACAAGAACATGGCGAAGCCAGCAACCGTCAAGATCAAGCTCGTCAGCACGGCCGACACGGGCTTCTACTATGTGACGAAGAAGAATCCGCGCAATATCACCGAAAAGATGGTGCAGCGCAAATATGATCCCGTCGTGCGCAAGCATGTCGAGTTCAAGGAAACCAAGATCAAGTAAGGCCGTCGGCCTCATTCGGTGCTTGCGAAGAGGGGTCGGTTTCGGCCCCTTTTTCTTTGTCTGGCAAAGGTTCGAGCAACGCCGCCACGGATTCGGCAAAGCGCATCACGCTGATTGGTTTTTCGAGATAAGCGTTGGCGCCAGCCGCGCGAATGCGCTTGTCATCGCCTTCGCCGGCATAGGCCGTGACCGCCATTATCGGCACGGCAGCGAATTTCTCCTCTGCGCGCAGCATTCTCATCAATTCGATACCGTCGATATGCGGCAGCTGGATATCGGTAATTACCAGCTCTGGATCGTGCGCGTGCGCCGCATCCATCGCCTCGCGACTGTCCATGACGCCGCTCACATCGTGGCCGTGCGCCCTCAACAGGTCGCAGAACAGCTTGATGTTCAGCGCATTGTCCTCGACAACCAAAATTCGTGCCACGCGCGTGAAACCCCCAGTGATTAGGTTCGTACCTTAGGCAATGACGCCCAAAGCTCCAAACGACAATGCAGCCTCTCTGGCGCTCCAGGCGCTGGCAGCGACCCTGGCCGACGACAAGCGCGCGCAGCGTTTGCTGGCACTGACTGGTCTGACCGCCGACGAATTACGCGCGCGGCTTGGCGATCGGGGGTTGCTTGCGGCTTGCCTGACTTTCCTGGAAAGCTACGAGCCCGATCTGATTGCCGTCGCGTCGGATTTGGACGTGCCGCCCGAACACTTGGTGGCGGCGCGGCATGCGCTGGAGGCATCATGAGCCGCCCGCTCCTCATCTCCGACTGCGATGAAGTGCTGCTGCACATGGTCAGTCATTTCGATGACTGGCTGGGCGAGGAACATGGGATCGATTTTGCCTTCGAAAGCGGTCAGTTTGCGGACGCGCTGACCTATAAGGCCAGCGGCGCTGTCGTGCCGGAGGATCGTGTCTGGCGATTGCTGGAAGCTTTTTTTCGGGGCGGTATGGATCGCCAGACTCTGGTACCGGGCGCGCTCGAAGCGCTCGGGTCTATCGGCGAAGTCGCCGATATCGTGATTCTCACCAACATCGGTGACGAGGCGCATCATTATCGCGTCGCCCAGCTCGAAAGACTCGGCATCCGCCATGAAGTGGTGACCAATCGTGGGGGCAAGGGTCGTCCCGCCAGGACGCTGATCGACCAATATGGAGCTTCGCGCGCGGCCTTTGTCGATGACCTTGCGTTCCAGCATAAGAGCGTCGCCAAATATAATCCTGACGTGTGGCGGTTGCATATGGTCGCCGAACCTCGGCTTGCACCAAACATCGAGGATGCGCAGCATGCGCACGCGCGGATCGATGATTGGAACGCCGCAACCGGCTGGCTGATCGACCGACTGGAGGGAAAATGAGTAAAATCGCATTCATCACGGGCGCTACGGCAGGGATCGGCGCTGCCACGGCCAAGGTCCTGATCAGCGATGGCTGGAAGGTCATTGGCACCGGGCGCCGCAAGGACCGACTCGATGCGCTTGCGCAGGAGCATGGCAGCGACTTCCTCCCGATTGTCAGCGACATGCGCGACCTCGAAGACCTTGGCCGCATCGTGCGCCAACTGCCCAAGGCCTGGCGCGACGTCAGCTTGCTGCTCAACAATGCCGGCCTCGCCCCGCCGATGGATGATTTCCAGAACGCCGATCTCGACAAGCAGTTGAACGCGATGCGCACCAACATGGACGGGCTGATCGCGATCACGCGGCACCTCTTGCCCATGCTGATCGAGAACAAGGGGGCAATCATCAATCTGGCGTCGGTCGCAGGCAGCTACCCCTATCGTGGCGGCGCAGTCTATGGCGCGACCAAGGCGTTTCTGACGCAATTCAGCCTGTCGCTGCGCTCGGACCTGTCGGGCACCGGGGTGCGTGTGACCTCGATCGAGCCCGGCATGGTCGAAACCGAATTCACGCTCGTGCGCACCGAAGGCGACCAGCAGGCGAGCGATAGGCTTTACTCGGGGATGGACCCGATGACCGCCGAGGATATCGCGAACGCGATCCACTGGGTCGCCTCGCTGCCGCCGCATCTCAACATCAACCGTCTCGAATTGATGCCGACAAGCCAGAGCTTTGCCGGCTTCGCCGTCCACCGCGATTAACAACAGGAAATCATCATGAGCCACGAACAACGCCTTGCCAACACCGGCATCGTCCTTCCCGAAGCTGCCGCACCGGTCGCCTCCTACCTGCCGGCGGTGGAAGCTGGCGGCTTTCTGTACATTTCGGGCCAGATCAGCTTTGCCGAAGATGGTAGCCTGATCACCGGCACACTGGGCGAGAACATGCATCTTGAAGCCGGGCAGGACGCGGCGCGCCGCTGCGGGATCATGCTGCTGGCGCAGATGAAGGCGGCGCTCGGCTCGCTCGACCGGGTCGAACGGATCGTCAAGCTAGGCGGATTCGTGAATTCGGCGGCCGATTTCACCGACCAACCCAAGGTCATCAACGGCGCATCCGACCTGATGGAAGAAGTATTCGGCGAGGCCGGACGCCATGCGCGCGCTGCGGTTGGCGTCAATACGCTGCCTCTCGGCGTTGCAGTCGAGGTCGATGCAGTCGTCAAGCTCGTCGAGTAGCCCCCTTTTGCGACCGACCGCTCGTCCCCATTATCAGGACATGGCGGAAAGCGACTCTCAAGTCCTGGCCAAGATCCACCCGTCGATCGATGGGGTGGAGACGGCTGCGTGGAACGGGCTGGCAGGGTCCGACGATCCGTTTCTGCGCCACGAATTCTACGCCTTGCTCGAATCATCAGGCAGCGTGGGAGACGGCACGGGGTGGTCGCCGGTTCACGTGACGGTGGAGCGTGACGGCGTCCTGAGCGCCGCAGCCCCGGCCTTCCTAAAGGGCCATAGCCAGGGCGAATATGTCTTCGACCATGGCTGGGCCGATGCATGGCATCGCGCGGGCGGCGAATATTATCCGAAGCTGCAGCTCGCGGTCCCCTTTACGCCGTGTCCGGGCCCCCGATTGCTGGGTAGCGATGCGACGGCGCTGATTGCTGCGCTGGAAACGGTGACGCGTCAGAACAATCTTTCTAGCGCGCACGCGACTTACCTCAAGGATATCGATGTCGCCGCCTTCGAAACACGCGGCTGGCTGATCCGCGACGGTATCCAGTTCCACTGGTTCAACCGCGACTATGCCAGCTTCGATGATTTCCTGAACGCCTTGTCGAGCCGCAAGCGCAAGGCGATCCGCAAGGAACGCGCGCGAGCCATCGAAGGCCTTGGCATCGAAACGCTGCGCGGCGATCAGATTGGCGACGAGGCCATCGATGCGATGTGGCTGTTCTACCAAGACACGGGCGCGCGCAAATGGGGCCAACCCTATCTAACGCGCGGCTTCTTCGAGGGACTGGCCGACACGTTTGGTGACAGCGCGCTGATGTTCCTCGCGCGGCGCGATGGCGTGCCGGTGGCGGGCGCGCTCAATATCATTGGTGATGGGGTGCTCTACGGCCGCTATTGGGGATGCAGCGAGGAGTTGCCCTTCCTTCATTTCGAGCTGAGCTATTACCGCGCCATGGAGTGGGCGATCGACCACCAGATTGCGGTAGTGCAGGCTGGCGCGCAGGGCGAGCACAAGCTCAAGCGCGGCTACGAACCCGTCATCACACGATCGGCGCACTTCATCCCGCACCCGGAATTTCGCGATGCGATCGAGCGCTTTGTGGAAGGCGAACGTGCAGCGATCGCGCGGGAGATGCAGTGGGCGCGGGAGGCTTTGCCCTTCCGGCGGGACTAACCTTCGTCGCCGAAGACCGCGACCTTGTGTACATTCTCGCCGATCACCGCGCGGTACATGCCGGGCGTCGTATGGCTCCATGCAGCTTCACCCGAAGGGCTGACCGCGATCAGCCCGCCGGTGCCGCCCATAGACTTTATGTCGGCAAGCACCTTGTCGAGCGCGGTTTGGAGACCATCGGAACAGTATCGCATGCGTGCGCACACGTCGTGCGCCGCGGCGGCGCGGATGAAGACTTCGCCGAGCCCCGTGGCTGATACGGCTGCGGCGCGATCATCGGCATAAGTGCCTGCCCCGATCAGCGGCGAATCGCCGATTCGGCCCCAACGCTTTGCGGTCAGACCGCCGGTCGAGGTCGCAGCTGCGACATGGCCGTCATTGTCGACAGCGACGGCGCCGATCGTGCCGTACTTGATCTCGGCATCGAAGGCCTCCGAGCCTTTGGCCAGGAGCTCATCGAGCTGGCGGCGGCGTTCTGCCGTAACGAACCAGGTGTTGGGCACCTGTTCTAACCCGTTTTCGAGTGCGAACTCTTCGGCACCGCCGCGTCCCATCAGCACGTGAGGGCTGTCTTCCATGACCTTGCGCGCCGCCGTGATGGGTGCGCGTGTGGTACGCAGGCCCGCAACCGCGCCCGCGCGGCGGTCGCGCCCTTCCATGATGGCGGCGTCGCATTCGACATGGCCGTCATGGGCAAGCACGCTGCCTTTACCTGCGTTGAAGGCCGGATCTTCCTCGAGCACTCGCGCCGCCGCTTCGACCGCATCGACTGCGCTGCCGCCCGTCGACAGGACCGCCTTGCCTGCCTCGAGCGCATCGCCAAGCCCGGCGCGCGCGACTTTTTCCTGCCCCTCATCGAGCTTGCCGGGGCGCATCGATCCGGCGCCCCCATGAATCATCAGCTTCCACATGAAAGGGTTTCCTACGCCGCTCGCGGGCCTGCGGCCACCCATATTGACTCTCATATCGGAAAGATATAAATATGATATCAAATAAAGGGAGAATGGAAATGGCTCATGTTCTTGGCCTCAACGCCAGTGACGAGCGCGCTGCTTCCACGTCGAGTGGCTACAGCATGTTGCTGGTCTTGTTGCTGATCGTCATCGCCCAGGTCTGGGCGATTACGCAGCTTGTACAGTCGGATGGCGCTGCGCTTTGGCTCATTATCGCGGTCGGCGTCCTGCCGTTGGCGCTGATCTTCGTGGCGTCGGGTTTCTACATGCTGCAGCCCAACCAGGGCGCGGTGATTACGATGTTCGGGACCTACAAGGGTACCGATCGCAAGGATGGCCTGCGCTGGGTGCTGCCGTGGATGATGCGGCATAAAGTGTCGGTGCGTGCCAACAATTTCATCTCCGACAAAATCAAGGTAAATGATCTTCGCGGCAACCCGATCGAGATGGCGGCGCAGATCGTCTGGCGTGTCGTCGATACCGCGCAAGCGACGTTCGATGTCGACGATTACAAGGAATTCGTCCGCGTCCAGGTGGAAGCCGCGATCCGGACCATCGGTGCGCGCTATCCCTATGACGATTTCAATCATGACGACGTCACACTGCGCGGCCATATCGACGAGGTTGGCGTCGAATTGCTTGCCGAACTGCGCGAACGACTTGTGGTTGCGGGCATCACCGTCGACGAATGCGGCTTTACCCATCTTGCCTATGCGCAGGAAATCGCCGGTGCGATGCTCCGTCGCCAGCAGGCCGAGGCCGTGGTGGCTGCCCGCAAGACCTTGGTCGAAGGCGCGGTCGGCATGGTCGAAATGGCGCTGGCTGATCTGTCCAAGCGTGATGTCGTCGAGCTTGACGATGAACGCCGCGCGGCAATGGTGTCGAATCTGATGGTCGTGCTGTGCAGCGAGCGTGACACGCAGCCCGTCGTCAACGCCGGCAGCCTGTATACCTAAGGATAGCCGAGCGGCCCATGGCCAAGCAACGCAAAGCCTTTCCCCTGCGCGTGGATCCCGATCTTTGGGATGCGGTCGAACGCATGGCGGCGACCGACCTGAGGTCGGTCAACGCCGAGGTCGAGATCTTGCTGCGTGAGGCAATGAAAGCGCGCGGCGTGGAGTTGAAACCCCCGGGCACGCCGCCCAAGCGCGGCCGGCCCAAGAAGGAGAATTGATCATGATGTATCGTTGGATGGAGCCGCAAACGGCGCGGGCCTTTCTCATTCTCTCCATCGTCATGCTGGTGACCGGCGTTGCGATCATGAAAGGACTGGTCTGATGGGCGACACGGGTGGCGGCCCCGAGTGGTTTTACGCCAAGCGCTACGGATGGGGCGCCAGCCTGCCGTGTGCCTGGCAGGGCTGGGCGCTCCTTGCCGGCTACTTGACGATCGTTTGCGGCAGCGCACTGCTGCTGGCAGAACGTTCACCGCTGGCGCTGTTCGCCATCGTCGTTTCCGTCACCGCGATCTTCGTCCTGATCGTCGTTAAGACAACCAAGGGCGGCGTCAAATGGCGGTGGGGCAAGGACAAAGGCACCTGGTAAGCCCGCTATTCCTCGTCGCCGTAAATCGAAACGACTTTTTCGCCGCCGCTTGTGACGCTGCCGCGATACATGCCGGGGGTGTCGAACGACCAGCCGGGGGTGCCGTCAGAACTGAGGAAAATGACGCCGCCCGAGCCGCCCAATTGACCGACCGCATCGATGGCGAGATCGGCATTCGTATGGGTCTGACTGTTGACCTCATCCATAAGCGCCGCGATCGCTTCTTGCCTAACGCTTGACACCGGACTGGCCTCTTCCGCCCGAGCCGAGCCTTCACAGATTCGGTAAGCGACCGAGAGGCGAATGAACATTTCGCCTGTTCCGGTTGCCGACACACCGCAGCTCGCATTTGCGTACGTTCCGGCGCCGATGATCGGGCTGTCGCCGATGCGGCCCCAGCGCTTCCCGGTCATGCCGCCGGTCGAGGTGCCCGCCGAAATCACGCCGTCCTGGTCCATTGCCACCGCGCCGACCGTGCCGAATTTATAGTCGACATCGAGCTGGCGGGCTTCTTCTTCCTGCATCGCGCGCGCCTTGAAGCGCACCAGCGCGTCGTAGCGCTCCTGCGTATAGAAATAGCTCGGGTCGACCTGCTCCAGTCCCTTTTCGCGCGCGAACTGGTCTGCGCCTTCGCCCGACAGCAGGACGTGCGGGCTTTCTTCCATCACCTTGCGGGCAAGATCGATCGGATGCCGAGTCCTGCTTGCGCCCGCCACCGCGCCCGCTGCCAGCGTGTCACCGCGCATAATTGACGCGTCGAGCGAATTGGTTTCTTCCCAGGTAAACACCGCGCCGCGGCCCGCATTGAAGTTGGGATCGTCTTCCAAAATGTTGATCGCCGCAGTCACCGCATCGAGCGACGACCCGCCATCACGCAGGACGTTCGATCCTGCTTCCAGCGCTGCATCCAGCGCGGCACGGATTTCTGCCTCTCGTTCCGGCGTCATATTCTCACGCTGAATTGTCCCCGCGCCGCCGTGGATGACTAGGCTCCAATCCTCTGCCTGCGCGGGCGTAGCCAGTGCCAAGGCGATACAGGTGGCGAGGATCGAAACGGCTTTGGGCATGGGAGCGTCCTTCAAGGTCTACCAAGGAATATCGTTGCCGGCATAGTCGACAAAGCGGCCCGAATTGTCGAGGCTCGTTTCCTCGATCTGCTCACGCATACCGCTTGCGCTCGTCTCGGTATCGATAAGCGCGTTGGGGCCGCCCATTTCGGTCTGCACCCAACCGGGATGCAGCATGACCGCGCTGATGCCCTCGTCCTTGTAATCGAGCGCCAGGCTCTTCCACGCCGCGTTCACAGCCGCCTTTGACGAACGATAGGGGATCGACCCACCGGAACCATTGTCGGCGATCGAGCCCATCTTTGAAGTGACGACCGCCATCTTCTTCTGCTCGGACGCTGCGACCTTGTCCTTGAGGCGCTCGGCCAGCAGCGTAGGAGCGATGACATTGACATTCATCAGCTCGAGCCACTCGTCGCGCTTGGGCGTGCGCGGCCCGTAGATGCCGGCATTGTTGATGAAGACGTCGATCGGCTCGTCGTCCAGCTCGTCGACAAAGCGGTCGATCTCGTTGTCCTCCGCTACGTCGAGACGGTGGGCGCGGACATTCTCGATCCGGTTCAGATCGGCAATGTCGGTCTGGTCGCGGGCGGTCGTAATCACGTTCCAGCCGTCTTTTGCATATTGTTCGACAAGCTCGCGGCCAATACCGCGATTGCCGCCGGTGATGAGGATGGTTGGCATGGGCTTCTCCTTTGCTGGAACAATGCACGAGAACGCCTTTAGTTCGTCACGGAAGGCGCCTATATCGTCCCCATGTCCGAGATCAGACCATGGCGCACCATCGAGCGCCGCAAATCCCGCCAGATCATGGTCGGCAAGGTGCCGGTCGGCGGCGATGCGCCGATTTCGGTGCAGACGATGACCAATACGCCGACCGCAGATGCCAAGTCGACGATCGACCAGATACGGCGCTGCGAGGAAGCGGGTGCCGACATTATCCGTGTGTCGTGCCCCGATACCGACAGCACGGCAGCAATGCCCGAGATCTGCAAGGCGGCAAACGTGCCGATCGTGGCGGACATCCATTTCCACTATAAGCGCGCGCTGGAAGCTGCCGACGCGGGTGCTGCCTGCCTGCGTATCAACCCCGGCAATATCGGGTCGGATGCGCGCGTGAAGGAAGTCATCGCGGCGGCGAAGGCCAACGGCTGCGCGATCCGCATCGGCGTCAATGCCGGCAGCCTCGAGAAAGACCTGCTCGAGAAGTATGGCGAACCCTGTCCCGACGCCCTGGTCGAGAGCGCGATGGACCATATCAGGATCCTGCAGGACCATGACTTCCATGACTTCAAGGTCGCAGTGAAGGCATCGGACCTGATGCTGGCCGTCGCGGCCTATACCGAGCTTGCCCACCAGGTCGATTGCCCGCTGCACCTTGGCATCACCGAGGCTGGCGGCCTGATCGGCGGCACCGTTAAATCCTCGCTCGGTATCGGATCGCTGCTATGGGCGGGGATCGGCGATACGATCCGCGTTTCCCTGTCTGCAGAGCCCGAAGAAGAAGTGCGCGTCGGCTTCGAGATACTGAAAAGCCTGGGTCTGCGTTCACGCGGCGTCCGGGTCGTCTCCTGCCCGTCCTGCGCGCGGCAGGGATTTGATGTCATCCGCACGGTGCAGACGCTCGAAGACCGGTTGCAGCATATCAAGACGCCGATGAGCCTGTCGGTGCTGGGCTGCGTGGTGAATGGTCCGGGCGAAGCGCGCGAGACCGATATCGGCGTGACCGGCGGCGGCAATGGCAGCCACATGGTCTATCTTTCGGGCGTGAAGGATCATCACATCGAAAACGAGACGATGGTCGATCACATCGTGCGATTGGTCGAGGAAAAGGCAGCCAAGATCGAAGCAGGCGAAGCCGAAGCCTTCGTGCCGTCGCACTGACCTTGGAGCGGGTCGACTATCTTGTCATCGGCGCCGGCGCAGTCGGCATGGCCTTCGTCGATACGCTGATCGCCGAAGACCCGGAGGCCACGGTCTTGATCGTCGACCGGCATGCCGTCCCCGGCGGACATTGGAACGATGCCTATCCCTTCGTGCGGCTACACCAGCCGAGCGCTTTTTACGGAGTCGAGAGCCTTGAACTGGGGCGCGGCGAAATCGATCGCTCGGGTCCCAACGAGGGTTATTACGAACTGGCCGGATGCGCCGAGGTGCTCGCTTATTACGAGCGCGTGATGCGTGAATTTATCGATAGCGGCCGCGTTACCTTCTGGCCGATGACAGATTATCGCGAAGGCCGCTGCATCGGCATTCTTTCGGGCGATGAGAGGCGGGTCGAGGCAACGAAACGTGTTGTCGATACGACCTATTTCGATACGCAAGTGCCCGCCACCCATAAGCCGCGCTTCACGATCGAGCCAGGAACGCCCTTCATGCCGACGGGAGAATTGCCCGACCTGGTCCGCAAGCCCGACGCGGTGCCGTCGCATTTCGTTGTCCTTGGTGGCGGCAAGACCGCGATGGACACGGCCGGCTGGCTGCTGGGTAATGGCGTGGCGCCTGAGCGGATGACCTGGGTGCGCCCGCGCGACAGCTGGCTGATCAATCGCCGCTACACCCAGCCGGGGCTAGAGTTTTTCGAAGGCACGATCGATTTCCAGTCGGCGCTGATGCGCGCGGCGATCACGGCCGATACTGTTGCCGACTATTTTCTCGAGCTGGAACAAGGCGGGCACATGCTGCGGCTCGATCCGGACGTGCAGCCCACCAAGTTCTTCTTCGCGACGATTTCCGAAGGCGAAGTCGAGGCGCTGCGCGCCGTCGAGAATGTCATTCGCGGTAGCCGTGTCACCCGCATCGCGCCTGGCCTGATCGATACGCAAGACGGCGCGCACAGTGTTCCTGAGGACGCACTTTTCATCGACTGCACCGCGAGCGCGGTTGCTGATAAGGACAGTGTGCCGGTGTTTCAGGACGGCAAGATCGTTGTGCAGGCGCTGTTCGCGCCATTGGTGGTGTTCGGCGCCGCGTTGACCGCGTGGATCGAGGTGCACCGCGACGATGACAATGCGCGCAACGCGCTGGCACAACCGATCGCGGTCCGGCAGGGATGTGCGGCATATCTGACCGCGACCCTGGGGAATCTCACGAACCGCATGCGCTGGGCGCGTGAACCTGACCTTGCCGCATGGCTCGGCCGATCACGGCTCGATCCGGCCGCGCGCACGATCGCAAAAGTTCAGGCCGAGCGTCCCGAACTACTGGCAGCGCTGGGCGATTACCGCACGCTCGCCAAGCAAGGCGTTCCGGCCCTGATGCAACTGATCCAGGACGCGCGCGAGGACTGACGCTGCTCCACGTCGTGCATCATGCCGATTACATGGCACCGCGTCCCGAGCGGGGGACCTTCCGCTTCGACAAATATTTTCTGGTAATGGAAGCGCTGCGCCAAAGCGGTTCGCCGATAACCGAATACGCGCCCGAACCGATGCCGCGCGAGTGGCTGGCCGCTGTACATGACCCGGATTATGTCGACGAGGTATTCGAGGCGCGTGTCCCGCGCGAGAAGGAACGGCGGATCGGCTTTCCCGTCACACCGCAGATCGCCAGCCGCGTTCGCCACACCAACGGTGGCACCTATTTGGCGGCGTTGCTTGCCAAGCAGCATGGCTATGCCGCCAACAGCGCGGCTGGAAGCCATCATGCGCTTTACGAAACCGGGGCAGGATATTGCGTTTTCAACGATCTTGCCGTGGCATCGAACCGTTTGATCGACGAGGGGCATGCAAGTCGCGTCCTCATCGTCGATCTCGATGTTCACCAGGGGGACGGAACCGCCAGCCTGACCGCGACGCGTTCCGACATCACCACTTTTTCGATGCATTCGGAGAAGAATTTTCCCGTCCGCAAGGCGCGATCGGATCATGACATCGGCCTGCCCGACGGGATCGGCGATGACGACTATCTGGAAACGCTGCAAAAGGCGTTGCTGCCGCTGATTGAGGAAGTTGCCCCCGATCTCATCCTCTATCAGGCAGGCGTCGACCCGCATGTCGATGACAAGCTTGGACGCCTGTCGTTGAGCGATGCCGGTCTCGTCGCGCGCGACCGACTGGTCGTCGCCGCTGCACGCGGAAGTGGCATTCCCGTCGCAAGCGCGCTCGGCGGCGGTTATGGCAACGACCAGCGCGCCGTGGCGCAGCGCCACGCCGCGTCGATGCTCGCGATGGCCGACGAAAACCAGGCTTCTCGGCCTTAGGGCTTCCTTTACGCCCCGATTCTAACCTCGAGGCATGAAGAAGTTCGCCCTTGGCACGATCGGATTTGCAATGCTCGTCGCCGTCATGGCGCCGCGCGGCGGCGATGATGCGCCCGAGCAGATGACCGAGGATGCGCCCGAAGAGGATGCATGGGCCCAAGCGGCGCGCGAAGCCCGCGAAAGTGGGACATCTGTCACAAGGCGGGCAGATCCGGTTGCCGCCGCGACCACGTCGTCGGGTCATGCCGGTTCGGTGGTGCTGGAACGCCGCCAGGGCCACTATTTCGCCGATGTCAGCGTTAACGGTCGCAACATCGATTTCCTGGTCGATACGGGTGCATCAATGGTGGCGCTGACCGAATCCGATGCGCGCAAGGCGGGCGTGAACTTCGACCGAAGCCGATTTTCCGTCATCGGCTCCGGCGCGTCGGGTCCGGTTCGTGGCCAGTTGGTGACGATCGATTCGATCAGCCTCAAGGGCAAGCGTGTCAGCAATGTGCGGGGCGCCGTGCTCGAGGGTTCCGACATCTCGCTGCTGGGGCAAAGCTTCCTCAACGAGATGCGCTCGATCGAGATGAAAGACGGGAAGATGGTCATACGCTGACGCTTGCCAAGCGGGCTTGCCCGCGCAATGCAGTTGCGCATGAACATGCTGATCCGATGCTTCGCGGGCCTGCTGGCCCTCTTCACGCTCTCGCAGCCAGCGCTGGCGCAGCTCCAGCCGACGCCTGCGGCGCGCGCCGATGATGCCGGCGGACCCTATGAACGGCTCGTGATCAGCGGCGCGACCGTGATCGACGGATCGGGCGCGCCGCCCGTCGGGCCCATGGACATCCTGATCGAAGCTGATCTCATTTCCGCGATGGGCCCCGCCGGTAGTTTCGGTGATGCGGAACGGGTCATCGACGCCAACGGCATGTATGTCCTGCCGGGCTTCGTCGATACGCACGCGCATCTGGGCGATTCGAGCAAGGCGCCCGACCCCGACTATGCCTACCGCCTGTGGCTGGCGCACGGCGTCACCAGCATTCGCGGTGTTTCGCTCGGCACAGCCGAGGGCGATGCTGGTTTGGCAGACCGCGCCCGTCAGCTGCGCGGCCAGATCACGGCACCGCGAATTTTCCCGTACGCCGTCTTCGGTTCGCTGCGCGAGGAGCCGGTGCGCACGCCCGCAGATGCGCGCGCCTGGGTCCGCTGGGCCAAGGCGCAAGGCTATCCCGGCATGAAGATATTCCACCCGACGCCGCGCGCCATCATGCAAGCCGCACTGGACGAGGCGGAAACGCAAGGATTTGGTTCGGTCGCGCATCTGGGGCAGCTCGGGGTCGCCGAGGTCAACGGACGGGTCGCGGCCGAACTCGGGCTCAAGGGGATGACGCATTTCTACGGTCATTTCGAATCGCTGCTTGCCGGCCGCCGCATCCAGGATTTTCCCAGCGACTATAATTACGCCGACGAGCAGGACCGCTTCTCACGCGTTGCCGACCTGGCCGAACAGATCCATGCGCCGGGATCGGACGAATGGAATGCCTACCTGGATTTCTTGCTCGAACAGGGGGTGACGCTCAGCCCGACGCTGAACATATATGTCGCCAGTCGCGACGTGATGCGGGCGCGTACGCTGGAATGGCATGACGAATACACGCTGCCCTCGTTGATGGACTTCTACACCCCGAGCTTCACTAATCATGGAAGCTATTACTGGGATTGGAGCACCGAGGACGAGGTCAAATGGCGGCGTTTTTACGGGCCCTATATGCAGCTGGTCGACGATTACGCCGCGCGGGGCGGGCGGGTCACCGTCGGCTCTGATCCGGGCTATATCTACC
>JABDNH010000011.1 GCA_013001055.1 Sphingomonas sp. | reverse complement strand
CTTACTGCCTCAGCGAGGCTGGAAGTCCTGAGATGACGGATGAAGAACTCGCCCTTCGCAACCGAACGCACATGCTTCGGCCAACGGCGACGATAGCGATAGCTACCTCTCACGCACTGAAGATAATGGCGTTTCGCTGACAAATCTTTGACCTCCTGTGTACCTCTTTCGTGTACTTCGGAGCTAGGATCTGGCATATTTTCCAAGGACTTCAAGAACTTGAAAACGTTGGTGCCCAGGAGAGGACTCGAACCTCCACGCCCTTTCGAGCGCCGCCACCTGAAGACGGTGCGTCTACCAATTCCGCCACCTGGGCACAGGGACATCGGGTAGGCCGCGCCGATTAGTGGACAGGCGCGTCAGCGTCAACCATCCAATCGCGCTTGCCTGGTCATTCGCGCCGCCTTCCCCCATGCCCGCCTCTTCATCGCATGGGGACAATGATGCTCGGCAACATGATCATGGCGGAGAACCGCAAGTCATGACGACGGTCGATATCGTTGCGATCATCATCCTGCCAACCGTCGAATTTTCCGCGCCGACAGCAGCGCGTTTTCGAAGGGGCCATTCCACAAGCGCCAACCAGTTCTTAACCTTTTCGATTTAACGAACTTTATGGAACGCAGGATAATTCCATTTCCGAACGGGAAGAAGACGTGAACAAGCCTACGGAGAAATTGGAAGACAATCTCCAAAAGACGCGCCAGCAAGACCGCGTGGCGCTCGAAGGGACCGTTCGTTCGCGCCATCCCGGTACCAAGGCCTATCCGACTCGCATTCACGACCTGTCGTCCGGTGGTTGCCGCGTCGAATTGTCCTACGCGCCACGCATCGGTGAGACCGTCTGGATTGCGCTTCCGGGAATCGAGGCGATCGAGAGCAAAATTTGCTGGTGCGAAGGCTTCACCGCGGGCGTTGCCTTTGCCAAGCCGCTCTATCCTTCGGTCTTCGAAATGATTTCCAAAAAGATGGGCGGCAACAACTGATCGGGCGTTCCCGCCCCTTATGCCCCCTTGCAATGCCCACCCCCCTGTATCAGAGACGCAGCCAAGCGTTCTTGAAAGGGAAACGGGATGTCCGACACCCATAAACTTGTCACTATTTTCGGCGGCGGCGGTTTTATCGGTCGCTACGCGGCGGAAGCCTTCCTGAAATCCGGCGTACGCCTGCGCATTGCCGAGCGTAACCCGAAAAGCGCCTACAAGCTGCAGCCTCTCGGCAGTGTCGGACAGGTCGCGTTGACGAGCGCCGACATCACCCGGCCCGATACGGTGGCGCGCGCTGTCGAAGGTGCAGACGCCGTGGTCAACCTCGTCGGCATTTTCAACGGCGATCTTGAGGCGGTGCATGTCGATGGCGCGCGCAACGTTGCAGAGGAAGCGAAGAAGGCGGGAGCCAAAGCCGTCGTGCACATATCCGCGATCGGCGCCGATCCCGCGGCGCCGTCGCGCTATGGCAGCACCAAGGGCCGCGGCGAAGATGCAGTGCGCGAAGCCTTTGCCGGCGCCACCATCCTTCGACCAAGCGTCGTGTTCGGCCAGGAAGACGACTTCACCAATCGCTTCGCGCAGATGGCCGCGATGCCGGTGCTTCCGGTGCTCAAGCCGGAAACCAAGTTCCAACCGGTTTTTGTCAGCGACCTGGGCAAGGCTATCGCCAAAGCCGCGCTCGATCCCAAGACGCATGGCAGCAAGTCTTACGAAATCGGCGGGCCCGAGCAATTCAGCATGCACGATCTCAACCGGAAGATCGCGCAGCTTGCCGGACGCAATCCGGCGGTCATCGACCTGCCCGACGCCGTCGGATCGCTGATGAGCAAGTTCGGTTGGCTGCCCGGCGCCCCGATGACCGGCGACCAGTGGATCATGCTGCAGAGCGACAATGTCGTCAGCGACGGCGCAGCGACGCTTGCAGACATGGGCATCGCGCCCACGCCGCTCGGCCAGGTCGCCCCCAGCTGGCTTGGCCGCTACAAACGCGGCGGTCGCTTTGCAGACCAGATGCCAACCTAACGCATCATGCCCATTCTCTGGCTCGTCATCATCCTCGGCATTGTCGAGGGCATCACCGAATATCTGCCCGTTTCCTCAACGGGGCATCTCATCCTCGCGACCGAATTGCTCGGCTTCGATGCGCAAGACTGGGCGGTGTTCAATGTCGCCATCCAGCCAGGCGCGATTCTTGCCGTCGTGATCCTTTATTGGGACACTTTCTGGGGCGTGCTGAAAGGCCTGTTTGAGGGGTCGAAAAACGCGCTGTATTTCACGCGCAATCTGCTTGTCGCCTTCACTCCCGCCGTCGTGCTGGGCGTGCTGCTGGCCGATTATCTCGACACGCTGCTCGCGAATGCCGTGGTGGTGGCATGGGCTCTAATCATCGGCGGCTTCGCCATTCTCGTCATCGAAAAACTCGCAAATCCTCCTGCCCGTCCCGACATTCCCGAAGACCAGGTCGGCGGCGCGGTTGCCACGTTGGGCTTCAAGCGGTCGGTGCTGATCGGTCTGGTGCAGTGCCTCGCCATGGTGCCGGGGGTCAGCCGATCGGGCGCAACGATCATGGGCGCAATGGCGTTTGGCGTGGACCGCCGCACTGCTGCTGAATTCAGCTTCTTTCTGGCGGTGCCGACGCTGACCGGCGCGACCGTCTACCAGCTTTTTCGCGATCGCGAGAATCTCGTCGCTGACGATTTCGGCTGGATTGGCTTGGGCGCGCTCATCAGCTTTATCGTGGCCTATGTGGTTGTTAAGGCCTTCATCGCCATCGTGACGCGTTACGGATTTGCACCATTCGCCTGGTATCGCATCGTCATCGGTGCGGCGGCCCTTGTATGGCTGGGCGCGATCTGATTGAAGGATAGGCCTTTGAAAACTTACCCGGGGGTTCCATCATTCGTATCCTGACTTCATGGCTGCTCGCCATGGCCGCTTTCCTTTCCTCCCCTGCGTTCGCCCAGGAACCGGACGTTTCGCCTGAAGGCCTCGCGGCTGCCGAAAATCTGCTCGAAGCGATGGACTACGACGAACTCATGGCGCGTATCGTCGATGGCATGGTTGCCAAACAGCGGGTCCAGGTGCGCACCATGCTCGAACAAAGCGGTGAGGAAATCAGCCCGCAACTGATCGAGGACGCGACCGAGGTGATTCAGCGCCATTCGCGCGATGTCATCATGGGGAATCTCGATGAATTGCGTATTGCAACGGCGCATATCTACGCCGCCAACTTGAGCGCCGAGGACTTGGAACGGCTTGCTGTCCTGCAGGCCGATCCGGTGATGAAACGCTTCAATGCCGCCATGCCGGCAATGATGCAGGACACCTTGGCGCTGACGATGGCTCTCGTCATCGAGGCGCAGCCGGCCATGCAGTCCGAACTGATGGAGGTGATCACGCGCCACCTCGAATCGCCATCCAACTGAATATCGGGGGATAATCCATGAAATCGCTGTTGATCGGCACCACCGCCATCATTCTCACAACCGCCACCCCAGCCTTAGCGCAAGATACAGGCACAGTCGTGGCGGATGCCGAGCAGGCTGCGCAGGAAGCGGCCGAGGATGCCGAGACGCTGGCGCTCGCCGAAGCCGCGCTCGATCTGTACTGGCCCAAGGGCAACACCGAAGCTGCGGTCGATTTCATGCTGGGACCGTGGGCCGATCGCATGCTCGATAGCCCGATCCGCGACCTGGCCGAACCGTTTCGGCCCGTCATCGCGCTATACGTCAACGAAATGGGACCGTTGATGGAAGCCCTCGCTTCGCTCGAAGACGATTTTCCCGGTGACAATGAGGATAGCGCTGAGGCAGACGGCGAAGAAGCTGACGGCAACGAGGAACTCGAGGCCGTCCAGGAATTGTTTGGCGATCCGGAAGATATCGACGCCGGCATCGATCTGATGCTCGCGCTCTACGGCGATCTCACCATTCGCGGGCTGATCAGCGACGAGGACGAACATTTCGATGAGCGCCTGTCGATCCTGCGTGACGTGATGGACAAGGAATTGCCGGCTGTGCTCGAGGAATTCGAGGAGCCGGTGCGCGCAGGTCTGGTGCAGGTCTTCGCCGATCGCTTCACCAAGGCGGAACTCGCGCAGATTGCGGCCTTCGCCGACACTCCGGCAGGCGAAAAATTTGCCGCCAACATTTTCACCGTCGGCATTGAACCCGAATATTTTGCCGGCATCATGGCGAGCTTTCCGGGCATGATCAAAAAGGCGCCGCCGCTTGTCGAGGCGCTCGAAGAACGCATGGCACATCTGCCGCCGATGTTCCCTGAACCGGAAGCGTCCGAAGCTGAAGAAGCGTACGAAGCCTGTGCTCAGATCGAGGACGAGGCCGAGCGCGAGACATGCCAAACCGAGGCGCAAGCCGCCATGGAGGACGAATGGCAACCGACGCCCGAGGAGCTCGACGAATGGGCCGCCGAGTACCAGGCCATGGCCGACGACTACCGCCAGCAGGCGAAAGATCGCCGCGCCGAGCTCGCTGCCGAGGCCGCGCCCGAATAGGCTTCACTTTCGCGGCAAATCCGCTATCGTCTTGTTCCCAAACAAGTTTTCGGGAGTGACGAGTCGTATGCGTTATCTTGTGATGATCCCAGCCGCCGCCATCGGGCTAGGCATTGCCACGCCTGCCAGTGCGCAAGAAGTCGATCACGAAGCAGTGACCGAACAGTTCGAGCAGAGCGTGCGCGCCGACCTTGGCCGCATTCTCGACGATCCGGATTTGCCGGAAAAAGCGGCGCGCTCCACCGAGGCGCTCGTCGCCGTGCTCGAGACGCTGCCGATCGGCAACATCGAGGCAGCGATCGAAGGACGTGAACCCACCGATGCGGATCGTACCCGGACGCTGGGCGATGTGATGGATGTGGATGGGCGCGAGATCGGCGACGAACTGGCGATGGCCATCGCGGAAAACCGGCCCCGCATCGAAGCGGGTATCGACGCCGCCGCCGTCACGCTGCCGGCGCTGCTCGCTGCGGTCGAAACGCTACGCGCCGAGCTCGAAGCGATTGCACGCGACTGATCCACGTAACGCAATAATCCGTGGATAAGTCGGCCTCTCCTGCTTGAAGGGCAGACCGCTCGTCCGTAGGTGTTAACCTATGTGGCAGCTCTACCAATTCCCGCTTTGTCCCTTTTCGCGCAAGGTGCGTCTAGCGCTGGGTGAGAAGGGCGTAGCGCATGAACTGGTCAAGGAACATCCGTGGGAACGACGCGACGAGTTTGTCGATCTGAACCCCGCTGCCGAAACGCCGGTGCTGGTCGAGACCGATGCAAAAGTGGTCTTGATCGGGTCACAGCCGATTGCCGAATATTTCGATGAAACCGTTGAAAAGGCGCCGATGCTACAAGGCTCGGCCGCACAACGCGCCGAAATCCGTCGCCTTACCGAATGGTATGACGAAAAATTCTTCCGCGATGTGACGGGTCCGATCCTGCATGAGCGCATGACCAAGCGTATCGTCACGCACGAGAGCCCCGACACGATGGCGCTGCGCAATTCGATGCGGGTCGCCAACGCCTATCTCGATTATGCCGACTATTTGCTCGATCATCGTCGCTGGATGGCGGGCAACAGCCTGAGCCTTGCCGATTTCGCTGCTGCCGCGCAGATCAGCGTGGTCGATTATCTCGGCGGCATCGACTGGCGCGGGCACGATCAAAGCAAGGCCTGGTACAGCGTCATGAAATCGCGCCCCTGCTTCCGCCCGCTTCTCGGCGAGCGCATGGACGGCATCGTCCCGCCATCGCACTACGATAAGGTCGACTTTTAAGCTTTCACCGCCGTCAACAGATAGTTCAGCCGCGTATCTTCGCTAAGGTGGAATCCTTGGAGCGGGCTGACCGCAATGCCGCGCGTATCGATCACCTTCATGCCTGCAGCTTCGATCATTGAAGTGAGCTCTTCGGGCGGCAGGAATTGCTCGAAATCATGCGTGCCGCGCGGAATCTGACCGAACCCTTCGGCGAGCGTGATCGTCAGCAGGCGCGACCAGGCCGTCTTGTTGGGTGTCGACATGATCAATAGGCCGCCCGGCGCAACGCGCGCCGCCAAGTCGGCGACGAACGCCGCCGGGTCGGCGACGTGCTCGACCACTTCCATCGCTGTCACGAGATCGTAGCTACCCTCGATATTCTCGACGCCGCCTGCGTGATAATCGATGTCGAGCCCGCCCGCCTTGGCGTGGGCCTTTGCGACAGCAATTACCTCGGCGGCGGCATCGACACCCGACACCTCTGCGCCAAGCCGCGCCAACGGTTCGGCGAGAAGCCCTGCCCCGCATCCCACATCGAGCGCGCTTCTACCTGCCAGCGGACGGAAACCGCATTCATCACAGTGAAAATGCTGGTCAACCTGATCGCGCACATAGTTCAGCCGCACGGGATTGAGCTTGTGGAGCATCGCGCTCTTGCCCTTGGGATCCCACCAGTCGTCGGCCATGCCGTCGAAATGCGCGGCTTCCTTATCAAGGATGCTTGTCTTCACCATGATCGCTCCCTACCAGCTTGGGGTTCTATGGGCGAGCGCATTGTCATGAAGTTTGGTGGTACCTCGATGGCAGGCATCGAGCGGATCCGCCATGTAGCCGACATCGTCGCGCGCCAGGCTGCCAATGGCGATGAGGTGCTGGTCGTGGTGTCCGCAATGGCCGGCGAAACCGACCGGCTGGTGCAGTTCTGCAAGGAAGCCGCCGCCACTCACGACCCGCGCGAATATGACGTAGTTGTCGCCAGCGGCGAGCAGGTAACCGCGGGCCTGCTCGCAATGACGCTTCAGAATAGCGGGCTTGAGGCGCGCAGCTTCATGGGTTGGCAACTGGTGAAAGCCAGCGGGGTGCACAGCAATGCCCGTGTCGAAAAGGTGGAAAGCGACCTACTGTCGGAAGCCCTGCACGAAGGCGCTATCTGTGTCATTCCGGGCTTCCAGGGCGCGACCGGTGAAGGACGCCTGGCGACGCTCGGCCGCGGTGGATCGGACACCAGCGCGGTCGCGATCGCGGCAGGCGTGAAGGCCGATCGCTGCGACATCTATACCGACGTCGATGGCGTCTATACCACCGACCCGCGCCTCACGCCCAAGGCACGCAAGCTCGACGCGATCAGCTTCGAGGAAATGCTTGAACTGGCGGGCGCCGGGGCAAAGGTGTTGCAGGTCCGCTCGGTCGGCCTGGCCATGCGCGAGAATATGCCACTGCGGGTCGTGTCCGCATTCGAGGACGTGCCGGGCACGAGCATTGTCGCTGAATTGGGAGAGGATATGGAACGCACCGCCATTGCCGGAATCGCTGCCGATAGAGGCGAAGTTCTTGTAAGCGCAAGCGACATCGGCATTGCTGCGGCTATCGGTGCACTCGCCGATGCCGGGATCGTCGCCGACATGCTGAGCCAGGCCGATGGCGGGCTCAGGCTCACGGTGCCGCGCGCCGCAATGGTGCAGGCGATCGCCCTGCTCGAGGAAGCTGGCGCCGGCAGCATCGACACCAATGAGGATGTCGCCAAAATCTCGATCGTCGGTGTGGGCCTTCGTTCGGACCCGCAACTCACCGCAAGGTTCTACGCCGTGCTCGCCGACCGCGATATCGCGGTGCACCTGGCCTCGAGCGGCGAAATTCGAGCCGCGGCGCTCATCGACGACAATGCTGTCGATGTCGCCGTGCGCGCCCTCCATACGGCCTTCGGGCTCGACAGTTAGGAAGATTTTATGAGTGGTGAAGGTTTGATCGCGGAACCCCGGCCGATGCCCGGCGGCACAGGTGCTGGCCGGCTGGCCGAACTGATGAAGCGGGGCACCGATTTCCTCGGATGCCAGACAGCCATCATGGGCGGCGCGATGAGTTGGGTGTCCGAACGCAATCTCGTATCCGCCATTTCCAATGCGGGCGGCTTCGGCGTGATCGCGTGCGGCGCGATGACGCCCGAATTGCTCGACACCGAAATCGCCGAGACCAAGAAGCGCACGAGCAAGCCGTTCGGCGTGAACCTGATCACGATGCATCCCGATCTCGACGCGCTGATCGACATTTGCGCGCGTCACGAGGTTGGCCATATCGTGCTTGCGGGCGGCCTGCCGCCGGGCAAGGCGATCGAGCGGATCAAGGGCAACGGCGCCAAGCTGATCGCCTTCGCTCCCGCGCTTGCGCTGGCGAAGAAGCTGAAGCGTTCGGGCGTCGATGCGCTGGTCGTCGAGGGCATGGAAGCGGGCGGCCATATCGGACCTGTCTCGACCAGCGTTTTGGCACAGGAAATCCTGCCGGCCATGGCCGAGGAAATTCCGGTCTTCGTCGCGGGCGGTATCGGGCGCGGCGAAGCGATCGCCGCCTATCTCGAAATGGGCGCGGTGGGCGTCCAGATCGGCACCCGTCTGGTCTGCGCGACCGAAAGCATCGCGCACGAGAATTTCAAGAAGATGTTCATCCGCGCCTCGGCACGCGATGCCATTCCTTCGGTCCAGATCGACCCGCGCCTGCCAGTTATCCCTGTCCGCGCGCTCAAAAACCGCGAAATGGAGAATTTTGCGGCCAAGCAGCGCGAGGTCGCCGACCTTCTCGACAAGGGCAGCGTCGAGATGGCCGAAGCCCAGCTCCAGATCGAACATTATTGGGCCGGCGCCCTCAAGCGCGCGGTCATCGATGGCGATGTGGAAAGCGGCAGCGTGATGGCGGGGCAATCGGTCGGCATGGTCAAGAAGGAAGAGCCGGTCGCCGACATCCTCGCCGAACTGATGGACGAAGCGGCCGCTGCGCTAGAGACGCGCGGCTAGTTTCTTAAAGCCTGCCCTGCTAGTCCCTCGCGCATGGTAGAAAGCGCAGTCGCCTCCGCCCGCGAAATCCTGACCGGCTTACACGACGTGATGGCCGGCCGCGGCACCGCGCAGTCGAAGCTCGACCATGTTGTCGACCTGATCGCCGACAAGATGGCGAGCGAGGTCTGCTCGATCTACGTCATGCGCGACAATATGCTCGAGCTTTACGCGACCCACGGTCTCAACAAGGACGCCGTGCACGTGACCCGATTGGGTCTGGGCGAAGGCCTCGTCGGCACGATTGCCGAGCAGACCCGCGTCCTCAATCTCGAAGAGGCCAGCGCCCACCCGCAATTCTCCTACCGTCCCGAGACGGGTGAAGAACATTTCCACAGCTTTGCAGGCATACCGATCGTGCGCCGCGAGGCGCCCATCGGAGTCCTCACCGTCCAGCACGAAGACAGCCGCAAATATGAGGACGTCGAGATCGAGGCGCTGCAGACCGTCGCCATGGTAATGAGCGAAATGCTGGCCAATGCCGGTATCGCCGATGGCACACGCGGGCGCAGCCGCTCGTCGGGCGAACAGCAGCTCGGCGGGCTCCAGCTCGTCACCGGCATGGCGCGCGGCAAAGCGGTCTTCCACCAGCCCAAGGTCACCGTCGAACATACGGTGGCGGAAGATACGGAGGCCGAACGCGCCCGTGTCTACGCCGCCTTCCGCAAGATGCGCGAGCAGATCGACAATATGACCCGCGATGCCGAATTCGGCACCACGGGCGAACATGAAGAGATCCTCGAGACCTACAAGATGTTTGCCTATGACGAAGGGTGGGCGCGGCGCATCAACGAGGCCATCGATAGCGGCCTGACCGCCGAGGCGGCGATCGAACGCGTCCAGCAGCATACGCGCACGCGGATGAAGGAAATCGACGATCCCTTGCTCGCCGAGCGAATGCACGACCTCGAAGATCTGTCGAACCGCCTGCTTCGCATCGTTGCCGGGCGGATGACGACGGCGGCGCAGACCGGTCTCGATGAGGACACCATCCTCATTGCGCGCAATCTCGGGCCCGCCGAGCTGCTCGAATATGACCGGCGGCGCCTGAAAGGCGTCGTCCTCCAGGAAGGCTCGCTGACCAGCCATGTCACCATTGTCGCGCGCGCCATGGGCGTGCCCACCGTCGGCAAGATCGAGGACATCCGGCACATCGCCAATGACGGCGACGAGATTCTCGTCGATGGCGACCAGGGATCGATCTGCGTGCGCCCGTCGCGCACCACCATCGACAGTTTCGACATGCGCATGGCGACGACGCAGAAACGCCGCGCCGAATATGCCGCGCTCAAGGACCAGCCCGCCGAGACGATCGATGGCGTGCGCATCCAGCTGATGGTGAATGCCGGCCTGCCCGAAGATGCCGCCCAGCTTGCTGCAAACGGTGCCGAGGGGATCGGTCTGTTCCGCACCGAGTTCCAGTTCCTGATCGCCGCGCGCCTCCCCGGCCGCGAAAGCCAGCAAAAGCTATACAAGGACGTGCTCGATGCCGCCGGCGACCGGCCCGTCATCTTCCGCACGCTCGACATTGGCGGCGACAAGGCGCTGCCTTATCTCAATGAGAAGGACGAGGCCGAAAACCCGGCGATGGGCTGGCGCGCGTTGCGGCTCAGCCTCGATCGCAAGGCGCTGATGAAAGCCCAGGCGCGCGCGCTGATTGAAGCGGCGGGCGGCCGCCATTTGCGCGTCATGTTCCCGATGGTCTCCGAGCCCTGGGAGTTCGAAGAAGCCCGCCAACTCTTTGAAAAGGAAGTGCAATGGCTGCGCGATCGTAAACGTGTATTGCCCACGGTCATCGAATATGGCTGCATGCTCGAAGTCCCCAGCCTTGCCGAAATGCTCGACCAGTTGCTGCCGCGGCTCGACTTCCTGTCGATCGGCACCAACGACCTCACGCAGTTCCTGTTCGCGGCCGATCGCGCGGACCCGCGCCTGGCCGATCGTTACGACTGGCTCAGCCCGTCCATCCTGCGCTTCCTCAAACGCATCGTCGGCCAGTGCAAGGAAGCCAACGTGCCTGTGCGCGTATGCGGCGAAATGGGGGGGCGCCCGCCAGAGGCGTTGGCGCTAATCGCCATTGGCATGGAAGCCTTTTCGGTCACGCCGGCCGCGCTTGGTCCACTCAAGGCGATGATCCACTCGCTCGACGCCAGCGCTGCCCGTCGCGAGTTTGAGGGCCTGCTTGCCGACCCGCCGAAGATGTTCCGCGAGGCGGTAATCGACTGGGCACGTCAGCAAGCGGTTGATTTGAGCTAGGACACTGCCCTTTTCGCGTTGACAGCGCGGCCTTGGCTTTCAACAGTGGCATCAGAGGGAGTGGCTGATGGACGAAGAGTTCGAACAGGAAGAATTGCCGCACGTCGTGCCGCTCGGTCAGCGCTTCAAGGAAGCGCGCGAGGCCAAGGAATTGTCGATCGACGATGTCGCGGCAACGACGCGGATCCCCAAGCGCCACCTCAACAATCTCGAGACCGGCAACTATTCCGAACTGCCTGCACCGACCTATTCGATGGGTTTTGCCAAGAATTACGCCCGCGTCCTCGGCATGGATGTGGACGAGGTATCTGCCCAGTTGCGCGAGGAAATGGACGGATTTGCGCCGCGCGTGGAAGAGCCGACCGGTTTCGAACCGGTCGATCCCAACCGATCGATGCCCAGATGGCTGGTTTGGGGCGCGATCCTCGCGCTGATCGCGGCAATCGTTTTCTTCGTCGTCTATACCGAGCGAAGCTTGCTGGGCGCCCAAGGAGCCGAACCGCCCACGCTGAGCACCATCGGACCTGAAGAAGAAGAAGAAGGCGAAACGGATACGGCCGGTAGCGAGGTCGTTACTGCGCAGCGCGTGATGCTGATGGCCGATAGCCCGGTCTGGATACGCATCACCGATGGCAGCGAGACACTCGTCGAAACCGAGCTCGGGCCCAATAACAGTTATACGGTTCCCTTGGACGCCGCGGCGCCGATGCTGGAAACCGCGCGTCCCGAAGGCCTGCGTATTCTTGTCGGCAGCAACGATGCGCCGCAGGTTGGCCCCGATGGCGAACGCGTGTCTGGCGTCAGCTTGCTGCCGCCCGATCTGCTCCGCGGTCGGCAAAGCGGCGCACCTGCCCTAACCACTCCGGCAGCACCTCAAAATGCGCCTGCTGAGGCCGGTCGGGATGCGACGACTTCCGCCGGAGAAGAGACGGCCGGAGACAATGGATAAGGATTCATTGGGCAGTCAGGTACGACACGCCATGCAACAAACGCCAAAACAATCGGATCGACCATGAAACGACTATTCATCGCCCTCCTTGCCACCCTGTTCATTGCGCAACCCGCCTTCGCGCAGGAAAGCGACCGCGCCCGCGAACGCGAAAACCGCGACCGTATCGAACGGGTCGAACGGCAGGTGCGCCAGATGCAGCGGCAGGTTTATCCCGATGGCCAGCCCGCCAGCACGGCCGGATTTTACGACGAACCCGTCGCCACGCGGCAGTCTGTCGACATCCTCACCGGCCGCATTGACACGCTGGAACGCCAGATCGCCACGTTGATCCGCGAAAGTCAGGAAAGCCAGTATCGCCTTGGCCAGATGGAAGCCGAAGTCGCGCGCCTGCGTGGCGAGATGGTGACGCGTCTGACCGACCCCGCCGATGAGGAGGAGCCGCCGCTCGTTTCCACGCCGCGTTTCGAAACCGATGACGAACCGGTCGGCAACGAGATCGATACGCCCGCCAATGACGATGAACCGATCGAAGCGGTGGCGAGCAACGATCCCAATTTCGAACTGGCGGGCGAAGAGGCCTATATCGAGGGCTACCGCCTGTGGAATGACGGCAATAATGAACGCGCCATCATGGTCCTGCGCGCCATGGAGACGAGCTTTCCCGGCCACCGCCGAGTCAGCTGGGCCCGCAACCTGATCGGCCGCGCCCTTCTCGACAGCGGCCAGCCGCGCGCGGCCGCCGAAGCGTTGCTCGCCAATTATCGCGACGATCCCGATGGCGAGCGCGCTGCCGACAGCCTGTTCTTCCTTGGGCAGGCGCTTATGGAACTCAACCAGCCCGGCCAGGCCTGCCGCGCCTATGACGAGCTCGAAGAAGTCTATGGTAGCGGCGTACGCGATTATCTGCGCGAGCGCCTGCCCAATGCCCGGGCCCGCGCCAACTGCAGCTAGTCACCCCATGAGCAAGGACCTGATGCCCGATCAGGTCGCGGTCGACCGCTTCTCTGTATCGCTCGACCGGCTGGTTCCTGCCACAGAGGCGGTCGGCCTTGCCGTCTCCGGAGGGGCGGACAGCCTTGCCTTGCTGCTGCTTGCCAACGCGGCACGGCCCGGCATGATACAGGCTGTCACCGTCGATCATGCGCTGCGTTCCGATAGCGCGCAGGAAGCGAGAACCGTCGCCGCGATTTGCCTGGCCCATGCCATTCCGCACACCATCCTCGAGGCCGAGTGGGGCGAGGACGTCCCTGACGCCAATATCGAAGCTGCGGCGCGCAAGATGCGGTACGCGATGATCGGCAATTGGGCGCAGCGCAACGACCTGGCGTTTGTCGCGACAGCCCATCACGCCGACGATCAGGCCGAGACGCTGTTGATGCGCCTTGCCCGCGGCGCGGGTCTTTCGGGACTGTCGGGTATCCGCGAACAACGCCCGCTGGGCGACAAGGTCACGCTGGTGCGCCCGTTACTCGATTGGGAAAAGGTCCTGCTGATGGCGCTTGTCATGCGTGCAGGCCTCCCTGTGGCCGACGATCCGATGAACGATGATGACCGCTTTGACCGGGTGCAGCTTCGTACCGCGCTCAAGGAAGCCGGCTTTGGCGATTCGCGACAATACGCGAACAGCGCGCGGCATTTGCAGCGGGCCGACGAGGCCTTGCTGTGGCTCACCGCCACGCTTGCCGAAAAGCGACTGGTCGGCGATCGAAACAAGCTTGTCATCGATACGCGCGGCCTACCCGATGAAATCACTCGCCGGCTTCTGCTGGCCGGTTTCGACCGCCTTGGTGATCGAAGCCCCCGCGGCCCCGATCTCGAACGGGCGATGGAGCGGTTGAAGGGCGGCGGGAAGGCCACCTTGGGCAAGATACTCGTCGAGATGGTTGACGGGCGCTGGCACCTCTCCAAGGCGCCGCCCAGAAAGACTGTGTAGACCACTTATTGTAGCGGCGCGCCTGAAACCCTATCTTAGGAATCGCCCCCGACTATTGGACTGGAATTATGGAACAAAAGCCCGATCCGCAGCAGCAACCGCCGCAGAACAACTGGACGAAATCGCTGATCGTCTGGGTGGCGATCATTTTCGGCATGGTACTGTTCGTGCAGGCCCTGTCGGGCACCAGCGGCAATGAGGCCGGCGAACAGATTCCTTATTCCGAGTTCATGAGCGATGTCGAAGAGGGCAAGATCCGCTCTGTCAACGTAGCCGAATCCAACTCCGCATCGACGCGGATTTCGGGCGAACGTGAAGGCACCAAGTTCGTCACCATCGCCCCGGCCAATGCAGATTATGCGAGCACGTTCCAGGAAAATGGCGTTGCTTTCCAGGTGCGCGAGGAGAAGCAGGCCAGCTTCTGGCAGATCATGCTTTACCAGTCGCTGCCCTTCATCCTGATCCTCGGCATTGCCTTCTTCGTGATCCGCCAGATGCAGAAGAACGCGGGCGGCGGCGCGATGGGGTTTGGCAAATCGAAGGCCAAGATGCTGAATGAGGCCAAGGGCAAGGTCACTTTTGAAGACGTTGCCGGGATCGACGAAGCACGCGAAGAGCTGCAGGAGATCGTGGAATTCCTGAAGGACCCGGGCAAATTCGCCCGCCTCGGCGGCAAGATTCCCAAAGGCGCGCTGCTCGTCGGCTCGCCCGGTACGGGTAAGACATTGCTCGCCCGCGCCATTGCGGGTGAAGCCGGTGTCCCCTTCTTCACCATCTCCGGCTCCGATTTCGTGGAAATGTTCGTCGGTGTCGGCGCCAGCCGCGTGCGCGACATGTTTGAACAGGCCAAAAAGAACGCCCCGTGCATCATCTTCATCGACGAAATCGATGCAGTCGGGCGCCATCGCGGCGCCGGTCTCGGCAACGGCAACGACGAGCGCGAACAGACGCTCAACCAGCTACTTGTGGAGATGGACGGCTTCGATGCCAACGAAGGCATTATCATCATCGCCGCGACCAACCGTCCCGACGTGCTCGATCCGGCCTTGCTTCGTCCCGGCCGTTTTGACCGTCAGGTCGTTGTTCCGCGCCCCGATATCGAGGGCCGCGAAAAGATCCTGCATGTGCATATGCGTAAAGTGCCGCTGGCACCCGACGTCGACGCCCGCATCATTGCGCGCGGTACGCCGGGCTTCTCGGGCGCAGACCTTGCCAATCTCGTCAACGAGGCCGCGCTACTGGCTGCGCGCAAGGGCAAGCGCCTCGTCGCCATGAGCGAATTCGAAGATGCCAAGGACAAGGTCATGATGGGCGCGGAACGGCGCTCCATGGTCATGACCGAGGACGAGAAGAAGATGACCGCCTATCACGAGGCCGGCCATGCCATCGTCGCGCTGCACGAGCCTGCATCGGACCCCATTCACAAGGCGACCATCATTCCGCGCGGCCGCGCGTTGGGCATGGTCATGCGCCTGCCCGAGCGGGACCAGTACAGCTATCACCGAGACAAGATGCACGCCAACCTTGCTGTCTCGATGGGCGGGCGTGTCGCAGAGGAGTTGATCTTCGGCTACGACAAGGTGTCCTCGGGCGCCTCGGGCGATATTCAATATGCGACCAAACTGGCGCGCGACATGGTCACCCAGTGGGGCATGTCGGACGAGATGGGCCCGGTGCAGTATGAGGAGCAGCAGGGTGAAACCTTCCTCGGCTATTCGCAGAGCCAGGGCATGAACGTCGCCGCGGAAACCAAGCAAAAGATCGACAAGGAAATCCGCCGCATCATCGACCAGGGTTACGATCGCGCCAAGCAGGTGCTCACGGATTATGCCGATGAACTGGAGACGTTGGCGCAGGCATTGCTCGAATATGAGACGCTGTCGGGCGACGAGATCAAGGTCGTCCTTGATGGCGGTACCATTGATCGCGGCGGCTCGACCGGCCCCGTGATCCCGACCGCCGGCAGCTCGATCCCCAAGGCGAAACGCCCCAAGAAAGGCGGCCTTGGAGGCCCAGCGACAGCCTGACCGCTACGCCGGCGAGCTGATCCACCGCGTAAAGCGAATTTCCGAAGCCCAACGTCGCAAGATCGACCGCCAGGGATCGATGATGCGCGTCCTCGCGCGGATGAATTGCTGCGCCTAAATCGCGCCCAGAGCGAACATCAACCCAAGGAAGATGCCCAGCACGGTCCAGGTGATGATGGACAACGCCGCGGTCCGCAAAACGGCCGACAGTCGCCCAAGTTCATAGGTGCCCTTGATGTGGCGATAGATGTGCACCGGCGCGTAGATAAGCGCCATGACGATCGCAATGTCGGGTTCGACGATCTTCGCGACCAGCCCCACGACAACGACCATCAACATCATGAAACTGATCGAATAGGTCACGAACACCGCGTGATCGTACATCCGGTATCTTTTCGAGAAGGGAAACAGCAGCCACATGAACGGCAGCGACAGCGGAATCAGCAGCCAGCTCAATTTGTAGCTTGTTGTCTGCACCTTGTAGAGAAATAGCGCTGGATTGCCAGTTGCGCGCTCGAATCCGGTTGCGAGCCCCTCATACCACTTTCCCTCGTAATCTTTCTTCAGAGGGCCAGACATTCGGACATTTCCCTCGTCGCTGCTCGCACCGGCCTCGGAATCTTCGGAAACGGTCCCGCCCAATTCCACCAGACGCTCGCGCGTGGCATCACGCTGCGCCGTGATACCGACTATCGCACCAGCAGCTCCGGGAAAGTCCTGCGCTTCTAGTTCAGCGATATCGGCGTCAAGGTCTGCGAGCGCCGTCTCAGCCTCCTCAATCGTCTCGATGTCGCTGGCGTCTGCCGTGAACTTGATGTCGGCATTGTCGAAGTCGCCTATCGAGACGACGAGGGCAAACATCGCGACGACTGTGAACAGGTAAAAGGCGATGGGGCTGATGTAGCGCGCCCGCTTGCCCTCGATATAATCGCGGGTCAGCTGGCCCGGCTTCCACACCAGCTTGGGCAACGTGTTCCAGAACTTGCCATCCAGGTGCAGCACCCCGTGAACGATGTCGTGGAGCAACCCGCCCAGCGTGCGGTGAATATGCGCCTTCTGCCCGCAATGATGGCAAAAGTCGTCGACCAGCGGCGTACCGCAGTTGAGGCAATTCGAAGGCCGATCACCACGGCCCTTCTCATCGCTCGACAGCTCGTGCTCGACCGCACGTCCGGCAAGTCCGCCTCCGATGATTTCGCCTGCTGCGTCGACGCCGCTCATCCATTCCCCCGATTGGTGACCTAATAGTCTCATACACCGACGCGCTAGCGCGGGCCAAGAACTTCGTGCTAGCGCGCTCGACATGGCTAAAATCGGCCTTCTGGGCGGCAGCTTCAATCCGGCGCATATTGGCCACCGCAAGGCCAGCCTCGCCGCGTTGGAAGCGCTCGGCCTCGATGCCGTGTGGTGGCTCGTCAGTCCGCAAAATCCGCTTAAATCCGAAAAAGACATGGCGCCTTACGCGGCCCGCTTTGCCTCTGCCGAGAAAATGGCGGCGCGCGCGCCGATCAGCGTTTCCGATTTCGAGGTGCAGGCGGGCACAAAATATACTGTCGACACCATATCCGCGATCCAGCGCCGATATTTGCACCACGAATTCATCTGGCTGATGGGCGAGGATAGTGTTGCTAATTTTCATCAGTGGAAAGACTGGCGCGCCCTCGCTTCGAGCATCCCGATTGCAGTCATGACTCGCCCGGGGTATAAGAGCGATGCCCGCACGGCACGCGCGATGGGCTGGTTGCGGTGGTTCGTCCGCCCTGCAGCCACGGCGAAAGAGTGGACAGAATGGAGAAGTCCGGCGATCACGTTCCTGCGTCTACCGCCCGATGATTCATCCGCTACCGCCCTGCGCGCGCTTCACCCTGACTGGCATCTGGCCTACCGTAAAAAGGCGGCGGGCTGATGCGTCTTATCCAATTGGAGGACCCTTGCCCGAGCTTGAGACCATGACTGATACCGCCCCACCTTCCCTGCCCGTCGATCCCGAAGTCGAAGCGCTGCACGATCTCGTGCTCAAGAGCCTCGACGACGACAAGGCCGAAGAAGTGGTGACGATCCCGCTGTCCGGGAAAAGCTCGATCGCCGATCACATGGTGATTGCGTCAGGGCGTTCGACGCGCCAGGTCGCCGCGATGGCCACCAAGCTGGCCGAGCGGATCAAGCGCGAAACGGGTCTGGTCGCCCGCATCGAAGGCCTGCCGGTCGCCGACTGGGTGCTGATCGATGCCGGTGATGTGGTCGTTCACCTGTTCCGGCCCGAAGTGCGCAGCTTCTACAATCTCGAACGCATGTGGGCGTTCGGGGACGATGCCGCCACCACGCCGCCGGGCAACGCGTAAGGCTCTTCCCCGTGCAGCTGCACATCATTGCACGGGGCAAGATCGGCCGCTCGCCCGAAGCCGATCTGGTCGACCGCTATCTCGGCCGCATTCAATGGAAAACCAAGGTCACCGAGTTGCCCGATGAAGGCGGTTCGATGCCCGTTGCCGATACCGGCGCCGCGGTCCCCAGGACCGTCGTGCTGGATGAGCGCGGGAAGACGATGAGCTCGGTCAAGTTTGCCAATCTGCTGGGCCGTTGGCGCGATGAGGGCGTGCGCGAAACGCGATTCCTGATTGGTGCTGCCGACGGCCATGCCAAAGACGTGATCGACAGCGCCGACCTGCTCTTCTCCTTCGGCCCCGCAACCTGGCCGCACATGATGTGCCGTGCCATGCTGGCCGAACAGCTTTTTCGCGCGGTCGCCATTCTCTCCGGCCACCCTTATCATCGGGAGGGCGCGCGATGAGATATTGGTGGCTCGCTCTTCCTGCGCTTCTGATCGGTGCAGCAGGGGCTCAGGACCTGTCACAGCGCCTTACCACCGCCCAGGCCGAGGCCCGTGCTGCGGAGAAACGCGCCGCCGCGCTACGCGCCCAGGCCGAAGCTGCAAGCGACGCGGCGGCGGCCTTCGCTGCCAGGCGTTCTGCGTTGGCCGAAGAGATCGCCGCCGACGAGTTGCGGCTGACCGAGGAAACCTTGCGGCTCGAAGAGATCCGGACACGCCTCGCCGCGCACGAAGCCGCCGTCGAGGCGGAAAAGGCGCCTATCGCGCTCCTGCTCGCCGGTCTCGCCACCATGGCCCGCCAGCCGCCGTTGCTGGCGCTTGCAGACAGTGGTTCGATCGACGAACTGGTACGCGTCCAGATGCTGATCGACGCCAGCCTCCCCGAAATCGAGCGCCGCAGCGCTGCCATCGAGGCCGATGTCGCAAGAACGCGGGCGCTGGCCGACGAGGCGGAGAAGCAGCAGGCGACCATCGCCAACCGGCGCCAACGCCGCGATGCCGCGCGGGCGCAATTTGCCGAGCAGGAAGCCGAAGCGCTTGCCAATGCGCAGGCACTTGGCGATGCGGCCTTTAGCGCCGAACGCCAGAGCCTCGCTGTCGCGGAAAATTTTGCCGAACTGGGCGAGACCGCACAATCGCGCGCCTTGACCCGTGTGCAGGCGCGAGCGCTTGCCCAATACGACCCTGCCCCACGCCGTCCGACCACCGCCGATGCCGACCGGCCCCGCGGGCCACAAGGCTATCGCATGCCCAACGGTGCTGCCGTCAGCGAAGGCTTCGCCACCTTGCGCGAGGGCGGAATCCGGAGCCGCGGGATTACCCTTGCGACCAGGCGCGGCGCGGCGCTGGTTTCACCTGCTGCGGGCACAGTCACCTTTTCCGGCCCATTTCGCGGCTATGACGGCGTCCTGATCATCGACCATGGCGACGGCTGGGCCAGTCTTTTGACCGGCGTGACGACTTCGCTTGAGGTGGGTAGCAACGTTGGCGCTGGCGAGGCGATCGGGCGGGCCCGCGGTGAGATCACGCTAGAACTGTGGCAAAGCGGGACACCCCGTTCGGCGGCAATCATCGCAGGTTCATCGAAATAATTGTTAGATAAGGCAAAACCGCGTTAGATTGCTGCTGAAGCTGTGCATAAGGGACTTCAAATGAAGAACAAGACGCTCGCCCGTATTCTGCCGCCGCTCGCCGTGGTCGGCGCGCTGGCAGCCATTCCGACGACCACCGCGACGGTCGCGGCGCAAGATGTCGATACCTACCGCGAGCTCGAAAACTTTCTCGCCGTCTTCCAGCGGGTGCGCGAATCCTATGTTGAAGAGGTCGACGATCACACGCTGATCAAGGGTGCCATCGACGGGATGCTCGCGGCGCTCGATCCGCACAGCAGCTATGTCGAGGCTTCCGATTTCGCCAACATGCGCCTGTCGACCGACGGCAATTATGGCGGCCTCGGCCTGACCGTCAGCCAGCAGGACGGCGCTGTTGTCGTCGTCACGCCGACCGAAGATACGCCGGCCGACCGCGCCGGCATGAAGGCAGGCGACTTCATCACCCATCTCGACGGGCAACTGCTGTTCGGCCTCAGCCTCGACGAGGCGGTCGAACAGATGCGCGGCGAACCCGGCAGCAAGGTCACGCTGACCGTGGTCCGTCCCGGCGCGGACGCTCCGTTCGACGTCGAGATCACGCGCGAGGTCATCGAGCTCAAGCCCGTCAAATGGGAGATTGTCGACAATATCGGCGTCATCAACATCAACGCTTTCAGCGCCGCTACCGGTGATGGCGTGGAAGACGCGATCCGTTCGATCGAACGCTCGCTGGGTCGCAAGCCTGCGGGCTACGTGATCGACCTGCGCTCCAACCCGGGCGGACTGCTCGACCAGGCGATCGAAGTTACGGACGCATTCCTCGAACGGGGTGAAATCGTCTCCGAACGTGGCCGTGACAAGCGCGACATCGAGCGATTCTACGCGACCCGCGGCGATCTCACCGACGGCCGTCCGTTGATCGTCCTAATCGATGCCGGCTCGGCTTCCGCTTCTGAAATTGTCGCCGGCGCCTTGCAAGATCATCGCCGCGCTGTCGTCATGGGCGAACGCAGTTTCGGGAAAGGCAGCGTGCAGACCGTCATCCAGACCGGCCCCGAAAGCGCGCTGCGCCTCACCACTGCGCGTTATTACACGCCCTCGGGCAAGTCGGTGCAGGCTGGCGGGATTGAGCCCGACATCATCGTGCCCCAGCTGACCGACCCCGATTACTTCAGTCGCCCGCGGCTTCGCGAAGCCGATCTTCGCCGCCATCTCGTGGCGCAGAAGGGCGTGGAGGATGAAGTGCTCGAGGATGATGGCGACAAGCGCGATCCGCGATACTCCGCAAAGGCCGAAGAGCTCGAGGAAGCGGGCGTTGAGGATTATCAGCTCCATTACGCGGTAAAGACGCTAAACCGTGTCGCCTCACTGACGCGCGGCACCAGGGTGGCAGGCGGCGGGAATTAATGCTCGCCACGCCTGAGCCAAGAGGGCTCTTCAGCCCCGGGGGCGCCCGCGCGCTCGCCTTGCTGGTTCCGGCCGCATTGCTGGGCGGCGCGCTTTTTTCGCAGTTCGTCGGCGGGCTATACCCTTGCGAAATGTGCATCTGGCAGCGGTGGCCCCATGCCGTGGCGATCGGCTTCGCCCTCTTCGCCTTCATTGTGCCCAAGGCGCGCACGCTGTTTGTCATCCTCGCCGCGCTGGCGATTGCTGCATCGGGCGCCATTGGCGTCTTCCATGCGGGTGTCGAACAGGGCTGGTGGGAAGGCATTACCGGTTGCTCTACCGCTGTCGGCGGCGGTACCACCAATCCCGATGACCTGTTGGCCGAGATCATGGCCGCGCCGATCGTGCGCTGCGACCAGATCCCCTGGTCGTTCATGGGACTGTCATTGGCCGCATGGAATGCAACCATTTCGCTGATCGGGGCGCTATTGATCCTGATCGGCGTGAAGAAAGGATCGCGATGAGCGCGTGGCAACCCGGCGACGAGAAACCCGACGTGGAAGCGATGATCCGCGTCGATCAGGCAGGCGAATATGGAGCGACCCGAATTTACGCGGGCCAGCTTGCCGTATTGGGCGATCGCGGGCCTGCGGCGCATGAAATCGCCAAGATGGCCGCGCAGGAAGAACGCCACCTCGCCCGCTTCAACGAGCTCATCGCTCAGCGCGGCGTGCGCCCTACGGCGTTGCAGCCATTTTGGGACGTGGCCGGCTTCGCGCTTGGCGCGGCCACCGCACTGATCGGCCCGAAGGCCGCGATGGCCTGCACCGATGCGGTCGAAACCGAGATCGACCTCCATTATGCCGAACAATTAAAGCAGCTGGGCGACAGCGACCCTGAACTCAGCGCGGATATCGCACAGTTCCGCGAAGAGGAACTGGCACACCGCGATACGGCGCGCGAACATGGCAGCGAAGATGCCATCGCCTACCCGGTTCTGACCGGTGCGATCCGGCTCGGCTGCAAGGCAGCGATTGCGCTGTCCAAACGAATTTAGCTATCAGGGCGCGTCCCTGGCCTAGCGTCACGAAAGGAATGACGATGTCGAAATTGGTATTGGCGCTTGGCGCTCCTGCGGTCGCGATTTTCGCGTTCGTCACGCCCGCTTCGGCGCAAAGCCAGCAGCTCGAGGTCGTCGTATACGGCGACGACCCGTGCCCGCGCGCCAGCGAAGACGAAGTCGTCGTCTGCCGCCGTCGACCGGAAGAGGACCGGTATCGCATTCCGCAGGAATTCCGCGCATCGCCGCCCGCCACCGATCCGGCGCGCCAAAGCTGGGCCGCGCGCGTCCAGTATTTGGAACGCGAAAACGTGACCGGAATCCCGAAATGCAGCGCGGTCGGCCCGGCTGCCGCCCAAGGTTGCCTGCAGCAGGAAATCGACGAAGCGACCGCGCGCCGCGAGGCGCTTGAGGAAGACGAGACCGCGCCCGAGCAGTAGGCGTTAGCCTATTCGCCTTGCTTGGATTCAACCCAGGCCATTACCTGCATTTCGAGCACGTCGAGCGGGACACTGCCCTGTCCCAGCACCACGTCGTGAAATTCGCGCAGATCGAAATCGTCGCCCAGCATCTCGCCCGCGCGGGTGCGCAGCTCGCGGATTTTCAGTTCGCCGATCTTGTAGGCGAGCGCCTGGCCCGGCCATGAAATGTAACGATTGACTTCAGCCTCGATATTGGCGGGACTGAGCGCTGTATTGTCGAGCATGAAATCGATCGCCTGTTGCTTGGACCAGCCTTTGCTGTGCAACCCCGTATCGACCACCAGCCGCGCCGCGCGCCACATTTCGTAGCTCAGGCGGCCCATATCCTTGGCGGGCGTGTCATAGAGCCCCATCTCGATCCCGAGCCGCTCCGAATAGAGCCCCCAGCCCTCTACGAAAGCGGTGAAGAATGAGCCGTTCTTGCGCCATTCGGGCATATCCAGTTCTTGCTGGATCGCGATTTGGTGGTGATGGCCCGGCACGCCCTCATGCACGGTCAGCGCAGGCACTTCCCACAGCGGGCGCTGGTCCAGCTTCGACGTATTGACGTAATAGGTCCCCGCAATACCAAGTTCCGGGCTGCCCAGATTATAATAGGCGGTGGTCGTACCCGGCGCGATCTCCGCCGGGATCTCGCGAATGCCATAGGGCAGGCGCGGCAGGAAACCGAACAGCGTGGGCATCAGCCCGTCGATCTTCTTCGCTTCGCGCGCGACATATTGCATCAGGTCTTCTGGCGTCTTGGCATAGTAGATGGGATTGGTTCGCAAATCGGCGATGAACGCCTCACGCGTGGCGAACCCCGCGCTGGCCGCGACCTGTTCCATTTCGGCGCGAATGCGCGCCACTTCGGACAGGCCCAGCTCGTGAATTTCGTCCGCCGACATGCCCGTCGTTGTCATCTGGCGGATGCGGAAATCATAATATTCACGCCCGCCCGGCTGGTTCGAAATGCCGACCTGATCGCTGCACTCGTAATCGTTGACGTACCATTCGGCATGCGTCGCATAAGCGGCGCGTAGCTCGGTATCGATCAAGGCTTGCGCCCGCGCTTGCAGGTCGGCCCATTGATCCGAATCGATATTGGCAGGGGCTTCGCGGCGGAAGGGTTCGTAGAGGCGGCTCTGCGTCGCATCCTCCGGGATCACGCCTGTAATCGATTCTTCGAAATTGTCGAGCGCAACGCAGGGCAAGGTGTAGCCGCCTTCAACCGCCATGCGCGACACGGCAATCGCATCGTCATTGAGTTTGGGATATGCCGCGAGCCGCGCCAGGTAGTTCTCATAGTCCTGCGCGCTTTCGAACACGAGATTACGGCCGAGACCCGCAATCGACTGGTGCCAGCCGCCGCGATTGGTGAAAAGCATCAGGCGTTGCCCGTAACTGTTGGCTTCGACCGTCTCCGACAGGCTGCGCATCAGGATCGCCTTGGCAACCTGCGTATCGGCGTCCAGTTCGTCCGTCGGGATCGCATTCAACTCTTCGAGAAAGGCCTGTGCCCGCGCCGCCTGTCGATCCATCGCGGCGAGGCTGGTATCCCAAAGCTTGTCGTCAAAACGCTTGTCGCCGACCGATGACGCCAGCGTCGGGTTTTCCTGCTTCACATATTCCCAGTAGCGATCGGTGAGATCCTCGAAATCTTCCTGCGGCGTGGCGAAAGCGGGCGTCGCGATGGCAAGCATTGAAGCGGCGGCGAGAAGCGAAAGGCGCATGAGGATCTCCCTGTCAAAGTCGCGGCGAAGCTACTGGCTGGGCAGGCAAAGGCAAGACGCCAATCGACCGGCAGTTTTTTGCTGTTGTGTCGGGCATTGCACTTTTATCTGCACAGCAAAGAACGTATGGTGAACAAATGGCTCGCTTGGATACCCGTCAGAAGCTCGCGATTCTCGCCGACGCTGCGAAGTACGATGCCTCGTGCGCGTCATCGGGCTCGTCCAAACGCGACAGCCGCGGCGGCAAGGGGATGGGCTCCACCGAAGGCATGGGCATCTGTCATGCCTATGCTCCCGATGGGCGATGCATCAGTTTGCTGAAGATCCTGCTGACCAACAGCTGCATTTTCGATTGTCATTATTGCATCAACCGCAAGAGCAGCAACGTGCGCCGCGCCCGCTTCACGACCGAAGAGGTCGTCCAGCTGACGCTCGATTTCTACAAGCGCAACTATATCGAAGGACTGTTCCTTTCATCCGGTATAATCGGCTCGAGCAACTACACGATGGAGCAACTCGTCGAAGTCGCGCGCAGCTTGCGCGAGGATCACGATTTTCGCGGCTACATCCATCTCAAGACGATTCCCGACGCCGATGCCGAGCTGGTTCATCAGGCGGGGCTTCACGCCGATCGCGTGTCGATCAATGTGGAACTGCCGACACGCGCTGGACTCCAGCGACTCGCGCCCGAAAAGGACGACAAGCGGATCGAGGGCGCGATGGGCGAAACCAAGCTCGCGATCCTCGACAACAAGGACGCGCGCAAGAAATATCGCTCGGCGCCGCGTTTTGCGCCGGGTGGGCAGTCGACACAGATGATCGTTGGCGCCGACGATGCAAACGATGGCACGATCGTGTCGCGCGCCAAGGGGCTGTATGATCGGTTTGGCCTGCGCCGCGTCTATTACAGCGCCTTTTCACCCATTCCCGAACCGAGTGCCGTTTTGCCGCTGCAGCGCCCGCCGCTGATGCGCGAACACCGGCTCTACCAGTCGGATTGGCTGATGCGCTTTTACGGCTTTACGCCGGACGAGGTAGTCTCGGCCACTGACGATAAGGGTATGTTGCCGCTCGATATCGATCCCAAACTCGCCTGGGCGCTCAAGTTTCGCGAGCATTTCCCGGTCGATGTCAATCGGGCGACGCGCGAGCAACTGCTCCGCGTGCCGGGGCTCGGCACAAAGGCGGTGGGCCGTATCCTCTCGTCACGGCGACATCGGTCACTGCGCCTCGATGACGTGGCGCGCCTTACTGTCAGTTTGAAAAAAGTCAGGTCTTTCATCACCGCCGCCGATTGGCGTCCCACCCTGCTCACCGACCGGGCTGACCTAAAGTCCATGCTCATCCCCGCGCCTTCGCAACTTGACCTGTTCACTCCGCGCTCCATCGCAACGAGCTGAACAATCATGGCCGTTTTCCGTTGGTTGCAAAACTATAGCGAGGAAGATCGATGACAAAGACGACCATTTTTACCCAGCTCGAGCGTGATCACGACAAGCACCGCGAGCTTTTAAATCGCATCGAAGTCACCACCGGCGCCAGCGAAGAACGCAAGCAGCTATTCGAGAATTTCCGCACGGAGGTCACCGCTCATGCTGCAGCGGAAGAGGAAACGCTCTATTCGACGATGCTTGCGAAACCGGAACTGCGCCACGATGGCCAGCATTCGGTTGCCGAGCACCATGAGCTTGACGAGCTGATGGCCGAGATTGCCGACATGGACCCCAGCTCGCCGCAATGGATGCAAAAATTCAAGAAGCTCAAGCACGACTATTTGCATCATATCGATGAAGAGGAGCAGGACATGTTCCCGGCCGCCGAAGAAGGGCTGACCGAGGAAAAGGAAGCCGAACTCGCCAAGAAGTTCAAGGAGCGCAAGCCCAAAGAATATCAGCGTGCGCTCGAAGGCGTCGATATGGAAGATAACCGCGAGTAATGACGCGTATCCTGCCCGACGGGCCGCAGATCGATATCCATCGCGTCGCGCTCGAACGGCAGGATGATTTCGACGGATGGCGCGACGCTGCCCGCGGCCTCGTCGAGGCAGGCGTTCCGCCCGAAGCCGTTATCTGGACGGTCGAGGGGCAAACCGACGAACTATTTGGTTCGCAGCCGCCTCCCGAGCCATCGGGGGGCGGATTTTCCGTGCCCAATGCATTTATCGGGCTGGCCAAAACGGTGGTCTGCCACCGCGATCCCGAGCGCTTCGGCTTGCTCTACGCAATGCTGTGGAAGCTGCGTCGCAACCGCCGCGCGATGGAGGATCGCGCCGATCCGCTGCTCGATCGTCTCCGCAGGATGGAAAAGGAAGTGCGCCGCGACGCGCACAAGATGCACGCTTTTGTGCGCTTCCGTGAAATGGACGATGGTAACGGCGAACGCATGGTCGCCTGGTTCGAACCCGATAACCACATCGTGCGCCGCGAAGCCGGCTTCTTCATGCGGCGCTTCAACAATATGCGCTGGTCGATCCTGACGCCGCAACTGTGCATCCACTGGGATGGCGAGACGCTCAGCGAAAGTCCGGGCGCGACGAAGGCGGACGCGCCGGGCGGTGATCCGGTCGAGGAGACGTGGAAGACCTATTACAAGTCTATTTTCAATCCGGCTCGCGTGAAGGTGAAGGCGATGACCGCCGAGATGCCGAAGAAATACTGGAAAAACATGCCGGAAACCGAAGCGATCGGGGAATTGCTCGCCACCGCGCAGGCGCGCGAGGCCGCAATGATTGAAACCAGCCGCGCACAGGAAAGCCCGCTTTTTTCCACTGCCCCCGTTTCGTCATGGGAAGAGCTGGCAAGGCTTGCGCGCGAACGCCACGGCGCCGACCCTTCCAATAGCGGTACGCAGCTTGTCTTCGGCGAGGGCAATCGCAATGCCAAGCTGATGCTGGTGGGCGAACAGCCGGGCGATGAAGAGGACACGGCCGGGCGGCCTTTTGTCGGTCCCGCCGGCCAGCTGCTTGACGACATGCTCGAACGCGCCGGTATCGAGCGCAGTAACTTGTACGTCACCAACGCCGTCAAGCGATTCAAATTTGTCCAGCGCGGCAAGAAGCGCATTCATGCCAAGCCGACCACCGGTGACATTGAACATTATCGTTGGTGGGTGGAGGCCGAGCGCGAACTCGTCCAGCCGGGGCTGACGCTGGCACTTGGCGCCACCGCAGCCCGCTCGATCACCGGAAAGACGGTAACGATCAGCAAGGTACGCGGCGAGGAATTGGCACTTCCGGGCGGCGGAACCGGCATGGTCACCATCCACCCGAGTTATCTCTTGCGCCTCCCCGATAAAGCCGCCCGCACCGAACAGCGGGCACGGTTCATCGACGACCTCAAGCGCGCCGCCGATCGCGCCGCCGCGCTTGCCGCCTAGAAGGCGAAGCGCAGCGTTCCACGTACCGTACGCGGCGCGATCGGATAGAGATTATTGTCGTTGTAGGCGAGCGCGATTGCGTTCTCATCGAAGAGGTTGTCGACGTTGATCTGCAGCGCGACGAAGTCGCTGACATCGTAAAATGCCGCCGCATCGACGCGGGTGAACCCGTCGACCACCACTGCGTTCGAGATGCTGGCGAAGATGTCCGACTGGTGGCTGACGCCGAGGCCGATCCCCAATTCGTCGCTGATGTCATAGCGCCCCCACAGCGACGCCTGGAAATCGGGCACGAAGGGAAGCGCGCGTCCTGCCGGAGCCGAGGTTGTGTCCTCGGTGATCTCGGCATTCTGCCACGCCAGACCACCGGTGATTGACAACGCGCCGACCTTGCCTTGGACTTCCAGTTCGATGCCTTCCGAACGCTGCGCGCCTGTCAGTACGACGTCCGCCGAAAGCGGGTCGAGCGCGCGCGTGTTTTCGCGATCGAGCCGGTAGGCCGCCAGCGTGATGTCGAGCGTATCGAACGCGCGATACTTGATCCCGATCTCCTGATTGGTGAACTTTTCCGGCTCGAGCGCGGCGGTGGTCGGTGACAGGCTGTTAAACTGGTCGCCCGATTGCGGCAGGTAGCTACGCGCCCAGCTTGCCCACAGGCTCACGTCCTTTGTCGGCTTTACGACCACGCCAACTCGCGGGCTCAGCAATTCGTCCGAGCGGCTTAGATCGGTATCGCCGATAAAGTCCTGCACTCGGATGTCTAGCCAGTCATGGCGCAGGCCGGCGATGATTTCGACATGTTCGCCAACTGCGATCTGGTCCTGGATGTAAATGCCCAAATTCTCGACGTCGCTGCGCGCCGCGCGCTCACCCGATCCGCCGCGAAAAGTGATCGGCGCAATCGTGAGCGGGTCGGCCAACGACACGAAGGTCTTGCGACCGCTCGTCTGCGTATCCTCGGGCGGCAGCGTGTCGAAAAAGCCGCGAAGGCGCGCTGCATCGGTCCCCTGGTCGGCAAAATCCACGCCTACGAGCAGCCTGTGACTAACGCTGCCGTGCGCGAACTGCGCGACGAGATCGTTCTGCCACAAGAAATTGCGGCGCAGCGTGACATCCTCATAACTTTCGATCTGGACGCTGGGGGTGCCGTCAATGTCGGTGACGGGGCTGGTCGGAAGAGCGTTGCGGTAGAGCTTGTCATAGTCGCCCCACAACAGTTTGGACGTGAAGCTGAACGTGTCGCTGAAGTCGTGGCCCAGCTTGGCATCGAAAACATGCTTGGTCAGCTCGGTGTGGTTGACGCCGCGGACGCCGAAGAAGGTTTTGTCGAAACCCTCGACCGCGCGGGCGGGGTCGGCAATCGTGCCATCGAATGCACTGGGCAGGCCGCGATCCACGTCACGCTGGTCCTCGGCAAATTCATATCCGATATCGAGCCTGGTATCAGGCGAGATCTGGAACGCCAGCGTCGGATTGACGCCGACACGCTCGCCCTCGATGTCGCGAAAATTGTCGAACCGTTCGTAAGTCCCCGTAAGACGGCCCGACATGTCCCGGCCGATCGGGCTGTTGGCGTCGATCTCGATGAAGCCTGCACCTTCATTGTCGATCGACACGGCGCCGGAAACGGCAACGGTGTCGAATGGACGCTTGATAACGCGATTGACGATACCGCCGCCGCCGCCGCGGCCGAAAATCAGCGCGTTGGGGCCCTTGAGCACTTCGACCCGCTCGACATTGTAGAGACCGCGATAATGCTGCACGTCGTCGCGAAGCCCGTCCGAGAAGAAGTCTGCGGTGGTGTACTGGCCGCGGATGGCCAGCTGGTCGCGGTGCCCCTCTCCCGAGCTTGCCGTTACGCCTGGCACAAAGCGGATGATATCGCTGATCGACCGCAGCGCCTGGTCGTTGATCTGCTCGGCTGTGATGATGCTGACGGCCTGGGGAACGTCGTTGAGGTCGCTGTCGGTCTTGGTGGCCGTGCTGGTGCGATCGGTTCCGTAACCGTCGCGCACGCCGGTAACGATAATCGGGTCGCCCGGCTCTCCATCAACGAAGCCAGTATCGCCAGCATCGCTCGCAAGCGCAGGCGCAGTGACGAAAATGGCGGAGGCGGCCAGCAGGCCAGCGGTACGACTCATGATTACTCCCTTGCGTGTTGGGAGCGTCGCTACCGTTAATGAAAATCATTCGCAATAGCAAAATGCTATTTTTGGTCACTCGGCGGCGATCAATTCCTCCGCGCCGCCAAGGTCGACCGAAACGAGGCGGCTGACGCCCTTCTCGATCATGGTCACGCCGTAGAGCCGATCCATGCGGCTCATCGTCACTGCATTGTGCGTGACGATCATGAAGCGCGTGTCGGTTTCCTTGTTCATGCGGTCGAGCAGGTCGCAGAAGCGCTCCACATTGGCATCGTCGAGCGGTGCATCGACTTCGTCGAGCACGCAGATCGGTGCAGGGTTGGTCAGGAACAGCGCAAAAATCAGCGCCACCGCGGTCAGTGCCTGTTCGCCGCCCGAAAGCAGGGTGAGCGCGGCGAGCTTCTTGCCCGGCGGTTGCGCCATGATTTCGAGACCTGCTTCCAGCGGATCGTCGCTGTCGACCAGTTCCAGATGTGCCTGCCCACCGCCGAACAGCGTGGTGAAAAGCGATTTGAAATGATCGTTGACCTGCTCGAAAGCGGCCAGCAGCCGAACGCGGCCTTCGCGATTGAGATGGCCGATCGAACCGCGCAAGCGACTGATCGCTTCGCCGAGCTCGTCGCGCTCTTCGGCATTGGCGAGCTGGTTTTCCTCCAGCTCCTTCAATTCCTGCTCGGCGACGAGGTTGACCGGCCCGATCCGTTCGCGATCCGCGACCAGTCGGTCGTGGTCGGCTTTCTCCGCCCGGACATCTTTCAGGTCATCTGCAGAAAAATCGAAGAGTGCAGGAAGCGCGCCCGGCGCACGGTCGAACCGTTCCTGGCAGTGCCGCGACACATCGCCGCGCCGTTCTTCTGCCGCTTCCGCCCGCGCCAGCGCGGCAGCACGCCGCTCGCGCGCGGAGGCAAAGGCTTCAGCGGCGTCGGCAAGGACCGTTTCGGCCCTGGTCAACGCCTCGCGCGCCTGCTCCTCGATCGCCGCAGCCTTCGCAATCGCCGCATCGCCCTCACCGCTTTCGGCCTCCAGCCTGGCAATGGCGTCGCGCAATTGGGCCGGCTTTTCGCGCAGCGCGGCGCGCTCTTGTGCCTGCCGCTCCGCACGTTCGGCAGTCTCTTCCAGACGCTTCTCGGCATCTCGCGCACGCGCGCGCCAGTCTGCCATTTCCTTACCCGCGGCGGCATGACGTTCCCGCGCCGCCTGCAATTCGCGTTGGCGGGTCGCCGCTGCGGCGCGTTGTTCGGCCACGGCCTGCCCAGCCGCGTTGGCCGCAGTCCGTGCCTCGTCAAGCTCAGCTTCCAATTTGGCGCTGTCGGGCAATTTCTTCATCGCCTCATCGGCCTCTGCCACCGCTTCCTTCGCGGTCTTCAAGAGTGGCTTGAGCTCGTCGCGACGCTGGTCGATCGTTTCGCGGCGGCTCGCCAATCGCTCGATCGCCACGCGTGCGGCATCGGCCTGGCGGCCTGCCTCGCGGCCCTTTCTCTCGGCCTCCGCAAGCGCGCTACGCGCTTCTTCGCCCGCACGACGCTGCGCTTCCACATCGCCCGAAGCTGCGGTCAACGCCGTCTCGGCCGCCGCCACGGCCTTTTCAAGACCCGGCAGCTCACGCCCCAGCGCATCCTTGCGATTGATTCGTATCAGCCGCTCAGCCGCGGCAGCGCCCGCACCGCGCACGGTAAAGCCGTCCCAGCGCCGCATCGTACCGTCGCGCGTCACGATCCGCTGGCCCGCGGCGAGCTTTTGCCCCGTGTCGCGGTCGGCCACGCCAACCATCGCAAGGCGACGCTTCAACTCGGCGGGCGCTTGCACCCGCGCGGCGAGCGGCATCGTACCCTCGGGCAGCTTGGGATCGTCTCCGCTGGTCGGCATGTCCCAGCGCCGCGGCCCGTCACCGCCAATTTCGGCTTCGATGTCGTCGCCCAGCGCCGCGGCCAGCGCCTGCTCGAACCCCGGCGCGGCCTTGAGACCCGCAATGGCGCCCTTGCCACCCTGATCGAGCGCGCGTGACAAGGCCTCGAGTTCGCTATTTGCTGCCGCCAGTTCTGCCTTGGCCGCCGCCAGCGCGCTTTGCGCTTCGTCGCGCGCCTCGACTGCCGCCAGACGCTCGCGCTCGGCGCGCGCCATCGCGGCCTCGGCCGCCTTGGCTTCATTTTCGGCGTCCGCCCCAGCTTTCTCGGCCGTCTTCAGCTGAGCCTGTTCCTCGCCCCCGTCGCCAAGGTCCCCCGCCAGCTCGTCAATGCGTTGAAGATCGGCCGTGATACGCGCCAGCTGCGCCTCCGCGCTCTCCAACGCCGCATCGGCGACACGCCGCTCGGCCCGCATCGCCGCATCGCGCGCCACCAACGCCGCTAGCGCCGCTTCCGCATCGCTCGCCTTGCTCTCGGCCGCGCCGAGGGCTTCGGCCATCTCGCCCGCGGAGGCCTCGCTGGCCTCGATCCGCTTCTCCAGCCGTTCGCGTTCGCCACCAAGCGCCGCGATCGCCTTGGCAGCATCCTCCTTGAGCGACTCTTCGCGCGCAGTCTCCGCGGCCAATGCCGCGTAGGCCGCGTCAAGCTCGTCGATCCGCCGCCTGGTCGCGTCATGCTCGGCGCGCGCGGTCGCCAAGCGGTGGGCCATTTCCTGGCCGGCAGAGCGCGCATTCACGGTATCGTCGCGCGCCGTTGCCAATGCCTTGGCGGCCATGACCTGGGCCTCTTGTGCTCTGGTCCGGGCATCGCTGAGTTCGCTCGTGCGCCCCTTGGCCTTCTCCGCTTCTTCGCGCGCTGCCTTGGCCATGCGTTCGGCATCCTGCCACTGCGATACGAGAAGGCGCGCTTCGGCGACCTTTATCTCTTCGGACAGCTTGCGATAGCGCTCGGCTGCGCGCGCCTGCCGTTTCAATGCCGCAGCGCGCGCCGCCTGTTCGCCAAGCAGATGATCCAGCCGTTCCAGATTGGTTTCCGCCTGGCGGAGTTTCTGTTCGGCATCCTTACGGCGGCGATGGAGACCCGCGATTCCGGCTGCTTCTTCGAGCATCTGGCGGCGCTGTTGCGGCTTGGCCGAAATGACCTGCCCGATCTTGCCCTGGCTGACGAGCGCAGGGCTATGCGCACCCGTTGCCGCATCGGCAAAAAGCAGGCTGACGTCCTTGGCGCGAACATCGCGCCCGTTCATGCGGTAGGCCGACCCTGCGCCGCGTTCTATCCGTCGAGTGACTTCGTTCTCGCCCGCTTCTTCGCCCGCTTCCCGGTCGCGCTCGATCAGCAGCGACACTTCGGCGAAATCTCGTGCAGGGCGTGTTTCGGTGCCCGCGAAGATCACGTCTTCCATGCCGCCGCCGCGCAGGGATTTGGGCGAGCCTTCGCCCATTACCCAGCGGATTGCTTCGAGCAGGTTGGATTTGCCACAGCCATTGGGGCCCACGACCCCGGTAAGCCCCGGCTCGATACGCAATTCGGCCGGTTCGACGAAGCTCTTGAAGCCGCTGAGTTTCAGGCGGCGAAACTGCAAGCCATTCTCCCCCGCCGCGAATCGCTACTCAGCTGATGCGGCATCCAACAAGGGTTTGAGGCTAGCCCAGTCATGGGCGCTAACCAAGACGTCATTCACCAGAAATGACGGCGTACCGCGAACGCCGTGCTCCTGGCGTGCAACCTGCGTCATGTTGATCAGCTGATCGACATGCGGCTGGCCCGAAAGGCATTGCACGCGGGTGGCGGGATCGAGCCCTTCAGCTTCGGCCAACGCTGCCATTCCCGATACCGTGACAATGCCCTCAAGCCCTTCGGTCTGGAGCAGCGTGTTCAATTCGTTGGCCGGTTTTGCCTGCAGCGCGCCAAGCCAGCTTTGCTGGTTGGCAAGCAGCGTGTCGGTCATGCTGAAGAAACCTTCCGTGCCACTGCACCGCGCCATCATCGCGCCCGCAAGATCGGCGGGATCGCGAATGAAATTGCGGATTTCGAAATAGACTTTTCCGGTGTCGACATAGTCGGCGACCAGCGGCTCCATCGCCTCGGCCATGAAATGCGCGCAGTGCGGGCAAGTGATCGACACATATTCAACCAGGTGCACCGGCGCTTGCGGGTTGCCCATTGCATAGCCGCTTGCATCGGTGACGGCGCGCGTCTGCGACCAGGTACCATCCTGCGCGAAGGAGGGCGCGGCGACGAGCATCGCCGCCGCCAGCGCCAAGAGCAGCCGGATCATTCGCTATCTTCGGGCAGCGGTTCGCCGACCGCGATGGCCAGCACCGGTTCAAGCTGCGCCCAGACGGCCGCGTTCTGCACCTTCGATCCGTTGATGATGAAGGTCGGCGTCCCGCTGACGTCGAAATCCTGCGAGGATTCGGTCTGCATCGTGGTCAGCATCGTCGCGTTTGCCGGATCCGAAAGACAGGCTTCGGTCTGCGCCGTAGGTAGGCCGCGCTGCGCCGCGAACGTCTTGAGGCCCGCGGCCTCGGCAATCGCGTTGAAGCGCTGATCCGGCGCAAGCTGCTCGATCTGCGCCGCCTGCGCCTGCAGGTTCTGCATGCCCTGGCTCGCCCACTGCTGCTGGTTTGCAAACAGTGCTTCGGTCAGCGGGAAGAAACTGGCATCGCTGCCGCAACGCGCGATGATCGCTGCCGTGATGTCCAGCGGATCGCGAACGAAGTTGCGATATTCAAGACTCACGCGGCCACTATCGATATATTTTTCCTTCAAGACCGGCATGCCTTCGGCTTCGAAACGCGCGCAGGTTGGGCAGGTCAGACTGGAAAATTCGATCATTTTGACCGGGGCATCGGGGTTGCCCATCAGATAGCCACCGGCATCGGTCTTGGTGACGACCTCGCTCCAAGTCGATCCTTCGGGCGCTTCCACCGCTTCGATGGGTTCGTCAGGGCCGGCAATCTCGCCGCCATTTTCCGCGCCGCCGCAGGCTGCCAGTGCCAGCACGCTGGCGCTCAGAATTGCTTCACGAATCATTTTCGCTCCGTTTGGTAATGGGGTCGGTCAATTTGCCGACCTTAGGGATGACGGGCCCGCCTTGCGAGCCTTCGATAGCACCGGCCAGCGATTCAAGCACGGCGCGAAGTTCGGGATCGGCCACCTCGCGAAGCCCCTCGCCCAGCTCCTTGGGCACCGGCTTGGGGCCGGGGCGCTCGACGCGCTTTTCGGGCTTGGGGACGCGGCCTTGCCGATAGACCAGCTTGGCGATCGCACCGTGCCCGAAAAAAGCGTTGACCTTGTCGATGATCAGCGGCGCCATATGCTGCATGAGCGGCGCATGTGCGCCCTCGACCAGCAGGGTCAGCGTTCCGCCAGTCCTGCGTCCTTGCGGGAACTTGATCGATTCGGGCACGCTCACCTTGGCATAATTCTCGCCGACGATTTCAGGCCAGCGATGCACGATCGCGCCCTGAACGAAGCCGAAGCGTTTGAAGCTGGCGCCGCCAATCTTGCCGACAAGGTCGCCCGCACGCCGCACCTTCCCGATCCGCTTGTCTGGATCGTGGTTCTTGCGCGAGCCGGGACGATAGGGCGTCTTTGCCATAGGCGGCCCTCATGCCATAGCAGGGGCGTGCCTGCTACCGCGATTCCCCGACTGCTCGATCATTATCGTCGAACGGCGAGGGATCTGCCGTGGCGTACGCCGCCCGGAAGCGACAAGACACCCGATCCCTACAAGGTGTGGCTGAGCGAGATCATGCTGCAACAGACGACCGTCGCCACGGTGACTCCGCGCTACTGGCGCTTTCTCGAGCGTTGGCCCACGGTCGACGATCTCGCCGCTGCACCATTGGAAGAGGTGCTCGCCGAGTGGGCAGGGCTTGGCTATTACGCCCGCGCCCGCAATCTCCACCTCTGCGCTAAACAAGTCGCTGCGCTGGGCGGCTTCCCGAATACGGAAGCAAGGCTGCGTGCGCTCCCCGGCATCGGGGATTACACAGCCGCCGCCATCGCCTCGATTGCCTTTGGCGAAACCGCCACGGTCGTGGATACCAATGTCGAGCGCATCGTCGCGCGCCTCCACGCGATCCCTCGTCCGATCAAAAACGTCCGGCCGAAAATCCGCGCGCTTGCCGCCGATCTTTTCGCTGACGGCCACGCGGGCGATATCGCGCAGGCGCTCATGGACCTCGGCGCCACCATCTGCCGTCCCAAGGCTCCGCGCTGCGACCAATGCCCGCTGGCTGCTGTCTGCAAGGCCCACGCCTCGGGCACGCCCGAAGCATATCCGCCCAAACCCGCCAAAAAGGACAGGCCCGAACGGCACGGCACCGCGTGGATCATCGAGCAGGACGAGGCAATCTTCCTGGTGCGCCGCCCTGGCAAAGGGCTACTCGGCGGCATGGCCGCGCTTCCCGGTAGCGACTGGCAGGACGGCCCGCCGGTGCAAGCTGGATCGCTCGCGGTGCGCCACGTCTTCACCCATTTCGCGCTCACGCTGCGCCTTGAATCGCGCGCTACGCCCCCCGACGAGATGGAAGGCTGGTGGCAGCCGATCTCCCATCTCGACGCGGCAGGGCTACCTACGCTTTACGTCAAGGCTATAGAGGCTTGGCGTGCCTTGGAACGAGAAGCTGCGCTCATCGCTTGAACCTTTCAACCCATCGCCCTAAAGGGCGGCAACGCATTTTACGGACGGGGATTCATGGACGACCGCAAAAACACCATCGCCGGCTGGGCACTTTTTGCCGGCATCATCGCTCTTGGTGCCGCTCTTTTTACCGGCGAGATCTTCCATGACGACGATTTCGACAGCTGCACGGCGGGCGACGGCTATTGCCCGTCTTATGTCGCAGATGCGTCCGTCCCGGATGCCACTGCGGAAGCCGAACAGCCGATCGCCTTCTATCTGGCGCAGGGCGACGCTACGCGCGGCGAATCGCAGTTCGCCAAGTGCCAGGCCTGCCATGCGATCAACCAGGGCGGTACCAACGGAATCGGTCCAGGCCTTTACAACACGATGGGCAACCCGATCGCCGGTCATGCCGGATACAGCTATTCGGATGCGCTCGCCGGCAAGGGCGGCAACTGGGACTGGGACAATATGAGCGAGTGGCTCAAGAAGCCTTCGAACTTCGCGCCCGGCACCAAGATGAGCTTTGCCGGCCTGCCTGACCCACAGGATCGCGCCGACATCATGCTCTACATGAACCAGATGGGCTCGGGCATCGCGATCCCGCCCCCGCCGCCGCCAGTGAGCGAGGATGAGGCCGAAGCCGAAGATGCCGCTGCCGACGGTGAGGCCCAGACGGCCGAAGATACCAATGTCGAGCTCAGCGAAGACGAGGTCGAGGGCACCGGCGATGCCGGCGGCGTGGACGTCCCCGAGGGGCAATGATGCAGTCGGCGGGCGATCGGAACTCACCGAGCGTCGCCGCTTATATCGATAGCGTGGACGATAAGCGTCGCGAGACATTTCGCGTGCTGGTCGACAAAATGCGGGGCCTGGTCCCCGATGGCTATGACGAAAACATGACGTGGGGCTTCCCGACATGGGAGGTCCCACTTTCAATTTCGGGGCCTACCTACAACAAGAAGCCGCTAATGTTCGCCGCGCTTGCCGCGCAGAAGAAGCATATCGGGCTCTACATCATGTGCGCCTATATGAACGAGCAACGCAAACAGGCGCTGCTCGATGCCCATGAGAAGGCCGGCAAGAAGCTGGACATGGGCAAGAGCTGCATCCGCTTCCAGCACGAAGATGATCTCGAGTGGGACGCCATCGCCGCGGCGATAGACGTAGGCCCCGAACAATTCGCCAAGGCCGCGATCGCCGAGCGCGAAGCGGCCATCGGCAAGGGCAAGCGCGGCTGACCGACTAGTAGTGGTCGTCTACCTCGTAGACCTCGCAGACTTTTGCCCAGGCCTCCTCGGCCGTCTCGCACCAGGTGATGAGATCGAGATCGTGCCTTGAAATCGTCCCTTCCAGCGCCAGTGCATCGAGATCAACGACGCGGTCCCAGAATTCTTCCTTGCCGAACAGCAGGATGGGCATGGGGCGAACCTTGCCGGTCTGGACGAGGGTCAGCAGTTCGAAAAGTTCATCGAACGTGCCGAACCCGCCCGGGAAAACCGCGACCGCGCGCGCGCGCATCAGGAAGTGCATCTTGCGCAGCGCGAAATAGTGGAACTGGAAACTCAGCTCCGGAGTGATAAAGGTGTTCGGCAGCTGTTCGTGCGGCAGCACGATGTTGAGCCCGATCGATTCCTTGCCTTCGTCATGGGCACCGCGATTGGCCGCTTCCATGAAGCTTGGTCCACCACCTGACGTCACCACGAAATGGCGCCAGCCATCTTCGTCGATTGGATAGGTGCTTGCGATGCGCGCCAACTTGCGGGCCTCGTCATAATATTTCGACTTGGCGGCCAGCCGCTCGGCGACCTTGCGCTCATACTCGGTCTCGGCCTTTTCGAGCAATTCCTGCGCCTTGGCCGGTTCGGGAACGCGCGCGCTGCCATACATGACGAACAGGGATCTGATTTTCGCCTCGTTCATCAACAGTTCGGGCTTCAATAGCTCGAGCTGGAAACGCACGGGCCGAAGATCGTCGCGCAGCAGGAACTCGTGATCCTGGAAGGCGAGCTTGTAGGCTTCGCTTTCGGTTTGCGGCGAGGACGTGACATGGCTGGCGGCGGTGGCGTCGGACTTTGACGAGGCAAAGACCGGATCGGATGGTTTGTGCTTGTCGGACATGCGAAATGGGTAGCCGCTCCCCATGTCCTTATCTAGGTATTTCTTGGGCCTATTCCGGGGCCGGGTCGGCGTGGCCCCAATCGAGATTCCGGGTCGCGTACATCACCGCGGCAAGCGCAGCGAACAGCATCAGCGATCCGATCAACAGGCTCAGATTTTCCAGCCCGAGCAGGACATAGAGCGCTGCATAGAGGGCCGCCAGCAACCCGCCGACGATTAATGCCGGTCTCCATCCCCTCAACACCGCCTTGGTATAAAGCGTCACCAATCCCGCGATTGCCGCGGACGCCAGTAGGTAGGCCGCGGCGAACCCGATCACTTCGGCAAAGGCCAGGAGCAGCACGAAGAACAGCACCAGCGCCGCTCCGACAAGGAGGTAGGCAACCGCACTGATCCGCTTGCCTCCGACAACGTCGAACATCAGCAGCGCAAGAAAGGTGAATCCAATGTGGAGGAAGCCGTACTTGGCAGCACGATCGACGCGCGAATAGAGGTCGACCGGATCGATCAGGTTGACCACGGCCGCCTGTGCGTGGGCTGCAATTCCCTCGCGCACCATGGCGTTTCCGGTAGCCAAGATTGCTGCATCGAGGTCGGGCTTCTTTTCGCCCTCGGTCATCAAGGTGCGACCCAAAGCGAGGTTGCCGATCTCGTATGTCGCCGAGAATCCTCGATCGCTGATGTCCGGATCGTTTGGCAGGAACGCGCCAGTGAAGCTGGGGTGCGGCCAGCTCGAGCGCACCGTCCAGCGGGTGGACCCTGCATCGGCCAGCAACGCCATCCTTTCGGCGCCGCGCAGCGTATAGCTGTAGCTGGCGACCAAGGGACCTTCGAGAATTTGGGAAGCGTCGATATAGGCAAAGAAGCCCTGCCCACCCCCGGTACCGCGACCCGGCTTGAGGCTGGTTGTCTCACCGCCGATCGTGACGGTTGGATTGCCCGTAAGCCCGCGCGGATCGCGTATGCCGAACTGCAATTGCGCCTCATCCCAGTCCACTTGATCCGGGGTAATATCATACCGTTCGAAGTCGTCGACCAGTACAAATCTTGATTGTCCCTCGATCGCGGTCTCGTAGACGATCGCTTCATAGATCGACCGCTTGCGCCGATTTGGGTCGAGCGTCGTTTCGACCTCCGCCAATTCAGGCGAGAGGGTCAGGTGGCTGCGCACCGAGCGGCGAACCGTCCTCGTCACACCGTTCTCTTGGATCTGCTCCTCGATCACATCGGTGTAGGGGACGATAAGAAGCGGTCCCGAAAGAACCTGCTCGTCGCCCCAGCCATCGGTGATCGAGGCCTGTGCGGTCTCCGACTGGCTCTGGCGGTCATATACAAGTGCCCAGACGGTAAAGAGTGGAATGGCAAGCAATAGGCCGATGAGGATTGTAATCCCGAGCTTGCCTCCAGGCGTGCGCCCTCCAGTACCACCTGGCCAAGCCATGACCCCGTTCCTTTCCGCAATCAGCTAGTCGTAAAAAAGCCTCGTTTCAACGACTCGTCTACAGAAACAAACGGTTGGTCGTCAAGTCGGGCTGCGCGACACATCAAAACGGGCGCCCCGATTGCTCGGAACGCCCGCCGGTTTTTTTTGCCTGTGAAAAGAGCTTAATATACCCGCTTCTTGGGCTCGATATATTGGACGTCGTCGGTCAGCGTGTAGCTGTGGACCGGGCGATAATCGATGCGTGAGGCACCGCCCTTGCCGCCCCAGCCGTCGACCCAGATCAGCGAGTGCTTCATCCAGTTCGCATCGTCGCGATCGGGATAATCCTCGTGCATGTGTGCGCCGCGGCTCTCCTTGCGGTTGGCGGCAAGATCAATCGTTGCCTTGGCCTGGCTCAGGAGATTGTCGAGCTCTAGCGTCTCGATCAGGTCCGAGTTCCATATGAGGCTGCGATCGGTAACACCGACATCGGCCATGGAGTGCCAGATCGCATCGACCTTCTTGGCCCCTTCGGCCAGCGTTTCCTCAGTCCGGAAGACGGCGCAGTCGGCCTGCATCGTCTTCTGCATGTCGAGGCGGATTTCAGCGGTAGGCTTGCCGCCCTTGGCATTACGGAAGTGATCGAGGCGTTCGATCGCAAGATCGGTAGCGCCTTCCTTTAGATTGCGCTGTGCACCGTTTGGCTCGACGACCTCGGCAAGACGATGTCCTGCCGCGCGGCCGAAGACAACGAGGTCGATAAGGCTGTTCGAGCCGAGGCGGTTTGCACCGTGCACGCTGACGCAGGCGGCTTCGCCCACCGCGAACAGGCCGGGCACGACCGAATCGGGATTGCCATCCTTCAGCGTCACCACTTCGCCGTGATAGTTGGTCGGGATACCGCCCATGTTGTAGTGCACCGTCGGCACGACTGGAATCGGCCCGCGCGTCAGGTCGACACCGGCGAAGATCTTCGCGGTTTCGGTAATGCCCGGCAGGCGCTCGGCCAGGATCTTGGGATCGATGTGATCGAGGTGAAGGAAGATATGATCCTTCTCGTCACCTACCCCGCGCCCTTCGCGGATTTCCATCGCCATCGAGCGCGATACGACATCGCGCGACGCAAGATCCTTGGCGGACGGCGCATAACGCTCCATGAAGCGCTCGCCTTCGGAGTTGGTGAGATAGCCGCCCTCGCCGCGTGCGCCTTCGGTGATCAGCACACCCGCGCCGTAAATGCCCGTCGGGTGGAACTGGACGAACTCCATGTCCTGCAGCGGCAGGCCCGCGCGCAGCACCATGCCGCCGCCATCGCCCGTACAGGTATGCGCCGACGTCGCCGAATAGTAGGCGCGGCCATAACCGCCGGTCGCCAGCACCACGGCCTGCGCACGGAAGCGATGAATCGAACCATCGTCGAGGCACATCGCCACGATACCACGGCATTCGCCATCTTCCATGATCAGGTCGAGCGCGAAATATTCGATAAAGAAGTCGGCGTCGTACTTGAGGCTCTGCTGGTAGAGCGTATGAAGCATCGCATGGCCGGTACGATCGGCAGCGGCGCACGTGCGCTGCGCTGCCGGGCCTTCGCCCATATTCTGCGTCATGCCGCCAAAGGCACGCTGGTAGATCTCGCCCTCGTCGGTGCGGCTGAAGGGCATGCCCGCATGCTCAAGCTCGTACACAGCCGCCGGCGCCTCGCGGCACAGATATTCAATCGCGTCCTGGTCGCCCAGCCAATCGGATCCCTTGACGGTGTCGTACATGTGCCAGGTCCAGTGATCAGGACCCATATTGCCGAGCGAAGCGGCAATACCACCCTGCGCCGCTACGGTGTGCGAACGGGTCGGGAAGACCTTGGTCACGCAAGCGGTCTTGAGGCCTTTTTCCGCCGCGCCCATCGTGGCACGAAGGCCGGAGCCGCCCGCGCCGACAACGACGACGTCATAGAGATGATCGATGATCTTGTAATCGGACATGGAAGAATCAGGCTCCGAATGCGAGTTTGGCCAGCGCGAAGAGAGCCAGCGAGGCCCCCGCGATACCGACCATGTTTAAGAAGAAGTGCCAACCGATGCGGCTGCCTTCGCCATCGACATAATCGTCGACGACGACCTTGAGACCATCGATGCCGTGACTGAAAGCGGTGATGACAAAAAGCGCCATCGGGACCGCGCCCAACGGCCCGGCCAGCCATTCGCGCATTGTCGCCTGGGTCAGATCGGGCAGCATGGCGAGGCTGGCGATCAACCAGACGGACAGCAGCACCAGTGCCACGCTGGTGAACCGCTCGTGGAGCCAATGTTCACCACCCTCACCGGCCGAACCCAGCCCGCGCACCTTGGCGAGCGGCGTTGCGCTTTTCCCCCGGCTCATAGTGCGCCTCCGACAAAAAGCAGCGCGGTGCCTGCGGTCGCCAGCAGCGATGCAACGATCGTCATGATCGACCAGAACTTGTTGGTGGTAAGCTCGTATCCCGCACCGATGTCGAGGACGAGGTGGCGCAGACCCGAAAAGAGATGCTGCCAGAACGCCCAGGTCAGGCCGAGCAACAGGATCCTGCCGACCCAATGCGTGATAGCGAATTGGAAGGTCTCGTAGGCAGCATCGCTGCCCGCAAGCGCCAGCAACCACCAGGTCAGGATCGCGAGACCGGCCACGGTGATGGCCCCGCCCGTTACGCGATGGAGGATCGAGACCAGCATGTGCGGTCCCCACGTGTACACGCCCAGATGTGGTGATAGCGGCCGTTCAGCGCCCGAACTCATACCTATTCCTCTTCGCCCGAATTACTGGCTATTGCCCCTAGGCGGTGCAGCCATAGAGGGCAAGCATTTGCCCCTTCAATACGCCCGAAAGCCGGGCGTCCTAACCGCCTCTTAACCAATTTTCGGCAATGAGGAGCCAAGGATCACTTGGGGAAGTTCTGATGGGCAAGGAAAATGTTGTGAAACCGCTCAGTGCGGAACAGGTCGCCAGCCGCATGCAAGCTTATGGTGCGGACGATCACTTCGAGCAGGCTCGCGCGCTGTTGTGGGCCGAAGCGGGCGAGTTGATCGAAGCCACGATCGAAGGGCATTTCGGCAAGAGCAGCGCCGAACGCGCCCGCGGGGAATACGGCCAGAGCTTCGGCGAAGACTGGATCGACAATGTCGCCGAACTGGGCCGCCGCCTATTCGTGGAGGAAGAAAGCGTTCCCCATCTCATGGTGCGCCGCGCCGATGCCGTCGGCGCCATGATCAACAGCATTTGCGATCATTATCACAGTGCACCCGAACTGCGCGCCAAGCTGGTCGATGCCGTCGTCCGCAAGGCGCTATATTCCACCGATGTCATGCTCGCGCAGGTCGCCGTGTGCGAAGCGAGGGAAGAGCAGGAAAGCCGCAGCGGCAAGGGGCGCCAGTTCCAGGGCGAAATGCAGCGCCTGTCGGACGAGGCTTCGGGCCGCGCCAAGAACCTGCTTGGCCGCGCCAACCAGTCCTCGGACAGCGCCCGCGGCATGTTGGGCAAAACGAGCGAAGTCGCCGCTGCTGCCGAACAGAGCGCGGTCGCCATGCGCGAAGCCGCCCAGACCGCCGCCGGCCTGATCCGCGCCATCGAAGATGCACGTTCCGAAGTCGAAGGCGCCGCCGATGTCGCCAGCCGAGCCGGCAGTCAGGCCAAGGAAGCCGTGCAAGTATCCGAAGACCTGTCGAACCATGTCGAAGCCATCGAATCCATTCTTGGCCTCATCCGCGACATTGCCGGGCAGACCAACCTTCTTGCGCTCAACGCAACGATCGAAGCGGCGCGCGCGGGCGATGCCGGCCGCGGCTTTGCCGTCGTTGCGCAGGAAGTGAAATCGCTTGCCAGCCAGACGGCGCGGGCAACCGATGACATCACGAGCAAGATCACCGCGATCACCGCGGCGACCAAGCAGACGGTCGATAGCAACGCCTCGATCCAGGCGACGGTCGAAGAGGTGCAGACCTCGGCCGAGCGCATCCGCCAAGCGATGGAAAGCCAGGCCCAGACGGTGACCACCATTACTGCTGCAGTCGATGAAACCGCGCTGGCCGCCGATTCGATGAGCAGCACCATCGCCGCCATCCGCGCCGACACCGAACGGGTCGTCGACGATATCGACGGCGTCGAGAAGGATTTCTCCGACTTCAGCCGCCAAATCGATGAGATCAGCACCGTCTCCAGCACCTTTGCCACCAGCATCGCGAGCTAAGCCGCTTCCCCACCTTGCAAGGGCGGGGTAGAAGTGCGCCATGCATATTCTTCTTACCGGCGCGAGCCGCGGGATCGGCGCTGCCACCTACAAGGCGCTTAAAGACGCAGGGCACAAGGTCGCAGGCCAGTCGACCAAGGGCGGTGATGACCTGATAGCCGCCGATTTCACCGATCCGGACGCGCCGCGCCGCCTGTGGGAACAAGCCTTTGCGCAGCTCGACGAGCGCATCGATGTCCTCATCAACAATGCCGGCATTTTCGAGCCCGTCGCCGACAATGCGAGCGATAAAAACTGGCACGCCGCCTGGGCCAGGACGATGCAGGTCAACCTGCAGGCCAGCGCCGACCTGTGCCGCCTCGCCATCGCCAACTATCGCAGCCACGAGCCTGCTGGAGGCCGCATTGTCAACGTCGCCAGCCGCGCCGCCTATCGCGGCGATAGCCCCAAGCACTGGCACTATGCCGCCGCCAAGGCCGGCATGGTCGCCATGACGAAGACGATCGCACGCGGCTATGCGCGCGAGAACATTCTGGCCTTCGCGGTCACCCCCGGCTTCACCATGACGGGCATGGCCGAAGACTATCTCGACAGCCGCGGCGGCCCCGAATTGCTCAAGGACATACCCCTCGGCAAGGTCGCGAGCCCCGAGGAAATCGCCGAGACGATCCGCTGGCTTGCCGCCGATGCCCCGCCCAGCGCCACCGGCGCGGTGATCGATGTCAATGGAGCCAGCTTTGTTCGCTAGGGCCCTCGCCCAAGTCGCCACCGCGCTTGCCTTGACCGCCTGCGTCACGCAAATCCCGGTCCAGTCCACCCCGCGCCAGGTGGACCGCCCCCGCGCCCCGATCGCCACCGCCGGTCCCGCCTTTGCCGCCACCTGCAGCGACTGGGACGATTGGGACAAACCCGCCCCACCGGTGGGGGTCCACGGCAACACATATCATGTCGGCACCTGCGGCATCGCCGCGATCCTGATCACCGGCGATGAAGGGCACGTCCTCATCGACACCGGTACCGAGGCTGGCGCGAGCGTCGTTGCGGCCAACATCCGCCGCCTCGGTTTCGACCTCGATGACGTAAAGATCATTCTGAACAGCCACGAACATTTCGATCATGTGGGCGGCATGGCGAAGATGAAAGCGCTCACCGGCGCCGATCTCTACGCCTCGAGCGAGGCCAGCAAGGTCTTTCAAAGCGGCGTGGTGCGCCCAACCGATCCCCAGTCGGGGATGCACGCGCCCATGGCGCTCGTCAGCGTCAATCGCATTATCGAAGACGGCGACGTCATCCGCCTTGGCGATATCGAGATTACCGCCATCGCCACGCCCGGCCATTCGCCCGGTGCGATGAGCTGGCGCTGGGGCGCGTGCGAAGCCGCCACCTGTCACCGCATCGTCTACGCCGACAGCCTTTCGCCCGCGAGTCGCGACGAATATCGTTTCAGCGACAACCCGCCCTATCTCGCCGCCTATCGCGCCGGGCTTGACCGCATCGCGGAAGCACCCTGCAACTTCCTCCTCACCCCGCACCCTTCGGCTTCAGACATGGTAGACCGCTTTGCCGGCCGCGCCCCGCTGGTCGACGAGGCGGCTTGCGTCGACTATGCGGATGGCGTGCGGACGCGCGTCGACGAGCGACTTGCAAGGGAAAGCGAATGAGCTGGAAGGTCACTCTCGATTGTACCAAGGCCGAAGCCGAAGCGGTCAGCGTCGATGGCGACAAGCTCTTCGAAGCCCACGCGCATCCCCCGGTGCTGGTCGCCGACGAGCCCGATCCGGACAAGCCCGACCAATGGAAGCTGCACGCTTATTTCAACCATGAACCCGGCTGGGACGAGATGAAGCTGCTCGAAAAGCTGGCAGAGGGCGCCAATCCCCAGCTCGAACGACTGGAAGATGCCGACTGGGTGACGATGAGCCAGGCCGGCATCGAACCCATCTGCGCCGGCCGCTTCTTTGTCCACACGCCAATGCATCATCACCTGCGCCCCGACGGCGCGACCAGTTTCGAGATCGACGCGGGACTTGCCTTCGGCACTGGCCAGCATGCCACCACCAAGGGATGCCTCGAAGCGCTCGACCGGCTTGAACAGGCGGGCGCAAGCTTTTCCAACGTCGCGGACATCGGCACCGGCACCGGCCTCCTTGCCTTTTCCGCACTCGCGCTGTGGCCCGAAGCCAAAGCCATCGCCACCGACATCGATCCGGTCGCTGTTGCCGTTAGCGAGGAAAATGCGGTCATCAACCAGATCGCCATCGGCCACGGCGAGGGCCAGCTATTGCTCGCCACCGCCGACGGCATGGCGCACCCGATGATCGCCGCGCGCGCGCCTTACGACCTGTTGATCGCCAACATCCTCGCGGGGCCGCTCAAGGAACTTGCCGAGGACTTCACGAAGGCGCTCGCCCCCGGCGGTACGGTCATACTCGCCGGCTTGCTCGACACGCAGGCCCAGGATGTCATCGCCGCCTACGAAGAGCGCGGCATGACCGTTAAAGAGAGCGGCCAGGGCGAATGGCGCGTGTTGGTACTGGAGAAGGCTTAGCTCTTTGCCACCTCGGCCAGCCAATCTTCCTCGCTCATCACCCGGACGCCAAGATCCTGCGCTTTTTTGAGCTTGGAGCCCGCGCCGGGTCCCGCGACCAAAAGATCCGTTTTGGATGAAACCGAGCCAGCCGCTTTGGCGCCCATGCGTTCAGCCTGCGCCTTGGCTTCGTCGCGGCTGACGCTTTCCAGCTTGCCGGTGAAAACGATGGTCTTCCCGCTCCACGCCGTCTCCTGAACATCGCTGACATAGTCGGCGGGCGCGGCGCGGTCGAGCAACCGCGCCACTTCCTCGCGATTATGCGGCTCGTGGAAGAAATCAATTACCGCCTGCGCGACGACCTCGCCGACCCCGTCGACATCGACGAGCTTTTCCAAGGCACTGTCCGACCGTGCCACTTCTTCCAGTTCCGCCACCGATCCGAACGCCTTGACCAAATCCTTTGCCGTGACCGCGCCGACATGGCGTATGCCGAGACCGAAGAGAAAGCGCCCGGGATCGAATCCCTTGCGCGCTTCGATCGCGGCAAGAAGATTGTCGACCGACTTCTCCTTCCACCCCTCGCGCTTCAGCAATTCGCCGCGATGGCTTTTCAGCGTGAAGATGTCAGACGGCTTCTTCACCCAGCCGAGCGCGAGAAATTCCTCGATCGACTTGGCGCCCAGCCCGTCAATATCCATCGCCCCGCGCGACACGAAATGTTTTAGTCGCTCAAATCTTTGCGCCGGGCAAATCAGCCCGCCGGTGCAGCGGATATCGACCTCACCTTCCTCGGCGACTGCCTCGCTATCGCATTCGGGACAGGTTTGCGGGCGTGGATAGGGTTCGCGATCCTCGTCATGGTCGAGGTTCTCGACCACTTGCGGGATGACATCGCCGGCGCGCTGTATTTTGATCCGGTCGCCTGCGCGCAGCCGGTGGCGGTCGATCTCATCGAAATTGTGCAGCGTCACATTGGAGACGATAACGCCGCCCACGCCCACTGGCTCGAGCCGTCCGACCGGGGTCAGCTTTCCCGTACGACCGACCTGAATTTCGATCGCGTTGAGCGTGGTCTCGGCCTGTTCTGCGGGAAACTTGTGCGCCAGCGCCCAGCGGGGCGCCTTGGCGACCTTGCCGAGCCGGTCCTGCCAGTCGAGCCGGTCGATCTTGTAGACGACGCCGTCGATATCGTAGCTCAGTCCCGCGCGCGCCGCACCAATGTCGGAATAGACGGCCAGCGCCTCCTCCACCGTCTCACACCGCCTGAAATAGTCGGCGACCGGAAAGCCCAGTCCTTGGAGCCATGCCACCATCTCCGTCTGGGTATCGTGCGGCACCGCGCTGATCTCGCCCCAGCCATGGGCGTAAAAGCGCAGCGGCCGCGACGAAGTGACGCGCGCATCCTTCTGCCGAAAACTGCCCGCCGCCGCATTGCGCGGATTGGCAAAGATCTTGCCGCCGGCTGCCTCCTGGCGCGCATTGAGGTCGGCAAAATCCTCTTTCGCCATATAGACCTCGCCGCGCACCTCCAGCACGTCTGGCGCGCCCTTCAACGTCTCGGGAATGTCGCCGATGGTGCGCGCATTGGCCGTCACGTCCTCGCCGACCGTCCCGTCGCCCCTCGTCGCCGCCAGCACCAGCGTGCCGCTCTCGTAGCGTAGCGAGCAGGAAAGGCCGTCGATCTTGGGCTCGGCGGTCAGCGCCACCGACTCATCTTCATCGAGGCTCAGGAAGCGCCTCACCCGCGCGGCAAATTCGCGGACGTCATCATCGCTGAAACCATTTTCCAGGCTTAGCATCGCCTGCGCATGCGACACCTTCGACAACGGCGAGGACGGCACATGCCCGACCTTCTTCGATGGGCTGTCGTCGCGGACCAAATGGGGGAAAGCCGCCTCAATCGCCTTGTTCTCGGCGACCAGCGCGTCATATTCGGCATCCGATATCTCGGGATCGTCGCGGTCGTGATAGGCCGCATCGTGCCGCGCAATTTCACGCGCCAGCCGCATCAACCTGTTGGCCGCATCGGCCTCGCTCATCTTGGCGGGATCGGTCATAGCCACCCGCGCTAGCCTAGCGCAGCGTTTCGCTCAACAAGTCGCAGAAACTGTCCCAGCTACGCGCCGCTGCCGTTGCATCGTGCGCAACATTGTCGATGCCCAGCTTGCTAGCATTGGGATTGGTGAAGGCGTGACCGACACCGCCGTAAGCGTGAATCTGCCAGTCGCACGCGCCCTGCTCGGTCAATTCCTGCCCTAGTGCGACGACATCGGCGGGCGGCGCCATGGGATCGTCCCAGCCATGAAAGACGGCCACCTTGGCCTTGACCTTTTGCGTCGTGAAGTTTGGAATTTTCAGCAGACCGTGAAACGAGCCTGCGACCTGAAAATCCGCGCCCGATCGCGCCAGGTCAAGCGTGCACAGTCCGCCAAAGCAAAAGCCCATTACCGCCATCTTTTCGCCGTCGAAAGCGTCGAGTCCCTTGGCGAAATCGAGGATCGCCGCCTGCTGTTTCACATAGGCGCCGCGATCTTCCATTTTCTCGTTCATGGTGTCGAAGGCTTTCTGCTTGCCTTCCTCTTCGCCGACATCGATGCCGATCATGTCGGCGCCATAAATGTCCGCGACAAGCGCCGAGTAACCAAGGTCGACCAGCTTGGCGGCGAACTCTTCCTCGAGCGGCCCGCGATTGGCGAAGCTAGGCAGGATGACCACACCCGGCCGCGCCACGCCCGACCCGTCATCGAATACCAGATGCGACAGCTGCGTTCCTTCATATTCCTGGATCAACTCGGTGCGGTTCATGCAGCCTCCATCAGTTTTTCTGCCTGCGCGCGGGCTTCGTCGGTGATCGCGCTGCCGGAAAGCATACGCGCAATCTCCTCGCGTCGTTCCGCCTCGCTCAGCCTGGTAACGCTGGTGCGGGTGACCGTCCCGTCGCTCGATTTTTCGATCCGATAATGATGCGCCGCGCGCGCCGCGACTTGCGGAGAGTGGGTCACGACCAGGACTTGCGCCTCGCCCGCCAGCCGCGCCAACCTTTCGCCGATTGCGCTCGCCACCGCCCCGCCGACCCCGCGGTCGATCTCGTCGAAGATGATCGTGCCCGCGCTGCCGACCTCGGCAAGCGCCACCTTCAGCGCCAGAATGAAGCGTGACAACTCGCCGCCCGACGCGATCTTGCTGAGCGGTCCGAAGGGCGAGCCGGGATTGGTCGAGATGGTGAATTCGACGCGGTCGCGTCCCTGCGGCCCCGCCTCGACCTCGCCGATATCGGTCCTGAACTGCGCAGCATCCAGCTTGAGCGGCTTCAGCTCATCGGCAACCCGCGCATCCAGCTTTTCGCCTGCCGCCTTGCGCGCCGCGCTGACCTTCAGCGCCGCCGCATCATAGGTTGCCCGCGACTCTGAAATCGCCTTCTCGAGCGCCGCCAACCGCTCGGCGCCCGTGGCGATCGCATCGCGCTTTTGCTGCATGTCCACGAGCAACTGCGGCAGCGCGTCCGCCTCGACACGGTGCTTGCGGGCAAGACCGCGGATCGCGAATAGCCGTTCTTCGGCAGCGTCGAGATCGGCGGGGCTGTGCATCAGCTCGCGCCGCGCCTCGATGATGTTTTCCTCTGCGCTATCGGCTTCGATGATGGCGCGATCAGTCGCCGCCAGCGCTTCCGCCAGCGAGGGATGCAGTTCGCTTACCCGCTGCAACCGCCGTGCAGCCTGCCGCATCTGCGCGAGCGCGCCGTCGGCACCCGACAGCAACGGGTCGAGCTCTTCCAGATCCTCTTCGACTTTGGCCGCGTCCTTCTGACGCTGGCGCATGGTGGCCAGTTCCTCTTCTTCACCGGCTTGCGGATCCAGCGCTTCCAGTTCGGCCACAGCGTGATCGAGAAATTCGCGATCGGCTTCGGCAGCCTCGACCTCGGCCTTCACTTTGGCATGGCGTGCCTTGGCTTGCGACAATGCCTCCCATGCAGCGGAAACGGAAGCCGTATCGATCTTGCCAAAGGCGTCGATCATCGCCCGGTGCCCCCTGGCATCGAGCAACCCGCGTTCGTCATGCTGGCCATGGATTTCGACCAGCGCCGCGCCGACATCGCGCAAGGCGCCCGCAGCGATGCTCGCCCCGCAAGCCCGCGCCCGGCTGCCGCCGTCCGCCTTTACCGTGCGCGTCAGCAAGACGGGTTCGCCGGGTTCGGGTTCGATGCCCTGTTCGTCGAGCAACGCCAACGCCTTGTGCCCGGCAGGCACTTCGATCTCGGCCACTGCCTGCGCCTGATCGGCACCGGCACGCACCAGCCGGCTATCGGCGCGCGCGCCCAGCGCCAGCCCAAGCGCATCGAGAAGTATCGACTTGCCCGCCCCGGTCTCCCCGGTGAGCACACACAGGCCTGCATCGAAATTGAGGTCGAGCCGCTCGACCAGCACCACGTCGCGGATCGACAGGCGGCTCAGCATGGGCGTTTTAGCTCTGCGGAACGTGCCGGTTGATCAGCCGGTAAGTGCGTTCATACCACTGGCTATCAGGATAATTGGCGCCGAGCACCGCCGCAGCTTTCTGCGCTTCTGCCGGGATACCGAGTGCCAGATAACTCTCGACCAGGCGATGCAGCGCTTCGGGCGCATGGCTAGTCGTCTGGTAGTTGTCGATCACGCGGCGGAACCGCATCGTCGCAGGCAACCATTGGCGCTGGTCCTGATAAAAGCGTCCGATCTCCATCTCCTTGCCGGCAAGGTGATCGTTGATGAGATCCAGCTTCAACCGCGCATCGGCGGCGTAAGGCGTATTGGGATGGCGGCGCACCAGTGTGTTGAAGGCATCGCGCGCCTGCTCCGAAATCCGCTGGTCGCGCTGGATGTCCTCGATCTGCTGGTAATAGGACATTGCGATCAGATAGGTTGCATAAGGCGCGTCCTTGTTACCCGGATGCACCGTCAGGAAGCGCTGGGCCGCACCCGTCGCTTCGATATAGTTCTTGTCCATGTAATGTGAAAAAGCGCCCATCAGCTGCGCGCGGCGGGCCCAGATCGAATAGGGATGCTGGCGTTCCACTTCGAGGAAGAGCAGCGCGGCATCCTTCCAGTCGCCCCGATCGGCGCGGCTCTTTGCGAGCGAATAAAGCGTACCGACGTCGCGGGCGACATATTCGGTATCGACGCGAGCGCCGCCGCCGCCACAGGCCGAAAGGCCGAGGATGACGGGCAGGGCGAAAAGGGCGGTCTTTTTCAACATGATCTCTCCTTAGCCAGCGCGAAGGCCCTCGCCAAGCACGCAAACGGCCAGTCGTCCTACTAAACGGCTCGCATTAACCGCCGATGGCTTCGGTCTGCGGCCCTCGCGGCTTTTCCTTGTCGTCATCGTCATGGACGAAGCTATCCGGCGTGACGCCGAGGAACACCAGTAGCGGCGCCGAGATGTAGATCGACGAATAGGTGCCGATGAACAGCCCCAGGAAGATCGCGATCGTCAGGCCGAAAATCACTTCAGGGCCGAGCACCAACAGCGCGCCGATCGCCAGCAGCAATGCGACCGAGGTCGTGATGGTGCGCGACAGCGTCTCGTTGAGGCTGAGGTTGATTAGCGGGACGATCCCCATCTTGCGGAATTTGCGCAGATTCTCGCGAATTCGGTCATAGATTACGACCGTATCGTTGAGTGTATAGCCCACCACCGTCAGGAAGGCCGCGACGATATTGAGATCGACCTCCAGCCGCGTGATCGAGAAAAAGGCGAGCAGCAGTCCGATATCGTGGAACAGCGTCGCCAACGCGCCCACGCCGAACTGCCATTCGAAGCGGATCCAGATGTAGGCGGCGATGCCCATCATGGCGAAGATCAGCGACAAGGCGCCGTCACGCGCCAGCTCTTCGCTGACATTGCCCGATACCGATTGCGCCGCGCCTACTTCCACCCCCGGATATTCGCTTGTCAGCATGCCGCGAAGCTCGGTGACGACTTCGTTGGCCGACCCGTCGTTCACCGAGCCTTCGGGCTTGGGTAGGCGGATCTGGTAGGTCTGATCGTCGCCGAATTCCTGGATCGAAGCTGCGCCCGCCTGCAACGTCGCCACGTTGGCGCGCAGGTCCTCGATCGGCACCGGTTCGGTGAATTCGGCGACCACCACCTGGCCACCGACAAAATCGATGCCGAGGTTCAATCCGCGAACGCCCGTAATGACGAAGCCCGCAATCGCCAGCGCCATGGTGACGACAATCGCGATCTTGCGAAGACGCATGAAGTCGATGTTCGTATTGTCCGGGACGAGTTTGAGAAGTTTCATCGTTCCTGACCCTTAAATGTTGAGCGCCTTGGGGCGCGACTTGTTGAGCCAGAGCGTGACCATCATCCGGGTGAAGGTCACCGCGGTCCAGACCGAGGTGATGATGCCGATGAGCAGCACGACCGCGAAACCCCGAATCGGTCCCGAGCCGAAGTAGAACATCAGCGCCGCAGCGATGGTATTGGTGATGTTGGCGTCGAAAATCGCTGTCGAGGCTTCCTTGTAGCCATGCTCGACCGCGTCCCTGATCTTGCGCCCGCGCCGCAATTCCTCGCGGATGCGTTCGTTGATGAGTACGTTTGCGTCGACCGCTGCACCGATGGTGAGAATGAAACCGGCAATGCCGGGAAGCGTCAGCGTTGCGTTGAATATCGCCATGACCGACAGGATCATGAAGGCGTTGATGAGCAGCGCCATGTTCGCATAGACGCCGAAACGGCCATAAGTGATCAGCATGTAGAGCAGCACGAGCACGACGGCGAGCGCCGAGGCCTTCATGCCCTTGTCGATCGAATCGGCGCCAAGGTCGCCCGAGACTGTGCGTTCCTCGACAACGTTCAGCTTCACAGGGAGCTTGCCCGATGACAGCGCGATCGCCAGCTGGTTGGCGCTATCGACGGTAAAACCGCCCGAAATCTGCGCCTGCCCGCCAAGGATCGGTTCGTTGATATTGGGTGCCGAGAGCACCTGGCCGTCGAGGATGATGGCGAAGGGCTTGTTGACGTTTTCCTGCGTGACCCGGCCAAAGCGGCGCGCGCCTTGCGTATCGAAGGTGATCGACACGACGGCATTATTGTCCTGGTCGAACGCCTGCTGAGCGCGCACGACATTTTCGCCCGAAACCATGACGCGGCGCTGGACCGCGATATTTCCGGTACCGTCGGCAAAGGGCAACACTTCGCTGCCCGGCGAGGCACGGCCCTGCGCGGTCAACGTCGGATCGGCGTCGAGGTCGACAAGCTTGAATTCGAGACGGGCGGTTTGCCCAATCAATTCTTTCAGCGCTTCGGGATCTTCGATGCCCGGCACCTGCACGAGCACGCGGTTATCGCCCTGCGTGCGCACCGTGATTTCCTTGGTGCCCGAGGGATCGATACGGCGGCGCACGACATCGCGCGCGACGGTCATCGCTTCCTCCAGCTCGGCCCGGGCGCCGCTTTCGGTCGGTGTGGCGACCACCCGAGTCGAATCCTCGACCGTGATGTTCCAGTTGCGCTGGCCGGTCAGGGCGACAGGCGCGGTTTCGGCGCGCAGCCGTTCGACCGCGGCATCCACGCGGGTAGCATCGCGCACCATGAAGGAAACGCGACCGCCCGCGGTCGACACGTCGCCGATCCGGATGCGCTCGTTCTGGCGCATCGTCGTCTGGACAAGGTCTTCCATCCGCTGGAGGCGCTGCACCTCGGCATCGGCAGCGTCCGCTTCAAGCAGGAGGTAGGAACCACCGGCAAGGTCGAGCCCGAGGCTGATGGTCGATTGCGGCAGCGGCTCGGGCCAGTAGGCCGCGCGCTGCTCTTCATTCATCAGGCTGGGAATCGACAGGAAGACGCCTGCGAAAATGATCAACCAGATGAAGATCACCTTCCAACGGGGAAAATCGAGCATTAGTCGTTCGCCGCTTTCGCCTTGGGATCGATGACGGTCTGCAGCGTCGATTTGACTGCCTTGACCTTGATGCCTTGGGCCAGTTCGATCTCGACCTCGTCGTCGGTGACCTTGCTGACCTTGCCCAGCAGGCCGCCGCCGGTAACCACGCGGTCACCCTTCTTCACGTTGGCGACCATGGTCTGGTGCTCCTTCATCCGCTTTTGCTGCGGACGGATCAGCAGGAACCAGAAGATGATGAAGATCAGCACGAGCGGCATGATCTGTACAAGGAAGCCACCGGCACCGGTCGAAGCGGCAGCGGCCATCAGGAAAGCAGGTTGATTCATCGTGAAGCTCTATTCTCTCGGAGGCATGCCGGGTTGGCGTACCTTCCCCCGGCAAAGACGTGGGAGCCCCCTATCATCTGATCAAGACCCTGCCAAGAATGTTGCACTGCCTCGCCGACGGCGCTAGGGAGCGCCCTCGCCGCGACACCGAAACAAGTTCGCGGCCGGTCGGGGAGTAGCGCAGCCTGGTAGCGCATCACACTGGGGGTGTGGGGGTCGCAGGTTCGAATCCTGTCTCCCCGACCATTTTTCCATGCAGCCTAAAGAATAATCGTCCGGTGGACGATTTGCGGCTGCTCGGGAAATTGGTCGCCACCGGATGATGCTCTTCGTCGCACGACGCTTTCAATCGTCGGCTTCTTCTGAAAAAGCGGACCCATGCCTCGCCGCAAAAAGCAGTCCCGCATCAGTCAGGTCGCCAGGATCCTGGCCGCGATCATCCTGATCCCGCTTGCCAGCTTCATCGGCCTGGCCGCGCTAGGCAGCGTCATTCCGGTCAACACGGCTTGGGAAGAGCCCGAAGAGGGCGTCACCATCTATCTTGCCGATAATGGCGTGCACCTCGATATCGTCTTCCCGGTCGAGGCCGCGGGCGTGGAATGGCGCCCGCTGTTCCAGCCAACCGACATCGCCGACCCGCGCTGGTACGATGCGGGCTGGGTCATGATTGGGGCCGGCGACAGGGGCATCTACACCACCGCCAAGGACTGGGCTGATCTCAAACCCGGAGTGGCCCTTGATTCCATGGTCAGCGGCGACCGGGTCATGCACGTGCAGTGGGTGACGCGGCCGCACGCATGGACCGCCGCGGAACTTCGTCTCACCAAGGCCCAGTATCGCCGTCTATTCGCCGCCGCGCGCGAAACCTTTGCGTTACAGGAAAACGGCAGCGCACAGCGGCTCGGTGTCGACGGCTATTTCGGCTCTGACGCCTTTTACGAAGGCAAGGGCCCGTTCAATCTCGTGCAGACCTGTAATCAATGGGTCGCAGAACGACTCAGGATCGCAGGCGTCGAAACCAGCCTGTGGAGCCCCTTCTCAGTGGGACTGCCCTGGCGATATCGCGATCCCGGGGCGCCCTAAAGAACGTAACGGCTGAGGTCGGTGTCGCCTGCAATCTCGGCGAGTTGTTCGGCGACGAAGTCGTCATCGATCGTGATCGTCTGCCCCTTCTTCTCCTCGGCAGTGAAGCTTACTTCCTCAAGCAATTTTTCCATCACCGTCTGCAGTCGCCGTGCGCCAATATTTTCGACTGTCTCGTTCACGTCGGCAGCGATCTCGGCAAGCTTGGCGATGGCATCATCGGTGAAGTCGATGGTGACATCCTCGGTCGCCAGCAGCGCGCGATACTGTTCGGTCAGCGAAGCGCGCGTGTCCTTGAGGATCGCCTCGAAGTCTTCCTTGGTCAGCGCGCGGAGTTCGACCCGGATCGGCAGGCGGCCCTGCAATTCAGGCAGCATGTCCGAAGGCTTGGCGACGTGGAAGGCGCCCGAGGCGATGAAGAGGATATGATCGGTCTTGAGCGGCCCGTATTTCGTCGCCACCGTCGTGCCTTCGATCAGCGGCAGGAGGTCACGCTGTACGCCCTCGCGGCTCACCGAGCCGCCGCGCACATCACTCACCGCGATCTTGTCGATTTCATCGAGGAACACGATTCCGTTGCTCTCGGCATTTTCCAACGCCGTCTGGTTCACGTCGTCCATGTCGAGGCGCTTGTCGGCTTCTTCCTCGACCAAGCGCTCGAATGCAGCCTTCACTTTGAGCTTGCGCTTTTTCTTGGGCATTTGACCCGAAAGCTTGGACATCATGTCCGACAGGTTGATCATCCCCATCTGGCCATTGCCGCCCATGTCGAACGGCATTTGCGGGGCATCCGAAACCTCGATCTCGACCTCGGTCTCGTCGAGCGAGCCTTCGTCGAGTCGCTTGAGGAAACTCTGCCGCGTCGCTTCGGAGGCGCCCTTGCCGACCAGCGCATCGAGCAATGTTTCGATCGCCGCGTCCTGCGCAGCTTCCTTCACCGCTTCACGGCGGCGGTCGCGCTCGAGGCGCACCGCGTCCTCGACCAGGTCGCGGGCAATCTGTTCGACATCGCGGCCGACATAGCCGACCTCGGTGAACTTGGTCGCCTCGACCTTCACGAAGGGCGCATCGGCAAGCTTGGCCAAGCGCCGACTGATCTCGGTCTTGCCGCACCCCGTCGGCCCGATCATGAGAATGTTCTTGGGCGTCACCTCGGCCTTGAGCTCGTCGCTCAATTGCTGCCGGCGCCAGCGATTGCGCAAGGCAACCGCGACGGCCTTCTTGGCGTCCTTCTGACCAATAATATGTTCATCCAGCGCCGCCACGATCGCGCGAGGCGTCAGCGGTTCGGCATTTTCTTCGACGATTTGGAATGGTTGGTTCATACGCTTTCCACCGTAAGATTGCCGTTGGTGAAAACGCAGATATCGGCGGCGACTCCCATCGCCCTGCGCGCCAATTTCTCCGCGTCCTGCTCATAGTCGGCGAGCGCGCGTGCCGCGCTCAGGGCAAAATTCCCGCCCGAACCGATCGCGGTGATCCCGCCTTCAGGCTCAAGCACATCGCCATTGCCGGTGATCACCAGCAACGTATCCGCATCGGCGACGATCATCATCGCCTCGAGGTTGCGAAGATATTTGTCGGTGCGCCAATCCTTGGCGAGCTCGACCGCTGCGCGCAGCAATTTGCCATTATGCGCCTCGAGCTTCTTTTCCAGCCGCTCGAACAGGGTGAAGGCATCCGCGGTGGCACCGGCAAAGCCGCCAATCACCTTGCCTTCTGAGCCAAGGCGGCGAACCTTGGTGGCATTGGGTTTGATGACCGTGTTGCCGAGCGAGACTTGTCCATCGCCCGCGATCACCGTCTTGCCCTCGCGCTTCACGCCGAGGATCGTCGTTCCATGATATTGTTCCATGGCGGGGAATGTGGGGAGCGCCCACGCGCCGTGCAAGTGAAGCGCGATGGCCTACGATTAGGCCGGCCAATCAAAGGGAAGCTCAGACTCCCTGAAGACCAACCCCTCGCGTGCTGTCACGCGCTTGATATCCGGGAACATATCGATGGCGAAAAGGGGAAATTCTTCCAGTGCAAACACGAAGCGCATCGCCGCGCTGGCCGAGGCATTGGAAGAGCGTGGCTATTCGACCTAGCCCAACCGCCGCGCCAGAAACTCTGTCACATCATCCAGCAACGTCATTCGCTTTCGAAAGATCGGGCTGAACGCCTTGATCGGGTCGCTGTGACCGGCACCCTCATAAATCTTGAGCTCCACCGCGCCGCCTTTCGCCTCGATTGCGCGCGCCATTCGCTGGCTGTTGCGCGCGCGCACGACGATGTCGCTCTTGCCATGCCCGATGAAGATTGGCGGGGCATCCCTGCGCGCAAAGGTGATCGGTTGGGTTTCCTCGGGACTGGGCCAGGCCCCCAGGGCCGCAATCGGGCGCGGGTCCGAAAAAGGGTAAAAATCTAACGGCGCAGAAAGGAGCACGCCCGCCTTCAGCAGCCGCGGCGATACGCTGGCCGCATCCAGATAGCGCGGATCGAGCAGGAGCAGCGCCGCCAGATGCCCGCCCGCACTATGCCCGCCAATCGCCAGCCGCTCGGTATCGCCGCCGTAGAGGTGGATGTCCTTTTCCACCCACTTGAGCACATCAGCGCCATCTTCGACGAAATCGGGAAAGCGCGAGGTGGGTGCAAGGCGATAGTCGGGCATCACGACAAGGTAACCCCTGGTCGCAAGCGCCCGCGCGACAAAAGCAAACTCGCTGCGATGCCCTGTCACCCAACCGCCGCCGTAGAAGAAGACCACGACCGGCCACGGCCCGCTTCCGTCCTTCGGCGCCCAGATGTCGAGCCGCTGGCGCGCGTCGGGGCCGTAGGCGACCCCATGCGCAAGATGTCGCGACGGATCGCCGACCAGCCGGCTGCCCGCATCGAGCAAATTCGCCGGGCTGACCCCGATCCGCTCGAGGTTGGACAGCATCTTTTCGCCCGCGATACCGATGCGGCGCGCGCGGCGCTGTGCCTGCCGTTTGAGCCGCATCATTCGTGTCATCGTTCGACGCCCTTCACCTTCCCGTAGGTACGCGCAGCGGTGTAGCCGAGATAGCCCGTTCCAAAGAGGGCATAGAGGCTTTCGGGGATGCCGCGCAAATAGGCTGTCATGCCGGACGAAATTCCGGTCGCGGTTTCGGGACTGAAGACGCTGACGATCCCCATGGGAATGGCAAACAGGATCAGCGTGTACATGACGTACATGAAGCTTGGCCGCGCGCGACTGGTCCACGGATCGTTCGATTGTGCCTCGGTGACGATCGCGCTGATCGAGACTTCCAACTCCTTCAACTCCTGTTCGCCCTGCAAGCGCAGCAGTTCCAGCTTGGCGCGGTCGCGGGCCTCCTTGTCAGGAATGATCTTGTCGATGATCTTGGCCACCGGGCCGATGATGGTATCGATGATGCTCATATCGTATCTCCTGTTATTGGGGGGCTCAGCCGAGCTGGCCGATGCGGTTCGCCAGCCAGCCGTACAAGAAGCTCTCATTGGCGGGGCGCTGTTCAGCGAGTTTCAGGTAGCGCTCACCCTGCAGCGCCTCGAGCGCGCGCAGCAGCACCGTTTCGCCGCCGCTATCGCCGCGCACCTCCAGATATGCATCGAGGGCCGCCAGCGTCAGAGGGCCGATTCTTCCGTCCGGCACTAGGTCCGGATAGTCCTTGCCCTGTCGATTGAGCGCGGTCAGCGCGCGCTGGAGGAAGCCGGTAGCGACGGCCGGCCCCATATTGACGCCGGTATCGAACAGTTCCGCCGCTATTCGCGGGAGGCGCCTGGCCACCTCGTTGAATTTTGGACGCAACCAGAAAAGGCGCCGGTAGATCGCGACGGCTTCTTCACGCGGAAACGCATTCATATCGCCAGTGAAGCCATGCTGGCGCGCCACCGTCCGCGTGATGCCGAACCGTGTTGGCCCACCGCGATCGTCGGGATGATCGACGAAGCCACCTTCTCGCTCGATGACCGCCTCAATTAGCCCGTCGGCAAGTGCTTTTCCGCTCGCCTCGTCACCCATCTCACGCATCTCCGCCTCCGATCATCTTCCCGAGTCGGGATGCTGATAACCTATTTGGTTATGTGTAGGACAGGTGTTTTATCCAGTTGCGATTGCTTCGAGCCGGTCCACGAAATTCGCCATTTGGATGCCGCCGGCCTGCGGAGGTAACTGGCGCAACACTTCCCGATCATCGCCCCGATGAGCAAGCGCATCTCGCGCCAGCGGCTTGGCGGCGGCGTCTCCCTGATCGCCGAGTATCAGCGCATGGGCACCCCACGCCTGCGCATTGGTCTGCCCGATCGGACTGCCTTCGAATTGCTCGAGAATTTGCAGCGCGTGACGATATTCTTCCGCTATCTCGAAATAGCTTACGATAAACGCGTAATCGAGCGCCGCCGATGTATAGATCACGCCGCTGCCGTCTTGCCGCTTCATGGCCCTTTTGTAGGCCGCCAATACGTCTTCGATCTGGCCGAGACGCAAGTTAGCCTCGGCCCGAAACGTATTGATCCGGGCCTGTTCGAACCCATCGCCCGCCTGATCGGCCGCGTCGGCACGATCGAGCAATTTAAGCGAGACATCGGGCCGCGCGTCGAGGAGGTGATATGCCTGAAGTGTGAGATATTGCGCCTTCTGGCTACGCGCACGCGCAATCTTCTCCTCGAACAGCGCCGCGCCTTCCTCGGTCCATTCGGTCTGCCGATACCATTCGTCCGCCGCCATGCGTACCTCCCGTCAAGCCTACTGACTCTATAGTCAGTTGTGGCTTTCGCGTCACTTGTGTTGCTGTCACGGTCAGCTAAAAGAATTGGCATCATTTAGAGGGCGACAACGCCCCTCCAGGAGAGGTGACCTTTCATGAAGACCAAGCTTCTTGCCACCACGATCATCGCGGCCGCCGCGATTGCCGCAACGCCAGCACAGGCCCAGCGCGTCGATCGCGTCATCGCATTTGGCGACAGCTATGCCGACGACGGCAACCTGTTCGAACTGATCGGGGTCGATCCGATCACGACGGGCGCCTACACTACTGGCCGCTTCTCGGGCGGCTCCAACTATATCGACACGCTCTCGGCTCTGCTCGATGTGCCGGTGGACAATTATGCCATCGGCGGCGCGCGCGCTGTCGGCGGCAACACCAACTCGGGCGGCTTGCCCCCGACTAGTGGCGGCATTCCGGGCTTCCCCAGCGAAGTCGGCATCTTCCTTTCGGGCGGCGGGGGCGTCTTCCCGACCGGCTCGGGTACCTTTGGTCCCAATGACCTCGTCGCCATCAACATCGGCGGTAACGATGCGCGCTTTTATCAGCTCAACGGTGGCACGGTCGCCGGTGCCGCGGTCGAAGCGCAGGCATCGGCCGCAGCCGCCAACGCCGGTGTAGGGGCGCTGGTCAATGCCGGCGCGCGCAACATCAGTTGGCTCTACGGCGATAGCGGCACGTTGCCCGAAAGCGATCTTGTCGGCGGCACCGCCGTGCGCTCGGCCTTCTCGGCGGCCTACAACGCGGCGACGCTGTCCTACCTCGGAACCCTGGCCAGTCAGGGCGTCATGGTTCATGCGCTCGACATCGGGCTGGTGGGCGCCAACGTGAACGCCAACTTGTCCGAATTCGGCTTTATCGGCGAGGCCTGCCCCGCCGACACCAGCTGCGTCATCGATCAGCAACTCGCCAGCCAGTATGTGTTCTATTTCGACCAGCTGCACCTGACGTCTGCCGGCTTCGCAGTGTTCGGCGAATATGTCGCGGCGCAATTGAGCGCACCGCTGACGCTGTCGGCATCGTCCGAACTGGCGATGGCCGACGCCCGTAGCCTCGGGCTTGCCATGAAAAACCGCATGGACACACCCAGCCCGCGTGACGGCGAAACCGCCGACGGCCTCACGTTCTGGGTAGGCGGTGATGCTTTTTCGACGTCGCGCGAAATGACGATGGATACCGACCCGCTCAAGATTCAGGGGTTCGGTGTTGGCGGCGGTCTCGAATATGGCTTCGGCACCGGCAAGATCGGCCTCATGGGTCGCTACGGCATGCCCGACAGCGAATATACCGGCCCGAGCGGTGCGGAAGCCGAACTGACGAGCATTTCGGGCGGCATTTACGGCGTCTATTCGCTCGGCCCTGTGTTCCTCCAGGCTTATGGCGGCATGGGGAGCGCGGATCATGACCTGATGCGCGCCGGCATCGTCGAAAGCCTCGGCCGCACCGCGCAAACCGACGGCGATCACATCGTCGCCGGCGCCAAGGTCGGCTACCTGTTCGGCACGGGCGGCGTGCGCGTCGGACCGGTCGCAGCGATCGATCATGCCCGTGTCGATGTCGACGGCTACACCGAAAGCGGCGATCCGGCGCTCAACCTGATCGTCGACGATATCAGCTACAGCTCGACCCGCGGCCTGTTGGGCCTCGAGATTCGCGGCGATGCCGGCTTGGGCGAAGCGATCCTGCGCCCACACGGCATGATCGGCATCGAAGCCGAACTGAACAGCGACGATCGTGACTTCACCTTCTCGCAAACGTCGAGCCCCGGCATCGTCAACAGCTGGATGGTCGAGGGCGACGATGGCGACCCCTATGGCCGTCTTGCCGTCGGACTGACCGCCGGCCTGTCGAGCGCGATTCATGTCGACGCTTCGCTTTCGACAACCATCAGTAAGAATAACGGCGAGGAATCGAGCGCCGCACTCTCGCTTTCGATCGGCTTCTAACCAGCTTTCCCTCATGGGAATGGCATTCGGGGGGCGATGCATTTCGGTGCATCGCCCCTATTTTTTTGCGCCAGAAGCTGGGCTAGAAGCGTATTATGAGCGCTGATGCACCCAGGGTCGAACGGGCCGCGACCGATCCGGCAAAGCCGCGTATCCGCGATCGCGACACGTTGAAACTGTTCGCCGCCGCGCGCCAATGGTGGCGCCGAACCTTTGTTGCCACGGTCGACCAGCTCGACGTCATCCGTCGGACCAAGGAAGAATGCGCGCTGGTCGGCCGCTATGTCTTCATGACCAGCATGTCGGCGGGAATTGCGGTGCTCGGCCTGATCATCCCGTCGACCGCTGTCGTCATCGGCGCGATGTTGTTGTCGCCTCTGATGGGCCCGATCATCGGTGCCGGCTTCGCCCTCGCCATTTGGGACGTCAAATGGCTGCGCGAAAGCGGCAAGACATTGTTTGTGGGTGTGATCGCGGCGATCCTCATATCCGCTCTCATCACCTGGATGAGCCCGATCCAGACCATCACCGCCGAAATCGCCGGACGCACCAGGCCCAGCCTGCTTGACCTGGGCGTGGCGCTATTCTCGGCGCTGGCCGGTGCTTATGCCATGATACGCGGGCGCGGCGGCACGATCGTCGGTGTCGCCATCGCGGTTGCCCTGATGCCTCCTCTGGCCGTCATCGGCTTCGGGCTCGCCACCATGAACTGGCCTGTTTTTGGCGGCGCGTTAATGCTGTTCATTACCAACCTTGTGACGATCACGGCAGGTGCTGCCGCGATGGCGCGCCTTTACGGATTTCGAACCAACCTGTCGAAGAAGCGCAGTCGATGGCAATCGGTCGGCATCCTAATCGTCCTCATCCTGCTCGCCGTCCCGCTGACGATCTCGCTTCTCGGCATTGCCCGTGAGACCCGCACGACCACGCTGGCGCGCAACAGCATCATAAGCGAGTTTCGCAATGTAGGCGGCTATCTCGCCGAGTTTAATGTGGACATGTCGACAGAACCGATTTCGGTGACTGCAGTCGTCAACACGCCGCGATTTAGCGCCAATGCAGAGCGTCTGGTCGAAGAGCGGGTATCAGCGTCGATTGGCGAGCCCGTCGACCTGACATTGAACCAGTTGATCGTCGCCAACGCTGCCGACGCGCAGGCCGAGCAGCTTTCTGCAGCGCGCAATCGCGAAGCTGCCGAAGCGGCCGAGCAACGCATCATTGGTCTGCGGCGGGATCTGTCGCTGGTCACGGGACGCGGCGAAGAGGAGATCATGATCGATCGCGACAATCGCCGCGCCATTGCGCGTGCGCGCGTGATCGATGGCGCGTCGCTTGGCGCCTACCGCGAACTCGAACGCCGTGTCGCCGTGACCGCCCCAGACTGGGATATTCAGGTGGTGCCGCCGCTCGGCCCGATCCCGTCCATCGGCTGGAATGACGAAGGCGTCCTCGATGCCGACGCCCTGGGGCTGGCGGCGTGGGCAGCCGCCCGCCGCGACAACGGCGTCACGCTGACCGGCCCATCCGAACAACTCGAGCGGGCCCGCGCCGCTTTGGCGGCCGCTGGCACCGAAAACGTGGGGACGACGGAAGATGACGGCAGCACGATCCGTGTCACCTGGATGACGCTGGAAAACTAGTCCACGCTGTTGCCGGACGTCGTTGCCTCATTCGCTGGGGCATTCGTGTCGGCAGGCCGCTCCCGACCGAGGCAATCGGCAACGAGCCGCCCGACTGCCGCGTCACTCTGGACGACAAGCGGTGCGGTACCCGTCATCGTGACATTGATCGGCGTGCCATCGGCAAAGACTTCGACCATGTCATCGCCAATGTCGCCAGGCGCCAGCGTGGCTGCATAGCGATCCCCACCAAACGAGGCGCCGCCCGCTGCGACAGCGACCGACGCCAGCGCGGCACCGGCGCCGAAGGTCAACGTCCCCGCGCCCTCCGTGCCCTGAGCAAAGCGCGCCACGTCGAGCGAACCGTTGCGGCATTCGAGCGCCAGCAACTGGTCATCGTCGGGCGGCCCATAAGTTGCGCGCTGGCCGTCGATACTCCACCCGAAGTCTTCGTTTATCCCCGCAATCGCGGCCGCATCGTCGATGATGTTTTCGACCGCGAGAGGCTCGACCTCCTCAATCTCGTTCGTGTCGATCGGCTCGACCCGTGCACAGGCGGAGACGGCAAGAAGGGCGGCGGTAGTCAGGAGGATATGTTTCATGCCTCCTATTTAGGCCCTTCGGCGCATATGTGAAGCTGCCAACCTATCGGTCGCCGTTATGTCATAAAGTGCGCGCGCTACACGTGCGACGACAAGCCGCTTGCCTAATGGCGGGTAGACGACATAGTCTCCCGTCCATTCTCAGGGAGGGGGATAATCATGATCGAACAGACGTCCAGAACGCCGTGGCACCTCTGGGTGGTGGGCATCGTCACGCTCATCTTCAATGCGGGCGGAGCCATCGACTACACGATGAGCCAGCTGCGCAACCGCGACTATCTGGAAATGTCGGGCGCCAGCTATGAGGTCATGGTCGGCTGGATCGAAAGTTTTCCCTTCTGGGCCCATGGCTTCTGGGCACTGGGCACGTGGGGCGCCTTCATCGGCTCGCTGATGCTGCTGTTTCGCAGCCGCCATGCCACCACCGCTTTCCTTATTTCGATCGTCGGTCTGATCGGCACGTCGATCGCCCAATTCCTCTTCGTCACAACGCCCGAGGAATTGCAGGGCCCGGGAATGATCGTCTTTTCGATCGTAATCGTCGTGGTGACGGTTGGCCTCTATTTTTACAGCCGTGCAATGGCAAAGCGCGGCGTGCTGCGTTGAACTCGCCAACACAAGGGGAATATCGATGCTGCATGACATGACCGTCAAGACGCCGACGCATTTATGGATCGTGGGCGGCCTGTCCCTGCTCTGGAGCGCCTACGGCGCATTCGATTACATCATGACGCGGACGCACAACGTGGACTATCTTTCCGCGCTTCCACTGCCGGTCGAGGAAACCATCGCTTATATCGACAGCTTCCCGCTCCTCCCGGATATCGGCTGGAGCCTCGGCGTCTGGGGCGCATTGCTGGGCAGCATCCTGCTGTTGATGCGCAGCCGTTACGCCGTCCACGCCTTCGCGGTTTCATTGCTCGGCGCGCTTATAAGCCTTGGCTACGACATGTTCCTCAACGACGCGAAGCCGGAGGTGCTGTCGGAAGGCATGTTTGCAATCATGCCCATCGTCGTCATCATCATCGCCGCGGCACTGCTTCTATATGCACGCAGGCAGCATCAGGCTGGTGTCCTGAGATAATCACGAGCGACGGATCAGTAGGCCATGCCTTTCTGGTTCTGGCGCTGGCGCTTCCATTCCTCGAACATGCAGCCCTGCCAGCCATTGGGGCCGACCGGGCTGCAGTAGCCCATATAGTCCATCGGATCGCCTTCGATCCAGCGCATGCGCTCGCGGATGACGGTGTAATCTCCGCGCCGATTGATCGGCATGGGTCGCCGTAATTCAGGTGCCAGGCGATAAGGCGATGGCGGCGGATCGCCGCACACGAGCACCTCGCCCTCTTGCGCTTCGGGGCATGGACGCGGGCGGTCAGGGTCGACCGGGCCGACGTCTTGCACGAGAAATAGCGCAAACCACCACATGGCTGGAAAGGCTGCGCCAATTTATGCCGCTCTTCAAGCCAATGCCCTTGATTGAACGTTCGACATAACGGTACGCTCGCGTCATGAACCATGAATCGGGCCGCAAGATTGTTGAAGCCGCCTAGGAGCTGTCCTTGGAGAAAAGCACCAACGCCGCCTCGATCGCCAACACATCTGTGTGCTGCGTAGTCATCTCGACCTGCTGATGCACCCAAAGGAAAGGGTATCGGCTTCATACAGAAAATGGGGAGGTTATCATGGAACTCAATTGGATCGCTATCATCGTGGCAGCGGTATCGGCTTTCGTGCTCGGCGGCATCTGGTACGGCCCGTTGTTCGGGAAAAAATGGATGGCGCATGTCGGCATCACCGAACAGATGATCGAGGAAAGCAAGAGCATGATGCCCAAGGTCTATGGCCTGGCATTCGTGCTCAACCTAGTCGCCGTCATCGCGTTTGCAGCATTTCTCGGTAATGAAGTCGATGTTGCGACCGGGGCCATGTACGGGCTGGTTGCCGGCTTGTTCTGGGTCGCCGCGAGTTTCGGAATTTCCTATCTGTTCGAAGGACGTCCGCTTGGCCTGTGGCTGATCAACGGCGGCTACCACACGCTACAATTCACCATCTTCGGTGCCATCATCGGCGCGTTTAACTGATGCGCGGCATCCTCGCCCTCGCTGTACTGTTCTGGTCGTCGCTGGCCATGGCCCAGCCTGCCCCGTCAAGCGCGATCGTCGAGGGCGACGGTGATCAGGTCTTCCTCCAGCAGACGATCGTCCTCGATACCGATCTTGCCAGCGCCTGGTCGCTTTATACGACGTCCGACGGCGCCTCGCGCTGGATGGCACCCAGGATCGAAGTCGACTTGAGGGCAGGCGGCTCAATGCGCTCGCATTATGATCCGAGCGCCACGATTGGCGACCCGGGCACCGTGGAAGTCCGTATCGTCAACTACGTACCCAGGCGCCTACTTACCTTACAGGCTGACCTGTCTGCGGTGGAGGCCGACTGGCTGACGCCCGAAGTGCGGGCAGCGCAAGACCAGCTGTATAATGTCATCGAATTCGAGGCGCTTGGTCCCGACCGCACCCGCATCACCAGCTGGGGTATCGGGTATCGCGACGCGCTTGGCTGGGAAAAGATGATCGCATTCTTCACCCGCGCCAATGAATGGACGTTGGGCCAGCTCGCCGCAGCGGTAACGGAAGACAAATAAAAAGGGCCGGCGCATTGCTGCCCGGCCCTTTCGTTATTGTAGACGCGATTATTCGCCGTCGGCAAAATTGTCCTTCGCGTAGCTGGCGATCTTCTTGGCCGCGCCATTGATGGCGCTGTCGCTGTCCCCGCCGAAGAAACCGCCCGAGACAGTGCCTTCGGATTGGATCTTGGAGAGACTGTTGCCCTCGGCATCGAAGAATTCAGCGACGATGACCATCTTGGCACCACCGGCGATCGGACCGGCCAGATAGCGCGCTGCCTGGCTTCCTTCTTCGTAGCCGATAAACCCGAATTTGATCGTCAGACCGTTCATGCCCTCAGCGAACGCCGAGCCATCATCGAACAGGTGATTGCGAAGATATTTCTCGAGAAGCGCGACCTTGCCTTCTTCGACCTCCACGGTGCCACCGTCATATTCGAGCGCGACCGCCGAAGCGCTGTATTCGCTGGTGTTGGGCACCATGACAACATTGTTGGAGCTTGAGCAGGCAACAAGCGATAGCGCCGCGGTAGCGGCAAAAAGCATATTCTTCATGTTGGATTGGTTCCCCGGTTTGATACGAGCTAAAGCCCCCTGGCTTCTGGCGCCAATCATGACGCGGCGCCGCATAAGTTCAAGCGGTATCTGCGTCTGATTGCCGACTTAGCTCGCGAACCAGCTCGTCCACGCGCTTCACGTCATCGATGCCAATGAGATTGACCGTTTTGGTGCGGCGGTCGCCGTCGCTGTCTGTCGTGCTGTGCGTCTCGACCGTAATCTTGCCGCGCCCCTGCTTTCCCTCCCAGCGTTCGATCGGTCCGATATGCCGCGCCTGCAATGATTTCACTCGTACGAAATCGCCCTTGCCCCTGGTCAAGGTGATGATGCGCCGGTCGGTGATGCCATGGATCCGCTCGGTCGACGTAAAGAGGCCGAGGATCGGTCCCACCAACATCGCCAGGCCGACCAGGATGAAGGGCACGCCGAACAGCGGGAACGCATATTTGAGGAGGCCGCCCGCGCCTTCGCCGCCCATGCTGTCGACGCCGCTCCACGCCATGAAGGTCCAGAATAACGCGAAGGCGGTCCAGGGGATGGCGAACAGCCAGATACCGAACGCAGCCCATTTGATCGCGCCCTCGCGCGGGCGCCCGTGCCAGCGCAGGCGCTCGCCAATGGCAAGCTCCTTCTGAAGCAAGGGCAGCAAGGGGTCAGGGCCGAGCCGGTTCATGGCTCCACCCTACTCCTAAAGTGTCAATTTTCTATAGTGGTCCCGCGACCTAATCGACCGATCCCATGTCGGCATATTCAACTACGACCGCGCCTTTGGGCACATCGGCATTGGCGTGCGCCACCAGTCCAGGACCAAATTCAAGGCCGATCACGGCGATCACCGCCAAGGCACCATAAGCAAAAGTCTTCATGATCCAAATCCGTAAAAGCGTTTGGATATGAAATGCTTACGCGTCCGATCAGTTCCCATTGCAGGTGCGTTTACGATGCGGCCGGCGTCTTCAGCAGACTTCGATCTTGCGGATCGACAGGTCGAACGGGCCATCCTGCCCGTCGGCAATGATGAAACCAATGCTTTGTGTACGGGTAGGATCGAAGCTGGGCGCACGCACGCGCTGGCCGAATACGGAGGGTTGCAAGCGGCTTAGCGACACCGTCGCCACGCTCCAATCATCGCCTTGATCTTGCGGACGCAAGGTGGCCCGATAAGCAACCGAACGACCTCGCCACGTCACATCGCTTCGCAACGACAATTGGTAGGATCGGGCGTCTCCCAGCATGGTTACCCGCAGCGTCGTCGCGCCGTCGAACAAGCCATCGCCGACACGGCGCCTGATGGACGAGAACCCGCCACCATTGGTGTTGATCGTCCCGGCAAAGACAAGTCGATCCTCACGCGTGAAAAGCTCTCCTTGGGACAGCCCGCCCATCACCCCGTCATTGATGACCTGCCACCGCCGATGCTCGGCGGCCTCGGCAAAATCTACGATCGTGCGACACGTGGCCATTTCCGGTGACACGAATGCGGCGGCAAGCGAGAGGAAATCCATCATTTCGCGGTCCTAGAGAACGGCGGATGCGCTTTGAAGCTGGGCCAAAGCCCTACGGCCGTCCGCCCATCTTCTTGTAGCGCGTCTTGCCATAACGGGTCTTGCGCGTGCCCGGCTTGCCCGCGCTCGAAAAACCGACCACCGGCGCGGTCTTCGCGCCGTCGGGGATGCCCAGTTCGTCATCCTCGAGCTTGCGGATTTCATCGCGCAGCCGCGCGGCCTCCTCGAACTCCAGATCGGCGGCAGCCTTGCGCATCTTTTCCTCGAGCTCGCCGATGTAGGCGCGCAGATTGTGCCCGGCGAGCGGCGGGGTGTCGGGTGTCTGGTGTTCGACGCCAGCCGCGGTGGCTTCCTTCACATCCTTCAACAGATCGGCGATTTCGCGGCGCGTCGATGCGGGCGTGATGCCATGCTCTTCATTGTAGGCAAGCTGCTTTTCGCGGCGCCGCTGCGTTTCGTTGAGCGCGCGTTCCATCGAGCCCGTCACACGGTCGGCGTAAAGGATGACGCGCCCATCGACGTTACGCGCCGCACGGCCGATCGTCTGGATCAGCGAAGTTTCGCTGCGCAGGAAGCCTTCCTTGTCGGCATCGAGGATCGCGACCAGCCCGCATTCGGGAATGTCGAGTCCTTCGCGCAGCAGGTTGATCCCCACCAGCACATCATAAACACCGACGCGAAGGTCACGGATCAGTTCGATACGCTCCAACGTTTCCACGTCCGAATGCATATAGCGCACCTTGATGCCCTGTTCGTGCATATATTCGGTGAGATCCTCGGCCATCCGCTTGGTCAGCGTCGTGACCAGCGTGCGATAGCCAGCCTTGGTCACCTTGCGCACCTCGTTGACCAGATCGTCGACCTGGTCCTCGACCGGCTTGATTTCGACCGGCGGGTCGATGAGGCCGGTGGGTCGAATAACCTGCTCGGAAAAGACGCCGCCCGTCTCTTCCATCTCCCACGGTCCCGGCGTTGCCGACACGAACATCGATTGCGGGCGCATCGCATCCCATTCGTTGAAGCGTAGCGGACGGTTGTCGATGCAGCTTGGCAGGCGGAATCCATGTTCGGCCAGCGTAATCTTGCGCCGGTGGTCGCCCCGCGCCATCGCGCTGATCTGGGGTACGGTCTGATGGCTTTCATCGACGAACAGCAGCGCGTTTTCGGGCAGATATTCGAACAAGGTGGGCGGCGGTTCGCCCGGCAGGCGTCCGGTGAGGAAGCGCGAATAATTCTCGATGCCCGCGCAGCTACCCGTCGCCGCGATCATCTCGAGATCGAAATTGGTGCGCTGTTCCAGCCGTTGGCGCTCGAGCAGTTTGCCCTCGGCCTCGAGCTCCTTGAGCCGTTCCGCGAGTTCATGCCGGATCGCCTCGCTCGCCTGCTTCAGTGTCGGTCCCGGCGTCACATAGTGGCTGTTCGCGTAGATCTTCACTTTGTCGAGCTTGGCGCCGGGCTTGCCGGTCAGCGGATCGAATTCGAGAATTTCCTCGATATCGTCGCCAAAGAAGCTCACGCGCCATGCCATGTCTTCATAATGCGACGGGAAAATCTCGAGATTGTCGCCGCGTACACGGAAGGAACCGCGCACGAAATTGGTGTCGTTGCGCTTGTATTGGAGCGCCACCAGCTTGCGGATGATTTCGCGCTGGTCGACGGTCTGGTCCTTCTTGAGCATGAAGGTCATCGCCGAATAGGTTTCGACCGACCCGATACCGTAAAGACAGCTGACCGAAGCGACGATGATCACGTCATCGCGCTCCAGCAGCGAGCGCGTCGCCGAATGCCGCATCCGGTCGATCGCCTCGTTCACCGAGCTTTCCTTCTCGATGTAGGTATCGGTGCGCGGCACATAGGCCTCGGGTTGGTAGTAATCGTAATAGCTGACGAAATATTCGACCGCATTTTCGGGGAAGAATGCCTTGAATTCCCCGTATAGCTGCGCCGCGAGGATCTTGTTGGGAGCAAGCACCAGCGCCGGGCGCTGCAGCGTTTCGATGACCTTGGCCATCGTGAAGGTCTTGCCCGAACCGGTAACACCCAGCAGCACCTGGCTCTGCTCGCCCTCCTCGCGGATTCCCTCGACCAGCTCCTTGATCGCAGCCGGCTGGTCGCCCGCCGGTTCGTAATCCGCCTTGAGCACAAACTTCCTGCCGCCGTCGGCCTTTTCCGGCCGCTCGGGCCGATGCGGGACGAAGGATTGGCCAGTATCCGGTTCTTCCAGCGATGTGCGGATTTGAATTGCCATGAGCGTGGATATGGTCAGGAATGGGCCGCGAAACAATATCGGGCATGCCAAACAGGGGAAAAGTCATGATGAAATTTGCCACGCTTGCCGCGGCCATTGCGCTCGCCGCGCCTGCCAGCGCGCAGATGCGCCCGCTCGAAGCGGAAATCGCGCAGCATTATGATGACAGCCTCGAAGCGATGTTCCTCGACTTCCACCAGAACCCCGAACTTTCATTCCGCGAAACGCGAACTGCGGGCATTATCGCCGCGCAGCTTCGTGCGCTTGGGGCGGAGGTTACCGAGCGCGTCGGCCAGACCGGTGTCGTCGGTGTGATGCGCAATGGCGATGGCCCGACCATTCTCGTGCGCGCCGACATGGATGGTCTGCCCGTCGCCGAAGATAGCGGCCTCGACTATGCTTCCACCGCGCGCCAGATCGATATCGACGGTGTCGAAAAGCCGGTCATGCACGCGTGCGGGCACGACACGCATATCACCTCGCTCATCGGCACCGCGACGATGCTGGCCCGCCATCCGGATAAATGGGCCGGCACCGTAGTCTTCATCGCGCAGCCCGCCGAAGAGCGGATCAGCGGTGCGCCTGCCATGATGAAGGATGGCCTCTACGAGCGCTTTCCCAAACCCGATTACGCCATCGCCTTCCATGTCACTGCAAACGATCCGGTCGGACAGATCAGCGTCGTCCCGGGACTGTTCGCGTCGTCCTCGGATTCGGTCGACATCACCATTCACGGCGAAGGCTCGCACGGCGCTTCGCCGCACAAGGGCAAGGATCCCATCGTCATCGGTGCGCAGATCGTGATGGCCTTGCAGACTTTGGTAAGCCGCGAAATCTCACCGCTCGAGCCCGGGGTCGTGACGGTCGGTGCATTCCATTCGGGGTTCAAGCACAACATCATCTCGGACAAGGCCGAGCTGCAGCTGACGGTGCGGTCGAACGACAATGCGGTGCGCGAAAAATTGCTCTCCGGGATCAGGCGCATCGCCGAAAATGTGGGCCGTGCCAATGGCCTCCCCGAAGACAAGCTGCCCGATGTCCGCGTCGGCTTTGAATCCACCCCTGTCACGATGAATGACCCCGCACTCGCGGCGCGAATCACCGAGCGGTTCCGCGATCATTTCGGTGACGACATGCTGGAGACCGAGCCCGACCGCGACGGCATGGGGGCCGAGGACTTCGCCTATTTCGTGGCGCCCAACACCGACGTGCCGGGCCTATACATCCGCGTCGGCGGGACACCGCGCGACGTATGGAATGCCGCGCAGGCCGGCGGCCCGCCCATCCCCGCGCATCACTCGCCCTTTTTCCGTGTCGAACCACGCGAATCCATTACGCTGGGAACCGAAGCGATGACCCTGATGGTGCTCGACTTGCTTGCACCGACGGCAAGAGAAGAATGAAACGCGCTGCCCTTCTCCTGGCGGCTCCGCTAGCGGCATGTGCGGCCGATAACCCCGACAACACGCCCCAGCTCGGAATTTGGGAGATTTCTACCAAGGTGACGAGCCTGTCGGTTGGGGGCCGCTATCTTGCAGGCGATCAGTTGCCCGATGAATTCAAGCGGCTGGAGCAATCGGAAAGTCGCTGCGGCGAACCCATGTTTCTCGATCGCGATTGGCAGCAGGACGACATTACCAAGCGCGTGCGCGCGGACTGCACGCTCGATACGTTCGAATGGACGCCAGCACAGGTCACGAGTTCCGGTCGCTGCACGAACGTCCCGGGCGCCGAAGATTTTGAGCCGCGGCTGCGCGTCACGGTCGATCAGACCGCCGACTATTATCGCATGGTGGTCACGATGGAAGGCAGCGCGAGCATCCGCGGGGCGCCCGGCCGCCCGCAGATCAGCGTGATCGCGGTCCAGGAAGGACGCCGCACCGGAGATTGCTAGTCGTCGGCTCGCGCCTCGACCAGCGCGCCCCCCTTTATCCGCAGTTCGATCGCGGACAGCGCCTCGACCCCCTCGAGCGGGTTCTGCGTCAGCACGAGAAAGTCCGCCTCGCACCCGGCATAGAAGCACTGGATACGCCGTTCGGGGAACAGGCGGCGCGCGGTGGTGAAGGCCGCTTCCAGCCCCTCGGCCATCGTCACCCCGCCAATCGCCACCCAGTGACCCAGCTCGTCGCGCACATGGAAGGCCGCATCGGTGCCGGTCAACAGCGCGACGCCGCCATCCTGTAATAGCCGCAAATTGGCCGCCTGCACGGCGTAATGGGCATCGCGCGCCGCCGGATCGAGCGTGCCCGCTTCCTCCGCCGCGTCATAGCCGTAGCGCGCCAGCGCGTAGGTCGGCACCGCCGCCATGTCCGCCGCCTGCATTGCCGACAAGGTCGGCAGCGTAATTGCGTAATCCGCCAGCCTGTTGCCCGATGCATAGCCCGGCAGGTGCCCGGCAAATTGCGCCCCCGCGCGCGCCGCCACACCCAGGTCGAAGTTGCTCTCGACATGAAAATAAGAAGGCAGCCCGCGCTTCTTCGCCTCGGCGACAAGGAAGGGCACATTCTCGGGATTGAGCGCCTTGCTACCGTAATATGCGGGATCGTTGCGCCGCTCGGCATAGTCCTCGCTGAACACCAGCAGCATCTTCACGAAGTCGGCATTCTGCGCCGTCAGCAGGTCGAGCGCGGCGACGATCTCCTCTTCGGTGCGCCCGTAATGGAAGGCATCGCCAAGGAAACTGTCCTCGGCGCGGTCGGTATAGACCCATTCGCGCAAATTGACGGTGTAGAGCTTTTCGGGATGCCCGCCCGGCTCGGTCATCCCGCCCCAGCTTGTCTTCACTTCATAGGTATCGGGACGTGCCATGAAGGCGTGCCAGTCGGGAATCTGGATAAGATTGGGGTTCCACGCATAATAGACACCCTCTTTGAGATAGGCCCAGCTCTGTTCCTCGCTGGCATTGGTGAGGTGCGTATGCGCATTGGCCATGGCGGGAACGATATCGCGACCTTCGAGCGCCACCCGCGTCACCGCGGCACCCTCGGGCACACTCGACAAGATCCGCCCTCCTGACACGATGAGATTGCGCTGCGAAAAGCCGCCATCCTCCCAGACCTGTACGTCTTCATAGATGGTGACGTCGGGAATGACGCCTTCGGGCGGGGCCATGCTGATGGCGGCAAGGAGCAAGCTGATCATGATCGCCACACTAACGCGCTCCTCGCCTGCGCGTCCAAAAATTCGGCCAATCGACAGTTCGCACCGTCAACGACCACGCTGCAACGACTTGCGCAAGGCGCGGGGCTTGCTAGCTTGGCTGGGCTTCATGCGTAGAGGAAACAGCTTATGAAATTTCTAGCGACAATCCCGATGATCATGAGTGCAGGCATGCTTGGCGCGTCGGCGACGGGTGACATCCAGGCCGGTCAATGGGAAGCAACTTCACAGATCGTCGCGGTGGAAGGTCAAGGACTGCCGGCGGGTATGGCCGATATGATGAAAGGCCAGCTCCACACGCACAGCTATTGCATGACGCAGGCGGAGATTGACGACAATCCGCAGGCCATGTTCGATCAGACTGATGGCCAGTGCCAGTATACGGACTTCAACATGAGTGGCGGAAGGCTCGACGCTACCGCGGTCTGCAACACGCCGCAGGGCAGCATGCAGATGGAAATGAGCGGCACCTACACCGCCACGACCTTCCAGAGCGAGAACCGCATGGTCATGAACACCCCTATGGGCAACATCACCATGACTGCTCAATCGTCGGGCAAGCGCACCGGCGCCTGCACGGGCTGAGCAACAGCTGCTGGCTATGCCAACGCGCGCTCGGTCACAAGGTCGAGCAGCATCATCCCGTGCCCAAGTCGCGCGGCGGGCGCATGACCGTCGCGCTCCACCCGATCTGCCACCGCACGCTGCACGCCACTTTCACCAACCGCCAGCTTGCCAACCTGGGCGGTGACCGCATCGCGATTGCCGATCATCCCGAGATGATCCGTTTCCTCGACTGGATTGCAAACAAGCCGCCCGACTTCCACGCCCCGACGCGGCGCAAGTGCTAGGCGTCGGGTTCGAGAAAACCGCTCGCCAGCAAGCGCTGCACCAGCGCCACGCGCACCGGGTCATCGACCGGGCCGGGAATATCGCCGACGCGAAAACGCGGATGATCGGCAATAAATGAGAGGCTCTCTTCGACCGCCGCATTGACGAGGATATGCTCGCCCGGCTGGGCGAAATCGACATGCTCGCCATTGACCAGGAGCGCCGCCACTGCGGTTGGCGCGTGGCGCACCGTGCTGTCAGGCCCCACCGGGACCGGCGCGCCCTTTTCGAGCTTGGGCATGTTGCCGATCAGCCGCGACTGTCGATAGCGCATCGCAATGCGAATAAAGTCGTCCGACTTGGCCGCTTGGGCTAGCTTGTCGAGCCCGGCGCGCACACGATCTTCGAGCGGCGCCAACGTATCGCCGCACGCCACCGCGTCGCCGCGCCCGCTCGCATTTTCGCGCAAGCTTCGCTCTTCGTCGGACAGATAATCGAGGCACGCTTGCATCGCATCGCGCACCGTTACCGGGTTGAACGCAATCGACAAATGAATGCTCTCCTCGCTCGGCGTCGAGACGGTGTGAACCGTCCCGCGCGGCAGATAGAGCATGTCGCCCGGCTCGACATCGATCTCGCTCTTGCGCCCGATCTCGGGCACCGGTGTCCCGATCCGCCAAGGATTTCTGAGGCTCGCTTCCTCGCGGCTCACATACCATTTCTTCTGGCCGAGCAACTGGATGGCGATGACATCATATTCATCGTCATGCACGGGCGCCTCGGCCCCCTGCCCCGACCAGAAGACGACCGTGTCGGCCATGCCCGAAAAGAGAAATTCGAGCGCGCGAATGAATTGCGCCAGTTCGGGCGACAGCTGGCTCGCCTGCGGAATTCGCACGGTATAATCGGCGGCGTGAAATTCTTTCACCAGCCCGGCAAATTCTTCGGGTCCCGAAACTTCGCGCGGTTCGGGCGGCGGCACCTTGGGCTCGGCGATATGGCAGGTCAGTTCGGTCGCATGGGCGCGATAGGAATCGAGGATGGTCGCCTTGGGGTCATCGCCGATCAGCCGCAATCGCCGCACCTGCGCGTCATCACCGCTACCCAGCACCGCGACCGGGCGCTTGCCGACGATCTCGCTCATGAAAAGATCGCTTTCGATCGGCGCGGTTAGCGCTTCAAACAGGTTCAAGGCGTCGGCGTAATTCACCTGCCCCCTCTAGCAGGGGCTTTGTTGCGCTTCAAAGCTTGTCATTGGCGAAAATCTTGCGCAGTCTCGCCGCTTATGGGGAGGGATAAAGTCATGCGCCTGATGATGGTGACCGCCGGCCTCGCGCTGGCGGGCTGCGACATGATTCCCGCGCCTGCGGCCGGCGACCAGGATGTCGACATGAGCGGCGCGATGACGATGCTTCCCGGCATTTACGAAGGCTCGGGCGAGGTCAGGATTGTCGACTTTGCCGGGCTCGATCCCGACGCGATCGACGCCATGAAACGCCGCGCTGCCCGCCCTTCGCGCAGTTGTATCGACAAGGATGACCTGGCTGACGCCGAAGAAACCTTCTTTCGCGGCCCGTTCAACGACTGCGCCTATGAGCGCATGACCATGAAGGAGGGGAGGATCAGCGGACTGATGCGCTGTGCCAACGGGGACAGCCGCAGCGAACTCACCATCAACGGCACCTATCACAGTGCCGGATATGACATGACCATCGATATGCGCACGCAAATGCCCGCCGGGCGGATGCAATGGACACAGCGCGCGAAGCGCGTGGCCGCGTGCCGCTAAAATTTCCAGGGGAGAATAATATGACGAAAATTTTGATCATCGCGGCGTCGAGCCTTGCTTTGGCAGCCTGCGGCAGCGGTGGCGAAGAGGCACCCGTCGAGGAAAGCGCCGCGCCTGCCGACGCGCTGACGCCCGGTCAGTATGACATAACGATGGAAGTCACGTCGATCGACACCAAGGACGAAGCCGACGCGCGGACCGACCTGGAAGTGGGGAGCGTCACCAACGCCAGCGTCTGCGTCGGCGACGACGGTGCGCTTCCCGCTGACGCCTTTGCCGAAGGTGATGACCAATGCGGTATCGAAAGCCCCTATGCGCGCCGCGGCACGCTGCGCCAGGCGCTGCGTTGCAACCGCGATGGCGAGGCGGTCATGCTTAATGTCGACGGCGATTTTACCGCCGACAGCGTCACGGCAACGGTCGAAACCGAGACGTTTTTCCAATATGCCGGCGACTACGCAATGAAGCGCTCGATGACGGCCACGCGCACCGGCGAATGTACCGCTGAAGGCGAAAACAGCGCCGACGGCTAGGCGCCGCAAAGATGGGGCGTCGGCGACTGGTTCCCGACGCCCCTTTTTTGTCGGGATGATCCCACCGACTCGGCTCGTTACAGAAACGCTGCACGAAATTTGATTACTGGCATCGCACAGTGCAGCAGTTGCAACGCCCTTCGTTTGGGGGCGATATCCCCCGGACCCGGTAATTTAATTCGGACTTGAAGCCGAAGTGCCGCAGCGTTGCATCGAGGACGCACTTTTCCAGCTGCGCCGATGGCCTCTCTCTTAGGTGCGATGCAACACGATTTCGGTCCGGTTTTGGAACGAAAATTTTTTGCAAATCAAAATCCGCGGACAACTGCGAAATCCAGCATGATCAAGGGTAATTTTTTATTAATGTGGCAAAAAAGACTCTTGTGTTGCTGCGAGCGATAGGCACTATAGGTGGTGTTGCGAACGGGGCGACACCTCAATACCTAGTGGTTGAGGCCGAAAATCACATTTTCGGCAACGTTCTGCCTGTGGGTATCGAGGATATCGGGGACAAGTCCCTGATTTGACTCCGATTTCGCTTCAAATGGGGTGGGATTAGCTGTTATAGCCGATTCGAACATAACATGAACACGGCGCCGCCAGAAACGGCGCCTTTTTGACGGGGAGTCACCATCATGGATCTTTCGACCGGAAACGAAGTCACCGCAGACGACGTCACCGAGGTTTCGGAATCCAAGAAGGTCAATGCGCGCCGCTTCGACATCAAGACCGATGAAAGCCGCGATGACCTGCTGACCGAGTTCGGCAAGGAAACGCTGCGCGACCGCTACCTGCTCCCCGGCGAAAACCCGCAGGATCTCTTCGCGCGCGTCGCCGATGCATATGCCGACGACCAGGCACACGCCCAGCGCATCTACGATTATATCTCGAAGCTCTGGTTCATGCCCGCCACGCCCGTTCTGTCGAACGGCGGTACGGGCCGCGGCCTGCCCATCAGCTGCTATCTCAACTCGGTCGACGACAGCCTCAACGGCATCGTCAACACGTGGAACGAAAATGTCTGGCTCGCCTCCAAGGGCGGCGGCATCGGCACCTATTGGGGCTCGGTCCGCGGCATCGGCGAACCCGTTGGCCTCAACGGCAAGACCAGCGGCATCATCCCCTTCGTGCGCGTAATGGACAGCCTCACGCTCGCGATCAGCCAGGGCTCGCTGCGCCGCGGCTCGGCCGCCTGCTATCTCGACATCGACCATCCCGAGATCGAGGAGTTCCTCGAAATCCGCAAACCCTCGGGCGACTTCAACCGCAAGGCGCTGAACCTGCACCACGGCGTGCTCGTCACCGACGCGTTCATGGAGGCCGTGCGCGACGATGCCGATTTCGACCTGAAGTCGCCCAAGACCGGTGAAGTGCGCGGCACGGTCAAGGCTCGCAACCTGTTCCAGAAGCTGGTGGAAACCCGCCTGGCGACGGGCGAGCCCTACATCGTCTTTGCCGACACGGTGAACGACAATATGCCCAAGCATCATCGCGATTTGGGCCTCAAGGTCTCGACCTCCAACCTGTGCTCGGAAATCACCCTGCCCACGGGCCGCGACCACTTGGGCGCCGATCGCACCGCGGTCTGCTGCCTATCGTCATTGAACCTCGTCAAGTGGGACGAATGGAGCCAGGACAAGCGCTTCATCGAGGACGTCATGCGCTTCCTCGACAACGTGCTCAGCGATTATATCGCGCGCGCTCCCGACGAAATGGCGCGCGCCAAATATAGCGCCGAGCGCGAACGCTCGGTCGGCCTTGGCGTCATGGGCTTCCACAGCTTCCTGCAGGATCGCGGCCTTCCCTTCGAAGGCGCGATGGCGAAATCGTGGAACAACAAGATGTTCAAGCATATCCGCGCGCAGGTCGACGAAGCCTCGATGATGCTTGCCAAGGAACGCGGCCCCTGCCCCGATGCCGCCGACATGGGCGCGATGGAGCGCTTCAGCTGCAAGATGGCGATTGCGCCGACCGCGTCGATCAGCATCATCTGCGGCGGTGCCTCGGCCTGCATCGAGCCGATCCCGGCGAACATCTACACCCACAAGACGCTCTCGGGCAGCTTCATCGTCAAGAACCCCTATCTCGAAGCACTGCTCGAGGAGAAATCGAAGAATAGCGACCAGGTCTGGAATTCGATCCTCGAGAAAGGCGGCTCGGTCCAGCATCTCGACTTCCTGTCGGGCGAGGAAAAGGCGACCTTCAAGACCAGCTTCGAGATCGACCAGCGTTGGCTGCTCGAATTGGCGGGCGACCGCGCCCCGATGATCGACCAGGCGCAGAGCCTCAACCTCTTCATCCCCGCCGACGTCGACAAATGGGATCTCCTGATGCTCCACTTCCGCGCTTGGGAGCTCGGCATCAAGTCGCTCTACTATCTCCGCAGCAAGTCGGTGCAGCGCGCCGGCTTCGCGGGGGGCGTGGAAGCCGACAACACGATCGACATGAAGGAAATTCATGCCGAGGTGACCGACTACGACGAATGCCTGGCGTGTCAGTGATGTCGATGCTGTTCGCCAACACTCAGACGGAGCATCTCGTCACCGGAATATTCTATTTGGTGGCGGGGATGTTCGTGAT
>JABDNH010000010.1 GCA_013001055.1 Sphingomonas sp. | reverse complement strand
ATTGATGAATCGCTCGCGGCCCTGTCGGTCGCCGCCGCCAACGCCGCGCGCCACGGCGTGGCCGATCGCGCTCGCATGATTCATGCGGACTGGATCGAGCCGGGCTGGGCCGATGCGCTTGGCCAGTTCGACCTCGTCATCGCCAACCCGCCCTATGTCGAAAGCGATGCTGCTCTCGACCTCTCGGTGCGGGCCTACGAACCGCCTCAGGCGTTGTTCGCGGGATCAGAGGGACTTGACGACTACCTTGTTCTGATCCCGCAGCTGTCCAGCATTATTTCGCCCGGCGGAGTCGCAGTGCTCGAAATCGGCTATCAACAGGATATTGCGGTGGCATCCATCGCGGCACAAAATGGTTGGAAAACAAAGCTGAAGCACGATCTTGCCGGTCGCCCCCGGGCGATCATCTTGCGCAAAGGGGTTGGCAAAGCAAAAATCTCGGTCTAACCCTATGCACAAGGCCTGCGGATTGCTTCGCGTTCTCCCCGGCCTCGATCCAACATTTGCGGTGATGAGCAGGCGCTAGGGCGCTTACCAACAATGCAGATGAAGGGCTGCGCAGGGTGGCTACAACTGCCGGCGCTCATATGTAACGCATGGCCAGGTGGCCTGCAGGGCCAAAAGGTGCCCAACAGATGAGGAAGAGTATTCCTTGAATAATAATCGTAATAACAATCGCCGCCGGGGGCGCGGCAATCGGAATCAGGGCGGCGGAGGTGGCGGCAACAGCGCCAACCGGATCGACAGCCGCGCGCGCGGCAATGCGCCGCAGCTTCTCGACAAGTACAAGAAGCTGGCTCAGGACGCGCAGCACAATGGCGACCGCGTGCAGATGGAATATTATCTGCAGTTCGCTGACCACTATTTCCGTGTCATCGCCGACAACAAGGCTCGCCAGGACGAGGCGCGCGCCAAGCGCGATCCCGAACGTGGCTCCAGCCAGGACGAAGATGACGACGATGACGACGGCGAAGAAAATCGCCAGTCTCGTCGCAACACCCGTTCGCGTCGCAACGACAGTAATGATCGCGGCGATGACCAGCAGGATAGCCGGCGCAAGCCAGCCCGTAGGGCGCGCAGCGATTCGCGCGATGACAATCGTGCCGGCAATGATGGCCATGACTCTGGCTATGATGGCGACTCGAGCGACGAATCCGGTGACTTTGATGAAAAGCCCAGACGCAAGGCGCGCAAGCCCCGTGCGGCTGCACCAAACGGCAAGGGTGAGGGTGCCCGCGGCGTAGAAGGCGAAATCGACGCCTCGGTGTTACCGCCCTCGATCGCCAGCGACGAAAAGCCGCCAGTCGAAGTGGCCGAGAAAAAGCCGCGCCGCCGCCGCAAGCCTGATGGCGATGACGGGACCTTGAGCGCAGTCGGCTGACGGCCGGCTGTCGATCGGAGCAGATCGAACCCGCACCGATGTCCAGGTTGGACCCATTGATCGACCGGTTCCCCAAGACCAGCAGTCTTGTGCTGGGGGCGCTGGCTGCGACGGGTTTTCCGCCCTTGTCATGGTGGCCGCTCGCCCTCGTGGCGATGGGGCTCGCGATGCGGCTGGTTTGGCGCAGCGCCGATTGGCGCGGTGCGACGATGCGCGGATGGCTGTTCGGTGTCGCACATTTCACGACCACCAATACGTGGATCGCGACCTCGTTCACCCATCAAAGCGAGATGCCGACATTCCTCGGCTGGCTCGCGGTTCCACTCATATCGCTCTATCTGGCCATCTATCCCACTCTCGCTGCAGGAGGTGCCAAAGCGTTCACACGGACGGAACGTCGACCCTGGATATTCATGCTGGCTTTTGCCGGTCTCTGGATCGTGACCGAGTGGTTGCGTGCCTGGTTGTTCACTGGCTACGCTTGGGGGCCGTTCAGCCTTGTCCTGGTGGGCACCGCCGAGCAGCCCGGGCTGGCGCTGCTGCTGCCCTGGTTCGGAAGCTATGCGCTGTCCGGCGTGGCGGTACTGGCAAGCGGGTTGTTCGTCTGGATGGCGCTGGCTCGGCGCTACCTTGCCGGGGCTGGCCTTGCCGCAGCAATCACCGCCGGGATGCTCGTCCCGCGACCCGCGCCCATTGAGGGGAGCCGACCTTATCTTGTAGTGCAACCCGACCTCGATCAGGGCGAACTCCACGATCCACGCGAATATGAAGCGGCATTCGTTACGCTTGCCGAATTAAGCGTGCGAAAAGTAGGTGACCCGGGTGGCGAAGACGCCAAGCGCCTGGTGTTCTGGCCCGAATCCGGGCTACCCGATTATCTGCGCGAAGGCTATCCGGCGAAATATTACCGCGCCACCACGGCGGGCGGAGACCCGGCCTATGCCAAGCGTCGACTTGGAGCGATATTGGGCGCCAACACCGTCTTGATGACAGGTGCTGTTGATCTCGAGATCGAGGCTGACAAGGCCATTGGCGCCTACAATGTCGTCACTGCCGTTGACGAAACTGGCGCCATCGTCGGCTCCTATCGCAAGGCGCATCTCGTTCCCTTTGGGGAATATCTGCCTCTGCGTGGTCTGCTGGAACCGCTTGGTCTGTCGCGTCTGGTGGCCGGCAATATCGATTTTCTTGATGGTCCCGGCCCCGATACGGTCGATGTCGACAAATTCGGCCGGGTGGGGATGCAGATCTGCTATGAGATCGTATTCTCAGGCGAGGTCGTTGACCGCGAGGACCGTCCCGACTTCTTGTTCAACCCGTCAAATGACGGCTGGTTCGGAGCGTGGGGACCACCGCAACATTTCGCGCAGGCGCGCATGCGTGCCATCGAGGAGGGGCTTCCCGTTATCCGTGCGACGACCACCGGCATCAGCGGCGTAATCGATGCCAATGGCGTGGTGCGTGCTTCACTCGGGACGGGAATCGAGGGACGTCTTGCCGGACTGATCCCGCCGGCCAAGGAGCGAACGCTGTTTGCGCTTCTGGGCAACAAGCTCGCGCTTGCATGGGCCGTACTTTTCCTCGTCCTGTCTGTGGTTGCCATGCGCTGGCGGCGCAGCTAGAGGGCGATATCAAGACATAAAGCTATCTTTATATCCTTCTCGAGCGAGGCCCCATGCGTAGCGATTACCTGTTCACGTCCGAAAGCGTTTCCGAAGGCCATCCGGACAAGGTCTCGGACCAGATTTCCGATGCTATTGTCGACCTGTTCCTGGCTAAGGATTCCGAGGCCCGCGTCGCCTGCGAAACGCTGACAACCACCCAGCGCGTGGTGCTGGCGGGCGAAATTCGCGGCAAGGGCATCATGGACGACGACGGAAACTGGGCCGAAGGCGTCGAAACAGAAATTGAAGAAACCGTGCGCCGGACCGTCAAGGAAATCGGTTACCGGCAGGACGGTTTCCACTGGGAAACGCTGGTCTTTGAAAACCACCTCCATGGTCAGAGTCCGCACATCGCTCAGGGTGTCGATGCCGGTGTCGAGGGCTCTAACAAGGATGAGGGCGCGGGCGATCAGGGAATCATGTTCGGTTTCGCCTGTGACGAAACGCCCGACCTGATGCCGGCTCCGATCGATTACAGCCACAAGATCCTGCACCAGATGGCAGTCGACCGAAAGAACGGCACTGCGCCCTTTCTCGAGCCTGATAGCAAGAGCCAGGTCACGCTGCGCTACGAAGATGGCAAGCCGGTGGCCTGCACCGCTGTCGTGGTGTCGACCCAGCACGCGCCGGGCTACCACGAAGGCGACAAGGACGCCGAGCTCAAGGAATACGTAAAGAAGGTGGTCGCTGGCGTTTTGCCCGAAGGGTTCCTGTCCGACGAAACCAAGTGGCACATCAACCCCACCGGCAAGTTCGAAATCGGCGGACCCGATGGCGATGCCGGTCTGACTGGCCGCAAGATCATCGTTGACACCTATGGTGGTGCAGCCCCTCACGGCGGCGGCGCCTTTAGCGGCAAGGATCCGACCAAGGTCGATCGCTCGGCGGCCTATATCACCCGCTACCTGGCGAAGAACGTTGTCGCGGCCGGCCTCGCCACGCGCTGCACGATCCAGCTGGCGTATGCCATTGGCGTCAGCGAGCCGCTCTCGCTCTATGTCGATACGCACGGGACGGGCACGCAGGACGACGCGGCACTGGAAAAGGCGATCCAGTCCATCGGCAAGCTGGGCGGTCTGACGCCGCGCGGCATCCGCACGCATCTCGGCCTCAACAAGCCGATCTATCGGGAAAGCGCGGCTTACGGCCATTTCGGCCGCACGGCGCAAGGCGACCATTTCCCGTGGGAGCGGACCGATCTCGTCGAAGATCTGAAGGCTTCACTGCGCTGATCTGCTAGGGCGCGGTCGATGATCGCGCCCCCGGTTGGAAACCTGAAGCGACTTACCGAGCTCGACGCCTTGCGCGGGCTGGCGGTGCTGGCCATCGCCTGGATGAATGTCCTCATCTTCGCGATGCCGGCGCAGGCATACTTCAATCCCATGGCCTGGGGTGGGCAGAGCGGTCTCGATATCCTCGCCTGGGCCGCCAGTTTCATCTTCGTCGAAGACAAGTTCCGGATCTTGTTCGCCATGCTGTTCGGTGCTGGCTGCATCATGCTGCTCGATCGCGGCGGAGCGCATCGCTGGCGCGCGCATTATGCCCGCATGGCCGCGCTGTTCGCGATCGGCTGGCTCCACGCGACCTTGTTGGCCAGCAACGACATCCTGCGCGCTTACGCTCTCGCCGGGATGGCATTGC
>JABDNH010000002.1 GCA_013001055.1 Sphingomonas sp. | reverse complement strand
ATTCATGCCGAGGTGACCGACTACGACGAATGCCTGGCGTGTCAGTGATGTCGATGCTGTTCGCCAACACTCAGACGGAGCATCTCGTCACCGGAATATTCTATTTGGTGGCGGGGATGTTCGTGATGCCGCTCATAGCTGGTGGTATCGTTTGGTATGGCAAGAATATGAATGCGACAGTCGGATTTGACGGCGCATTCTTTAAGAATGGCTGGGTAGTTCTAAGCTACTTCTTTGTGGTCACTTCGATAATCGGGGCCGTTTTCGGCGCTGTTCGATTGACCATTCTTATGTCCATTAAGACCGGCCTCATCAACTCGCCATGGAGCGCCGCCTGATGAAACTGGTTGTCATCCTCCTGGCCGTTGCGGGCCTCGCCCTCATCTTCACCGCGCGGCGGATGGAGATGCCGGCGGTCCGCACCAATGCCAGGCTGGTTGGCGGCGCCGCCATGCTCGTCGCCCTCGGCCTCGCTGTCGTCGACGCGCTCAAGAACTGATATGATCAACAAGAAAACCCAGGGAGCCTAGAACACATGTCCCTTCTCGAAAGCCGCAAAGCCTACAAGCCCTTCGATTATCCCTGGGCCTACGACTATTGGAAAAAGCAGCAGCAGGTCCACTGGATGCCCGAAGAGGTGCCGCTGGGCGAGGACTGCCGCGATTGGGCGCAGAAACTGACCGAGCACGAGCGCAACCTGCTCACGCAGATCTTCCGCTTCTTCACGCAGGCCGATGTCGAGGTGCAGGATTGCTACCACGACAAATATGGCCGCGTGTTCAAGCCGACCGAGGTCAAGATGATGCTCGCCGCCTTCTCCAACATGGAGACGATCCACATCGCGGCCTACAGCCACCTGCTCGACACGATCGGCATGCCCGAAAGCGAATATTCGGCCTTCCTCCAGTACAAGGAAATGGCCGACAAGCACGATTACCTCAATGAATTCGGCGTCGACACCGACGAGGATATCGCCAAGACGCTGGCCATGTTCGGCGGCTTCACCGAGGGCCTGCAACTCTTCGCCAGCTTCGCGATGCTGATGAACTTCCCGCGCTTCAACAAGATGAAGGGCATGGGCCAGATCGTCAGCTGGTCGGTGCGCGATGAAAGCCTCCACTGCGAAGGCATCATCCGCCTGTTCCACGCTTTCTGCGAGGAACGCGACTGCCTCACGCAGAGCGTCAAGGACGACATCGTCGACATGTGCCAGAAGGTCGTGCGCCTCGAAGATGCGTTCATCGATCTCGCCTTCGAGCTCGGCCCCGTCGAGGGCATGACGCCTAAGGATATCAAGAAATATATCCGCTACATCGCCGACTGGCGCCTGGGTCAGCTGGGCCTCAAGCCCATCTACATGATCGAGGAACACCCCCTCCCCTGGCTCGCCCCGATGCTGAACGGCGTCGAGCACGCCAACTTCTTCGAAACCCGCGCGACCGAATATTCCAAGGCCGCCACCAAGGGCGACTGGAACGACGTGTGGAGCAACTTCGACCGCCGCCGGAAAGCGAACGCGGCGAACGAGGAAGAGGGCGAGCCCGAAGCGGATATGTTCGCGGCGGAGTAGGGGTTGTCCATCAAATTTGAGAAAGGGCCGGGTGGGCGTTGCTGTCCCGGCCCTTTATTTTGCGTAAGACATGCAGCAGCCGCGTAGCCTAGCTGCTCATCCACAAACCAATCAGGCCGCCAATCGCCAGCGCCAGCACGAACAGCGCCCAGAACGCCCATCGCGGGCCGCGCTTGGCTTCTGCCACGCGGTCCATCCGGTCGACGAAGTCGGGCGTCTCGAATTCCTCGAGTCCGCGCAGTCGCTTACCCGGCTTGCCGCCGTCGATGATGCGGAACAGGCGTTTCATGGATAGTCCGCGCTTTACCTCAATCATTTAAGGCCATGCAAATCACTCGCAAGCCGCTGGGTCGCTCTCGCACCTGACGCGCCGCGCGTGTGCCGCAAGTACATCGGTTTCCGCGTTTATGGCAGCAGCCTCTTCGGAATCCGTCTGATTGAAGCGATCATAGGTCTCGGTGATCGAACCAAGTACGGCCGCTGTTCCGGTCGTTTTCTTGGCGCCGAAAGAGGTCACTTCGCCACCCGGGCTGAGCGTTAAAGAAAGTTTTTGTTCTCCGGCCCACACGGCCTTCGGCAATGGTAGCATATATTCGCGACCCCATTGCGGAACCCGCATTTGGGCTCGCGTCAGGACCCTTGCTTCCATAAAGGCAACATGTCCGACTTCGACGCGGCTAACCGAAGGGTGCAGCAACTTGAGATATGGATCCTTGGCCTCGGTGCCACGATGCTGAATTCGCTGCACCGACGTTGGCGCGACATAAACAACATTCACCACAGGCTCTACGAAAGAATAGCCAATCCTTCCGGCCAATTGCACTGATGCATTGTTGGGCTCCAAAATCGTGGCCACTGCATCGTTTGGAGGCGTGCTGCCAAACACAAGCGTTCCGCCATAGTTCAGATTGACGACCTTGCCTTTCGGATCTTCCAAGGCAATCGCATTGCACATGGCCTTGTTGGCATCCTGCGCGCTCTTGTCTACGTTCTTTGCCAAGCTGACTGGCAGTGGCAATTTCAACGCTGCCGACAAAATTTCGGGTCCTACGCCGGTACTTGTCGCATTGATCGACTTAAGCCGGCCGTCATCGTAGAATTGCACCTCGGCATCCGTATTGGAAAGCGGGCCGTCCAGATCGTCCAGATTGAAAGAGTGATGATTGTCACCGGCTTCATACTCCGGCGTCAGAATTGCCGATGCGATCGAAAATGGAACGTCGTTCCGACATGCCAAGGTCTCGATGACCTTCACTTTCAGCGTCGCCTGCGGTTGGAAATAGGTGACCTTTATTGGCGGCGTCGAAGCACACGCCCCTAGCGTAAGCATCGCCACTAAGGTCGATCCGACCATTCTTATTCTAATATGCCCCATCATAAATCCCCTGTTCTGCATACCGAGCAGGCGATTCGCTTAGCATAATATAGATTAACTTTGGAGAAGGCCGGCCGGGGTCGGGGCGGCCTGACCCCGTCGATCGGGTTGGCCCGGCGGCCACCCGTCGGCCGAATGGCTTCGCGTCTCTCGGATAGCTAACGATTGCACGCAATCGCTTCGCTACACTCGGCTTCGCTTAGCACCAATTCTGAATACCTTAGCCATAGGGCCGCGCCAGGCCTTCGCTGACCAGCACGTCCCGGACGTTCACGCCATCCGCATAGATGTGCCTTAACAGCAGCCTTACCTGTCCCGGTCCCGGCCAAAGCCGCGCTGCGCCGTCACCACACCTGAATTGACCAGACCCCCCAGCCGCCGCGTCGCCGCATTGCCGAGCTCGCCTTCGGGCTGGCAGCGCGGCGGGTGCGTTTCGGACGCGGAAACATTGAGCCTTTCGCAATATATCGGGCCTATTGCTGGCCCATGGCAAACGACGATAGCAGTCCATCCGGCCGACAAATTCGGGCGTCTCGAATTCCTCGAGCCCGCGCAATCGCTTCCCCGACTTCCCGCCGTTAATGATGCGGAAGAGGCGTTTCATGGGCTGATGGTGGTGCGCAATGACGCTGCGGGCAAGGCCCACAAAAAAGGGCGGCCCGGTTGGAGCCGCCCCTTCTTATGCGTGGTGAAGCCGTCGATTATTCGACGTTGTCGGCTTCGTCATACTTCTCTTCCGCGCGCTCTTCGAGGTTATCGGCCTGCTCTTCCAGCTGGTCCTCCGCGACTTCGCTCGTCGCTTCGTCGGCTTGTTCATCGACCATTTCGGCCTGCTCTTCGAGAGCTTCGCCCTCGGCTTCGAGCGAGTCTTCGGCCTGTTCCTCGGCGGCGGTATCGTTACACGCGGCTACCAGCAGCGTTGCGGCAGCGATCGTGGGGGCAAAATATTTTCTCATCGTGGGTCTCCCTCTCTCTTCATTGAGATGAGACAGGACAACGGCCCGCAACCCGTTATCGTTCCGGAGGTGCAAAGATCATGGCTGGGCTGAGAGTCGGGGTCAGAGCGGCCTGGCCCCGTCAGTCGGGTACGGCCCTGCCGACCCGCTGGCCGGACCACTTGAGGCTCTTCGACATAGCTGACGATCGCTCACGCAATCGCTGCGCTATGCTCGGCTCAAGTGGTCACGATCCCGATGCCGATGAAGATGCCGAGCAGCACGCCGATCCAGATGATCAGGTGCAGCGGCATGGCCTTTTTTTCCTGTACCTCGGGTACTTCCAACGGTTCGTGTTGCACGTCGTCCCCTTCGCCGTTCATTCCCCGGCCCCCGACACCTTTAGGTCTTAGATCAAGCCCGGTAACATGAGTTAAACGATTCTTAAAGCGCAATTTAACCATGAGTTAAATTCGAGGTCAATTTTCTGCGAAATGCCTGTTACGCGGGCGGGCGAAGGTGCATCATGCCGCGATGGACCCACCGCGCCCTCGCACCCGCGTTGCGCTGCTGACGATTGCCGCCATGTCTTTCGCCGCGCCGTCGGCTGCGGTCGATATTGCCACCGACATCGACAGCTTCGTCACCGAACGCGCCACCGCCGAACAGCGCCGCCATGCCGCCGAATCCATCAGGATTGAGCTTGCGCGTCGCGTCGCGGGCACCGCGCGGATCGAGCGCTATCGCATGCCCAACGTCGATCCGCTGCTCGATTTCCTGATGCCGCCGATGCGCGGTCAGAACGTCGTCTGGCAGCTCCCCGCCACGATCGAGACCGACCGCAACATCATCCTCGGCGCACATTATGACAGCGAGCCGGGCTCCCCCGGCGCGGACGATAACGCGAGCGGCGTCTATGCGCTGATCGACATCGCCGAGCGGCTCGCCGCGTTGCCCGAGCGCACCGCCAACATCACCATCGTCTGGTTCGACCAGGAAGAAGAGGACATGGTCGGCAGCACCCATTTCGCGAAGACTTGGAGAGCCTCGGGCAAGCCGCTCCACTCGATGCACAATGTCGACATGATCGGCTATGATGGCGACGGCGACGCTGTGGTCGAACTCGACATTCCCAACGAACAGCTCGCCGCGCCCTACATGGCTGCCGCGCGCGAGCTTGGTATCCCGATCAACCGCGTCACCTATGACAGCACCGATCACGTCGCCTTCCGCCAGCTGGGGTATGACGCGATGGCGATGTCGGAAGAATTTGCCGGCGGCGATTTCAACCCGAACCATCATGCGCCGGGCGATACGGTCATCGACCGTGCCTACATGGCGCGCGCCACCGAACTGATGGCCCGCGCGCTCGAAACGCTGGTGACGCAGTGAAATTCGTCCTCAAACAGCCACTGTTGGTTGCCCTCGCGTTGAGCCTTGCCGCCTGGGCATGGCGCGGCATCGATTATGCGTTGATCGGTTCGATCGGCCCGCTGATCCTTGCTCTCGCGGCGATCGCCTTGCTGTGGATCGGCTGGATCAGGGGCAATCGCTGGTGGACGCGCAGCGTGCGGATATGGGGCGCCATTCTTTTGCTGATCGGGCTTGCCCGCGCGGTGCTGGCCATCGGGCTTGTGCTCGATCCCGGCATGTCGCAGCATGGCGCGGAAGCGCTCACTTTGCACTATCATGCCATGACCCTGTTCCACCTTATCCTTGGCGCGTGGCTGATCATCAGCCCGCCCGCAAAGCCGGAAGCCCCATGACCCATCTTGCCCCCACGGCAGAACAGTTCGCCGCCTTCCGCGCCCTGCCATTCGATGAACCCATCGAAATGCTCAACCTCCTGAAGTTTCGCGAAACACCCGATTACCCGGACGATCATGAATTTGCCGGAAGGGACTGGTCGGGTGCGGATGCCTATCACCATTATTTGGCGCAAGCCGGCAAGGTGACCGCAAAACTCGGCCTCGACATCATCTGAACCGCCAGCTCGGCCTGCACCCTGATCGGCCCCGATGACGAGTGCTGGGACATGGCCTTCATTGCCCGCTATCCCGATGCCAAGGCCTTCCTCACCATGATTGGCGATCCCGACTACCAGGCCGCCACCATCCACCGCACTGCCTCGCTGGCCGATAGCCGCCTTATCCGTTGCGCGCCCATCGCGTTGCAAAAGGACTGAACCCATGGGAGATTTTGAATGATGCTTATCTCGGCATTCCTGTTCGCTTTAAGTCAGCCCACCAGCGAATGGCCGACCGGCCCGATGATCGAGGGTCACGGCCCGCATGCTCCGGTCGAGATCACTATGGCCATTCCCGAAGACACCGTACTTCGCCATGCCTTCGATGCGGTGCGACTGGAAGACGACCATACCAGCCGCACGCTCCAGTCTGCCGCCCGCTTCACCAACATGCATGCCGCCGCCGGCCTCTCTCCCGAACAGATCCAGCCCGCGGTCGTCGTGCACGGGCGCGCCGTGTTTGCCGTGGTATCGCCCGAACGCTTCGCCGAAGCTCATGACGGCGCCGACAACCCCAATAACGACCTCGTCGAAAAGCTGCTGGCCAACGGCACGCGCATCATCGTGTGCGGACAGTCCGCCGCCGCGCAGGATATCGAGACAGCCGACCTCCTGCCCGGGGTCGAGATGGCATTATCCGCGATGACCGCGCACGCGCTGCTTCAGCAGGAAGGCTTCACAATCAATCCGTTCTGATCGGATAGTTCGGGATCGGCTTGATGATTCCGTGTTCGGGCGCAAGGGGCGCGTGCCCCAGCGCGGGCCAGTCCATCGGTTCTTCCGCGATATGCGTATCGGGCAACCGGTCGAGAAGGTCGCGGATCAGGGTCAGTCGGCCATGCTTCTGGTCGGAGAAGTCGACGACGGTCCAGGGGGCATGTTCGGTATGGGTCGCCGCGAACATGGCATCGCGCGCCGCGGTATATTCCGCATATTTGGTTCGCGACGCGGCATCGATCGACGACAATTTCCAGCGCTTTAGCGGATCGGCGAGCCGCTCCGCAAAGCGTTCTTCCTGCTGCGCTTGCGGGGCGGAGAGCCAGTATTTGAATAGCCGGATGCCGTCATCGACCAGCATTTGCTCGAACAGAGGCGCCTGAGTCATGAAGTGGGCGACTTGATCTTCGGTGGCAAAGCCCATCACCCGCTCGACACCGGCTCGATTGTACCAGCTGCGATCGAACAGCACGATCTCACCAGCTGCCGGAAGATGCGGGACGTAGCGCTGGAAATACCATTCGGACCGCTCGCGCTCGGTCGGCTTGGATAGCGCCACGGTGCGGCACTGGCGGGGGTTCAGCCGCTGCGAGATGGCGCGGATGCTCCCGCCTTTGCCCGCCGTATCACGCCCTTCAAAGAGCACGCAGATGCGCTCGCCCTTGGCCTTGGCCCAACGCGCCATCGCGACGAGCTCATGTTCGAGGGGTTCGAGATGCTGTTCGTAGATCTTGCGTTTCATCCGCTCTTTTTCTGCGTGATGTGTCACGATTGCAACGCCTGTTGCACGCAATATTCATATTCATCTGCTAAGACGGAAAACATGGAAAATACGCGCACCACTTTTGGTATTCTCGTGGGCTTCGCCATTATCGGCGGCCTCGGGCTTGTCGGCTACAAGCTGGTCAAGCCGCAGGCCAAGCCGGTTTTCGTCGACATGGACGAACCGGTCACCGTGATCGCCGCCCGCCAGATCGCCTAGCACCAGTTGGCCTTCGCCCCGTCGTAGCGGGCAGCCAGGCCTTCTCGCACGAGCACGTCCCCTATCCTCTCGCGCCCCGCTCCATAATCCATTTCGATACGGCGCAGGTCTCGCCCGTAAGCGTCATGATCACGATCATTGGTCATCACCAGCCACACCGGGCCGCTATTCAACAGTTCGAGCAAGCGGGTCGCTGCCTCGTGCCCACGCTCGCGTTCCGCGTCGCAGCGCGGCTCGGCGACCTCGGGCGCATCGATCCCGAGCATCCGGATCTTGCGCCCGCCCAGCTTGATGGTGTCGCCATCGACGACGCATGCGTGCGCTCGACCAGGCCCGCACATCGTAAAGCGATCGTCGATGCGTTCTTCGGCGACCGGACGCGAGACATACCACTCGCTCAACACGGCCAGCCCCACGAGCAGCGCCACGAGCACGAATGACCGCAAGAATCTGCCGTGTTGTCGACTTCGTCGCATTACCTGGCCATCGTCAATCTGGCGTTAACCATTGCGCGCTATCTCCGTTGTTGAAAGCAGGAATACGCTTTCTTCATGATGTTCCCAAAATATGGGTCGGTTCGCCTGCACCGCGAACCGGCCCTTTTTTTGTGGACGTTTTGGGGGTCCTCACGCAAGGACATCGCCATGCGCTTTTTCTCGGACAATGCCGCGCCTGCTTGCCCCGCCGTCATGGATGCGCTGGTGGAAGCCAATCGGCTGACCACCGCGTATGACGGCGATGAATGGTCGGCGCGCATGGACTCCGCGTTCTCGGAATTGTTCGAGACCGATGTGCGCGCATTCTGGGTGACCACGGGGACGGCGGCAAACTGTCTTGCGCTCGCGGCCTTGTGCCCGCCGCACGGCAGCATTCTGACCCATCGCTATGCGCATATCGAGCAGGACGAGGCGGGGGCGCCGGGCTTCTACACGCATGGCGCCAAGCTGACGCTGCTAGACGGCGAGGGCGCGAAAATTACGCCCGACGCGGTCGATGCCGCGATCGGCTTGATCCGCAAGGACGTGCACCAGGTCCAACCCCATGCCCTGTCGATCACCAATGCGACCGAATATGGCCTCACCTACTCGCGCGGCGAAATGCGTGCGCTGGGCGATGCCGCAAAGAAGCACGGGCTGCGCTTTCATGTCGATGGCGCCCGCTTCGCCAACGCCGTTGTGTCGGGCGAGGCATCGCCTGCCGAACTGACATGGAAAACGGGCGTCGATGCGCTGTCCTTCGGCTTCATCAAGAATGGCGGGATGAATGCAGAGGCGCTGATCCTGTTCGATACCGAACTGGCCGATGTCATCTCGGTGATGAAAAAGCGCGCTGGTCATCTCCTGTCGAAGGGTCGATATTCGGCCGCGCAAATTCTTGCGATGCTCGAAAACAATGTCTGGATCGACAATGCGCGCGCGGCCAACCAGGCTGCCGCAACGCTGGCCGAGGCCTGCGGCGACCGGCTCGTCTATCCGGTCGAGGCCAACGAATTGTTCGTGAAGATGACCGCCGAAGAGGCTGCCAGCATCAGATCGCGTGGCTTCGACTTTTACGATTGGGCGCCCGGCGAAGTCCGGCTGGTCACCAGCTGGGACCAGGACATGGATGCTGTCCGCAAGCTGGCGGAATCGATTGCCGCATTGTGAACCGTGAGACGCTGACGAAAGTCGTCATCCCCTTCATCATTTTCACCGCGATCTGGGGCACGACATGGATCGTCATCAAGGATCAGCTGGGCAATGTTCCGCCGCAATGGAGCGTGGCCTATCGCTTCATCATCGCGACCGCTGGCATGGCGGCCTTTACCCTCTGGCGCGGCGATAGCCTGAAGCCGGGGCCTGGCCTAATCGGCGCCGCGAGTGTCGTGGGCGTCTCCCAGTTCTGCCTCAACTTCAATGGGGTCTATCTGGCGAGCGAATATATCACGTCGGGTCTGATCGCCACGGTATTCGCGCTGTTGATGGTTCCCAACGCCATCCTTGCTTGGATCTGGCTCGGACATAAGACGACCGGCAAGTTTCTCGCGGCCAGCGCGATCGCTGTTGCAGGCATCGCGCTGCTATTCCTTCACGAGGTGGAACAGAAGCCCGACCTTACCATGACGGCGCTCGCTGCAGGGGTGGCATGGACCGTTTTCGCCCTCATCGCAGCGGCGATTTCCAACGTCTATCAAGCGCGCGATGCGGTGAAGGACCACTCGCTTTTCAGCCTTCTCACCTGGGCCATGGGCATTGGCGCACTCTGCGATATCGCCGTAGCCTGGCTGTTGACCGGACCGCCGGTCGTCGAGATGCGCGCCGGTTATTGGCTCGGACTTCTATGGCTCGCGCTGGCGGCCTCGGTGATCTGCTTTTCGCTATATTATCCCGTCGTGCGCCGCATCGGGCCTGGCAAGGCCGCCTATAGCTCCGCCATCGTCCCGATCATCGCCATGGCACTATCGACCCTATTCGAGGGTTTCACATGGACGACCCTGTCGATTGCCGGATCGAGCCTCGCGCTTGCCGGCATTGTCCTCGCGCTATGGGCACGCCGCCGCCCGATGCGCGTCACCAATCCCGATGCGGCCTAAAGGAGCTTTGAGACGATGGATGCGCGCGTGAACCCCGAGGCCCCACCGAGCCCCGATCATGTCACCATCTACGCCAAGGACTATCGCGAGCCCGACTGGTGGGTGCCGCATGTCAGCCTCGACGTCGATCTCGATCCCGAAACAACGCGCGTCGTCGCCACGCTCAAGGTTACGCGCAACGGTGCCCATGACCGTCCGCTGGTGCTGGCGGGCGACGGATTGAAGCCGCTGACGGTCGAAGTCGAGGGTCACGATGCTCAATGGACGCTCGAAGGCGATAACCTGATAATCGAACTGCCTGGCGACAGCGATACCTACTCCGTTACCACCAGCGTCGACATCCATCCCGAAAAGAACAGCCAGCTGATGGGCCTCTACGCATCGGGTGGTCTTTTGTGCACGCAGTGCGAATCCGAAGGCTTCCGTCGCATCACCTTCCATCCCGATCGTCCCGATGTGCTCGGCACCTACGACGTCATGATGCGCGCCGACAAGAAGGCCTTCCCGATCCTGCTCGCCAACGGCAACAAGGTCACCGAAGGTGAAGATGGCGACAAGCATTGGGCCAAGTGGGAAGACCCTTTCCCCAAGCCGTCCTATCTCTTTGCAATGGTGGCGGGCGATCTTGCCGCCAACAGCGACAGCTTCACCACGATGAGTGGCCGCCAAATCGAACTCAACATCTGGGTGCGCGAAGCTGATCTGGCCCGGACAACACACGCCATGGACGCTCTGAAAGCTGCGATGAAATGGGACGAGGAGGTCTATGGCCGCGAATATGACCTCGACCTGTTCAATATTGTCGCGGTCAGCGATTTCAACTTTGGCGCGATGGAGAACAAGGGCCTCAACATCTTCAATTCGCGCTTCATCCTCGCTGATGAGGACACCGCGACCGATCGCGATTACGACAATATCGCCGGCGTGGTGGCGCACGAATATTTCCATAACTGGTCGGGCAATCGCGTCACCTGCCGCGACTGGTTCCAACTCAGCCTCAAGGAAGGCTTCACTGTTTTTCGCGACCAGAGCTTTTCGGCCGATATGGGCAGCGCCGCTGTCCAGCGCCTCGATGACGTAAACACGCTGCGCACCGTCCAATTCAGCGAAGATAACGGGCCGCTTGCGCATCCGGTGCGCCCCGACAGCTATATCGAAATCACGAACTTCTACACCGCGACAGTCTACAACAAGGGTGCCGAGCTGATCCGCATGATGCGCACCATATTGGGCGCAGAAAAATTCCGCGCTGCGACCGATCTCTATTTCAAACGGCACGACGGCGAAGCCGCGACCTGCGAAGACTTCGTCAAGTGCATGGAGGAAGCGGGCGGAGTGGATCTCACGCAATTCCGCCTTTGGTACAGCCAGGCCGGGACCCCGCGGGTCAATGCATCGCTGCAGCAGCAGGGCAGCAAGGCTGTGCTCAAGCTGACGCAGACCGTTCCGCCCACCCCGGGGCAAACGGAGAAGCTGCCGATGGCCATCCCGCTCAAAGTAGGACTGGTATCGCGTCACGGCGGCAAGGAACTGGCCGACCGCCTGGTCATGCTGACTCGGTCCGAGCAGGAGGTGACCTTCGAGGGAATCGAGGAGCCGGTGCTGCTATCTATGAACCGCGATTTCTCGGCGCCCGTGATCGTCGAGACCGACATCAGCGATGGCGGGCTGGCGCAGCTGGCGGCCAGCGATCCCAACGCGTTCGCGCGCGCCGAGGCGCTTGAAGAGTTGATGCTGCGAACTTTGGTACGCGCAATCAAGAACGGTACCGACGTCGAGGCCGGCGCGGTCATCGACGCCATCCGCGGCACGCTCGAAGATGACGCGCTCGACACTCCGCTCAAGGCCGAGGCCATCCAGTTGCCGAGCGAAAAGATCATCGGCGAACGGCTCGCAACCATCGATCCCGATGCGGTTCATGCGGCGCGGCGCCAGCTCGGCCATGCCATCGGCACTGCGCTGGCAGACATGATGCGGGCAGCGCAGGCCGACGGCGCGCCCGGTACCGATCGCAGCGTCGAGGCCAAGGGCAAACGTAAGCTTAAAGGGATAGCGCTCGGATATCTTGCCGCCGCGGACGCCGAAGAAGGCGCGTTGCTGGCCAAGGAACAGTATGACGTGGCCGACAATATGACCGACCGTCAGTCGGCACTTATCGTGCTCGCCGGCCTCGATGCATCGCAGCGCAGCGCCGCATTCGACGCGTTCTACGCGCGTTACAAGGACGACAGCCTGATGCTCGACAAATGGTTTGCGCTGCAGGCCATGGGACAACGGGAGGCCGTGCTGGACGAGGTCGAGGCTTTGGTCAAGCATCCCGACTTCACCTTCAAGAATCCCAATCGCCTGCGTGCACTGATCGTAAACTTCGCAAGTAACCAGTGGGTCTTCCACCACGCATCGGGCCGCGGATACGACCTGCTTGCGCGCATGATTATAGAGGCAGATTCGCTCAATCCGCAGGTAGCAGCACGCATGGTCCCGCCGCTGGGGCGCTGGCGACGCTACGAAGAAGGGCGCGCTGCAAAAATGCGCGCGGCGCTCGAGACGATCGTTGCGACTGAAGGTCTATCGAAAGACGTGTTCGAGCAGGTGTCGAAGAGCCTGGCCTAGCCGCCGATCCAGTCGGCGACCTGCACTGCCACTTCGTTTGCTGCGGCATTGAGCGCCGTCGGCACGGTCGCGGCAGTGCCGTCGGCCGGCCCGCGCGCTTCGAAGCGCCGGCTTTCCACGACGCCGTTGCGCCTGATCGCAGCGTCATACACCACGACGGCCTCACGCGTATCCGCGTGATATCCGAAATGGTGCAGCGTACCGGTGACCCGCAAGCCCGCCTGCGCCACGCCCTGCGCAGGCTCGAGCACGACGCGGCGCGTCCGGCGAGCAATTGTTTCGGACACCAGCTGGCGGAAAAGTGGCGCGGGACGATCGATCCAGATGGCGTCGGTAACGTAGGCGATCGCGGTCGGCCCCACATGGACGGGAATGCGGTCTGCCTGTAGCGCTTGCGGCACGATGGGCATTTCGACTGTCACGGCATTTTCAGCGTCGCCCAGACGGTCGATGCTCGCGGGCGCGGGAGTCGACGGCGTCAGCGTTGCCAAGGTCGGTGGCAGGTCGCGGCCGCCGGGCAGACATGCCGCCAAGGCGGCGGCGGCGATAACGGGGAAGATCAAGCGACGCATAATCAGTTTCCTGGCTCGTAATCGGGCAATTTGCGCGGACCCAAGGCGCCGCCGATGCCGTCCTCGTTAAGACGATTGGACAGGTCGGTCAGGCTGTCGGTGAGCGAGCGCATGTCGCGCACCAGTGCATCGGCTTCCGGTACCGTGGAATTGGAGAAGCGCTGAAGCCCGGGCCGCGCGTCGGCGACAGCGGCATCGAGCGTCGCGGTAGCGCGCTCCATCGACTGGATCGCGGTCCGCAGGTCGGCCATCGCCGGCCCCGCATTTTCCTTGAGGATCGTATCGGTCGTATTGGCGACCTCGCCCCACCGTTCGGCCGCAACGCCCGCCTGGCGCGCCGCGATGCTGGCGTCGGTAATGGCATCGGCCAGATCCGGTGCGCGCGCCGCCAACGTATCGGTTGTGCTTTCGATATTTTCGAGGATATCGGCGATCGAGTTCTGGTTCTCGTCCGACAGCAATTCGGAGAGCCGCTCGGTCAGCGTCTGGATCCGCGCGATCAGCTCTGGCGCAGAATTCAGCACGGTGGCAAGCGCGCTGGCGCTGGCCGGCAGCACAGGACAGCCTTGCGGCCCGACATCGGTGATCGGCCCGGCACCTTCGACCGCACCGCGCAACTGGATTTCCGAAACGCCCGTGAAGCCGACTCCCGAAATCTGCGCCTCGGTGCCGCGCAGCACCGGCGTATCGCTGCCCACCGACACGCGCACCCAGACGAACTGCGGCCGCTCGGGCAGCAGGTTGATCGATTCCACCTCGCCCACCGGCACCCCGGCAAAGCTGACGTTCGACCCGCGGTTGAGACCGCCCACGCCGCCCGGGAAATAAATGTCATAGCATTTGCGCGTCTCGCCGGAGAGCCCGGCAATCCACACGGTAAAGAAGAGCAGGCCCGCAAAAAGCGCGAGCGTCACTGCCCCTACGAGGATATGGTTGGAGCGCGTTTCCATCAGTGTTGGCCTACCGCCCCCTTACTCTTACCCGCCAGCGCAGCACGTCCACGCGGGCCATTGAAATACTCCTGGATCCACGGATGATCCAGAGCCATCAGTTCGTCGATCGTGCCGACAGCGATAACCTTACTGTCGGCCAGCACTGCAATCCGATCGCAAATCGTGTGCAGCGTATCGAGATCGTGCGTGATGAGGAAGGTGGTAAAGCCCAGTTCCTGCTTGAGTTCCAGCAGGAGCTGATCGAATGCCGCCGCCCCGATAGGGTCGAGACCCGCCGTCGGCTCATCGAGGAACAGCAATTCAGGATCGAGCGCAAGCGCCCGCGCCAATCCCGCGCGCTTTCGCATTCCGCCCGACAATTCGGATGGATATTTGGGCCCCGCGTCCATGGGCAAGCCCGCCATCTTGATTTTGTAGGCCGCGATTTCGTCGAGCAGGTCGCCCTTGATGAAGGGAAAATATTCGCGGATCGGCACCTGCACATTCTCGGCCACCGTCAGCGTCGAGAAGAGTGCGCCGTTCTGGAAGAGGATGCCCCAGCGTCGACGGATATTCTTGGCTTCGTCCTCGTCGCGATCGATCATGCTTTCACCGAGTACTTCGATCGACCCGGCATCGGGATGCTGCAGCCCGATAATCGAACGCATGAGCACCGACTTGCCGGTACCCGAACCACCGACGACCCCCATGATTTCGCCGCGGCGCACGTCGAGATCGAGATTTTCGTGGACGATTTGCTCGCCGAAGCTGTTCTTCAGCCCGCGCACCTCGATGATTATCTCCTCGGCCATCAGATCCACCCGATCTGGCTGAAGAATACCGCGAAGACGGCATCCAGGACGATGACCATGAAGATCGACTGCACCACCGCGGTAGTCGTGCGCAGCCCCACTTCCTCGCTATTGCCTTCGACCTGCATGCCCTGGAAGCAGCCGGCCAGCGCGATGATAAAGCCGAACACCGGCGCCTTGATCAGCCCCACCCACAGATCGGTGATGGGCACGACTTCCTGCAAGCGCTGGATGTAGGTGAGCGGAGGAATTTCCAGCGCAAGCCAACAGAACAGGCCGCCGCCCACCAGCGTCAGGATCATCGAGAAGAAGGCCAACAGCGGCATCATGACGACCGCGGCGAACAGGCGCGGCAGCACCAGCGCTTCGATCGGCGATACGCCGATCGTGCGCATGGCGTCGACTTCTTCGGTGATTTTCATCGTGCCGAGCTGCGCGGCGAAGGCACTGCCCGACCGGCCCGCCACCATGATCGCTGTCATCAGCGTGCCAAGTTCGCGCAAGGAAATGCGCCCGATCAGGTTGATCGTATAGACCTCGGCGCCGAACTGGCGCAGCTGCACGGCTCCCTGCTGTCCGATCACGATTCCGATCAGGAAGCTCATCAGGCCGATGATGCCCAGCGCCCGCACGCCGACCAGATCGAACCGCTGGACGACGGCATTGAGGCGGAAGCGCTTGGGATAGCGTACCAGGCTGGCGATCCCGATCAGCACCGCACCGAAAAACCCCACCAGGTCGCGCGACGTGCGCAGGAAATCGTGGGTCCACAGCCCCAGGTCATGGAGCAGCGCAAAGATGCCCTGCGGTTCGTCGGGGCGCACGCGCGGTTCGCCCGGATCGGCCTCGGCGGCCTGCTTCATCAGCCGTTCGACCATCGGGCTCTTGCCGACGATCTGCGCGCCCCGATCGCGCTCGGTACGGTGGAGTAGCCAGGCGCCGACCGTATCCATCCGGTCGATCCCCGATACATCGATCACCAGCGGGTCGGCAGCTTCTGCAATGTCGCGCTGCGCGCTGCCCAGCCGAGAAATGGTGAGGGCGCCTTCGAGGCTGAGCGAGGGAGCGGTTTCCACCATCGTGGCAATCCTTGCGTCAATTCGATTATCGCGGCAAGGCTCGACAGCGATGGCATCATCACCAGAACCGACAAATCTTGCCATTTACGACATGGACAAGACGCTGACCAAGGCGCCAACATATACGGCATTCCTCATGCACGTGGCGATGCGCCGCGCCCCGTGGCGCTTCATCTTGCTGCCGCTCGTAGGTCTGTCGCTTTTGGCTTTCCTTTTCGGCATGATCGACCGCGCGCGACTGAAGGAGTGGAACCACCGCCTCCTCATCGGGCACCGTCTGTCGCGGGAGAAGCTGTCGCCGCTGGTCCGCAGTTTCGCCGAGCGTGTAATGCGCAGCAATATCCGGCCCGGCACGCACGCAGCGCTCGCCAAGGACCGCGAGGATGGGCGCATGCTGGTGATGGCTACCGCAAGCTATCGCTTCTATGCCGCGGCGATCGGCGAAAAGCTGGGGTTCGACCATATCATCGGCACCAATAGCGTGCTGGGCCTCGATGCCGAGGTGCACGCCAGGATCGATGGCGAGAATTGCTACGGCCCGGCCAAGCTTCGCATGATCGAAGCCTGGCTGCTCGAACATAATGTCGTGCCCGGGCACGTTCGCTTCTATTCGGACCACCATAGCGACCAGCCGGCATTCGACTGGTCGGATGAACCCGTCGCGGTGCACCCCGACCCCAAGCTGCTAGCCATCGCTAAAGCGCGCGGCTGGCGGATCGAGGACTGGGGCTAGACCGCGTCGAGCGCGTTCGAAAAGTCGGCGATCAAGTCTTCGGGACGCTCGATCCCGATCGAAATGCGCACCAGGCTGTCGGTAATGTCGAGCTGCTTGCGGCGCTCGTCGGGTACCGAAAGGTGCGTCATCGCGGCAGGCGCCGAGGCGAGCGTTTCCGTGCCGCCGAGGCTGACCGCGAGCTTGGCAATCTGGAGCGCGTCGAGAAAGCGGAAGGCTTCTGCCTCTCCGCCCTTCAGGTAAAGCGAAAAGGTCGAACCCGCGCCCAAGTCGTGGCGATCGTAGATGTCGCGCTGACGCGTGCCTTCTTCGAGGAAGCCCAGGTAGGCGACGCGATCGACCTTGTCGTGGCTGCGCAGGAATTTACACACCTTTTCGGCATTCTCGCCCGCGCGGCTCATACGCAGTTCGAGCGTTTCGAGGCTGCGCATCAGCATCCACGCGGTGTTGGCATCGCAAATTCCGCCCAACGTGTTTCGCATCGGGCGCACCTTGTCGAGCAGCGCCTTCTTACCCGTCAGGCCACCGGCAACCAGATCGGAGTGGCCACCGGCATATTTGGTTAGGCTGTAGACGCTGATGTCCGCGCCGTGGTCCTGCGGGCGCGACCAGAGCGGGCCGAGGAAGGTGTTGTCGATGGCGATCGGAGTGTCGGGCAGCATCGCCTTGCGCGCTGCATCGACCGCCTGCACGTCCACCAGCGCATTGGTCGGATTGCCCGGGCTTTCGAGGTAGATCATCGCAACGCTACCTCCTTGTTCGTCCGCCAGAGTTTTGGCCTTTTCCATCGCCGCATCGATTTCTTCGCGCGTCGCGCCCGCCGGGAAGTCGACATGGCCGATGCCGAACTGCGAGAGGATCTTCATGATGATCGTCTCGGTCGCCGCATAAAGCGGGCCCGACATGAGGATGACGTCGCCTGGACGCGCAAAGCTCAGCAGCAGGATCGAGATCGCGGTCATGCCGCTGGAGAAGACGAGCGCCTCTTCCGCATCTTCCCACAGGGCAAGGCGATCTTCGAGCATTTCCTGGTTGGGATTGTTGAAGCGCGCATAGACAAGCCCGTCGGTGCCGCCCGGACGCTTGCCCGTGATGCCTTCGAAGAAGTGCTTTCCATCCGCGGCCTTTTCGAACACGAAGGTCGAGGTGTGGAAGATCGGAGCCTTGAGGCTGCCTTCGGACAAGGACGGGTCGTAGCCATAGCCCATCATCAGGGTGGCGGGATCAAGCTTGTGGTTACCGATATGGGTGGCAGGGTTCTTGGGCTTGCGGCCTTCGCTCACGATGCGTCTCCGAATGAAAGTTCGGCGCCCGATTAGACGGGTTGGGGCCGAATGCCAATGAGGCTTATTTGCCGGCCATAGGTCGCCTCCCCACGATGGGTCGAGCGACGGAAGCTGTAGAAGCGGTCTTCGTGCGCATATGTATCGAGCCCGGCGAGCCATACGCGCCTGACGCCTGCAGCCGACAGCCGCGCGGCGACATAGGCCTCAAGGTCGAAATGCGGTTTTCCGGACGGCCCTTCGCTAAAGAAACGGCCGTTATCAGGATCCTCCGCCAGGAAGGGCTCGGCGAACTGTGGCGAGACTTCGTAGCTGGTTTGCGCAATGCAGGGGCCGACAGCTGCCGTGATACGCTCGAGCCGCGCCCCGAGCGAGAGCATGGCGCCGACCGTCTTGTCGGTGACGCCGCCGATCGCACCGCGCCAACCTGCATGCGCGGCGGCGACCACGCCAGCCTCTTCATCGGCAAGCAGTACGGGCGCGCAATCGGCAGTCACGATGCCAAGGAGCAGACCCGGCGTCGTAGTGGCAACCGCATCGGCTTCGGGGCGCACATCGAACGGCGCATCGACGATGACGCAGTCGGGGGAATGAACCTGGTATGGTGCGGCAATCGACGCTCCCCCGATCAGCGCGTCGGCCGCAAACCGGCGGTTGGCGTCAACCGCTCCCGGATCATCGTCAGCGCCGTAGCCGCATTGCAGCCCCGCAACTTGGCCGGTCGACACACCGCCCGCGCGACCGAAAAAGCCGTGCGCCACTTCGCCGAGCGGTGCGGCAGTAACGATATCGAGGCTCATGCGCCCAGGCCTGCAGGCGCCGGCCAATTGGGATGGTGCACCGCCATCACCTTGAAGAGCGTTCCCATTTCGTCTTCGGCAGCGAGGCGCTTGCGCTGGCTGGCTATTTCCTCGGCACGGTCGGGGTTACGTCCGGCGAGCGCCACGGCGCGCGGACCAAGTCCGAGCGTCTCTAGCCAGGTGCCTTGCGTGATGACGCGCGTGACCTTCGCGCCGCCGCGTGCCGCAGCAGCAGCCAACGCCGCGAAGTCGACATGGGCCGTCAGGTCCGAAGTTCCGGGATAAGCGAGTGGGCCGACTTTCTTGTGGCGGCGGACGGCCTGCAACGTATCGCCTTGCTCCCCACTGGCGTAACCATAATCGATCACCAGCATCGTGCCGCCATGCGCTGCCAGGTGCCCGCCCAGCCGGCCCGCTATCGCCTCGGTTGCGGGCGAAGATTCGCGTGTGACCGGTCCGCCAGGCGAAAATCTGAAGCCGCAGCCTTCGTAGGTCACCTTGCGTTCCGCATTGCCGACCCATTGGCGCACGGGAAGCGCATCGAAAAATTCGTTGGCGACGATCAGCAGCGGCACCTTGGGCAAGCTATCGGTTGTCTTGTGCCAGGTCGCGTCCGGATGACGCTCGCGCTGCGCGTTGCGCAGCACCGGGCTGGTCTCGACGAAGTGCACCTCGCCGGCAAAGCCGATGCCGCGCATCAGGCGCAGGACGTCGCTGGCTAGCGTCCCGCGTCCCGGTCCGATTTCCGCATACGCTACGTCGTCCGGACGCCCCGCACGCGCAAAGACGTCGGCCAGGGCGGCACCGACCAATTCACCGAACATCTGGCTGATTTCGGGTGCGGTGGTGAAATCGCCCGCTTCTCCCAACGGATCGCGCGTCGCGTAATATTCGGCGTTGGAAGCCGCCATGTAGTCGTGCAGCGTTATCGGGCCCTCGGCCGCGATCCGCTGCCTCAGCGCCTCGGCGAGGCTCACGCTACGCTGGACGAGCCTGCGATCGGCTCGACACGTTGGCGGCGCCCCTTGGCGGTCAACATGAGGAACAGGCCCGCAAGGATCATCGGCAGGCTGAGCCACTGTCCCATCTGCAGGCCGGTCGATGCCGCAAATTCAACGAGATGCGCATCCGGTTCGCGCCAGAATTCGATGATGAAGCGGAAGCAGCCGTAGAAAAAGATGAAGGCGCCGACCAGCATTCCGGGCAGATAACGCGCCTGCGTCTTGAAAAACATGAGCGCAAGGATGCCGAGCAGCACCAGGCCCTCCAGCCCGGCTTCATAAAGCTGCGTGGGATGGCGCGGCGGACCCAGTGCCAGGGCGCCACCGACATTTTCCTGGAAACGGATGGCCCAGGGAACGCTAGTTTGCGCTCCCCACAGCTCCTGGTTCAGGAAGTTGGCCAGACGGCCGAACATCAGCCCGAACGGCACCGTCACCGCGACATAGTCGTGGACACGCAGCCAATGTAGCTTGTGCTTCCAGCTATAGAAGATGATCGCGAGGCTGACGCCGATCACTCCGCCGTGAAAGCTCATACCCCCGGCACGCAGGTTCAAAATCGCAAACGGCGCGGGCAAGTCGATCCCGAACATCGTCGCGCCCTGCAGGAACAACTCGGGCTTGTAGAAAAGTATGTAGCCGAGGCGGCCGCCGCCGATCACACCCAGCGTTCCCCAGAAGACCAGATCGTCGACATGCCGACGCGCCATGGGTGCCCCGGGCTTCTTGAGGAGCTTCAGCAAATAGGCATAAGCGATGATGATACCGGCGAGGTACGCGATCGAATACCATTCGAGCCTGTAGAAGCCGAAATCGATCAGCGTCGGACTAAGACCCAGATCCGGAAAGGCGATTGCGCCGTCATGTGTCGAATTTGCTGCCATGGTCCCTTTTCTCTTGGCTTATCGCCTCATAGGGTGCGTCACAGGATAATCAAAGGAGTGATGCATGCCGAGCCCGCTGGACCAGACTTTTGATGCTGTTTTGGCAGCGGTAACGGGAGAAGGCGGACGCATCATTCTTGCCGAAGACGACCAGGGGCGCGCCATCGTCTCCAACTTTCCCGCGACGCTGCCAATGTTCTTCAAGACCTTCGGCGCACTGAACGGACAAGTCGAAGGGCTGATCACGCCCTATGAGCGGCTGACCTTCGCCGATCTCGACGCGCTGTCCGACAAGCTCGCTCTCGCGCTCGTCGCGCGCGGCGTCCGGAAGGGTGACCGCGTTGCCATTGCGATGAAGAACTGCGCTGCCTGGGTCGTAAGCTATATGGCTATCGCCAAGTGTGGCGGGATCGCGACCCTGATGAACGGCTGGTGGCGCGAGGCGGAGCTCGATCACGCCTTCAAGCTGACCGAGCCGGTGCTGACCATCGCCGACGCACCGCGTGCCCAGCGGATCGCCGGCCTCGACGACGACTGGAAGGTCGAGACGATCGACATTTACAAGCCGGTCGAAGAGGCGATGGGCAAGATGCTGTCGGGCGACCATTCGGACATCAGCCTGCCCGACGTCGGTCCCGATGACGATGCGACGATCCTTTTTACTTCGGGATCGACCGGCGATGCGAAGGGTGCCTTGTCGACGCACCGGCAAGTCACCACGGGCGTTTATGCCTACGCCACCAGCCTCATGTGCTTGCTGGGCGTAATGCAGTCGCAAGGCCGCGAACCTGCCAACCCGCCCAAGACGCTTTTGTCCGTACCGCTATTCCACGTGACGGGCGAAGTTCCCGTCATGCTCAACAGCTTCGTTATCGGGCGCGGCATGGTGCTGATGGACAAATGGGATCCGGGCGAGGCGCTCAAGCTGATCGAGGAAGAAAAGATCACCTATTTCGTAGGTGTGCCGACCATGAGCCTCGAACTGATGAACCACCCCGACAAGGACAAGTATGATCTTTCCAGCCTGACCGACATTGCCGCCGGCGGCGCCCCGCGCCCGGTAGCGCACGTCAAACGGCTCGATGAGGAAATGGGCGAGGCGCAGCCGGCGCTCGGCTACGGCCTGACCGAAACCAACGCGGTGGGCTGCGGAAACTTCTGGACCAACTATGTCGCCAAGCCGAAATCGACCGGGCGCCCGATGTCTCCCTATGTCGAAATTCGCATCATGGATGATGACGGCAACGCGATGGAAACCGGCGCGGTCGGCGAGATCGGGATCAAGAGCGCCGCCAACATCAAGGGCTATTGGAAGAATCCAGAGGCCACCACTGCGGCCTTTACCGCCGATGGCTATTTCAAGACCGGCGATGTCGGAATGCTCGATGAAGAGGACTATCTTTATATTGTCGATCGCAAGAAGGACATTATCATCCGCGGCGGCGAGAATATCGCGGCTGCGGAGGTTGAAGCAGCTGTCTATGCACACGAAGAAGTCGCCGAAGCCGCGGTTTTCGGTAGGCATGACGAGCGGCTTGGAGAGGTGCCGATCGCTGTCATCTATCGGCATGAAGGCAGCGCTCTCAACGAAGAGGCGCTGTGCGACTTTCTCGACGGAAAGATTGCCGCGTTCAAGATCCCCGAGGAAATGATCTTCGTCGACCAGCCGCTGCCGCGCCTCGGCACCGGCAAGATCGATCGCGTGACACTGAAAAAGCAATATGCGGGCGAAACTGCCTGAATTCTCCCGTCGCCAGCTGCTGGTTGGCGGCGGTGCGGGCGTCGGGTTGCTGGTGGCCTTCCGCTTCTGGCCGCGCGAGACTTTGTCACCCTTCGGTAGCGAAGACGGCACTGCACGCTTCTCTCATTATCTGAAGATCAATCCCAAGGGCGGGATCACCGCGCTCGTGCCGCAAATCGAATATGGCCAAGGCATCTGGGCTGGCTTCGCCGCGCTGATCGCCCATGAGCTCGGTGTCCCGCGCAGCGCCATCGCGGTCGAACCCGCGCCCACCGGACGGGGTCTCGAAAACAGCGTGCTTGAGGACGCCTATGGCATTGCGCTGCGCGCGACGGCGGGTGCCACGTCGATCCGCGCCTTCGAACAGCCGGTGCGCGAAGCTGCCGCGACCGCGCGCGCCATGCTGGTCGCCGAGGCCGCCGACCGGTTGGGTGTGGCCAAGGACGCGATAACTGTCGACGGCACTGACCTAGTGGCAGGAGCCAAGCGCCTTACCATTGCTGAAATCGCCGATGCTGCAGCCGAACGCGCGGTGCCGCGTTCTGTCACGCTGCTGCCATGGACACAGCCCGATCCGCCTGCAGCACGCGTCGACATGCCCGCCAAGGCGCGCGGCGCGTGGCGCTTTGCTGCAGACGTGCGACTTCCCGGGATGGTCTATGCCGCCGCCCGGCTTGCGCCGCCCGGCGGCCGCATCATTGCTGTTGATCGCGGGCGTGCTGCCGAGCGCGCAAGCATCGACCAGCTTGTCGAACGCGAAGACTGGATAGCGGCCATCTCATCAAGCTGGTGGGAAGCCGAGCGTGCCATGGCAGCTGCCAACGTGCGCTACGCATCTCCCGACATTGGCGACCGGGCGATCGGAGCTGCGCTGGAGGCCGCGCTTGGCGGGACAGGCGCTAGAAGTTTGGCTGAAACCGGCGATGCGCGCGGCGCGATCGGATCGGCTGGTGGGCCGATTGTCGAGACCTTCGTTTCTTCCACCGCCGTCCCGCGCGACCTTGAGCCTTTCACTGCGACAGCGCGTTGGCGCAGCGACGGTGGGCTCGATATGTGGTGCGCGACGCTCGCGCCGGATACGACACGGCGCGCTGTCGCCAAGGCCGCTGCGGTCGGTGAAGAGCTGGTCACCTTATTCCCGATGCCCGCAGGTGGCCGCAGTGCCCGCGCGCTTGAACAGATCGCCGCGCCGATTGCCGCGATCATTGCGCGCGAGATCGAGCGGCCGGTGCAGCTCTGCCTGTCGCCGACCCATAGCGCGGCCGTAGGGCGACTGGGCGCGCCGCTCGGCGCGCGCGTTTCGGCAATCGCAGGGCAAGACGGGCGGATCGGCGGCTGGCATGCCGTCTTCGCGGGACAGGGCGGCCTTGGCGACACGTTGACGCGGCTGGCGGACGGCAATGGCGCGCGTCCCGACATTGACGGTGCCCTTCCAGTCTACGGTATTCCCGACCTTCTGGTCCAACAGGCGACACTCAAGCTCGACATCGCTGCCGGTCATGTCGCGGGGCATGTCGCCGGCTTCCACCATTTCGCCAATGAGCAGATCGTCGAGCGCGTCGCCCGGGCACTTGGTGCCGAACCCTTGGCTTTTCGGCTGTCGATGCTTGGCCCGCGCCTGTCCTCGCTTCTGGTGAGCGCCGGCCGTCTCGCGGGCTGGGTCGGTGGCGGCGGGTCGATGGGAATTGCGTGCGGTACAATGGACGGCAGCGCGATGGCGCTTGTCGTCGAAGCGCGGGATGCCGGGGCCGGCGCAAGCATCGACGCCATCACCGCCGTCGTCGACGCGGGACGCATCATTGACCGGAAGCTGGCTGAAACCATGATCGAAACGGGGGTAATGGCGGGCCTCGACCGTGCTCTGGGCATCGCTCCCGTGATGAACCATGCAATGGCCGGTCTACTCGACTACACCCCTGCGCTCAGACAGCTGCCGACCGTCCGGATCGAGTTGGTGGAGCGTGACGCACCGCCTGGCGGATTGTCGCAAATCGGGGCCGCGCTGGCGCCCGCCGCGCTCGCCAACGCGGTTACGGCCCAAAGGACGAGCTTGCGCTCCCTACCCTTCTCGGCCCAAGGCGGCACGAGATGACAAAACCTGCCGATCATCCACCCGTAAAATCGCCCAAAATCGGCGTCCTGCTGGTCAATCTGGGTACTCCCGATGCACCGCAGCCTGGCGCCGTGAAGCGCTACCTCAAACAATTTCTGTCCGATCGGCGCGTCGTCGAGATTCCCCCGATCGCGTGGCAACCCATCCTTCGCGGCATCGTGCTCAATACGCGCCCCAGGAAAAGCGCGGCGGCCTATGCCGAGGTGTGGGACGACGAACGCGGCTCGCCGCTCGCAGCCATCACGCGCGACCAGGCGGAGGCCTTGCAGACCCGTATGGGTGATGCGGCAATCGTCGACTGGGCCATGCGCTACGGTAACCCGTCGGTGGCGACGGCATTGGACCGATTGTGGGAACAAGGCGCACGGCGCATCCTCTACGCGCCGCTTTACCCGCAATATTGCGCGGCCACGACGGCAAGCGCGACCGACGACCTGTGCGCATGGCTCGAAGATCGGCGCTGGCAGCCGGCAATCCGGACCCTGCCCGCCTATCATGACGATCTGCTCTATATCGACGCGCTGGTTACCGACCTGAAGCGGCAGCTTGCGGCGCTGGATTTCACCCCGCAGAGGCTGCTGCTTTCCTTCCACGGGATGCCTGAGCGCACGCTGCACCTCGGCGACCCTTATCATTGCCATTGCCAGAAGACGGCCCGTCTCGTCGGGGAACGGCTCGACGTCGAGACCGACACCGCCTTTCAGTCGCGCTTCGGCCCGGCAAAATGGCTCGAACCAGCCACCGATGACACGCTGAAGGCCTATCCCCGCAAAGGCGTGACAAAAGTCGCGATCGCCGCCCCCGGTTTTTCGGCCGACTGCCTCGAAACGCTCGAAGAACTGGGCATCCAGGGCAATGAACAGTTCAAGGAAGCGGGAGGAACCCATTTCGCGCGCCTCGATTGTTTGAATACGAGCCACGCGGGCATGGATATGCTAGAGGCGCTGGCGCGACGCGAATTGATGGGCTGGCTCGACTAGCCCGGACGGGAAATACAGGGAGAGACATCTATGGGACGCACGGCAATCGTAACCGGCGGCACGCGCGGTATTGGCGAAGCGATTTCGCTAAAACTCAAGGACATGGGCATGAACGTGGCCGCCACTTACGCCGGCAACGAGCAGGCGGCTGCCGAATTCACCGATCGAACCGGCATCAAATCGTACAAATTCGATGTCGCCGATTACGAAGCGTGTCAGAAGGCCGTTGAGCAAATCTCAAGCGAACTTGGTGATGTCGATGTGCTGGTGAACAATGCGGGTATTACGCGCGACAGCACCATGAAACGCCAGACGCATGATCAATGGCAGCAGGTGATCGACACCAATCTTGGCGGCTGCTTCAACATGGCCAAAGCCGTCTTCGACGGCATGTGCGAGCGCGGCTACGGCCGGATCGTCAATATCGGCTCGATCAACGGGCAGGCCGGACAATACGGCCAGGTCAACTATGCCGCTGCCAAGTCGGGCATCCATGGTTTCACCAAGGCACTGGCGCAAGAAGGCGCGCGCAAGGGCGTTACCGTAAACGCTATCGCGCCTGGCTATATCGACACCGATATGGTCGCCGCGGTGCCCGATGAAGTGCTGGCCAAGATCGTCGCGAAAATCCCGGTCAATCGCCTCGGACAGGCCAATGAAATCGCGCGCGGAGTCGCCTTCCTCGTCGATGAGGATGCCGGCTTCGTCACCGGCTCGACGCTGTCGATCAACGGCGGCCAACACATGTACTGATGTTCCACCCGCAGCGCGCTACCAAGCGGTCGGTCACCATTGCCGGCCATGAAACATCAATTGCGCTGGAGCCGCTGTTCTGGGAAGCGCTCGAGCAGGCTGCTGCGGTGCGCGGCCTGCCCGTCAACGCGCTTGTCGCGCAGATCGACCTTACCCGGTACGATGCCGACCAGCTCGACCCGGTCAATCTCGCCAGCGCGATCCGTCAGTGGCTCTATGCGGAGAGCATTTCCTTGATCGCGGAGGCAAAACCCGAACCGCCATCGGGCGCGTAGCGCAAGAAGAGGTCAGGCTCGACCAGTTCCAGCTCCATGATCTGCGGATCATCGCCGTTCATGACGATATCGACCCGCGCATAGGCGGTTTTTGCGGGCGCTGCAGCAAGCGCGGCATCGGCAAGCGCACGCATTTTGGGATCGGGCGTAATCTGCTCTTCCGAGCCTCCGAATTCGGGCTGCACGCGGAAATCGCCGTCCTTGACGCGCTTGACCGCGGCATGGCTGTACGCGCCGCCGAAATAGACAAGGCTCATCTCGCCGGCATCGAGGATCGAGGGGAGAAACGGCTGAACGATCAGGCGGCGATCGACGAGGCCGGGCGTCAACGAGGCACCCACAGGCAGCCGGTATGTCCCCTCTGCCGAGGCCGAGACGAGCGGTTTCACAATGAGCTCTTCATCGCCGAATTTCTCGCGCGCCCGGTTGAGTAGCGCATCGCCTTCCTCGGCGGTCCCGAAGACGCTCGGCACGATGGCCACGCCCTTGTCTTCCAGATCCGAAAGATAGCTCTTGTCGCTGTTCCAGCGCAGGATCGGCACCGGATTGGCGATCGGCACCTTCCTGAAGTCGATGCGGTCGAGCAAGTCGAACCAGCGCCCCGGGTCGAGATGATAGCCCCACGCAATCAGCGGCAATACACCATCGACGCCGCGTAGCACGTCATCACCACATTCGTTCCATTTGACTGGCTCGATCTCGATGCCGACCGCGTCAAGTATGTCACGGGTCGCGTCGAGCTCATAGAATTTGGGGTCCCATTCATCCGGGACAAGCAGTGCGACCTTCATCAGCGACCCAGCAGGATCCGCGCCTGTCCTGCAATTTGCGCGAGCATGGCAATGCTCGCCGCGCCGCTATTGCGCGCACGGTCGACGAGCTTTCGGAACTGGTCGATGCGGGAGCCTTGCCGCTCACACCAGCGTTCGACCGACGCAACCGGATCGTCCCCGCGCTGGCGCGACAGAAAGTCGATCCGCAATTGCTCCATATCGCGTTGCAGGCCGGCAAGCAGCAAGCGCTCCCACTGGTCTTCCGGCGTGTAGTGCACGAGTTGCTGATGTGCCCAATCGAGACCGAGCGACTCGCCGAGCATCGTGTAGGCCCTGGTCAGCCCCAATATGTCGCCTTCCTTGCGCGCTGCGAGCGATGCAAGCCCGAAAACTCCGTCGAGTTCATAGAGACGCACCAGCAGCTTCACGAGCTCTTCGTCGGCGCCCAGCGACATCAACTGCTCGCGCCGTGCGTCGGCTTCGACGCGCACTTCGGAACGGATCAGGCGGCCTGCCACGCCCCGTACTTTCTTGTAGCCCGGTTCGAATAGGTCGATCAGCTTGGTGACCGACGTCTCGCTCCCTGCGGCACGCAGTATGTCGGACAGGTGGGTGCGCACCGATTTTGCAGCGGTCGAGAAGAGCTCGATGCGCGTAATTTCGTCGACCTCGGCCTTTTCGATCATCTCCCACAACCCTTTGAGGTCAAGCAGATGTTCGGCCACCAGGAAGGCAACCACGACCTGTTTCAGCGCCGCGCCTTCTTCTTCGGTCATGTCCAGCGCAACCGACGGGCCGAGGCGGTTTACCAGGCGGTTGGCGACCTTGGTCGCGATGATCTCATTTTCCAGCCGGTGCGCGTTGATCGCATCCTTGAAGTGTCGCTGCATCGGCTTGGGGAAGGCATCGTGCAATTCGGGGTCCAGGATTTCCTCGCCCGCCAGGTCGAGCCGCTCTGCCGCGTCCTGCAGGGCGATCTTCGAATGCGAAAGGATTACCGCCAGTTCAGGGCGCGTCAGGCCTTGCTTCTCGGCGGCACGGCGCAGCAGCGCCTCGGACGAGGCTAGGCCCTCGACCCGCCGGTCGATCCGGCCGGTTGATTCGAGCATTTCGATCGTGCGAACAAAGCCCGGCAACCCCGCTGGCCCGCGCGATTCCTCGATCGACAGCGCCAGAGTCTGCAGCCGGTTATCCTCGAGCACGATCTGCGCCACCTCATCGGTCATCTTTTTGAGAAATTCGTTGCGCTTGGCCTCATCGAGCCGCCCTTCGCGCATTTCGCGATTGAGCGGGATCTTGATGTTGACCTCGTTGTCCGAACAATCGACGCCTGCGCTATTGTCGATGAAATCGGTGTTGATGCGACCACCGCCCAGCGCGAACTCGATACGCCCGGCCTGCGTAATGCCCAGGTTGGCGCCTTCACCGATCGCAGTCGCGCGCACTTCGCTGGCATCGACCCGCAGATTGTCGTTGACCGAGTCTCCGGCATCGTTGTGGCTTTCGGTCGAAGCCTTGATGTAGGTGCCGATGCCGCCGAACCAGATGAGATCGACGGGCGCTTTCAATATCGCGCTGATGAGCGCCTGCGGTCCGATCGTCTTTTCTTCCAGACCGAGCATTTCCTGCACGGGCTTGGTCAGCGTGATCGACTTCTGGCTGCGCGGAACGATCATCCCGCCCTTGCTCATCACCTTGCGATCATAATCGTCCCAACTCGATCGGGGCAGTTCGAACAGGCGCCTGCGCTCTTGCCAGCTCTTGGCCGGATCGGGATCGGGATCGAGGAAAATGTGACGATGATCGAATGCCGCATTGAGCTGGATCGTCTTGGACAGCAACATGCCGTTACCAAATACGTCGCCGGACATGTCGCCGCAGCCGACAACGCGGATCGTGTCCGTCTGCACGTCGATCCCGCGCTCGAGAAAGTGCCGCTGGACGCTGACCCACGCGCCGCGCGCGGTAATGCCCATCGCCTTGTGGTCGTAACCGTTGGAGCCGCCGCTGGCGAACGCATCGCCAAGCCAGAAATTCTTCTCGAGGCTGATGGCATTGGCGACGTCGGAGAAGGCCGCCGTGCCCTTGTCCGCCGCCACGACGAAATAGGGATCATCGCCATCGTGGACGACGACTTTGGGCGGGTGCACAACCTTGTCTTCGACCAGGTTGTCGGTGACCGAGAGCAGCGATCGGATGAAAATGCGGTAGCTTTCGGTGCCTTCCTCCAGCCACGCATCGCGATCCTCGTCCCGATCGGGCAGTTGCTTGGGATAGAAACCGCCCTTGGCACCAGTCGGCACGATGACGGCATTCTTGACCATCTGCGCCTTGACCAGGCCGAGGACTTCGGTGCGGAAGTCATCGCGCCGGTCCGACCAGCGCAGGCCGCCGCGCGCGACCGGGCCGCCGCGTAAATGGATACCTTCCACGCGCGGACTGTAGACCCAGATTTCGCGCCACGGCACGGGCTTGGGTAGGCCCGGAATACCGCTGGAGTCGATCTTGAAGGCCAGCGCACCCGACTCTTGATCCGAAAAGGCGTTGGTGCGCAGCGTCGAAGCGACCACGGCGCGGAAGAGGCGCAAGATACGATCATCGTCGATCGCTTTGACCTTCAGGAGCGCGCCGTCGAACTCTTCGAAAGCGGCCTCGATAGCCGCCTTGCGGTCACCCTTCAGGCCGGGATCATGACTGACGCGGAAGGCTTCTACCAATGCCGTCGTAGCCTGTGGCGCGCGGCTCAGCGCGTCGACCATTGTGACAAGACCGAAGGCCACGCCGGTCTGACGCAGATAGCGGAACCATGCGCGCAGCCAGACGACCGCCTGGGGATCGAGTCCCGCCAGCAGGACGAGCTGGTTGAACTCGTCATCCTCGCTCTTACCGGCCATCACGTCGGCGATGGCTTTTTCGACGATTTCATTCCGGTCGAGGATCGCGTCCACATCGGTACCGCGTGGAAGCTCGAGATGGAAATTGTGGATGTAACCCATCGCGCCGTCGGCCAACGCGGTCGGCATTTCCTCGAGCACGCGGAAGCCATAATTTTCGAGCACGGGAACGGCGTCGGAAAGAGGGATGATGCCGCTGCGACGATAGAGCTTGAGATGCAACTGGCAGCCCGTATCGGTTGCCGACTGGTACAGACGCGCATCGCGGCCATCGCCTTCGAGCGCGGTCAGCCGCAGGATGTCGAGCGCACCTTCCGTCGGCTCGGTGCGGGTGCGATAAGGTTCGGGCATGGCAGGCAGGTAGGCTAGGGCGAGACGCGTGGCCTTCCCCGATCCGACCTGTTCGACCAGCTCATTTTCCACCGCCGGCGCCCAACCGCGCACCATCTCGACCAGCGCTTCGTCGAGCGCCTCGACGTCAGGCATGGTTTCGCCGGGCTCGGTGGCCATGGTAAACCGCAGCAGGGCAAGATCGCCATCGCCAAGTTCGACTGCCCAACTGGTGATCGGCGATCCGACTTCGTCCTCGATCATCATCGAGATCGCGGTACGACGCGCGGTCGAAAGCTCGTCACGCGGCAGCCAGACGAAAGCGTAGAGGTGCCGGTTGAGGCTGCCCGGCAGGATCAGCATTGTCGGGCGCGGTCGATCGGCAAGGCTCATCGCGGTGAAGGCCGCCTGGCGAACCTCGGCTTGTTCAAAACTGATGACGAGGTCGTGGGGCAGCGTGGAGATGGCGTGGTTAAGCGCCTTGCCGCCATGGCTCGACGGCGCGAAATGGAGCTCTTCATCGAGCATCTTGAGACGCTGACGCAGGATAGGCACTTTTTCGGCAGGTGCGCGCAGCGCTGCGGACGTCCACAAGCCGCAATGGAGCGACACGCTGTCTTCGCCGCGGCGGATCATCACGACATCGAGCGGCACGCGGCGGTGCACCGGCGAGATGCGGTCCGCTTTCATCACCAGGAATGGCCTGTCCTTGTCGAGCAGCGCGTCAAGCGCCGCATCGTTGACAGCCCGGTTCCACAGGCTGAAATCCTCGCGTAACAGTCCGAGCCCTTCGCTCATCCCGTTGCGCGTCAGGATGGCATGGCCCAGCAGCGTAAAATTGTTATCGATCAGCCAGTGAAGAAACTCGCCCTCTTCTTCGTGACTTCCATCAAGCGCATCCGCATCGCGCTCCATCTCGGCGACCATGTCGCGCCAGTCACGAACCGCTGCACGCACGTTGGCGAGCACATCGAGAAGATCGGTCTCCAGTTCATGGCGCCCGCGCGCGTCGGCGCGGTCGAGTTCGATATAAATAAGCGACTCATCCTGGTCGCCACCGACACCTTCGATCTCGCCATCGTCGCCGCGCTGGATTGGCATGATCGGGTGCAGCAAGCGATAGACGGCAAGTCCTCGCGCAGCGATGGCCGCAGCGATGGAGTCGACCAGAAACGGCATGTCGGTGTTGACGATGGCAAGCCGCATCCGGCGATGACCGGCGCTGCCGCCCAGCGATTCGATACGGAGCGCGACCCGCCCCGGTTTGCGCTCGTTTGCAACCTTCGCGACGAATAGTGCCGCATCGTGCAGCCCATCGGCGTCCAGTCCTTCCAACTCTCCGGGAAGCGCCGATTCCTTGAGCGCCTTTTCAAGCTTGGGAACGAATCCTTCGCCCTTGCTGCCGCGTGCCATAACCTCTCCAGACTGCACTTATGGGCGCGGGCTATAGACCCGCTCGTAGCGGGCAACAAGGCGGTATCAGAGAATGATTGCTGGCTTAGCTGGCGGCTTTGACAAGGACGCGATCGACCAGCTTGGTATCGTCGACTTCAGCGACGACATCGATGCTGCCATCGGCGTTGCGCCGCGCCACCAGCAGGGCGTATTCGCCCTCGAAACCAGTGCTTTCCAAAGGCTGCGCGTGGCGCAGCTTGTCGCGCGCCTTGGCAGCCTTGTCGACAGCGGGCTTGTCGCCGCGGCGCGCGGCGCGTTCGGCTTTCACGAACCCCTTGATGCCGCCATCGGTCTTCTCGACGACTTCCTTGAACTGGCCAAAACCGATCTCGGTGCGATGGGCATAAGCAAGCGCGGTCGAAAATTCGGTGATGCGGCTTTTGTTATAGTCCGCACCGAACACGAGCTTGATGATCGGTGTCATCGGGGCGCGGGCCTGCGTCTTCACCCCGGCATCGTCGAGAATTTCCGCATAGTCGTCGGGGCGCCGCTGGGCCGCGAGGCTGAAATCGTATGCAAGGCTGAGCGCATCGTAGAGCGCGGCGCGACTGCGGCCCTCGGCGGCCTTGCACACTTCCGCGCTATCGCGGGCGGCGAATAGCCAGTCGGCAAGGCCGTCCGATTCGGTGAGCACTGCTCCCGGAGCGTCTGTTTCTTCGGCCAAGTCACCGTCGGCCAATGGGCCGTCCTGCCAAGCCATATGCGTATCATCGCTGTTCGGAAGCTCATCCACGCCGGGGGCAGTGTCGGGTACGGGATCGGGCTCGATGGGCGCCAGCGCCGGCGCGATGGTCGCATCTGCTGCAACCTGTTCGCCGGTGTCTTTCCAATTGATCACACCGTAGATGAAGTCGATCGTGATGCCATCCGAGGAGAGCGGCATCAAAATGCCGCGATAGCAGATCTCATGCCCGCGCTGGTTGACGAATTCGGCCTCGAAACCAACCGGTGCCCGGTTGGCGATGATCTGCATGTAGTGATCGGTCAGGCGAGACAGCAGCGAGCGCGGAGGCACATCGCTGATCGTTTCGATCGTCTCGTCGAGCCCGCATTCCTCGCGAATTGCGTCGCCGATATAGGAGGCGCCGGGGTCGTCGCGGTCACGCGTGAAGTCGAGCAGCACCGCGTGCGGTCCGAAATCATCGAGCGTGGCCGGTTCCAGATCCTGGATCGAAGGAAAATCGCGGCCGTCGAGAAGCGAGCACCAGTAGTTATAGGCGCGTACATGCATGCGGCGCTCATCGGTGCCGATGGCCTGCCCGACATCATCTTCAGGCATCGCTGCGTCTGCAGCCTGGATTTTCTCTTCGAACGCCATGGATCCCCACTGCGATTAAATCACGATATATTCGGCAATCTGTCCGAATTGGATAAAGAAACCGTTAAGCATGTTCGCATAGGGAAGTGATTGTTCACGCTTGTGCGATCCGCGATCCCCTGATAGGAGCCGCGCGCACTTGGCCAGCATGCCGCTTTAGCTCAGCTGGTAGAGCACCTCATTCGTAATGAGGGGGTCACAGGTTCGAGTCCTGTAAGCGGCACCATTTTTTGCGAAATCGTCATCTCGGATCGACTTTCGGCCTAGTCCAAGCCGGCTGCTATTCGCCCGCGTCAATCCCGCCGGGTGAGCGCGGTCTGGACGATATCCCCTATTGCGACCCTGGCTTTCAGGTTGGCAGCGAGCAGCGCGGTGCCGCTGATCTTGCGCTGGATGAAGATCGTGTCGACCGGCGGGATGTGCCAGGCCTCGCGATCCTCTGCGATCGCCATGCCTTGCGCGCGAAGTTCGCCGACAAACGCGCGGTCGCCAAAATCAAAGTCGCCCGGACTCGCCAATTGGCCAAGGATGACGCAGATCATCCGGTCGATCCGTTCGCGATGGCGTTCAACCGCGGCGACATTGATGTACCCGGCCGCAAGCGCGGCGTCGCGCACTTCGTCCACGTTGCCGCTCCACAATGCGCGCAGGATGATGGCATAATCGTCGGCGATGGCTGGCGGGATGTCACGGGTTGCGCCGAAATCGAGCAGCACCAGTCTGCCCGTGTCCGGCTGGTAGCGATAATTGGCGAAATTGGGATCGGTCTGCATCACACCGAATTCAAACAATTCGCGCAGCACAAGTTCGATCAGTTCGCTCGTCACGCGGTCGCGCTGCTCTTGTGGCTCGTCCATTAGTTTTTCGACCGGCACGCCATCGATCCAGTCCATTGCCAGCACTTGCGGCGTGGTCAATTCTTCGACCAGCCCCGGCACGATGTAGCGCTCATCACCCGCCAGCCGCTCCTTATAGGCGGCAAGATGCGCGCCTTCGCGCACATAGTCCGCTTCCTGCTGCAACTGGATTTTGGCTTCGGCAAGCAGCGGGGCGAGATCGATGCTTTTTGGTAATGCTCCGGACAGTTTTAGCAGCCCCGCGACATTATCGACATCGCTGTCGATCGATCCAGCCACGCCCGGATATTGCACTTTTACGGCGATCTTTCGTCCATCGGGCATCTCGGCACGGTGCACCTGGCCGATGGAGGCAGCCGCAACGGGCGTCGGCTCGAACCGCTTGAAGCGTCGGCGCCAATTCTCACCCCATTCGCGTTTCAGCACCTCGTTCAGTTGCGTGGGCGGCATGCGCGTGGCCTGTTCGCGCAGGCGGGCGAGGATGGCGGAAAGCTCGGCAGGCAGGATGTCGCCGGCATCCATCGAGATCATCTGGCCCATCTTCATTGCCGCGCCGCGCAGGTGCGACAGGCGATCGGCCACGCGCTTGGCATTGCCGGGGGTAAGCAGCAGGTCGCGCGCCTTGGGCCGTTCGCCGCGGGCAAATCGTTTGGCGCCCTCCCCGATCATATTGCCGACGACGCCCGCCGCCAGCCCGCCAAACTGGCCCAGGCGGGCCGCACGCCCCGAGGGAACGGCACGGAAATCATCATCGCCTTTATCGGTCATGGATAGGCATATGGGGATGCCGCGCCCCAAGCCAAAGCTGACCCGAAGTCCTAGGCCGCGAGGATCAGGAGCGCGATCGCGGCGATGAGAAGCGCGTCTTCCGCCAGCGCCGCTGGTAGGTCCTTGCCGAATTTGGCCGCCAGCCAGAGCCTTGCCCGCAGCGTCGCGAACGTCCCGATGGCCGCGCCCAGGGCACCCAGCCCGGCCCCGGCCCAGCCCGACGCGGGATCGACAGCGCCCATGGCAATCGCAGCGCCCGATAGAGCACCCATCACGATACGCCCCGCCAGCCCGTAGCTGATCGTGCGGTTGGGCGCTTCGGGACGCTTGTCGCCATAGAGTTCGCCCAGCGCCAGCAGTGTCAGGATGGCAGCGGGCGCAGGCGCACCCAGCCAGCCCAGCCCCGTCCCGGCAATATCGAGCCAGCCAAACGCCGCGCTCCACGCCACCAAGGCGGGCGCAAGAAAGGTGCGCGCACCATTCAGAAACCCGATCAGGAAAGCGAGCCCGAGTGTCATTTGGCGGGCAGTACCCTGCCCGTGCAACTGCCAAGCCCGATCGGGACCGCGCCCGGCGTATCGCAGCGCGCCACCAGCGTCACTTCATCGCCGTCCTCGAGGAATGTGCGGGTCTCGCCGTTGGGCAGCGTGATCGGCTTTTTGCCGCCCTCGGACAGTTCAAGCAACGAACCATAACCCGATTCCTCTGCCGTCGAGAGCGTGCCGGTGCCAATGAGGTCGCCCGGCTGGAGATTGCAGCCGTTCGACGCGTGATGCGTGACGATCTGCGCGGCGGACCAGTACATCGCGCTGGCGGCGTCGCCTTCGCTCAGCGTGTGCGGCGCATCGCCATCCGCGCGCATCTTTTCGGTCGAAAGCAGCACCTCGAGCTTGATGCCGAGCGCGGCCGCATCGGGACCGCCATCGAGATAGTCGAGCGGCGCGGGATCGCCTTCGGGGCGCGGCGGCATCTTCGTCATGAACGGGGCGAGCGCCTGCGGACTGACGACCCATGGGCTAACCGTGGTAAGGAAACTCTTGGCGAGGAAGGGGCCCAGAGGCTGGTATTCCCATGCCTGCAGATCGCGCGCCGACCAATCGTTGAGCAGGCAGTAGCCCGCGATATGCTGCGATGCCTCATCGACCGGAATGGGTTCGCCCAACGCATTGCCTTCGCCCACCCAGACGCCCATTTCGAGCTCATAGTCGAGCCGCATTGATGGCCCGCGCGCGGGCGCGTCCTGGTCTGGCCCCTTGCGTTGCCCCGATGGCCGCACGACGGGGTGACCCGACACCCGCACCGAACTGGCGCGGCCGTGATAGCCGATCGGCACATATTTGTAGTTGGGCAGGAGCGGATTGTCGGGCCGGAACAGGCTGCCGACATTGGTCGCGTGATGGATGCCGACATAGAAATCGGTATAGTCTCCGACCGCGCACGGTACGTACATTTCCGCGCTTTCACGATCGAACAGGCTGGGCGATACGCTGGTCTCGTTCTCGCTGTCCGACAACAGGTCGCTGAGCCATTCGCGCAGGCCCTGGCTTGCTTCCATGCCGAGCGAGAAGAAACTGTTCAGCACCGGCTCCTGCAGCGTTTCCGCCCAGTCTTCGTCAGGGATCATCTGCGCCGCAGCGAGCGCGCACAGGTCGAGAATTTTGTCGCCAATGGCAACTCCGATGCGCGGCGCGCCGCCCGCTACCGAAAAGACCCCAAGAGGCAGGTTCTGTATAGGGAATTCAGCGTGGCCATTGGCGCTGTCTACCCAGCTGGTGAGATCGGGATCATGGGTGGCATCAAGGGTCATTCGGGTAGCTCCGCTTTGGGAAAGTCGTTCCATGCTAAATCATAGTCGGGTTGTGATCGTTCCATCGCAAAATCGGTCGGCGCATACGGCCAGCAGGTCTCGACCATGAAGGCCAGCGTTCCGTCGAGCTTCACCGGCTTCAATTCCGCCTCACTCGCTTTCTTCCAGCTTTCAACATCAGGCCCGTGCCCGCTCATGATGTTGTGAAGGCTCAGCCCGCCCGGCTGGAAGCCATCGGCCTTGGCATCATATTCGCCGTGGATGAGGCCCATCGCCTCGCTCATCACGTTGCGGTGGAACCAGGGCGGACGGAATGTGTCTTCCGCCACCATCCAGCGCGGCGGGAAAACGACGAAATCGGCATTAGCGCGCCCCGGCGTTTCGCTTGGGCTCGTCAGCACCGTGAAAATGCTGGGATCGGGATGGTCGAAGCTCACCGTATTGATCGCGTTGAACCGCGACAGATCGTAACGATACGGCGCGTAATTGCCGTGCCAGGCAACGACGTCGAGCGGTGAATGGTCGAGCGTCGTCGACCATAGCCTGCCACCCTGCTTCTGGACCAGTTCGACTTCGCCATCGACATCCTCAAAAGCCGCCGTGGGCATTTCGAAATCGCGCGGGTTTGCAAGGCCGTTGGCGCCGATCGGGCCAAGGTCGGGTAGACGAAATGGAGCCCCGTAATTCTCGGCTACGTAGCCTCGTGCCGATCCCTCGGGCAACTCGACGCGTAAACGCACGCCGCGCGGAATGAGCGCAATCGAACCGGGTGCAACGGGCAGATGCCCCATCTCGGTCACAAGGTGCAGCGCGCCCTCCTGAGGCACGATAAGCAGCTCGCCATCGGCCGAAAAGAACACGCGGTTCTCCATCGGCTTGTCGGCGCGATAGAGATGCATCGCGACGCCTTCGAGATCGGCGGGATCGCGCGTTGCCAGCATCGTGACCAGCCCGTCGACGAAATCCTTCCCCCCTTGCAGGTCGGCGACCGGATCCCAGCGCAGGCGGTTGGGTGCCAGCGGCTTGTCCGAGCCTTCGGCGCCGACCAGCCGATTGCCCCTATAGAGCTCGAAGGGGCGATGATCAGCGGTCGGGCGCAGGCGATACAGCCAGCTGCGGAGGTTCTCGTGCCGCGCCATCGTGAAGGCACTTCCCGACAATTGTTCGGCATACAGACCGTAGGCGGGCTTTTGCGGGCTATTGCGACCCTTTGGGAGCGCGCCCTTCACCGCTTCCGTTTCCACGTGCGCGCCAAAACCGGTGATGAAGTCCATTCCAGCCTCTTACGTTCGATTGGTGCGGGTGGTGACGACTTGGCCGAGCTAAGTCAATTCGCCGACGGGACCTGGTTTTGCGGCCCGTCTTGCTCGGCTTGCACAGGCGGCTGCGGAATCTCGGTCTCGAACCGCTCGGGGATCGTGATTTCGGCGGTTGGCGAACCGATACCGAGCTCCTCGCGAAACAGAAATACCAGCAGCAGCACGATCAGGACCAATAGGCCGATCGCAACCGGCGCTCCGCCCGGGCCACCGGGATCGGTATCGAGTTTGTCGTCGCTCATGCCATCCGTCCTGCCCGATCAGCCGAAGAAGAGCCAGATGCCTGCTATCATGACCAGTGCACCAAGGCTGATGCCGTAGGCGCCGTAAACGATCCCCCGCGTGTCGGGCGGATCGACCCAATTGCCGCTCATCCGCGCCAACGCTGCGCACATGCGGTTCTTGGCGCTTTGGACAAGGACGATGGCAAGCAACATGAAGAAAGTCGCCATCGCGCGGGGTACCCACTCGGGCTCGAATTGGCCGAATACCGCGCGCAGACCAAGGCCCAGGCCGATCAGGCCCATGCCCGAGCCCATCCAGCTCGCCATGGTGCGCTCGACCGCCATCATCGTCCGATCTTCGGCGAGATCGGTACGCTCCTCGGCAAGCTCGTTACCGTTTTTTTCCGAATTAGGCGTGTCGCCAACCATAAGGTATCTCCCAGCCCACGAAACGATGCGCGCACCAAATCGTTGCTCGAGAGTATCTAAAGGGGCGAATTCATGAAAAACCATCCCTGGGCGACAGGAATTTTCATCTTCTTCGTGCTACTCGGATGGGGAGCCCGCGAGGCGATCGGCGGCATTTATTCTCTGGGTGAAGCGATCCAACTGGTCGAGACGCTCGCATCTTCGGGCCTATATCTCGGCGCTGCGAGCGCGACTTCCTCTGCTACTATCCTGGCCCTGATGCTGACTATCACCGGCATGATGCGTCGGCTCGACGCCGACTTCGACTATGACGTGTGGTGGCGCATCAACCTCGTGGCCAAGGCCGCTACGGTATCGCTGATGACCAGCCTGCTGCTGCTGCTCGCACTGGTCTTCCCGGTCGGCGAATTCGAAGGGCTGCCGGCGGATTGGTTCATCTGGTTGTATAACGGTCTGTTCGCGATCACTGTTCTGGTCGTGGCGCTGCTCGCCACCACCGTTGCGCTGTTATACGCCACAATTCACGACGTCATCGCCACAATGACGCCCGACATCGACGCTGCGGCGCAAAGCAGTGACAAGCAGACTTCGGAAGAATGATGGTGCTGCCGGAGAGATTTGAACTCTCGACCTCTCCCTTACCAAGGGAGTGCTCTACCCCTGAGCTACGGCAGCCAAGTCGGAAGACGGCGCGCCTAAGACCATAGGACCCCTGCCCTGTCAAGCGCTTGCGACTGCACGCCCACCTGCTTATCAGGCGGCCATGGCTCAAAAGGACGATGACAAAGCCAAAAGGCTTGCCGAAGCGCTGCGCGCAAACCTTCGGCGCCGCAAGAACCAGGCCCGCGAACTGCCGGAAGACGCGGGCCCGGATTCCACGGACAAGGGTTCGGACTGATCAGCCCGAAGTCATGCAGAACGCGTTCAATTTATTGCCATCGAGATCGCGGAAATAAGCGGCATAGAAGCCATCGTCGCCGCGCGGACCCGGCGCCCCTTCGTCAGTGCCACCATTGTCCAGCGCCGTCTGATAGACCTTCTTGACCTGTGAGGTGTCCTTGCACAGCAATGCGACCATCACGCCGTTGCCGACGGTTGCGGGATCACCGTCATACGGCTTGGTCACACCGATGCCGGGGCCACCATCGGCATCCCCCCAAGCGATGAACGTATCGAATTCCATCATTCGCCCCACGCCCAATTCCTTGGCGATGGCATCGTAGAACGGGGCGGCCTTTTCAAGGTCGTTCGTGCCGAGCGTCACATAACCGATCATCTGTCTCTCCCTTCGAGTCGCGTCGGGAGAACATTAGGTGAACAGATGATCCGCGTCTAGCCGATCGGCGCGCAGGCCGCCTTCAGCCATTCGCGCTCCTCGCCCTCAAGCCGCGGCCCGATCTTAGCGACCACCTCGGCATGATAGTCGTTGAGCCACTGCAGTTCGGCAGGGGTAAGCAGGTTCGGGTCGATCAACCGGCGGTCGATCGGCGCGAAGGTCAGCGTTTCGAATCCCAGCAGCGGCTTATCCGCCTCGGTCGCCGCGCCTTCGACCTCTACGACCAAGACGAGATTCTCGATGCGGATGCCGTACTCGTTCGCCTTGTAGTAGCCGGGTTCGTTGGACAGGATCATGCCGGGTGCAAGCGGCTCGTCGGAGCCGGCATAGGCGCCGCCCGGGGGCGAGATACGCTGCGGGCCTTCGTGCACCGCAAGGAAAGCGCCGACGCCGTGACCCGTGCCGTGCGCATAATCGAGCCCCACCTGCCAGAGATACTGGCGCGCAAAGCTGTCGAGGCGCCCGCCCGAGATACCCTGCGGCCAGCGCTGTGTCGCGATTGCGATGTGGCCCTTGAGGACGCGGGTGAAGCGGTCCTTCATTTCCTCGGTCGGCTCACCCACGATCACCGTGCGCGTGATGTCGGTCGTTCCATCGAGATACTGCCCGCCAGAATCGACCAGGTAGATCGAGTTCATCTCGAGCGGATGGTTCGACGCCTCGTTGACGCGGTAATGCGGCAGCGCGCCGTTGGGCCCAGCGCCCGAGATGGTATCGAAACTGATATCCTTCAGCTGGCCCGTCGCCTCCCGCATCTCCAGCAGCTTGGCCGCCACTCTCAATTCATCGAGCCCGCCCTGGGGAGCCTCTTCCTCGAGCCATTTGAGGAACCGCGATATCACCGCGCCATCGCGATACTGCGCTTCCTTATGGCCGTTGATCTCGGCCTCGTTCTTGATTGCCTTGGGCAGCACGGCGGGATCGCGGCGGTCCAATATTCGCGCGCCCGCGGCTTCGAGCGCCTGCGGTATGGCGGCGACCGATCGCTCGGGATCGACCGCGACAGTCTTGCCCTTCAGGCTCTTGAGGTGGCCCTCGAACGCGTTGCGGTCATGCAGGCGTACGCCGTTGCCGAGATGCTGGCGCACCTCGTCCGAAATCTTCTCGGGCTCGACGAAGAGGTCCGCCGTCCCGTCCTTGTGAACCAGCGCATAGGCCAGCGCGACCGGGGTGTGCGTCACGTCCGCGCCGCGCACATTGAATGTCCAAGCAATCGAATCGAGCGCCGCCAGCACCGTGGCATCGGCGCCCTCGCTTTCGATCCAGTCCGCCATTTCCTGCCGCTTGGTCGCCGAGCTCTTGCCCGCCAGATTTTCATCATAGGTGACGAGGTGGGCCTTGGACGGCTCGGGCCGGTCGAGCCAGACGGCGTCGATGGGATTGCGCTCGACCGCGACCAACTCGGCTCCGCGCGCCGCAAGGCTCTTGGTCGCCTGGCGCACCCATGCGCGTGTATGGAGCCACGGGTCGTAGCCAATGCGTCCCCCTTCGGGCGCATGTTCCTGCAACCACGCGGCAATCGAGGTCTGCGGCACGTCCTCGTAGGCAAACAGGTCGCCATCGACCTGCTGGCGTACCTGGATCGTGTAACGCCCGTCGGTGAAGATCGCCGCTTCTTCAGGCAGCACCGCTGCTGCCCCCGCCGAACCGTCGAAGCCCGTCAGCCACGCCAGCCGCTGCGCATAGCTTCCGACATATTCGCTCATATGCTCATCGGTCAGCGGCACGACGAAGCCGTCGAGGCCATCTTCTTTCAACTGGGTGCGCAGGGCGTTCAGGCGGTCGGCATGCGTGGACATAGGTACCTTTTCTCAAATCTTGTGTCTTTGGCCGCATGATAGCGCGGATTCACACTGGACGTAATGGCCTCACCTTTGCATTCAACAGGGGAACAGACCAAGTGGAGCCAAATATGCGCCTTCCCGTTATTCTCGCGGCAACCGTCGTGTTTGCCAGCCCGAGCATCGCCCAACAGGAGATCGACTTGTCCAATCCCCCCGTCGCCGAGCAGCGCCCTTATAGTTACGAGCGGCACGGCATCACCATCGAGGATCCCTGGGCATGGCTTAAAGACCAGAGCTATCCCAAGATCGATGACGAAGACGTGCTCGACTACCTGAAGGCGGAAAACGCCTATTTCGAGGCGTGGAAGGCGCCGCAGGAAGCCGCGATCGAGACGCTGTTCGAAGAGATGAAGGGTCGCATCAAGGAAGACGACAAATCGGTGCCAGTGAAAGACGGCGACTATGTCTACTGGTCGGAATTCGCGCCCGGCACGCAATATCGCCTGTGGTATCGCAAGCCCGTGACCGGCACCGAGGCCGATTCCAAGCCCGGGAACGGCAAGCTCGTCTATGATGAAAACAAGGCCGCTGAAGGGCTCGACTATTTCCGCCTCGGCGCGATGAGCGTCAGTCCCGATGGCAAGCTCGCCGCATATTCTACCGATACCAACGGGGCCGAGCGCTACACGCTCAAGATCATGGATATCGAGAGCGGTGAGGACATCGAGACGATCACCGACCAGTCCTTGGGACAACCGGTCTGGACTGCAGGTTCGGACGGCATCGTCTACACGCTCGTCAACGACAATTGGCGCACTGACAAGGCACTTTACCACAAGCTCGGCACCGATCCCGCCGATGACCCCGTGCTCTATGAAGAGACAGAGAATGTCGCCTTCACTGTGGGCGTTGGTCAGACAACCGACGAGCAGTGGATCCTGATCGAAACGGGCGAAAACATTTCGGACGAGACTTATATCGTCCCGGCCGACAATCCCACCGCGGAGCCCAAGCTCGTGATGCGCCGTCGCCCCGACATTCAGTATGATGTCGACAGTGCGCACGGAAAGCTGTGGATCGTCACCAACGACAACCACGTCAATTTCCGCCTCGCCGAGGCCGATCCGGCCGATCCGCAAGCCTGGCACACAGTGATTGCCGGCAGCGACGAATTCTACCTGCAGGGCATCAGCGCACACCGCGATCACATGCTGGTGGAAGGTCGCGTCAACGGGCTCGACCAGCTTTTCCTTCGTAACTACGACAATGGCGAGATGAAGCGCGTTTCCTTCGATGAGGAAGCTTACAGCGCGGATTTCGCGGGTAACCCCGAATATGCGCCCGATGCCTACCGGATCGGTTACAGCTCGATGGTCACGCCGGGCACGGTCTATGACTATCATCCCGGCGACGATCGCCTCGAGACGCTGAAGGTGCAGGAAATTCCTTCGGGCTACGACCCGTCGCAATATACGGTCGACCGCCTGATGGTCGATGCCCGCGACGGGGCCAAGGTCCCGGTCTCGGTGCTGCGCCGCAAGGATTTCGCGCTCGACCAGTCGGGCAAGCTGTTCGTCTATGCCTACGGCGCTTACGGCTACGCCATCCCGCCCAGCTTCTCGACCTCTCGTTTCAGCCTCGTCGATCGCGGATTTGCCTATGCCATCGCGCATATCCGCGGCGGCGATGACCTCGGCTACCAATGGTATCTCGATGGCAAAATGGACAAACGCGAGAATACGTTCAACGACTTCATCGACGTGACCCGCGGCCTGATCGAGGCGGGCTATGCCAGGGAAGGCATGGTCGCCGCCGAGGGCGGTAGCGCGGGCGGCGAACTGATGGGCGCGATCGTCAACCAGGCACCCGAACTGTACGGCGCGGTTGCAGCGCACGTGCCCTTTGTCGATGTCCTCAATACGATGCTCGACGACAAACTGCCGCTCACCCCCGGCGAATGGAACGAATGGGGCAACCCGATTGAAAGCGAAGAGGCGTTCAAGACCATCCTTGCCTATTCGCCCTATGACAATGTAACCGCGCAGGATTATCCCGCGATGCTGGTCACCGGCGGCCTCAACGATCCGCGCGTGACCTATTGGGAACCGGCCAAGTGGACCGCCAAATTGCGCGCCACCAAGACCGACGACAATCTGCTCCTTATGAAGATCAACATGGGTGCAGGCCATGGCGGCAAGTCGGGGCGCTGGAATCGCCTCTACGAGCAGGCCGAGGCATACCAGTTCGTGATCGACCAGCTGGGCGACTGATGCGTCGTTGGCTGGTCATCGCAGCAGCCGCGTTTCTGGCCGGGGCCCCCGCGGGCGCCGACAGGGTCGAACGCGCAACGCCGACGATGACCGCCAGCGTCGAACCCATCGGAAATGGCCGCTTTCGCGCGGTGCTCCACTTCGATGAGGATGCGCCGCTCTGGATCTTCCATCGCTCCGCTGTCACGCGTGAAGGAAATGAAGACTGGCGGCAGCTGAGCTGGACGGTGCGCACGCGCGGCGTGCGACTGACCCGCATCGGCAATCATGCAGCACTTGTTCCGACCGGCGGCCGAATGCCAAAAGTCGTCGAGATCTTCATAAGGCCATTCGCCGATGATCTGCTCGCCGACTACACCCCGGCCGTCACATTCACTGACGGCACGCTGGCGCTGTTTTCCGACCATTTCACGATGCGCCCCGCGCCATCGGTGGAAGCCGTCGCGGCCTTGGGCGCCAGCTTCAACAGCCTGCCTGATTATCGTGGCGGTAATCCACGCGTCGTATTCCGCTCGGGCGGGACGACGATGCGCCATGGCGGCGAACGCATTAATCACAAGCATTTCGACACGCCTGCCTACGTGACGTACGGCAGTGCCGCGCCCCGGATAAGCGATGAAATCAGTGCGCTTCTCGACCCGGGCCTGCCGCGATGGTTGCGCGAGCAACTGCTTGCAGAAGTGCCCGGGCTGCTTGACCTCTACGCGCAAAAACTGGGGCCGCATGGTGGCGGACGCCCGGAACTAATCGCGGCCTGGGAAGGCCCCACGCCGAATCTTGTCAGTTTCGGCGGCAGCGTGATGGACGAAACCATCATCCTCCAGATCGAAGGCGACCGCCTGACCTCTCCAAGCCGGCAAGCCTTTGGTTTCGTTCGCCAATTCATAGCCCACGAAGCCGCCCACTTCTGGCTTGGCAGCACTGTCGGCTACGGCGATCCGGGCGACGCCTGGACGAGCGAGGGTGGGGCCGACCTGATGGCCCAGCGCGCCGCCGAAGCAATCGATCCGCAGCACGATGCGCTCGACCCCATCGAAAGCTCGGTCAATAATTGCGCCGCGATGGCTGCCGACGGTCCGCTGAAGGCAGCGCCCGAACGGCACGGCCAGCAAGTCTTCTACGCCTGCGGGCTGGTCTTCAGCCTGGTCGCGGAACATCATGCGCGCCAATCCGGCGGCGACTTTTTCAGCTTCTGGCACGAACTGATCGAAGCCGAGCGCGACGACGGCGTGGCGAGCGTCGAGGACTGGCTCGCCGCGCTACGCCGCGTTGGGGGAACCGAGGAACAGATTGCGCTCATTTCGACCATGCACGAAGTCGGTGTGCGCGACACCGGGGCCAGCCTTGCCGCGCTGCTGGGCAGTGCGGGGTATAACGTGCGGCGAGACGAGGATGGCAGGCTGCGCCTGTCATGAAGCCGGTATTCGAGACCGCAAAGACCGCGCGCCCGCAGCACATCGACGATCTCGGTCACGTGAACAACGCAGTCTGGGTGCAGTGGATTCAGGACGTTGCAACGGCGCATTGGAACAGCGCCGCCGACCCCGCTCATATCGATGCCTATGTGTGGGTCGTGGTGCGCCACGAAATCGACTATCTGCGCGCCCTCAAGGAAGGCGACACTGCCACCGCGCGCACCTGGGTCGGCGAAGCGCCGCGCGGCGCCCGCTTCGACCGCCACATGGAATTTGTCGATGGCAACGGAAAGATGCTGGTCAAGGCCCGCACCCAGTGGGCTATCATCGACAAGGCAAGCGGGCGCCCTATTCGTGTTCCCAAGGAAGTAGCAGCGCCTTTCCTCGAAGATTGACTGCATCGGTGACGAGTCGCACACTGCAGCCCATGCCCGGGCCGATCCTCTACGACTATTTTCGTTCCAGCGCGTCCTACCGCGTGCGCATCGGCCTCAACCTGAAAGGCGTCAGTTACGAGCAGCGCATGGTCAACCTGGTCGAAGGCGACCAGCGCAGCGCTGAATATCGCGAGCTCAATCCGCAGGGCCTGGTCCCGATGCTGGTTGCTGGCGACACGAAGATTACGCAAAGCCTCGCCATCCTCGACTGGCTCGATGCAACCTACGAGGGGTCGCCCTTCCTGCCCCCGGACAAGGACCAGCGCGCCACCGTGCTGGCGATGGCGACACTGGTGGCTTGCGACATCCATCCGCTCAACAATTTGCGCGTGCTCAAATATCTGAAAGGCCCGCTTGGCCTGTCCGAAGACGCCAAGGACGAATGGTATCGCCACTGGGTGACGACCGGCTTCGATGCGCTCGAAAAAATGGCGGAGGATGCCGGCGGCGGCACATGGCTGGTCGGCGACGCACCGACGCTTGCCGACATCTGCCTTATCCCGCAGCTCTACAATGCCCGGCGCTTTGCCGTGCCTGTTGCCCAATATCCGCATTTGCGGCGTGCCGACGAGACGGCGAGCGCGCACCCGGCCTTTGCCGCCGCGCATCCCGACAAGCAGGAGACCCACCCATGAACCGCGCCGAGAACATGACCAAGGGCATGGAGGCTGCCGGACCGATCGATAGCGTCGACATTCCCAGCCTCAAGGGCAAGGTGCCGGACCAGGAATGGAAGATCCGCGTCGATCTTGCTGCCGCCTATCGGCTGGTTGCGCATTATGGCTGGGACGATCTCATCTTCACCCATCTTTCGGCACGCGTCCCGGGACCCGAGCATCACTTCCTGCTCAACCCCTACAACCTGATGTTCGAAGAGGTGACGGCATCCTCGCTGGTCAAGGTCGACAAGGATGGTCATGCCGTGGACGAAACCCCCTTCATGACAAATCCGGCGGGCTTTACCATTCATAGCGCAATCCATATGGCGCGCGATGATGCGCATGCGGTGATGCATCTCCACACACCTGCCGGGCAGGCCGTCTCCGCGCACGAAGAAGGCCTCCTGCCGCTCACGCAGACTGCCATGCTGGTGCGCGGCGATCTTGCGTTTCACGATTACGAGGGCGTCGCGGTCGACCTCGACGAACGCGAACGCCTCGTCGCCAATATCGGCGACAAAGGCGCCATGCTGCTGCGCAATCACGGCACGCTCGCCACCGGCAGCAATGTTGGTGAATGCTTCATCAAGCTCTACTTCCTCGAACGCGCGTGCGAAGCGCAGATCATGGCGTTGAGTGCTGGAGACGCGGTAAATAATCCGCCGCAGGGCACGCCCGAAACCACTGCCGAGCAGGGCAGCATGGGCCTCAAGGTCGTCGCCAACATGCTCGCCTGGCCCGCGCTGCTGCGCAAAGCCTACCGGCTCGATCCCGGCTTCGCGACCTGATCGCTACCAGGCGATCTGGAAGCCTGCGCGCGTACCGACTTCGCCCGAGTTTGCGCCCACGCCTACGCCTGCCGAAAGGCTCGCTTTCTCGCCCACCGCGGTGCTGATCGCCAGCGCCAGGCTTGTGCGCCCGTTGTAGTTGCCGACGCCGCCAGAGAGCGCGAAGCTTGCGCCGGCAGGCACGGCGGGGCTTTCCATCGCCAACGCCATCGCAACGCCTTCATTGGCCTGCTCGATACCGCCCTGGAGTTGGTCGGTGAGGTCGAACAGGGCATCGATGTCGGCCTCGTGCGCCAGCATTGTCTGCCCGAATGCCAAGCTCATCCGTTCGACCGCCGCAGCGCTGGCCGCCGCTCCGCGTCCGAGCGTGCCATTGGCATCGACGGTAACGACATCGACAGGACCGACCTGCATCAGCGTGGAATTATCGATGTCGCCAATGCGGACCGAGGACCCCGTGCCGCCAATCGCGACTTCATAGCTGTTGGTCGTCGTGGCATTCGCGCCGATCGCGGTGGCACCGAAATGCTTTACATTCGCCTGGTAACCAACCGCAGTCCCAAGGCTGCGCGAGGACACGGCCGAGCGGCCCACTGCCGTCGATCCCTCACCGCTAGAGCGCGCATTGGAGCCAATCGCGGTCGCGGCGATATTGGTCGCCTGCGCAACTTCGCCGATGGCGGTGGCATTGGTGGCACTGGCAATCGACCCCCGCCCGATCGACATCGAGTTCACCCCCGTCGCCTTGGCGCTGGAGCCGATGGCCGTGGCGCGAAAGACGGTTGCTTCGGTGCGCCGACCAAGCGCGAGCCCCTCCGCGCCGGTAGCCGAAGCAAGAAAGCCGATGACGGTCGATTCGGTGCCCGATGCCGATGCGCCGATAGCGATCGCGGTAGCGCGCGCCCCGCTCGCCGACGTATCGACGCCAAGTGCCAAGGCATATTCAGCCATCGCCTGTGCGCCTTTTCCGTTGGCATCACTGAACTGATCGGCAGGATCGCTATCGGCGCCAATTGCGATTGAGCCTTTGCCTAACGCTTCTGTGTCCGAACCCAAGGCAGAAGAGCCCGCCCCTGTCGCCTGCGCGCCATCGCCGATAGCCGTTGCGTTGGTCGCAGCATCGGTGAGGTGACCATAGGCCACTGCATCGGTCGCACCCGTTGTCGCGGTGGAGCTTCGACCGCACACGAGGTTTTCGTTACTGTCCTGGTCAACGGCAAGAACTTCGTCGGCGGCAAAATCGTCATCGATATCGATGAGGCATTCATCCGCCTGCGCTGGCACCGAATATAGAAACGGAATGGTTGCAATCGTGGCCGCAGCAACCGTGAATTTAAGGATCCTACTCATATCGACTTCACCCCTGCAAAGCAGGACCAGTCGCTGGCTCCCTTTTGAAGAACAGGACGCAAAACACCCTGCGAAGCCCCCAACTGCCCCACATTTCTCAAGCGCGCACGATCGCGAGTCGCTCGGGCGCACCGTCGAGTTAACGATTAATTATGCCATAATTTAACATAGATCACAAAGCCGTGTGATTCATACGACCCTGAAAACAAAAAAGGGCGGGGCCGCTCGGCGCGAGCCCCGCCCTCCCCCTCTGGCGTCAGCGACGCTCAGAAGCCGATAGCGACACCGACCCGGCCGCCGTCCGAACCGCCCTCGCTCGACCCGGCATAACCGGCCGAAACATAGATCTTGGGAGCAACCCGCGCGACCAGCCCGGCGGCAAAGCCGGTTTCGCCGCGATAGGTCGAGACATTGCCGCTTAGCGAGATGTCGCTATCGGGCACGACCATCATGCCCCCCAGTGCCATCGCAGCGGCAATCCCGCCTTCATGTTCGCTGCTCATGTCGAACAGCGTATCGACCTGGCCTTGCAGCGCCGCGATGTCGGCTTCGTGCGCCAGCATCGTGCCCTGGAACGCAAGGTTCATGCGTTCGACCTGTGCCATGCTGGCGGCCGCACCGCGACCCAGCGTACCGCTGGCATCGACGGTAACGACATCGACCGCGCCGACCTGCGCGGCGGTCGAGGCGGCCATGTCACCGATGGTCACGCTCGATCCCGCGCCGCCGATCATGACCTGATTGTCGCGCGTTGTCGTGGCGTTTGCGCCGATGGCGGTCGCCACCGCATGCGTAACGTTGGCCTGGTAGCCGACGGCGGTACTCTGGCTGCGCGTTACGACCGCGCTGCGACCGACCGCAGTCGACCCTTCGCCCCCCGATTGGGCGTTCGAGCCCACGGCGGTGGCAGCGATATTCGTGGCCTGTGCCACTTCACCGATCGCGGTGGCATTGGTCGCGGTCGCATTGGCGGCGCGGCCAATAGCGAGCGATTGTACCCCGGTTGCCGTCGAGCTCGTGCCGATTGCGGTGGCGCGGTACACCGTGGCCTGCGTGCGCCGCCCAAGCGCTGTGCTTTCCGAACCCGAGCTTTCTGCGAAGAAGCCGATCGCCGTCGCATCGGCGCCCGAGGAAACCGCCAGGCGGCCAATCGCGGTTGCACTCGTATTACTGGCAGCGGTGTCCACGCCTAGCGCCAATGCATAATTGCCAGTCGCCTGCGCGCCCAAGTTGTTATTGTCGGCAAATGGGTCGGTCGAGATGCTATCACCGCCTATGGCGATTGCCCCGGTGCCGTTGCTGTCAGTATTACGGCCGATAGCGATGCCATCCTGCGAGTTGGCCAGCACGTCGGAATTATATCCCAACGCGATACCGCCAAGCGAATCGACATTGGAAGACCCACCAAGCGCAACAGCGGAACCGCCGGTAGTGTTAGCCGTCCAGCCGAGCGCAACAGAGGCAAATCCGCTGCCGACAACTGCAGCATTGCGACCAACGACGACGTGAGAAGAACCGGTAGCAGTTGCGCCCTCGCCGATCGTCACATCACCGAATTCCGCGCTGGTGTTGAGACCAATGGCTACAGACGCGGAGCCTGAGGCGGCCGCTTCTGCACCAATTGCGATCGCATTGGCCGCTGTTGCTTGGGCGCCTGAATTGTCGCCGTCCCGATCACCGCCAATGGCAATCGAACCTGCTAGTGACGCATTGCTCCACGTCCCAAGGGCAACGGCTCCTTGGCCCTGCGCGCTGGAGACGTTGCCGATTGCGATGCCGTCTTCGGATCCGGCATCGGAATTGACCCCAATTGCCATCGCGCCCGCACCATCAGCGAGCGCGCTGTAGCCGATAGCGATCGAGCTGTTTGTTGAAGCAGTTGTATCGGCGCCAAGCGCAACCGAAAAAATACCCGTTGCTTGGGCCGTGTCGCCTAATGCGGTCGAATTCGAGTTTGCATCGGTGAGATGCCCGATTGCAGTCGCATCCGTTGCTCCCGTAGACGCGGTTGAACTACGTCCACACGTTAAATTTTCCGCCGTGTTTTCATCGCTTTGACCCGTTTCCTCGGCAAGCAGATCGTCATCGGTGTCAATCAAGCATTCGTCCGCCGCTGCTGGCGTCGAAAAGGCTATAGGCGCCGTCGCAATTGCGGCAACCGCCACCGTGGCTTTCAAAAACATTTTCATGATGTCCGTACCCTTCTGCAATGGGCACGCCACGAAGGCCGAGCTGAAATTATTACGCCTTCAACTGAGAAAACTGCATCCCCCGAAGCGTCCCTGTTGCGGCCATCCGATGAGCGGCTTCCCGTCGCTTCTTTCCATCGAGGCCGTGCGCGATTTATGTCATAGTTTAATCCAGATCACAAACCTATGCGCATTTTTTGCGGAATCCCGCCGTTTCAACACGCTGCTGCAGTGCAGCGACTCGGATCGGTTTTCTATGGGGTCGAGAGGCTTCTAGAACCCGATCGCAACGCCCACGCGCCCACCGTTCGAGCCACCCTCGCTCGACCCGGCATAGCCTGCGGACACGTATGTTTTGGGCGCGATGCGTGCGGTCAGTCCGGCAGCAAAACCGGTCTCCCCCCGATAGGTCGAAACGTTACCGCTTAGCGAAACGTCGCTATCGGGCACGATCATCATGCCGCCCAGCGCCATCGCGGCAGCGATCCCGCTTTCATGCCGGCGATCGATCTCGACCAAGCGGTCGACCTGGACCTGCAGCGCGGCAATGTCGGCTTCGTGCGCCAACAGCATGCCCTGGAACGCAACGCTCATGCGATCCACCGCCGCCGCGCTGGCCGCCGCGCCGCGACCGAGCGTCCCGGCGGCATCGATCGTCACGACATCGACCGGCCCTACCTGCGCAAGGGTCGAGGCATCGATATCGCCGATCGCGATGCTCGATCCCGCGCCGCCCAGCATGACCTGATTGTCGCGCGTCGTCGTTGCGTTTGCGCCAATGGCAGTGGCGACCGAATGGACCGCCGCGGCCTGGTAACCCACTGCGGTGCTCAGGCTGCGCGTGACATTGGCCGAACGGCCCACGGCCGTCGCCCCCTCCCCGCTGGCGCGCGCATTGGAGCCGACCGCGGTCGCCGCGATATTGGTGGCCTGCGCGACCTCACCGATGGCGGTCGCGTTGGTAGCGCTGGCCAGCGTGCCGCGCCCGATCGACATCGAATTGACCCCCGTCGCCCGCGCGCTCGAACCGATGGCGGTAGCGCGAAAAACGGTCGCTTCAGACCGGCGACCCAGCGCGAGCCCCTCCGCCCCGCTTGCCGATGCGAGAAAGCCGATGGAAGTCGACTCCGTCCCTGACGCTATCGACCCGATCGCAATTGCCGTCGAACGCACACCCGACGCCTTGCTGTCGACGCCCAGCGCCAGCGCCTAATCTGCGGAAGCCTGCGCGCCCGCTCCGTCGCTGTCGGCGAAGGCGTCAATCGATCGACTATCGCCGCCGATTGCGATCCCCGCGATACCCGTAGCAGCGCTGGCGCTGCCCAGCGCAACGGCACGCTCTGCCGACGCTGCAGCGCCAAAGCCCGTCGACAGGGCGTCGTCTCCACTGGCCGTGCTTTGCGCGCCCAGTGACGTGGATCGGCTCCCTGTCGCTTTCGAGCCCGCACCACAGGCAAGGCTGTCGTCCTCGCCATTCGAATTGGCACCCTTATCGGTATCGACATTGCTGTCGGCATTACCGTCGTCATTGGTGTCGAGCAGGCAGTCATCCGCCCGGGCGGGCGAGACGGTTGCCAGATGAATCGGGATCATGGCGGCCAACAGGCCGACCCAAACCAAACTTCTCATTCCTGCGTACCCCCTGTCGATGGATACGCCACGCGGACCGAGCAGGGTGGTTCGCAAATGTGAACAGTTTAGTGCCGCGCGGCAAAGCTAAACCAAGCATGTTCGCGCCCGCGATCATCCGGCGAAATCAAGGGCGCGGGCCATGCATGGCAGGTTTTTGCCATGCCGACAATTCGCGAAGACGTCCTGTTTTCAGGCTTGGACTTTGACCCACAATGCGCGGGCGGCAGCGATCACGTTCCCATCGGCGTCGTGCATGACACTACCCGAATGATGCTTGCGTCCTTCGCTATGGATCGGCCAGCCGGTCACGCTTAGCTGTTCGCCGGGATGCGGATGGCGCACGATCCGCGCCGCCATACCGGCAAGAAGTGCCATGGCAGTGCCGATACCCGCCCCGAAATATGACGGGCAATCGAGCGCCGCCCAGAGGTAGCGCGTGGCCACCAGGCCATCTTCGCCCGCAAGATCGGTTGCCGGCACCCAGCGATCGGCCGCGCGTGCCTGCTCGGGATCGAACCCCCCGCAGATGTGCAGCGCGTCGGCATGATCACGCTCGGGTCCGCAGACGAAGCAGCGCGGTGCCATATGTTCGGACGGCGACGGAAAACGGGCGCGGCATGCCTCGATCAACGCGTCGGAGGGCGGCGTTGGCATCGGGTCGAGGTCGAGCGGCTTGCCCAGCGGCTCGCCCTCGACCAGCATCTTCTCTCCGTCCATCAGCCGTGCACCCGAAGCGTCACGGACCAGCTGGATATCGGTGTCGAGCGGCGTGGGTGCGTGCAGGCGAACCTTCGCGGGACCACTAATCGCTTCGGCGACGAGACCCGATACATAACCCCCATTGCCCATGCCGTCAGGACCGCAGAAGCAACCGCTTATCTCGATGATCTGTTCGTCCATGCCCCCAACTAACGCGCTTGATGCACGATTGCACGGATCGCCTGCATCGGGGCGTGCATTCGCGCGTTGGTAAGGCGAAGACATAGGAGAACGTACATGAAAATCCTGATGGTAATGACCAGCCACGGCGAGCTTGGCGACACCGGCGAAAAGACCGGCATCTGGCTCGAAGAATTTGCAGCGCCATATTATGCGATGAAGGATGCGGGCCATGAAGTCGTGCTCGCCAGCCCGAAGGGCGGTCAGCCGCCTATCGATCCCCGATCGGAAGGCGATGACAGCGAGACCGAGGCAACGCGCCGTTTCAGGAACGACCCGGAAGCACAGGCCGCGTTCGATACGACCCGCGTCCTCGCAGACATTGATGTCAGCCAATATGATGGTGTCTTCTACCCGGGCGGCCACGGCCCGCTGTGGGATCTCGTCGATGATAGCGATTCCAAGACCATCATCGAATCCGCGCTAGCCAACAACACGCCCGTCGCCCTTGTCTGTCATGCACCTGCAGTGCTCAAGAATGTCGTGTCCGAAGCGGGTGAACCAATTGCCAAGGGCCGCAAGCTGACGGGCTTCACCAATAGTGAAGAGGAAGCCGTCAACCTCACTGACATCGTCCCCTTCCTGCTGGAAGATGTGCTTCGCCAACAGGGCGGAAACTTCAGCCGGTCGGACGACTTTACGCCACACGTGGTGACCGATGGCCTGCTTGTCACCGGTCAGAACCCGTCGTCGAGCGCGCCTACCGCTGAAGCGCTGCTGCGCGTGCTGACTGAAAATAAAGAGCCCGCCTAAGGCGATTGCGATTATGAAGAGAAAGGCCGTCCCTGTGGCGGCCTTTTTTCGTGGTGCAGCACGGCTCACCATCCGGTGGCGAACATTTTGCCAAAAACGCCCGAACCGTGCCCCGCACAGTTCGCAAGTAGCGCTTTTGAAAAATGGTCGGGGAGAGAGGATTATATTCTGGCTGGCTCTAACCAAATGAAGAGATTGAAAAACATTGACTTGAAGGAGTGGTGACCCCCAAAAGTGCCCCAGATAGGTGCCCCTGTTGGGTATTTCGGGAGTAGTATGGCGCGTTACCTAAAGCGGAGAAAGCGGGGCTGGTATTTCCAGCTTGAGATACCCGCGCACCTACGGGAGCACTTCGGTGGACGCCCACGGATCGAGCAGACCTTGTCGACCCGTGACGAGAAGTTTGCAGAGGCAAAGGCTAAACAGTTAGCTGGCGATTATAAACTGCGCTTTCTCGCGCTGGAGGGTGCGCCCGATGCGAAGCAGGCGTTAATC
>JABDNH010000014.1 GCA_013001055.1 Sphingomonas sp. | reverse complement strand
GTGCAGCGACACTCTTGTCAAAGAGAGCGGTCAATGGAAGTTCCTGGGTTGGGGCTGTGCCAGTCTTTCAGACGACTGATCTTGATACGGGCCGAGCCAGGTGGCTCGGCCCATACTCCGCGTGTCGGAGGTTCAAGTCCCTCCTCCCGCTACCTTTTCAATTGATCATCTGAGCCACAGCTGCACAAGATGGTGGTAGTGATCTAAGCTAGGCGACGCTGTTGATTTGCGCTTGAACCGGGGGGCGCGTCTCATCGCCCTGGCTCGCAGTGCCGGCATGTCGCACGGCATTCCTTCCGCTGTTCTTGGCCGCGTAAAGCGCATTGTCGGCTGCTTTGAGCGCCGCGCTGACGTCGCCCTCGGAGCCGAGCTGCGCCAGACCAGCGCTTACTGTGATCGTTTCTGGTCCGCCCTCGGCCCATGGCTCGCACGCAATCCTCGCGCACAGGAGCTTTAGAAGCGCAATCCCTGCACGGTCGTCGATATTGGGGAGCACAATCAGAAACTCCTCGCCGCCGAGCCTGCCTACGTGGCTTTTCTCGCCGAACACGACCTGGATGATCTCGGCGACCCGTTTCAACACCATGTCGCCTACCGCATGCCCGAATTGATCGTTGACCGACTTGAAATGATCGACGTCGACGATCCCGATGCACAGTGGGTTCTGGCCGTTGGCCGCATTGCTTGCCGCGTCTTCCAGAAATGCCATGATCTTGCGACGGTTTGAAATGCCGGTGAGGTCGTCGGTTTCCGAAAGACGCTTTGCTTCGGCTGCCTCGTGGAGCGCCTCGCTTTTCGCTTCGTTCAGTTTTTCAAGCACCTCGGTGTGATCGGTGACATCGTGGAGGGTGCCAAAAAGACCGTCATACTCACCCCTGCGGTTGTGGTGTGGCCTTCCGATGCTGTGCACATGACGTATCGAACCGTCTGGCCGAACGATCCTCGCCTTGTATTCGAACGGAGCCGCGTCACGCATCGCTTCGAGTAGGATACCGCGAACCCGCTCCCTGTCATCACGATGATAGAGTTGCAGCGAGTTGGATTCCGCGATGTCCTTCAACCCCGTTCGAGAATTCGGGTTAAGCTCCAGACCATGGATCCGATAGACTTCATCAGACCAGATCGGTGCATCGGTACCTGTCCCCACGAACCAATGCCCGACGTGGGCGGTGCGTTCGGCAAGTTCCAGTGACGCATTGGTCTCGCCATATCGCCGGATCAGTCGCTCTTTCTCGATGAGCAATGCGGTAAGGGGCCAAGCGGCACCGAGCAGGCACAGAAGGTAGAACTGCAGCCCGAGTAATTGCAGGTTCAATCCGAGCACGTAGTTCGAGTTGTTCGTTACTTCGACGCTACCGGCCATGGTGAAAGCGATGGCACTGATGCTCAATGCCGCTCCCGTCGGCCCGTACGCATATGTCGCGATGACAACGCCGAGCAGCGGAATGAATAGCATGTAGTACGCATCCAGCAGGAGGATGGCGAGACTGCCCACGACAATCAGGTTGAGCAAGGCGCCGAATTGGACGATCCGAAAGGCGCTAGGCATTACAGATTTTGCGTTAAGCCGGAATATGACGGTTAGCAGCAAAGGAGTTACGATCAGCGCCCCCAGGACTACTGTCGTAAACCACGATACAAAAAAGGCGAGGCTGCTCGCACCGGCCAGTAGGGTGGCCGTCGAAGCGCTGGCTACTCCACCGACCACGATTGCGGCGAAAAATACGATATTTGTGCGCAAGGTGTGAAATTGGTTCCATTTGGGCGAGACGAGGATCATCAGACCCGATATCACCGTCACCTCGAGCAGATTAGCCAAAGTGAAGGCCGCAGACGTGATGAACGGCGTGCCAGCGAGCATGTTGGCCGCTAGGCTGGCAAGGCCTATGCCGCCCAGGGCGCCGTAACGACGCTGTGATCCCGCCAGCAGGAGCGCAGCCAATGCCACGCCGCTTGCTGGCCAGATTGCCGCAATATCTCCGCTGCCCTGCGTGAGAGCAAGCGAACCGTAGGCGGTCGCAAAATAGAACAGACCTACGATAAGCCCATATTGCCACGGGCTACTGATCGGAATGGCATGACCGCGTGATTGCTGCATAGGTACGCTATGGCATGGAAGCGTTAACCACCGATCAACGACGTTCTCATCGTTGAGCAAGTCTTGCGATGCGCCGCATCTTGCGCAGGGTCGCTACGATCAAACCCCCTGTCGTTCGAGCGTTTGGGCAAGGTCATATTCCTCAACTGCCAACTGCCGGATTTACGGGTTATCGTCGATGCACGGAGGTGCAGGATGACTGATATATCCAGTCTGGTCGCCAATGGAGATCGTTGCAGAGTGATCGCCGGCACTCATAAGGGCCGTAGTGGCACTATCGAAGACCTTCATCGCAGCAAGGGCGGCAACATCACGATCACGGTGCGAGGCGAGGATCAGGAACGATTCAAGACACTCGCGCGAAATGTCGAAAAGATCTAATCTAAGAACTAAGCACGAGCACCCGCATGCAACGTGCGGATCGATTGGAGGCGACATGAAGAAATCGATGACGATCGCTGTAGTGTTATTCTTAGCTGGCTGCACAACCGTGCAACCGGCCCAGGAAGACCTGACCGTCACAAAGACGATCGTGTCCTACGTCGAACGAGCCACTCCGGGGATGATGGCCGCGGCCTATGCAGCCTTCGATAATCGCGGGGAAGAAGATACCCTGTTAGAGGTTTCGTGCGATTGTGCTGATCGCGTGGAAATCCACCATATGGTGGGGCAGGGAGATGACAGAAAAATGGTGGTCGAACCTTCGTTCGTCGTCCCCGCCAACAGCCAATCTGCCATTGAGCCACCTGGGCTTGAGTGGCACCTCATGCTGATGGACGTGAAGCAACCGATACCGGTGGGATCGGAGGTCGAGATGACACTCCTTTTCCAGAAGGCGGGTCCCAAGACGTATCGCTTCAAGGCCGTCGATGGCACTCGGGCGGCGTGGGACACCTACGAAGACTGAAAATCAGATTCTTCCCTGCGGTGTTGTTGATGACGAGACCGTCTGGGGCACGACGAGCATTTACATTCAACCGCAGGCTTCGAAGCTCAGTAGAAATGCACCGATGACGGAAGGCTAGGGAGTTCAGCGCCGTCCATAGTCGCTTCGACCGCCTCCAACGCGGCGCGCAAACTGCGTTCGACGACAGGCTTGTGCAAGCATCCCAGCGCGAGAGGTCGGCCTTTTTCTCCGGGGCAGTTGCCGGTCGAGAACAGCACCGGGATCCCGCGGTCCTTCAGTTGCTCGGCAACCTCCAGGCCGCTTTCCCCGAAGCTCAATTGGATATCCACCAGCGCGATGTCCGGCCGATAGTCTTCGACGGCCTTGAGAGTCGATTCGAGATTGTCGGCGTGCGCGATGGGAATGTGACCGGCCTCTTCGACCATATATTCCAGGTCCATCGCGACCAAGGCCTCATCCTCCACGATTAGGACGTTGAGTGCGTGTTTACGCCTTGAGGATTGGGATGCGCTCCCCATCATTTGTCCCTCTTTTCGACTGGTATCTTGATATCGAACTGAGCGCCCTTCGGGTTTTGCGGCAGTGACAATGTCCCTCGTACCTGACGCAAAAGCGAAGTGACAATCTTCATGCCCAGACCATCGGATTGAGCAGGATCAAAGCCTTCGGGGAGGCCCACGCCATTGTCTTTGATGCGAAGGGCAATATGTTCGCCTTCGTCATCGAGACCGATGAAAATCTCTCCATGCTGTTCGGGCGGGTAGGCATATTTGATCGCATTTGTGATGAGTTCGCTGACCACGAGAGCCAATGGCACGGCTTGCCGAAGATTCATGATGATCCCGCGATCAATTTGGGTACGCAACTCGATATGTTCGCTCGAACCCATCGACTGCATGGCTTCCTCGGCGAGATCGGCGAGATAGTCTCCAAAGTCAACATGGTCATGGTCGCTGGTTGCGTAGAGACGCTGGTGCATCGCGGCGATGACAGCGACGCGGTTGCGCGCCTCCTGCAAACTTTTTTCCAGATTTTCATCCTCGGCCTTGCGCGCCTGCAGCGTGAGTAGCGACGTCACCACCTGGAGGCTGTTTTTCACGCGATGATTGACCTCGTGCAGAAGAATGTCCTTCGTCCGCAACGCCTCGGCGAGTTCGGCGGCGCGCTCCATTTCGTCGGCGATATTGCGAACTTCGATAATCGTTCCAATGGTATTCGATGCTTCATCGCGAATGGGCGACGCTGTGAAGTGGACAGGATAGAACGATCCATCGCGATGCAAGAAGACTTCTTCACCTTCGGTTTGGGCGTTTTCCGGGAATGCTCGGTCGATCGGGCATTCTTCGAGCGGATAGTGTGATCCATCGGGACGCGTATGATGGATAACGTCGTGTAGTGCTTTGCCCTGCAATTCATCGAACGAATAGCCGGTAAGGTCTTCAGCTGCTGTGTTGGCGTAGACGCAGTAATGTCGCTCATCCATAAGGAAGACGGCCATGCGCGTATTGTTGAGCACTGCATCAAAACGCCGGCTGATATCCCTTAGTGCCTCTTCGGTTTGCGTACGTTCCTGGATCTCGCTTTGAGCCGCCCTATAAAGTCGAGCATTGTCGATCGCCACCGCGGCTTGCGCGGCAATACCGACCATGAGGCGTTCGTGACGTTCCTTGAATTGGCCTTTCGAGGAGTGACCGAAAAACAATCCTCCTATCACTTCGCCCGAACGCGATTTCACAGGTACTGCGAGATAGCTGGTCACCGGCAGGTGGCCTTCCGGCATGCCATTATAAGGTGCATTGCGGCCGTATCGACGGTCGGTGGTGATGTCGTCCGAACGCACGACACCCATGCCATCGAAGGTCGGTGCAAAAATTTCGGTCTTTCGAGGCATCGGGAATTTATCGAAAGCGTCGCGTTCGACACCCGAAAGGGTATAGAGCATATATGATGCCCCATCGGGATCGTTCACGTTGTAGAAAAAGGCGCCGAACTGCGCGCCGGTAAGCTTGACGCCGGCGTCGGTAACCTCCTGGACCACCTGGTCCAGATCCAGCTCTCCCGCGATTACTTCGCCGGTCTGGTTGAGCATCTCGAGTGTCTGACGTTCCTCCTCGAGCGCCATTTCTGCCTGTTTTCGTTCGATGATGACCGCGGCGGTACGGATGACGAGGTCGACAAGTTCGATGTCCGCGGCCAGCGGCTCTCTGGGCTGGCGATGATACATCGCGAAGGTCCCGAGTACGTCACCACCCGAAGAAAAAATGGGTATCGACCAACAGGCAAACAGGCCGTGCTCGAGCGCCAAATCCTTGAAGTCGGCCCACCTGGGATCTGTACGCACATCGGACACGAAAACCGGTTCGCGGTTAAATGCTGCAGTTCCGCACGAACCCGTTTCGGGACCGATTTCGACGCCATGAATCGCGTCATTAAAGTCTTGAGGCAGGCTCGGCGCGGCGCCGTGGAGCAGATGCTTACCGTCCTCGTCCAGAAGCAAAATCGATCCGATGACTTCGGATTGCGATTCCTCTTCGACGGCGCGGATCAACATGCTGAGCAGCTCTTCAAGACTCTCATCCTGAAACGCGGATTCGAGGAGCCTCCTTTGCATGGCCTGGTATCGCTCGGCGCGTGTGCGGTCGGTGACATCGGTGCCTTGGATAAAGATCCCAGTGACCTTGCCTGCCTCATCGATGATCGGCTGGGTCACGAAGTCGACGAACATGGCTTCTTCGCGATCCTCCAGATGCACTTCCATCGCTTTGGCGGTAAAAGCCTTACCCGCACGAAAAACGTCATCGAGGATGTCGAGAATGCCCTGATCCGCGGCTTCAGGCGCCACTTCTGCCACGGGTTTGCCGATGATATCCCGGTCGCCGATCAATTCGCGATAGGCGGGGTTAACCAGCTCGAAGATGTGATCGGGACCTCGAAGCACGGCCATGAAACCGGGTGCTTGCTTGAAGAGGTCCGCAAGCATCTCCGTGTTGATGGCAAGTCTCGGTTCCGCCTCGACCCGTTGATCCATGATTGGCTTGCCCCTTACTCTCTGCATTACAGCCAAATGTTTTGGTTCGCGGAAGAACGCTCAAGGGGTGTGTTGGTTGCCTAAGATTTCCGCATTCTGAGATGAGCCCCAGCAGTTAGGCGATACGGTGAGTTCGTCCGGCCCTATGAGGCGTGACTGAGCCCAGAGGACTCTCTCGCGCTACCATCCTCGGAAGCGTCATAATTGCTTGAGAGAGCTGATAGCGGCGCGGTGAGCTTGAAGGTTAGTCCGCTCGCGGCATATTCGAGTGCAACTTGCCCGCGGGTGCTTGATCGAACCGCACTATCGATGACCGTCGAGCCGAAGCCTTGTCGGCTGGGCGCGACCACAGGGGGGCCATCGCTCTCGATCCAGGTCAGTTCCAGCATAGGCGCATCGGCCTGCCCATCCACGAATCGCCAATCGATCGAGACGCGACCTTCAGTGTTTGAAAGCGCTCCATATTTTGCGGCATTGGTGGCTAGTTCGTGCAATGCCATCCCGATGCTTTGCGCCGCAGTGGCATTCAAGTGGACGACCGGGCCATTTATTGAGATTCTCGTTTCGAACAAATGGTCGAAATGTCCGAGTTGGGCACGGATCAGGCTTCTGAGTTTGACCCCGGCCTTGGTGTTTTCAACCAAGAGATCGTAGCTGGCGGCAAGCGCAGCGATCCGATCCTCGAACCGGGCGATGTAGTCGTCTGGGTCTGATGCTACTGTTTGGCGCGCGATAACCTGGATGATGCTGAGCAGATTTTTGGCGCGATGGTTGACTTCGCGCATCAGCAAGCGTTCGCGCTTTTCGGCCATCTTCCGTTCGGTGATATCGAAGATCGACGCGAAGAAGACATTATCGGTTCCGCCAAAATATTGGAGGCGCACGGACACGTCATAGTGCGACCCGTCCTTGCGCTGGTGGATCGTCTCGAATTGCAGGAAGGGGGCCTTGGCGGTCTTCAATGGCTTCACGAAGTCGCGAAATTGCGTTTCGCTAAATTCGGGTTTGATGTTCCACGGCGTGAGTTGGCGCAGTTCTTTCAGACTATATCCCAAATTGTCGCGCGCGCCTCGGTTGACGAGTTCGAAGGTGTAATCGTCTCCGTCGAACACGAACGCTTCGCTGACCGACCCTTCAACGATCCGCCCCATTCGTTCGTTGGCCGACGCAGTCTCGAGACGTTCGATCTCGGCGGCCGCACGACCAGCGAACATGGCCAGGATTTCGCGCGCCACTTCAGCATCGCCAATCATCTTGTCGTCGAGCGCGGCTATCAGTCCGATCACATCACCACTTGAGGAGCGCAGCGGGATGCCGACATAGCTTTCGGCGCCCATATCAGTAAGCAACACGTCATCCGGAAATAACCGCTGCACGTCGCTCGAATAGCAACATGCACCATCACCGATGATTTCTGCGCATGGAGAACCGGCGAGGTCGTACGACATGTTGGCAGCAGGGCCATCGTTCCAGACTGCAATCGTGTTTGCTTGCCCGGATTGGCGTTCACATGGACGGCTGAGAAACACCCAACGAACGGCGAGCGATTGAGCGATGCCCTCGACCAGTGCCGGGAAGAAATCCTTGCCAACGAGGTCCGCGCTCGCAACGAGCTTTTCCGTCGCCTTGTCAATCGAGATTGACCGTGAATTGTCTTGAAGCAGCGATTTCGCCATTTACGCTTCCCTTCGCATTCACATGTAGGTGAGACGGAACAAGCAGGCAAAAGAAAACCGTAGCGCAACCCAAAGGGCCATGCGACCGATGACCGCCGTGCTGACGCTAAGGCCGGGATAAATCCCGGGCATTGCCCCGGTTCAACCGTTCAGATCGTGAAGACTAGCCCCGCTTCGGCCCGATGTTCGGTGTAGTCGGCCGATGCCAGATTGGAATTCCGGTCGGTGAATCGATAGGTAAATTCCGCACGCAGGTTATCCATCAGTCCGATCTCGAGTTCGCCTCCAAGACGAAATCGGTTCTCCGACCGTTGTTCGCCGATCGACTGTGTCACGGCGGAATAGTCCCGTATGCGATAATCGCTGGTCAGCTTGAAGGTCGGCCCGCCCGCCGCGTCGTTCAACGGGTGCTTGAACGCCAGCGACGCACTGATACCGTCGAAATCGAGGATGGGATCGACTGCATCTTCGCGTTCGACCTGCGCACTTGCGAGAAGATAGCCGCGGCCCTTCTCGTGGAAACGGAAAAGATTGATGCCCGCCTGCGAGACGCTAGCGTCGCGTCGGTCGAGCTCGGAAAACGTCTTCTCGGCAACCCGTAGGTGGGCGCGAACGAACACTTCCTCCGCAAGGAAAGCGCTAATGGAGGGCGACGCCGATACCAGGTTGAGGAACGGGTCGTCCGCAAGCCGGATGTGCGTGGCATCGGCGCGTAGCCCGATCCTGATCTTTCCGAACGTTCGGGTGAGCGACGCATCGACGCGGTGGGTCTGTAGGTCGAAATCGTCAAATTCCATGTAGACCGACTGACCGAAATCGTAGCTGACCTTCACGTCGAGCTTGTCAGTGTCGATCGGCCGATATTCCAGATTGGCGCCAATCCTGAAGCCGAGGTCACCCGCTTTGCGCGAGACGTCCGCTTCTTCGATGACCAACTGGCTGTCGTAGAAAGACGACGCCTTGAACGTTGCTTCCCACTGGTCGTCGGCTAGAGCCGCCGCGGGCGAAGCAAGGCCCACCATCGCTAGGATGAGCGCCATGCAGCGCAGAAAGGCGTAAGCTTCGTTCATGGGGGAACATTATCGCCGCAATTGATTGAAAGAAGGTTAGGGGCCCGTTAAGCGCGCCTAAAGCGGCAGGTCGCCCAATGCATCGTCAATCGCTTCTTCTTCAACCGCCTCTTCTACGGCTTCGTCGACGGCATCTTCGACTGCTTCTTCGACCGTCTCTTCGACCGTCTCTTCGACTGTCTCTTCGACCGCTTCTTCGACCGTCTCGTCGACGGCTTCCTCTACCGTTTCGGCAACCGTTTCCTCCACGGTTTCGGCGACCGTTTCTTCAACGACATCGTCGACAACCGATGCGACTTCCTCGACGGTGTCATTCACCGACTCTTCGATGATGTCCTCGACGTCTTTGGCAGCTTCCTCGACTGTGTCGGTAACCGTATCTTCGACTGTCTCCTCAACGGCAGCGGCGACTTCTTCGATCGTCTCGTGCACCGTGTCGTCGATCGTATCGTCGACGACAGAAGCCACTTCTTCCACAGTCTCGCCGACGGCTTCTTCCAGAGTGTCATCAATCATCTCGGCGATTTCTTCGACGCTTTCTTCGACGGTTTCCTCGACAGTGTCGTCAACGATCGCAGCCACCTCTTCGACTGTGTCGTCAACCGAGTCCTCGAGCGTATCGTCGACTATCGCGGCGACTTCCTCGACAGTGTCGCCGACTGAGTCCTCGAGCGTATCGTCGACTACTGCGGTCACTTCCTCGACAGTGTCGCCGACTGATTCTTCAAGCGTATCGTCTACGACGCTGGCAACTTTTTCCACGCTGTCGTCGACGACTTCTGTGACGGCGTCAGCAGTGCTCTCGACGATAGTCACGACTTCGTCGGCACTTTCCTCGACAGCCTCCTGGCTAACTACGGCCACGACTTCAGCGATTTCCTGCGTAGTCTCCACGACCGCTTCGGTGACGCTGCTTTCTGCGGTGTCGGTGGTTTCGGAAATCTGATCACTGGCATCGAGTGCGGTGTCGACTTCCTCAGTGGCGCCGGCGCTCGCAAGATGAAATACATCTTCGTTGCCGTCTTCGACGCGCTCACGCGTCAGTGCGGCATCTGTCGCAAGCACCTTGTCGTGCACGGGTACGGTCTCGCCATCGCGGTCGGTCGAGTTGTCGGAGGCGGCAGCAAGCACGATCTCGTCACTACGTTCGAGATAGATGGTTGCGATATTCCCCGCTGCGACGTCGCGCGTTACAAGACAGTCGGCCGTGCTGACTTGAACGACACCCTCGGTCACGTGCACAGATGCCCGGTCGGCCTCTACCGTGATCGTGAATTGGGTGCCTTTGACGACAGCAGCCAGGAGTGGTGTCTCGACTTCGAAATGCGGCTTGCCGGTTGTCTCGACGTCGTAGAACACGGAGCCGAACCATTGCTTGAGACGGGTGAAGCCATCGGACTTCTTTTCGGCTGGAATGGCGAGGCGGCTGTTGGCGTTCACCAAGACATAGTCGCTCCCGCGCGTCAGCATCGCCCTCCCATCGCGGCCCGTTACCACCGTATCGCCGGCATCGAGGCTCGCATTGAGTTGCAGCGAAGCAGGCTGCATCCCGGAGCGGACAACTTCGACATGCCCCGATTTCTGCGTGACGGTCCACGCGCCGTTACTGGCGATTGCGGGGGCGGCAATGAATAGCAGGAAAAGTCCGCAAAGGACTCGGATCCGTGAGACGAGCTTGTGTGTCATTCTCACAGAATTAATGGATCAGGGGTAACAACCGTTAACCCGATGAGGTAAGCGAAAATTTAACCGACTAAGGTTTTGAGATCAAGCGACAAACCGTCGACCGGCGGAGAGGCAGAGAGCGGTAAATTCGTCTGATGGCAGCGGTTTTCCAATCAGATAACCCTGGATCTGATCGCACCCGAGGCGCCGCAATTCATCAAGAGTGTCGGCGTCTTCGACACCTTCAGCGACGACGGTCAGACCAAGTTCGTGCGCCATGTCGATCGTCGAACGGACCAACACCCGGTCGCTTTTCTTGCCCAGCAGATCCTTGATGAAGCATCGATCGATCTTGAGTTCCTGTACCGGCATCTTCTGCAGGTAGGACAGGGTGGAAAGACCTGTGCCGTAATCGTCAATCGACAATCGCAGCCCGATCTCGCGAAGACGGTCGAGGCTGGCGAGGGCCTGTTCGGGTGATCGAATGAACGCGCTCTCGGTGATTTCGAGCGTCAGCAGGGCAGGGTCGACCTGCTGTGCGGCGATGGTCATGGCGACGTTGTCAACGAAGTCCGGCTTGGCGAGGTCTACAGGTGAGATGTTTATCGAGGCATGCAGGTGCGTACCGCTGCGTTGCCAGTCCGCCAATTGCGAAACGATCGTTCGGAGGGCGAACAGCGTGACTTCGGTAATCATGCCAGTGGTTTCGGCGAGCGGGATGAAGCTGTCGGGCGGCACGGTGCGGCCTTCGAGGTCGGTCCAGCGGATCAGGGCCTCGGCCGACACTATGCGATCTTCGTGGAGCGAATATTTGGGCTGATAGGCCAGCCATACTTGGCCCCTGTCCATCGCGGAGCGCAATTCGCCCATCAGCCCCAGCTCGCGACGCAGCGCTGGCTGTGATCCGCCTTCGACCGCGACGAGGTGACCTTCACGACGCGCGGTCTCGGCCGCTGCCAATGCGCGCTCGATGCGCAAAACACCGTGAGCGGCGATCTCTGTATCGACACCGTAGGAAAGCTGCACATCGACTGGGCCCTGTGAAGTTGTGACCGCTTGACGAAACAACTCATCGAGCGCGGAAATACGGTCCTCTGCCGAAGTGCCGTCGACTTCGCGATCGAGCCATCCGATGAGTTCGGGCGCAATTCGATAGATCGGCGCACCAATTTGCGTGGAAAGGCGGTCTGCGATCTCGATGACGACTTCGTTGCTGGCGGCTGTCCCCATGCCTTCACGGATATCGCTAAACCGCCGGATCGACGACACGACGAGGCGCGCATTCCGCGTCTCGTCGTCTAGCGCTTCTTCGAATGCAAGCCTGTTGGGCAATGCCGTATCAACATCGGTGCGCGCTCGCTCGTATATATGGCGCCGCACGGTGATAGCCAGTTGGAGTGCGGCGCAAAGGATTAGAGTTGTCAGCCACGGCGCGCTCTTGATCGAAAGCGGAAGCAGCACCTGCACAGCGACAGGTACGGCCGCCAGGACCAGCAAACCTAATCCTGTCATGAGAGCATACCGCACGGGGCGCACGGACCTGCGCGGACGCCACAGGAAAGCGATCAGCAAGATACCTGCCAGTGTGATTGGCCAGCCGGTGCTGGCCAGCGCCCGGCCTTGCAAGAGCGACTCCGCCGCAATCGCCTGAATGACGACACCCGGAATGATGCCGTGTACGGGAACGGCATACCTGTCTCCGAGCTCGATGGCGGTGCTCCCGATGAAAACCCGCTTATTGTCGAAGGCACCCGCCGGGACGCGGCCTTCGACAACATCGATAAAGGCATGGCGAGGGATCAATCGAGGGTTGATCGACCAGTCGGGCTGAAAGGTGCGATCGCCCCAATCGCTGTTCTGCGCCACGACCGTGGCCAGTGATGGCGTCACTTGCCCGTCGATATAGGTGGCCGCCGGATAATTGCGCACTGTACCGCCAGCGTCGGGGTAGATATTGACCGCCCCCACCCAGGCGGCGCTGAATTCCTGCATCGGTCGATTGATGATGGCGCTTTCATGTCCATCCGTGCGACGTGCCTGCGAATAAAAAATCGGTAGAACGACCTTGCCCGACCGCTCGATCGCTGCGCCGAATTCGGCGTCACCCTGATGCGATGGCGAGCTGAAGTCGACATCGAAAGCGATGGTCGATGCACCTGTGGTCGAAAGTCGATCGACCAGTCGCGCATGGAGCGAGCGCGGCCACGGCCATTGTTGCAGCTCGGAAATGCTGCGGGAATCGATCTCGACGATTACAACCTCACCGCTAGCCGGCCGGTCGAGAAGTCCGGCGCGCCCGTCTTCGAGCCAACGTTCCAATGGGGAGAGTATCGACAGCGCCCATGCCGAGACGATGGCAATGGCTATCAGCATCGCATGCATTTTGTCGCCGTGGCGACTGAGGATGTCGATTGGTCGCACGCCGGCAAGCCCCTCTAACGTTGGAGCCAGCAGGTGCTGCAAGTGCCTGCGCGACCGGCAATTGGATACTCTTGCGCCATGCAATCCGGCTTAAGCGGAATTGCCTAATTTATCCTTATCCCCTGCCGGTGACTGACACTGGTCAGTGCGCTTGAAGGCATGAGCATTTTTTCGGCTTTATGCGGTTCGACAGTCGGGAGAATGGACCTATCTTGAATGTCGTTCTTGTCAGTACACGTCAGGCGTCAGGCAATTGGCCGCCGACCATTGCGAGAAGCTTTTCGAAATCCTCTTTGACGTTGACCTGCGTCGAACCACCGAAATTGAGCACGCAGCCGTGCGGTGCCTTGGTAAAAAACAAGACGGTGGAAAGTTGGACGGACACCTTGGAGCCATCGCTGCGATTGAGAATAACGAAATCGGATTGGTCGGCCATGGCTCTTCCTTCACGAAACTGCTGCGGACGGCATGGGCCAGCGCGCGGCGGTTCGCAATCCAAAAGCAACCTGGCTTCCGTGCCGGGCAGGACTAGAAAGTGGTCAGCACGGGCTTGGGCGCATCATCGCCAATCAGACTGATGACACCCATCAGAAACGGCGCGCCATCGCGATCGACGCAGCGCCCATAGCTGCGGACCCGCTTGCGCCGACCCGTTTCGCTAACGAGCGTGGCTTCGAACACAAAGTCTTGCTCGCGTTGGCGTGCTTCGTCGACAACGTCGCGAATGTGTTGCTCATCTTCTTCAGCGAAGTAGGAAAACGCGCTTTCCAGGCCGATCGGCGTATTGGGGGCCACGGCATGGATGCGATAGGTGCCTTCTGACCAGTAGACGTCGCCAGTCAGGACCGAGACCATCCATGAGCCCATACCAAGTTCTTCTTCGAATTCGCTGATTATTCCTTCGAAGGAAGGTGGCATGAGCTGGATGACCTGCGCATCGTCGCCGGTCTCGTAGAGGCTCATGCCACGACCGGCCTGTACTTCATCAGGCCAGACTTGTCGGTTTCGTGCGGGCAAGCGCCTCTTCCTCCTGAACACACCATGACATGATGTTCCTAAAGGAGGTGCAAGGTTGGACGCTAACGAAATTCGGTCCGCTTTGGACGTGAGCGACTAGGCGTCTTCTTCGACTTTGAGCACGCCGCGATTGATCTGGTCGCGCTCGATGCTTTCGAACAATGCCTTGAAGTTGCCCTCACCGAAGCCTTCGTCGCCCTTGCGCTGGATGAATTCGAAGAACACCGGTCCAAGCCGGGTTTCCGAAAAGATCTGCAGCAGGAGACGCGGTGAACCGCCTTCCGTCGTGCCGTCGAGGAGGATACCGCGCATCTTGAGATCCTCGACATTCTCGCCGTGGCCGGGAAGGCGCTCGTCGAGCATATCGTAATAGGTTTCGGGGGGCGCGGTCATGAAGGGGACGCCCGTTTCCTTAAGTTTGTCCCAGGCCGCGATAAGATCGTCGCAGATCAGCGCGATATGCTGAATGCCTTCGCCGTTAAAGTCGCGCAGGAATTCCTCGATCTGGCCCTTGCCGCCTTCGCCTTCTTCGTTGAGCGGAATACGAATCTTGCCGTCGGGCGCCGTCAGCGCCTTGGACGTCAGCCCCGTATATTCGCCCTTGATGTCGAAGAAGCGGATTTCCTGGAAATTGAACAGGCGCTCATAAAATTCGGCCCAATGCGCCATCCGGCCTGTGTAGACATTGTGGGTCAGGTGATCGACGACGTTGAACCCGCAGCCTTCGGGGTGTTTCTCTACCCCGTCGAGATAGTCGAAATCGACGTCGTAAATGTCGATGCCATCGCCATACCGATCAATGAAATAGATGACCGAGCCCCCGATGCCGCGTATTCCCGGGATGTAGAGTTCCATCGGGCCAACCGCACTGTCGACCGGCTCCGCGCCTTGCTCGAGGACGTGTTCATAGGCGGCTGCCGCATCACGCACGCGAAAGCCCATTGCGCAGGCGCTAGCGCCATGCTCGGCGGCGAAGAAAGCTGCTGGTGTGTCGGGCTCGTAATTTGCGATAAAATTGATGCCACCCTGGCGCCAAAGATCGACATCCTTCGAGCGATGGCGCGCGACCCTGGTGAAGCCCATGCTTTCGAAAACCGGCTCGAGGATGCCTTTCTCGGGCGCGGTAAATTCAACGAATTCAAAGCCATCAAGGCCGGCGGGGTTGTCGAACAGGTCTGCCATCTTGTCCTCTTGTCTGTCTTTGCGCCGCGTCTACTCCGGCACTGGCAGCGGTGCAAGCGTGGCGGATCGTCGACGAAAAACGGGCGGTCCCCCCAAAAGACCGCCCGTTCCCCCTTGAAGCCTGGGATAAGGAATGAAGCGTTATCGCTTAATGTTCGCGCTTGAACAGCATCGCGCGAAAACCGCGATAAACCATTTCATCAAATGCCTTGAAACCAAGCTTGCGAGCGATGCGGATCGACGCCTTGTTTTCATGATGGATCATGCACACGGTTCGCGTCGCGATCAGACGGTCCTCGGTGAACTCGAGCGCGGCAGAGGCTGCTTCTGAAGCATAGCCCTTACCCTGAAAAGGTTTGGCAATGGTCCAGGAGGCCTCCGGGTGACGATCGAAATCCTCACCGAGCTCGCGGTGGAAGTCGCCATAGCCGACTTCGCCAACAAGCTGCCCCGTCTCCTTTTCGAATACGGCGAACAAGCCGTAATCGAGAAGCGCCCAATGTCCCGCCTGGCGCAATAGGCGCGTATAGGCCTCATCGCTCGTCATCGGCCCCCGGGTCGAATAGGTCCAACAATCGGGATCGGCCAGCATGACTGCATAGGCATCGAAATCCTCCAGCTGGAGGGGGCGCAGCGTTAACCGTTCCGTTTCGACATAGGCTTCGGCAAAGAGTAATTCCTTGGCGACCTCTTTCGAGATTTCCCGCATCTGGGCATGGGCTAGCATGCCACTGACACGTGGGCTGACGTCGATCGGCTCGGCTCCATCGAGCACAGGAAACGCGGGTTGACCGCCAATATACGCGGCGGAGCGCCCGCCCTGATCCTTGTTACGCAACGATCTGCTCCTGGCTCTGGTTGGATTCAGCTTCGAAGACCGCGATGGTTCCTCCAAATGCGCTTGCGGTCATCAAAAGCGCCAGAACTGCAACGAAGATATTATGGGTCATTTCGCTTCTCCCTGTCTTCCTGTCTCGGCTTCTTTGCTTCGACATCTTGGGGATAGGCGCTTCGGGCGCAGACATCCTGACGCCTTCATGGAAACATTCTGACTCAGAATCTTTTCAGAATTGGCGCAATTCTGCTACTCACGGCTTCGTAACAGGGAGTAGCTCGGCGATCATGGCTCAAGTAATTGGTAGGGGCTTGGCAATTGGCGAGTTCCGTATTGATCTAGGTGATGAACGCCTGTTTGGGCCGCACGGCCCGGTCAAACTAGGAAACAAGGCTTTTCAAGTACTTGTCGCTTTGGCCGAGCGCGATGGGCGGCTGCTCACCAAGGACAAGCTCTTCGAAAGTGTGTGGGACGGCATGGCCGTTTCGGAATCGGCGCTGACCACCACGGTGCGCGAGCTGCGCAACGCTCTGGGCGATCCTTCGCGGCATCCGCGCTACATCGAAAGCGTCTATGGCCGCGGCTATCGGCTCATTGCAACGGTGCGTCCATGGGACGGCAAGGATCTCCCGTCGGTCCAGCCTGGTCCTGCGGCGCAACCCGCTGCCAAACCCGAAGGAACGCCGCCGCGTGTCGTCATGGGCGACTTTCGTGACGAAGCCGTGGCCGATACCCATCCGCACGCGGGCTCCGCCATGCGCGAAGAAGTGCTGCTTGGCCTGTCGCGCTTCCGCGAGATCCAGGTGATCGCCAACGCGGCGGGCATCAAGGACGGGGGCGACCGCGATTACCAGCTTGATGCCACGCTTCTTCCCGATGGCAATGACGTGAAGATCGTGGCTCGCGTCTACCGCCTGGGTGACGGAGGCGTGGTCTGGGCGGAAACCATGAAGCTCGACGGCAGCGGTCTTGGCGCGGGCATCGAAAAGATCGTGCGCCAGATCGTGGGGGCTGCATTGCCTGCGCTCGATCAGGATGTGTCGATCGGCATCGGCGACGCGGCGGGCAGCATTTTCGACCGCTATCTTGTCGCCAAGCGCCATAGCGTGGAAGCCCAGACCCGCGCCCAAGCCGAAGATGCCGCGCGCGAGCTTGAAGCGATTATTGCCGAGCAGCCAAGCTTCGCGCTGGCATATCCGCCGCTCGTGCGCCTTTATAATATCGATTATGCCTACACCGCGCTGGGTTCGACCAGCCCCGTCGAACGCGCCCGCGCACTAGAGCTTGCAAAGGCTGGCCTCGCAGCGGACCGCAGCCATGTGCACGCCTATACCGTGCTAGGCTTCTGCCATCTCTACCAGCGCGAATTCGATCAGGCCCAATCATCGTTTGAGTATGCGCTCGAGCGAAATCCGTATAACCCCTCCCGGCTCAACGAAGTCGCGACCGGTCTTTATTATCTCGGCGATTTTGCACGGTCGCGCGAGCTTATCGAGCAGTCGCGCAACATCCAGCCATTTGCGGATGATCACAGCCAGGAAGACCTTGGTCATCTTTTCATGCTCGAAGGCGATTGCGATGCGGCAAGTAAATGCTTCGCCAAGGTTACCGTCGCTTCGATATGGACAGAGCTCTACACGGCGATCTGTGCGCGTCACAAGAGTCCGTCAAAAGGGATCAAGGCAATCGATAAATGGCGCAAGCGCGTCGTCGACAATTGGCATCGCCCTATCCCGCCGAGCAGCGAAGAGATGTTCGAATGGTTTCGCTTCCACCACCCCTACAAAGGCGATGCCGGCGCCAAGCTGATCGAAGCGGTCAAGGACGCGTTGGGCGCCGACTAATCTCGTCTTCCAGCTGCCGAACCCAGCGTGTGCGCGGCGGGCAGGCAGCCGGGGTATCAGCCCGACAATTCAATGCGAAGTCGATCGCGCCGAGCGCGTCCTGCTGCTTGCGCGGTACATGGCTTTTCGCGATGGTCTGAAGCGTTGCACGATCCGCCAAGTCTGCTGCTGCGGCGATCATCGCCGGCCAGTCCCGATCGGCAAAATGGATGTCATGCCAGCGTGCAAGGAGTCGCTTTGCTAACACTTGATCGGGGTGGCGTTCCAGCGTGGCGCGGACGTCGACCATCGCTACGCTGATGGCCTTCCACCCGATACGCGCATCGCCATGCACGAGCGCGACTTCATCGTCGCCGATCAGCGTGCCATCGAAAAACTGGCGAGCAATCTGGCCGAACCCTAGCATCCCGAAGCGTTCCAGTTCGGCATATCGCAGCGCTCCCATGCTGGCCGCGCCTACCAGTGTCGTTCCGGCAGCCAGCAGGCAAAGGCATTCCTTGTGTGTCACTGCGGGCCGCGTGTCGAACAGACCGTCGATCAGCAAGACCCGATCGGGAGGCTCATCGCAAAGGGTAAGCAGGTCGCCCGCTTGCGCAGGCGGTCGCCAGTCGAGCCTAGGATCGGCTGGCCGGAGATCGGGCGGCACGGACGGACCTGCGAAAACGATCATCGCCGCGCTCTCGACATCGATCCGAGTCCCGGTACGAAGCTGCGCTGGATGACGAAGCCTCGCTCCTTTCTGATCGGCACGTGTATGACCTGGTCGAACCCGGTACGGGCGAGCGTCTCGACGATCGCATCAGCACCAGCGGGGCCCTCGCAAATCTCGTTATGGTTGCAGGGACGCGCTGCGGGATTCGGCGGCGATGCCAGCGCGTAGCTCATGGCCAGCCTGGGATCGTCATAGAGCGATGGCAGGCAATCCTCGCGCGCAGCGGATATGAAGGTGAGCCGACTTTGTACGGCTTCCGACACCGCTTTGAACAGGGCGGTCTCCGGGTCTTGGTGCGCAGCGTGGCCGACGATCGCACGATAAGGCCGAGCGTCCTTACCGCGATCGCGAAGCGACGCGGCGAATGCGGGTGAGCCGGTGACGGTCGGGAGATGGAAGACGCGAAGAGCCACGCCGGCTTGTTCGATTCGCGTTTCCAGCGCGCCATACCAATCGTAAGGTATCGAGGACGGCCGCACTTCAAGTTCAAGCCGCTCCACCATATCGAGACCGAGGAAGGCGCGCAGGGCATCGCGTTCGATCAGTTCGTGCAATGCGGTGCGCTGCGCTTCCTCGGTCGTACTGCCCGTGGCCAGTCCCGCGCTTGACCGTTCGAACGGGCTATCGTCGGGTCTGGTAAAATCGAGACTCACGCAGTCGAAGGGTATTAGGGCCGCGACACCGTCATGCGTCGTGCCCGCCATCCATTCGATCTTGTCACGGGGCGAGGGCGGCTCGCGACCGTCTCGCGTATAATCTCTAAGCGTGGCCGGCCGCGACGCATCACCGAGCGCGCCGAGCGATGCAGTCGGTCCGTCGGCTTCGATGATTTCGGCAAAATGGCTTTCGGCAGCTTCTAGCAAGGCGCCAACCTGCGCGTCTGCGGTCGTGGCACCCTTGCCTTGATGAACGGACAAGGCCCGGCTCATCGGCCGGATGGCCTGCCAGACCGGCAGGCCTATCCGGTCGAGCCGCGTGATATCGGCGAGCCTTGTGACGCCAGCATCACGCGCAAGCGCGGTAGCGCTCTGAAGTAACGAGGCAGCCGACGCGGCCCGCGCCCTATCGACGGGGCCCATCGAGCTTAGTCGTCGTCGCCGGTCTGCACACCGCTGAAGGCGACATTGGTGAAATCGACTGCCGGATACCAGGTGTTCACACTATCATATTCCTTCTGGTATTCGACCTTCATATCCTCGACGCCTTCCTTCATCTTCTTGCGCCAATTCTCGTTGGGCTCGGCGTCCGCTTCCTTCATGTTGTACCGGAGCAGCTTGCCGTCGGTGAGATAGTAGGTGTCGCCAACCTTGATGACGAACCGCTTCTTCTTCTTTCTATCCGCTTCCATGATGCTTCTCCCTGTTACCGGCGCGTTTCTACCATTTTCTCGCAAAAATACTAGCGCAGGTTATTGCCTTGATAATGGGTTGCTGCACCCGTTGGTAGAAGACGCAATGTAGGCAAACGACCCGCGACATAGTCCGGTAACACACCCACTCTGATCACGATCGACACGAACGCCGCCGGGGATCTCACCGCGCAGCTCGACGGGCAGCCTGCGATCGAAATGGATGCGATCAATAAGACCGAGTTTGCGATCACGCGTGTAGGCGCAGCATTGGCGTTCACGTTGGAGGATGGCATCGCCAGCAAATGGACGCTCGGGCAGGGCGGGGGGTGAACACACCGCCGATCGCATCACGGCGTGAAGTGCGCCCGTCGCGGAATCAAAAAAGCCCGGGCAGTGGAGGTGCCCGGGCTTTCTCTTGCGTGACGATTGCTCGTCAGCCCCCAGTTGCTGCCAAGGAAAGAGCAAAGCAGCGACGCGCACGCTAGTCTCGCTCAATTGCGCTTGTGAAGGGGGATTCGGGCGCGTGTGTCACAATAAGGCGCTGGCTGTTGCACCGATGCCACGATTGGCGCTTGTATGGGGACCGCCACTAAGGCAAAGCGCTCGCAATCACAGCATAAACCGGAGCAATAGCAGGTGCGCCTGTCCCAAGCCTTTCTTCCCGTCCTCAAGGAATCGCCATCGGGCGCGGAAATCGCCAGCCACAAGCTGATGTTGCAGGCGGGCCTCATCCGCCAGACCGCTGCGGGCATTTACGCATGGTTGCCGCTGGGTATCCGGGTGCTGAAGAAAATCGAGCAGATCGTGCGCGAGGAGCAGGATCGCATCGGCCAGGAAATGCTGATGCCCACCATTCAGCCCGCCGACCTGTGGCGAGAAAGTGGTCGCTACGATGCTTATGGCCCTGAAATGCTGCGCATCACCGACCGCCACGATCGCGAGATGCTGTACGGCCCGACCAATGAGGACATGATCACGGCGCTCTTTAGGGATGATGTTAAGAGTTATCGCGAACTTCCTCGAATGCTTTATCATATTCAGTGGAAATTTCGCGACGAAGTGCGCCCTCGCTTTGGCGTGATGCGCGGACGCGAATTCCTGATGAAGGACGCTTACAGCTTCGATTTGGACGAAGGCGGTGCCAAGCTTTCCTACTATCGCCAGCTGCTTGCCTACCTGCGGACTTTCCGACGCATGGGTATCAAGGCGGTCCCGATGCAGGCCGATAGCGGCCCCATCGGCGGCAAGCTCAGCCACGAGTTCCTCGTTCTCGCACCCAACGGCGAAAGCGAGGTCTTCTATGACGCCGCCGTGGAGAACGTCGACCTGGACCGCGACGGCCTGTCATACGACGACCAAGCAGGGCTCAAGGCGCTCTTCGATGAAGTCACGGGAGCCTATGCGCGAACCGACGAGACCCACGAGGAAGAACAGTGGGCGAAGGTGCCCGAAAGCGCCAAGCGCACCGGCCGCGGCATAGAGGTCGGGCATATCTTCTATTTCGGCCCCAAATATTCGGAGGCGATGGGACTGAAGGTTTCAGGCTCGGACGGTAATATGGTCACGCCGATGATGGGCAGCTATGGTGTTGGCGTGTCGCGCCTCGTCGGCGCCATCATCGAAGCCAGCCATGACGAGAACGGGATCATCTGGCCCCAAGAAGTCGCGCCGTGGAAAGTCGGCATTGTCACCATGCGCGCCGATGACGACGCCACCGTGCAGGCTGCTGAAGCGCTCTACCGCGACCTGCAATCTGCCGGCATCGACGTGCTCTACGACGACCGCGACGAACGCGGCGGTGTGAAGCTTGGTGGCATGGACCTGATGGGCTTGCCATGGCAGGTCATCATCGGCCCGCGCGGGCTCAAGGACGGGGTGGTCGAGGTCAAAAACCGCGCCACGGGCGAACGCGAGCAATTGACGGTTCAGGATACGCTGGCCAAGCTCTCCTCATGATCCTCAATCGCCACGAGCGGATGATCGCTCGGCGCTACCTCCTGCCGCACAAGGGCGAAGGCTTCATCTTCGTTGTCGCGGGCTTTTCCGTCGGCGCGGTCGCGCTGGGTGTCGCCGCGCTCATCATCGTGATGAGCGTCATGAACGGCTTTCGCGCCGAGCTCTTCGATCGCATCGTCAGCCTCAATGGCCATGCGATCGTGCAGGGTTATGACAATCGGCTTGAGGACTGGCAGCAGGTACGCGCGGCAGCACAGGGGACGCCCGGCGTCGTGTCCGCGCAGCCGCTGATCGAACAACCGTTGATGGCATCCGCCAATGGCCGCGTCGAAGGCATTCTCCTGCGCGGCAACGTGATGGAGGACATCAAAGGCAATCCGCTGATCGCCGACAATATCAAGGCCGGTTCGCTCGACGCACTCCAGCCCGAAAGCGGCCGTGTCGCCATTGGTGCCAAGCTGGCTGAATCGCTGGGCGCCTATCCCGGCAGCGAAATCTCGTTGATCAGCCCCGAAGGGCGCGCAACCCCTGTCGGGACGGTGCCGCGCATCGTGACTTACGAAGTGGCGGCGATCTTCGAAGTCGGCGTCTATGATTACGACAAGGCGTTCGTGATCATGCCGATGCGCGATGCGCAGACGCTGCTGATGATGGGCGATAATGTCGCGATGGTCGAAATCGAGGTCGAGGATCCCGACCGCGTGCAAGACGTGGTGAACGCGCTCCAACCCAGCGTGCAGGGCAAGGGCATCATTGTCGACTGGCGGCAGATGAACACCGCGCTGTTCGAAGCGCTCGAGATCGAACGCATCGTCATGTTCGTGGTGCTTTGCATCATCATCCTCGTCGCCGCCTTCAACATCGCCAGTTCGCTCATCATGCTGGTGCGCGCAAAGCGGCGTGACATCGCCATTCTGCGCACCATGGGGGCAAGCCGCGCGGGAATGAGCCGTATCTTCATGACCGTCGGTGTTTCGATCGGCCTCGTCGGGATTGTCATTGGCGCGATCCTGGCCGCGATTTTCCTGTTTTTCCGCCAGTCGGTGGTCGATGCGATCCAGGCCGTCAGCGGCGCGGAGCTGTGGGATCCCTCGGTCCGTTTTCTCTCTGAATTGCCGTCGCGCACCGACCCTTTCGAGGTAGCCGCGATCATTATCGTGACGCTGGTGATGGTGTTCCTCTTCACTCTGTTCCCATCGCGCAAGGCGGCGGCAACAGATCCGGTCGAGGTGCTGCGCTATGAGTGACGTCGTTCTCCAGACCGCCGATCTGAAGCGCAGCTTCACGCAGGGGCATGTCACCATCGATGTGCTGCGCGGCGTAAACCTCAACATTCGTAAGGGCGAGATTGTCGGGTTGCTTGGCCCCTCGGGATCGGGCAAATCGACGCTGCTCCAGGCGGTGGGGCTGCTTGAAGGCGGATTCGAGGGTTCGATCCGCATCGCCGGCACCGAAGCCTCGCGCCTCGACAGCGATGCGCGCACCGAACTGCGCCGCGACGCGCTGGGATTCGTTTACCAGTTCCATCATCTGCTGCCCGATTTCGATGCGCGCGAAAACGTTATCCTGCCGCAGCTGATCGCCGGTGCCAGCCGCGCTGATGCGGAGGCTCGCGCCGACAGCCTCTTGACGCGGCTGGGACTGGGCGATCGCCTTGATCATCGTCCGGCTAAGCTTTCGGGGGGCGAGCAGCAACGCGTCGCCGTAGCCCGCGCGCTCGCCAACAAGCCGCCGCTGGTCCTGGCGGACGAACCCACGGGAAATCTGGACGAGGCAACGTCGGAGCGCGTTTTCTCGGCGTTCCTCGAACTGGTGCGCGAAGAAGGCTCGGCGGCGTTGGTCGCCACCCATAATGAGAGGCTTGCCGCGCGCATGGACCGCGTGTTGCGCCTCCACGAAGGCGTTCTAGCCTGACGGGCGGTCACCGAGGAATGCAGGTCGGTCAACGGGCATCGCTATTCATGTTCTCGGCGACTGCTAAACGGTGGCCGGTTGAAAAAAGGGGACCAAAATGATCACGACACTCGTCATCATGCTGCAAGCTGCGCAAGTCTCGCCAGCGCCTACACCGCCGCCATCTCCACCACCCCGCTGTGCCAGCGAGCGCCATGCCGAATTCGATTTCTGGGTCGGCAAGTGGGCTGTCTATGCGCGCAGCAATCCCGAAACCAAGGTCGCCGACAGCAAGATCGAACGGCTCTACAATGGCTGCGCGGTACGCGAGAACTGGATGCCGCTGCGCGGGGCAGGGGGCGGCAGCCTCAACAGCCTGCGCGACGACGGACGCTGGCACCAGCGCTGGACGGGATCGTCGGGCGAGACGGTCGACTTCGTGGGCGGGCCCGATGCTGCCGGGCAAATGGTGATGACAGGATGGTGGGCCAATTATGGCGGCCCCGGGCAGCACCGCTTCGTGCGCATGACCTATACGCTGAATGACGATGGCTCGGTCCGTCAACTCGGCGAGATTTCGGCCGATCACGGGGCGACATTCACGACCGGCTACGACCTTATATACAGGCCTGGAGACGTCACCGCCGAATAATTGTGGATAAGTCGGGGCCAGCCGCTTTTCAGCAGGCCCTGCGATGCGCATAGTGCCATGATGGTCTATGTCCCGCTGCGCATTTTTTCGTCCTTCACCATGCTGGAAGGGGCGATCGAGCCCAAAGCCGCAGCGAAACTTGCCAGAAAGCACGGGTACCCAGCGGCGGGAATAGCCGATCGCAACGGGCTTTATGGCGCAATGGGCTTTTCCGACGCCGCTTTTGCCGAAGGGGTGCAGCCTGTCATCGGCACGCTGCTCGCCGTGCGCCGCCCACCCGGCTTGGGTGGAGGCGATATCGACTGGATCGCACTCTATGCGCAGGACGAGACGGGTTATGACAATCTGTGCAAGCTCGTCTCCGCCGCGCATCTCGACCGCCCGGTAACCGAAGATCCGCACGTTCCATTCGAACTGCTGGAAGGGCATTCCGATGGGCTGATCGCGCTGACCGCGGGCGCCGAGGGTGCAATTGCGCGTCTCTATGCCGAAGGGCAGGCGGACAAGGCAGGCGACTATGCCCGCCGTCTCGCCAGATCGTTCGAAGGTCGCCTTTATATCGAACTGTCGCGCCGCGGGAACGAAATCGAGGAAGCTGCCGAAGAGGCGCTGATCGACCTGGCTTATGCCGAGGATTGGCCGTTGGTGGCGACCAATCCGGCGCATTACGATACGCCCGACTTCCACGCCGCGCATGACACGATGCTGTGCATTGCAGGATCGACCTATGTCGAGAATTCGGACCGCAAGACATCGTCGCCCGAAGCGTGGCTGAAGCCCGCCAGCGTGATCGAACAATTGTTCGACGATCTTCCCGAGGCGATCCATAATTCGGGCGTGATCGCGCAGCGCTGTGCGGTTCGCAGCCCCAAGCGCCGGCCGATCCTGCCGACCATGTCCGACGACGAGGACGATGCACTACGCAAGGCCGCGCACGAGGGTCTCGAAAAGCGCATCGCCGCCAAGGACGAAAGCGAAAAGCCACCCTATCGTGAACGGCTCGATTATGAGCTCGATATCATCGCCAACATGGGGTTTTCGGGCTACTTCCTGATCGTTGCCGACTTCATCCAGTGGGCCAAGGATAACGATATCCCGGTCGGGCCGGGGCGTGGTTCGGGCGCAGGCTCGGCGGTGGCGTGGAGCCTCCTCATCACCGATCTCGACCCGCTCGAGCTCGACCTTCTGTTCGAACGCTTTCTCAACCCCGAACGCGTGTCGATGCCCGACTTCGACATCGATTTCTGCGAAACGCATCGCGACAAGGTGATCGCCTACGTCCAGGAGAAATATGGCCGCGACAAGGTCGCGCAGATCATCACTTTCGGACGCTTGAAGGCCCGCGCGGTGCTCAAGGATACGGGGCGTGTCCTGCAGATGAGCTACGGGCAGGTCGATCGCCTGGCCAAGCTGGTGCCCAACCTTCCCGCCGATCCGTGGGACCTGAAACGTGCCCTCAACGGCGTCAGCGAGCTCGCCGCCGAAGTGAAGAACGATCCAGAGGTCAAGAAGCTCTACGAGCTTGCCATGAAGCTCGAAGGCCTGCCGCGCCATAGTTCGACCCACGCTGCGGGCGTGGTCATCGGGGACAGGCCCCTCGACCAACTCGTCCCGCTCTACCGCGATCCGCGCTCGGACATGCCGGTCACCCAGTTCGACATGAAACATGTCGAGCAGGCGGGGCTCGTCAAATTCGACTTTCTCGGATTGAAGACCCTTTCGGTCCTGAAGGAAGGCCAGCGCCTCCTCGAGAAGCGCGGGATCGAGCTCGATTACGCAGCGCTGCCGTGGGATGATGAGGACGTCTACAAGCTGATGCAGCGCGGCGACACGGTCGGCGTGTTCCAGCTGGAATCCGAAGGGATGCGCCGCACGCTAGCGGCCGTTCGTCCGACCAATTTCGGCGACATCATCGCGCTCGTCTCGCTCTATCGCCCGGGCCCGATGGACAACATCCCGCTGTTCGGCGATCGCAAGAATGGCCGTGCCGAGATCGCCTATCCGCACCCGATGCTCGAAGATGTGCTCAAGGAAACCTACGGCATCTTCGTCTACCAGGAGCAGGTCATGCAGGCCGCGCAGGTGCTGGCGGGCTACAGTCTCGGGGAAGCCGATCTGCTCCGCCGCGCCATGGGCAAGAAAATCCAGGCCGAAATGGATACGCAGCGCCAGCGCTTCGTGGAGGGCGCAGCCAAGAACGACATCAGTCCAGAAAAAGCCAACGAACTGTTCGACTTGATCGACAAGTTCGCAGGCTACGGCTTCAACAAGTCGCACGCTGCCGCCTATGCGCTGGTTGCCTACCATACCGCGTACCTCAAGGCGCATTACCCGGCCGAATTCTACGCCGCGTCGATGACATATGACATGAACCTGACCGACAAGCTCGGCCACTTCGTCGAAGACGCGCGCAAGACGGGAGTCGAAGTGCTGGCCCCCTCGATCAACGCGGCGCGGGCGACGTTCGACGTGCAGGATGGCAAGGTGCGCTATGCCCTCGGCGCGCTCAAGGGCGTGGGCGAGAAAGCGATGGAGCAGCTCGTTGCCGAACGCGAGGCCAAGGGTCCGTTCAAGAGCCTCGAGGATTTCGCCGCCCGGATCGATCCACGGCTCCTGAATCGCCGCCAGCTCGAGGGTTTGGCCGCAGCGGGAAGCTTCGATGCGCTCAACGACGATCGTGCCAGCATCCACGCCGGCGCTGAAACGATCCTGCGTCATGCCCAATCGGCAGCATCCGAACGCCAAAGCGGGCAGGCCGCGCTCTTCGGCGGAGCGGGCGATGCGGATAACGAGCTCGCCGAGATCAGGCTGCCGACAGCCGAATGGACGCTCGCCGAGCGCATGGGCGCCGAACGCGACGCCTTTGGCTTCTATTTCAGCTCGCATCCGATTGATGCGCAGCGCCACCTGCTCACCGCGCATCGCGTCAAGACGTTCGCGGAATTGGGTTCGCTGCCAATGCCCGCCGAAGGCGGACGGACGCAGACAATGATGGCGGGGCTGGTCGAGGAGGCGCGTTGGCGCACGAGCCAGAAGGGGCGCCGCTACATGATGTGCACGCTTTCCGATCCGTCGGGCCAATTCAGCGCGATGGCGTTCGATGATGCTGCAACAGCCGCGCTCGAGGAAGCGGCGAAATCGGGTGAGCCCGGTCTTGTCACCGCAGAACTCGATCGCCGCCCGGGCGAAGAAGAGCCGCGCGTTGCGGTGAAAATGTTCAGGCCGCTATCGCAACTATCGGAAAGCCAGCGTCTGAAGCTCGATATTCATATTCCCGGTGCCGCGGGCCTCGCAATTGTTCAATCCACGCTGGAGCGCGGCGGCCGCGGGATCGTACGCCTGCACGTGCCGATTGCCGACGGTCGCACGGCGGTGATGCTCATTGGCCGCGATTTCCAGCTGGACGCGGATATTGCCGATCGCCTGTCCCGCTTGCTGGGCGAACCCAATGTCATGCTTGCAGCGGATATTCCGGAGCGGCCACGCCTGGTGCATTCTGCCGCGGGCTAGGGTTGCTGCGGCACATCCGGCTGTGCTGGCGGGACGTCGTCCGGATTTGGATCGGCCGGCGTAATCGGAGGGTCCGGGTCGATCGGCTGCGGTGCAGGGTCGTCCTGTGGCATCGGATCGCTGTCCGGTGCGGGGGCCGGCTCGATCTCGGGCGGCTGCGGCGTTGGCGTAGGGGTCGGCGTTGGGTTCGATGGATCGGGACCATTCACGGGTACATCTCCTTCGGCATATACACACGCGTCTAGCCTATCGCGTTCCACGACGCCCATGCGCGATGCGATGGTTGAACCGTAGCGTGCGGTGAAACCACTCGGATTGCGCCCCGGTCGCTCCTTGGGCAGCGGAAGCACCGCCGCGATCGCAGCCGCCTCGCGCCGAGACAAGCTGGATGCATCCTTGTCGAAATAGCGACGCGCACCCTCACTGACACCGTACGTTCCAATGCCCGTCTCGGCGACGTTGAGATAGACTTCCATGATGCGTCGCTTGCCCCAGATCTTCTCGATCATGAAGGTGAAATAGGCCTCCACGCCTTTGCGGAAATAGCCGCCACCCTGCCACAGGAAGACATTCTTGGCGGTCTGCTGGCTGATCGTCGAGCCGCCCCTGATACGACCGCCCTGCGCGTTGCGGCGACGCGCGTCATCGATCGCCTTCCAGTCGAACCCGTCATGGCTGCAGAATTTGCTGTCTTCTGCGGCGATGGCTGCACGCACCATGTCGCGATCGATCCGTTCCAGCGGCTCCCAATCCTTGGTGATGCCGTTGTCATCCATGATCATGGTCGCGGTGATCGGCACAGGGACCCAGCGGTAGAAGATGACCAGGGCAAGGCTGCCCAGGAAGAGCAGGAATAGAGTCCAGAACAACCATTTAACGGTCTTGCGAACCAATATGACCTCCTTAGCCGCTTGCCGCATTGCACCATGGGCCTTACATCGCCTCCATGACTTCAACCAACGATATTCGCCGCAGCTTTCTCGACTATTTTGAGGGTCAGGGCCATGAGCGGGTCCCGAGTGCGCCATTGGTGCCGCATAACGATCCGACGCTGATGTTTGTGAATGCAGGCATGGTGCCGTTCAAGAATGTGTTCACCGGGCTGGAGCAAGTGGCTTACTCGACCGCGACGTCGAGCCAGAAGTGCGTGCGCGCGGGCGGTAAGCATAATGACCTCGACAATGTGGGCTACACCGCGCGCCACCACACCTTCTTCGAGATGCTCGGAAATTTCTCGTTCGGCGATTATTTCAAGGACGAGGCGATCAGCCATGCGTGGACGCTGCTGACCAAGGAATGGGGTCTGCCGGCCGACAAGCTGACCGCCACGGTCTATCACACCGATGACGAGGCGTATGATCTGTGGCGCAAGATTTCGGGCCTGCCCGAAGAGCGTATCATCCGCATCGCGACCAAGGATAATTTCTGGGCGATGGGTTCGGATGGGCCGTGCGGGCCGTGCAGCGAGATTTTCTACGATCACGGCGATCATATCGAAGGCGGGCCGCCGGGGAGTCCGAACGAGGACGGCGATCGTTTCGTGGAAATCTGGAACCTTGTCTTCATGCAGTACACGCAGGCTGCCGACGAAATCGTCGGCGATCTGCCAAAGCCCAGCATCGACACCGGCATGGGTCTGGAACGCCTGGCGGCGGTGATGCAGGGCGTCCACGACAATTATGACACCGACCAGTTCAAGGCGCTGATCGCGGCTTCGGAAGAGCTCACCAAGACCAGGGCCGAGGGCGAGCAACAGGCAAGCCACCGCGTTATTGCCGATCACCTTCGCTCGTCCGGTTTCCTTATTGCCGACGGCGTATTGCCGTCTAACGAAGGGCGCGGCTATGTGCTGCGCCGCATCATGCGCCGTGCCATGCGCCACGCGCACATCCTTGGCGCCGCCGAGCCGCTGATGCATCGCCTCGTGCCCGAGCTGCTCTCCGAGATGGGCGGCGCTTATCCCGAACTGGTGCGCGCGCAGACGCTGATCGAAACCACACTGCACGATGAAGAGGTGCGCTTCCGCCGTACGCTGGCCAATGGCCTCAAGCTGCTCGACGAGGCGACAAAGGGCATGGGCGAAGGCGATGCGCTTCCGGGCGAAACCGCCTTCAAGCTCTACGACACGTACGGCTTTCCCTACGATCTCACCGAAGACGCGCTGCGCCGCGAAGGTCTTGGCGTCGACCGCGAAGGCTTCGATGCCGCCATGGCCGAGCAAAAGGCCAAGGCACGTGCCGCCTGGAAAGGCTCGGGCGAGCAGGCGAGCGATGAGCTCTGGTTCGACCTTGCCGATGAAGTCGGCGCGACCGAATTTACCGGCTACCTGTCGAGCGAAGGCGAAGGCGTGGTGCAGGCCATCGTCAAGGATGGCGCGCGCGTCGATAGCGCGGGCGAGGGTGACGAGGTGATGCTCGTGCTCAACCAGACGCCGTTTTACGGGGAAAGTGGCGGCCAGGTCGGTGATGCCGGCAGCCTGTCCTCGCAAGACGGGGTTGTAGCAACCGTCAGCGATACATCGAAGCCGCTTGGCAAACTTCATGTCCTGCACAGCAGGATAACCAAGGGCACAGTGCGAATTGGCGACAGCCTGCACCAGGAAATCGACGTCGAGCGCCGCGACCAAACGCGCGCGAACCATTCGGCGACCCACCTGGTGCACGCGGCGCTGCGCAACCGGCTGGGCGAGCATGTCACGCAGAAAGGCAGCCTCGTGGCGCCTGACCGCCTTCGCTTCGACTTTTCACATCCCAGCGCGCTGACGACGGACGAAATCGCCGACATCGAGCGCGAGGTGAATGAAGAAATTCGCGCCAACGAGATCGTCGATACGCGGCTGATGACACCCGACGACGCCATCGAAGCCGGTGCGCTCGCGCTGTTCGGAGAAAAATATGGTGACGAAGTCCGCGTGTTGTCGATGGGACGCAAGACGGACAAGAGCTATTCGGTCGAACTGTGCGGCGGCACGCATGTCCGCGCCACTGGCGACATCCAGCTGTTTAAAATCATCAGCGAAAGCGCGGTATCATCAGGCGTTCGCCGTATCGAAGCGCTGACCGGCGAGGCCGCACGTATGTGGCTGATCCAGCGCGATGCTAAGCTGCGCGATGCCGCCAACAGTCTGAAAGCGGCGCCGGACGAAGTGCCCGAGCGTATCGCGGCGCTGGTAAGCGAGCGGAAGCAGCTTGAACGTGAATTGGCCGATGCAAAGAAGGCATTGGCGATGGGCGGCGGTGGCGGAAAGGCCGCGGCGGGGCCGGAAGAAATTGCCGGGTTCGCCTTCATGGGCCGCGTCGTGGAAGGGCTGGAGCCCAAGGCGCTGCGCCCGACGGTCGACGACATGAAGAAGGAATTGGGCTCGGGTATCGCCGCGCTGGTCGCGGTCAACGAGGGCAAGGCCAGCGTCGCGGTAGGTGTCACTGACGACAAAACGGGTGAAGCGAGCGCCGTCGACTTGGTCAAGGTCGCGGTGGAGGCGCTTGGCGGCAAGGGCGGCGGGGGCCGTCCCGACATGGCGCAAGGCGGCGGACCCGATGGCGAGAAGGCGGAGCAGGCGCTAGCAGCGGTGAAAGACGCGCTGGCCAGTTCACGAGCGTGACACCCGGCGCCCGCATTCAGGCGGCTATCGAGATACTCGATACGGTGATCGCATCGGCGCGCGATAACGGTCCGCCCGCCGATGCCATTGTGCGCCAATATTTCCGTGAGCGTCGATACGCCGGATCCAAGGATCGACGTGCCGTGCGCGAGCATGTGTTCGCTGCCATCCGTCATTGCGGCGAGATGCCTGCAACCGGACGCTCCGCGATGCTCGGACTGGCTAAAGATGATGCGCAGCTTGCTGCGTTGTTCGACGGGCAGGGGCATGCGCCCGCACCCATCGAGGCTGGCGAAGCGAGATGCCAGGGTCGGCTCCTGCCGGCATGGCTGGAGCCGGCGCTGCATCCGCTCGTGGCGAGCGACGAATGGCCCGCCTTGCTGGCGCGCGCTCCGCTCGATTTGCGCGTCAATGTTGCGCGCATGACGCGCGACGCCGTATTGCAATCCTTCCCGGACGGCGAGCCGACCGCGCTTGCGCCTTATGGTATTCGCCTCGATACCGACACGCGCGTCGACCAGCATCCCGCTTACCGCAATGGCCTGGTCGAAGTGCAGGACGAGGCTAGCCAGCTAGTGGCGCACGTCTGCGATCCGCGCGATGACCAGCTCCTTGTCGACCTGTGTGCAGGGGCGGGGGGCAAGGCGCTGGCGCTTGCTGCCCTAGCCCCAGACAGTCGTATCCTTGCAGCCGATATCAGCCGTGCGCGCCTGGCACAGCTGCCGCCGCGCGCCGAACGGGCTGGTGCCAGCAATATCGATATGCGTCTCCTCGACACGCCGCGAGAGGCGGAAATGCTCGCCGATCTCGACGGCCAAGCCGATGTCGTCCTGATCGATGCGCCCTGTTCGGGTTCAGGTACGTGGCGGCGTAATCCGGAAGGGCGCTGGCGCCTGACACCCGAACGCCTCGACCGGCTTGTCGAAACGCAAAGCCGCCTGATCGACCTTGCCTTGCCGCTGGTTAAACCCGGCGGGAAACTGGTTTACGCGGTCTGCTCGCTTTTTTCCGTCGAGGGGGAGGCGCAGGTGGCCGCTGCGGCAAGCCGCCATTCAGGCTTGTCGTGGCAAGACAGTTTCGATTTCGGTCGAAAGGCAGGAGCCGGACGATTGTTTACACCCGCCCATGACGGCACTGATGGCTTTTTTATCGCCACTGGTTTGAAGTCGTGATAACGCGCGGTAATATCTGGGAGACTTTGATGCGTATCAGTCCGCTAGTTCTTGTTCTCGGTGTGACCGCATCGACCATGTCGGTCGCAGGCCTGGCGCAGCGCCAACCCGTTGACCCGGCATCTGCCGCTTTGGTCGAGCAGGCCGAGGAACTGATGGAGCAAGGGAAGCTCGTCGAAGCAGACGATACGCTTGAAGCCGCGCTCGTTATCGATCCCAAGAACGAAGACGCCTTCACCGCCATGGCCAAGGTCGCGATCGAGCAGCGCCTCTACGGGCAGGCGATCAGCTATGGCCGCAAGGCGCTGATTATCGACCCGACCGATCGCGAAGCACTCGCGGTACAAGGGGAGGCGCTGGTGCAGATCGGTGCGACTGATCGCGCGCGCCAGAATCTCGCCAAGCTTGCAGAGCTGTGCGGTAACGATTGCACCGAGCGGACCAAGCTCGCGGCGGCGATCCGCCGTGGACCGGTGCTTGCAGCTGCCGAAACGCCCGACGCGCCCCAGCCCAATTAGAGCTTCCTTGCCAGTTCGATCCATTCGGCGACGCTGAGCGTTTCTGCGCGCCGCGTTTCGTCAATTCCGATTGCCGCCAGCGCATCCAGCGCCCCGGCGACACTCTTGAGGCTTTGCCGCAACATCTTGCGACGCTGTCCGAAAGCTGCCGCAGTCAGTTTCGCGAGAACGCCCGGGTCGACCCCCTCCGGTGCCGGATTGGGCCTGATGTGGACGACGGCGCTCTCGACCTTGGGCGCCGGCACGAACGCCGAACGACTAACCTTGAGCGCGATGGTCGGCTCGGATCTCCATTGCGCAAGCACGGCAAGCCTACCATAGGCGCTGGTGCCGGGTTCGGCGACGATGCGCTGCGCAACCTCTCGCTGGAACATGAGAGTGAGCGATGTCCAAAAGGGTGGCCAATCCTCGCTGTCCAGCCAGCCCGTCAACAAGGCCGTTCCGACGTTGTAGGGCAGGTTCGCAACGATATGCGCACCGCGCCCGACAATCGCTTCCGCGTCGAGTGCCATGGCATCGCCCTCGATCAGCGTCAGCTTGTCGCCATACTCGCTTTTCAGTTCCTCCAGTGCTGGGATGCAGCGCGGGTCGCGTTCGACTGCAAAGACATGCGCACCGGCGTCGAGCAGGGCGCGGGTAAGGCCGCCGGGACCCGGACCGACTTCAAAGACGGTCTCGCCTGACAGGTCGCCCGGGATTGCTGCAAGGCGCGCCAGAAGCTGTCGGTCGAGAATGAAATTCTGGCCCAGCGCCTTGCTGGCAGACAGGTTGTGCCGCGCGATGACCTCGCGAAGCGGTTCGACGTTCACTTGCCGATGGCCATGCCGGTGCGTCCCTTCTCGGCGAGGCGGCGGCGGTGGTTTGCAGCTTCGGTGGCGCAGTGCATGGCTGTTGCCATTGCAGTAGGGGTCGCCAGGTCCTGGCCGGCGATATCGAACGCAGTTCCGTGATCGGGTGACGTACGAACAATGGGCAAACCCAGCGTAACGTTGACGCCTTCATCGAAATGCAGCGCCTTCAGCGGGATCAGCGCCTGGTCATGATACATGCACAATGCAGCATCGTAATGGGCGCGCGCGCGCTCATGAAACATCGTGTCGGCAGGGTGGGGGCCGGTGACGAACCAACCTTCGCTGCGCAGCAGCTCGATCGCGGGTGCGATAATGTCGATATCCTCACGTCCAAGCGCACCGCCTTCGCCAGCGTGCGGGTTGAGGCCGGAAACAGCGAGGCGCGGATTGTCGATGCCAAAATTGCGGATCAGTCCGCGCAGTGCGGCCCGCCCGCGTGACGCCACGATCTCGACGCTTAATGCCGCTGCTGCTTCCGACAAGGGAATATGTGTTGTCACAGGCACCGTGCGCAGCGTTGGACCCGCCAGCATCATCGCGACATTGTCGCGCGAAACGCCGCAACGCTCGGCGACGAATTCGGTCTGGCCGGGATGGGTGAAGCCGACTTGGTAAAGCTGCTGTTTCGATACGGGGCCGGTGACGACAGCAGCAACAGAACCCGAGCGCGCCAATCCAACCGCCAGTTCGAGCGAATCGTAGGAGCAGCGCGCACCATCGCTCGTCGGCTTACCCGGGACGATCTCGCCGTCGCACTCGATGGCGATGACCGGCAGGCCGTTGGCAAATGCCTCGGCACCTTCTTCGGGGTCCTCGACTACCGCGATCGGGGTTGCCGAGACCGCACTGATGGATTGCGGGTCGCCGATGGCCACAAAGGGCGGGAGCCCTTCGACGTGACGGTTTTCCCAACACTTGGCGACCACCTCCGGACCAATCCCGGCCGGGTCACCAAGGCTGACGGATAGCGGCAGCACCGCGCCAGCGCCTAGCGGAATTCGATAATGGCGTCGCGGCGAAGGTCGCGCAGATAACGCTGGGCGCGGCTATTAACGCGCTGCTGGTTCATCTGATTATAAACCTGATCGAAGCTTGGCATCCCGGGCTGCCTTTCGTCGCGGCCACAAATGACAAGGATCCGAACACCTTCATCGAGCGAACCGAACGGTTGCGTTGCCTGCCCGACCTGCATCGGGATCATCATCTGCTGGAGAGCAGGGGGAAGATCGCGAAGGCTTACGCCGTCCGACTGCACGACCTGACCACCAAAATTGGCGGCGATCGTATCCGCGCCACCGCAGCCGCCGACACTCTGCGCGGCCTCGCTGAAGCGTTCCACGCGCGCCAATGCGGCCTGTTCGCTCATGCCCGGATCGAAGCCGATGGTGACCTGCTTGAGGCTCAACACCGCATCGCGCGGGTCTGCCGTCAGGATCGTGCGCGAATCCTGGATCGCGATGATCGAATAACCGCCTGCAATCGGGATGGGGACGCTGACCGCGCCCGGACGCAGGCTGGTGACGGCCTGGGCCAATTCAGGGGGAAGCTGCTCCGGCTGCACCCAGCCAAGATCGCCGCCGACTGCGGCAGTCGACGCCTGACTGTACTGGCGCGCATAAGCGGCGAAACTGCCGCCCTGGCCCAGCTGTTCAAGAATGTTCTGCGCCGTCTTTCTCACTTCGGCGTCGGTCGCGGGGGTTGCCGGGAGATAGATCTCGGCGACGCGATATTCGGTCGTACCCTTGGAAGCTTCGAGGCGATCGAGGACAGCCTGCACTTCTTCGTCGCCGACCGAAACGGTGCTTTCGATCTTGGCCTGCTGGAGCCGCTGCCACGCCATTTCGCCCTGCACCTGACGGCGAATCGAGCGGAGCGAGGAGCCATTGGAGGCGAGATACTCGGCCAGCTCGTCGGGTGTACGACCGTTTTGCTCGGCGACGCGCACGACGGTGGCGTTGATTTCCTCAGGCGTCAGTTCGATTTCTTCCGCAGCGGCGGCTTGGACCTGAAGCGTCTCGTCGATCAGGTTGCGCAGCACCTGCTGGCGCAGTCGGTCAAGCTGTGCGGTATCGATCTGGCCATCGTTCGACAGCGCAACAAGCGCAAGGCGCTGCTCGACGTCGGTCGCGGTGATGACTTCACCATTGACGATTGCGGTCGCCTTGACGATCGGCGGCAATGCCGCGCCGAATAGAGTGGGATTGTCCGGCAAGGCCAGCGACTGCGCCGTGTTGGCCTGCTGTTCCGGCTGATCCTGCATGGCCATCGCCGCTCCACCGGCAAGCGCCATTGCGGCCATCGAAACCGCGATCCTGCGTGCAATTGTCATTATAGTCGTAACCCTTTGATCTTTTGCTCTTTCCTTGGCGGCATCTAGCTGAACGGCAGCTTAGCGGCCAAGCCCTTTCAAGATCACGCGGATCTGGAATGTGGACCCGCGATCGAATAATCCTGCGCGTTCATAGTCGCGTCTCCACGTCAAGCCAACCTCCAGCGCGTCATCTTCATAGGAAATACCCACGCGGTGCCTAGTCGGTTCGAAGCCGTCAGCGAGGCTTAACGGGTCTTCATCACTGTTGGTGAGGTCGAGAACGACCGATCCGAAGGCAGACCAGTTCCGATCGATTTTTACGCGCCCGCCACCACGCAACTCTTCCTTGTCGCGCAAATCCTCGATCGAAATGTCGATATCACGGTCGAGCAGCAGGTAACCGATTTGCGCATAGGTCTCGATGGTACCGAGCGTAAGGTCGAGCTCGGTGCGGCGGATCTTGAGGTCGTCCTTGTCGATCCGGAAACGGTGGGTGAAGTCTAAAAAGCGTCCGTAGCGCACCCGCGTACGTCCGACGATATCAGAAAAGCGGTCTGTCAGACCTGTTCCGTCGGGGAAAATGTCGGGCGACTGGTTGAGGCGGTAGCTCTGCCCGATATTGCTGCGGATCGAGACGTTCGGGATATCGAGCATATATTCCACGCCGTAGGTGACGCGGCTGCCATCGTCCCAGCGATCGTAGCCCGGGAAACGGTTGAGCGCGAAGAGGTTCGAATCCTCGAGGTCGATCGCGCGCGCATCTTCGTTGGGGATGTCGAGATTTTCCGTGCGCGGCGTGATGACCAGCTGGATACGCGGGACGATGCGCTGGGTGCCACCGAATGCCGGGCCGATAAGGGGGTAGCGCATATCTGCCGCCAGCGCCCCGATACCGCGGAAATTCCAGCCCTCTTCGCCGCGATAGGCTTCGATATTGGTGCTGAGTACATTGTCGGTGTGATAAGCGTCGCCGCGTGCGTAAGCAGTGAAGGTCAATTCCTGCCCGTAATCAGTGAGCAGACGACGATCCCATCTGGCACCCGCAAAAGCGCGCTGCGTGTCCTGGCCGTCGACGCGCAGGATGGCGAGGCTGTTGGCCTGCAACTCCACTCGTCCTCCTACGGGAAGGTCGGTCAGCCGCCAGCGCGCATCGATTGCCGGCAAGGCGACGGGAGTCGTTGCAAGTTCGTCATCGACCCGCAAGCCCTGGAATGCCCAACCGGCGATCGAGATGTAGGCGTCTTCACTGAACCGCTCGAGATTGAGGAAACTGCGCAGGCGATCATCGCGTGTGATGTCGTAGCGGCGGGTGACCGTCTTGTCCGATGCGACCCGGCCCGATCCGGTCAGGCGCCAATTTTCATCGAACTGTAGACGGCCGTTGGTTTCGAGATAGCCGCGAATATCGCGTTCGAGCACGGCATTCGGATCTGACAGCAGGTCGTCTTCTACCTCGCCATAGGTAAGGAAGCCGCCGACCTGCACCGCGCCGGTAGTCGTCAGCTGGCGATAGAAGGCTTCGATCGAAGGAAAGGCGCCCGAGTAGACCGTCGGTGTCAGCGTGAAATCGCGGTTACGTGCCAGTCGCCAATAATATGGCTGGCTGATTTCCAGCCCGTTGATGCCCGAAATCGCGACCTCCGGGACGAGGAAGCCGGTAATGCCGCCGACCGGCCCAGGCTGCCCGATCGAAAATGACGGGATCGCCGGAAGCGCTACGCCGAAGAAACTGAATTGCCCGCCCTTGAAAATGAGATTGCCGGTTTCCCCGTCGCGGATCACCTGGGCGGCGCGGATCGACCAGCTGGGATTGTCGGGGCATCCCGCAGCGGGGCTGATCGTGCAGGGAGAATAGATGGCGTTCTCCAGCGTAAGATCACCGTCGACGCTGGTGGCGCGCTCGGCCGCAATTCGCCCGCCAGTATCGAGCGCAAGCAGTAAATTCTCGCTCATGCCATTGGAAAAGGCTTCGTCGAGCTCGACGCGATCACCGATCACTCGGTCGCCTGTCGGGGACAGCAAGACGACGTTGCCTTCGGCGACGATAAGCCCGGTGCTGCGATTCCAGGTCACGCGGTCGGCCGCGACATAATAGCCATCGCGATTGGCCCGAACCTGGCCGGTTGCGGTCACGATCCGGTCGGGACCGTCATAGCTGATCTCGTCGGCGCTGAAGACGATCACTTCTTCCTGCGCTGCAGCTTGGGGGGAGGCATCCTGCACGCCAGCAATGGCAGGGGAGGCCATCCCCAGAACCAGCAGACTCGCGCCGCTCAACAACCGATTTGTACCACCGCTCATCGCCCCCGCTATTGCAGCTTGGCGCATGGGCGGCAATCCGCCTTTGCCTTTTGACCCGCGCTCGTCTTATGTCGCGCACAAATCATCGAACATTCCGAGGTATAATTCATGCAGATCCGTTTCGCCGACAATCGCCCCGCCGGGGATTTTGCCCTTGTCCTTCCCGCATCGGGCCAGGGCGATGAAAAGCTGGAGACGCTGGGTAGCGATCTGGAGGTCGTCAAGGCCGCAATGCGCCGCCAGCGCTTCGAGGGCAAGAAGGGACAGGTCGCCAGCGCTTGGTTGGCCGCCGACAATGGTCGCCGCCTGCTCGTCGTTGGCGAAGGCAAAGGCGATGGCGAAGCGGCCGAGGCTCTTGGCGCAAAAATCAGCGCAACCTTGCTGACGTCGGGCGAAACGCACGCGGTGCTTGACCTGACGGGCAGCGATTTCGACGCTGACGATGCAGCGCGCATCGCATTTGGCGCATCGCTCCGTGCATGGCGCTACGACCGCTACCGTACGACCCAGAAAGAGCATCAGAAGGTGACCTTCGTGACGTTGACGATCGTCGGTGCTGCAGAGGGCGCCGAAAACGCCTGGACGGGCACCTTCGAAGGTGTCGCCAAGGGTGTGGCGCTGACCAAGGAACTGGTCACCGAGCCGGCCAACATCATCTACCCCGAAAGCTTCGTCGAACGCGTGCGCGAACATGCCAAAGACACCGATCTTGTCATCGAGACGCTGGGCCAGAAAGAAATGGAAAAGCTCGGCATGAATGCGTTGCTGGGCGTCAACCAGGGCTCGGTCCGCGAACCGCGCCTGCTGATCATGAAATGGAAGGGCGGTAGCGGCGACAAGTTCGACACCGCTTTTGTCGGCAAGGGCGTGACCTTCGACACGGGCGGCATTTCGATCAAGCCAGCCGCGGGCATGGAAGCGATGAAGTGGGACATGGGCGGTGCCGGCGCGGTCGCGGGCGCCATGGTCGCGCTTGCTGCGCGCAAGGCCAACGCCAACGTCATCGGCATTTGCGGTCTTGTGGAGAATATGCCCGATGGCAACGCACAGCGCCCGGGCGACGTCGTGACCTCGATGAACGGGCAGACGATCGAAGTCATCAACACCGATGCCGAAGGCCGCCTCGTGCTGTGCGATGCGCTCGAATATGTGCAGACCGAATATTCGCCCAAGACGGTGATCGACCTTGCCACACTGACCGGCGCGATGATCATCAGCCTCGGCCACGAACATGCCGGCATCTTCTCGAATGACGATGATCTCGCTGGTGACCTGGTCGAAGCGGGCAAGGATAGCGGCGATGCGCTGTGGCGCCTTCCGATTGGCCCTGCCTACGACAAGCTGATCGATAGCCCCATCGCGGACATGAAGAATGTCGGGCCGCGCGGCGCGGGTTCGATTACCGCAGCGCAATTCCTCCACCGCTTTATTCATGACGATGTGAAGTGGGCGCACCTCGACATCGCGGGCATGGCGTGGAGCGACAAGGAAAAGACCACCTTCGGCAAGGGCGCGACGGGCTTTGGCGTGCGGGTGCTCGATCGATATGTAGCCGACAAGTTGGAAGGCTAGGCGCTGCGCGTCGACTTCTACCAGCTGGACGGTGAGGCTGCCCGTGCGGGCGTCCTCGCCGCCATCGCCGGAAAGCTGACGGCCAATGGCGAGCGGCTGCTGGTAGTCGCCGAGGACGAGACGTTACTCGCCAGCCTCAACCGGCAGCTTTGGGAGGAAGGCGGAAAGGGCAGCTTCCTTGCGCACGGCATCGTCGACGAAGGCGCCGACCAGCGCCAGCCCATCCTGCTGTCGACGCGCACGGTCGCGGCCAATCGCGCGCGCCATATCGCGCTGGCTGACGGCGTGTGGCGCGCCGCGGTGCTCAATTTCGAGCGCGTCTTTTTCATCTTCGATCCCGAGACGATCGATGCGGCGCGTTCGGCATGGAAAGACCTTGCCACCAACGACGGTGTCGAGCGCCACTATTGGGCGCGTGAGGACGGCAGGTGGGTCGAAAGGGGCTAGCGCTACCCCGCGTGCCTCTGTAAGGGCGCGCCCAAACAACCCCGCAGTAGTGGAGAACTGACATGGCGGTCACCCGCACCTTTTCGATTATCAAGCCCGACGCCACACGCCGCAACCTCACCGGCGCCGTCACCAAGATGCTGGAAGACGCCGGCCTTCGCGTCGTCGCCTCCAAGCGCATCCACATGACCCGCGAGCAGGCGGAAGGGTTTTATGCGGTCCATGAGGACCGTCCTTTCTTCGGCGAACTGGTCGAGTTCATGATGAGCGAACCGGTCGTCGTCCAGGTGCTCGAAGGCGAAGACGCCGTGAAGCGTAACCGCGACATCATGGGTGCCACCAACCCGGCCGAAGCGGCCGAAGGCACGATCCGCAAGGAACACGCGCTGTCGATCGGCGAAAACACGGTCCACGGTTCGGACAGCGACGAAAACGCGAAGATCGAAATCGACTTCTTCTTCGATGAAGACGAGATTGTCGGCTAAGCGATTTCGCGTAGCGAATTAGAAAGGCCGCCGGGGAAACCTGGCGGCCTTTTTTTGCCCTGAAGGGGTAATAAGCAGACGCTCTAGTCGTGCTGTGGCGTCACTCTTAGCTCCATTCCTCCGCCCGAGGCGGTCCATTTGGCATTGGCATTCAGAGAATTCGCGAGTGAGTGGATTACCTTGGTGCCCAATCCCGATTTCGACATAGCTCGTTCGGCATCGATCGCCGTAGCATTGCCATCGTCCCGGCATACCATCGACCATGACTGGGCATTGCCTTCAATGACTATTGTGATGGTCCCTTGCCCGTCCTCGAGACCGTGCTTCACGCTGTTTGAGACAAACTCGTTCACGATCAGGAGCATAGCATTGGCCAGTGATGGCGCCGCTTCTTCGACTTGCACGTCAATCGATAACTTTACTGCATCCGGCATGAGGGCTCGCAGGTCGGCCTGCACGCGCTCAAACAATGACTTGAGGTCGACACGACCACCTGCTTGCAACTCGTGCAATTCGGCGTGAAGCGAAGACAGGGATCGAACGCGTGTGCTCGCGTCGTCCAATTCCATTTTCAACGTCTCATTAGACGTGCGGCGGGCTTTCATCGAGAGCATCGCACCGATGGAAGCCAATGAATTTTTCACGCGATGGTCTACCTCTCTACGAAGTACTCGCTCCTCTTCTATTGCAAGCCGAAGGTTGAGCTCGCTCATTACGTGCTTCGCTAGAACCTTGAGAACCTTTCGCTGGCGATCGGTGAGCGTTCGCGGTTTGTAATCAAGAATACATAAAGTACCCAAGGGCAGACCGTTGGTACCCTTGAGAACCGCTCCGGCATAAAAGCGAAATCCTGGCTCGGACGTGCACAACGGATTGTCTGCCATCCGTTCATCCTGGAGTGTATCGGGGATTTCCACGAAGTCGCCCTGAAGGATGACGTGGCCACACAAGCTCGTCTCCAGCGGAGTGGATCGCACGCCAAGGCCGACCTCGGCCTTGAACCACTGACGTCCCGCATCGATGAAGTTCACGACGGAAACCGGCACCTCGCAGATATCCGAGGCGATTTCGACCAACTCATCGAAATTCGTCTCACGCGGTGTATCGAGAACGCCGTAGCGACGAAGCTCCTTCAGGCGCTCCTCTTCCTGGGGATGAAGACAGGGTTTCATGAAGACCTATTATCAAGAACGCTAGCAATGTGAACCTATGCTAAGTGCCAGCAATGGGTTGTTGGCGGACATTAGTCCTCAGTCGCCACCAACCCAACAATGGCAATGCGCTCACCATCCGGGCTCACCGCAATGCGATATCCGCCTTCAACACCATGCGCGCCCAAGTCCGAAATCTCTTCCCAGCTGTCGCCGCCTTCGCGCCAGCGGTGGAGCTTGTTGTCCTCGATCTGCAGGATCGATCCGTCCGGGGCCCAGGTGTAGTTGGCGTTGGTGCCGACGATGGGGGTTAGCGGGCGCACGGCCTTAGTTTCAGGGTCGAACGCCTTGATCCACACCTGCTCGTTGGTCTGGCGGTGGATGAAGCTGAAGCTGTTGGTGCCGGGGATCAGATGCGGGGTCGAAGGAACGGCGTGGCCCGACACGAAATGGCCGGCGCCCTCCGCGTCTCTAAACGCGACATGGAAGCCGAAGCGCGACCAGTAGAGCACATCGCCCGTCGCATAGTTGCGCGCGAAATAGCCGACCGGCTCGACCACGCCCGGCGCGTCGAGCGCCCAGCGCGGCGCGTCGGGGGCCGAACGATCGATCTCCCACACCGACCCGTTGCGCTCGAACACCATCGAAATGGTCTGATTATCGGGCGAGGGCGTCGGCGAATATTCATTCTCCGGCGTCTGCGTAATGCGTGTGTGCGTGGCGTTGGCGATGTCATATTCATAGACATCGATCTGTTCGCCATCGTCGCGGACATAGAGAAAGGTGTCGCTGCCTGCGGTGAAGAATGGCTGGTTGTCGTAGAGCGGCTGGTCGGTGACATTCCTGCCGCCCGACAGCACGTCTTCTTCATTGTCGGCGTCATAGGCGAACAGGAAAATGTCGGGCTGGGGCGGGGCTTCCTGCGCCGATGCTGTCGTGGAAAGCGCCAGCGCGCCGAGCGCGGTCAGCAGGGTCGAGCGTTTCAGCATGGCGTACTCCTCACATTCTCTAAAATTCTGCTGCGGCCTTGTGCAGTTTGGCGACCCGTGCTGGTGCGCATTCGGTCCAGCTGCGTTCGAGCCAGCTTTCGATATGCTCCCAGTCGGTGTCGGGGCGGTCGATGCGGATACCGATCCAGTTGGACGGGCCGTAATATTGCGGGCGGAAATAGAGATCGGGATCGGCCTCGATCAGGCCCGCCATTTCATCCTGCCCGGCGCATTTGACAAGCAGGCCGACATGCTCCTCGCCATGATGGCGGATCCACATGATCGCGAAGAATTTGCCCGAGCTCTTGCTGCCGACGCGCCAGGCGGGGGCGCCGTGGCTGGTCTTGGCCAATGTTTCGGGCAAGGCGAGGGCGCGTTTCGACACTTGGTCGGTCAACCATTCGGGATCGGAGAAGCGCCCAAGATAATCGGACAGGACCTTCGGATATAGCTGGTGTTCGGCGATTAGTACCCTGTCCGCGAGTGTCTCAGGAGTGTCGCCCGGCATCACGGCGACCTCGACCTGGCCAAGAACATCACCTGAATCGAGTTCGGGGATGACCCTGTGCACGCTGGCGCCCGTCACGCTCTCGCCAGCCTCCAGTACCGCTTCGTGTGCGCCGATGCCTTTGTGCCTGGGTAGGAGCGAGGGGTGGATGTTGACGATCTTGCCGTCCCAGCGCTGAAGGAAATCGCGCGGGATGATGCGCATGAAACCCGCCAGCGCGATCATTTCGGCGCCGTGCCCTTCCAGCTTTTCGTGCAGTTTTTCCCAGAAACCCGTGGCTTTTCCGTCGAGCCGTTCGACAGCGACGCCCTCGGCTTCGGCAAGATCGAGCCCCGGCGCCTCGGGCTTGTTGCCGCTGACCAATACCGGTTCGTAGGGGCAGTCCTCCGCCTTCGCGGCGTAGATCAGCGCAGCCATGTTGCTGCCGCGGCCCGAAATCAGGATGGCGAGGCGAGTGCGCCTAGGCATCGTGGGCAGCCGACCAGCCATCGCCTATCACGCTGCATCCACGCGTGTCGCTCACGATCTTGCCAATTCGCATCACCGTTTCGCCTGCATCTTCGAGCGCCTTGATCACCGGTCCGACATGATCGGCATCGACCAGCGCCACCATTCCGATGCCGCAATTGAAGGTGCGCACCATTTCGGAATTGGCGATATTGCCGGCTTCTCGCAGCATGGCGAAGATCGGCGGGAGTGTGAGATCGGAGAGCGCGATCTGCGCGCGCAGTCCCTCGGGAAGGATGCGCGGAATATTTTCGAGCAGGCCACCGCCGGTGATATGCGCCAGCGCCTTGATGTCGCCCGCGCGCACCAGCGGCAGCAGCGCCTGGACATAGATGCGCGTCGGCTCGAGCAATGCTTCGCCGATCGTCCTGTCGGCATCGTAGGGCAGCGGATCGTCGAGCTTCCAGCCTTCTTGCTCGATGATGCGTCGCACCAGCGAAAAACCATTCGAATGGACGCCCGAGCTTTCAAGCGCGATCAGCAGATCGCCTTCGCTGGCTTCGTTGCCGACCAGCGCACTGGCCCGTTCCACCGCGCCCACACAAAAGCCCGCAAGGTCATAATCGCCTTGTCCGTACATGCCCGGCATTTCCGCGGTTTCGCCGCCGATCAGCGCGCAGCCTGCTTCGCGGCACCCGGCGGCTATGCTGGCGACAACCGCTTCGGCGATGTCATTGTCGAGTTTGCCGGTGGCATAATAGTCGAGGAAGAAGAGCGGCTCGGCGCCCTGCACGATCAAATCATTGACGCACATGGCCACAAGATCGATCCCCACGCCATCGTGCCGTCCAGCTTCGATCGCGAGTTTCAGCTTGGTACCGACCCCGTCATTGGCCGCAACCAGCAGCGGATCTTCGTATCCTGCCGCCTTGAGATCGAAAAAGCCCCCGAAACCGCCCAGTTCCGCGTTGGCGCCGGGACGCGCGGTACTTTTGGCATGCGGCCCGATCTGGCCGACCAGTTCGTTACCCGCGTCGATGGAAACGCCCGCATCGGCGTAGGTAAGGCCTTTTTTCTCGCTCATGTCGGGTGTGCTAGCCATATCGGCCTTGGATTTCCACGCCATTGTCGCCAAAAGCAACACTCATGAGCGGATGCAATCCTTTCTTCCGGCCCTTTGCCTGGGTGGTTCTCCTGATGATCTTGGGCGGAGCGGCCTTTGCGCAGATGGAAAGCGGCGATCGCGGCATTCCGCCGATCGCCAGCGAAGGCCTGCTCGATGTCGGCGGGATCGAGGTCGATGTCGGTGGTGAAACTGCGCAGGAGGCGCGCCTGTCCGGCTGGCGCATCGCACAGCGCGAAGGGTTCGCGAAACTCTGGGCGAGCAATAGCGGCCGTCCGGCCAGCCAAGCGCCGCGTCTGTCCGATTCCACGCTCGACAGCCTCGTCAGCGCTATCGTGGTCGAGGAAGAACGCATCGGTCCCAAGCGCTACATTGCGCGGCTCGGGGTCCAGTTCGATCGCCAGCGTGCAAGCCAGTATGTCGGGCTGTCGGGCGCTCGTCGGCGCAGCGCGCCGATGTTGCTGGTGCCGGTTATCACCACCGCGGGCATGGAATATTCGATGGAGCGCCGGAACCCTTGGCAGGCGGCATGGGCGCAATATCGCACTGCCGCGACGCCGATCGATTATGTCCGCCTGTCGGGCGTCGGCTCCGATCCATTGTTGGTCAACGCAGCTGCGGTGCGTCGCAAGAACCAACGTTACTGGAAGTCGGTGGCCGATTTCTACGGCGCCAACAATATCCTGATCGCACAGGTGCAATTGCATCATCGCTATCCGGGCGGTCCGGCGACCGGACATTTTGCGGCATTTTACGGGCTCGATCGCGAGCCGCTTGGCAGGTTCACGCTGACAAGCGAAGGGGAAGACGGCGTACCTGCGATGATGGGTGCGGGCGTCGAGCGCATGAACGGCTTGTTCGCCGCGGCCTTCCGCGCCGGCACGATCAAGGCCGATCCCAATCTCATTATCCAGGAAGCAGCGCCGCCGCCGATCGAAGAAGTGATTTTCGCGGAAATCCCGTTCCAGATCCAGCTCGTCTCGCCATCCGCGGCCGATTATGACGCCGGAATTGCGTTGCTGCGCGCCATCCCGGGGGTCACGTCGGTCACTGAAAGCAGCCTCGCCATTGGCGGGACGTCCAATCTCGTCATTACCTATCGCGGCACCGCCGACGGACTGCGTAGCGCCATCAGCGCGGCAGGCTGGAGCGCGGATTATTCGGGCGGCGCGCTCCGGGTTTCGCGCCCGGGGACGTGATGTCCAACCAGATCGCGCTTCCCCTCGACTGGCCGCAGGACGATGATGGGGCGCGCTTTATCGCCAGCGCTGCCAATGCTGCGGCGCTCGATCATCTCGAACGGTGGGCGCAGTGGCCGGTCAAGGCGACGATCATCACCGGCCCGCGCCGTTCGGGTCGCTCGCTGCTCGCGCGTACCTTTGTCGACCGGGTGCATGGGCGTCTTTTCGACGATGCCGAAAATCACGATGAGGAATCGCTGTTCCACGCCTGGAACCATGCGCAGGAGACGGGTCGTCCGATGATCATGGTGGCGGACCGCGTGCCGCCTGCCTGGGAAGCGCAACTGCCGGACCTGCGCACGCGTCTTGCCGTCACGCCGACGACCGAGATAGAGGATCCCGACGACGCTTTGTTCGGCCAGCTGCTCGCGCTCCATTTTGCCGATCGCGGGCTGCATTTGTCCGAGGAAGCGCAGCGCTATATCGCAATTCGGGTCGAAAGGACCTATTTTGCTGCCGAGCGCATTGTGGAAATGATCGACCGGCACGCGATTGCCGAGAAGGCGCGACTGACGATTCCAACCATCCGCAACGCGCTGGAAGCGATGAACGGGGGTGCGCGATGAACGAGATGGCGAGCATCGAAGGAACCAGCGCGGTCGGCCCCGAGCGCTTTACCAATCGTGAGCTCTCCTGGCTGGAATTCAACCGCCGCGTCCTCGAGGAAGCGCGCAACGAGAATCACCCATTGCTCGAACGCCTTCGCTTTCTGTCGATTTCCGGTTCCAACCTCGATGAGTTCTTCATGGTGCGCGTCGCGGGCCTCAAGCAGCAGCAGGTCCAGGGCATCGAGGAACGCTCGATGGACGGGATGACGCCGACGCAGCAGCTCGACGCCATCAGCAAGGTCGCCGACCAGCTGGGCGCCGAAGCGCAGGCCACATGGGGCGAACTTAGCGATGCGCTGGAGCGCGCGGGCATCGATATCATTCATCGCCAGGAACTGACCGATCGCGAACGTACCTATCTGTCGAACCGCTTCGATGCAGAGATCCTGCCGGTACTGACCCCGCAGGCGGTCGATAATGTCAATCCGTTTCCCTTCGTGCCCAATGCGGGCTTCGGGCTTATCTTCAACCTGTTCGATAACAAGTCGGGCGAGCACTTCATCGAGTTATTGATGATCCCGCAGGCATTGCCGCGATTCTTCACCTTGCCCTGCCGCGGCAGGAAAAAGCGCGTCATTGCCATCGAAAGCGTGATTCGCGAATTCTTCGACCGTCTCTTTCCCGATTTCGAGCGATTGGAAGCAGGCGCGTTTCGTGTCCTGCGCGATAGCGATATCGAGATCGAGGAAGAAGCCGAAGATCTGGTCATGACCTTCCGCTCGGCGATCAAGCGTCGGCGTCGCGGTCGCGTCATCCGCCTCGAAATGGCCGCCGACACCCCTGAAAGCCTGCAGCATATCATTCGCGAAGGGTTGGAAGCCGATCACGCCCTGATCGTGGAAAGCGCGGGCTTCATTGGTATCGCCGACCTTGCCGGCGTTGTTGATGTCGAGCGGCCCGATTTGAAGTTCGAACCCTATTCGCCGCGCTTTCCCGAACGCATCAAGGAGTATGGCGGGGACTGCTTTGCTGCAATCAAGGCCAAGGACATCATCGTCCAGCACCCCTACGAGACCTTCGATGTGGTCGTGAGTTTCCTGCGCCAGGCGGCCGAAGATCCCGATGTGGTCGCGATCAAGCAGACGCTGTACCGGGCCGGCAAGCAGTCAGAGATCATCGATGCGCTCGCCGCTGCCGCCGAAGCGGGCAAATCGGTGACCGCGGTGGTCGAACTCAAGGCGCGCTTCGATGAAGAGCAGAATTTGCTTTGGGCAGCGCGCCTCGAGCGGGCGGGCGTACAGGTCGTCTACGGCTTTTTCGATTGGAAGACCCATGCCAAGGTCTCGATGGTGGTGCGTCGTGAAGGCGCCAAGATGCGGACCTATACGCATTGGGGCACAGGCAACTACCACCCGGTAACATCGAAAATTTACACCGATCTGAGCTATTTTACCGCCTCGACCCGCGCTGCGCGCGATGCGGCCAAGCTGTTCAACCTCGTCACCGGTTTCGTCCAGCCAAAGGGCCTCGAAATGGTAACGATGAGCCCCAATGGCCTGCGTGATCGCATCATGACGCTGATCGACCGCGAGATCGAGAATTCGAAGGAAGGCAAGCCAGCCGCCATCTGGGCCAAGATGAACCAGCTCACCGACGAGGCTGTCATCAACCGCCTCTACGAAGCGAGCCAGGCTGGCGTGTCGATCGACCTCGTGGTGCGCGGAATTTGCTGCTTGCGCCCGGGGATCGAGGGACTATCGGAAAACATCCGCGTCAAATCGATCGTTGGCCGGTTCCTTGAACATTCGCGTATCTTCGTGTTCGCCAATGGCGACCGGCTACCGCATCGCAAGGCCCGCGTGCTCATCAGTTCCGCCGACTGGATGCAGCGCAATTTCGACCGCCGCGTCGAATATATGATGCCGCTGGAAAACCCCACCGTGCATGCACAGGTTCTCGACCAGATCATGATCGCCAACCTCATCGACAACGAGCAGAGCTGGAACCTCAATGCCGACGGTAGCTATGACCGGCTCCAGCCGGGCAAGCGGCGCTTCAACCTGCATCATTATTTCATGACCAATCCGTCATTGTCGGGACGCGGCGCGGCATTGGCGGGCAAGCGTGTGCCCAAGCTCAAACTCATCCAGCGAGGCGGATGAGCATGCAGGTCCCCTTCGGTCCTGTCGGCATCATCGACATCGGTTCAAACTCGGTACGCCTGGTCGTCTATGGCGGCACCGAACGTGTACCCTCCATCCTCTACAACGAAAAAGTCATGGCCGGGCTCGGGCGTACTATCGGCGCTGACGGCAATATGAGCGATGAGGCGATGGAGATGGCGCTCGGCGCGCTCGCGCGTTTTCGCAAGGTTACGCGCCGCATCGGCATGCGCCGGCTTCGCACCGTTGCGACTGCTGCCGTGCGCGATGCCAGGAACGGGCCCGATTTTCTCGCTGCCTGTTCGAAGATCGGAATCCGGCCGGCACTGATTTCGGGGGAAGAGGAAGCGGTTGGCGCGGCTTACGGCGTCCTCAGCGCCTTCCCGCGCGCGGGTGGTATAGTGGCAGACCTTGGCGGGGGCAGCCTCGAACTGGCGGGGGTTGCACGAGGTGCGGTCGGAAACGTTGTCAGTCTGCCGTTGGGCGTACTGCGTGTCGGGGAGGAACCCGATGTCGGGCACATCGCTGCGACGCTCGATGCGGCGCTCGATGACAGTCGGCTTCGCGATGCCGCGCGGGGCAAGAAGCTGTATCTGGTCGGAGGCAGTTTCCGTTCGGTCGCGATGCTGGAGATGATGCTGTCAGGCCATCCGCTACCGATCGTCCATGCGCACAGGCTTGATGTCGACCAACTCGATGCTCTGGCCGATTACGTTGACCGCGCGCGCAAGAAGGACATCAAGCAATTCGGGCGTATTTCGACCGATCGCATTCCGCATATGCCCGCAGCCATCGCCATTTTGAAGCAGCTGGCAGCGAAGCTATGCCCCACGCGTGTGCTTGTCTCGAGCTATGGGCTGCGCGAAGGCCTGCTCTATGCGGATCTTTCGGAAAGGGTGCGTTCGGAGGACCCGCTCCTTGCTGCTGCACTTGAAGTGGGGCGCCGCCTTGGCCGTTTTGGCGATCATGGCGCACTGCTCGATCAATATATCTCGCCGCTTTTCGCGGGAGAGGGGGCAAAGACGCAGCGCCTGCGCCTGTGCTCCTGCCTGCTTGGCGATATCGCGTGGAACGCGCATCCCGATTTTCGCGCCGAACGCGCTGTCGATCTGGCCACCCACGGCAATTGGGTTGGCATCAACGTGCATGGCCGGGCCAAGATCGGGCTGGCACTCTATACCGCGTTTGGTGGCGACGGCGGGTATGACGAGAAGTTATCCTCGCTGCTATCGCTGAAAGACATTGGGCGTGCGCAGGCATGGGGCAAAGCGATCCGCTTCGCGCAGCGCCTATCGGCAGGCACGGCCAATATCTTGAAGAAAACGCGCCTCGAACTGGACAACGGTACCATTGTCCTGACGCTTCCGCAGACCGAACGCACGCTTTATTCGAACGCGGTCATGAAGCGCTTCGACCAGCTTGGCCAGGCGATGGGTAAAGACCTGGAGGTCCGCTTTTCCTAGCCGCAGCTCGCGCGTTCGATCTTGCCTTCGGCATCGAGATAGATGTTGAGCCGGTTGGGGCGAAAATCCATCGTGACCGCGCTGTCGGGATTGATCCAGCGCATCGCTTCGGCGCCGGCCAGGGACATCATCTCTGCCGCCAGTTCCTGCGTCGCTTGGCGGCCGATATAGTCGGCGAAAATGGCGGGATCACAAGGTTCGCCTGCCGAAAGATCTTCAGGCTCGTCCATTTCAGGCTGCGCGCAAGCGATCAGCAGTAACGGGGCAAACAGCATGGTGCGCATTACTCATCTCCGATCCGGCTCATCTTGAGCTTTCCGTTTTCGGTCGCAAAGGCGAGGCGGCCTTCCACCAGATCCAGCGCATCGCGGCCAAATTCCTCATAGCGCCAGCCCTTGAGAATATCCAAGTCCTCACGCACGCCCGCGGCCAGAAGCTCAAGATCGCTCGCTCGCGCAATCAGGCGCGCTGCGACATTGGCTTCCTTTGAACGGATCTTGAGCAAAAGTTTAAGAAGGTCGCTGACCAGCGCAGCATCCTTGGTAAGGCCGGGCCGGCGCGGCTTCTTGGGCGGCATTTCTTCGGGGGTCAGCGGTTCGGCATGTTCGATGGCTTCCATCAGCCGCGCGCCGATATCATTGTCACGCCATCCCTTCGAAAGGCCGCGGATCTTGACGAGATCGGCCTGTTTCTTGGGCGGATGATTGGCTATCTCGCCAAGCGAATCGTCCTTCACGATGCGACCGCGGGGCAGATTCTTTTCGCGCGCCTCGCGTTCGCGCCATGCCGCAAGCGCCTTTAGCCGCCCAAGCACTGCCGGGTTGCGTCCTGGCAGTCGCAGGCGCTTCCAGGCATCTTCAGGTTCGAACGCGAAAGTGGACGGGTCGGCAAGCCGCTCCATCTCTTCGTTTAGCCAGCGACCGCGCTTCAGCTCGACCAGCTTGTCGAGAAGCACGGGGAACATCTCGACGAGGTGTGTCACATCGGCGATCGCATAATCGATTTGCCGCTTGTCGAGCGGTCGGCGCGACCAGTCGGTAAAGCGCGCGCCCTTGTCGAGCTGGATGCCAAGAACAGCGGAAACGAGGTTCGCGTATCCGATCTGCTCGCCATAACCCAAGGCCATGCCGGCAATCTGCGTGTCGAACAGCGGGAAGGGGACCTTTTCGGTAAGGTTGTGGAATATTTCGAGGTCTTGTCCGCCGGCGTGGAAGACCTTGAGCACATCTTCGTTCTCGACGAGCAGGTCGAGCAGGCTCGACATGTCGATGCCGTCGGCCAGCGGGTCGATCGCGGCGGCCTCATCGAGAGAGGCGATCTGGATCAAGCACAGTTCAGGCCAGTAGGTATTCTCGCGCATGAACTCGGTGTCCACGGCGACAAATTCATGGGTAGCGAGGCGTTCGACCAGCGCGTCCAGATCTTCGGTTTTGGTAATTAGCTTGTGAATTTTCATACTTGCGAGCCGCTCTAGCCGCTTTCCTTCGCTTGACAAAGGGGGGATGAAACGGTTGAGCGGCGCGCGCGACTTTTTCGCAACTGCACATCACCATTTCAGACGAGTTTTTCATGCACGCCTACCGCACTCATCATTGCGCCGCCCTCAACGCCAGCAATGTTGGCGACACGGTCCGACTGTCGGGCTGGATCCATCGCAAGCGTGATCATGGTGGTGTGCTGTTCGTCGATCTGCGCGACCATCACGGCATCACCCAGATTGTCGCCGACGAAGATTCGCCGGCGCTGCCCATCCTGGAAAAGCTGCGTGTGGAAAGCGTCGTCACCATTGATGGCGATGTGAAGGCGCGTAGCGAAAGCACCGTGAACAAGAACCTGCCGACGGGCGAAATCGAAGTCTTTGCGCGGGGCGTGACGATCCAGTCCGAAGCCAACGAGCTGCCGATGCCGGTGGCGGGCGAACAGGATTATCCCGAGGATATTCGCCTTAAATATCGCTTCGTCGATCTGCGCCGCGACACGATGCACAGGAATATCGTGCTGCGCTCCAAGGTGATCAGCTCGCTGCGCCGCCGCATGGAAGAGCAGGGCTTCACCGAATTCCAGACGCCGATCCTAGGTGCCTCGAGCCCCGAGGGCGCACGCGATTACCTGGTGCCGAGCCGCCTGCATCCGGGCCGCTTCTACGCGCTTCCGCAGGCGCCGCAGATGTTCAAGCAGCTGCTGATGGTTGCCGGTTTCGACCGTTATTTCCAGATCGCGCCCTGCTTCCGCGATGAAGACCTGCGTGCCGACCGCAGCCCCGAATTCTACCAGCTCGACTTTGAAATGAGCTTTGTCACGCAGGAAGACGTCTTCCAGGCGATCGAACCCGTGCTTGCCGGCGTGTTTGAGGAATTTGCCGATGGACGCAGCGTCACGCCCGCCGGCGAGTTTCCGCGCATTCCCTACAAGGAAGCAATGCTGAAGTACGGCACCGACAAGCCGGATCTTCGCAATCCTATCGTCATTGCCGACGTTGGTAGCCATTTCGAAGGCTCGGGCTTCGGTCTGTTCGCGAACCTCGTCGGCCAGGGCAAGAAGGTCCGCGCCATTCCTGCGCCGGGCACCGCGCAGAAGAGCCGCAAGTTCTTTGACGAGATGAATGACTGGGCGCGCGGCGAAGGCTTCCCGGGGCTCGGCTATGCCACTCGCAAGGGCGGCGAATGGGGCGGTCCCATTGCCAAGAACCACGGCCCCGAAAACATGGACAAGCTTGCCGACGAACTCGACCTCGGTCCCGACGACGGACTTTTCTTCGCTGCCGGCGACGAGAAGGATGCAGCCAAGCTGGCGGGTCTCGCGCGCACCCGCGTCGGCCAGAGCCTCGACCTCATTCCAGAAGGTGAATTCAAATTCTGCTGGATCGTCGATTTCCCGATGTTCGAGTTCGATGAGGAACGCCAGAAGGTGGACTTTTCGCACAACCCCTTCTCGATGCCGCAGGGCGAGATGGAAGCGCTGGAGACCAAGGATCCGCTCGACATCCTCGCCTGGCAATATGACATTGTCTGCAATGGCTACGAGCTGTCATCGGGCGCCATTCGTAACCACCGCCCGGACATCATGTACAAGGCGTTCGAAATCGCCGGTTACAGCAAGGCCGATGTCGACGAGAATTTCTCGGGCATGATCGAAGCTTTCAAGCTGGGCGCGCCGCCGCATGGTGGCTCGGCGCCGGGGATTGACCGCATCGTCATGCTGATCGCGGACGAGCCCAACATCCGCGAAGTCATCGCCTTCCCGATGAACCAGCGTGCCCAGGACCTGATGATGGGCGCGCCGAGCCTCGTTTCCGAGCGCCAGCTGAACGAACTGTCGATCCAGCTCGACCTGCCGCCCGAGGAAGCCGACGCTGCGGACGGCGCGCCGGTTGCCGACCTCGTCGAGGACTGAAGGTCATGACGGGTCGGATGCGTCGCAAGGGCGATCTTCCGACCAAGGTCTGCGCAACATGCGGACGCCCGTTCACGTGGCGTAAGAAGTGGGAGAGGGTCTGGGACGAGGTCAGATATTGTTCGAACCGCTGCCGCGATGATCGACGCAAGGCCTAGGCTTCGGGGTAGCTGATCTTCAGTACTTCGTAGTATCGTTCACCCGCTGGCAGCCGAACCGCTCGTTCATCACCTACCTTGGCGCCGATGAATGCCCGGGTGAGGGGAGCGGACCAGCCGATCCGTCCCTTGCTTGCATCGGTTTCGTCGTCGCCGACGATCGTCACGATACGTTCGACATCGTCTTCGTCCACCAACGTCAGTGTTGCGCCGAAGCGTACTTCATCGCGGCGTTCAGACTTTGCCGGATCGATGACCTTGGCCTCTTTCATCACCTTGGACAGATAGCCGAGCCGTCGGTCGATCTCGCGCAATTTCTTGCGGCCATAGATATAGTCGCCGTTTTCTGAGCGATCGCCATTTCCCGCGGCCCAGCTGATGACCTCGACCAGTTCGGGCCGGTCATTGCCGAATAGCCGGTCATATTCGGCGCGGATCGCCGCGAACCCTTCGGGCGTGATGTAGCGCGGACGCTTGGCGCTCAACCCGGACGGCCCGGCTTGCCGATGTGACGCGACACATGCACCGCGCCGTAAGCGGGAACATAGGGATTGAGCCTGTCATAGACCGCCGCATTCTCGATCACCCGCTGGACGTAGCTACGGGTTTCGGAGAAGGGGATGCTCTCGATCCACATGATCGTATCGGTCGAGGACGATCGCGGATCACCATACCGGCCGATCCACTGCCGAGCACGGCCATAGCCCGCGTTATAGCTTGCGAGCGCCAGCGGCACGTTGCCATCCCACTGGCGGAGCCGCAGCGCGAAATAGCTGCTGCCGAGACGCACGTTGTAGGCAGGGTCGCTGGTCAGGCGCCCAAAATCGTAGCCGATCCCTTCGCGGCGGGCCTGGTCGCGCGCTGTGCCGGGCAGGAGTTGCATCATGCCATAAGCGTCGGCCGGACTACGCACATATTGGTCAAAGCTTGATTCCTGGCGAGTGATACCGTGGGCAAGGCTCCACAGCTCGCCGCCAGGCGCTCCGCTGGCATGAACGGGGAAAGCCTCGCGATAATAGAAGGCATTACCGCTATTGCGGGCGCCGCGCGCCACCCAAACGGCAAGGTCGGGACGTCCCACTCTGCTTGCGAATTGCGTCGCCATGATACGCTCGTCGCGGCTGTCGACGGCAGCAGACAGCGCGCGCACAAAGTCGGTCTGTTCGCTGCGACTATTGGCCAGCCGCGAAATAACCGCAGGCAGCACGCTGGCATTGAAGGCGGCGCGGACTTGCGGATTTACCTCGGTGATGGGCATCGGTTGCGGAACCGGAATCTCGCGGCCAAGGCGTTCAAGCGCCAGCTGGCCGTAGAATAATTCGGGCATTTCGGCCGCACGCGCCCAGTAGCCACGCGCACCTTCGCCATTGCCAGCGACTTCCAGGGCCCGACCGGCCCAATAATAGCCCTTCGATGCCACCTGCAGCGAGCGCCCGCCATTGGCGTAGCGATCGAACATCGAAGCCGCATCGACAGGGCGGTTCAGGCGGGTGAGGGCGGTCTGCCCGGCGAGCCAGGCAAGGCTCGTATAGTGATCGCGCACCTCATAGGGCTGCAGCGTCAGGTCCTCGCCAGCCGGGAAAGCGTCGTCGAGCTGGCGGGCGATATTGAACGCGGCCGCGTGATCGCCCCGCTCTGCAGCGCCGTTCGCGCCAATAAGCAGCATCTCGTACCAACGTCCCGGATCGCCCGGTCGGGTCGTGAAGTCATGCGTTTGGGCCAGTAGTGCGCGAAGCCCCGCATCGTCGTTGCGGGCGCGCAGGTACCGCGCGCGGTCCATCATCAGGCCTGCATCGGACAGCGCCAGGGTCCGCACCGCGTCATAGCGCTGCTCGGCATCCTGGTCGCCGCGCTGGAGTGCGATCCGCGCGCCGTCGATCTGGCGACGCGCCGGCGTGCCCGATTCCAACCAGCGCAGCGCCGAGCTAGGCTCGCGGTCCCAAAGCAGCGCGTCGACCCGCGCATCGTGATCGGCGCGCGTGAACTGGCTGCCGAAGCGCTGGTAGATCAAGCGTTCTTCGTCGGCGGGCAAGCTGGCGTTCGCCCAGGCACTGCGTGCTGCCGAGAGGGCTTCGGCGCCGCGGCCAAGTTGCTGGTAGCTGATCGCCAACCATGCCCAGCCATGTCCCGTTTGCGGCGGGCGCGTGCGGAAGAATTCGGCCACGAGGGCAGGCGGGGCGCTACCGTCGAGCGCGCTTTCGGCCCGCAGCCGGATAGAGTCGAAGCCGCGTTCCGAATATACACGTGGGAAATCCGGGTAGGTGACGGAAAAGACCGCAGCGGTGCGGAAATCGGGATTGCGGTTGTCCTTGAGCGCGCGCCAGTCGCGGATCGCAGCGTCGATGGTCGCGACACTGGGCGCCTGTCCTGTTGCGGCCTGTGTGGCCGCCACGTTTTCGAATTGGCTTATCGCCGCACCCGAGACGGCAAGACATACGGCACCAAGGATCGCAATCGTTCGCATACTGGCTTTCTACTACACACGCCCTTATCAAGCGCTGAACAAAATGAGGCGTTTGCAAGTTTCCTAGGAAGCGCCGTTAGCTAAGGACTTATTGCATGTTTACCGGGTCAATCCCCGCCCTTGTGACTCCATTCACCGATGGCAAAGTCGATCTGGTCGCATTTGCCGACCATGTCGAATGGCAAATCAGCGAAGGCAGTCATGGCCTGGTGCCCTGCGGCACGACGGGTGAAGTCGCCACCTTGGACGCTCAGGAGCATCGCGATGTCGTCGCGACCTGCGTCGAAACAGCTAATAAGCGGGTGCCCGTGATTGCGGGCTGTGGCGGCTACGATACGCGAGCGGTCGCGGCCAATATCGAAATGGTCGCATCGGTAGGCGCCGATGCGGCGCTATGCGTCGTGCCCTATTATAACAAGCCGAGCCAGGAAGGCCTGGTCGCCCACTTCACACACCTTGCGGAAATGTCGCCGATCCCGATCATGGTCTACAACGTGCCCGGGCGCACCGTGGCGGACATCAGCGTCGAAAGCCTTGGCGAGATTGCCAAGCTTGACAAGATCGTGGCGATCAAGGATGCGACGGGCAATCTGGGCCGCGTCACCGAACAACGCGCTGCCTGCGGCGAGGACTTTATTCAGCTTTCGGGCGATGATCCCACGGCACTGGCGTTCAACGCGCTGGGCGGGGTGGGCTGCGTTTCGGTCACCGGCAATGTCGCGCCCAAGCTGTGCGCGCAGTTCCAGGATGCCATCGCGGCCGGAGACATGGACAAGGCGCGCGAATACCAGGATCGGCTCTATCCGCTGCATGTCGCGATGTTTGCCGATGCCTCGCCCGGGCCGTGCAAATATGCGTTGTCGCGCGTTCGCGAAGGTTTCTCGACCGAGGTGCGCCTGCCGATGACCGAACCCAAGGGCTCGGCCAAGCATGTCGTCGATGCTGCGCTGGAGCATGCGGGACTCATCTGATGGCCAAGCCGTTCAACAAGGTCAAAGTCGTCGCGGATAACCGCAAGGCGCATTACGATTATGCCATCGAAGAGCGATTCGAGGCAGGGATCGAGCTGCAGGGCACAGAGGTAAAGGCGCTGCGTGTCGGGGAAGGGTCGATCAAGGAAAGCTACGCGACCGTAGAAGACGGGGAGGTGTGGCTGGTGAACGCCAATATTCCCCAATACAGCCACGGCAATCGCATGAACCACGATCCCAAGCGTCGCCGCAAATTGCTGCTCCACGCGCGCGAGATCAACAAGCTGTTCGGCGGCATCAACCGTCAGGGCATGACGCTGGTGCCGCTATCCATCTACTTCAACAGCGATGGTCGCGCCAAAGTCGAGATCGCGCTCGCCAAGGGCAAGAAGGCGCACGACAAGCGCGCCTCGATCAAGGAACGCGATTGGAAAAGGGAGCAAGGACGCTTACTTAGGAAGCATGGGTAGACAACCCTCATTCCTGCGGCGATTCTTGCACCGCCACGCCCCGTCGCGTCATGAATTGGCGGAAAGCCGTTGGCTGAAGCCGGTGAAGAAGTACATCGTAGCGTCCGAATATTGGCGATTTACGCGCCGCAGCGTGCCGCGCGCGGTGCTGGCAGGAACCTTCATCGGTATCTTCCTGATGATACCGGGTCTGCAGATGATCGGTGCGACGATGATGGCGATCCCAATGCGCGCCAACATCCCGCTTGCCGCTGCCATGACCTGGATCTCCAACCCGTTCACGACGCCGGTTTTTCTCATCGGAGCACTCGAGGTTGGTAGCCTGTTCGGCTTCCAGACCGATTTCACGGCTTTCAATCGATTGCTTTCCAGCGGGGCGAGCCTACGCGAATGGTCGGACTGGTTGGCCTCGTCAGCCGCGCCTTCGATGCTCGTTGGCCTGTTGGTGATCGCGATCCTCTTGTCGTTAGTCGCTTATTGGGTTTCACTCGTCGGATGGCGCTTGTGGGTGGGTCGCCGCTGGCGCCAGCGTCTCGCGCGCGAAGGAACGATTTTCTGATTATTCCCAGGGAGGGATGCATGAACAAGTTTGTTACCGGCCTGTTGGCCACCACCATGCTGGCAATGCCAGCCATGGCGCAGGACGATGTCAATGACACCGAAGCGCGGATCACCGCCGCCGCAGAGCGCGGCCATGAACTTGGCAGCTTCGGCTTCGATGCCACCGGGATGGACCTCAGCGTAGATCCGGGCGACGACTTCTATGCCTACGCCAACGGCACCTGGGCCGCGAACACCGAAATACCCTCGGACAAGTCCAACTATTCGATGTTCGGCGCGCTCGACGACCTGTCGCAGAAGCGCACGCGCGTCATCATCGAGGAAGAAGCTGCCGACCCCGACAGCCGTATCGGCGCGCTCTATCGCAGCTACATGGATGTCGATGCGATCAACGCAAAAGGTCTCGAACCCATCCAGGCGTTCCGCGACAGTCTCGCCGAAGTCTCGAGCCTTGCTGAATATGCTGCCTTTCTCGGGGACAATACCAAATATGGCGTGAGCGCAACCTTCGCACCTTATGTCGGTCAGGATGACAAGGATCCCACCAAATATATGGTGAAGTTCTGGCAGGCCGGTCTCGGCATGCCAGACCGTGACTATTATCTCGAAGACAATGAGCGAATGCAGGGCTTTCGCGAAGCCTATCTTGCCTACATTTCCGACATGATGACGATGGCGGGCGAGGAGAACGCCGCGCAGCGTGCTGCCGACCTCCTCGCGTTCGAAACGAAGCTTGCCGACGCGCATTGGAGCCGCGTCCAGAGCCGCGACAGCAATGCGCGATATAACAAGATGAGCGTTGCCGAATTGCAGGCGGTGACTGGCGATTTCGACATCGTCACGTTGCTTGATCGCGCCGGTTATCCGACGACAGGCGATGTCATCGTCGCGCAGCCTGATGCCTTCCAGAAAATGGGTCAAATCGTTGCCGACTCCGACATTCAGGTGCTGAAGGATCATATCCTGATGTCGACGCTGACCAACACGGCGGCGATGCTGCCTAGCCAGTTCGACGAGCGTCAGTTCGCCTTCTATGGCACCACCCTGTCGGGCACGCCCGAGCAGCAGGGGCGCTGGAAGCGCGCGGTGGCCTACACCGTGAACACGCTAACGGATGAGGTCAGCGCGGCCTATGTCGCCAGATATTATCCACCCGAAACCGAGGCGGAGATGAAAAAGCTTGTCGACAATGTCGTCGACGCGATGGGCAAGCGTATCGATAGCGTCGCGTGGATGCAGCCTGAAACCAAGCAACGCGCTCGCGCGAAGCTGCTCAACTTCACGACCAAGATCGGCTATCCCAGCCAGTGGCAGGATTATAGCGATATCGAGGTCAGTGAAGGCGACCTTATCGAAACTTCGATGAGCGCGGCGGCCTGGGCGCACAACGATGCGCTTTCCAAGCTTGGCGGGCCGATCCGTCGCTGGGAATGGGGCATGACCCCGATGACGGTGAACGCCTATGCCAATTTCGGCATGCAGGAGATCGTTTTCCCGGCGTCGATCCTGCAACCGCCCTTTTTCGATCCGGATGCTGATCCTGCGATCAATTATGGTGCGATTGGCGCAGTGATCGGTCACGAGATCAGCCATCACTTCGATGACCAGGGTGCTAAATATAACGAGCGCGGCGAGCTTGACAGCTGGTGGACCGACGCGGACGTCGCCGCTTTCACCGCAGCGGGCAAACGACTGGTCGACCAGTATAACCAGTATGAGATCTTCGACGGCGAATTCGTGAACGGCGAATATACGCTGGGCGAGAACATCGGCGACCTTGCGGGTCTTGCCATCGCCTATGATGCCTACAAGGCTTCGCTGAACGGCGAAGAAGCGCCGGTGATCGACGGCACCACGGGTGACCAGCGGTTTTTCCTCGGCTGGGCGCAGGTCTGGCGCCGCAATTATCGCGATGAGGAATTGAAACGCCGCCTGAAGACCGATAGCCATTCGCCGTCGATCCAGCGCGTGTGGGTCCTCCGCAATTTCGACGCCTGGTACGATGCGTTTAACGTCACCGAAGACGACGCCATGTACCTGCCGCCCGACGAGCGCGTCAAAGTCTGGTAATGCTCGAGCGTCACGCCGCCGTATTGGAGCCTCGGCCCCTTGAAGGCGGCGTGCGCTGGCTCGTGCCTGCGCTCGTTGCAATGGCTGCACTGTCCGGCGCGGTTCTGTTCTGGGCGCTCGGCCAGCCTTTTGCGGCGGGACTGTTCCTGGCCGGCCTTGCGGCAATGCTGGTCGCAGCATTCGTCATCGATCGTCGCACCGTCGCGGTGTCGAAAAGCGATGGCATGGCGATCACCAAGCCGGACCTATCGCTGGTCGCCGCTGCGCTCAGTCTCCAAAAGGAGGCTGCCGCCGTAACCGATGCATCTGGCGCGCTCCTGTCGGCCAACGCTGCGTATCGCGACAGGTTCGGCCTTTCGACCTCACCGCTCGGCATCGCCAACGACGAAGACAGCGCTGAGGCGCTCGACGCAGCGCGACGGATCGCCTTGCGCGACGGGCTCGGCTCGGCTTCCGGTATCTCGACCGTTAGCACGCCCATCAACGTGGATCTGTTGAAGGTGGGCGCAGGTGGCGGCGCGTCGCTCCTGTGGAGTTTTCCAAAGGCGTCAAAGCCAAACCTTCTCAAGGTGGCGGCAGGGCGCATAGCGGGCACGACCGGCAATCGTCTTGCCGCAGCCGGCGTCATGGCGGCGTTGATCAATGAAGAGGGGATCCTTCTTGCGGGCAACCAGCCTTTCAGCGACCGCGCTGTCGAGGAAAACCACGAGGGACCCGTCCATTTTACCGACCTGGTCACGACTACTGAAGAGGGGCTTCTTCGCCTGAAGCGCGAAGGCGAAGGCGGCCCGGCATTGCGCGGCGTGCATGTTCCCTTCGATCCCGAAAAGGATAGCGGGGCAGGCACCTTCCTGCTGTTCGATGCAACCGAAAAAGCGAGCCTTGCCAACAGCGACAATGTCCAGGTCCTGCTCGAACTATTGCCGCTGGGCCTTGCGCTGGTCGATCGCGACGGCCGCTTTCTCACCATGAACACCGCGTTTCGCGTCGCAGGCGGGCTCGATGTCGAGGGAAAGCCGTCTTACCCGGGCGACCTGGTGGTGAAGGAGGATAAGGGCGCGGTTGCCGACGCGGTGCGTCGCCACGCGCGCGGTCCGGCCATCTCAAGCGATCTTGCGGTACGCCTGGGCCACAACCCCAAGGAACCGGTTGCCCTGACGGTCGCGGGGTTACGCGGGATCGGTGATGCCGCCGTTCTCCTCCTGCTCAAGGACAATAGCGAGGAAGCCAAGCTCAAGCGCCAGATCGCGCAAGCTACCAAGATGCAGGCAGTTGGCCAGCTGGCAGGCGGTGTCGCGCACGATTTCAACAATATCCTGACAGCCATTCTCGGTCATTGCGATCTGATGCTGATGCGCCATACGCCGGGCGATAGCGACTATGACGATATCCAGCAGATCAAGTCGAATTCCAACCGCGCCGCAGGCCTGACACGCCAGCTGCTTGCCTTCTCGCGCCAGCAGACGCTGCGCCCGCAAGTCCTCCAGCTCCCCGATGTCATCAGCGAGGTTAGCCACCTTCTAAAGCGCCTGTTGGGCGAAACGGTGCAACTGAAAGTCAAGCATGGCCGCGACCTCGGCTCGGTCCGCGCCGATCCCGGGCAATTGGAGCAGGTCATCGTCAACCTGTCGGTGAATGCGCGCGATGCGATGGCGTCGAAAGGTGGGGGAACGCTGACCATTCGCACCTTCTCGGTCCGGGCCGAGGAAGTTGCCAATCTTGGCAGCGAGATTCTGCCTGTAGCCGATTACAGCGCCATCTCTATCGAGGATACCGGTTCGGGCATCCCGCCCGCCGTGCTCAGCAAGATATTCGAGCCGTTCTTCACGACCAAGGAAATCGGCAAAGGGACGGGTCTTGGCCTCTCTACGGTCTACGGCATCGTCAAGCAGTCCGGCGGCTATATCTTCGCCGACAGCAAGGTGGGTGAGGGCACGAACTTCGTCATCTACTTTCCCGTCCACCAGACGCCGGAGACGGAGTCAGCCGAACGCGCTGCGGTCAAGACCGAAGAAAGCGAGCTCTGGGGGTCGGGCACGGTCTTGCTCGTGGAAGACGAGCCCATGGTCCGTAAGGTCGCCGAACGCGCGTTGTCGCGGCATGGTTATGAAGTGATAACGGCCAACAATGGCGAAGAAGCATTGGATATCCTGCGCCGGGGCGAAGAAATCAGTTTGCTGGTGTCCGATGTCGTGATGCCGCTGATGGATGGCCCCACCATGGGCCGCGAGGCGCGCAAGGACCGGCCTGAACTGCCGATCCTCTTCATGTCTGGTTACGCCGAAGAACAGCTGCGAAAGTCGATCGACATCGACAATGTGAATTTCTTGCCCAAACCCTTCTCGGTGCAGGAACTCGCCGAAGCGGTTCGCAAGACGTTATCGGAAAGTTGATCGAGGTTTGATTCGCGCAAGGGAGCGTTTTAAGAACAGGTTATGGGGCACGCACGCCGAATCCTGATTGTGGAAGATGAGCCGCTCATTGCGATGATGCTGGGCGATCTGATCGCCGATCTCGGTCATGAGGTCGGAGGGGTATGCGACACATTGGCCGATGCACATGCGGCAGTGGATGCCGGCGGCTTTGACCTGGCGATCCTTGATATTCATTTGGGCGATGAGGACGTGTGGCCCGTGGTGGAGGTGTTGCAGCGGCAAGGCACGCCCTTCCTGGTCGCCAGTGGTGGGCATATTGATCCGCCGCCGTCGGCGTTTGAACGGTGCCCGATGCTGGCCAAGCCCTATACACGCGAAATGCTCGGTTCACTCTTGAACAAGGCGTTCGCCGACACTTGATGTTCCCCTCTTGTTCTTTGAGAACAAATGCGGTACGCCGTAGTCAATCAGGGCGGCAATCACGCCATCCGTTGACGTAGGGGACTAGCCATGGCAGCGCAGCTGAAAGTCGTAGACGGGAATAAAATGAGCACTGATCGTCAAAAGGCGTTGGACGCCGCTCTCGCACAAATTGATCGCGCATTTGGCAAGGGCTCGGCGATGAAGCTGGGCAGCCGTGAAAAGATCGAGATCGAATCGATTTCGACGGGGAGCCTCGGGCTCGATATCGCGCTTGGCATCGGTGGATTGCCGCGCGGTCGCATCGTGGAAATCTACGGCCCGGAAAGCTCGGGCAAGACGACGCTCGCGCTGCATGCCATTGCCGAAGCGCAAAAGATCGGTGGCACCGCGGCATTTGTCGACGCGGAACACGCACTCGACCCGGCTTACGCCAAGAAGCTTGGCGTCGATATCGATGAATTGATCGTGTCGCAGCCCGACACGGGGGAACAGGCGCTCGAAATCGTCGATACGCTGGTGCGCTCCAATGCCATCGACGTACTGGTTGTCGATTCGGTCGCAGCCCTCGTGCCGCGCGCTGAAATCGAAGGCGAAATGGGAGACAGCCATGTCGGCCTCCAGGCCCGCCTGATGAGCCAGGCGCTGCGCAAGCTGACCGGTTCGATCAACCGGTCAAAGACCATGGTGATCTTCATCAACCAGGTTCGTATGAAAATCGGGGTGATGTACGGCAATCCGGAAACGACGACCGGCGGCAACGCGCTCAAGTTCTACGCCTCGATCCGGCTCGACATCCGGCGCACCGGCCAGATCAAGGATCGTGACGAAGTGGTCGGCAACTCGACCCGCGTGAAGGTGGTCAAGAACAAGGTCGCACCGCCATTCAAGCAGGTCGAATTCGACATTATGTACGGCAAGGGCATCAGCAAGATGGGCGAAGTGCTCGACCTTGGCGTCAAGGCCGGTGTGGTCGAAAAGTCGGGCAGCTGGTTTAGCTACGATTCGACCCGCATCGGGCAGGGCCGTGAAAACGCCAAGACGTTCCTCCTCGAAAACCCCGATATGGCCAATGAGATCGAGCAAGTGATCCGCGGCAACAAGCAGGAAGAACTGGAAGACGCAATGATGACCGGCCCCGGGCCTGACGCGGATGGCGGCGGCGACGAATAATCGCTGCTAAAAGTTGCAACCGGGAAAAGCGGGTCCATCGTGGCCCGCTTTTTTCATGTCAGCTTCCGTCAGGGGCCGGGCAATGTTCCGCGGCGTGTCGCCGCGGGGTGCCCCGGCTCATCAGCCGGCCGCGTTCGGTTACCAGCACGATGAATACCGCGATGCTGCCGGCGATTGCGAACCATGTGAGGTATGGCATCTGCGTGCCGTCGTAATGCTGTCCGATAATGAGCCCGAGCGTGCCTGCACCGATCGTCGCGACGGTGCCGTGGACCGAGGCGGCCGTGCCGGCCACGGACGCCATGTTAGTCATCGCCAGCGTCCCGAAATTGGCGGTCGTGAAGGCGAAGAATACGAAGGTCGCGGACTGCAACGCGGCAAACAGCCAAAGGCTTTCGCCGAATGTGGCTGCCACGAACAAATGGATCGCGCTGACACCCGCAAAGCCGAACATGCCGATGTGGCCCACCGTACGCAGGCCGTATCGTTCGACAATCAGGCTGTTGCCCCAGCTCGCCAGGCTCATGGGTGCCGCGATGATCGCAAACACGATGCCGATGGCTTCCGGCTGGCCGAAGGTATCGCCGACGATTTGCTGGATCGATGCCAGATAACTTGTCAGCGCGCTGAACACGAATGTCAGCGCCAAGGTGTATCCCAGCGACAACCGATCGCGCAGCGCGATGGCGCTCGCCTCAACTATGGAGCGCACATCGAAGCTGCGCCTGAACTCCGGTTTGAGCGTCTCCGGCAAGCGCAACCAGCCCCAGACCAGGACGGCAAGCCCGTAGAATGCGAGCCCGTAGAAGATCACGCGCCAATCACCAAATGCCCACAGTAGCAACTGGCCGATCGACGGCGCGATCACCGGTACCACCATGAAGACCATCATGGTCAGGCTCATCACCTTGGCCATTTCCTCGCCTTCGTAGAGGTCGCGAGTGATCGCGTTGACCAGCACCCGGCTGACCGATCCCGATGCTCCCATGCAAAAACGCGCTGCGATCATCAGGGTGAAATCCTGCGCAGCGGCCGCGACGAGCGCGAAGATGAAGTAGAGCGCGACCCCGCTCGCCAAGATGCGTTTGCGCCCGAACCGGTCGGCCAGTGGTCCCCACAGCATCTGGCTTGAACCAAAGCCAAAAATATAGGCCAGAATGACCAGCTGGCGGCGGTTATCCTCGGTGACGTCGAGATCGGTGCCGATCATCGGGAGCGCGGGCAACATGGTGTCGAGGGCAAAGGCGTTGAGCGCCATGAAGCCCGCCAGCAGCAGGACGATCTCGCGTTGGCCGGCGCGAATGGGGCGACTTGTCGGATTCACCCACGCCAACTGGCGCAAAAGCCGGGCCCATGCAACATGAGGCGCAAAGGAGATCATCCATGATAACCGTGCACCACCTCGAAGACAGCCGCTCGCAGCGCATCCTTTGGCTGCTTGAAGAACTGGGCCTCGAGTATGAGATCAAGCGATACGAGCGCGACCCCAAGACGATGCGCGCACCCAGCGCACTCAAAAAGGTGCATCAGCTTGGCAAGTCGCCGCTCATCGAGGAAGACGCCGTTGTTCTGGCGGAGAGCGGCGCCATCATGGAGCATCTGGTGGCCCGGCACGGTCGTTTCGGTGCGCCGGAAGATCCCATCCTGGCGCGGCACTATCATTTCTACATGCATTATGCCGAAGGCTCGCTCATGCCGCCGCTTTTCGGCATGCTGATCGTGAAAAAACTTGGCCTTCTGGGCATGCCGGCGCGAAAGCCCGTGCGCGGCATGCTGGCAGAGCATTTCGGATTCCTCGACCGCGAACTGGCAAGCCGTAAATGGTTCGCCGGTCCCGACCTCACTGCCGCGGACATGATGATGAGCTTTCCGCTCGAAGCATCGCAGGCGCGCGCCGGGCTCGATGACCGCTATCCAAACATTATCGCGTGGCTCAAACGCTGCCATGACCGTCCCGCCTACCGGCGCGGGCTCGAGCGTGGCGGCGAATATGCCTATGCCGGTTGACGTGAGCGCTGCATCGGGCTTCACAGTTGGCAGCAAGTTTTAGGCGAGGGGGACCTTCATGGAAGTAGCGCAGAAAAAGGGCGGCATCGGCCTTCAATGGCAGATGCTGATCGGTTTCCTGGTCGGTCTGATCGCGGGGCTGATCGTCTACGCGACGTCGGCGGGCGCGGAATGGATCGACGACGTGACCGCAGTCACGGGCTTCATCGGCTCATTGTTCCTCCGGCTGCTCTTCATGCTGGTTATTCCGTTGCTCGTGTCCGCGCTCATCGTCGGTATCGCGGAGATGGGCGATGCCCGCCAACTCAAACGCGTCGGGTTGAAAACGCTTGCCTTCACGGTCGTGGTGTCCGGCATTGCGGTTGTATTGGCGCTACTTGTCGCAAACGTGTTCAAACCCGGCGCCGGTGTCGACCGGGCCCTCGCGGCGCAACTTCTCGAAGACGCGGCCGACGGCGCGGGTGCCATAATCCAACGCACTGCCGAAACGCCGAGTGGTCTCGATGCCGTCCTTGCGATCATCCCCTCCAATGTCATTGGCGCGATGGGCGCGAACGACATTCTTGCAGTTATGTTCTTCGCGTTGTTCTTCGGCATCGGTCTGCTGTTCACGGACACCAAGCCAGCCAATGCGCTCCAGAGCGCGATCGAAGGCGTTTTCCATGTTTCGATGAAGCTGATCATGTGGGTCATTCGCATCGCCCCGCTTGCCGTCGCCTGCTTCATGTTCAACCTGGCAGCTGTCTTTGGGTGGGATATCCTGATCCGGCTCTCGGCCTATGTCGGCGTCGTCCTGCTCGCGCTCGGCACGCATATGTTCGTGGTCTACCCGCTGGTGTTGCGTATTGCCGGTGGCGTCAGCCCGATCTGGTTTTTCAAGAATATCCAGGAGGCGATGGTGATGGCCTTCTCGACGGCCAGCTCCAACGCCACGCTGCCCTATGCACTCAAGGTCGCCGACGAAAACCTGAAGCTACCCCGGGCCCCTGCGCGCTTCGTGCTGACGATCGGCGCGACGGCCAACCAGAATGGCACCGCCATCTTCGAAGGCGTTACGGTGCTCTTCCTGGCACAATTCTTCGGAGTTGACCTGACAATCGGACAGCAGGTGATCGTTCTCTTGATGTGCATCCTCGGCGGTATTGGCACGGCGGGCGTCCCTGCAGGATCGCTACCTGTCGTCGCACTTATCCTCGCGATGGTCGGCGTTCCGCCCGAAGGGATCGGCATCGTACTGGGCGTCGATCGTTTCCTCGACATGTGCCGCACCACGCTCAACGTTACGGGCGATCTTGCCTGCGCAACGGTCGTCAGCCGCGGCGAGGAGCGGGCGCCCGAACCTGAGCCGTCAGAGCCGATGGCACAGGCCGCGTGACGCTCGACGAGCTACCGAAGCGATATACGACCATCCTGTGCGATGTGTGGGGCGTCATTCATGACGGCGCGCGCCTGTATCCCGGCGTGGAGCGTCGCTTTGAGCGTTGGCGCAACGAGGATCGCACGGTCATCCTCGTCACCAACGCACCGCGCCCCGCCGATCGTGTCATCGCCGACCTCGATTTGCTCGGTTTGGATCGCGAACTCTATGCGGCAGTGACGAGCAGCGGCCAGGCGGGGATTGCAGCTGTGACCGATCCGCCGCGCCCCGTCGGCTTTTGCGGAACGCGTGAAGACTTCGCGGACCTGGAGGCGCATGGCGTTCGCTTTGCAGCTGCACAGGAGCCGCATGACGAGATTGCGCTGATCGGCCTCGATGAACATCGTAACAGCGCGGACGAATATGAGGCGGATCTGGCGGCGTGGCTGGAGCGGGGCATGCTGCTACATTGCTTCAATCCTGATCGCATCGTCGTGCACCGCGGCCAACGCCTGGTCTGCGCGGGGGCATTGGCCGACGCGTATGAAAAGATGGGCGGCAAGGTCATCTGGTACGGCAAGCCCAATGCGCCGATTTTCGACCATGCCATTCGCCTCGCCGGAAATCCTGACCGGGACAGTGTGGTCATGCTTGGCGATGGCCCGCACACGGACATGCTCGGCGCGAAAAGTGCCGGGATCGACGGTATCTTCGTGACTGGCGGCATCAGCGAAGGCGAAGGCCACCGATGGGGCGCCGAATTCGAAAGGTGGCGCCCAATCATGACTATTCCGGAACTCTAGGCCGGCACTTCGTCGCCCCGCTCGCGCTCGACTACGCGATTCGCCAGCGTGCCGTTCAGTTCGGCGAGGTGATCGTAATTCGCTTCGAAGCTGGCCAAGCCCTGGCTCTGCGCGCGTAATTCTGCCTCCAAGCCGTCCAGCTCGCTCGATGGCAGCAGCATTTCGACTCGTTCCCACTGGTTCCAGCCTTCGCGTGGAGTCATGCCGAGCATCTGCCCGCGCTTGGCGGATAGCGAAGAACTGATCCGGCTCGCCGAGCTGGTCGGCGCGACGATGTCGATCTTGTGTACCGGTTCGAGCAAATGCGGTGTTGCCGATGCCAGTGCTTCCTGCATCGCGATACGGCCTGCGGTGCGGAAGGCAAGCTCGCTGCTGTCGACGCTATGGTAGCTGCCGTCGACCAGCGTCACCGCGACGTCGACGACGGGAAAGCCCAGCGGTCCCTTGACCATCGCATCTTTCACACCGGCTTCGACCGCAGGGATATATTGCTTGGGCACGTTTCCGCCTTTGACCCGCTCGTCGAACTGGAAGCCCGATCCACGGGGAAGGGGGCGAACCTCGATCAGTACGTCCCCATACTGGCCATGGCCGCCCGATTGCTTCTTGTGCTTGCCGCGCTGTTCGACAGGTTTGCGAATGCTTTCGCGATAGGGGATTTTCGGCCGCCGCGAATTGATCGCTACGCCATATCGATTGTCGAGCCGCTGCAGCGCGACCATGAGATGTTCTTCGCTATTTCCCTTGAGGATGAGTTCGCCTTCTTCCTGTGCGATGGCGAGCCCCGCATCTTCTTCGATGACCTTGGCCAGGGCCGAGGAAAGGCGCACGTCATCCTTGCGATTTACCGGCTCGATCGCGAGCGCGGCGTTCTTGGGACGCTTCTCTATATCGGGCTGAGGAGGAAGCGTGTCACCGCCGGCCCAGTGACCCGCCTTTAATTCGTCCGCTTTCGCAATTCCGATGAGCGCGCCGTTTAAGGCCGTCTCGATCTTTTCCTGCCCGCCACCCTGCAGCTTGAGCATCGAGCCCAGCCGCAGCTCCTTGCCGGTGTCGGTAACAACCTCGCTGCCTTCGTCAAACCTGCCGCCGAGGACGCGGGCGATCGTCAATCTGCCGATCGGACTGCCGTGATACGTCTTGGCCGCATATATCGCGGGCGCATCGACCCCTAGCCGCCGCGCCGTTACCTCGGGCCCGGGCGCATCGTGTCGTAGCGATTTCAGCAGCCGCCTGATGCCCCACTCACCCGTTGCCGATCCGAATAACACGGACACGCCAAGATTATCCTCCGTCTCATGGTGGAGGTCTGCGAAGATGGTGGAGTCATCGGGCTCCTGATCTTCCAGCAATTGTTCGAGCAGCGTGTCGTCATGGTCGGCGAGTTGTTCAAGCATGTGGGTACGCGCCTTGGCCTCTGCATCGGCCATGTCTTCGGGCATGTCGATCTGCTGCGAAGGCTGGCCCGGGCGATAGTGGAAGGCCCGCTCGAGCGCCAAGTCGACGAAGCCGGTCACTTGGTCATCCTCACGGATCGGTAGCTGCCGCGCGATCAGCGGGGAGACGCTCATCGGCTGCAATGCTTCGAGCAACTCGCGGATCGAGCCGCGGGCCTGATCGATACGGTTGACGAAGATGAGGTGCGGCATGCCCAGCTCGTCGAGCATCTTGAGAGCAGGGGCAGCCAAGGGCGCACGTGCAGGGTCGGGGTCGACCACAACGATGGCGCAGTCGGCCGCGGCGACCGCGCGTGCCGCGTCTTCCGAAAAGCTCGCCGAGCCGGGTGCATCCACGATCGCGAATTCATCGCCAAGATAGGAGAAGTGCATGAAGTTCGTTTCGGTCGATCCGCCGCGTGCGCGTGCTTCGGCGCTGGCATCGCCGACCGTATTGCCGTCATCGACGCAACCTTGCCGGTTCACCGCGCCCGCAGCATGCAACAAGGCTTCCGCCAGGCTGGTCTTACCCGCACCCGCCGGTCCGACGAGTGCGATCAGCTTGGCGCCATTTTCAACTCCTGCAGCTCTTCCCATGGCGTAATCTCCCCTGACTTCGTAATCACGAAGCGCGAGTCGCACAGGAAGCGGCAGGCGCTTCTCGAAACGAAAAGCGTCTGCCTGTTCAGCTGTTTTGTCTAGGGGGTGGCCCTAATTTTTAAGCGGCATCGCTGAGGTAGCGTTGCTCTTCGGCCATCTTGATGAGAGCAGCCTGCAATTTCTCAAAAGCGCGAACTTCGATCTGGCGAATCCGCTCCCGACTGACTTCGTAGACCTGTGACAAGTCCTCGAGCGTCTTGGGATTTTCTGTCAGTCGACGTTCGGTAAGAATGTGCTTCTCGCGATCGTTAAGCGCATCCATCGCCTTCACCAAGAGGTCATGGCGTACGCGTGCCTCTTCCTCATCGGCAACGATCTCGTCCTGCAGCGGCTCTTCGGCGCGCAGCATGTCCATCCACTGACTTTCGCCATCATCGTCAGCACTGCGCATCGGCGCGTTGAGCGAGCTGTCGCCGCCACGCATCATGCGGCGGTTCATCGAGACGACCTCGTCTTCGTTGACACCCAGCTCGGTGGCAATTTTTTTCACGTCGTCGGGGTGCAGGTCACCATCCTCGAAAGCTTCGATCTGGTTCTTCATTCGGCGGAGGTTGAAGAACAGCTTCTTCTGCGCCGCGGTCGTTCCCATCTTGACGAGGCTCCAGCTGCGCAGGATGAATTCCTGTATCGACGCGCGGATCCACCACATCGCATAGGTGGCGAGGCGGAAGCCCTTGTCGGGCTCGAACTTCTTCACGCCCTGCATCAGGCCGATATTGCCCTCGCTGATCAGTTCGCTGACGGGCAGACCATAGCCGCGATACCCCATGGCGATCTTGGCTACGAGCCGCAGGTGCGAATTGACCAGCTGTGCTGCAGCATCAGTATCTCCATGCTCCTTGAACCGCTTCGCGAGCATATATTCCTGCTCCGGCTCGAGGATGGGAAACTTCTTGATTTCCGCGAGGTAACGGTTGAGCCCGTTCTCGCCGCCTGTTGCAGGAATGGAAATCGCTTGCTTGGCCATGATGTCTCCTGGTGCGCCGGAAAGGACCCTCCCGCGCGTGGGGTCAGCTGTATTAGCCGGTCTTCTATTATACGCCAAGTGCTTCCAACAGTTCCGAAAAATCCGACGGAAGGGCGGATGTGAACGACAAACGGGCACTGCTCGCGGGATGAATGAAACCAAGCTCGGCCGCGTGCAATGCTTGTCGGTTAAAATCCAACTCTTTCAACAGGTTGCGATGCGCCTTTCTCGTCCGTCCGTAAAAGGGGTCTCCGACCAGCGGATGGCCGATCGAAGCCATATGGACGCGGACCTGATGTGTCCGCCCCGTTTCGAGACGACATTCGACGAGCGCCGCCTCCTTAAGGTTCGCAACCCTTCGCCAATGCGTGATAGCATGTTTGCCGCGCGGTGCCTCGACCACCGCCATCTTCTTGCGATTATGCGATGATCGGGCGAGGTTGGCCTCTACCGTGCCTTCGCCGACAAGCGGAATGCCGGAAACAATTGCCTTGTACAGGCGGTGGATTGAATGATCCCTGAATTGGCGGGCGAGGCCTTCATGCGCCGGATCGGTCTTTGCGACCACCAGCAGGCCGGACGTGTCCTTGTCGATGCGATGAACGATGCCGGGGCGGGCGACCCCGCCAATGCCGGACAGGCGTCCAGCGCAATGGTGGAGGAGCGCGTTGACCATCGTACCATCGGGGTTGCCTGCCGCCGGGTGCACCACCATGCCCGCAGGCTTGTCGACGACCAGGAGATGCTCGTCTTCATATACGATCTCGAGTGGAATATCCTGCGGCTCGGCATGATGCGGGCGCGGTTCGGGCACGATGAGCGTAAAGGCTTCGCCGCCTTTCATCTTCGTCGCCGGGTCGCGCAGGGGACCCTTGGCGCCTTCGAGCGCGCCTTCGCAGATGAGCTTTTTGACGCGTTCGCGCGAAAGCGTGCCGACCACGTCGGTGACGGCGCGATCGACGCGCCATCCAGCATGCTCGGATCCGAGCGTGATACGGTGAAGCCCCCCAGCCATTGCGCCGATATGGCGGCTCTTGCGCCTGTATCAAGGGTTGAAGCTTGGCCACGGTTCGCCCATGCCGACAGGCATGGACAAATTAGACTTTTCCGCGCTGCTGTGCAGCCGCTTGTGTCACGATCTCCTGTCGCCCGTAGGGGCCATGAATAACGGGCTTGAACTGCTCGCTGACGAGACCGACCCCGAAATGCGCGAACAGGTGCTCGAGCTGTTGAACGATAGCGCCCGTGCCGCTGCATCGAAGCTCAAATTTTTCCGTTTGGCCTTCGGTGCCGCCGGTGGATATGGCGCGGAGATCGATACAGCCGAGGCCAAGGCCGCGCTCGAGGGCCTGGTCGGTGCTGAAGGCAAGATCGAACTTGGCTGGATGGTCGCCGAGCCCAAATTGCCCAAGGATGCAGTCAAACTCCTGCTCAACATCGCGATGATCGTGGGTGATGGGCTGGTGCGTGGCGGTAGGCTCGACGTCGGCGCTGAAAAAGGCGCTGGTAAGCTCGAAATGGTCATTCGCGGCGAGGGGCCGCGATTGATGATCGATCCGGCGATCCGTGACGTCCTCGCCAATGGCGCCGATGATGTCGAACCGCGCACGTCGGCCGCGTATCTCGCGCACAGCCTCGCTGCCCGGGAAGAGGGCACCATCCAGATCAGTGCACCCGACGATCAACACATCGTCGTCGGCGCGACGCTTCCTGAATAAATCGCAGCTAACGCGGCGTTAACTCCTATGCGCCATAGGGGAGGCTGTTGTTGCAGTCTCGTTGGGGCCAAGGATGGACGATCTGATTGCCGATTTCGTGGCGGAATGCCGGGAAATGCTGGAAGCACTGGGCGGCGAAATCGTTGCCTGGGAGGCAGCGCCCGACGATCGCGCGCGTCTCGATAGCATTTTTCGCTTCGTACACACGGTAAAGGGCAATTGCGGCTTCTTCGAATTGCCGCGTCTCGAAGCCTTGAGCCACGCCGCAGAAGACGCGCTTGCGGATGTGCGCGCCGGACGCCGTGCGCCCGACGCCGCGTTGGTGACGGCGGTTCTCGCCATTATCGACCGCATTGCCGAGATGATCGAGATGATCGACGCCGGCGAACAGCTTCCCGATGGCGACGACGATGCGCTCGTTGAAGCGCTCGAGCCATCCCAAGAGGAAGTTGCGCCCGCAAACGTCGCGGTACGTCCGGCATCGAGCGATACCGAGAACAAACCCGCGGCAGCGCCGCGTACGATCCGCTTGTCGGTGGAACTGCTTGACCGGGTGATGAGCGGCGTATCGGATATGGTCTTGGCCCGCAACGAACTCGCCCGCCGCCTGCGTGAAGCCGACACCGACGTCGACGTGGACGGCGCCTTCGAACGCTTGTCGGGAATTATCGCCGAGATGCGCGATGCCATCACGCAAACGCGCATGCAGCGCATCGAAAACCTGTTCGTGATGTTACCGCGCATGGTTCGCGACCTTTCAGCGGAACTTGATAAGCAGGTCATGGTAGATATCGACGGCGGCGACGTGGAACTGGACCGCGAGATGATCGAAATGATCCGCGATCCGCTGACGCATATCATCCGCAACGCGGTCGATCATGGCATCGAAGCACCCGCCGATCGCCTGGCCGCGGGCAAGCGCGAAATCGGTTTGCTGAAGGTCTCGGCACGTCAATCGGGCAACCAGATCCTCATCCACATCGAAGACGACGGCAAGGGCATCGACGGCGACAAGCTGGTTGCCAAGGCGATCCAGGCCGGTGCGCTCGATCCCAAGCTTGCGGAGTCATTCGACCGACGTCAGGAGCTCGACCTGATCTTCGCCGCCGGACTTTCGACCGCGCAGGAAGTCTCTTCCATATCGGGCCGTGGTGTCGGGATGGATGTGGTTCGATCCAATATCGAGCGTATCGGCGGCGTCGTCGACGTCGAGAGCGAACCGGGGCAGGGCACGCGGATGACATTGCGGGTTCCGCTCACGTTGACCATCATTCCGGCTTTGACCGTCACCATCGCGGGGCAGCACTTCGCGATCCCACGCAGCGCGATCGATGAGATCGTGCGCGCCAATAGCCAGGCCGTCACGCTGGAGACGATTGGCGGCTCGGGCGTCGTGACCATCCGCGATCGTCGCATCCCCCAGATCGTTCTCGCTGACGTGTTGAGCCTTCAAAGTGACGTCGCGCCTGAGGAGCGTACCCTGATTGTGCTCCAGCCCGCCGGCGGCGAAACCTATGCCTTGGCCGTCGACCACATCCACGATCACGAAGAGCTGGTGGTCAAGCCTGCTGCGCCCTCGGTCATGGCGACGGGCATCTATGCCGGCACTACGCTTGCCGACGATGGCAGCCCGATCCTCCTGTTCGATGCAGCGGGTGTTGCAGAGGCGGGCGGCGTCAAAATCGAAGGACAGCGCGATAACGCACCCGTTGGCGAAACCGAGGACACGTCCGCGCCAGAGCCCGACCTGCTCGTCTTCCGGGCACTCGATGGCAAGCGCCGCGCGTTGCATCTGGGGTTGGTCGACCGCATCGAGGAAGTTAAAGCCGAGGCGGTTGCCGACAGCGCCGGTCGCCAACGCGTGCAGCTCGGCGAATCCATCCTTCCGCTGGCGGGTCTCGATGGCGATCTGCCGGTCAAGGTGCGCGTCTTCCGACTTAGCGATGGCGAGAATGAAATCGCCTACGCGTTCGACAAGGTCCTCGATCAGTGCGCGCTCGAGCATGAGGTCACACCTGCTGATACGAGCGGCGAGATTGCCGGTGTCGCCCTGGTCGGCGCGGAGCCTGCCGAAATCCTCGACATTCACTGGCTGTTCGCAAACATGACCGCCAAAGCAACCGCCCGGATCAAGCGGCGCTGCCGCCTGCCTGCCGACGATCCCTGGATGCAACACATGCTTCGTCCAATCGTCGAAGCCGTCGGCTATGAGGTGGTAACGGGCGGCGAAGCCGACCTTGTCATCAAGGGCGAGGGCGAGACCATGGAGGCTGATGAAAACGCCCGGTGCCTCGTGATCCGGGCTCGTCCGGAAGGCGATGACAGCACCATTTATCGTTACGACCGCGCCGGCCTGATGCTGGCGCTCAAATCGGCAGGAGGCGCCGCATGAACGACACCCTGCTCCTCGTAGCCTCGATCGCCGGTAGTCGCGTCGCTCTGCCCGCGGCGGATGTCGAAGGCGTCATCGAACTCGATTCGCTCATTCCCGTGCCATGTGCGCCGCCTCATATTGCCGGCCTGTCGGCGCTGCGTAGCCGCGTCCTGACGGTGATCGACTGCCAGCGCGCACTGGGGCTGGGTGAGACCGATTTCACTCGTCCGATCCAGGAAGCTGCTGTCGTCGAGCTGGAAGGCCATCACTACGCGCTCTCCGTCGATGCCGTCGAGGATGTCTGCGAGGCGCTCGGCAAACCGACGCCTGTTCTCGCCGCGATGGACGCCGGCTGGGAGCGGGTCGGCAGCGGCATGGTCGACACTGAACAAGGGTCACTCCTCCTTGTCGATATCGCCAAGCTGATCGCAGGCGATGAAAACGACGGGGCAGATCGTAAAGTCGCTTAAACTAATCGTTACCATTTGCGCGCTACAGCCGTAGCGAAGCACGAAAAGAAGGGCTCGAGTGTCAGTATGAAGACCTGTTTGATCGTCGACGACAGCAAGGTGATCCGTAAGGTCGCCCGCCACATTCTTGAAACGCTTGAATTCAAGGTGGAAGAAGCTGGCGATGGCCGCGAAGCCCTGTCGTTTTGCGAAGACACGATGCCGGACGTCGTCCTGCTCGACTGGAATATGCCCGTGATGAGCGGCATGGAGTTTCTCCAATTGCTGCGCAAAGGCGGGCATGAAAACCAGCCCAAGGTCGTATTTTGCACCACCGAAAATGACATGAGCCACATTCGCGCTGCGCTGGAGGCGGGTGCGGACGAATATGTCATGAAGCCTTTTGACCGCGAAACGCTGCACGTGAAACTCCAGCTCGTCGGTGTAGCCTAAGAGTAGCGCCATGGCCGGCGCACTCGCCTCCAATCACATTCGCAGACCTGTCAACGAACAGCGTGTTCGGCTGATGATCGTCGATGATTCGATGGTCGCGCGTGCCGTCCTGTCGCGAATCGTCAGTAATGATCCACGTTTCGAGATCGTTGCGGTCGCCGGCACTGCCGAGGACGCCGTTACTGCGCTCCGATATACGCGGGTCGATATCATCTTGCTTGACTTGGAAATGCCGGGGGCAGGGGGCCTCAAGCATCTGCCCCAGATCATCGAGGTTGCGCGGGGAGCCCAAGTCCTGATCGTGTCATCGCTTGCCGATGATGGCGCCGAAGTCACCGTTCAGGCGCTTGCGCTGGGTGCTGCCGATACACTTCCAAAGCCGGGGACGGGCAAGTTTCGCGGACGCTTCTCCGAGGTGCTGCTTGGCAAATTGAGCGAGCTTGCGAGCGGCACCGTCGCCATGGCCGAGCCGCGTGAACAGCGGCTGTTACCGCTTCCTGAGATGCCGACGCCGGGGCTGCGCCGCATGCCGGACACCCCGCTCGAGCTCGTCGCCATCGGTGCCTCGACCGGCGGGATTCATGCGTTGTCGATGTTCTTCCATTCGCTGCCGCCCAAAATCGGTGTGCCGATCCTGGTGACGCAGCATTTGCCGCCTGCATTCATGTCGGTTTTTGCACGCCAACTCGGCAGCGCTGCACTTCGCCCATGCTGGGTCGCGGAGAATGGCATGAAGCTCGAAGCGGACCAGGTCTTTGTTGCGCCCGGCGAAAAACATCTGAGCGTCGAGCGCCGCGAGGACGGAACTTACGCACGCCTTTCTTCGCGGCCGGCGCGATCGGGCTGCTGCCCGTCGGTCGATCCGATGTTCGACAGCGCAGCCCGCGAATTCGGCGCTGGCGCACTGGGTGTCGTGCTGACGGGCATGGGTCGCGACGGAGCCGATGGAGCCGCCAAGCTCGTGGCATGCGGGGGTGCGGTGATCGCACAGGACGAAGACAGCAGCGCCGTATGGGGTATGCCGCGCGCGGTCACAGATGCAGGTCTGATCGCCGCCAGCGGATCGCCGGGCGAACTGGCCGATCTGGTAGCGCAACGTCTGGAACGTGACTGATGGAAGTGTCCGACAGCTCCAGTCGAATCCTTGCAGGATTGCTTGAAGGGCGAACCGGCCAGCAGCTGACGCTCAGCCGTCGCTGGCGTATCGAAACCGCGCTGTCTTCCGTTTTGCGCGCGCGTCGGATCGCGACACTCGATGAGCTCATCACGATGCTGGTCATGGGCAATGATCCGGGGCTCGCCGACGAAGTCGTCGAAGCGCTGTTGAACAACGAGACCTATTTCTTTCGCGATCGCGCGCCGTTCGACACGATTCGCGAGCAGCTTTTGCCCGACCTGCGAGAAAAGCGCGCGGCAACGCGCCGCATCCGTATCTGGTCCGCAGGCTGCTCGAGCGGGCAGGAGCCCTACAGCCTTGCCATGATGTTTGCGGACGAACCGCAAAGATGGGCTGGCTGGAACATCGAGATTTACGCGAGTGACATTAGCGGCAGCATCATCCGCAAGGCGCGCACTGGTCGCTATTCACAATTCGAAGTCCAGCGCGGGCTGGGCATCCAGCAGACCATCCGCTGGTTCGAAGAGGACGAGGACGGCTGGGTCGTCAGCGATAAACTGCGCCAGATGGTGAATTTCGATACACGCAACCTGCTGGATGATCCTCCAGCCGGACCGTTCGATCTGGTCTTGTGTCGCAACGTTCTTCTCTACCTCAATCAGGAACGCCGCAGCGAGGCATTTGACCGTATTGGCTCGGTGATCGCACCTGATGGTGCATTGGTGCTGGGAGCAGGGGAGACGGTCATCGGCCAGACCGAGCTGTTTGCTGCCGACCGCAACGTCCGCGGCCTGTACCGCCTGCAGCAGGCCCAGAATGCCGATCACCGCGCCATGAGGGCTTGACCTGGCCGCTGTTCATGGTGGCAAAGTGCGCTGCATGATCGAGCGGCCATCACCAAATCATAACGAGCGCAAGCTGCCGGTCTCGATGATCGTGCTGCATTATACCGGCATGGAAAGTGCCGGAGCGGCTCTGGATCGGCTCACCAGTCCCGATGCGCAAGTGAGCGCCCATTATTGCATCGATGAGGATGGCACGACCTATCGACTTGTCGAAGAACGACAGCGCGCCTGGCACGCAGGCAAAAGCTATTGGCGCGGGGTAACGGATATCAACAGCGCCAGCGTCGGCATCGAACTGGTCAATCCGGGCCATGAATTCGGCTATCGCGAATTTCCGGATGAGCAGATCGCGGCACTGTTGCCGCTATTGGCCGATATCAAGGATCGACACGGTATCACGCGTGGCAACGTGGTGGGACATAGCGATGTCGCACCTGCGCGCAAGGAAGACCCGGGCGAACTTTTTCCCTGGTGGGAGCTGGCAAAGCGGCGTCTTGCGCTGCCGAGCCCGACCAAGGACCTCATGGACCCGTTTTGGACCGATGCCGGCTTCATGCTGGCGCTCGAACGTTTTGGTTACGATGTGACCGATCCCGAGAAAGCCGTCATCGCCTTCCAGCGCCGCTTCCGGCCCGACATGATCGATGGAATCGTCGATGGCGAATGTCGCGCCAAATTGCTCGCCCTCTTGCTCCCGCGCCCGCAATAACCCATATCGCCGCCTGCCAGGGGATCGGGCGGCCGCGCGCAAGCGAGGAAAGTCCGGGCTCCACGGGAAAACGGTGCCGGGTAACGCCCGGCGGCCCTTCGGGGTCAGGGATAGTGCCACAGAAAGCATTCCGCCGCTCTTCGGGGCGGTAAGGGCGAAAGGGTGCGGTAAGAGCGCACCGCGGCTCCGGCAACGGCGCCGGCACGGCAAACCCCACCGGGAGCAAGACCGAATAGGGATGGCGAATGCGGTTTCCCGCCGCGCCGTCCGGGTTGGTCGCTAGAGGTGAGGGGCGACCCTCGCCCCAGATGAATGGTCGCCCATCCTCTTATCGAGGTGGACAGAACCCGGCTTACAGGTCCCCTGGCTTATCTCTTTTGTGGCGGAACCTTTCGCCACGCTTTAAGCTTAAGGGCTATGCCGAGAAGACAGCGATCTGACGACTGGGGGTTTCCCCGCTGGCGCTCCTACGGGGAGAAGGGCCGCGAGGCGTCCAAAGTGCGCCTATGCGATCGCGTGAATTGCCGCGAGGTAGGCGATCGACCGGCGCCCAAATCGCCCAACAGTCCCGAGCGTTGGTATTTTTGCGAAAAGCACGCGGCCGAATATAACAAGAACTGGAATTATTTCGCGGGGTTGGACGAAGCCGAAGCGAAAAAGCGCGCGCAAGATGAGAGCCGCGATGCATCCGGTTTTCGCCAAAGCGCGCATTACCAGTGGGCGGGCCCGGGCGATGGTAGTCGCAGCCGCGATGAGATGCGCGCGCTCGACATTCTAGGCCTCGATCCCGATGTTGACTTCGAAGAGGTGAAGAAAGCCTACCGCGCGCTTGCCAAGCAATTCCACCCCGATCGCAACCCCGACGATGAAGAGGCAGCCGATGAGTTTGCGAAGGTGAAGGCCGCCTATGACGTACTAAAGACGAACGAAAACGCGCGCCAGGCGCTAGGCTAGGGGTTGCGGATATAGGTCCCCACCACGTTGGCGACCACGCGTTGTTCATCAATGAAAGCGTTGCCGCGCACGAAAGCGATGGATCTGGTCATCTTGTAGCACTCGCATCGCGCCAGCACCGTTTCGCCGGCAAAGGCCGGACGCAGATAGTCGAGTCTCAGGTCCACCGTCGCGATCGGCTCGAACTTGCCCAGTTTCTGCCAGACGGCAGCACCACCGCACGCATCGACCAAGCTGATGATCGCGCCGCTGGCCAATATTCCGGTTTCCGGGACGCCGACAATTTCGGGCCGGAAAGGGAGCGACATCTCGACCCAGTCAACGCCATGATCCTGGTATTTGTAGCCAAGCGCGGCGCCATGCCCGTAATGCTCCGCAACATCGAGAAACTTCTTCGGATCGAAAACATCGGCGATGCGCGCGTGATCTTCCGGATGGGCGTTCATGCAAGACGCTCGGCGGTCTTGCGCACGAGCGCGATCATATTGGGCACGCCCTGTGTCCGGTTTGATGACAACTCGCGCGTCAGGTCGAACGGTTCGAGCGCCGCGGCGATATCTGTCGCCGCAACCTCTGCGGCAGGCTTATCCTGCACTGCTGCCAACACAAGCGCGACCACCCCCTTCGTAATTGCCGCATTGCTATCGGCCAGGAAATGCAGCTTCCCGTCTTCGTTGGTGGGATAGACCCACACACTGGCCGAGCAACCGCGGACCTTTGTGGCATCGGTCTTCAACGCGTCGGGCATCGGTTCGAGCTTGCGCCCAAGGTCGATCAGCAGCCGATAGCGATCTTCGCTATCGAGGAATTCATATTCGTCCTGAAGGTCGGACAGGGCAGGCAGGCTCATGCTGGCGGCAATAGCTGCGCGCTAACGGTCGCGCAATTGTTCGATCTGGCGCGTCAGGCTGTCCTCTTTCTCGACCGCGATGCGTTCGAGTGTCTGGACGCGGTCGCGTAGCCGTTCGACCTCGGCCTCGAGCCGTGGGTCGACAGCCGAGCCACCATCGTCGATCCCTGATTGGTTGCTATATTTATATTTCCAGCGTGCCGTCACCATGATGGTCACCATCACGATGAGGACGATGAAGGCGACCATTTCATATTCGTTCACTTGGTCTGTTCCTTCGAAAGGTCTGACGACAGATCACTGAGCGCGTCAATTTCAGCGGCGAGACGTGCCGGTTTGTCGGTCGCGATACGCTCAAGCGTTTCCACGCGTTCGCTGATCTTTTCGAGACGGTTCACCAAGTCGCGATTTTCTGCGGTAAGTTGCTTGATTTCGGCCAGGTCTTCCGGATTGCTCTTGTGGATCAGGTTTCCGTCGTCGTCGGACAGCGGGTAGCCGTTCTTGATCTTCATATAATCAAGGAAGATCCAGCCGACGATGGCCACAAGGCCAAGCAACATACCGAGAATGGGGATGGAGAGCCCGATGATCTTGTTGCTCCTACTGGATCTTTTTGGGTTCGCTGCGCAGTGCCTCGATCTCTTTGGCAATACCATGTGAATCGTCGGTGACAATACGCTCGACTGTCTCCAGCCGATCCTTTATCGACCCCATCTCCGCGCGCAGCTGGGCATTTTCGCTGGTCAGCAGCTTGATGCGTTCTTGGCTTTCCTTGTCGGTCTTCGGGCCAATCGCATTCCCCCAGCTTCCTTCGAGCGGATAGCCGTTGCGAATGCGTAGCCAAGTGTTGATGACCGATCCGGCGACCATCAGTCCCACGATCATGGCGACAAAGGGCGCCAAGTCGATGGCCAAGCGATACTCTTCGTTCATTTGTTTCTCAAATCCTCGATCTCACGGGCCAAACTATTTTCCTTGTCGACTGTAATTCGTTCCAGGACATGCAGTCGCTCGCGAAGATCGCCGATCTCCTTGCGCAATTCCTTGTTTTCCGCCTCGAGCTTTGGATCGGCGCCCTGGCTTTCGACTTTTCCGGCTGCCTGACCCCTGGCTTTGGCGAAGCTTCTCGCCACGCCGCCAATGGTGGTGATGAGTATGATGAGAATGACGAAATTGAAGGGGAATCCGAGCGCTTCCATCAGTTCGTGCTTTCCTTTCGTTCAGGCAATTGTCGCAATGCCTCGATCTGCGCCGCGGTCTCCGCACCACTATCGATCGCAAGTTGTTCTAGCACGGCGACGCGATCTTCCAGAACCTTGTTCTGCACAGCGTATTGCGCCGCCTTTTCGGCGGCTTGGGTCGCCTCGATCTCCATGCGCCGCTCCTTCATGTTGAACCAGCGCCGGATGACGTAGAATCCGAGCAGCAGCGGAAGGATGATGCTGCCAAAAACGAGAATGAATTCGGTTGCGCCCATTAGCCTGTCTTCCCTTTCGTCAAGCCTGGATCAGGCAAGGTGCGCAGTCCCTCGATCTCGTGCGCGAGCGTCGGACTGTTATCGGTCACGATCTGCTCAAGGACGCGGACGCGTTCTTCAAGATCGGATGACTCCTTTTGCGCGACGATTGCCTGAATTTCCTGCTTTCGTTCCGCATGGCTGAAAGCAAAGCGAAGGACATATACGACCAGGGTGAAAGGCAACAGAAGTGCCAAGGCCGAACTAAGTGTATCGCCCACGTGTCCAGCTCCTATTTCAAGTCGTCGATCTGCTGCGCCAGCACGCGGTTCTCGCTGGTGACAAAGCTTTCGATGTCAGCAAGGCGGCGATCGATATCGCGGAACTGCGAATGTATCTGGCGAGCGGATTTGCGCGGCGATGCACGCACACCCTGCCAGAACTTCTGTTCATCCGCGGTCTGCCCTTCAAGTTCGTAAGGGCGATCGGGCACGAAGAAACCGGCGAGCAGGTAGAATAAGATGGTTGGCGATCCCGGGATCAGGAACGTCATTACCATTCCGAGCCGGACCAGCGCGACGTCGAAACCGGTATAGTCGGCAATACCAGCGCACACGCCGAGGAACTTGGCATTTTTCTTGTCGCGATAGAATTTGGTGTGACGCGGCGGGCCTTCATGATGGGGCGAGCGTGCCATGGTCAGCGTCCTTTCCGGCTCAACAGTCGTTCCTGTTCGGCAAGCAATTCGTCAGCGCGGCCCAGCAGGCCGGCATCGTCTTCCTTGTAGCGCTCCATCGGCAGCGTCTTCTGCTTCCAGTCGGGATTTTCCGCGCTCATGATGCGCTCGATTGTCTCGAGACGGTCGTTGAGGCGTTTCGCTGCGCTGTGAAGCTCATCGAGCAGTTTCTCGTCAGGCACCGACAGAGTGGCCTGCTGTTTCCACTTTGTGATGTAGTGGAAAATGATCCACGGCATCGCGATGAAGAGCCCGAAAATCCCGAGAATTGGGATTAGAATTTCATAGTCCACTTTGTCTTCCCCTTTGCCCGCTCAAGGACGGACCTAACTTGATTTCTTGGCCTTCAAGGCGGCTTTCATGGCCTCAAGCTCGGCATCGACCTTGTCCGAGGAGCGGAGGTCCGAAATTTCCTGCTCCAAGCTCTTGGGACCTTCGAGACCAAGCGCCTCGGCCGTGCCTTCCGCCAAGTCGGCGCGCTTTTCTAGCATTTCGAAACGCGAGAAGGCGTCCTTCGTGCGGCTGCTATGGAGCACTTCGCGTGCTTTGGCGCGCGTAATCGCGCTTTCGAGGCGGGTCTGGATCGCGGCCTGACGAGCGCGTGCCTCGCGCAGCTTCGCCTGAAGCTTGGCAATGTCAGTTTCGTATTGCTTGAGCGTTTCATCGATAGCAGCAATCTCTTCGCGCAGCCCGTCGGCCATATCCGCCGCCTTCTGGCGTTCTAAAAGCGCTTGCTTGGCAAGGTCTTCGCGATCCTTGGATAGTGCTAGCTCGGCTTTTTCCGTCCAACTATCCTGCAAATCATCGAGGCGAGCGAGGGCGCGGCGCATTTCCTTGCCATCCGCAATCGTACGCGCAGCCGATGCCCTGACTTCGACCAACGTCTCTTCCATCTCAAGAATGATCATCCGGATCATCCGCGCCGGATCTTCGGCGCGATCGAGAATTTCGGTCATATTCGCCGCGAAAATATCTTTGACGCGTGAAAAAACTGCCATTTGGTGCTCCATTTAGGACCCTGTCGGAAGAATATATGCGAGAAACATGCCAAAAACCGAGATATCTCTTGAATGTAAAGTTTCTTCATTTTTTCGACCAACGGCAGTTCGAAAAATCTTGCCAAATGGTGGGATTTCCCACCAAGGAATAGTATGGATCGCGGCAAGCAACTGATTGGCCAAAGCCTTGCATTTCTCGACGCGAGCGAACGAGCGAGCCGTGCCGCACCGCTCAATCGTCCGGTGCTTGTTATCGGCGAGCGCGGCACCGGCAAAGAGCTGATCGCGGAGAAGCTTCACCACTTGTCGCAGCGCTGGTCCGGCCCGCTTGTTACCATGAATTGCGCGGCGCTTCCGGAAAACCTGATCGAGGCCGAGCTGTTCGGTCACGAAGCCGGGAGCTTCACCGGCGCATCCAGGAACCGCCAGGGTCGCTTCGAAGAGGCCGATGGCGGCACGCTTTTCCTAGATGAACTGGCAACGCTGTCGTCGGCGGCGCAGGATCGCCTGTTGCGCGCGGTCGAATATGGCGAAGTGACGCCAATCGGCGCTTCCAAGCCGATATCCGTCGATGTGCGCATCGTTGCTGCGACCAACGAACATTTGCCAAACCTCGTGCAGAAGGGCCGCTTCCGTGCCGACCTGCTCGATCGTTTGAGCTTCGAGGTGGTCACGCTACCGCCGCTGCGCGATCGCGAGGGCGATATCGAATTGCTCGCCGATTTCTTCGGACGCAGGATGGCGGTCGAACTCGACTGGCCCAACTGGCCCGGTTTTTCGAAAAAGGCGAAGGAGCGGCTCGAAAGTTACCGTTGGCCTGGCAATGTGCGCGAATTGCGCAATGTCGTCGAACGTGCCGTCTACCGCGCCGAAGACCCTGAGCGCGAAGTCGAAAAGATCAATTTCGATCCATTCCGTTCGCCGTGGGCCCCGCGCATCAAGATGGATTCCGAAGTCGAGGCCGCCGAACTGGATGCGGCAGACGAAGACAGCGAGATCGCCGCGCCCTCGGCGACCACGCAGCACGCGAAACTCGACACGGACGACTTCAAGGCCAGCATTGCCGAATACGAGAAGGCGGTGATCTCCCACGCGCTGGAGAAGAACCGCTATAACCAGCGCGCAACAGCAGAAGCGCTGGGGCTGAGCTATGACCAGCTCCGGCATGCCATGAAGCGCCTCCAGCTCAATGCAGAGGCGACCTGAGCTGCGCGTTGCCGAGTAGATGCCGGTTGACGTGCAACGCATCGGCGTTAGCTGCGTTGGCCAACTGAACGCAAATCCTGACAGGAGCAGATAGATGGCCTTCGTACTTCCCGACCTTCCCTTCGCCAAAGATGCGCTGGGCGACAACATGTCGGCGGAAACGCTCGACTACCACCATGGCAAACACCACAAGGCCTATGTCGACAAGACGAACGGCATGGTCGAGGACGACAAGCACGACATCTCCGACAAGAGCCTGACCGGCGTCATCAAGCACGCCAAGGAACATGGCGAAAAAGGACTGTTCAACAACAGCGCCCAGGTGTGGAACCACAGCTTCTTCTGGATGGGCCTTGCGCCTGAAGGCTCGACCAAGCCGTCGGACAAGCTCCAGTCGATGATCGAGAGCGATTTCGGGTCCACCGACAAGCTGCTCGAGGCTCTCCAGACCGAGAGCGCGAACCATTTTGCCTCGGGCTGGGGCTGGCTGATCCTCAACAACGGCAAGCTGGAAGTCACCAGCCTCCACGATGCCGACACGCCGGTGGTCCACGGCATGACGCCGCTGTTCACTGTCGATGTGTGGGAACACGCTTACTACATCGACTATCGCAATGCGCGGCCCGACTATCTGAAGAGCGTGCTCAACAATATTGTGAACTGGGATTTCGTCAGCCAGAACCTCGACGGCAACGGCATCAGCCGCGCCAATCAGGACGGCTGACGGGATTTGCGATCTAGTTAGTTAGGGCGGTGCCTTCGGGTGCCGCCCTTAATTTTTGAGGCGATGTCCTGTCTTGAATATCCACGCGATGGCGCAAAGCGGCACGAGGATGCACAGTGCCATCGCCAGCACGCTCGACCAAATGGGCACATCCGCTACGCCAAAGAAGGTCCAGCGATATCCCGAAACGAGGTAGATGATCGGGTTTATCAGCGTGATCGTACGCCACGGCTCGGCCAGCGCCGAGACCGAGTAGAAGATGCCGCCGAGGAAGGCGAGGGGCGTGACGACCAGAAGTGGCGCGAACTGCAATTGTTCGAAATTGTTGGCCAGCAGCCCGATCACAAAGCCAATCAGGCAAAAGCCGGTTGCGATCAGCACGAGGAATAGCAGCATGAGGAAAGGCTGTTCGACGTGCACGTCAACGAACAAGGTCGCCGTGGCCAGCGTGACCAGCGCCAGGATGAAGCTCTTGGTCGTTGCCGCGCCGACAAATGCCGAAACGGTCTCCAGCGGTGATATCGGTGCCGACAGGATTTCGTAGATCGTGCCCGTAAACTTCGGAAAATAGATACCAAAGCTGGCATTCGAAATGCTTTGCGTAAGGACCGAAAGCAGGATCAGACCCGGCACGATGAAGCTGCCATAATCGATGCCTGCCATATCACTCATCCGGCTTCCGATGGCCGACCCGAACACAAGAAAATAGAGCGCGGTGGTGATGACCGGCGCAACGAGGCTTTGCCAAAGCGTCCGGCGCCAGCGCGCCATTTCGAACTTGTAGATCGCAAAGACGCCGTGCCCGTTCATGCCGAACTTTCCTGGTTTACGAGGCTGACGAAGATATCTTCGAGACTTGATTGCCGCGTGGTCAAATCTTTCCAGCCGATCTGTAATTCGTCGAGCGTGCGCATCAGCCGCGGAATGCCATTCTCGTCGGCATGACCGTCAAAATCGTAGCACAATGTCGCGCCTTCATCGGCAAGGCTGATCGATCCATCATCGAGTGCGGCCGGTAGCGCATTCATCGGCTGTTCGAGGAAGACCTTGAGCGTCCGGCGACCCATCTGCGCCATCAGCTCATCCTTCTTTCCGACCGAAATCAGTTCGCCGCCGCGGATAACGCCTACCCGGTCGGCCATCTCCTCGGCCTCCTCGATATAGTGGGTGGTCAGGATGATGGTGGTACCATCGGCCTGCATCTTGCGCACCAGCGCCCACATGTCGCGCCGAAGCTCTACGTCGACGCCGGCCGTAGGTTCGTCGAGAAACAGGATTGCAGGCTGGTGACTCAGGGCCTTGGCAATCATGACGCGCCGTTTCATGCCGCCCGACAATTCCATCATCAGATTGTTGCGCTTGTCCCAGAGGCTGAGACGCTTGAGAAGGTCCTCGAGATAGGCATCGTCGCGCGGCTTGCCGAACAGGCCGCGACTGAAGCTGACGGTGGCCCAGACGCTTTCGAAGGCATCGGTCGTCAGCTCCTGCGGCACGAGGCCGATCATGTCGCGCGCGGCGCGGTACTCGGCCTCGATGTCATGCCCGCCTACGGTGACCGTACCTGCGCTCTTGGTCACGATCCCGCAGACAATCGAAATGAGCGTCGTCTTGCCGGCGCCATTGGGACCAAGCAGCGCGAATATCTCGCCTTCTTCGATGTCGAGATCGATCCCCTTGAGCGCCTCGAACCCGCCGCCATAGACCTTTTTGAGGCCGTCAATGGCGATCACGCTCATTCGGCCTTCTTAGCCTCGGTATCGACGTTCAATCCATGGCGCACCAGCATCGGCACGTTCGCCGCGGCAAAGATAAAGGTGAGGGGCAGCATGCCCCAGATCTTGAACCCGATCCACTGGTCGGTGGTGAAATTGCGCCAGACGAATTCATTCACGACCGCCATGGCCACGAAGAAGAATGCCCAATTGCGGGTGAGCAGCATCCAGCCCCGCTCCGAAAGGCCCGGATAGGCACTCCCCAGCAAGGCTTTCAGCAGGGGCCTGCCGGTGAAAAGGCCCGCAATCAGAACAATCGCTGCCGCGCCATAGAACAGGGTTGGCTTGATCTTGATGAACATTTCGCTCTGCAGGTAGAGCGTCAATCCACCCATGATCAGCACGAGCACCGCAGAGAAGATTTGCAACGTGGTGACATGGCGCACGGCGGCGTAGGTGATCGCCATCGCGACGATGATCGCCACCATGAAAACCCCGGTCGCAGCAAAAATCTTGATCGGGTCGGGGACCGGCGCGAACTTGTTGGCGAGAAAGAAAAGGATGAGCGGTCCGAGGTCGAGCAAAAGCTGCTTGCCGGCCGACAAGCCTGCTCGCTTTTCCTGCTCGATCGCGGGGCCGGGGTTCACGTCACTCATTCGGGCGGTAATCCTGCTATAGCGCGTGCGACTGCGCGCGGGTCGAAGGGGCGGAGGTCGTTGACACTCTCGCCAACGCCAATGGCATGAATGGGCAGCCCGAACTTTTCGGCTGCCGCGACCAGCACGCCGCCGCGGGCCGTTCCATCAAGCTTGGTCATCACGAGCCCGGTCACCTTGGCCACCTCCTGGAAGACTTCGATCTGGTTGAGGGCATTTTGCCCCGTGGTGGCATCGAGCACGAGCACGACGTCATGCGGTGCCTCTTCGTTCAACTTGCCCAGGACGCGGCGGATCTTGGACAGTTCGTCCATCAAGTAGCTCTTATTCTGGAGGCGGCCTGCCGTGTCGACGACAAGCACGTCGATGCCGGTCGCGGTCGCCTGTTTCACGCCATCGAACACGATGGAGGCCGGGTCGCCGCCTTCGGCGCCCGCGATCACCGGCGCGCCGATGCGACCGCCCCAAATCTTGAGTTGCTCGATGGCCGCCGCGCGAAACGTGTCACCTGCCGCCAGCAGGACGCCATAATCCTGCTCTTTGAGATAGTGGCCCAGCTTGCCGATTGTCGTGGTTTTGCCCGATCCGTTTACGCCAATTACCAGAATGACATGCGGCCTGGGAAATCCGAAGATATCCAATGGCTTGGCGACGGGTGCTAAGATCTTTTCAATCTCTTCGGCAAGGATCGTTCTAAGGCCGCGTTCGTCCAGCTGGTCGAATTTGCGCGCGGCGATTGCCTGGCGGATGCGGCTTGATGCTTCGGGGCCCAGATCCGACGCGATCAGCGCCTCCTCGATGTCATCGAGCGTCGCAGTATCGAGTGCCTGCTTGGAGGTCAGCCCGCTGATATTCTCGCCAACGCGATCGGCGGTCTTCCGAAACCCGCCGGTCAGGCGTTCGAGCCAACTCATTCAAAAACCCCCGTCAAACCCTTGTCGTCCGCGTCGACAATGCGTGCCTTGCCGTACGCGCCCCGACCGGTGCCTTCAACCGTGATTGGCGCAAACGCGTCGGTATGCCCGCTGCCCTTGTTTTCAATCAACGCAACCTGGGTCGTCCCGATATAGTTCTGCAGCCAGGCCGAGCGGCGCCGCGCTGCGCGCGCACGCAGTCGCGACGCGCGTTCCTTGATGAGCTCGCGGTCGAGCTGCGGCATACGCGCCGCCGGCGTCATTTCGCGCGGGCTGAACGGAAAGATATGCGCCGCCACGATGTCGCAATCATCCAGCAGTTCCAGTGTATTAAGCGCCATTTCCTCAGTTTCCGTGGGAAAACCTGCGATAAGATCCGCACCAATCGTCGCGTCAGCGCGCGCCGCCTTGATCTTCTCGACGATCTCTACTGCCTGGGCGCGGTTGTGGCGGCGTTTCATACGTTTGAGGATCATGTCGTCGCCAGCCTGGAGCGAGAGATGAAAGTGCGGCAGCAAACGCTCGTCCCCCGATACCAGTTCGTAAAGCGGCCCGTCGATTTCGATACTGTCGAGGCTGGAGAGGCGGAGGCGCTTGAGGCGCGGCTCGTCGGCAAGCAGCCGTTGCAGCAAATGTCCGAGTGTGCGCCCTTCATCGTCATAGCTGGTTATGTCGACGCCGGTGATGACGATCTCCGCGGCGCCGTGATCGAGTTCGGTTGCGATGGCGCGGCGCACCTTCTCGTAGGGCAGACTACGGCTGTTTCCGCGTCCGTAGGGGATCGTGCAGAAGGTACAACGATGATCGCAGCCATTCTGGACCGCGACGAAACTGCGGACCTTCCCCTGAAATCCCGCCGCGACCGGATCGGCCTTTGCCGCCATGACGTCGCTCGGAAGTGCCTTGGAAGATTGAAGAATTTTGTCGAGATGGAGCTTGTCGGCATTGCCCAGCAGCGCATCCACTTCGGGCATCTCTTGGAAACTCTCGGGCTCGATTTGCGCCGCGCAGCCGGTCACCAACACCTTGGCGTCGGGATTGCGTCGCTTGGCCTTGCGGATTTTCTGGCGCGTGGTGCGCACCGCCTCGGCGGTGACCGCGCAACTATTGACGATGACGAGTTTCTCGTCATGCCCCTCCAGCCGACGCGCCATCGTCTCGCTCTCGGCAAAGTTCAGTCGGCAGCCCAACGTGATCGTCTCGACAGCCATGGCTAGAGCGCCTCCAAATCGATCCGGCCGGTGAAAACGTGGGTGGCAGCCCCCGTCATGCCGATCTTTCCGCCCAGCGACCAGTCGATATGCACGGTGCCGCCCGGCATCATCACGATCACCGGCGACACCGCCTTCTTGCGGCGAATGGCGGCGACCGCGCTGGCACACGCGCCCGTGCCGCAAGCCTGCGTCAGGCCGGCGCCGCGTTCCCATGTGCGGATCAGCAGTCCTTTTTCGGTCGATTGCGCAATGTTTACGTTGATGCGTTCGGGAAAAGCCGGATCATTTTCGATCCGCGGCCCAAGCTCATCCAACGGTACGGCGTCCACGTCGTCGACGAAGAAGACGATATGGGGATTCCCCACATTGACGGCATCGGGGTTTTCCAGCGCATCCCACGCCAGCGGCAGCGGCGCGGTGTCCATCGGGTCCGCGGTCGGGATCTCGTCCCATTGGAATTTCGGCTCGGGCAGGGTGACCGTTACGGACAGGTCGTTGACCACGCCGTCCAGCACGCCGCCATCGGTCTCGATCCGGCCAGCACCCGTTAGCGCCACGACGCAGCGGGTCGCATTACCGCACGCTTCCGCAGCGCTACCGTCGGGGTTCCAGATATCCATTCGTACAGGCGCTTCGCTACCCTTGGACAAGCGGATGAGCTGATCGCACCCGATCCCGCGATGCCGGTCGCACAGCTTTGTTGCCAGTGCCTCGTCCACCGCAATTGCACCCTCGCGCGCGTCGAGGATGACGAAATCGTTGCCGTAGCCGTGCATCTTGTGGAAGGTGGTGGACATGGTGGGGAGCGACTTAATGATGGATGCCGCCAAGGGCAATGACGCTCAAGAGAGTTATTTCCCGTTGGCAGGGCGGCTTGGCGCTATCCGCCGCATGCCGGGATGGAAGCTTATGCTGATCGCAATTGCTTTCCCCTTGGTATTGCTGGCGGTCTCCAGCCTTCAGCCCCATGAATTTTACGAGGCCGGCAGCGCAGCCCGGTTCTGGTCGCTCAACATCTGGACGTTGCACCTGCCGATGTTCGCCTTGCTCGTCGGCGCACTGGCAATGAAATGGGGCGGGCTCAAGGCTGCAGACCTGGGCTTTTCGCCAAGAGGCCTGCCTGCCTTGCTGGCAGCGCCGTTACTGGCATGGGTGGGCACTCAACTGACGCTTTCATTGGTGAGCGGGAGTGCTTTCAGCATGCCGGGCGCAGCGCAATATCCCGCCTTTGCCGCCAATCTGTTTGCCACAGGGTTCAACGAAGAAGGCTTTTTTCGCGGTGTGTTGTTCGTCCAATTGGGATTGCTCTTGCGCCATCGATTCAAGCTGAGGGACCACAAGGCGTTGGTGGTGAGCGGATTAATGTCGGCGATCTGGTTCGCGCTGTCACACTTCCAGTTCACGCTGTCCGATTTCGCGGTGATTGCGCTCGGCGGAGTGATCGGTTGCTTGCTTTATGCGCGCACAGCCAATCTGTATTTCGTGATTGGCCTGCACGGCCTGTTCAATGCGCCGCTCGCGCTCTTTTCTGTCAGCGACGAGCTTGCCAAGCTGGTGGTAATCGGGTGGATGTTGGCACTAGCTGCCACCTATCCGTTATTGCGCGGCGTTATGGAAACCGGCGACGGGAGAAGCCGCTAATGCCACCAAGCCAGGACACTATCGAACGCCAGCAGGCCCAGGACCTTATCGACTATTGGTTCGAGGAGGTCGGCGAGGCGGGTTGGTGGAAAAAAGACCCCGCGCTCGATGAGGAAATCCGCGCCCGCTATGGCGAGCTGCGCCAGCATGTCATCGAAACCAAAGCCGAAGAATGGCGCAAGGGGCCGCGCCGCATTCTCGCCGCGATCATCATGCTCGACCAGTTCAGTCGCAACCTAAATCGCGGCAGCGCGGAGGCTTTTGCGCAAGACCCGCTAGCCCGCCGCCTGACGCGCCGCGCGATCGAGAAAGGCTGGGACCAGAAGCTGGAGCCGCGTTACCGCCACTTCCTCTACATGCCGCTGATGCACAGCGAAAGTATGAGCGATCAGGACGAGAGCGTCCGCCTGTTCGACGCGCTGAGCGAGGACGGCCGCGACAAGTTCGCCCACCTCCACCGCGACCAGATCGAAACCTTCGGCCGCTTCCCGGGGCGCAATGAAGCGTTGGGACGGGAGAGTACGAGCGCCGAGCGTCAGGCACTGGAAAACGGAGCGGCGTTTTGAAGCGCAGATCAGCAATTATCGTAAGCGCGTTGATTGCACTGGTTGTTGCTGCGACAGTGGTTCTCACTGATAGCGGCAATTTCACTCCTGATCGCTGGAAAAATGCAGACTTAGCTTCCCAAGAGCGCGCTGTGATGTTGGATGACCTTTTGGCATCACATGATCTCGTCGGAAAAAGCCGAGTGGAAATCGTTGAACTGCTTGGCAAACCAACCCCAACCGACAAGTGGAACAATTGGGACATGGTGTATGTACTAAGCCCAACCTCTCCCATGCCGATCGATCACCAGTGGTTGGTGTTGAGACTCAATGACGCAGAATTGGTGACTGAGTATCAATATGTTCAGGATTGATCCTAACCCTTGACCCCGCCGCCTGCCTCGCTTAGAGGCGCGCTCGTCGAATACGACAATGATATTGGGTGCACGGGCGTTGAAAAGCCCACGCTGGCCGACGAGGTTTCGTCCGCCGGCGTTTTTCGCGTTTTGCGCCCGATAGAGGAGATTAGAGTTTGTTTGACAGCCTGAGCGATCGCCTTGGTGGGGTCTTCGACAAGCTTCGCGGCCGCGGAGCCCTGACCGAATCCGATGTGCGCGCCGCCATGCGCGAAGTGCGCATCGCGTTGCTCGAGGCCGATGTCGCGCTGCCGGTCGCCCGCGATTTTGTCGAACAGGTCACTGAAAAGGCGGTTGGCGAGGAAGTCGTACGCTCGGTCACGCCGGGCCAGATGGTCGTCAAGATCGTCAATGACGCGCTGGTCGAACTGCTGGGCAGCGAGAATGCCGAGCTGGAGCTGAAGGCCAAACCGCCTGCCGTCGTCATGATGGTCGGCCTGCAGGGCTCGGGTAAGACCACGACCACGGCCAAGCTCTCCAAGCGCCTCAAGGAAAAGTCGAACAAAAAGGTCATGATGGCCAGTCTCGACGTCGCGCGTCCCGCGGCGCAGGAGCAGCTTGCCGTGCTCGGTCGCCAGATCGAGGTCGACACGCTGCCCATCGTCGCCGGCCAGTCGCCCACCGATATCGCCAAGCGCGCGCTCGAGAGTGCGCGCCTGCAGGGCTATGACGTCCTGATGTTCGATACGGCGGGTCGTCTTCACGTCGACGATGCGCTGATGGACGAGATGAAGGCGGTCGCCTCGGTCGGCAAGCCCGTGGAAACGCTGCTCGTCGTCGACAGCCTCACCGGCCAGGACGCGGTCAACGTCGCCAAGGGCTTTGGCGAGGAAGTCGACCTTACCGGCGTGATCCTCACCCGCATGGACGGCGATGCGCGCGGCGGCGCGGCGCTTTCGATGCGCAAGGTCACCGGCAAGCCCATCAAGTTCGCGGGCACTGGCGAAGCGCTCGATGCGCTCGAACCCTTCCATCCCGATCGCGTCGCGGGCCGTATCCTCGGCATGGGCGATGTCGTCAGCCTCGTCGAAAAGGCCGCCGAAACGGTCAAGATGGAGGATGCCGAGAAGCTTGCCGCCAAGATGGAGAAGGGCAAGTTCGATCTCGACGATCTGCGCATGCAGATCCAGCAGATGCAGAATATGGGCGGTCTCGGCGCGCTGGCGAAGATGATGCCCGGCATGAAGGGTCTAAAGGGTGCCGGCGATGTCGATGAAAAGGCGCTGACGCGGCTCGAAGCCATGATGAGCTCGATGACCGCCGATGAGCGCGCCAAGCCCAAGATTATCAATGCCAAGCGCAAGCGCCGCATCGCGATGGGCTCTGGCACCACGGTTCAGGAAGTCAACAAGCTCCTGAAGATGCACCAGCAGATGGAAACCACCATGAAGAAATTGAAGAAGATGGGTGGTCTCGGCAAGCTGGCACAAATGTTTGGCGGTGGCGGTATGCCCGGCATGCCTGGCGGCGGGGCGCTCCCCGGCGGTGGTGCAACGCCGCAGCTTCCCGGCCTGGGCGGTGCTTCGCCCGGCAACCTTCCGCCCGGTTTCGACAAGTTTTCAAAGAATTAAACGCATTATCTAAGAAGGAACATATTATGGCAGTTGCAATTCGTCTCGCCCGTGGTGGCGCCAAGAAGCGGCCTTATTACCGCATCGTTGTCGCCGACAGCCGTCGTTCGCGCGATGGCAAGTTCATTGAACGCGTCGGCAGCTACAACCCGCTGCTGGGCAAGGATGATCCCGAGCGCGTGAAGCTCGACACCGATCGCATCAAGCATTGGCTGAGCGTCGGTGCGCAGCCGACCGATCGCGTCCTCCGTTTCCTCGACGCCGAAGGCCTGATGAAGCGCGAACCGCGCAACAACCCGCAGAAGGCGGAGCCGGGGCAGCAGGCCAAGGATCGCGCCGAAGCCAAGGCCGCCAAGGAAGCCGAAGCTGCTGAAGCCGCTAAGGCTGCTGAAGAGGCCCCCGCGGAAGAAGCCAAGGAAGAAGTGACCGAAGAGGCGGCCACTGACGCCCCGGCTGAAGAAGCATCGGCTGAGGAAACCAAGGAAGATGCGGCGGAAACTGCACCCGCCGAGGAAGCTAAGGAAGAAGCCAAGGCCGACGACGCCGACGCTGACGCCGAGAAGGCCGAATAACTGCCATGAATGCACCGGCGGCGGAGGAAAAGCGCGTGGCGCTCGCCGCCGTCGCCGGTGCGCATGGGGTCAAAGGCGAGCTTCGCCTGAAACTGTTTGCCGACGGGCCGGACAGCCTCAAGGCGCACGACATGCTGTTTGTGGGCGGCAAACCCGCCAAGCTGGTCAGCATCCGTGACGGCGGCAAGGTGGCCGTCGCGCGCTTTGAAGGCGTCAATGATCGCGGCGCAGCGGAGCAGCTGCGTGGCACACTGATCGAGGTCGAACGAGACCAGTTGCCATCGCTCGAAGAAGGCGAATATTATTTCTCCGATCTGATCGACTTGCCCGTCGTCGACGCCGCGGGTGAAGCCGTCGGCCATGTCGTCGGGGTCGAGAACTTTGGCGCCTCCGACATCGTTGAAATCGAAAAGGCGAACGGCAAGCGCTTCATGGTGCCGCTGATCCCGGTCGCCGTGCCCGAATGGGACGAAGACAGGCTGGTCGTGAACGCAGAGTTCGTCGATGCCTGACACCAGGCTCAACGTTGCGATCTGCCAGGCCGCCCCCGTGCCGCTGCATATCGACAGCGGTATCGAGAAAGCCGTGTCGATAGCCGAGGCCGCGATCAAGGAAGGCGCCACGCTCGTCGCCTTCGGGGAGACTTTCCTCGGCGGCTATCCGCTTTGGCTCGATGAAGCACCGGGTGCGGCGCTGTGGGATCATCCCGGTTCCAAAGCCATGCACCGCATCCTGATGGAGCAGGCCGTCGTAAGCGGCGATGAGCGCCTCGCACCGCTGCAGGCGTTGTGCGACGATCATGACGCGATGATCTCGATTGGCGCGCACGAACGCGTCCGCTCGAGCCTCTACAACAACCAGCTGCTGCTGCGGCCCAATCAGAAGCCGCTTGATCATCGCAAACTCGTGCCGACGCACGGCGAGCGCCTCATTTGGATGCGCGGTGATGGCTCGACGCTTGGGGTGCACGATGCGGGTAAGGCCAAGGTCGGCAACCTGACCTGCTGGGAACATTGGATGCCGCTCACGCGCGCCGCGATGCATAACTTGGAAGAGAATGTGCACATCGCGGCGTGGCCCACCGTGCGCGACACTTATGCTATCGCCTCCAAGCACTACGCCTTCGAAGGTCGCTGCTTCGTCCTGGCGGCGGGTCTCGTGCAGGCCAAGGCCGACCTGATCGACGGCATCGAACGCTGCGGCGGAGATGCCGAAGCGGCGGCGCTCGCCAAACAGATTGATGGCGATGTTCTCAATCGCGGCGGCAGCATGATCATCGCGCCTGATGCGCGCGTACTGGCGCAGGCAGGCGAGGGCGAAGAGACTATTCATGCGCAACTCGATCTTTCCGAGAGCGATGCCGCCAAGGCCAGCCTCGACACAGACGGCCACTACAGCCGCCCCGACATTTTCACGCTCGACGTCAACACCGCGCCGCAACAGGGCGTGCGCTGGGAAGACTAGATGACCTTCCGCGCTTCCATCCTCACGCTCTACCCGGACATGTTCCCGGGACCGCTAGGGCACTCGCTTGCCGGGCGCGCGCTGGAGGAAGGCAAGTGGTCGCTCGACGTCACCAATATTCGAGACTTCGCTGCCGACAAGCACAAGACTGTCGATGACACGCCAGCGGGCGGCGGTGCCGGAATGGTGCTTCGCTGCGATGTGCTAGCCGCTGCTTTGGATAGCGTCGCGGATGGGCGTCCGATGCTCGCAATGACACCGCGCGGTCGCCCGCTGACGCAGGCCAAGGTGCGCGATTTGGCGGCAGGCGAGGGCGCCATCATCTTGTGCGGACGCTTCGAGGGTTTTGACGAGCGCATCTTCGAGGCGCGTCCCATCGAACCGGTCTCGATCGGCGACTATGTTCTTTCCGGAGGCGAAGTGGCCGCGATGGTCACGCTCGACGCTTGCATTCGCCTGCAAGGCGGGGTAATGGGCGCGGCCTCTAGCGGAGAGGAGGAGAGCTTCGAGCAAGGTCTCCTGGAATATCCGCATTATACCCGACCTCAAGAGTGGGAAGGGCGCACGATCCCCGAAGTGCTGCGATCTGGGGATCATGCGAAGATTGCCGCTTGGCGCAAAGCCAAGGCAGTCGAAGACACAAGGTCACGGCGACCGGACTTATGGGAAGCTCATGGGGAGCCTCCGGTTCAGTCGCCCTCTGGCGCGCGGTTTAAGAATGAAGAGAATTAGGACATGAACCTGATCCAAGAGCTCGAAAAAGAGCAGATCGAAGCACTTACGAGCGAAAAGAAGATCCCGGATTTCCGCCCCGGTGACACGCTGCGCGTCGGCGTGCGCGTCGTCGAAGGCGAGCGGACCCGTATTCAGAATTTCGAAGGCGTGTGCATCGCGCGTGCCAACAAAGGCGTAGGCTCCAGCTTTACCGTGCGCAAAGTGTCGTTCGGCGAGGGTGTCGAGCGCGTCTTCCCGCTATATTCGCCCAACGTCGACAGCATCACTGTCGTGCGCAAGGGCGCCGTCCGTCGTGCCAAGCTGTATTATCTGCGCGGCCGCACCGGTAAGGCTGCTCGCATCGCCGAGCGCAAGGACAATCGTCCGGCCAAGTCCGACGCATAAGCGACGACAACTTGCGATTTCAAGGGCGTCCGGCATCAACCGGGCGCTCTTTTTTGTTTCCCGGAGAGAAGATGCGCCTTGTTCTTGCTGCCGCCGCCGCTTTGGTCGTGACCACACCCGCCATGGCTGAAGATCTCACCCTCGAAGCCGTGTTCGGTAGTCCGTCCTTGGACGGGCCGAGCCCCAGGGCGATGAAGTTGTCGCCCGATGGCACGCTGCTCACCATGCTGCGTCCGCGCGAAGACGACCGCGAACGCTACGATCTGTGGGCCCTCGACACGTCGAGCGGCGAATGGCGCATGCTGGTCGATAGTGAGGAAGTAGGCACGGGCGCCGAACTTTCCGAAGCCGAGAAGATGCAGCGCGAACGCGCACGTATCGGGTCGCTCAAGGGTATCGTCGCCTATGATTGGGCGCCCGACGGGCAAAGCCTGCTCGTCCCGCTTGACGGCGATCTCTATCTCGCCGGCCGCGATGGCAGCGTACAGCGCCTCACCGACACGGCAGAAGGCGAACTCAACCCGACGATCAGCCCCAAAGGCGGCTATGTCAGTTTCGTGCGCGATCGCCGTCTTTATGTCGGCGCGCTAGGCGAAGAACCGCAGCCCATCACGCCGATCGAAGACAATGAAAACGTCTATTGGGGCGAAGCCGAATTTGTCGCGCAGGAAGAAATGGACCGCGATACCGGCTATTGGTGGAGCCCTAACGATGACAAGATCGCGGTTCTGCGCTTCGATGAAAGCCCCGTTCAGATAGTCACCCGCACTTCGATCGGTGCCGAGAGCACCAGCAGCTTCGACCAACGCTATCCGCTCGCCGGTACCGAAAACGTCCTCAACGAATTGTGGATCGTAACTGCAGTCGATGGCACACGCGTGAAAGTGGATCTGGGCGACGAGACCGACATCTATATCCCCCGCGTCGACTGGAGCCCCGATGGCCAGACGCTCTACGTCCAGCGCCAGAACCGCGCCCAGACCGCGCTTGACCTGTTTGCCGTCGATCCGGCTACCGGCACAGCCGAGCTACTTTTCACTGAAAAAGCGGCCGAACGGCATTGGATCAATCTTACCAACAATTATCGCTTTCTGAAGAACGGCGGCACCCTGTGGTGGTCGGAGCGCGATGGCTTCGGACATCTGTATCTCGGCGGGCCGGGCAGCTGGCGCCAGCTGACAAGCGGCAATTGGGCGGTTGACGAGCTGCAGGGCCTCGATGAGCATAACAGCATCGTCTATTTCACCGGTAACAAGGACGGCGTTCTCGAAACCCATCTCTACCGCCTCGATTATTCCAATCCCGACGCCCAACCGGTGCGCCTGACCGAGCTTGGCTATTCGCACGGCGTGAGCATGGACAAGAAGGCGACGCGCGCGATTATCACGCGGTCGGCACCGGGGCAGCCGCCGCAACATTATCTTGCCGATACGGGCGGCAACCGCATCGCCTGGATCGAGGAAAACGCGCTCGATGCCGATCATCCCTACGCGCCTTATCTCGACAGCCACGAGGCCAGCCGTTTCGGCACGATCAAGACACCCGATGGCACGACGCTTCACTACCAAATGATCTTGCCTGCCGGCATGGAGGACGGGAAACGCTATCCCGTTTTCATGCAGCATTATGGCGGCCCGCTTGCCCAGACCGTTCGCAATGGCTGGACCGGCGCGCTGCGTCAGTGGATTGTCGATCAGGGCTATATCTTCTTCCAGCTCGATAATCGCGGAAGCGCCAATCGCGGCGTCGCGTTCGAACAGCCGTTATGGCGTGCCATGGGCGGCATCGAAGTGCGCGACCAGAAGCTGGGTGCCGACTGGCTCAAGACGCTCGATTATGTCGATGCGAACCGCATTGCGACCTATGGGTGGAGCTATGGCGGCTACATGAGCCTCAAGATGCTGGCGGCCGATCCCGGCACCTATGCCGCGGCAATCGCCGGCGCGCCGGTGTCGAAATGGGAACTTTACGACACGCACTACACAGAGCGTTACATGGGTGATCCGCGCGAGGTGCAGGACGCCTATGATGCGGCTTCCACCTTCGATGGCTTCGAGAAGATCGAGGATCCGCTGCTGCTGATTCACGGCATGAGTGACGACAATGTCGTGCTCGACAACAGCACCGCCATGGCCGCCGCACTTCAGAAGGAAGCCATACCGTTCGAAATGATGCTGTACCCTGGCCAGACGCACCGCGTCGAAGGCCCCGGCATCTCGGTGCATCTGTGGACCACCATCATGGACTTCCTTGACGCCAACGACGTGCCGGGCGGACCTGCCGAATAGGCTCTCGCGTTGACTTATCCGCTGCGAGGCCTACCTCGCAGCCCAAGGAGATTTCATGGGTTACAAAGTTGTTGTCGTCGGCGCCACCGGTATGGTCGGGCGCGAGCTGCTGACCATTCTTGCCGAGCGCAAGTTCCCGATCGACGAAATTGTAGCGGTAGCATCGAGCCGTTCGGCGGGTGACCGCATCGAATTCGGCGAAACGGACAAGGAACTGAAGGTCCGCAACATCGAGCATTTCGATTTTGCGGGGTGGGACATGGCGCTGTTCGCGGCGGGTTCCGCCGTGTCCAAGCAATATGCCGAGAAGGCGGCGAAGGCGGGTTGCACCGTCATCGACAACAGCTCGCTGTTCCGCATGGACCCCGACGTGCCGCTCGTCGTGCCCGAAGTGAACCCGGATGCAATCGACGGCTACAGGGCGAAAAACATCATCGCCAACCCCAACTGTTCGACCGCGCAGATGGTGGTGGCGCTGAAGCCGCTGCACGATGCCGCGAAGATCAAGCGCGTCGTGGTCGCGACCTACCAGTCGGTCTCCGGCGCGGGCCGCGCCGCGATGGATGAGCTGTTCGCGCAGAGCCGCGATATTTTTGTCGGCGATCCTGCCGAACCCCAAGTCTTCACCAAGCAGATCGCCTTCAACGTGATCCCGCACATCGACGAATTCCTCGAGGACGGTACCACCAAGGAAGAGTGGAAGATGGTCGCCGAGACCAAGAAAATCCTCGATCCCAAGGTCAAGGTCACCGCGACCTGCGTGCGCGTGCCGGTCTTCGTGGGTCATTCCGAAGCCGTCAATGTCGAATTTCACGATGAAATCTCGGCCAAGGACGCACGCAAGATTCTGCGCGAAAGCCCTGGCATCATGCTGGTCGATAAGCGCGAAGACGGCGGCTATGTGACGCCCGTCGAATGCGTCGGAGACTATGCCACCTTTATCAGCCGTCTACGTGAAGATCCGACGGTCGACAGCGGACTGAGTTTCTGGTGCGTTTCGGATAATCTCAGAAAAGGCGCAGCGCTGAACGCTGTCCAGATCGCCGAACTGCTTGGCCGAAACCACCTACAAAAGGCTTGATATAGCGTAAGATTGCCATAGGCTTGTCCCCCGATGAAGGGATAATGCCGCCATGCTCGAAGCCGATCTGTTCTGGTCTTTCAGAAGTCCGTACAGCTATCTTGCGACCAAGCGTTATCGGCAGCTCCACGACAACTTCAATATCGATATCAAGTTTCGCCCCGTTTTGCCGCTGGCGGTTCGCGATCCCGAATTTTTCGAACTCAAGGACCCAAACTGGATCCGATACACGATTCTCGATGTCGGCCGGCTCGCGGTCTATCACAATCTACCTTTCGGATTGCCCGAACCCGATCCAATTGTGCAGGATCTCGAAACGCGCGAAGTCGCCGAGGAGCAGCCGCATATCTACCGTCTGACCCGGCTCGGCCAGGCGGCGGCGCGCAAGGGCAAGGGGCTGGCCTTCGCCGATGAGGTTGGCCGGTTGATCTGGGGCGGCGCCAAGGGATGGAACGAAGGCGACCACCTGGCGCAGGCGTCGGCCCGCGCCAATGTCGACCTTGCCACGATCGAGCGCGAGGTGGCGGGCGACACCAGGATGATCGACGCCGAAATCGAGGCCAATGCAGCCGCGCTAGACGCCGCGGGACACTGGGGCGTTCCGACGCTGGTATTCGACGGCGAGCCGTTCTTCGGACAGGATCGCATCGATGTCGCCATCTGGCGAATGGAGCAGGCAGGCCTGCGCGAAGCCTAGCCCGGGCTCGACCATTTCCGGTACAGGCTCTCGCGCACGAAGCGCAGCTTCATGTGGTTTTCCTCGGCCATCTTGTCGCCTTCTAGGGCGGCGATCTCGCCGAGCTCGAACAGCATGTGGCGCTGGAACGGATCGGACACGCGGCTTTCGATAAATGTGATCGCGACAAGGCGTTCGCCCTTGGTGACTTCGGTCACCTCATGCAGCGCGTTCGACGGATAGACGATGGCCTCGCCGGGCTGCAGCTTGAACTCCATCGATCCTTCGCCAAGCCAGACCTTGAGCGCGCCGCCTTCATATTCCGCCGGGTCGTTCAGAAACACCGTACATGACAGGTCCGAACGCACCGTGCCCTTGGGCAACTGGATATAGGCGGCATCGCCATGCACCCCATATTTCATCCCGGGCTCGTATCTGGTCAGCAGCGGCGGGGCCATTGCCGTCGGGAAAGCGAATTCGTGAAACTCGGGCGATTGCAACATGGCGTTGCGCACGATTTCCGATGACTTCTGGTAGGCCTGCGGGTCGTGCAGCTGCATGTTCTGCTTGGCCGTGTTGGCGGGGTTGGAAATGCGCCCGTCGACAAATTGGGTCGACGCCGCGATCTGCTTGAGCTGATCGATTTGCGAAGGCTCGAGAATTTTGATGATCCGATACATGGCGAACTCTCTTGCCGAGGCGAAGGCCGCCATGCAAGGCACCCCCGCATGATCGAAACCCATCGCTGGACCGCTTCCGACGGCATCAAGCTCGCTTATCACCAAACCGGGGAGGGCGATCCGGTCGTCTTGCTCCACGGCCTGTTTTCCAATGCCGACACCAACTGGATAAAATATGGCCATGCCGCGACGATCGCGGCGGCGGGTTTGCGCGTCATCATGCCGGACCTGCGTGCTCACGGTCAAAGCGCGGCGCCGCGCGATGCCGCGTCATACCCGCACGGCATTCTCGCGCGCGATCTCGAAGAGCTGATTAGTCATCTCGGCCTGCTGCCTGGAGAATATGACCTCGGTGGCTTCTCGCTGGGCGCGCGAACGACGGTGAACGCGGTCGGGCAGGGATTACAGCCGCGCCGCGCCGTTCTTGCCGGCATGGGTCTTTCGGGACTGACCGGGTGGGAAGAGCGCCAGCAATTCTTTCTTGGTGCGGTCGACCGCTTTGATGTCGCCAAACGCGGCGATCCCGACTTCATGGCCGTCAGCTTCATGAAGACAATGCGGATCGACCGCGAAGCGGCGCGCCACATGTTGCCAAGCTTCACGGATGCCAAGGCGCAATGGCTCGATGCCTTCGCCATGCCGACGGCCGTGGTGTGCGGGGTGGAGGACCGCGACAATGGCGATCCGCAGGCGCTGGTCGATGCGCTCCCTGATGCGCAGCTGTTCGAAATTCCGGGGACGCATATGAGTAGCGTGACTCATGGCGAGTTGGGCCAGTCGATCGCCAAATTCCTGTCACGTCCGACTTGATTTCGGCCGAACAAGCGTTTCAGTTGGCGTTAAGTCGTATTTGCTTAGAGGTGCACCTATGAAAAATCTGAAAATTTCCGCATCGCTCGCGGCGCTGGCCATTGCTACGCCGTTCACGGTAGCTTTCGCTGCCGCTCACCCCGATACCGAAATGGAAGCGGGTCTCGAATATCCGCTGACGCCCGATGGGGCGACAGCCTATGTCGACGCTGTCGAGGCCGAGGCATTCGAATTCGCCGACATCGCCGGTCGCGCTTATTGGGTGAACTCGACCTATATCAACGAAGATACTGATAAGCTCGCCGCTTACTTCGGCACGATCGCTACCGAAAACGGCGTCGAATATGCGACCAAGGCTGCTGCTTATGCGCAGGTCGAAGGGCTCGATTACGACACTGCGCGAAAGCTGAACATCATGCGCGGCGGACTGACGCTGGCGGCGCCGACCACCGATGGTGCAGCGGCCGAACTCAATACCATCGCCACCGATCTCAATTCGCAATATGGTCGCGGCAAAGCAGAGCTGAACGGCGAGGAAGTGCCGGGCAACGATGCTGAAGCCATGATGGGTACCAATCGCAATCCCGAAGAACTCGCCCAGTTGTGGGCCAGCTGGCACGATAATGTCGGCGCGCCGATGAAGGACGACTATGCGCGCCTGGTCGAGATCGCCAACGAGGGCGCGCGCGAACTCGGCTTTGCCGATACCGGCGCCATGTGGCGCTCGGGCTATGACATGTCGCCCGAAGAATTCAGCGCGATGTACGACCGCCTGTGGGGCGAAGTGAAGCCGCTCTACGAAGACTTGCACTGCTATGTCCGCAGCGGGATTTCCGATTATTATGGCGAAGAAATCCAGCCCGACGAAGGCTATATTCGCGCCGACCTGCTCGGCAACATGTGGGCGCAAGGCTGGGGTAACGTCTATCCGCTCGTCGCACCTGAAGGCGCAGGCGATATCGGCTACGACCTGACCGATCTTCTCGTTTCCAACAATGTCGATGCAGAAGGCATCGCGCGGATCTCGGAGCGGTTCTATACGTCGCTCGGTCTCGACCCGCTGCCCGAAAGCTTCTGGACCAAGTCGCAGATCGTGCGTCCCGAAGGCCGTGAAGTCGTCTGCCACGCCTCGGCCTGGAATATCGATAATGTCGATGACCTGCGCATCAAGATGTGCACCAAGGTGAATGCCGACGATTTCGTCACCATGCACCACGAACTCGGTCACAACTACTACCAGCGCGCTTACAACCAGAAGAGCTATTTTTACCTCAATGGTGCCAATGATGGCTTCCATGAAGCCATCGGGGACTTCATCGCGCTGTCAGTGACTCCCGAATATCTGGTACAGATCGGCCTGCTCGATGCAGACAAGGTGCCGAGCGCCGACAAGGATATCGGGCTGTTGCTTAACCAGGCAATGGACAAGGTCGCCTTCCTGCCGTTCGGCCTGCTGGTCGACAAGTGGCGCTGGGGTGTCTTCGACGGGTCGATCACGCCAGACGAATATAACGACGCCTGGGTTTCGCTGAAGCAGCAGTATCAAGGCGTGACGCCGCCGGTCGATCGCCCGGCAGACGCGTTCGATCCGGGTGCAAAATATCACATCCCGGGCAACACGCCCTATGCGCGCTATTTCCTCGCGCACATCCTCCAGTTCCAATTCTACAAGGCGGCATGCGAGACCGCAGGCTGGGATGGCCCGCTGCATCGCTGCAGCTTCTACGGCAACGAGGAAGTCGGCACGAAGCTGAATAACATGCTCGAGATGGGCGCGTCCAAGCCGTGGCCCGATGCTCTCGAAGCCTTTATCGGCACGCGCGAAATGTCGGCCGACGCCATGGTCGAATATTTTGCGCCGCTACAGGCTTGGCTCAAGGAGCAGAACCAGGGCAAGAACTGCAGCTGGCCGGAAGCGTAAGACTTTCGCCGCGCAACAAAAAAGGGCTCCCGGTGACGGGAGCCCTTTTTCGTCATCGGCTAAGTCGCTTTAGTAGGCGACCGAACCCGACTTGATTTCTTTCTGGTTGAGCTTGCTCACGGCGTCTTCGTTCATTTCGCTCACTTCGTTGGCGATTTCATCGTTCGTCGAGGCGTGGCCGGTCGCAGTGCCGATCTTGCCCTTTCGGTTGAGAAGGAAGGCACCACCGGCAGCGGCAGCGACTACACCGGCACCAATCGCAGCGCTGGTCTTGGGGTTGTCGCGGATCGTGCGATAGCCCTTGCCGAGCATGTCTTCACGCTGTTCCAGGTTGGACTGGGCCTGCTTGATCTTGCCCTGCTGCGTGTCGTCGATCTGTTTCGTCATATCAGTCTCCATCGAATATAGTGTTGTCCCACCAACGAAGGAAGGTGGGGCGCGGTGCCATGACTGGTCGCGTCCCCGTCACGGTTCGGCGAAGACTAGAGCTGCTGCAGCATCGTTTCGGCGCCGGACACCGAATAATCGCCCGGTGCCTCGACGTTGAGTTCGGTGACGACGCCGTCGTCGACGATCATCGAATAACGCTGCGAACGTTGGCCCATTCCGAAGCCCGATGCATCCATGGTTAGACCCAGCGCCTCGGCAAAGGCACCATTGCCGTCGGCGAGCATTTCAATGTCCTCGCTGCCTTGCGACTTGTTCCAGGCGTTCATGACGAAGGCATCGTTGACGCTGGTGCCCACGATCTTGTCGACGCCCTTGCCCTTCAGCTCGTCCGCCTTCTCGACGTAACTCGGCAGATGGCGCGCGGAACAGGTCGGCGTGAAGGCGCCCGGGACAGCGAACAGCGCCACCTTCTGCCCGGCAAAATAATCACGGCTCTGCACCGGCACGGGGCCGTCGTCGGTCGCCAGCGTCAGCTGCACGTCGGGAAGTTTGTCGCCAACCTTGATCGTCATCATGAATCTCCTTTGGGTGTGGCTGCCAGATAGGAAGCTCCTGTCAGCGCAACAAGGCTTGCGGGCGCTTGTTCCGCCCTCCACTGTATGCGCATGGACGCGCCCCCTTTTCTCACCGGCCAATTCCTGCTCGCCATGCCGGGCATGGGCGACCCGCGTTTTGCGCAAGCCGTCATCGTCTTGGCAGCGCACGCTGAAGACGGCGCGCTCGGGATCGGAGTAGGGTCGCTGCGGGGGTCGCTGAGCCTCAAGCACTTGCTGCGTCAACTGAAGATCAATGCCCCCGAATGTCCGCACGTTCCAATCCACCATGGCGGTCCGGTCGAGCCGGGCAGAGGCTTCGTCCTCCATTCGACCGACTGGTCGGGGCAGGACACCGTGCAGATATCGGATTTGTGCAATCTGACCGGGACGCTCGATATATTGAAGGCGATCGCGCATGATGAAGGGCCGAGCAAATATGTCGTGTCATTGGGCTATGCGGGCTGGTCCGAAGGCCAGCTCGATGAAGAAATGACACGTCATGGCTGGTTTGCCGCACCGTGCGACGAGAGCATCCTGTTCGACATGCCGACCAAGGATCGCTGGGCCGCCGCCTATCGGTCGCAAGGCATCGATCCGGCACTGCTGGTTGGCCAAACCGGCGCTGCCTGACACGCCGATTGCAACGTGGCGCGCCCTGCGCTAGGGCGCGCGGCGAACAATCATCCCCCCAGTGGAGAAACGTACGTGACCGATTATATCGTCAAGGACATCGCGCTCGCCGATTATGGGCGCAAGGAAATCGAAATCGCCGAAACCGAAATGCCGGGCCTGATGGCGCTGCGCGAAGAATATGGCGACAAGCAGCCCCTGAAGGGTGCGCGCATCACCGGTTCGCTGCACATGACGATCCAGACCGCGGTCCTCATCGAAACGCTGCGCGATCTTGGCGCCGACGTGCGCTGGACGACCTGCAATATCTATTCGACCCAGGACCATGCGGCAGCCGCGATTGCCGCGCAGGATATTCCGGTATTCGCCGTCAAAGGCGAGACGCTCGCGGAATATTGGGACTATGTCGGTCGCACCTTCGACTGGGGCGATGAAACCGCAAACATGATCCTCGATGATGGCGGCGATGCTACTATGTTCGCACTGTGGGGCGCGCGCATCGAGGCGGGCGAGGAAATGCCCGCCCCGACCAACGAGGAAGAGCGCGAATTCCATAAGGCATTGAAGGCTTTCATCGAAAAGAAGCCGGGCTACCTCACCGAAACGGTCAAGAATGTGAAGGGCGTTTCAGAAGAAACGACGACGGGCGTCAATCGCCTCTATCAGCTCGCCAAGAAAGGCTTGCTTCCGTTTCCGGCGATCAACGTCAACGATAGCGTTACCAAGTCGAAGTTCGACAACAAGTATGGCTGCAAGGAAAGCCTCGTCGACGGGATCCGTCGCGGCACCGACGTGATGATGGCCGGCAAGGTGGCGCTCGTTGCTGGATACGGCGATGTCGGCAAGGGCTCGGCGGCCTCGCTCGCCGGTGCCGGCGCGCGTGTCATGGTTACCGAAATCGATCCGATCTGCGCGCTGCAGGCAGCGATGGACGGCTTTGAAGTCGTGACGATGGAAGAGGGCGTCAAACGCGCTGACATCTTCGTCACCACGACAGGTAACAAGGACGTCATAACCGTCGATCACATGCGCGACATGAAGGACATGGCGATCGTCGGCAATATCGGCCACTTTGACAACGAGATCCAGGTCGAGGCGCTCGAGAACTTCAAATGGACCGAGATCAAGCCGCAGGTCGACATGATCGAATTCCCCGATGGCAAGCGCATCTTGCTGCTGTCGAAGGGTCGCCTGCTGAACCTGGGTAACGCTACGGGCCACCCGAGCTTCGTGATGAGCGCCAGCTTCACAAACCAGGTTCTGGCCCAGATCGAACTCTACCAGCGCGGCGAGCAGTACGAAAACGATGTCCATGTGCTGCCCAAGCATCTCGACGAAAAGGTTGCCGAATTGCACCTTGCCAAGCTCAACGTGCAGCTGTCGAAACTGTCTGAAGAGCAGGCCGATTATATCGGCGTCGATCAGGCCGGTCCTTACAAGCCGGAGCACTACCGCTACTAGGTCTTGAACCTTGAAGATTGGCGGCCAGCGGTCCTACGAAAGGGGCCGCTGGCCGTTTTCATTTCGAGGGTGCACCGGCCCGACGAGGATTGATCCACATTAATCTGACGAAAAATCCTTCTCGTCGAGGGAGTTGAGCCCACTGTTGCAGCGATGCGACACCTGACGTTCATTTGACGTTCAAATCACGCTCAAGCGTTCCAATTTGCGTCTCGCTCTCTATGCATGGCTTCCGGGAATAGGTTTTCCATTTAATCAAAGGGCTCATTTTATGCGCATTACCCATGTGAAAGCGCTGTCCGGTACGTCGCTAGCGGCGGTCGGCCTTGCGTTGTTTAGCACGCCTGCCATGGCGCAGGATGTCGATTGTGAAACGATTGAAGATCTCGAAGCGCGCGCCGATTGCGAAGCGGCCACCGATGAAACGGCGCTAGAAGACACTGGTCCGGCGGCTGTTGTCGAAGAGGCAAGCGGCCCGGACATTGTCATCACCGGCTCGCGTATCCGTCGCGATAACTTCTCGTCGCCCGATCCGATCCTCGTGATCGACCCCGGCCAGTCGCTGGTCGAAGGTGACATCGAAACCGCCGAAATCCTGCAGCAGTCGCCGCTCGCCGCCGGCTCGACGCAGATCACTTCGGCACTGTCGTCCAACTTCGTCACCAACGGTGGCCCCGGTGCGCAGACGCTGTCGCTGCGCGGTATCGGTGCGCAGCGTACGCTGATCCTGCTCAACGGCCGTCGTGCCGGTCCGGCCGGTACGCGTGGTGCGGTTAGCTCGTTCGACCTTAACGTCATTCCGTCGGCCGCCATCGGTTCGGTCGAAATCCTGAAGACCGGTGCTTCATCGGTCTACGGCTCGGACGCCATCGCCGGCGTTGTGAACCTCATCACCAACACCGAATTCGACGGTCTCGATCTTCGTGCCTTCACCTCGCTCACGCAGGAAGGTGGCGGTGACACGTACAACGTCTCGGCCCTGTACGGTAAGACGTTCGACCGCGGCCACTTCCAGGTTGGCGCCGACTACTTCAAGCGCGATGCGCTGCGTCGTGCCGATCGCCAGTTCCTCGAGTGCTCGGAAGACTATCTCTTCACCGAGCCGAACCAGCAGGGCCAGCGTGCCGATCTTATCGATCCGCGTTCGGGCCAGCCGACCTGCGGCAACACCTTCGGTCCGCTGCTTCGTGTGATCGATTTCCCGTTCCTGTTCGGTTTCGAAGGCTCGACGCCTTATTACGATCCGGCCAGCGCCGACATTCAGTACAACGATGCGGGCGACCGCTTCGACGAGTTCCTGAATCCGGTTGGGGGCGAAGCGCCGAACTTCTACGAAATCAACCTGTTCGGTCGTACCAATGCCGAAAATCCGACGTACATCTACAACTCGGAAGCGTTGATCAACGACAAGTCCACGGACTCGCTGCAGGCCACGGTGTTCCCGGATACCGAACGCTACACGATCTTCGCTGACGGTGCCTATGAAGTTTCCGGCGGCGTCGAGCTCTTCGTCGAAGGTCTCTACAACAACCGTAAGACCGCCAACGTTTCGGAACGTCAGCTGTTCTTCGGCCAGTATGGTGCGGACGCCTTCATCACGCCGCTCCTGTTCGGTGCGGCGCCGCAGGGTGACCCCGTCACCTCGCTGCGCGGCGACGTCTACTACCTGCCTGTCGTGGCCATCCTTTGGGGCCAGGAGCAGGAAGTCGACTATTATCGCGGCGTCGGTGGCGTGCGCGGTAACTTTGCCGACATGGGTGCAACCGGTTGGCTCGAAAACGCCTACTACGAAGGGTATTTCCAGTATTCGAAGTCGGAAGGTCGCTATGAATTCGACCAGATCGCCCAGGATGCTGTCGATATCTTCGAAGAGCGCCAGGAGGCTTGCGCCCCCGGTCAGGTGTCGAGCTACTTCGGCAATCCTTGCGTCGACATCGACTTTGCCAGCTCGCGTGTCCTGAACGGCGAATTCACGCCTGAAGAAGAGCAGCTGCTGTTCTGGGTTGCTACCGGTCAGACCGACTACTCCCAGAAGACAGCCGAATTCATCTTCGGTAACGAGCTGTTCAACCTGCCGGGTGGTCCGGTCGCAGTCGTTCTCGGTGCGCACTACCGCGAAGACAAGATCGATGACGTCCCCGACCAGGCAACCGTCGACGGTCAGGGCTGGGGCTTCACCTCGGCAACGCGTACGGCCGGTAAGCTGCAGAGCTACGAGCTCTTCGGTGAAACCGAACTGCCGCTGATCTCCGGTGAACCGGGCTTCGAAGAGCTGACGCTGTCGGCCGCGGCCCGCGTGACCTGGAACGAAGCGACCCGTATCGATGGCGTGAGCTATTCGGAAGACGGCAACTGGACGTACAAGCTGGGTGCAAACTATGCCCCGGTCGACTTCCTGCGCTTCCGCGGTAGCTACGGCACCTCATATCGTGCGCCGTCGCTGTTCGAATTCTTCCTTGGTGACCAGTCGGGCTTCGGTTTCCCGAACGATCCTTGCGAAGATTACGGCAACCCCGACACCGACGCCGTCGTAGCGCAGCGTTGCGCCAACGAAGGCATCGATCCGGACTTCGTGTACCAGAGCTCGGCCGAGATCTTCTCGACCGGTGGTATCGAACTGGGGCTGGAATCGGAAACCTCGACGGCTTGGTCGCTCAGCGCGATCTTCCAGCCGAACGGTTGGTTCTGGGATGGCTTCGACATGAGTGTCGCGGTCGACTACATCAACATCGAAGTCGAAAACCAGATTGACCAGCTCGGTGCCGCGTTCATCGTGGCGCAGTGCTACAATCCGGAACTGCCCGAAGGTAACGTGTTCTGCTCCGCTTTCACGCGTGCGCCGAGCAACCTCGATCCTTCGCAGCTCGGTCAGCTCGAATTTGTCGACAACCCGTACGTGAACATCGCGTCCCAGCGTAACGAAGCGCTCGATCTTACCGGTCGCTTCAGCCAGGACCTCGGTGATCTCGGTACGCTTACCGGTCTTGCCCAGATGACATGGCAGCTCAATGACGAGCTTGAAATCATCGAAGGCAACATCATCGACAACAACGGTGAAGTGGGTGATCCGCACTGGGTCGGCGACTTCAACCTGGCCTGGGCGCTTGACGGCTTCGCCCTCAACTGGGGCATCGACGTGATCGGTGGCACCAATGACGAGCAGGACGTCCTCGATGCGTTCGGTGACATCTGCCCGTTCAGCAACCTGCGTCAGACGGCGGTGTGCCCGGTCTACGACCTCGCGGAACGCTTCTATCACAGCGTTTCGGTTCAGGTTGATGCGACCGAAAACATCCAGATTACCGCTGGTATGTCGAACATCTTCAACACCGACCCGCCGCGCGTGTCGGGTGCCTTCAGCGTGATCGGGGCCTTCGGTCTCGCGCCGACGTCGGGCACCTACTACGACTATCTGGGTCGTCGTATGTTCATCCAGGCGCGCCTGCGCTTCTAATCCGGACATACGGAACTAAAAATTGGGCGGGGAGCTTCGGCTTCCCGCCCTTTTTCTTTGGGGGAAGCCTGCTAAGACTATCCGGGTCCTGCATCGGAAAACGGACTTGATGACGCTTTCTTCCACTTTGGTCGCTGCCCTGATTGTCATCGTCGCACTATGGCTGGTGCTGGCGGCGGCGTTGCTGATCATATCCGGCCGGCGGTTGCGACGGGCCAACGCAGTCATCGGATCGGCACGCTCGCTGGCAAGCTTTCTCGCCGCGGCGCCGGCGCGCCCGGTCCTGTTGCATGACGATGACCGCATCGAAACGGACGAGGCGCTAGTGCAGGCCTTGGGGCTCGAGCGATCGCCGGACACGCTTGAAGCGTTAGCCGAAGCGACCGAGGTCGATCCCGGTGAAATGAGCGAACTGCGCGAAGCGATCGAAGCTGCCCGCCTGTCGGGCGAAACTTTGGAATACCAGCTGCACGTCCCCAGCGCCGACCGCGTCTTCGAGGTTCGAGGTGCGCCAGCGCGTGACGAGGGCGCAATGCTTCTCTGGTTGTTCGACATGACCCGCGCCGAAGACCACCGCCAGCGTCTGGCACGGCGACTGCAGCAGACGGAAGGCGCGCTCGACAGCCTTACCCAATTGATTGAAAACGCGCCGTTTCCAATGTGGTACCGCAAGCCGGACCTGACGCTCGGCCTCGTCAACTCGGCGTTTGTCGCTGCCGTCGAGGGGAGCGATGCGGCCGATGTCATCGCGCGCGGCAGCGAACTTATCGATGTCCGCGGCGATGATGGCGCGCATGCCGGCGCTCTGCGGGCGCTCGAAACCGGACGGCCGTTCTCGCGCAGGCGCCCCGCGACGATCGACGGCGAGCGGCGGATGTTGCGGGTTGTCGACGTGCCCTTGGCCGGCGGGGCCGTCGCCGGATTCGCGCTCGACATCCAGGATCTCGAAAACGCACGCATCGAACTGACGCGTCACGTTCAGTCGCAGCGTGACCTGGCCGACCGAATGACAGCGGGGGCGGTGCAATTCGACGCCGATCGCAAGCTGGATTTCTACAACCAGCCTTTCCTTGTCATGTCGCGGCTCGAGCCCGAATTTCTCGATGAGCGCCCCGAATTCGATCGCCTGATCGAAGCCATGCGTGAACAAGGACGGATACCCGAAGTCCGTGATTTTCCGGAGTGGAAAAGTGAGCGCGGACAATGGTTTATCTCGACCGAAGAAGTCATCGAGGAAGACTGGATCGTCGCCAATGGAGACCATCTGCGCGTGGTCGGCCAGCCGCTTCCTGATGGCGGCCTACGCCTCATCTTCGAGGATCGTACCGAACAAGTCCGGCTCGCGTCGGCGCGCGATACATTGCTGCGCGTGCGGGCAGCCACTTTCGACAATCTCTTCGAAGCCGTTGCCGTATTTGCGTCCGATGGTCGCCTATACCTGTGGAATCGGCGTTTCTGCGATGTCTGGGGCTTCGAGGAAGAATGGCTTTCTGAGCACCCGCGAGTGGACGAACTTGTTCCCATCCTTGCTAGATCGCTCGTCAATCCGGCTGCCACGGCGCAGATGCGCGAGATGGTCCGGTCCACCACGAGCGGGCGCCAGACAGGCTCTGGACGTCTTGCTTTCAGCGATGGCCGCAACTTCGATTTCGCAGCTGTACCGCTACCTGACGGCAACGCGCTGTTCACCATGGTCGATATTACCGACAGTACGCGCATCGAGGCGGCGCTACGCGAGCGCGCCCAAGCGCTGGAGGAAGCCGACAAGGTCAAGACCGATTTCGTCGAAAACATGTCCTATGAGCTGCGCACGCCACTGACGTCGATCGGCGGCTTCGCCGAGATGCTGGAGCAGGGCTACGCCGGCGACCTTGAACCGGCTGCGAGAGAATATGTCGACGCGATCATTACCTCGGTCGATCGATTGTCCCGACTGATCGACAATGTTCTCGACCTGACGCGAACAGAGGAAGGTGCGCTGGCGATCGAGCAAGAGCGCGTGGACCTGGCCGGACTGGTGCGCAATGCTGCCAAGGCAATCGAAACCCGGTCTAAGGAAAAAGAGCAGGCTGTCGAATTGGATATCGCCAAGAGTTGCGGTCATGTCTTAGGTGATGCACGCCGCCTTCGCGAAGCTTTTGAGCATGTTCTACGCAACGCTGCAGATTATGGCGGCGAGGGCGGCAAGATCACCATCAAGGCCGGCGGGAACGAGGGCCAGGCGATCGTTACGATCACCGATGATGGGCCGGGCATTCCGGCCGACGAGCAGGAAGCCGTGTTCGAACGCTTCCACAGGACGCACGGTCGCCGCGGTGAAAGCGCCCTTGGGCTCGGCTTGCCTTTGACCCGCCAGATCATCCAGGCGCATGGCGGCAATGTCGAACTCGTTTCGGCTGAAGGTGAGGGGACGTCGGTCACCCTCGTGATTCCGCGCCAGCCATGATCCTCAGGGACGAGCAGGACGCTGCGGCCATCGGCGCTAAGCTTGCGGCGCTTTTGCAAAGCGGCGACGTCGTCACGCTCGAAGGGCCGCTCGGCGTGGGCAAGACGACGCTGGTGCGCTTCGTGCTCCACGCGCTTGGGCATGAAGGCCAAGTCCCAAGCCCCAGTTTTGCACTGGTACAGCCCTACGACCGGCTCGACCCACCCGTTCTCCATGCTGACCTTTATCGCCTCGTCGACCCCGAGGAACTGCTGGAAATCGGTCTCGAAGATGACCCGCGCGCCATCCAACTCGTCGAGTGGCCCGATCGCGCCGGGGAGGGGGCTTTTTCGCGTGCGCTCGCGCTTCGTCTCGCCTTCGAGCCGGATGGGGAGACTCGCCGCTTGACTTGGTCAGTGCCGCTGGCATGGGAAGGTCGATGGCCATGATCCCGCCCGCAACCGCGTCCGAATTCCTAACCCGCAACGGATGGGACGGAGCAGCCATATTGCCACTTGCTGGCGATGCCAGTTTTCGGCGCTATTTTCGGGTCCGTCACGACACCCATGGCGATGCCGTCCTGATGGATGCGCCGCCCGCGCACGAGGACGTCCGTCCATTTATTGCTATTGCCGAGCATCTCGATGAAAATGGTCTTCGCGCCCCGCGCATCCTGGCCCGCGATCTGGAAGAGGGGCTGCTATTGCTTGAAGATTTCGGCAATGACCGCGTGGGCCCCGTCCTGGCGCAGGGCAAGGCGGATGAGCGCGCAACATATAGAGCCGCGATCGACGCTTTGATCGAATTGCACAAGGCGCCGCTACCGCGCGAGATCGCGCCATATTCGGAAGAAGCGCTGACCCGCGAAATCGCGCTATTTGCCGATTGGTACGCGCCTGCGACCCAGCTACCCCCATTCGATCCCGATACTTATTACGGTGCCTGGCAACGTGCCTGGCCGGGTGTGCTGGAACGCACCAAGGCAAGCCCCGTGTTGACCTTGCGCGACTATCATGCGGATAACCTGATGATCCTTAATGAGGGCGGGCTGGGACTGCTCGACTTCCAGGACGCGCTGGCAGGTCATCCGGCATATGACCTCGTTTCCCTGCTGCAGGATGCGCGCCGCGACGTGTCGCTAGAGCTTGAACGCGAGATGTTGGACTATTTCATGGACCGCAGCAAAATCGATGATCGCGACACGTTCGAGGCCGATTACCAGCTTCTCGGTGCCCAGCGGAACGTCAAGATCCTCGGCATTTTCACACGTCTGTGGAAGCGTGACGGCAAACCGCATTATCTCGATCTGCAGCCCCGGGTCTGGGGATTGGTCGAGCGTAATTTCGCGCATGGAGCGACCAAGCCGGTGGCCGACTGGTTCGCCGCGCATGTTCCGGCTGAAAAGCGCGCTACATTCTGGGAGCAGCCGCGATGAAGAAGGCGGCACTATCGCTGCGCCCCAACATCAATTGTGAGGTGCCTTCGACGGCAATGGTCATGGCCGCCGGCCTTGGCAAGCGAATGCGGCCGCTTACCGCCACGCGGCCCAAACCGCTAATCGAATTGGCCGGCAAGCCGATGATCGACCATGTCTTCGATCACCTCAAGGATGCCGGGGTGAAGAAGGCGGTGGTTAACGTCCATTATCTTGCCGATGCGATGGAAGGGCATCTGCAGACGATCGACGGGATTGAAATCGCGGTATCGGATGAACGGGACGAATTGCTCGAAACGGGCGGCGGCATCGTGCATGCGATGGAGCATATCGACAGCGATCCCTTCATCTCCTGCAACAGTGACAATTTCTGGGTCGACGGGCCGACCAACAGTCTCAAGATTCTTGCCAGTCATTGGGACGACGAGAAAATGGACGCGCTGCTGCTGTTGGTCCCGCATGCCCGCAGCTTCAACCACAAGGGTCGCGGCGATTTTCATATGGATCGGCAGGGACGTATCACCCGACGCGGACCCACCAAGATCGCGCCTTATGTCTTCACCGGCATCCAGATGTTGTCGAAGCGGCTGTTCACCGATGTTCCCGACGGTCGATTCTCGACGAACATCTTGTGGGATCGCGCGATCGAGGCAGGTCGCTGCTACGGCGTCTCGCACCCCGGCCTGTGGTTTGATGTTGGCTATCCCCATGCCATCCAGGAGACGGAGCTTGCCCTAGAGGATGGCTAGGGTCGCCTCGATCCCGGCGCATCGCAGCTTTGCCGATGCGTTAGCCACCGGCCTGCTGCGCATGCACGGAGCGGACGGCCTCGCGCGGGGGCGCATCCTACTGCCCACCAATCGCGCCGTTCGTACGCTGACCGAGGCATTTGTGCGGATTTCGGGCGGCGGACTGTTGCTGCCGCGCCTTATCCCCATCGGCGATCCTGAACTGGGCGATCGTATCGGCGCCGCGCTAGATCCCGCCGATAGCGCGCTGCCCCCTGCTATTCCGGCGCTGGAGCGTCAGCTCAAGCTCGCCTCCATGCTTGCAGAGGGTGGTCGCAGCACTGCCGAAGCGATGCGTCTTGCCGCCGATCTTGGCCGCACGCTCGATACGCTCGAAGTCGAGAAGGTCGAGCCCGCAGAGCTTCGGGCGCTGGCCTCAGATAGCGGCGAACTAGCCGCGCACTGGGAACGAATGCTGGGTGAACTGTCATTGCTCTTCACGCGATGGCCCACGGTGCTCGCCGACGATGGCTTGGTCGACCTTGCGCGTCGCCGTAACCTTTTGCTTGGCCAGCTGGAGCGTCGCTGGAAGGACGATCCCCCGCCGGGTTTTACCGTTGCTGCGGGCATCACCACCACCGCGCCCGCGGTCGCCGGCCTGCTTCGGCGCATATCGCGCCTGCCCGAAGGACAGGTGGTCCTGCCTGCGCTTGCGATGCACAAAGAGATGCCCGACGCGGAGTGGGACGCGCTAATCCCGCAAGACGGGGCGCCGGAAGTCACGCATCCGCAGTACCACCTTCGGCTGCTCCTCGACCGCATGGGGGTGTCGCGCGCCGAAGTGGAAACGTGGGGCGCCGGCGGTCGCGGGGCGGCGCGCGCGGAACGGGGCCGCGCTGCGGCCAACGCCATGGCGAGCGCACGATTTTCCGACAAATGGAACCGGCTCGATCCACCCGAACGACGTGTATCGGGCGTCCGGGCCATGGAGCTTCCCGATCCCGCCAGCGAGGCAATGGCAATCGCCATCGCGCTGCGCGAGGCGATCGAGGAAGAAGGTGCCACCGCTGCGCTCGTCACGCCTGATCGCGCCCTGGCCGGACGGACAGCGGCCATTCTTCGACGCTGGGGCATCGAAGCCGACGATTCCGCCGGGCGCCCTTTACTGCAAACGCCGCCGGGATCGTTGCTTGAGGCGATAATCAAGGCATTGGCCGAACAATTGGCGCCGGTGCCGCTAATTGCGCTTCTCAAACATCCGCTAGTCGGAGGAGAAGGAGAGGCGCGCGGTAACTGGCTTGCTGCGGTCCGCCAACTCGACATTGCGCTACGCGGGCCGCGCCCTGAGGAGGGCCTGAAAGGTATCGATCGGCATCTCTCGCGCCTTCAGCGCGGCCGTGAGGAAGCGGAAGCGGCATGGAGGACAATTCGTCCGCTGCTCGAACCGCTCGATGCGGCCTTTGCAACGATCAGGACGCTTACCGATTTCATGATGGCCCTGCGCGAAGGCGCTCAGATTCTCGCTGCCGAACGGGCGTGGAAGGGAACCGCCGGTCGCCAGGCCGCCGAGATGATTGCACGGGTCGAAGCCGCGCCGCAGGCTTCGATGCTAGTGCTCGATCGTGCTGAGTGGCCAATGTTGCTTGAAGAGCTGTTTGACGGCGAAACGGTCCGCCCGACCTATGGCGGCCATCCGCGCATCCAGATCCTAGGCCTCCTCGAAGCGCGGCTTCAGCAGAGCGACCTCATGATCCTGGGCGGATTGAACGAGGGAAGCTGGCCGCCGACGCCGTCACCCGATCCATGGCTTGCCCCGCGCCTGCGCCGCGATCTCGGCCTGCCGCCGCTCGATTATCGTATCGGGCTTGCGGCGCATGATTTCATGAGCGCGCTGGGCGCACCGCGCGTTATTATCAGCCGCGCTTTGCGTGATGGCCAGGCACCGACGGTGGCGTCGCGCTTCTGGCTGCGTCTCGAAGCGATGACCGACGGCATGACCCGCGAAACGCGTATCCCGGCGCTCGCCGCGATCATCGACAAAAGCGCGCCCCAGCCAGCCTTTGCGCGCCCGGCACCTGCGCCGCCGGCGGACGATCGCCCGCGCATCATCTATGTTACAGACGTCGACCGCCTGAAGGCCGATCCGTTCGCGTATTATGCGAAATCGATGCTGCGCTTGCGTCCGCTCGATCCTGTCGATGCGGAACATCATGCCGCGTGGAAGGGCAGTGCCGTCCATGATGTGCTGGAGAGATGGTTCAAGGAAGATCGGTGCGACCCCGCCGCGTTGCGCCAGCGTGCCGAGGCCATGGTTGCAGATGATGCGATCCACCCGATGCTTCGCGCCCTGTGGCGCCCGCGCCTCATGGATGCGATCGAGTGGATCGCCGAGCAGACCGCAGCCGATCTGCGGGACGGACGTGCTGTAATTGCCGCCGAAGCAAAGGGTAGCATCGACCTTGCCGGCGTGACGTTGAAGGGCATAGCGGACCGCATCGACCAGAGCGAAAATGGCCTCGTCATCCTTGACTACAAGACGGGCAAGCCTCCGACCTTTGATGCCGTAAATAGCGGATACCGGCTTCAACTCAGCCTTCTTGGCATTATCGCCGAGCGAGGTGGTTTCGCCATGGGCGCAAAATCAATTGCCGGATTGGAATATTGGTCATTGGCCAAAAACAAGGAGGGCGGGCAGGGCTACCGTCAGCCCGCAAGCCGCCATTCGATCAATGACCTGCTCCAGAAAACGCGAGATGTTTTCGAAACGTTGGCCGCGAGCTTCTTGACCGGTAGCGAACCCTTCAAGGCGCTCGTGCATCCTGAATACGCACCCTACGGCGACTACGACCAACTCATGCGCCGCGACGAATGGTACGGGCGCGAATGAAGCCGCTAATCGTCCTTTTTCTTGCTCTTGCGATTGGAATAGAGCAGCGCCGCGACGATGGCAGCCGAGCCGATGCCTACAGCCACACCCGCTGTCTTGATCGCCTTGCCGCGGTCCTTGGGGTCATTGTTGGACGTGTCGGTCATGATACTCTTTCGGTCGGTGAGGGAATGCGCAGCGCTCTAAGCCGCGCCGCGCTGCATTCCAAGAGGGCTTTTGCATGAGCATGCACCAACTTTACACATTGGAGGGCAATCAGGAAAAGGCGGCCAACCCCGCCGCGCACGCCTCGCTCTCTGCTTCGGCAGGTACGGGAAAGACGCACGTCCTGACGAGCCGTGTCCTGCGCCTGCTCCTCCAGGGCGTCGCGCCCGAAACCATCCTTTGCCTGACGTTCACGAAGGCGGCTGCGGCCGAAATGGAAAACCGCATCATGGCACGGCTCGCCAGCTGGGTGCGGATGAAGGATGACAGGCTGTCTGGCGATCTACGCGCGCTCGATGAACCTGATAGTCCCGATCATCGTGAAGCAGCGCGGCGTCTGTTTGCCCGTGTGCTGGATGCAAGCGGCGGAATGCGCATCCAGACCATTCATAGCTTTTGCCAACGCCTGCTTGCTGCCTTTCCCGCCGAAGCCGGCGCGCCAACGGGGATCGAGCCGCTGGAAGAACGCGCGGCCGACCGTCTTGCAAGGGAGACGCTCGCAGCCTTGGCCAGTGCTGCCGAAGAATGCGGCGATGAAGCGTTTCTGGACGATCTTTCGACCCTGTCGTCGCGAATGGGGGAAGGCGGCGCGCTCGACTACCTGATGCGCTGCGCCGATCATAGTGCCAGCCTTGCCAAGCTACCGCACGATCACATGATCGAGCCAGAATTGCGTTCAATCATCGATCTGCCCGAGGGCGATGCCGACGCTATCCTTGCTGAAAGGCTTAGGACAATTGACGAACACCTCTTCGATCGTCTGATTGCTGCCAATCGCGCGGCGGCGTCCGCCAAAACGGCGGCAGCGATCCTTGAGCGGCTCGAAGCCTTCAAGCACGGCGATGTTGCGAGGCGCATTCGGCTGCTCTCGGAGCTGGCCGACGGTCTGCTGCGCAAAGACGATCGGGAACCGTGCAAGCCGTTGAAGGGGCATCTTGCCGCCGATCCCGACTATCCGCTGCACGTAGAACGATTTGCGCAGTGGTGGAAAGCACTGGCCGCGATTCCGCACATGGTCACGCTGGTGCAAGCACAGGCCGCCGGCCTTCGCGCCGGTGCGCGCTTTGCCAAAGCCTATGCCGATGCCAAGCGCGCTATCGGTGCGGCCGATTTCGGCGATCTCATCAACTGGTCGCGGCGGCTGCTCGCCCAGCCCGAAATCGGCGCATGGATGCGCTACAAGCTCGACCAGCGCACCGATCATATCCTTGTCGACGAAGCGCAGGACACCAATGCGGCGCAGTGGGATATCATCACCGCGATGGCCGACGAATATTTCGATGGAGACGAAAGCTTTCGCACCCTCTTCATCGTTGGTGATTTCAAGCAGGCCATTTATGGATTCCAAGGAAGCCGTCCACAGGAATTTGTCGAACAACGTAACCGATACAAAGGCTTGGCCCAAGATTTGCAGGCTGCATGGCAAGAGGCGGGCGAAGGCCGATCTCCGCGCAACTTCCGTGATCTCGACATCACGCGCAGCTTCCGCTCCGCTCAACCCATTCTCGACATCGTCAATCGATTCATCGAGACCAAGGGTTATGACGCGCTGGGCCTCGACCGGAAGCCCCCTGACCATGTCGCCGCCAAGGATTTGCGTGGCCGCGTCGAGCTTTGGCCCGCTTTTCAACTCGGCGAATATGATGGGGATGAAGGCGAAGAAGGCTGGATGCCCGACCGCGACCGACTCTATGCGCGCCATCTCGCTGAGCAAGTGGCCAGGCTTACCGAGGACGGCACGCCGCCGGGTGACATTCTCATTCTCCTTCGATCACGCCAACTCGCCCCGCTGATCGTCGCGCGTCTTTACGAAGAAAAAGTGCCGGTCGCCGGTGTCGATCGCTTGCTGTTGTCCGAGCCGCTGGCAGTGCGTGATCTTCTGGCGACGCTGCGCTTTGCGTCGCAGCCGCTCGACGAATTGAACTTGGCCTGCCTGTTCGTCTCTCCGCTTATCGGGTGGGATCACGACTTGCTCCACACACTCGCCTTTCGGCGCCGAGGCAGCCTGTGGGACAGCCTGCGCGCGCGCCGCGATGAAAACGAGGAATTCGCCGAGGCCCACCGCATACTTTCGCGCCTGCTTTCCATGGCCGACTTCGAAACGCCCGCCCGTTTTCTCGAGGAAGTGCTTTCCGGTTCGATCCAGGGGCGCCGCAAGCTGACTGCAAGGCTCGGTGACGAGGCGCTCGACCCCATCGATGAGCTGATGCTTTCGGCGATCGAATTTGAACGGAGCGAAGGGGGCGGGATCGACGTGTTCCTCGACTGGCTCGAACGCGGCGAGATGATCGTCAAGCGCGAGGCTGGCGAAGCAGGCGATGCCGTGCGGGTCATGACGGTTCACGGTGCCAAGGGACTGGAAGCGCCCATCGTCATCCTTGCCGATGCCACCGTGAACCCCAAGCAGCTCGGCGGCCCTGAAAGCCAGCTTATCTTTCCGCTGAAGGATACTGGCCCGCTGCCGCTTGTTCGTCCGCGCAAGCCAGAGCGGGTTGCTCCATATGACGAGATCATGGCGCTGATGGAAGAATCCGACCTGCAGGAACATTGGCGACTACTGTACGTCGCACTGACACGCGCGGCCGAGCGGCTGATTGTCACCGGCACTTTTCCCGCTAGAGGAAAGGAGCTTCCCGCCGATTGCTGGTGGAACGCGGTCGAGCGCGCGCTGCAGGCGCAGGGCGCTGCGAAAATTCGCGCGCCGTGGGGCGGGGAAGGGCTGGCCCATGAAGGCGGTAGCGGTCGGCGCGGGCGCAAGGCCGAGATCGTCGGGCCTCCAGCGGTCGACCGCCCCGATTGGCTTGACAAGCCAGCCCCGCAAGAGGCGCGCCCGCCGCGTCCTCTCAGCCCGTCGGCGCTCGATGTCGACGAGAATGTTACCTATCCGCCGCCAGGCCCGGCCCAGCAGGAAGCCGCGCGGCGCGGTAGCTTGCTCCACAGCCTGTTCGAGCGACTCCCGGGCGTCGGGCCTGAAAGACGCCGCGAGGTGGCAGACCGATGGCTTGAAAAGAGCGCGGGGATTGCCGACGCGCCAATTCGCGAGGATCTTGTCAATGCTGCCTTGCGAGTGATCGACGATCCCGCATTCGCCGACCTGTTCGGCCCCGAAGCGCTGGCTGAAGCGCCCATCGCTGCCACGCTTGCCGATGGCCGGGTCATCGCCGGTACGGTGGACCGACTGTTGGTGCGTGAAAACAACGTCGAGCTGGTCGACTTCAAGACCGGACGCCTCGTGCCGGAAAGCGTTACCCAGGTTCCTCGAGCGCATTTGAGGCAAATGGAAGCCTATGCTGCGGCGCTTCGCGTCATTTTCCCGGAACGTGAAGTCAGCGCGGCGCTGCTCTATACTTCAGGCCCCCGGCTCATCGCGCTCGACGCTTGAGTATTTGGCGTTGCATCCCATATCCCACTGCGAGCGCATATTTAGGAGATCTAATTCATGGCCACTACCGCCGTTACCGACGCCAGCTTTCAATCGGATGTCCTCGAGGCCGACAAGCCCGTGCTCGTGGATTTCTGGGCAGAATGGTGCGGCCCTTGCCGCATGATCGCGCCCGCTCTGGAAGAAATCGCCCATGAAATGGGTGACAAGCTGACCGTTGCCAAGGTCAATATTGACGAAAACCCCGAAGCGCCGGGCAAATATGGCGTGCGCGGCATCCCGACGATGCTGCTTTTCAAGGGTGGCGAAGTCGTCGCGCAGAAGGTCGGCGCGGCCCCCAAAAGCCAGATCCAGCAGTGGGTCGAAGGGGCGCTCTAAATCGGCCAATTCGATTGACGAGAGGCGGGGCGCTTCCTACATCGCGCCCCGTCTTTATTTGTACGCGAGCCGGGGGGCTTTTGAGGCGTACTGACCAAGGGAATTTTTCGTGTTTGCAGGCCTAGCCAAATCGATCTTCGGTTCATCCAACGATCGTCATATCGCCAAGCTCCAGAAGATTGTCGACAAGATCAACGCGATGGAGCCCGATTTCGAAGCGCTCGATGATGATGCGCTGAAGGCCAAGACACAGGAGTATCGCGATCGCCTGGGCGCCGGTGAAACGCTCGATGACCTCCTTCCTGAAGCCTTTGCCACCGTCCGCGAGGCCGCCAAGCGCACGCTCGGTCAGCGTCATTATGATGTGCAGATGATTGGCGGCATCGCGCTTCATCAGGGCGAAATTGCCGAAATGCGCACTGGCGAGGGCAAGACCCTCGTTTCTACGCTAGCCAGCTATCTCAACGCGCTCGAGGGCAAGGGTGTCCATATCGTCACGGTGAACGACTACCTCGCCACGCGCGATGCCGAGTGGATGGGCCAGGTCCATAACTTCCTCGGTCTCACCGTCGGCGTGATCGTGCCTAATTTGACCGATCAACAGCGCCGCGACGCCTATAACTCGGACATCACATACGCGACCAACAACGAACTTGGCTTCGACTATCTTCGTGACAACATGAAGATGAGCCGCTCGCAGATGGTTCAGCGTCCGCTGCATTACGCCATCGTCGACGAAGTCGACTCCATCCTGATCGACGAAGCGCGCACGCCGCTGATCATTTCGGGCCCGACCGACGACAAATCGGATATGTACATCGCCATCGATCGCCTCGTGAAGGATCTCGACGAAGAAGATTACGAGAGCGACGAGAAGCAGAAGAGCGTCGTCCTCACCGAAGAGGGCACCGAGAAGATGGAACGCCGTCTCGAGCGTGAAGGGCTGATCGAAGGCGGCAACCTCTACGATATCTCGAACGCGCAGATCGTCCATCACGTCAACCAGGCCGTAAAGGCCAACGTGATGTTCAAGCGCGACACGGACTATATCGTCAAAGACGACAAGGTCGTGATTATCGACGAATTCACCGGGCGCATGATGGACGGGCGCCGCTGGTCCGATGGCCTGCACCAGGCGGTCGAGGCCAAGGAAGGCGTCGACATCAAGCCCGAGAACCAGACGCTCGCCTCGATCACTTTCCAGAATTATTTCCGCATGTACGACAAGATTTCGGGCATGACGGGCACCGCGCTCACTGAAGCGCCCGAATTCTTCGACATTTACGGCATGCACGTGACGTCGATCCCGACCAACGTGCCGGTGCAGCGCATCGACGAAGATGACGAGTTCTACAAGAACATCACCGACAAGTTCGCCGCCATCGCCAAGGAGGTGAAAGAGCGCCAGAAGAATGGGCAGCCGGTTCTGGTCGGCACCGTATCGATCGAGAAGTCCGAGATGCTCAGCGAATTTTTCCAGAAGGAAGGGATCGAGCACAGCGTTCTCAATGCCCGCTTCCACGAAACCGAAGCGCACATCGTCGCGCAGGCCGGCCGCATCGGTACAGTGACCGTTTCGACCAACATGGCGGGCCGCGGCACCGACATTCAGCTGGGCGGTAACGTCGAGTTTCGTATCGAAGACGAATTGAAAGACATGGAAGACGGTCCGGCGCGCGACAAGGCGATCGAAAAGATCAAGGAAGAGGTCGCTGCCGAACGCCAGCAGGTCAAGGATAATGGGGGGCTGTTCGTGCTCGGCACCGAACGCCACGAAAGCCGCCGCATCGACAACCAGCTGCGCGGCCGTTCAGGCCGACAGGGCGATCCGGGTGCGAGCCGCTTCTATCTTTCGCTTGATGATGACTTGCTGCGCATTTTCGGCCCGCAAACCGCCTTTGCCAAGCTGATGCGCCAGAACCTTGAAGACGGGGAGGCAATCACCCATCCCTGGATCTCGAAGGCTATCGAAACCGCGCAGAAGAAGGTCGAAACGCGCAACTACGATATTCGTAAGCAGGTCGTCGAATATGACGACGTCATGAATGACCAGCGCAAGGTCATCTACGCCCAGCGCGAAGAAATCATGGACGCCGATCATGTCACTGATGTGGTCGAGGATTTTCGCCACGACACCATCCACGACCTGGTCAACATCCATTGTCCGCCGGGCACCTTCCCGGAACAATGGGACGCCGAAACGTTCAAGGAAGGCATCAAGGAAGTCCTCAATCTCGACGTGCCGACCGCCGAATGGTTCGACGAAGAAGAAGTCGAACAGGAACTCATGGCCGAGCGGCTAGAAAAGCTGGCGGCCGAGGCGATGGCGGAAAAGATCAAAGGGGTCGATAAGGAAAGCTGGCTGGGGCACGAAAAAACCGTCATGCTGCGTACCTTGGACACGCACTGGAAAGAGCATCTCTCGACGCTCGACGCGCTGCGCCAGTCGATCGGCCTGCGCAGCTACGCCCAGCGCAAACCCATCGACGAATATAAGCAGGAAGCGTTCATGCTTTTCGAGCGGCTTCTCTCGACCATTCGCGAGGAAGTCACCAAGACACTCATGCATCTGAAGATCCAGCTGGAGACCACTGCGCCGCCGCCCATGCCGGATCTGCCCGATTTCATCACCAGCCACTTCGATCCGCTGTCGGGCGATGACGATACGGCCGATATCGACGCGGAGACCGGTGCGGTGATGAGCCGGATCCCGCCGCGCCAGTCCCCCAAGCCCGATGCGCCGCAGCCAGTGATGGATGCAGCGCCCGAAGGCGAGTTCACCCCGCCGTCCAGTCGGAATGCGCCATGTCCCTGTGGTTCGGGGCGCAAGTACAAGCATTGCCACGGGGCCGTAGCTTAAGAGGAAGCCTGCCATGATCGATCGTTCGGCTCTGCGTGCTCAATATCGCGCGGAAGAAAACAGTCTTGCGAGCCGAAGGATCGAACAGGCCCGGCTGAGCGACCAGCAAGCGCGCGAAGCCGCGGCGATGGCGACCAGCCTCGTCAAGGCCATGCGCGAACATAAGGCCGCCGGCCTCGATGCATTTCTGCAGGCCTACGATCTTGGTTCCGAAGAGGGCATCGCGCTGATGTGCCTGGCCGAAGCGCTGCTGCGCATTCCCGATGCCGAGACGATCGACGATCTCATCCACGACAAGTTGTCGAAACGGGGCTGGGCCGAGAAGATGGGCCAGTCGCGCTCAACTTTCGTCAACGCGGCGACATTCTCGCTGCTGCTCACGGGCAAGGTGCTTGATGAAGCCAACGACCCTGCCGAAGGGCTTTCAAACGCTATCGGCCGCGCCGTCGGACGCCTGGGCGAACCCGTGATCCGTACCGCGGTCGGGCAAGCGATGAAGATCCTCGGCCGACAGTTCGTGTTCGGCCGCACGATTGGCGAGGCCATCAAGCGCGGTCAGCCGTCGCGCAAGAAGGGCATCACCCACAGCTTCGACATGTTGGGCGAGGCGGCAATGACCTACGCCGACGCCGAGCGCTATGCGCATGCCTACGAACGCGCCATCGACCGGCTCGCCAAGGAGGCGCGGGGCGATGACAGCTTCCACGTCGGCGACGGTATTTCGGTCAAGCTGTCCGCGCTCCATCCGCGCTACGAATGGAGCCACGCAGACGAGGCGAAGGCGGGTATCCTTCCGGTCCTGACCGAACTTTGCCGCAAGGCCAGCGCTGCCGATGTCCACCTTACCATCGATGCCGAAGAGGCGGATCGTCTCGAACTCAGCCTCGACATCATCGAAGCAATCGCCAGCGACGACAGCCTGTTCGAAAATGGCTGGGAAGGCTTCGGCATGGCGATCCAGGCTTATCAAAAGCGCGGCGTCGAAACCTGCGAATGGGCCGTGCGCCTTGCCCGCAAGACCGGCCGCAAATTCTTCTGTCGCCTGGTCAAGGGCGCTTACTGGGACACCGAGATCAAGGCCGCGCAGGTCGGCGGGCTGGAAGACTATCCTGTTTTCACGCGCAAGATCGCGACCGACGTATCCTACCTTGCGTGCGCCAAGGTATTGCTGGGCGCGCCCGATGCGGTCTTCCCGGCGTTTGCCACGCATAACGCCAACACGATCGCGCAGATCAAGGCGATCGCCGGTCCGCGGAAGGCGGCCCCGGGTTTTGAATTCCAGCGCCTCCACGGCATGGGCGAGGAGCTCTATCAAGAGCTTCAGGCGCTCGAACACGGCATCGACGAACAGCCGACACCGGTGCGCATTTACGCCCCCGTGGGCAGCCACAAGGAATTGCTCGCCTATCTCGTCCGTCGCTTGCTCGAAAATGGCGCCAACAGTTCGTTCGTGAATCGCATCGCCGACGAGAATTTCACGCCTGAAGAATTGGTGCGCGATCCTGTCGAGGAGCTCGAAAAGCTCGAACCCAAACGCAACCCGATGATTCCGCTGCCCAACCAGATTTTTGGTCCGGGCCGCAAGAACAGCGCGGGCGTCGATCTGTCCGATCCGCTGGTGCGTGAACCGTTGATGGACCGCCTCGCCGAGCTGTCAAAACAAACATATGAGGCCAAGCCGACCGAAGAGTCGCGAGACGAGCACCCCGTTCGCCGTATTACCAGTCCGCATGACGACCGGATCGAGATCGGCGTCGTCCACGAAGCCACCGAAGGTGCTATCGATCGCGCTTTCGATGCCGCTGCAGAAGCGCAGCCCGACTGGGACCGTTTGGGCGGCGAGGAACGCGCGCGCCTGCTCGACAAGGCTGCCGACCTGTTCGAAGAGCATCGCGAAACGCTCTTCAGCCTATGCATCCGCGAAGCCGGCAAGACGCTGCCCGACGCGATCCTCGAAGTGCGCGAAGCGGTCGATTTCCTGCGCTATTACGCTTCCGAAGCGCGCGCCAAGTTCGTCCACGCTATTCCGCTGCCCGGCCCCACCGGCGAGACCAATGAGCTGCGCCTGCACGGACGCGGCGTGTGGGTGACGATCAGTCCGTGGAACTTCCCGCTCGCTATCTTCACCGGCATGCTCTCGGCAGCGCTCGCGGCAGGTAACGCGGTGCTCGCCAAGCCCGCCGAACAAACCCCGATGATCGCCGACTATGCAGTCTGGTTGATGCACCAGGCGGGCTTTCCGAAGGCCGTGTGCCAGTTGGTCCCCGGTGACGGGAAGGTGGGTGCCTACCTGACGGGCCATTCGCGCACCGCTGGCGTCGCCTTCACAGGGTCGACCGACACGGCGCGTGCGATCGCGCGTTCGCTGACTGACCGACAGGAAGGCCCCATCGTGCCGTTGATCGCCGAAACGGGCGGACAGAACGCGATGATCGTGGATAGTTCGGCGTTACCCGAGCAGGTCACGCGCGATGTCGTGTCCTCATCCTTCCAGTCCGCGGGCCAGCGCTGCTCGGCGCTGCGCGTACTCTATATCCAGGACGACGTAGCCGACGGTATGATCGAGATGATCGCGGGCGCGATGGAAGCGCAGACCATCGGTGACCCGCGCGACCTGAAGACCGATGTCGGCCCCGTGATCGATGCCACCGCGCGCCAGGCGCTACGTCGCCACCTCGACTGGCTCGATCACCACGCCAAGGAAATCATGCGCCGCGACGTGCCCGAGAACTGCGACGCGCACGGCTATTATGTCGCACCCTCGATGTATGAAATCGAGCATCTGGAGCAGCTTACAGGCGAGAATTTCGGTCCCATCCTGCATGTCATCCGCTGGAAATCGGGGCACTTGCCGCAGGTGGTCGAAGCGATCAATAAGACCGGTTACGGCCTGACGCTGGGCCTGCAAAGCCGTATCGACAGCACCCGCCGCTACATCCAGCAGCACGCCCGCGTCGGCAATTTCTACGTCAACCGCAACCAGATTGGCGCAGTGGTGGAGAGCCAGCCCTTCGGCGGCGAGGGCATGAGTGGCACCGGCCCGAAGGCGGGTGGCCCGCATTACCTTGAGCGCTTCGCGACCGAACGCGTGACGACCATCGACACGACCGCAGCTGGCGGCAATGCTAGCTTGATGGCGGCTATAGAGGGTTAAAAGGCGGATGGCGCAAATCGATATTGTAAAGGTCGAGCAGGCGGACATTCCGGCGCTTGCGTCCATCGGGCGGCAGACATTCATCGATACCTTCGAATCTGGAAACAATTCGTCCGATCTCTCTGCATATCTCGAACAGGCGTTCGACGAAGCGCAGCTGTTGCGCGAAGTCCAAACCGAGGGATCGGAGTTCTACTTCGCCAAGGTCGATGGCCAGACGGCAGGCTATCTCAAGCTCAATACCGGCGATGCACAGACCGAAAGTGTGGACGGGGATATGCTGGAGATTGAGCGTATCTATGTCGACGGGTCAATGCAGGGAATAGGGGTCGGCAAAGCACTCTTCGAATTTGCGTCGGAGATTGCACGTCGCAAGCGGATGGACGCTATCTGGCTGGGGGTCTGGGAAGAAAATCCCAAGGCGATTTCATTTTACGAGCGACAGGGCTTTCGTCCCTTTGGCGTTCACACCTTCACGATTGGGACCGATGCACAACGGGACGTATTGATGCGACTGGAACTTTCAAAGGATTGAGCTGGCGTGTTTCTGGCGATGCGCGGTCAGGGCGGCTCTCGCACAGCGACGCTCGCTGCGATCCGCTTACGCTAATGCTCGGTGCTTTAAGAGAAATGGCTCCCCGAGTTGGATTCGAACCAACGGCCGTTCGATTAACAGTCGAATGCTCTACCGCTGAGCTATCGGGGAGCAGCCTTGCGGCTTGAAGTGGCGCGTATAGCGCATCCGCGCCGCCATGCAAGACCGTTTTAGCTGGTCGCGAACTGTTCCAGCGCGATCCGCTCGTCGAGCGCGTGATCGGGGTCGAACAGGATGGTCAGTGCGCGGTCGCGTTCGAGCCAGACGTCTACCGTCTTGGCATCGCGCACTTCGAAATGATCAGCCACCGCACTTACCGGGCGGTCTTCGGGCGTTAGCACGTCGAAGCGCACCGGATTATCATCGGGGATGATCGCGCCAGGCCAGCGCCGCGGCCGAAACGGGCTGATCGGTGTCAGCGCCAACAGTTTGGCCGACAGCGGCAGGATCGGCCCGCCCGCCGATAGGTTGTAGGCCGTAGAGCCCGCGGGCGTTGCCACCATTACGCCGTCCGCGACCAGCTTCTCTATCACTAGACGATCGCGCACGCTGATCGAGATTTTGGCCGTGCGCCCGGTTTCCCGCAGCAGGCTGACCTCGTTAATCGCCGATCGCTGGATCTTTTCGCCTTTGAACGTCTCCACTTCCATGCGCAGCGGCGCGATCTGGCTTGGCTTCGCTGCCGCGATGCGCTCGGCCAGCCCATCCGCGTTCCAGTCGTTCATGAGGAAGCCGAATGTACCCCGGTTCATCCCGAACACGGGCTTTATCGGCAGCTGTCCCTCCAGCATGGCGTGCAGCGTCCGAAGCATGAAGCCATCGCCGCCCAATGCAACGACAATGTCGGCATCTTCGGGCCGCACGAAGTCGTGCATGCCTTCGATCTCGCGCAGCGCTTCGCGCGCGCTGGGCTTGGTCGACACCATCAGGCCGAATTTGGTCAAAGCGGGCTCCTGCTTGTCTTGCGCGCGACCATAGCGAACCCGCCAAAAAGCGCCACTGTCCCGTTGCGGGCCAGCGACAAGCGCCAAATTGCGCGCACGGCCCGCCTCGGCCATCAATCCGATATGGAGAAGTTGGACGTAAAAACACGTGGGAACGACAGGCGGGGGACACCGGCGTCGCTGATAAAGGGGGACGCGGCGCTGGAGGAAGCGATTGCCGATAAGCGTATCGGCATTCGCTTCCAACCACAGATCGAACCGGCGAGCGGTCGCGTGCAGGCAGTCGAGGCGCTGGCGCGTTGGGAAGGGTGCGGTGGCAGCCTGTTTGCCCGCGCCCGCAAGTGCGGCATGGAATTGCCGTTGAGCGCGCACGTACAGTTGGAGGCATTGCGCCGCGCGGCACGTTGGAGCGGGCCGATGCGCGAGCTTGGTATCTCGATCAACTTGTTGCCCTGCGAGTTCGCCAGCGACGAGCGCCTCGACGGGCTGCTCGACCGCATCGACAAGAGCGGCATCGATCCCGAGCGCCTGACAGTTGAAATCGTCGAATCCAGCCTGGTCGCCGACCGCAAGGCCGCGGCAGACCGTCTGATGGCCCTGAAAGCCTCTGGCATCCGCATCGCGATCGATGATTTCGGCACCGGCTATTCCAGCCTTGCCTACCTCACGAGCCTGCCGATCGACTGCGTAAAGATCGATCGCGGCCTGATCACCGATATTGTCGGCGGCAACCGAGACCGCATCGTCGTGCGCGCGATGATCCACCTGGCGCACGAGCTGGGGCTCGACGTGGTTGTCGAAGGTGTGGAAAGCGCAGCCCAGCTCGAACTGCTCGCGAGCTGGGGTGCCGATCTTTACCAGGGTTTCCATGGCGCCGAAGCGCTGGATGAAGAGGAACTGTCGCGCTTCGTGAGCGCAACCATGATCGCGGCCTAGGCGGGCTCCTTCGCTTTCTCGCCAGACTTGGCAACCCGCGCCAAGCCGCGCGAAAGCTGCAATGCACCTTCCAGGCGGTCATGTTCGGTCTGCCAATTGCGGCTGACGATCAGTTTTTCGTCCGGCCGTAGCTTCGCGCTGCCTTTCAATCGCTCGATATAAGCGAGCAGTCCTTGCAGATAGGGAAATCCGTCCTTGGCAAAAGTGACCACGGCGCCCTTCGATCCGATATCGATTTTGGCAATACGCGCGCGGCGACAATTCGCCTTGATCTCAATAACCTGTAGCAGGTTCTGCACTTCATGCGGCAAGTCGCCAAAGCGGTCGATCAGCTCGGCGGCAAATTCGTCGATCGAGGCGCGATCGGTCAAGTCGCCCAAGCGGCGATAGAGCCCCATTCGCAAATCGAGATCGGCGACATAATCTTCGGGGATCAGCACTGGCGCATCGACGTTGATCTGCGGATTGAGTGATTCCGCGCCCGTATCCCCCTTCTGCAGGGCAATCGCTTCCTCAAGCATCGACTGGTAAAGCTCGAACCCGACTTCCTTGATGTGGCCCGATTGTTCGTCGCCCAGAAGGTTGCCGGCCCCGCGCAGGTCGAGATCGTGGCTTGCCAGCTGGAAACCGGCGCCAAGATTGTCGAGATTGGCAAGCACCTGCAGGCGTTTGGTCGCGCTTTCGGACACTAGCCGCTCCTCGGGAGTGGTCAGATAGGCATAAGCCCGTGTCTTCGAACGACCGACGCGCCCGCGCAACTGGTAAAGCTGGGCCAGCCCGAACATGTCGGAGCGGTGGACGATCAACGTGTTGGCGCTCGGGATATCAAGCCCGCTCTCGATGATCGTGGTGGCGAGCAGCACGTCATATTGACGGTCGTAAAACGCGCTCATGCGCTCCTCGACCATCGTCGGCGTCATCTGGCCGTGTGCAACGACATAATTCACCTCGGGCACCTCCTCGCGCAGGAACTCCTCGATCGCGGGCAGGTCGGAAATACGCGGCACCACGTAGAAGCTCTGCCCGCCGCGATAATGTTCGCGCAGCAAGGCTTCGCGGATCACCACCGGATCGCGCGGCATCACGTAGGTGCGCACTGCCAGCCGGTCGATCGGCGGCGTCTGAATGACGGACAGTTCGCGAAGACCCGTCATCGCCATTTGTAGGGTGCGCGGAATGGGCGTTGCAGTCAGCGTCAGGACATGGACGTCATTTTTGAGCTTTTTGAGCCGCTCCTTGTGCTTAACGCCGAAATGCTGCTCCTCGTCGACGATGACGAGGCCGAGCTGCTTGAAATTGACCGTCTTGCCGAGCAGCGCGTGCGTCCCGATGACGATGTCGACCTGGCCCTTCTCAAGCCCTTCCCTGGTTTGCTTGGCTTCTGCCGACGGGACGAGCCGCGACAGCCTGCCGATCTTGATCGGGAATCCCTGGAATCGCTCGGTGAAATTCTCGTAATGCTGGCGGGCAAGAAGGGTGGTGGGCGTGATCACCGCGACTTGCATTCCCTCCATCGCCGCCACAAAAGCTGCGCGCAGTGCAACCTCGGTCTTGCCAAAGCCGACATCGCCGCACACCAGCCGATCCATCGGCTTGCCCGAACCCATATCGTCGAGCACATCGCCGATCGCGCTCTCCTGATCGTCGGTTTCCTCGTAGGGGAAGCGATCGACGAATTGCGGAAAGGCGCTGTCCGGCTGCGCGACTTCGCCCTTGCGGGTGGCCCGCGCCGCCGCAACCTTGATGAGCTCGCTCGCGATCTCGCGAATTCGCTCCTTCATGCGCGACTTGCGACGCTGCCACGCTTCGCCGCCAAGCTTGTCGAGCGGGACGGTCTCTTCGCCGCCGCCATAGCGGGTCAACACGTCAATATTCTCGACCGGCACATAAAGCTTGTCGCCGCCGGCATATTCGAGCGCGACACAATCGTGCGGTGCCGATCCGACCTGGATCGTCGTCAGACCTTCATAGCGCGCGATGCCATGTTCTTCGTGGACGACGAGGTCGCCCGGCGTCATCGCCGACAGCTCGGCCAGGAACGCATCGGCGCTCTTCCTGCGCTTCTTGCGACGGACCAGCCGATCGCCGAGCATGTCCTGTTCGGACAGCACCGCGACCTCGGGGGCGGTGAAGCCATGTTCTAGTGGAAGCACCAGCAAAGCGGGGCCCTCGGCGCCTAGCGCTTCCTGCCAGCTCGACGCGCCGGTGAGTTTCTTGACGCCATGATCCTTGAGCAGCCCGGCAAGCCGCTCGCGTGCGCCCTTCGAATAGCTTGCAAGCACGACCTTGCGGCCGCTCTTGCGCAGCTTGGCGATATGCAATGCGACGGCTTCGTAGACATTGGCACCTTGCGCCCGCTCGGGGGCGAAATCGCGCGGGCCCGCGACATCGAGGTCGACGACACGATCATTCTCGGGCTCGGGGAAGGGGCTGGCGAGGTGGATTGGCGTTTGCGCCTTCATATCCTCCCAAGCGTCATCCTCGAGGTAAAGGCGATTGGGCGGAAGCGGCCGATAGCTGCCCGCCTCAGCGGCCTCGACACGCTTGCGATTGTCGTAATAATCGCGGATCGCCTCGGTCTGGGCGGCTAGCGCCTGGTCGGCGTTGGCATCGCGCAAAATGACGTCATGACTGCGTAAATAGGCAGAAAAATCTGCCAATTCTTCTTCGAAGAGCGGCAGCCAATGCTCCATCCCGGCAAGCCGACGTCCGTCGCTTACCGCCTGGTAGAGCGGATCCTCTGTCGCATTGGCGCCGAACAATTCGCGATAGGACGATCGGAAGCGTTTGATGTTGTCGGCGCTGAGCAGGCTTTCCGACGCCGGCATGAGCGTGAAGCCCTCGGCACGGCCCGTTGAACGCTGGTCGGCAGGATCGAATGCACGCAGGGTCTCGATTTCATCGCCGAAAAAGTCGAGGCGCACCGCATGATCGACCCCGGCCGGGTACAGGTCCAGGATAGCGCCGCGCACCGCGAATTCGCCGGCATCATGCACCGTATCGACGCGCGCATAACCAAGCTCGGTCAGCAATGTGACCAGCTCGTCGCGATCGATCTCTAGGCCCTCTTCCAGCCGCCGGGTCATCCCCGCGATCCTTTCGGGCGTCAGCAGGCGCTGCACCACCGCGTTGACCGTAGTGACCAGCAATTGCGGTTTCTCGGGCTTCTCGGTGAGCCGCGCCAGCGTACCTAGGCGCTCTGTCATCACTCTCAAGGCGGGGCTCGATCGATCGAAGGGCAGGCAATCCCATGCGGGTAGTCCCAGCACCTCGACATCGGGCGCGAAGACGGGCGCGGTGTCGGCGATTGCGCGCATTGCCGCCTCGTCGGATGCGATGATGACAGCGCGGCCACCATTGTGCGCGGCAGCGCGCGCCAGATCACTCGCCAACCAAGCAAGATAGCCCGTTGGCACGCTCGAAAGCGTCAGCGGTACATCGGCCTGAAGGATTTTGGGCAGCAATTCGCTCATCGGCGGATCTCGATAAAATCGAGCTTTTGCATCGCATCCATCAATGGGCCTTGGTAGCGATGCGGCACCTCTTGCGTGCCGATTGCCCAGGCCATGATGTCGACGTCGGTTTCGGTCAGCAGTGCTGCGAATAGCGCCAGCTCATGTTCTCCCCAGGACTCATGATAGCGGTCGAAGAAACCGCCAATCATCATGTCGGCTTCGCGCGTGCCGCGGTGCCAGGCACGATATTTCAAGGCACGGCGCAATTCGTCCATCGAGGTCCTCTTCCATAGCAACGCGGCCCGCAGCGGTTTCGCAGCGAGCTTCAATGATTACCCATGTAGGAACTGTGGCCCGAACTTGCTAGCTGGACCTTATGCGGCCTGAATTGCTCCAGCCACTCTTTGCCGAAACCGAGGCGCTCAAGGGCGTCGGCCCGCGTATTGCCAAGGCATTGGAGCGGCTCAAGCTGACGCGGGTTATCGATCTTGCCTTCCACCTGCCGACCGGCCGTATCGATCGCATCAGGGCAAACGGGGTATCGCATGCGATGGTCGGGCAGATCGTGATCGTCCCGGTCGAGCCATTCGATGTTCGTGAGGGCAGGGGGCGTGCCCCCACCCGCATCTTTGCGCGCGATGCCGATGACAACACCATCACGCTGACATTCTTCAACAATCCGGGCTGGGCAAAGAAGCAGCTTCCGATTGGCGAAAGGCGCGTGATCGTGGGCAAGCTGGATGCCTACGGACAGGAATTGCAGATCGTACACCCAGAGATGCTCGAGGAGGGTGTTGAGCCGCCACTGCGCGAACCGGTCTATCCACTCACCGAAGGCATCGCCAATAAGCGCATGCGTGAACTGGTCGCCGCTGCGTTGGAGCGCGCACCTGAATTGCCCGAATGGGTCGAACCATCGCTCCTCAAGGGCAATGGCTGGAGCGATTGGCGGACCTCGCTTGCTAAAGCGCACTCGGACGAAGACGAAGATATTGCTCGTAACCGATTGGCTTACGACGAAATTTTCGCAAACCAGCTTGCGCTTTTGCTAATTCGCCAGGCCAACCGCCGCCGGAAGACGGTTCCGCTTGCCGGCGATGGCCGCCTGGTCGACAAGCTGTCCCTCCCGTTTGAACTGACCGCGGCGCAGCAGCGCGTCATTGGCGAGATAACCGGCGACATGGCGCAGGACCGCCCGATGCTGCGCTTGCTCCAGGGCGATGTCGGTTCGGGCAAGACGCTGGTCGCGCTGATCACGATGCTGAACGCGGTGGAAGCGGGCGCGCAAGCGGCCATGCTCGCACCGACTGAAATTCTCGCTCGCCAGCATCTCGAAAGCCTGAAACGCCAATGCGAAGCCATCGGCGTCACTGTGGCGATCCTGACGGGTCGCGAGAAGGGTAAGACGCGCGAGAGCATCCTCATGGGCCTGGCCGACGGCAGCATCGATATTCTTGTCGGCACCCACGCCATTTTCCAGCAGAAGGTCGCGTACCGGAACCTGGGCCTGATCGTGGTCGACGAACAGCACCGCTTCGGTGTGTCGCAGCGCTTGCTGCTCACCGAAAAGGGCAGGACGCCGCCCCACCTTCTCGCCATGACTGCAACGCCGATCCCACGCACCCTCACGTTGACACGCTTTGGCGAAATGGAGGTGAGCCAGATCGACGAACTCCCGCCGGGCCGCCAACCCATCGAGACGCTGGTAGTTTCCGAAGAAAAGACGACCGACGTCATCGATGGACTGGGCCGTCATATTGCCGCGGGCGGGCAGGCTTATTGGGTTTGTCCACTGGTGGAGGAATCCGACGGCATCGATGCCGCTGCCGCCGAAGACCGCGCGCAAATTCTTAAAGCCCGCTTCGGCAGCGACCGCGTCGGCCTCGTCCATGGGCGCATGAAGGGCGAGGAAAAGGATGACGTCATGACGTCGTTTGCCAACGGCGAACTCGCCGTGCTGGTCGCCACCACCGTCATCGAGGTGGGCGTCGACGTGCCCAACGCCACGCTGATGATCATCGAAGGCGCCGAACGCTTCGGTCTGGCGCAGTTGCATCAGTTGCGAGGCCGTGTGGGACGCGGTGAAAGCAAGAGTCGCTGTCTCCTCCTGCGCGGTCAAACCCTTTCGGAGACCGCGCGGGCGCGCCTTGCACTGATGCGCGAAACCAACGACGGCTTTCGTATCGCAGAAGAGGATTTGCGTTTGCGCGGTCCGGGTGAAATCCTGGGCACGCGTCAGTCGGGCGACCAGGCTTTTCGTCTCGCGAGCGCTGACCAGGTCCGCGACCTCGCGCCGACGGCTCAGAGCGATGCGCAGCTCCTGCTTGAACGCGACGGCGGCCTTAAAGGCGAGCGCGGGCAGGCCGCGCGCATCTCGCTATATCTGTTCGAGAGGGATGCGGCCGTAGGGCTCCTTAAAGGAGGCTAGGGCAGTAGTAGCCCGTGCTTCTTCTTGCCGAGACTGATCTTCACCGGATCACCCGACACGTCGATCTGGAGCTGAAGATCGCTGACAACCGTATCGTCGAGCTTGACCGCACCTTCCTTGATCTTGCGCTTTGCTTCACCGTTCGAACTGACGAATCCGATCCGGTTCAGCGCATCCATAATGCCGATCGATCCGCCAGTCTCAACGCTCGGCAGATTCTCGTCGCTCGCGCCCTCTTCGAACGTCCTGCGCGCCGTTTCTTCCGCCTGTCGGGCCGCCTCCTCGCCGTGCAGCATCGTGGTGGTGGCGTTCGCCAGCGCGATCTTCGCTTCGTTGATGGCGGCGCCTTCCAGCTTTGCGAGCCGATTCACGTCGTCCAGAGGGATGTCGGTGAACAGTTTCAGGAACTTCTCTACGTCGGCATCGGCGGTATTGCGCCAGAATTGCCAATAGTCATAAGCGCTGAGCTGGTCCTCGTTGAGCCACACCGCACCTGACGCGGTCTTGCCCATCTTCTTGCCGTCGGCCGTCGTGATCAACGGCGTGGTTACGCCAAACAGGTCCTCGCCACCGCCCATACGCCGGGTCAGTTCGATGCCGTTGACGATGTTGCCCCACTGATCCGATCCGCCCATTTGGAGACGGCAACCATGCCGCTGGTGAAGCTCGCGGAAATCGTAGGCCTGCAGGATCATGTAATTGAATTCGAGAAAGGTTAGCGGTTGTTCGCGATCAAGGCGCAGCTTCACGCTATCGAACGTGAGCATGCGGTTGATGGTGAAATGCGGCCCCACGTCGCGCAGGAGGTCGAGGTAGTTGAGGTCGCCCAGCCAGGCGTCATTATTGACCATGAGCGCGCCGGTTTCGCTATCATCGAATCTCAGGAATTGCTCGAAAACCTTTCTTATCGAGGCAATATTTTTCTCGATGAGATCTGGCGTTAGCAATTGACGGCTTTCGTCCTTGCCCGATGGATCACCCACTTTGGTGGTTCCGCCGCCCATTAGCACGATGGGACGGTGTCCGGCTTGCTGGAGGCGCCGCAGCAACATGATCTGTACCAGGCTTCCGACATGCAGGCTGGGCGCGGTGGCATCGAAGCCGACATAGCCCGTCACAATTTCCTTTGAGGCAAGGGCATCGAGACCGTCGGCATCGGTGGTCTGGTGAATATAGTCGCGGCCGGAAAGCAGCGCCAAAAGATCGCTTTTGTAGGTCATTGCGAACGCACTAGCAGCGCGCCTCGTCGTCTTCCACGGCAAATTTGCCTGCAAACAACTGGAAAAACCGCGATATTCGTGCAAAACAGCGACGCGTGAAACCTGTAGACCTTTATCCGCATCCCGACGGCCCCGAACCCAAGACCGTGGACAATATCCGCGGTTCGATCCGGCGGCCCGATCCGCACCAGCTCGTGGTCACCTACGAAGTCCACGATCCGGAGGAAAAGCTGATCATCCCGAAGGGCACCGGCATGCGCCGCGACGATCTGTGGCGGGAGACCTGTTTCGAATTCTTCCTTGGCCGCGCCTCGGGCGACGATTACCGCGAGTTCAATTTTTCTCCCGGCGGCGACTGGGCGGCGTACGAATTCGATCGCTATCGCCAGGGCCAGCGCCATCACCTTATGCCGGCCGATCCGGTCATCACCTGCTCTCGCGAGGGTGATACCCTTACAGTGGAAGTCCTACTGACCCTTGCGCACATGCCGGAAAACGGCAGCTGCCAACTGGCCGCAGTGATCGACGAGCAAGGTCGTGCGCAAGTTCATTGGGCCGCGCTGCACGCACCGGGCAAGCCAGATTTCCATGACCGCCTCAGTTTTGCGGTGCCCTATCCGAAGCTTGAGGCTGCATGATGCTGGGAATCGATCGGCTGCTGGCCGATCCCGAACTTCGCAAACCGCTGGAAGACAGGCGGGTGGCGCTGCTGGCGCACCCCGCGTCGGTCACCGCCGATCTGACTCATAGTCTCGATGCACTGATCGCAGCCGGCATCAACGTGACCGCCGCCTTCGGACCCCAGCACGGCATCAAGGGCGACAAGCAGGATAATATGGTCGAGACCGAGGACGCGATCGATCCCGTTCACAATATTCCCGTGTTCAGCCTTTACGGCGAGGTCCGCCGGCCCACCGGCCAGGCGATGGGTACTTTCGATGTCGTCCTAATCGACCTGCAAGATCTCGGCTGCCGCATCTACACGTTCATCACGACCTTGCTATACATGCTCGAGGCCGCCGCCGAGCACGGCAAGGCGGTGTGGGTGCTCGATCGCCCCAATCCCGCCGGGCGCCCGGTCGAAGGCACGATCCTCCAGCCCGGCTATGAAAGCTTTGTCGGGGCTGGCCCGATCCCGATGCGTCACGGTCTCACCATGGGGGAACTGGGCCATTGGTTCATCGATCATTTCGATCTGGACGTCGACTATCGCGTGATCGAAATGCAGGGCTACGATCCGGACGCGGCGCCCGGTTTCGGATGGCCCGCCGACCGCCTCTGGATCAACCCGTCACCCAACGCCGCCAGCCTCAACATGGCGCGGGCCTATGCGGGCACGGTGATGCTCGAAGGCGCGACTTTGAGCGAGGGCAGGGGGACCACCCGCCCCCTTGAGGTTCTATTTGGCGCGCCCAATGTCAATGCCCCGGCGGTCATGCTTGAAATGGAGCGGCTTGCCCCCGATTGGATGCAAGGCTGCAAGCTGCGCGAATGTTGGTTCGAACCCACGTTCCACAAACATGCCGGAGAGCTGTGCAACGGCCTGATGGTGCACGCCGAAGGCCATTTCTACGAACACGCCGCTTTCAAGCCATGGCGGCTGCAAGCGCTCGCCTTCAAGGCTATCCGTAACATCTTCCCGGGATATGAATTGTGGCGTGGTGAGGACTTTGAATACGAATATACCGAAGGCTGCCTTGCCATCGATGTTATCAATGGCGGACCTGCCCTGCGCGAGTGGGTCGACGACACGCAGGCCGAACCGGGCGATCTCGAAGCATTGGCCCGGCCTGATGAGAAGCGCTGGATGGAAACAAGCGCGACTTCGAAGCTTTACTGAACGAGCTCAAGGCCGTCCAACCAGACTTGCTCGCTGCGGTGACGGGGCCGATAGATGGCATATACGCCCGGCGTCATTTCGTGCCCCAAGAATCGTGTTTCGCCATCGGGGGTGACGGCGCGATATGGGCTTGCGCTGGTCGCGCGTAAGGAACTTGGTGAAATCACCAATTTCGCATCACCATCCAGGCGTTCCCAGTTGGCCTCGTTCAATCCGTCATGGTCCATCTGGACGCCAGAGGACGCCGCATATCGCCAGCCGACCGACTGTTCGAGCAACCAGAGCAGAAGGCGCGGTGCAAACCTCAATGCTTGCGGCTCAGCTCGCGCATCGCATCGTCGAGACCATCGAGCGTCAACGGGTACATCCGGTCATCCATCAACTCCCGCAAGATTTTGGTCGACATTGAATGGTGCCAGTACTGCTCCGGCACCGGATTGAGCCAAGCGGCCGAACGATAGGCATCGGTAACACGCTTGATCCAGGTCGCACCCGCTTCCTGATTGTAATGCTCGATCGCACCGCCCGGATGGGTGATCTCGTACGGGCTCATTGCGGCATCGCCGACGATGATAACCTTATGATCCGGCCCGAATTTGTGGAGGATGTCCATCGTCGGCGTCTGTCCGTCCCAGCGTCGCCGGTTTTCTTTCCACACACCTTCGTAAATGCAGTTGTGAAAGTAGTAATGCTCGAGATGCTTGAACTCGCCTCGCGCCGCCGAAAACAGCTCTTCGACCTGCCGCACATGGCTGTCCATCGATCCGCCAACGTCCAGAAAGAGCAATAATTTTACTGCGTTATGCCGTTCGGGGCGCATGCGCACATCGAGCCAACCCTGCTTGGCCGTGCCGCGGATCGTGCCTTCCAGGTCGAGCTCTTCCTCCGCGCCCTCGCGCGCAAAACGCCGCAGCCGCTTGAGTGCGACCTTGATGTTGCGCGTGCCAAGCTCCCGCTCGCCATCAAGATCGCGAAACAGCCGCTTTTCCCAGATCTTTATCGCACGGCCATGTTTGCCCGGCCCGCCGATCCGCACGCCTTCGGGATTATAGCCGCCATGGCCGAAGGGGGAGGTGCCCCCAGTGCCGATCCACTTGTTGCCGCCCTGATGCCGGCCTTCCTGTTCCTCAAGCCGCTTCTTCAGCGTCTCCATGATCTCGTCCCAGTCGCCCAGGCTCTTGATCTCGGCGATTTCCTCTTCGGAAAAATACCGCTCGGCCACCGCGCGGAGCCAATCTTCGGGCAAGGTCTGCGCCAATTCTTCGCCCTCGGCGCGCTCAAGCCCCCTGAAGACCTCGCCGAAAACCTGGTCGAACTTGTCGAGCCCGGCTTCGTCATGGACGAATGTCGCACGCGCCAGATAGTAGAACTCGGTTGGGTCGGCCGCAATGACATCGCGGTCCAATGCCTCGAGCAGCAGGAGATGCTCCTTGAGACTGGCGGGCAGTCCGGCGCGCCGCAATGCTTCGACAAATCCGATGAACATGGGTGTTCCTTAGCGAAGGCGAGGGCGCGCTTCCATGGTTAACGAAGAAGTAGGAGTTCTCCCCGTAAAGAGGAGCCAGATATGGGCTAATCGATGGGGTAAAGATGGCCACCGAGGGTATCAAGGAAGTCACCGAAAACGCCATTCGCCGCGCGGCGCGCGATTGCGGATTGCTATCTATGGAATGTAGCGATGTCGCCGGCTATGTCGAAGACGTCGCTTCGACCATTTCCGAACATCTGGGCAAGCTGGACGAGTTGGAGGAGGTCACCGAGCGTCTTCTTGCCGACCAGGCGCGCGTATCGGACAGCACCGATGAAGCGCGGCTCTTGTCCGAGCAGGCCAAGGCCAAGCTCGAAGCCGGACGCGGCGCCATCGAGGAAACCATCGCAGGGTTCAAGGGGCTGACCGACCTCGTCGTGCAGCTGGGCGAACGCATGGCCGGATTTGCCACTGCGATGAACCAGGTCCAGTCGGTCAGTTCGACCATCGAAGTGATTGCGCGCAAGACCAACATGCTCGCGCTCAATGCGACCATCGAAGCCGCACGCGCAGGGGAGGCCGGGCGAAGCTTTGCCGTTGTCGCCGCAGAGGTGAAGAAGCTGGCGCACGATACGCGTTCCGCCACCAGCGAGATTGCCGAAACCATCGGCGAACTGACCCGCGAAGCCGGCTCGGTCACCGCCGAGATCAAGGAGGGTGTCGATCGCAGCCGCGCTGCCCAGACGCAGTTCGGTGTGATCGGGAATACGGTCAATGAAGTCAGCGAGATCGTCGGCATGGTCGACCGCCAGACCGAAGGCATCGCGCATTCGACCGGTCTCATCCAGACCAGCGTCGATCGCATGAAGGCAGGCTTGAACGATTTCGCCGAAGATGCGCGCGGCAATGGCGGCCAGCTCGTCCGGGCGCAGCGTCGTCTCGGTCACCTTGAAATGCTGACGGGCACGATGCTCAATACACTCGCCAATTCGGGCGCGGAGATCGACGATACGCCGATGATGCTCAAGGCGGCCGATTATGCGAACCGCGTCCGCGCGCAGGTCGAAGCCGCTATCGACGCTGGCGAAATCGATGTCGAGGCTGTCTTCGACCGCAATTATCGCGAACGTGAAGGATCAAACCCGCCGCAGTTCGATACAAAATTCTGCGATACGGCTGATCGCGTGATCCAGCCGATCCTCGATGAGGTGATACAGGGCGACAACCGCATAATCGGCACCACGATCGGCGATGAAAATGGCCACCTGCCAACGCATTTGACGAGCCGTTCGCAGCCCCAGGGCAGCGACCCTGTTTGGAACGACGCCAATTGTCGCAACCGCCGCATCATGATGGACGACCAGACCCGGTTTGCACATGGCAGCGATAAACCCAGCCTGATGACCTATCGCATGACCCGCGGCGACGAGGCGATCACGGTGAAGAATGTCTATATCCCGCTCTTCATCAAGGGGCGTCGCTGGGGCAATTTCGAACTTGCCTACCGCGACGACGACTAGGTACGCCCCAATCCGGGAAATTATCTGGCTGTCATCAACTTGCGCCGAGTGCTGCGAAATTATAGGGACGTTAAGACTGCTGGCTTTAACGAAGCAGCATCGGGGGGTGTATGGCTGGATATAAGACGCGTGCAGGTTGGCTCGCCACGGCCGTCGTCATCGTGCTCGTCGCCGTGATGGCGCTCTTTATCGCACAGGTGCTCGGCGCCGACAGGCTGGGCGCCAATGACTCCTATTTTTGGGCCTCGCTGCTTCCCATGCCGCTTTATGTCTACGCTATCGGCGCCACCTATCGCGCGCTCCAGTCCATCGCTGGCGGGGTGCGCTCGGGCATCCTGGGCAAATTGCTACGCCGCGTCGGTCTCGCGCTGCTGATCGGAAGCCTGCTCGAGGTCTTCGGTGTGGCCATGCTGGCGAATCTGCTGGGGGCGGGCGGTCCGCTTTTCACCTATGATCTCACACCTATCACGCTCGGTATTCTTGGTGCCGTTTTGCATTTCGTGTCGCGCCTGATGGCCGAAGCCGAAAAAGCGCGCGCCGAGTTGGACGAGTTTGTCTGATGCAGATTGTGGTGACGCTCGACAAAATGCTGGCGCTGCGCGGTATCACCGGCAAACAATTGGCCGAGCGTGTTGGCATCAGCGAAACGCAAATGAGCCTGTTTCGCTCGGGAAAGGTCAAGGGCATCCGCTTCGCGACGCTGGAAAAGATTTGCGAAGAACTTGATTGCAAGCCTGGCGACCTGCTCGACATCACCGAAGTCTGATCAGCGGCCCTCGCGCCGGCTCATGAAAGCAAGCTTTTCGAACAGCATTACATCCTGCTCGTTTTTGAGAAGTGCACCATGCAGCGGCGGTATCGCTTTCCTTGGATCGGCATCTGCCAGCACTTCGAGCGGCATGTCCTCGTGCAGGATAAGCTTGAGCCAGTCGAGCAACTCGCTCGTGGATGGCTTTTTCTTGATGCCGGGCACGTCGCGCACCGCGTAGAAAAGATCGAGCGCCTTTCGCACCAGCATCTTCTGAATGCCGGGAAAATGGACATCGATGATCGATTCCATCGTCTCGCGATCGGGAAAGGCGATGTAGTGGAAGAAACAGCGACGCAGAAAAGCGTCGGGCAGGTCCTTTTCGTTGTTCGACGTGATGACGACGACCGGCCGGTCCTTGGCCTTCACCGTTTCGCCGGTCTCGTAGACATGGAACTCCATGCGATCGAGTTCCTGGAGAAGGTCGTTCGGGAACTCGATATCGGCCTTGTCGATCTCGTCAATCAGCAGCACGGGCAACCTCTTCGAAGTGAAGGCCTCCCACAGCTTGCCCTTGCGAATATAGTTGGAGATGTCGTGGACGCGCTCTTCACCGAGCTGGCCGTCGCGCAGACGCGCCACCGCATCATATTCATACAGGCCCTTTTCGGCTCGCGTCGTCGATTTGACGTGCCATTCAATAAGCGGCGCATCGATCGCGGCTGCAATCTCGTGCGCCAACACCGTCTTACCGGTGCCGGGTTCGCCTTTGACGAGGAGAGGACGCCGCAATTTGACAGCAGCGTTGACCGCGACCTTGAGGTCGTCGGTGGCGACGTAGGAGGAAGTGCCTTCGAATTTCATGGCCCCGCTCTATGAGGGCGAAGGCCCAAGCGCAACAGGACGAAAGGTCAGACGATCCCGTCGGCCTTGTCTCGCGCGACAGCACGGGCTTCGAGCAGGTCGAATAGACCGCGATGCTGGATCAGGAGTTGTTCGGTGCCAAAGGTAAGCGCGCGCTGCGCCGCCGGGGTCTGGATCGCGGCATTGATAACCTGCGCGCAATCGGTTTCACCCGGCAGGACCGAGGCCGGCACCTCGATGCCCGCGCGCTGTGCGGCACTATCGAGCACCGCGCGCACCACCGGCCAATCACCGACCAGCGCCGTTGCGGCACCCAGCGAACAGCCTTCGCGTTCGCTACGCGCCAGGGTTTCCACCGCGCGGCGCTGTGCCTGCAGCACGCTTTCGGTTTCATGGGCACCCGGGGTGGAGGGAAGGGGGCCGACCGCACTGGTCAGTCGCACCAGGAAAAGACGTTCGCGCTCGAAGGCGTCGGCTGCGTTCATCATCCAATCGCGTACAGGGCCTGCCGGCGTGTTGGCCAAAGCGAGTTCGACCATACCTGGATGACGGCCGTAGATCTGGCAGAACAGGTGCACCGCGTCGGCCAGGTTGCGCGCCGCGCTGTGGCTATGATCATTCTGGAGGGCACGAGCGAATTCGTGTTGGCAGCAGCCATCATTGGCGATGCGGGCAAATTGCGCATCGGCGACAGGTTGTGCCTGCCGGTTCATCGCCACGTCTCCACCCATCGCTTCATTCTCCCCAATTAATCGAGCGTCATATTCCCTGTAGCGACCGATCCTTACCCAAGGCTCGTAAAGACGAGGTTTATGCGGCCTTCACCTTTTGGTCAGACGGGTTAATTTGTGGCTCGTTTCGGGACAAATTTCATGGTCGCCCGGAATGCGCACACGAAAAAGGGGCCGCGGCGAACCGCGGCCCCTCTCTTCGCGTCGCGGCCAGTGGGTCAGGCAGCCTTGGGGAGGGCTTCTTCCTCGACCTCTGCGGGCTCGGGAAGATGCGCGACGCTTGCCGATGCTTCGGGCTTGCGGGCTGGCACCAGCATGCGGGTTACGAACAGCAAGGCGCCAAGTCCGAAGTAGAGCATGACGAGCTCCATCGGGAACCAAAATAGCGGAAGGATGAATGCAAGCCGGAGGAACAGCGGGTTGATGCCGAGATCTTCCCCCAAGCCTTCGCACACGCCGAATATGGTATCGTTGCGGGTGAAGAGATTTTCTTCGCCGAACATCTTGTTCAAACCATTGCTGACGGAATTGGCAGCGGCGCTGGTGACTTTATTGATCGACTTCAACATAGTTTTCGTTCCTCTCGGCCAGGGGTGACGCGTTCCCCGTTGGATGATGCCCAACAAAGAGCATCAACCGTGCCAAACCCTCTTTATCCCAGTTTTGTAAGAAAAACCTCGTATCACTTTGAAACTTAACGGTCGAAAAACGGTGTAGTTCCCCACATCGGGTGGGATTTCTCACTAGCCAAACTGCGAGGCTTCCCGCCATCTCGACTCGACAAAAGGACGGCGCCATTCGACCCATCGGCGAATGACTGGATTCAGCCTGCGAACGGAAAACTTGTAGTGTCCTAGAGCGACGCCCTGGCCAGGTAGTCGTTGGCCTGGACAGGCCGGTCTGGTGACATAGGGACCGGACCCTCGTCAGTAAGCGCCACCCAATTGCCATATCCAAGAGGACGCAGGAACTTGATGACATCGCCGATGCCGTGGCCAAAGCGCCTGGCGTTCCCGTCACATTCGAAAATCAGGACCGGCTTATGTTCGGCAAGCGTTTGCCGAGCGCCGTGGAAGAATTGCAACTCGGCCCCCTCGATGTCGATCTTGATGATATCCGGTCCTGCAAGTTTCGCTTCGGAGATCAAGGTATCGAGCTTGCGTACGGGGACGCGAACCTTCGAAGCATCGGCTTCGCGGGTGACGAAACTGGCTTGCACCGCATGACGCGGAAGAAACAGGTCGACTTCGTCGTCCCTATCGCCCAGCGCCACCGCAAAGACATCTACCCGGTCTTCGAGCCCATTGTGGTCGATCGACTGCGCGATGGCCTGCGCAAGCCTCGGCAGCGGCTCGAAGGCCAGGACGCATTGGAGGTTGGAGAATTCGCGCGCCATCACCAGGCTCATATAGCCGGCGTTGGCGCCCACATCGTAGAAGATACTGCCGTTCGGAAGGGCAGCGATTTCATGACGAAGCGCGTCGATGATGTGCGCCTCCCACGTGCCGCTGCGCGCCACGTGCGCGCACATGTCGAGAACGCGGCCGTCCCAGAGAATTTGTAAGTCTTCGCCAACTCGACTTTGCCAGAGCCGATTGCCTAACAGGCGGCCGGCAAGTCTTGGCAATGCCCCTTTGGCACGTGGCATGACGTTCGACAGCGCCAGCGCGCCCTCGATCAATAAATGTCGCCGTATGACCGGCCGTTTTCCGCCTTTGACGCGAAGCGCGTCAGCAGGTCGCGCCTTATTGATCGAGGAAGCTTCGCATTTTCCGGCTGCGGCTCGGATGCTTCAGTTTGCGCAGCGCCTTGGCCTCGATCTGGCGGATGCGTTCGCGGGTAACCGAGAATTGCTGCCCGACTTCTTCCAGCGTATGGTCGGTGTTCATGCCGATCCCGAAGCGCATGCGCAGCACGCGTTCCTCGCGCGGCGTCAGCGATGCCAGAACGCGCGTGACGGTTTCCTTGAGGTTCGACTGGATCGCGGCATCGACCGGGATGACCGCATTCTTGTCCTCGATGAAATCGCCCAGGTGCGAATCTTCCTCATCGCCAATAGGCGTCTCGAGACTGATCGGTTCCTTGGCGATTTTCATCACCTTGCGCACCTTTTCGAGCGGCATCGACAGGCGCTCGGCCAATTCTTCGGGCGTCGGCTCGCGGCCGGTTTCGTGCAGGAACTGGCGGGACGTGCGGACCAGCTTGTTGATCGTCTCGATCATGTGGACCGGGATACGGATCGTGCGCGCCTGGTCCGCGATCGAACGCGTAATCGCCTGGCGGATCCACCACGTCGCGTAGGTCGAGAACTTGTAGCCGCGGCGATATTCGAACTTATCGACTGCCTTCATCAAGCCGATATTGCCTTCCTGAATGAGGTCCAGGAACTGCAGGCCGCGGTTGGTATATTTCTTGGCGATCGAGATTACGAGGCGCAGGTTCGCCTCGACCATTTCCTTCTTGGCGATACGCGCTTCGCGTTCGCCTTTCTGGACCTGGTTCACGATGCGGCGGAATTCGGGCAGCGACATGCCGGTGGCCTGCGCGATTTCGGCGATCTCGCCGCGAATGCGTTCGACCGTGTCGACTTCGTTTTCCGCGAACTTCTTCCACTTGGCATCGATTTTAGCGACCGACTTGAGCCACTGATCGTCGAGCTCGTTGCCTTCATATTCCCTGAGGAAATCTGCGCGCTTGACCTTGTGACGCTCGGCGAGACGCAGCATCTGGCCACCCAGCGCCATCAGGCGGCGGTTGTAGCTGTAGAGCTGGTCGACGAGATATTCGATCTTGGCGTTATGGAATTGGACGCTCTCGACCAATGCGGTCAGTTCGCCCGACAGCTTCTGGTAATTCTTCTCGCGAACCTTCGAGAATTCTTCGCCTGCTTCCAACGCCGCGAGGCGGTCGGTCTGCAACTTCGAGAACTTCTTGAAGAGCGCGGTGATCTCCGCGAACTTTTCCAGCGCAACGGGCTTGAGCGCTTCTTCCATCTGCGCGAGCGAAAGCGTGTTGTCGTCATCGTCGTCGCTGCGGATCGGGCGACCGTTGGCGTCGGTCTTGGGCCTGTTGCCGCCTTCTGCATCGTCGCCGTCTTCTTCCTCATCCTCGACTTCATCATCGTCGGTGATGGTCGGACCGGCGGTTTCCTCGCTGATCTCGTCCTCGTCATCTTCTTCTTCGGATTTGGCGAGTTGTTCGGCGGTCGGTCCCTTGGAGATCATCGCTTCGAGATCGAGGATCTCGCGCAACTGCATGGTCTCTTCATTGAGATTGTTCGACCATTCGATGATGGCGTTGAAGGTAATCGGGCTTTCGCACAGGCCCCAGATCATGAAATCGCGGCCGGCCTCGATACGCTTGGCGATGGCAATTTCGCCTTCGCGGCTGAGCAGTTCCACCGCGCCCATTTCGCGCAGGTACATGCGCACCGGGTCATCGGTGCGGTCGGCGCGTTCCTTGGTGTTGGTGGTCGCCTTGACGGTCTTCGGATCGGCTTTCTTCGCGCCGTCCTTTTCGTCGATCGCCTCGACATCGTCGTCTTCTTCATCCGAATCCACGATGTTGACGCCCATTTCGCTGATCGAAGACATGATGTCTTCGATCTGGTCAGGGCTCATCTGGTCGCTCGGCAGTGCTTCGTTCACCTCATCATAGGTGAGGATCCCGCGCCGCTTGCCGCGTGCGATCAGCTTTTTGATTTTTGCATTGTTGAGGTCGATCAGCGGCGCATCGCCGTCATCAGCCTTCGTTTTCTTTTTCGTCGCCATAGCCGCGCTTGCCTAATCACTCTCGGAGAGGGATGCCAGCCTCTCTTTAATTTCGTTTTTCGCCTTCAGCAGTCGCTGCTGTTCGGCAAAGGCTTCGTCGGACAACTCAGCCTCAAATCTCGTCGTCGCTTCGTTCAAAGCGGTTTCGACCTCCGCGGCTGCGGCGATCGCACCCAGGGCCGCGCCCAGATCCTGCCGCGCTTGCATTTCGTCTGCGCCGGCACGCGTAAAGCTAAAGCCCAATAACGATTTGGAGGGTGCCCCCAAACCGTCGGATGCCAATATGGTGGCAATGCCGTCGCGATCAAGCGACTCGGCAGAAAAAGCTGCATCGACCAATTTATCGCGCGTGCGCGCGAGCAGCGGATCGCTGATCGGAAGCTCCGCGAGCGTTTCGACATCGTCCTTCAGGGCCGCCGGGAAAAGCGCGTAGCCGCGCAAGAGGGCCGCGACCTGTGGACCGCCGATCCCGGTCCGAGCAATATCGCGCGCTGCTGCCGAGGCGGGTGGGAGAGGGGGCGTCCACTTGCCACCCTTCTTCTGCCAGCCTCCCCGCGATTGTCCACGCGACTGGCTGCGTCCGAAGAGGGCATCGAAGCGCCGTAGCCATTCCTCGCGATACAATTGCGCAAGGCCCCGGTCCTCGATCGCCTTGGCGTGCTGGAACAAGCGTTGCTTGAGCCCTGCGCGCTCTTCGGGCGTGTTAAGCGGCGAAGAATCCCGCTCATGACGCCACAGCCGCTCGACCAGTGGCTCGGCTTTTTCCAGCACCGCTTCGAATGCTGCCTTGCCACCAGCCTTCACCATGTCATCGGGGTCCTGCCCGTCCGGCAGCGTCACGAACGACAGGCTCCGCTGCGGTCCAAGCAATGGTAGGCCTCGTTCGGCCGCGCGTACCGCCGCCTTTTGGCCAGCGGTATCGCCATCGAAGCACAGGATCGGCGTCTCGCTCAGCCGCCATAGCAATTGCAATTGGGCCTCGGTCACTGCTGTGCCGAGCGGCGCGACTGCTTCTCCGATGCCCGCAGCATCGAGCGCAATAACGTCCATGTAGCCTTCGACGACAATGATGCGGTCGGCCTTGCGCGCCGCCTGCTGCGCGAGATTGAGATTGTAAAGCTGGCGCCCCTTGTCGAAGAGCGGCGTATCGGGAGAGTTGAGATATTTGGGCTCGCCGTCGCCAATGATCCGACCGCCAAAAGCAATCGTCCGCCCGCGTGGATCGCGGATCGGGATCATCAGCCGCCCGCGGAAGCGATCGTATGGCTCGCGATCCTCGGGCGCGGTCAGCATGCCGCTTTCGATCAGCTTGGGCACGCCAAAACGGTCAAGCGCCTTCTTGAGCTTTCCCTTGGCATCGGGCGCATAGCCGATCCCGAATTTCTTCAGCGTCGCGGTCTTCAAGCCGCGGTCCTGGCAATATTGCCGCGCGGCGCCGCCATCGATCCCGTCCAGCTGCTCGCGAAACCAGTCGCCAGCAGCTTCGGTCACGTCGATCAGGCTGGCGCGGCGTTCGGCGCGCTCCTTGGCCTTGGGATCGGGTGCGGGAACTTCCATACCGGCCTTGGCGGCCAGTTCCTTGACCGCATCCATGAACGCCATGCCGCGCCCGTCGACAAGATAGCCGATCGCATCGCCATGCGCCGAGCAGCCGAAACAGTGATAGAACCCCTTCTCGTCATTGACGTAGAAGCTCGGTGTCTTTTCCGAATGAAACGGGCAGCAGGCCTTGTATTCCTTGCCTGCCTTGATCAGCTTCACATCCTGCCCGACGACCGCCGACACACGTGTGCGCGCCCGCAATTCGTCGAGAAAGGAGGGGGGAAGACTCACCCCGCCAGCTTGGCTTTGGCAATCGCGCTGGCCTTCGCAGGTTCGATCGTCGCGCCGTGGCGCGCGCGGACCTCGCCCATCACGCGGCCCATGTCCTTCATGCCCGTGGCCCCGGTATCATCAATGATCGCGGCGACGGCGGCTTCGGCCTCTTCATCGCTCATCTGCTGCGGCAGAAAGGTCTCGATCACCGAAATCTCGACTTCCTCGAGTGCGGCGCGATCCTCGGCACCGCCCTTGCGGAACATCTCGGCCGATTCGCGGCGCTGTTTGACCATCTTCTGGAGAACCGCGGTGACGTGGGCATCATCATCGACAATCTCGCTGCCGCGCAGTTCGATATCCTTGTTCTTCAGTTCGGACTGGATCAGGCGGATCGTGGCGAGCGTCTCCATCGCCCTGGTCTTCATCGCCTCGATTTGAGCGGCTTTGAGCGTATCGCGAATCATCGCTTTTGGGTCTCCATTCGGGGAAGCGATCTACCTAGCCCAGAACTTCGCGCAATCACAGCGTTGACCTTGCCCCCAAACCGGCGCTACTCGCTGTGGCTTAGCAACATCGCCAAACTTCTTACGGAGCTTCGACCCCATGGCCGAACCGACGCCCGCGCGCGCACCCCAACCCTCAGGCGCTACGGGAGTCATCGTTTTCCCCGATGGGCGAACGATCTGGGGCAAGGGCTTCGGTGCCACCGGTGAGGTGGTGGGAGAATTGTGCTTCCATACGGCGATGACGGGCTACCAGGAAATCATGACCGACCCGTCATTTGCGCGGCAGGTCATCGCCTTCACCTTCCCGCATATCGGCAATGTCGGTGCCAATGCCGAAGATGTCGAGGCTGGCGAAGCGCATGCGCTGGGCTGCCTCGTGCGCGAGGCCGTCACCAGCCCCAGCAATTTCCGCAGCGAACAGGACTTCCCCACGTGGATGGCCGCCAATGGCCGCATCGGTATTTCGGGCGTCGATACGCGCGCACTGACCCGCCTGGTGCGCAAGGACGGCCCGCCCACCATCGCCATCGCGCATCATGAAGACGGCGAGTTCGACCTTGACGCGCTCCAGAAGATGGCCGCCGACTGGCCGGGGCTGGAGGGCATGGACCTCGCCAAGGAAGTCTCGAGTAAGCAATTGTTCGACTGGTCCGATGGCGGGTGGGAGCTGGGTCAGGGCTACAAGCTCGACCATGCCGACGACAACGCGCCCCACGTCGTCGCCATCGACTATGGCGCCAAGCGCAACATCTTCCGCAACCTTGTCGAAGCCGGCGCGCGCGTTACCGTGGTGCCCGCCGAGGCCAGCTTCGAAGATATCATGAAACACGATCCCGACGGCTTCTTCCTCTCCAACGGCCCGGGGGATCCCGCCGCCACCGGCGATTATGCCATCCCCGTGATCCAGCAGCTGCTCGAAACCGGCAAACCGCTCTTCGGCATCTGCCTCGGCCACCAGCTTTTGGCGCTCGCCGTGGGCGGGAAGACAAGCAAGATGTTCCAGGGCCACCGCGGCGCCAACCACCCGGTCCAGCGCTGCGAGGACAAGACGGTCGAAATCACCAGCATGAACCACGGCTTCGCGGTGATGCGTGAGGGGCTGCCGAACAACGTGAAGGAAACCCACGTTTCGCTGTTCGATGACACCAATTGCGGCATCGAACTCACCGACCGCCCGGCCTTCAGCGTGCAATACCACCCCGAAGCCAGCCCCGGCCCGATGGACAGCTTCTACCTATTCGAGAAATTCGTGGGGATGATGAAGTGAAGCGCTTGCTACTTCCCGCCGCTCTTTTCGGCTTGGCGGCGTGCGGAGACGCCGGGCTTCCGGGTCCGCAGACAGCGCTCAACGATGCGCAATTCGCTGAACTGCAGGAAGAATGCGCCCTTGGTGATGCAATGCTCGTCGCGTCCAACCGCACCGAGAATTTCGAAACCGAGGATGGGGTTTCGATGTCCATCACGTACGAGAATGATGAGCCGGAAGCCACGACGATCAAGCTTACGCGTGTGCGAGGCGATCAGGAAATCGCCGAATTGATCATGTGCACCAACCGCGCCTTTGAGCGAATGAATGCGACGGCCACTCTGTCGCTGCCGGAGGGGCAGCTAGGACTGTGACGCGGCTTGTCACCATAGTCTTGCTAGGAGCCAGCTTGGCCGCCTGCGTCCCCACGCAGCGCCCGGTGTTCAACACGCCTGCGCAACTCAACAGCGCCGCCACCAATTGCGGCCTCGCGCTGGGCGAGCTGGTGCAGGAAGAGGATGCACAGGAACTGCTCTTCGTCATCCGCGAAGCGCCGAGCCCGCAAGAACGTCTGTGCATTTACAAGTTCGCTGACCGCAATAACCTCAAAGTCGTCCTCATCGACGACATCGCGATAGAAACGGAATGAGTATGCGTATCTTTCCCACCCTTGCCGCGGCTTCGGCCATCGCGGCATGTTCAAGCGAATCGTCTGACGACTTGCCGGATGGCAATAGCGTAGCGATCGCAAACGACTGCCTTGAGAATTACGACGAACAGCTTGTGACATCAGGAGAGGGCCCCTTTGCCGTCACCGCCACGCTGCGCTTCGAAGACAGTGAACTCAGCCCGATCGATTGGCTGCAAGCTCGTGGGGAAACGCCAGTTGTCTTCACTGCTCATAAGGGCGGAAACGGCGATGATACCTTTGAAGCGTTCAAGGCGAATACGAAGCGCTTCCCAGCTGTGTACTCTTCCGATGATATCAGCGCCGTCACGATAGACCTCGGCGCTTTGCCGCGCGAAGAGGTCCGAAAGACTGTCTGCGCACTCGAAATCGACGACATCAAACTCGACTCCGTGACGTCACGGATGACCAATTAGGAAACCCAAGCCTTGCCCGCACGCACCGACATCTCCTCCATCCTCGTCATCGGCGCCGGTCCCATCGTCATCGGGCAGGCCGCCGAATTCGATTATTCGGGCAGCCAGGCCATCAAGGCGCTGAAGGAGGAGGGCTATCGGGTCATTGTGGTCAACTCGAACCCCGCGACGATCATGACCGATCCGGGCATGGCGGATGCGACCTATATCGAACCCATCACTGCGCGCGTCGTCGAAAAGATTATCGAGAAGGAAAAGCCCGATGCGGTGCTGCCCACGATGGGCGGCCAGACGGCGCTCAATTGCGCGCTCACGCTCAACAAGCTCGGCATCCTTGAAAAGCACAATGTCCAACTGATCGGCGCGCAGGCCGAGGCCATCGACAAGGCCGAGGATCGCGAAAAATTCCGCGCCGCGATGGACAAGATCGGTCTCGAAAGCGCGCGCAGCGGTATCGCCCACAGCCTTGAAGACGCGCTGGAAGTGCTCGAACGCACGGGGCTGCCGTCGATCATCCGTCCCAGCTTCACGCTTGGCGGTACCGGGGGCGGCGTCGCCTATAACCGCGAGGAATTCGAAGCCATCGTCAAAGGCGGGCTTGATGCCTCGCCGACCAACGAGGTGCTGATCGAGGAAAGCCTGTTGGGCTGGAAAGAATATGAGATGGAAGTCGTGCGCGACCGCGCCGACAATGCCATCATCATCTGCTCGATCGAGAATGTCGATCCGATGGGCGTGCATACGGGCGATAGCATCACCGTCGCGCCCGCACTGACGCTCACCGACAAGGAATATCAGCGCATGCGCACCGCCTCGATTGCGGTGCTGCGCGAAATCGGCGTGGAAACGGGCGGCTCCAATGTCCAGTTCGCGGTCAATCCCAAGGATGGCCGCATGATCGTGATCGAGATGAACCCGCGCGTCTCGCGGTCATCAGCGTTGGCCTCAAAGGCCACCGGCTTCCCCATCGCCCGCGTCGCGGCGAAACTCGCGGTCGGATATACGCTCGACGAGATCAGGAACGACATTACCGGCGGCGCCACACCTGCCAGCTTTGAACCGACGATCGACTATGTCGTCACCAAGATCCCCTATTTTGCCTTCGAAAAGTTCCCCGGCTCCAAGCCCTTGCTCTCCACCGCGATGAAATCGGTCGGCGAAGTCATGGCGATCGGCCGCAATTTCGCAGAGAGCCTGCAAAAGGCGCTGCGCGGGACCGAAACGGGGCTGACAGGCCTCGACCGCGTTGAAGAATTGGTCGGCGCGTCGGTAGAGGAAATCGAAAACGCATTGGGCCGCGCCAACCCGTTTCGCATCCTCGCTGCGGCCGAAGCGCTGCGCCAGGGCTTTACCGTAGAGCGCGTCCACCAGATCAGCCATTTCGACCCGTGGTTCCTCGATCGCCTCAAAGAGATCGTCGACGCCGAGAAAGAGGTTCGCGACGAAGGCCTACCGCGCGATGCGGCCGGGATGCGGCGCTTGAAGGCGATGGGCTTTTCCGATGCGCGGCTTGCCCAACTTGCCATCCGTAGTGCGCACGCTGGCACGCGAGAGGCTGAAAGCCAGACCATGGGCGTCGTCCACGATGCTTTAAAGGCGATGGCCGGCGCCACGACCGAAGCCGAGGTCCGCGACGCACGCCTCAAGTTGGGGGTTCGCCCGGTCTACAAGCGCATCGACAGCTGCGCAGCCGAATTCGATGCCGTCACGCCCTACATGTATTCGACCTATGAAGGCCCGCTGTTCGGCGAGCCCGAGGACGAAGCCAACGTGGACGACCGCGAGAAGGTCATCATCCTCGGCGGTGGTCCCAATCGCATCGGTCAGGGGATCGAGTTCGATTATTGCTGCGTCCACGCCGCGTTCGCCTTGGGGCGCAAGCGCGAAGGGGACAAAGGCGAACATGTCGGCAATGGCCTTCAGGTCATCATGATCAATTGTAATCCCGAAACCGTGTCCACCGATCCAGACACGTCGGATCGCCTTTATTTCGAACCACTGACTGCCGAAGACGTGCTGGCCATCGTCGATGCGGAGCGGGCCGCGGGTACGCTGAAGGGCGTCATCGTCCAGCTTGGCGGTCAGACCCCGCTCAAGCTCGCCGCCGACCTTGAAAAAGCCGGCGTGCCCATACTCGGCACCAGCCCCGACAGTATTGACCTTGCCGAGGATCGCGAACGTTTCGCGCGCCTGGTCGGCAAGCTGGACCTCAAGCAACCCGAAAACGGCATCGCGCGCAGCCGCGAAGAAGCGCTGCAGGTGGCCGAGAATATTGGTTATCCGGTGCTTTTGCGACCAAGCTACGTGCTTGGCGGCCGCGCCATGGAGGTGGTCGACGGCCCAGAGCAGCTCGATCACTATATTAACACCGCAGTGCAAGTCTCTGGTTCTTCACCGGTTTTGATCGATCGCTATCTGCGTGACGCCATCGAGGTCGATGTCGATGCGATTGGCGATGGTGACGACGTCCAGGTCACCGGGATCCTCCAGCATATCGAGGAAGCGGGCGTCCATTCGGGCGACAGCGCCTGCTCGATCCCGCCCTACAGCCTACCGCCGAAGATCATTGCCGAAATCGAGCGGCAGACCGACGCGCTGGGCAAGGCACTCCATGTATGCGGTCTGATGAACGTTCAATACGCGATCAAGGATGGCGAGGTGTATCTCATCGAGGTCAACCCGCGCGCTTCGCGCACCGTGCCCTTTGTCGCCAAGGCAATCGGGCGGCCCATCGCCAAGATCGCCGCCAAGGTCATGGCCGGCGCCAAATTGTCCGAATTCGATCCTATCGACCGCAACATCGACCATGTCGCGGTGAAAGAGCCTGTCTTCCCCTTCGCGCGTTTCCCGGGCACCGATCCCGTGCTCAGCCCGGAAATGAAGTCTACTGGCGAAGTCATGGGAATTGCGAACAATTTCGATGCTGCATTCGCCAAAGCGCAGTTGGGCGAGGGGACCCGTCTGCCGACCGAAGGGTGCGTCTTCATTTCGGTCAAGGACAGCGACAAGGATCATATCCTGCCCGCCGCGCAAATGATGGATCTTGCCGGCTTCACCATCATCGCGACCGATGGCACCGCCTCCTATCTCGAAGAGAAGGGGGTTCGGGTTACGCGGGTGAACAAGGTGGCGCAGGGCAGGCCGCATATTGTCGATCGGCTGAAGGACGGTGACGTCAATCTCGTATTCAACACGACCGAAGGCTGGCAATCGCTGAAAGACAGCCAGGATATCCGCGAAGCCGCACTCAAGAACCACGTGCCTTACTTCACGACGGCATCGGCTTCTGCCATCGTTGCGCGCATCATCGGGCGCGCTGATCCGGAAACCCTTGAAGTTCGCTCGCTTCAGTCCTATTATTCGAGGAAATAAAATCTCACCACAACCGGGCCGCCAGGCGCTCCCACTTCGGGGCGGAGGTCCGGTTTTGACGAAGGAAAAGTGTGCGATGGCAAGCGAAAAGGTGCCGATGCTGGCTGAGGGCCATGCCAAGCTGAATGAAGAGGTAAAGCGCCTCAAGACCGTCGAGCGCCCTGCGGTGATCAACGCGATCGAGGAAGCGCGCGCCCACGGTGATCTCTCCGAGAATGCGGAATATCATGCGGCCAAGGAGCGGCAGGGTCAGATCGAAGCGACGATTAGCCACATCGAAGGCCAGCTGAGCCGCGCCATGGTGATCGATCCGACGACGTTGTCGGGTGACAAGGTCGTCTTCGGCGCCACCGTCCACCTGGTCGATGAAGACGATAACAAGAAGGTGTACCAGCTGGTCGGCGAAAGCGAAGCCGACGCCAAGAGCGGCCGCATCAACTTCAACTCGCCGCTCGCGCGCGCCCTGATTGGCCGCAGCGTGGGCGACGAGGTCGAAGTCATGACCCCCGCCGGCGACCGCTATTACGAAATCGAAAAAGTCGAGTTCGTTTAAGCGATGGACAAGACCGTCACCCGCACCGCGACATTCGCGATCGGTGCGGTGACGGTACTGACGTCTGTCCTCGTCATCGTGCTGGGCTGGTTGCCACAGGCGGCGATCAGCGGCGGCGTGATCCCTGCGCGCTTCGAAGGTGTGGAGCAGCTCGATGCGTTGCTACCCTCGACGACGCTTCCGGCTTTCCTGACGCCACTGAGCGCGACCCTCCTGCACGCCGATTATCTCCACCTCGGGTTCAACATGCTGCTCCTCTTCTGGTGCGGCATCGGCGTTGAACGCGTGCTGGGCAGGGGACCAGTGATTTTCCTGTATATCCTTGGGGCCTACACGGCGGCCACGGCGCAGGTGCTTGTGCAAGGCGACACCCTCTCGCCCATGATCGGTGCGTCGGGCGCAGTCAGCGCGCTGATCGGTGCTTTTGCAGTTGGTTTCGGAAAACCCCGGGAAATCAGCAAGAAGGACACGCTCAACCGCTTACTCAACGGCCTATGGCTGTTTGCTGTCTGGGTGGGGATCCAATGGGGCTTTGGCTTCGCGTCGAGCGGCGCCGGCCAGAATATTGCCGTTGCCGCGCATATCGGCGGCTTTTTCGCCGGGTTGCTGGCGTGGCGGCCCTTGCTGATCTGGCGCTACCGACGCGCCTGACGAGCTAGCTTTCGCTGGCTTCGGGATCGACCTCGGGCTCGAGCAGGCGGTGCAGATGCACCACGACATATTTCATCTCGGCATCGTCGACCGTGCGCTGCGCCGCACCGCGCCAGGCTTCTTCGGCAGAAGCATAGCTGTCGAACAGGCCAACAAGATCGATTGATTCAAGATCGGTGAATTCCAGGCCGCGCGGGTCCTCGACGCGACCGCCAAATACGAGGTGAAGCTTGCTCATACGCGGCTCGCTAGCAGCATTTTGCCGCCGATGCGAGCCGCGAAATGCGAGCCTATTTCTTCGCGGCGTCCTTGGCCGCACTACCTGCGGTACGCGCCGCTTCGCCAATGCCTGTGACGACATTGCGAACGACGTCTTCCGCCGATTTCGTGGTCAGTCCCTTTTCTTCAAGTTTGGACTGACCGGCCGATTTGGCCGCATCATAAGCGCTATGGGCACGATCATTGAGCTTCGCGCCGGTATTTTTAAGCGCTTCGCGCTCCTTTTCCGATCGCGGGATCAGCAAGCCCGCAACGAGGCCGACAATCATGCCGCCGGCCAACGCGATCAGTGGCTGTTCCTGAATGCCATCACCAGTGCGCGTTTTCGCGCGGCGCGCTCGTTCACGGCCTTCATCATAGGCAGCGACCGCGGTCTCGCGAGCGCTACCAAACGCCTTTTCGGCGCTTTGTTTCGCGTTCTCGACCGTCGAACCGGCGCGATCGCGCGCGCTTTTTGCAGTCGCTTTGATTTTTTCGCTGGCCTCGCGGGCATTGTCCTTGACGGTCATACTTCGTTCTCCACTTCGATTTTCTTCTGTTTCTTTCTTGGGGCGACGCGCTTGGCACGTCGGGCCACCGCAACCGGTGAATTGGGGGCTTCTATCTCCAACGCATCATCGACCTCTTTGGCCTCATTCACGCGCGTGGCGAGGCGGTCATAAGTCGCGACCGCGGCACGCCCGACCGGCTTTCGCGCGAGGAAGAGTGTAAGACCGGCGACCAGTCCGCCGACCAGCCATGGTTTACGCTTCGCCAGATCGACCGCATCCTCGGCCATCTGCGCGCCTTTCTCTTTCGTTTTCTCCCACGCCTGCTCGGCGAGGAGATCGGGAGCCAAGCGGCGCTGCGCTTCGCCGATTGCATGGCTGACGCTGCGCATCAGTTTGGCACGCTGCGCTTCGACCTCATTTTGCGCATCGATGACGCGGGGATCGAGTTTGCTCATCGTAGCCTCGCAATCTTGCCGCGCGCGGTGAGCGCAAGAATACCGGCAATCAACAGGGCGATACCGGTGGCGATCAACCCGCCACCTAGCGGTCCGACAAGTTCACCCAGCCAAAGCGCGAGCGTGATGCAGAACGTGGTAATCGCAGCAGTGAAAAAAAGCGCCGCGAGCACGAACAGCACCATCGGCGTGCGATAGGGCGTAACCTCGCTGACCGCCTTGGCTTTGACCAAGGCAAGTTCGGCCTCGGCCAGATCACGGGCATCCCCGACAACCCTGCCAAGTAGGTCTTCGATCGGCGCATCTTCGCCCGAATGCGCGGGCTTAGGTTCCCCCGATTCACGCATTAGAGACGATCGGTTTCCGCATCGAGGCCCGACTGGACGAGCCGCGCGACGGCAAAGCCGATAATCGCGGCGCCCGCGAGCGCAATGCCCGGGCTCTTGCGAACAAAATTGCGTGTGTCCTCGATCAGCTCGTCTGCATCCTTGGCGGCGAGACTTTGGGCCGTTTCGTCAAGATAACTGGCGGCCTTGCGGGCATAATCGCCGTATTCCTTGCCCAGATTGTCGTCGAGACCGGGGGCGGTATCGCCAACCAGCTTTGCGACATTGCTGACGGTATCGCTGCCGCGCTCAAGTCCCTGGCTCACCAAACCGCGGGCCTGGCCGGCGGCTTCGTGCGCGGCCTTGTCCTTGGTTTCCTTTACCTTGGCTACGACTTTATCCTTGGCCGTCTCTTCCTTCGTTGTCTCGCGTTCGGCGATCAGCGTATCGGTATGGTTGGTCTCCATCGCGCCGTCGATTACTCGGTCGGTGCGCTCCGGCATGTTCTTGTCATTATTGGCCATGTTTTCGCTCTCCAAAATATTGCTTTCCCTACCAACGCCAGATGGGGCGCGACGTTCCGTCGGGCAAGGAGGGCGTTGCATCATGGCCAGCGCTTTCCTACTGGCGTGTCGAACCCATTCTTCCTTTCGTCCAAAAGGTCCGCAATCCGATGAGCGCCATTACCGATCTCCATGCACGCATGATCCTCGATAGCCGGGGCAATCCAACGGTCGAGGTCGAAGTGCTGCTGGAGGATGGCGCGACGGCACGCGCCGCAGTTCCCTCCGGCGCCTCGACGGGCGCGCATGAAGCAGTCGAATTGCGCGATGGAGACAAGAGCCGCTGGCTCGGAAAAGGTGTCGACAAGGCCATCGCCGCGGTCAACGACACGATCGCCGAAGCGCTGATCGGGCAGGAAGCGGACTGGCAGTCGGATATCGATGCCAGGATGCTCGAGCTTGACGGCACGCCGAACAAGGCGACGCTTGGCGCCAACGCCATACTCGGTGTCAGCCTTGCGGTCGCCAAGGCCGCCGCGCAAAGTCATGCCCTGCCGCTTTATAGTTATGTCGGCGGGGTGGCGGCCAACCTGCTCCCGGTGCCGATGATGAACATCCTCAATGGCGGCGCGCACGCCGATAATCCGATCGACTACCAGGAATTCATGGTGATGCCGGTCGGCGCGGACAGCTTTTTCGAAGGGCTGCGCTGCGGCGCCGAGATTTTCCACGCGCTCAAGGCCTCGCTCTCCAAGCAGGGACTGTCGACTTCGGTCGGCGATGAAGGCGGTTTTGCGCCCAACATCGCATCCGCACGCGAAGCGCTGGACCTCATTTGCGAAGCGACGCGTACCGCCGGTTACATGCCGGGCGACGATGTTCTGATCGCGCTCGACGTGGCCTCGACAGAATTCTTCCACGACGGCGCCTATAAGCTGGAAGGCGAGGGGCGCAGCCTGTCGCCGCACGACATGGCCGCCGAGCTCGCGCAGCTGACCAGCGAGTATCCCATCATTTCGATCGAAGACGGCATGGCCGAAGACGATTGGGAAGGCTGGAAAGCGCTCACCGACATGGTGGGCGACAAGGTCCAGCTTGTCGGCGACGACCTGTTCGTCACCAACACAGAGCGCCTTGCGGAGGGCATCGACAAGGGCGTCGCCAACTCGATCCTCGTGAAGGTCAATCAGATCGGCACGCTGACCGAGACGATCGAGGCCGTCCGCATGGCCCACAATGCGGGCTACACCAGCGTGATGAGCCATCGCTCGGGCGAAACCGAGGACGCCACGATCGCCGACCTCGCTGTTGCGCTCGATTGCGGCCAGATCAAGACGGGTAGCCTTGCCCGCTCGGATCGGACAGCCAAGTACAACCAGCTCCTGCGCATCGAAGAGGAACTGGGCAGCGCAGCACGCTATGCGGGGCGTTCGGCCTTAAAGGTTTAGGTTTAAAGTGAATTCACTTGCATCGTGCAGGTGCTTGTGATTCAAAGAAACTATGAGCGTTGGGGCAAAGTCGAAATCGCTGTTGAAACGGGCAATGATTCCCGCGCTGGCGCTCATCGTCATCGGCAATTTCGCCGGATATGCGATTGCGGGCGACAATGGCCTGCTCGCCTGGGGTGGCTATCATCGCGATGCCGAAGAACGCCAGGCCGAGCTCGACGCTTTGAAGGCGGAAAAGTCGCGCCTAGAGCATCGCTCGGCACTGCTCGATCCCAAGGCCGCCGATCCCGACATGGCGGAAGAGCTGGTGCGCAAAGACCTCGGGCTGGTCCGTGACGACGAAATCATCATCCCGCTCGATTAAACTCTTCGCATAGCTATTCACTGACGCAGGCAATTGCATTTGCCGTAGCGTCACCCTTATAGAGCGCTCCGACAACAGGAGAGATTATGGCCCGCAAGCCTGCGAAAAAGGCACCTGCCAAGAAAGCCGCTGACAAGGCATCAGCACTTTCGAATGTGCCTACACCCCCCGATCCAAAGCGTTACAAGGCCAGCCAGGAAGAGCTGCTCGAGCTGTACAAGCAGATGCTGCTTATCCGCCGATTCGAGGAACGTGCGGGCCAGCTTTACGGCCTTGGTTTGATCGGCGGCTTTTGCCACCTCTACATCGGGCAGGAAGCCGTTGCCGTCGGCCTCCAGTCGGCGATGGAAGTCGGGAAAGACAGCGTCATCACCGGTTACCGCGACCACGGCCACATGCTTGCCTATGGCATCGACCCCAACGTCATCATGGCCGAACTGACCGGCCGCGAGGCGGGTATTTCGCGCGGCAAGGGCGGATCGATGCACATGTTTTCGGTCGAGCATGGCTTCTACGGCGGGCACGGCATCGTTGGCGCGCAGGTGGCGCTCGGCACAGGGCTCGCCTTCAAGCACAAATATTCCGAGGATGGCGGCGTAAACCTTGCCTATTTCGGCGATGGCGCGGCCAACCAGGGCCAGGTCTACGAAAGCTTCAACATGGCGGAATTGTGGGACCTTCCCATCATCTACGCCATCGAGAACAATCATTATGCCATGGGCACCAGCGTCAAGCGTTCGGCCTCCGAGCCTGATTTCTACAAGCGTGGCATGAGCTTCCAGATTCCCGGCATCCAGGTCGACGGGATGGACGTGCTCGCGGTGCGCGGCGCTGCCGAAGTCGCGCTCGAATGGACCCGCTCGGGCAAGGGCCCGATCATCCTTGAACTGCTGACCTATCGCTATCGCGGCCATTCCATGTCCGATCCGGCCAAATATCGTACCCGCGACGAGGTCGACAGCTATCGCGGCGCGAAGGACCCGATCGAGCAGGCCAAGGAAGAATTGCTCAAGATGGGTGCCAGCGAGGATGATCTCAAATCGATCGACAAGGAGATCAAGGAGCGGATCAAGGAAGCCGCAGCGTTTGCAGAAGAGACTCCCGAGCCAGAGGCCGAGGATCTTTACACTGACGTACTGGTGGAGACCTATTGATGGCGATGGAACTGAAGATGCCGGCGCTGTCGCCCACCATGGAAGAGGGCACGCTTGCCAAGTGGCTCGTCAAGGAAGGCGACGAAATCGCCGCCGGCGACATCATTGCCGAAATCGAGACCGACAAGGCCACCATGGAATTTGAAGCCGTCGATGAGGGCGTGCTGCTCAAGATCCTGGTCGACGAAGGCACCGATAACGTCGCGGTCGGCACCGCGATCGGCGTGATCGGCGAAGAAGGCGAAGATGCGGGCGAGGTCGCCTCTGCACCCGCCGCCAGTGACCCCGTCGAAGACGTGCCGGGTGAAGGCAAGGACGTGGGCCGCGACGATGCACCGATCGCTGCAGTCAGCGACGCACCAAAGGTCAGCCACGCCGACCCCGACCTGCCGCAAGATACCGACATGAAATCGACCACCGTACGCGAGGCGCTTCGCGACGCCATGGCCGAGGAGATGCGCCGCGACGATCGCGTCTTCGTTATGGGCGAGGAAGTCGCCGAATATAACGGCGCCTACAAGGTCACGCAGGGCCTGCTCGACGAATTCGGGCCCAAGCGGGTCGTCGACACGCCGATCACCGAATATGGCTTCGCCGGTCTGGGTTCTGGCGCGGCAATGGGCGGCCTCCGTCCCATTATCGAGTTCATGACCTTCAATTTCGCCATGCAGGCGATTGATCACATCATCAATTCGGCGGCCAAGACAAACTACATGTCGGGCGGCCAGATGCGCTGCCCCATCGTCTTCCGCGGACCCAACGGTGCGGCAAGCCGCGTCGCTGCGCAGCACAGCCAGAATTACGGGCCTTGGTATGCCAGCGTGCCCGGCCTGGTTGTGATCTCGCCTTATGACGCCGCCGATAGCAAGGGCCTGCTTAAGGCCGCGATCCGCAGCGAAGACCCCGTCGTCTTCCTCGAAAACGAGCTGCTCTACGGCCAGAGCTTCGATGTCCCCGATGTCGATGATTATGTCCTGCCCATCGGCAAAGCGCGCGTCATGCGCGAAGGCTCCGATGTCACCATCGTCAGCTACTCGATCGGCGTTGGCGTGGCGCTCGATGCAGCCAACAAGCTCGCTGAGGAAGGCATTGACGCCGAGGTAATCGATCTTCGCACATTGCGCCCGCTCGACACCGGTACGGTGCTCACAAGCCTCGCCAAGACCAATCGCATGGTCTGCGTCGAAGAAGGCTGGCCCGGCTGTTCGATCAGCTCCGAGCTCGCCGCCGTCGCGATGGAGCAGGGGTTCGATGATCTCGACGCTCCGGTTCTTCGGGTGGCCAACGAAGACGTGCCGCTACCCTATGCGGCCAACCTCGAAAAGATGGCGCTGATCGACGCCGACAAGGTTGTCGCGGCGGTCAAGAAGGTTACCTATCGCTGAGGGGGCGCTGACGCCCGACCGTGCGCTGGCGCTCACCCATTTCCCGCAAACCGTGCGCGCGGCCGTCGAAGCCGTGCTGCGTATCGATGCCACCTTCGCCGAGATCGCAGCTGGCACTAGCGAACCGCAGGTTGGCCTGATCCGGCTCGCCTGGTGGCGCGAAGCGTTGGAGCGGCTCGACCACAGCGACCCGCCCGCCGAACCGCGTCTGTCTGCAATCAGCGAGCATTGCCTCCCGCGCGGCATCACCGGCGCGATGATTAGCGGGATCGAAGACGGATATGTCGGCCTGTTTGAGACGTCCGCCGATTGGCACCGCGTAGGGAAGGGGGGCAGCGCTCTATTTGGCGTGATTGCCAACTTGCTCGGGGAGGACGACCACAAGCTTAACGCCGCCGGCGCCCTCACGATGCTGGCGCGCACGCGCAATCTCGCGCCCGGAGACGCAAAGTCCATTGCGCTCGAACATCTGACAACGCTGCGCGGGCATCGTTTTGCCAAGCCGCTGCGGCCGTTGACCAACCTGGCGCGTCTCGCCGCACGCGATTTCCTGCGCGCCGAGCCCGAACCCGAAGCCACGCCCGGCCGCGCCTTCGCCCTCCTGAGCCATCGCCTTTCTGGGAAGGTGACTTGAGGACAACAGCGCGTTAAAAGGTCCGAGCCGGATCGATTTTTGAGGAGCCAGTCATGGCCCGGATCGCTGCCGGTATTGCCGCCATATTGTTTATTGCCGCGGGCATTTTCATGCTGACCCGTTCGAACGCTGCTGCCGATGAGCCGCGCCTCGAGGACACGCCGCCGCCCGAGCTTGTACAGACCGCCGATGCACCGCGCGAATTACCCGTGATCCCCGAACTTGGCGAGCCGCCCGAGGCAGACCCGCTCACCAAGGAGGAGAAGCGCTTCAATCGGGTCGATCGCGACCGGAACGACCTGATCTCCCTCGCCGAAATCGTTCAGCCGCGCCGTAGCCGGTTTGCCAAGCTCGATATTGATGGTGACGGCGTCTTGCGTTTTGAAGAATGGGCGATCACCACCATCGACAAGTTCGAAGGCGCCGATGCCGACGGAAACGGTCAATTGACGCGCACCGAATATGCCACCACCGCACCAAAGCCGCGCAAGCCTAAACCCAAATGTAGCTGTTAGGCCGGCTCCAGCGCCTTGATAGAGACGCCCTGACGCTCGCTCCAGTCGGCAAAGGCGGCGCGCGCGCGCTCGGTATATTTAAGGCGACGAACGGCCTTCTTCATTTTTCCCTCGATCGGCGGCATTAGCCCGAAATTGATATTCATGGGCTGGTAGGTGTCGGCTTGCGCCCCACCGGTAATGTGGCCGAGAAGCGCCCCGAACGCGGTCTCGACCGGCGGTGCCACAAAGGTTTCGCCATTCGCTTCGGCCGCGGCAAAGCGCGCTGCCATGAGGCCGACGGCCGCACTTTCCAAATAGCCTTCGCAACCCGTGATCTGCCCGGCAAAGCGGATATGCGGCATCGACTTCAGCCGCAGCTCGCTATCCAGCAATTCGGGCGAACGAATGAAACTGTTGCGATGGATCCCGCCAAGCCGCGCAAATTCGGCTTTCTCCAGTCCTGGGATTTTACGAAAGATCTCGGTCTGCGCGCCATATTTCAGCTTCGTCTGAAACCCGACCATGTTCCACAAGGTGCCAAGGGCATTGTCCTGCCTCAGTTGCACGACCGCATGGGGCCAGCGACCGGTGCGCGGATCGTCGAGCCCGACCGGCTTCATCGGTCCATGGCGCAGCGTGTCGATACCGCGCTCCGCCATGACTTCGATCGGCATGCAGCCTTCGAAATAGGGCGTATCCTTTTCCCAATCCTTGAACTCGGTTTTCTCGCCGTCGTTCAGCGCTTGGATGAAGGCCTCATATTGCGACTTGTCCATCGGGCAATTGATGTAATCCTTGCCATCGCCCTTGTCCCAGCGCGACTGAAACCAGGCGACATCGAAGTCGATTGAATCCTTGTGCACGATCGGCGCGATGGCATCGAAGAAAGCGAGCGCATCCCTGCCCGTTGCCGCCGCGATGCTTTCGGCCAGTGCCGAGCCCGTCAAGGGACCGGTCGCAACAATGGTCATGCCGCTTTCCGGCAGCGCGTCGATCCGTTCACGCGCTATTTCGATGTTCGGATGATTGGCGACGGCATCTGTGACGCTTTGCGCGAACAGTTCGCGATCCACCGCCAGCGCGCTTCCCGCCGGTACGCGATGTTCGTCGGCGCAGCGCATGATCAGCGACCCGAGCCGCCGCATCTCCTGGTGGAGCAAACCGACCGCATTGCTCGCGGCGTCATCCGAACGAAAACTGTTCGAACAAACCATTTCCGCTAGCCGGTCGCTTTCATGTGCTGGCGTGGTGTCGCCACCGCCGCGCATCTCGCTTAGCCTGACCTTCAGTCCGGCTTGCGCCAGCTGCCAAGCAGCTTCCGACCCGGCGAGCCCGCCGCCGATAATATGTACGTTATAAGTCATTGCCGCGCATGTAGTCGTATTGCTGCCATAAAAAAAGGCGACCCGTGGGCCGCCTCCTTTTGGAGCCAATCAGGTCAGGACTTCGGGCGGGGCCTCCTTCTCGGTTTCACCCGCTATCAGTTCCTCGATCTCCTTGAGGGGCTGGTTGGTCATTTCCTTATCCAGCTCCAGGATGACGCGCTTTTCGGTTTCCTTGTGCAGCTTGGGACGCAGTTCGCCGAGCGCCTTGGGCGGGGCGATGATCACGAGCTCGTCGAAATCATTCTGGAGTGCGCGCTTGTTGACCAGATCCGCTGCCTCGTGGACCCAACGATCTTCTTCCAGCTGATGGAAATCGGTCTCTTCGTATGACGACCGACCGGCTGATCCCGACTGGAACATCGAACCCGGTGCATCGGTCGACAGTTCGGCATCGGTGGCGTCGTCGCGCCGTTCCTTCTGCTCGACGACCAGTTTCATATATTCGCTGTCACCCTCATTCCTGAGAAACAGCATCTTGCGGCCGTCAGTGACGAGGACAAGCGTGTCGTTGGCAATACCCATGGGCATATCTCCTGAAATTCAATCATTCAGGAGGTCAACGAGCGCCCATGGGTTGCCGTTCCGTCTATTCGCCGCCCTCAGGCCCCGCCGCGTCGTCCGATCCGACATCGCCATCCTTGGTCGGCGCAATCGTCTTGCCATCGCCCTGCAGGTCGCCTTCGACGAGCTCTTCGGCTTCGTTCTCGGCGTCTTCTTCCTCATCGATCAGCGCGACCGACACGACCTTTTCGTTCTTGGCGACGTTGAAGATCGTCACACCCTGCGTGTTGCGCCCGGCAATGCGGACATCGGCCAGCGTCGTGCGAATAATCTTGCCCTGGTCGGTAACGAGCATGAGCTGCTCGCCCTGCTTGACCGGGAAGCTGGCGACCACACCGCCATTGCGATCGTTGGTGACGATGTTCGCGACGCCCTGGCCGCCGCGATTGGTGACGCGATATTCGAATGTGCTGGTGCGCTTGCCATATCCGTTCTCGGTCACCGTCAGCAGGAATTGCTCCTTGTCTGCCAAATCGGCGAAACGTTCTGCGGACAGACCTTCGGCACCGTCATTGTCGCGCCAGATCGGCGACTTGAGGTAAAGGTCGCGCTCTTCGCGGGTCGATCCTGTCGACGCGAGGATCGACATCGAAATGACTCTGTCGTCCTCGAGCAGCTTGATGCCGCGCACGCCTTTTGAATTGCGGCCCGCAAATTCGCGCACCGCGGTGGCGGCGAAGCGGATCGCCTTTCCGTTACGTGTGGCGAGCAGGACGTCGTCATCTTCTGTCAGCAAATCGACACCGATCAGGCGATCGTCGGGCTTGCCGTCGGGCCCTTCGTCGAACTTCATCGCGATCTTGCCGTTCGAGGGAACGTTGGTGAACGCGTCCATCGAGTTACGGCGCACGGTGCCGCCTTCGGTGGCGAACATGATGTGAAGCCCGCCCCATTCACCCTCGTCCTGCGGCAAGGGCAAAATGGTGGTGATCTTCTCGTCTTCGGATAATGGCAGCAGGTTCACCATCGGGCGACCCTTCGCGGTCGGTCCGCCCTCGGGCAGTTTCCACACCTTCATGCGATAAACCTTGCCGAGGTTAGAGAAAAACATCACCGGATTGTGCGTCGTGGTGACGAAGAGGTTGGTGACGACATCCTCGTCCTTGGTGCTCATGCCTGCGCGTCCCTTGCCGCCGCGGCGCTGGGCGCGGAAGAGGGCGAGGGGGGTGCGTTTGATATAGCCCGTGTGGGTTACCGTCACGACCATGTCCTCGACCTCGATCAGGTCCTCGTCCTCGATACCGTCCACGGCAGGCGCCAGTTCGGTGCGGCGCGGAGTCGCGAATTCGGCTTCGACCTCATCGAATTCCTCGCGCATCACCTCGTAAAGACGCGCGCGGTTGGACAGGATTTCGAGTAATTCTTCGATGGTGACAGCGAGTTCCTTGAGCTCGTCGCCGATTTCATCGCGGCCCAATTGGGTGAGGCGATGCAGACGCAGTTCGAGGATCGCCTTCACCTGTGCATCGCTCAGCCGATAGACCGTGCCGGCAGCCTGCGGTTCGACCGCTTCAACCAGCTTGATATAGGGGCGGATCTCGTCACCAGGCCATTCGCGTTCTAGGAGCTTTTCGCGCGCTTCGGCGGGAGTCTGCGAGCCGCGAATGATTTTCACGACCTCGTCCATATTGGTGACCGCGACCACTAGGCCAAGCAGGATGTGAGCGCGTTCGCGTGCTTTGAAAAGTTCGAATTTCGTTCTGTTCGTAATGACTTCTTCGCGGAACGTCACAAAGCTCGAGATGATGTCGCGAAGGTCGAGCGTCTCGGGCTTGCCGCCGCGAATGGCAAGCATGTTGGCCGGGAACGAGCTTTGCGCGGGTGTGTGCCGCCACAGTTGGTTCAAGACCACCTCGGGCGTCGCATCGCGCTTCAGTTCGATGACCACGCGAATGCCTTCGCGGTTGGATTCGTCGCGAATATCTGAAACGCCCTCGATGCGCTTTTCCTTGGCCGCATCGGCGATCTTCTCGACGAGGCCCGACTTGCCAACCTGGTAGGGAATTTCGGTGAGCACGATCGCCTTCTTGTCTCCCTTGCCATCTTCTACGTGCGCCTTGGAGCGCATCATCATCGAACCGCGGCCGGTCGTGTAGGCAGCGCGAATGCCGCTTGCCCCAAGGATCTGCCCACCGGTCGGGAAATCGGGGCCCTTTACGTGCTCCATCAGGCCTTCAACGCTGATCGCTGGATCCTCGATGTACGCGCGGCAAGCCTGCAGCACTTCGCCAAGGTTATGCGGCGGAATATTGGTCGCCATGCCGACCGCGATGCCGCCCGCGCCGTTGACCAGCAGGTTGGGGAAGCGCGCGGGCAATACCTGCGGCTCGCTCTCGCTGGCGTCATAGTTGGGTTGGAACTTGACCGTTTCCTTGTCGATATCGCCCAGCAGGAAGTTGGCGACCTTGGCAAGCCGCGCTTCGGTGTAACGCATCGCTGCAGGCGGATCGGGATCGATCGAACCAAAGTTACCCTGGCCATCGACCAAAGGCACCCGCATCGACCAGTCGGCCGTCATACGCGCCAGCGCGTCATAGATCGCGCTGTCGCCGTGCGGGTGATATTTACCCATGACGTCACCGACAATGCGGCTCGATTTGCGATACGGACGGCCCGCGACATAGCCCGCTTCCTGGCAGGCATAGAGGATGCGCCGGTGCACGGGTTTGAGGCCATCGCGAACATCTGGAAGCGCGCGCGCAACGATCACACTCATCGCGTAATCGAGGTAGCTCGACTTCATTTCATCGACGATGGAGATCGGTACGATATCGCTCACGGGTGGGGCGTCGGTAGGAGGTGTGGAAGCCACGGAATTTCCTGCAAAACTGCTGTCAAATGTCGGACAACAGGACGCGCCCGACTCACTATGCGGAAACTAGCAGCGCCTGTGCAGCAAGACCACCCCGCGTGCGCGCACGCGCGAGGTTTTTTCGCTGTGCTTTACGTCAACGTTAGCCTTCGCGGACAAAAAGCGGCTTGTCCGGCTCCGACCCGTCTTCGCGGTAGACCCAGCCATCACGATCGAAGCGCTTCAGTGCCGCGGCGTCCTCAATGCGTTCGTCGCACACCCAGCGCGCCATGGCGCCGCGCGCTACCTTTGCAGTGAAGCTCTGGAATTGCAGGCCCTTGGCGGTTTCGACGCGAAAATCGGGCGCGATCACCCGGTTCTTCTTCAGCAATTTGCCGCGCACCACGTCGAAATACTCGTTGGAAGCGAGATTGAGGATCGTGTTCGAGCCCTCCGCCTTCAATTCCTTGCGCAGTTCCTTTGCAACCTTGTCGCTCCAGTGATCGGTCAGCTTACCCTCGGTGCCTTCCTCAGGGTTCCAGCGTGTGCCCATTTCGAGGCGGTAGGGGCGCATGCGGTCCTTGGGTTTAAGCATGCCGTAAAGTCCGGAGAGAATTCGCACATGGTCCTGCGCGTAATCGATGACTTCGGGCTCAGCGCTCGACGCATCGAAACCGCGGTAGACGTCTCCGGCAAAGGTGCGGATCGCGGGACGGGTTTCGGAATTGAAGAAACGGCGATAGCGTTCTTCGTTTTCCTCGGCGAGCTTGTCGGAAATGCCCATGATTTCCTTGAGATCGTCAGCCGAAAGCTTTGCGGCGGCACGTGCGATCCGCGCGGCCTGGCGCTCGAAGCGCGGCACGCTTGGCTCTTCGGGCGCAGGACTTTCGAGATCGAGGCTTTTTGCGGGGGAAAGAAGGATAATCATGCGCACGTCGCTAGCCGCTTGGGGCCGCCCAGTCAAAAGCTTGGCTGAACGATATATTCAATCACTGTTCACGGGAAATTCGCTACCCTTGCGGGGCAATGTCGAGAGGGGGTATATGCGCCCTCGACCTATTCCAATCAGGAGCAAGTATTTCATGAAATTGACGATGACCGCGATCGCGCTGGCCATGGCCGGCATGACCGTCCCCGCCACAGCGGCCCACGCTGCCGTACAGGAAGAGGCCGCTGAAGCGCCGACACCACAACTGTCCAAGAACGACCGCAAGGTCCTCGCTCCGCTTCAGGAGGCGTTGGGCACAGGTGACATGGCCGCTATCGATGCCGCCTTGGCTGCTGCCGCTGCCGGTGTCGACACGGCGGACGGTAAATACGTCCTTGGCCAGCTGCGCCTCAAGCACGGCATCGACAATGAATTGCCCCAGCAGATGGAAACTGCCGTCGACGAGATGGCAGCCAGCGGAACCGCGCTTACCACGGCTGCACAGGTCGGCGAGATCTATCGTCAGCTGGGTTCGATGCGTTACCAGGCTGATGATTATGCAGGTGCGCTGCGCTTGTATGACAAGGCCGCCGCACAGAATCCCACCGACGCGCAGGTCGTGATTTTGCGTGCCGAAGCACTGACCAACCTCAACCGCACCGACGACGCGATGAAGGCATACATGGAAGCCATCGGCATGCGCCGCGCCGCAGGGCAGCCGGTTGATGAAAACTGGTACCGCCGTGCCATCGTCGAAGCCTCTGACGCGGGTCGTCCGGAAGTCATTCCGCTCAGCCGCATGTGGCTTAGCGAGTATCCGTCCGATGAAAACTGGGCCAGCGTATTGGGTTTCTATCACAATAGTGCCGATCATACGGACGAAGTTTACCTCAACCTCTTCCGCTTGCGCCGCGCCGTCGCCGCGCTCAGTCGTGCGGCCGATTATGCCGATTATGCCCAGCTCCTCCTGCTCGACAATAATCCGGGCGAAGCGCTGTCGGTCCTGACCGACGGGCAGAGTGCGGGCATGATCGACGAAGGCACGCTGCGTCACAAGGAACTGATCGCGGCTGCCCGCTCGGGCGAAGCCGGAAGCGAGCGCGGAACGCTCGACGCCGACGCCGAGCGCGCCAAGTCGCGTGATACGGGTGTTGCCGCCTATAATATCGGCAATCTCTATTACGGTTATGGCGATTATGCCAAGGCCGCCGAGATGTTCGCTATTGCGGTGGAGAAGGGTGGTGTCGATGCCGATCGCGCCAAGCTTCGCCTCGGCATGGCGCTGGCTCGGGCCGGTGACGCCGAAGGAGCCAAGGCTGCCCTTGGCGATGTGACCGGCACCTATGCCACGCTGGCACAATATTGGATGCTGTACGCAGACACGCGTATCTAGGCGGGTCTTGCTAACCATGAATGAGGGCGCTGGCGGTTTTGCTGGCGCCCTTTTTCGTTGGGTTTCCGCCACTTCCATCGCCGCTTGCATTCGTCCCGAAATGGGATGGTTAATGTGATCGCACTGTCGCTCACTCGCGCGCGTGGCGCACAACTGCCCAATCGAGAAGGACAGGAGCAGTTTTTGCGTTTCGACGATCGCATCGCGACTATATTGACTCTGCCCGGCAGCGATCCGCATGATGTTGCGGTGCGTTGGCGGCAGCTGGTCGACGTCGTCTCGCGCGCCGGCCCCGATGAGGAAGCGAGCGCGCCTTTCATCGCTGCCCTTGCCGTCATCCGTGCCGATGCCGACCGTGTTCCCTTGGCGGCCCGCGCCGCAGCCGCGCGCGCGATCGCCGGGCGACCGCTGAGCGACGACCTGATTGCCGTCTTCGCCGCAGACCGGCTTGCCGTGAATGCACCAATCCTTGCCGCCGTTGCCGATGATGCCCCGCTGCGCGAGCGACTGCTAAAGGTTGCGGGCAGCGATACGCGGCGCTTCCTCGAGACGCTAGGCGGGGAAGACGAGGCACCGATAGCCACAGCTGCGCCGGAAAGCTCGGCCAGCGGCGACCCGGTGTCGATCCAGGACATGGTCAATCGCATCGAAGGGCATTTGCAGGCCGGACGCGTGGCCAGCGGCAGCGCGGTGTCGGTCCCGCCCGATCCGATTTCGCCGCCAGATCGCGCGCCTGCGGCGAAGACCCGCGCCGCCACGCCGACACCCGAGCCTGCCGTGCAAACGCGCCGCTTCGAGTGGGCCAGCGATCGTCATGGTGAGATCATGCAGGTTGAGGGCGCCCCGCGCGCTGCCCTTATCGGCCGCGACTTGTCTAGCGGTGCGCCCGAGAAGTTGCGCCGCGCGCTCGCCGCCAATGAGGCGTTCACCGACATCAGCTTGCCTGCAATGGGTGCGGACTGGCGCTGGAGCGGCACGCCTGTCACCGACGTCGAGGGCAATTTTGCAGGATATGAAGGCTATGCGGAGCGCATCGTTCCAGCGCCGAGCCGTGAAGCCCCCCTAAAGCGCGATCCGCAATCGCTGCGTGAACTGGTGCACGAGATTCGCACGCCCTTGAATGCCATCATCGGTTTCGCCGAGATTATAGACGGCGAATATCTAGGCCCGGCTGAAACCCCCTACCGCAAGCGCGCGGCCCATATCGTGGCGCAGTCCCGAATCCTTCTCGGGGCAATCGAGGATCTCGATTTTGCAGCGCGGTTGCAGGCTGGCCAGGAAGACGAAAAGCCCGCGACCCTTGGAGAACTGATCAAACCCTTCAAACCAGTTTGGAAGGCGGCCGCCAAAGATCGCGGCGTCGGCCTGAACGTACCGAAACGCAAAGTGATGCAGGACGCAGTGATCGACGCAGGCCTGGCTGGCCGCCTGATCGATCGCGTCATGACGAGCCTGATCGGCGCTGCCGAAGGAGCGCAGCATACAGGCCTCCAGCACGATGTGGAACGCGATCATGTGCGCATTGCTTTCTTGCGTCCCGACAGTCTTTCCGGTCTCGCTACGAACGACTTGCTCGATCCGGCCCTGGATGTTGACGGTAAGCTCGTCGGTCTTGGCTTCTCGCTCCGCCTGGTTCGCGGCCTTTCGCGCATTGCCGGGGGCGATCTGATCGTCGACCCGGACGCGCTGATCCTAATTTTGCCGCGCGCCGCCTGAACCTGCTTGGCAAGCCATGTCGTGCTGGCTAGGGCGTTGGGGAAGGGGGCCCGTAGCTCAATTGGTTAGAGCTGACCGCTCATAACGGTTAGGTTGCAGGTTCGAGTCCTGCCGGGCCTACCATTCCTCACGCAGTAGCCACCTGCCGCGCGGCAGGCGATGCCGCCTTTCTCTTGCCTGCATTCCAGGCCCACCAGCTGATTATTGCTCCAACGGCCAAGCCGGCGATCGCGAAGGGAATTGGCGATAGCGCTCCTAATGCCTCGTAGGCAGGGCGCCATGCAGAAAATAGCGGTGCCAGCTCGAATGCGATCCATTGTACGGCAAGCACGCCGACAACGACTTTCATCGGTTGCTTGCCTTGGATTGGCGCCATTTTCCACAAGGACGCGGCAATGAGCACGCTGATCGCTAGCGTGATACGCAGCCCGGTTTCAAACGCCGGGCCAAAATCCCAACCGGCCGCAAAGAATGGTATCGGCATCACGCGACCCAATGCCGGTCCCAGCAGCAACAACGATGTCGCGATAAGATAGCGGGCATGGATGTGTACCTTGCGACGCTCCTTGATTGCCTGCCCATAGAAAAACGCGAAAGCGGCACTGCCGATAATGTCATAAATGCCGAGGCGCGCGCCCATGAGATCGTAAAAGAGATAGCCTTCGGCAGGCAGGTTGGCAGCGCCCGATGTCTTCCATGCCATCGAGTGGATGATCAGAAAGGAGCCGGCCATGAAAATCGGGAAAAGAAACAGGCTGGCGGCACCAAGTTTGCGATGCAGCGGCAACCAACTTTTGCGATGCGCGCTCCAGCTTTGCGCGACCAGCAGCAGCATCCACGCAAAGGCCGACAAGCCATGAATATGATAGCTCGCGCTCGCCTCGGTGAAGACACCGAGATAGAATCGCCAGAACGCGAAAATCGACAACGCGATCAACGAAATCATCCAGATATAGGCATGTTTGTAAGGCAACGCGCATCCCCCCTTTTCTGCGGTCGGGGAAAGCTAACGTCGATTAGGTTATGAGGCAAGAAGGGCCGATGTTCAGTACAACACGACATCGGGCGGCGACCATCATACAGTACAGCCGCAATCGTCCCCTGGACGATCGCTTCAAGACTGTGCTGGATGATGGTCGGGGAGACAGGATTCGAACCTGCGACCCTCTGCTCCCAAAGCAGATGCGCTACCAGGCTGCGCCACTCCCCGAGCCGCGCAGCCCCTAACAGCCTTGGCCGCGTAAGGAAAGCTAGTTCGCGTGGCCTTCGACTTCGGTTTCCACCTCGGCCTGCGCCGGGTCGGTCTCGGCTGCCATCTCGGCTTCGGCTTCATTGGCTTCCTCGGCCAGTTCCTGGCGGACGTCGCTGACGCCGTCTTCGACGATGGCACCGACGTCATCAGCAATGTTTGCCGCTTCCTCCGCGTCATATCCGATGGTTATCTCGTTGCCGCCGGGGCTTTCATTGTCGACCGAGCAGGCGATCATCGCGAAAACCGGCAGGATCATCAGAACGCGCATTTGACACTCCTTTATTGTTCAGGAGGGCAAACGCACCAGCGGCGCATCGGTGCCGTATCAAAGCCTCGATCGTTCGAGGTCGATGTCGGCCTTGGCCCAGACGATCGCGAAATCGCGCTCGACCTCCTCGGTTGGCTTGTCCTGCGCTTCGAGCGACGCGATTAACCCTGCCATCGACCATCCGTTACGCGGATAATCTTCCAGGTCTTTGCGATAGACGGCTTCGGCTTCGGCGGCCCGCCCGCTTTCCAGCAAAGCCTGTCCAAGCGATTGGCGCGTCGGGTAGTACCAGAAGGGTGGCTCCATATATGGCAGGCCATCCTGCAGCTGCACTGCGTCTTCGAATGACGAGATGGCAGCCTCGTTACGGCCCGCCGCAAGCGCGACTTCGCCGGCTAGCAGGCGATGCGCGATGTTGAGCAGCACCGAGGCCGGATAGTCGGCAGAATCGAGAAAGCTGATCTGCACCGTATCTTTGGCGGCAGCAAGCGCATCGAGCTCGGCTTGCGCTGCCTCGGCATCACCCATGTGAACATGCGCGATCCCACGCGCATAATGCGCAATCGCCCGACTGTAATCGCGCGGGGTAGGGGGCGCTGGGTCGGCGAGGATATCTTCCCAACGTCCGAATTGCACCTTGGTCAGAAGCGGGATGGTCTTGAAGAATTCGACCGTCGGGAACTGCTCGATCTGTTCCATGCGAACATTATCGGCCAGCTTTTGCGCTGCTTGCATCGCCATCGCGCTTTGCCCTGACATGCTTGTCGCGGCCCACAGGAAGTGAATGTTGTGCGGATAATAGGCGGCAGGATAGAAGCCCTGCGCGTTGCAGGCCGCGATATATTCCTCATCCACTGCCGCGGCGCGCACATTGGCCTGCGCGGCATCGTCATAGCGGCCCACGCGCCAATAGATGTGCGCGGGCATGTGCACGAGATGCCCGGATCCCGGTACTAGTCCCTGCAACCTGTCGGCCTCATCTTCGGCCCTGCCCGGGTTCGCCGAAGCTTCGACCGCGTGAATATATAAATGCAGCGCTAGCGGATGGTTGCGGCTGCGCTTGATAATTCGCTCGAGCGACGCAATGACTTTCTTGGTGTCCTCTTTGGGCGTCGTCGGGTCGGACCAATAGTCCCACGGCATCAGGTTCATCAGCGCTTCCGCGTACATTGCAGCCGCGTCGTCATCACCCGGATATGCCGCGACATAGCGCCCCATGGCGTCAGCATATGCCTTGTCGAGCGGTTCGCGCGGTGTGTCCGGATCGCCATCATATCGCGCCGTCTGCGCCTCGATGAGCGCACGTTCCTGCACGCTTGCATTGCCGCGCAATTCCATTGCCTTGGTGATCGCGGCAAAGGCTGAAGCCCGCTCCTCGGCGCTCATCACCGCCTTGCCCTTGGACGTCACGTTGATGTTCGGGCCGGTCGCGAGTGCTTCGCCCCAGAAACACATCGCACAATTGGCATCGAGCCGCTGTGCCGCGCGAAACGAGCGCACTGCTTCGGCATGATTGAACCCGAAAGCGAGCACCATGCCCTGGTTGAAGTAGCGCTGCGCTGCAGGGCTCGACGTCGTGATCTGCCGCCGGTAATCGCCCATGCCGTTAAACAAGGGCGCGCCGGCAGCCTCGGCAAGGGCAAGGTCATCGGACTCAGCCAAGTCGTAGGCTAGCGGTGTCGCAGCCTCTGTCGTGCCATCGGTCATGCAGCCGCCTAAGCTCACCATGAGCGCTGGCAGGCTCGCACCCGCGATCCATTTCATTTTGCCAAGCATTTCGCTGATCCCCTTGTGCTTTCGATCCAGTCGATAAGCCCACCTGGGTCTTTCTATAACATAGATCAGCAGATTTGGGGAGAGCTTAGGCTATTCGACAGGCCCCGCCATGACCATCAGCATCGTCGTCCATGCGGCAACATTTTGCTGGAACTGGTCGCGATCTACCTTGTCGAGCGTGTCGTTGGCCGTGTGGTGTAGATCGAAATAACGCGTGCCGTCCTGGCGCAGGCTCAGCCCGGGTGCGCCTTCCTGCATCAACGGCCCGATGTCCGCGCCGCCAGCGCTGGTGTAGCTGCCCGGTACGATACCTAGCGGTGCCAGTGCAGCGCGCAACCGATCGGCTTCGGCCTTGCGATCTTCGCCAAGATTGGTGTCAACGCGCCAGACGCGGTCAGCACCGAAATCGCTTTCGGCGACGACATGATAATCCTTGCCGTCATGCCGCGCTGCAAAGTCACGTCCGCCGTGGATGCCGACTTCCTCGGCGCCGAACCAGACGATCTCGATCGTGCGCTCCGGCTGGCCCATATCCATGACGCGTTTGGCCGCCGCCGCCACGATCGCGCAACCCGCGCCATCATCGAACACGCCGGGCGCATTGTCCCAACTGTCAAGATGGCAGGCGACCATTACCTTTTTCGCCTCGGGATCGCGTCCCGGCACTTCGGCAATCACGTTACCACTGGTTTGCGGTCCGATCTGCGCAGGCGTCATCAAGAGGCGGATCGTGACAGGCTTCCCGAGCGCGAGAAGACGGCGCAGCTGTCCCGCGTCAGGCACCGAAAGCGCGCCCGCCGGGATGGGCGCTGCGTCGCCGAAATTGGTCATGCCCGTATGCGGCAACCGGTCGCTATCCGTGCCGATCGATTTCACCAGGATGGCCGCCGCCCCGCGCCGCGATGCTTCCGCCGGGCCGAAGAAGCGCGCGCCGCCGAATGCGCTGTAGCTGGAGCCATCCTGCGTCGGCGCCATGTCATGCCAGATGAAGACGACCTTGCCCCTCTGTTCGCTGGCCGGCGCGGCGAGAAACGCTGCATAGCTATCGTACCCCACGACTTCGGCTTCTATACCGTCGGGGCCCGTCGATCCCGAATTGCCGAGCGCGGTAACGACCAGTTCCTGGCTGTGATCCCCCAGCACCCATGCCTGTTCATCGCCGCGCACCCACGCGGGCATGGTAAACTCTTCCACACGCACGTTGGAAAAGCCCAGCGCGTTCAATCGTTCGACCGACCATGCACGCGCCCGTGCCTCTGCCGGCGTACCGCCGAGCCTGGGCCCGATCTGCGTCGTCAGATCGACAAGGATTTCCCATGCGACCTCGTCTTCGAGTGCGTCGGCCTGGATGTCGGCGAGAGGGTGAATGGAAGCGGCGGCGAGCGCGGAAAGCGCGAAAAGGCTGTTCATGGGCGCGGACGCTAGTCGCGCTTCAAAAAAGCCGCAACTGGTCGCCGCTCGGCGGCTCGAACAGGTCGGTGCGCAGCTTGAACTTTTCGCGGCCCAACCCGTGATCCCGGCAAGCCTTGTCGAATCTTTTACGGAATAGTTGCGCCCACACGCCCTTGCCGGTCAGGCGGCTGTGGAAACCCGGATCATTGTCTCGCCCGCCGCGCATTTCGCGGATCGTTGCCATCACCTTGCCCGCGCGTTCGGGATAATGCGCCTCGAGCCAATCGCGGAACAGGGGCGCGACCTCGTGAGGCAATCGCACGAGCAAGGAGAATGCGTTGCCGGCACCCGCCTTGGCACCCGCTTCGACGATCGCTTCCATCTCGTGGTCGGTGATGTGCGGGATGACGGGTGATACCGACAGATATACCGGCACGCCGGCCTCGGCGAGCTGGCGAATAGCGGCAATCCGCTTGCGCGCGGCGGGCGCGCGCGGTTCCAGGCTGGCATGGACCTTCGGATCTAGCGAGGTGACCGACAAGGCGACGGCTGCCAGCCCCAGTCTTGCAGCCGGCGCAATCACATCGAGATCGCGCAGCACCCGGTCCGATTTGGTGGTGATTGTAAAGGGATGCTTAAGCTCCCACAGCACCTTCAGGATTTCGCGCGTGATCTGCCAACGCCCGTCGATTGGCTGGTAGGGATCGGTGTTGGTGCCGAGCGCGACCGGAGCAGGTGTGTAGCCTTTGCGGCCAAGCGTCTGGTGCAGCAGAGCCGCCGCGTCGGGTTTGACGAACAGCTTGCTTTCGAAGTCCAGCCCCGGGGACAGGTCGTGATAGGCGTGGGTCGGACGCGCGAAACAGTAGATGCAGCCATGCTCGCAACCGCGATACGGATTGACCGACCGGTCGAACCCGATATCGGGCGAATTGTTGCGCGTCAGGATGGTGCGCGGTTTTTCGATCGTGACCGACGTCCGCCGCTTGGGTGCCGGCCCGTCAATCTCCAGCCGCTGGTCAAGCCAATCGCCATCCATCTCGCGCGCCTGCAACCCAAAGCGAAGAGGGGTGGTATTGCGCGTTGCACCGCGCCCTTTGTGCGACTCGACTGGCATGCCCCAAACCTATGCCAACCATTAGAACATAACAAGAACGTTATAGGTCGGGATAGGTCGGCCAGCGATGCTCCACGAGATCCTTGAGCGCCGCCGGCGTCGAACCGGCTTGCGCATGGTAGACAAAATAGTTGCGCAGCACGGCGGGCACGTAGAAACGCGTTTCCCAATAGCTCAGGCTTTCGATCCACAGCAGCGGATCGCCCTTGTCGTTTATCCCGTTCCACCGCCGCACCGGTACCGGTCCGGCATTATAAGCTGCAATGATGCGCGGCAGCTGATCCTGCAGATAGCGGTCACCGCGAACTTCAGCGATATAGGCCTGCCCATAGTCGAGATTATATTCGGGAATCTTGAGCATCTCGACCGATGGGGGGCTGTCACCGCGCCGCCGTGCGATATCTCCCGCCGTGGCGGGGCGTACCTGCATGAGCCCTACGGCGTTGGCAGGACTGACCGCCTGGGTGCGAAAATCGCTTTCCTGAATGATGTGCGCATAGGCCATCAGCGGATCGATGCGCCAACCGTTATTCGGTTGCCATGCGGGCGCGGGATAACGCGCCGATATGTTTACCTTGGCACCGCGCGGGCCATTCGTCCCAAGATAATATTGGGCGGACCCCAGGCTAAGCCGCCGTGCGATCTCGACAAGCGCCGGTTGGTCGGTCGGCTCGCCAATCGCGGCCTGGTGACGTAGCAATTCGTCCGCCAGCGCGCGCCGCCCAAGACCGGCCATGACGATTGCGCGGCGCACATTTGGAAGCGCTTCGACGCGGCGCAGCGTGCGATCCGAGGGCGCTTCCACCTGCACGGGCGGCGTACGCACCATGCCCAGCGTCTCGCGCGCGACCTGGCCGTAGAAGCTTTCCGGGTCGACCGAGGCAGCGCGCATGCGTGCTGCCACTTCGTGGGGTCGTCCGCATGCCTGTTCCGCCCGCGCAGACCAATAATGTCCCGCCGCCGCCAATTCGCTGTCGCGCGTGCCGAGCGCGGCATAGCGGAATGCCCCCGATGCGCTGTTGCAATCGTTGAGCCGCCACGCCGCCAGCCCTTCGACCCATGCCGCCTGCGCGCTCCATTCGGGGGCTTGGTAGCTGCGCCCTTCGCGCGCCACGCGAAGCGCGTCCTGGTCGCGTCCTTCGGTATAATAGAGCCACGCCACGCGCTGGGCGATCTCGGCTCGACCTCCATTACCCAGCAGCGCAACAGCTTCGCGGTATTGCGTCTCGGCACCTTCCGGATCATTGGCTTCCACGAATTGCTGGATGATCGGACGCAGGCGATCCGCTTCTAGATCACCGCTGACCGTCCCCGGTCGGAAGCGGCGCGGGGCAGCACCGAAGCTGATCATTCGCTGCCGCGAAATGACGGGCAGGGGGTCGGCGCCGCGGCGCTGCGCAAGGCTGGCCAGTTGCGCCGCCTGCGGCAATTCACGCGCCCGTGCGACCAGCTCGGAAAGCGCCGCCGCCGATACTTCGGGCGAACCGGCAGCGAGGTAAAGCTCGGCGCGTACCAAGGCTTCGACCGGATCTCGCTTGTCGAGCTTCTCGACCAGTGCCGACGCGACTGCCCATTGCCCGGTGTAAATAGCGTTGAGCGCGTTGGCCGGGGTCGCCTCGGGAAGTGGGATCTGCTCGGCTATGGGAGTAGGGGACTCTTGCGCCGGGCGCGGGGCCAGTGGATCGACTTGCTGGATAAGGGCCAGCAGCGCCAGTGTCAGGGTCATGCGTCCACGGCTGTCAGAAGTAGAAGGTCTGCCCAGGCCATGGCCTTGTCCTGGGGGCGGTTCAATAGCCAGCGGGGATGGAAGGTCGCCACCGTACGCACCCCCTCCACCTGATGGAGGCGCCCCCTTGCCTTGGCCAGGGGCTCACCCAGCAACGCTCGCGACGGCGCATCGCCAAACAGGAGCAAGCATTTCGGCTTGAGTGCCTGCACCTGAAGCTTTGCCAACGTTGCCAGCTCCTCGAGCGATTCGGGCGCGATTTTTTCACCCGGCCGATGTGCAGGCTCCAGCAGCGCACGCGCGCAGTCTTCGCGGTCCAGATCAAGCGCTTGCAGCATCCGGTCGAACAACTGGCCGGCTTCGCCGCCGAAGGGCTTGCCGTCTGCAGCGTCCGCCTTGTCCGGTCGATCACCGAGTATCATCATTGCCGCACCGACAGGGCCAAGCGCCGGAACATGCCGTGCTTTCATTGCTGCCGATCGCATCTCGAGGAAGGCAGCGACATCGTCGCTCGATTGGGGAAGCCGCGCGGCGCGCACCTTGGGCGGCGCGCTTACCGGTTTACCCCGCGTGAGTTCCTGCACCTCCAGCCACGGCGGAGCGTCGTCGCGCACGGCGACATCCGCGCCGGATTCATCGTAAAATTCCAGCAGGGCACGCGCTGCGTCGCGATCGATTCCATCCATGTGCACACGATTGGCCATGTTGACCGCGCGGTCAATTCGCTGGCAGGGGTTGATCAAGTCCAAAAGAGGGCAAAATGCGATCAAGGGAATGGTTATGAGCGACCGGGAGTCGATGGAATATGATGTCGTGATCGTAGGGGCGGGCCCTGCCGGCCTGTCCGCCGCGATCCGATTGAAGCAGCTGGCCGAGGAAAAGGGTCAGGACATTGAAGTCGCCGTGCTCGAAAAAGGCTCGGAGGTCGGCGCGCATATCCTTTCGGGTGCGGTCATCGATCCCAAGAGCCTTGATGAATTGCTCCCCTACTGGCGCGAAGACGAGAGCTGCCCGCTCAAGATCGAAGTCAGCGAGAATCACCATTGGGTACTGACCGATAGCGGCCATGTCAGCGTGCCGCACCTGCTGACACCCAGTTTCATGCACAACAAGGGTTGCTTCACCGGCAGCCTTGGAAATCTGACCCGCTGGCTGGCCGAAAAGGCCGAGGGGATGGGCGTCGAGGTTTTTCCGGGCTTCGCGGCTGCGGAACTCCTTTACAATGACGATGGCAGCTTGAAGGGCGTGGCGACTGGCGATGTCGGCATCGGACGCACTGGCGAGCACCGTCCAGACTATGAACGCGGAATGGAGCTCCATGCCAAATACACGCTTATGGGAGAGGGCGCCCGCGGCCATCTGACCAAGCAGCTAACCGACAAGTTTGGCTTGCGCGAAGAAAGCGGCCCGCAGGTTTATGGCATCGGTATCAAGGAGTTGTGGGACATTCCTGCCGAAAAGCATAAGCCCGGGCGCGTGATCCACACGCAGGGTTGGCCGCTTGAAGATGCGTGGGGCGGGGGCTTTCTCTACCATCAGGACAACGGTCAGGTTGCCTTGGGCTTCGTCGTCGCGCTTGATTACGACAATCCTTACCTGCGCCCCTTCGAGGAAATGCAGCGGTGGAAGACGCACCCCGATATTCGCGCCGAGATCGAAGGCGGCAAGCGCGTGTCATATGGAGCGCGGGCCATCAACGAAGGTGGTTACCAGGCCATCCCCCAGTTGGCATTCCCGGGCGGCGCGCTAATTGGTTGTTCGGCCGGGTTCGTCAACGTGCCCCGCATCAAGGGTACGCATACCGCGATGAAGACCGGCATGATGGCGGCAGAACATGCCGCCGAGGCGCTCGCCAGCCAGCGCAAGAACGATACGCTTGAAGGCTATGAGCCTGCGGTACGCGCCAGCTGGGTCGGCAAGGAGCTCAAGAAGGTCCGCAATGTCCAACCGATGGTGGCCAAATTCGGCGGCCAGTTTGGCAGTTTCCTTGCCGGCATCGAAATGTGGCTCAACCATCTTGGCATCGGCACCCCGTGGACGATGAAGCATACCGCCGATCACAAGCATATGCGCCTCAAGGAACATGTTGCGCCGATCCACTATCCCAAGCCCGATGGCGTGCTGACGTTCGACAAATTGTCATCGGTCTACATCTCGAACACGAACCACGAAGAAGACCAGATGGTCCACCTCCAGCTCAAGGATCCGAGCGTCGCGATCGAGGTGAATTACAAATGCTACGACAGTCCCGAGCAGCGCTATTGCCCGGCGGGTGTCTATGAAATCGTCGGTGAGGAAGATGGCAATCCGCGCCTGCAGATCAACGCGCAGAATTGCGTGCATTGCAAGACCTGCGACATCAAGGACATGACGCAGAACATCAACTGGGTGGTTCCGGAGGGCGGCGGTGGCCCCAATTATCCGAACATGTAGCGCCGGCCTAGCTGCGCTACTGGCGCTGGCGGTTGCCGCGACCCCGGTTGAAGCGCAGCAGCGCAATGACCGGCTCGGCCTCTATCTGTCGGCGCGCGGCGCTGAAGCAATCGGCGATGAGGATCGCGCTGCCATGCTTTACGGTCGGCTGTTGCAGCGAGATCCCGCCAATCCGGTGATCGCTGGCGAGGCAATGGGCAGCGCAATCAGCACCGGTCGCTTCGATCTTGCTCGCGATGTCGCGAAAAACGCCGATGTCCGAAAGTTCGACCTGCAGGGTCGACTGTTCTTGATTGCCGACGCTCTTGCGCGCGGCAACGAGGCTGCGGCCCTCGCTGTCCTCAGTGACGATGCCGCGCAGGCCAATGTCGATTTCGTCGCACCCTTCGTTCGCGGATGGATAGATGTCACGAGCCGACGGCCATCGGCTCGTGAACGGGGCATCCGAACCGTAACGGGTATCGGAGAAGGCGCCCCGATGGCCGTGTTCGTCGCCGAACAAGCGGCTTACATGCACCTGGCCGACAAAGATGCAGCTGCAGCGGCGCCTTTCATCGAACAAGCCTTGCCGCTTGCCGCAGGTCGGGAAACCGCACTGCGCATCGCGTTCGCGGAGGGGCTGGCAGCCGCGGGCGACCGCGACGCTGCCAATGCATTGCTGACGGGCGACAATCCATCGCTCGCTGCTGCGCGCGCGCGGCTCGAACGAGGCCAGTCGCTCGGCTTTGCTGTGAACACCCCAGCGAAGGCCTTTTCGCAGCTGCTGCTTGCGCTCGCCATCGACGTCAATCGCGGCCAGCGGCTCGACCTGCCGCTTGCACTGACCCAGATTGCCCGCGCCGCTGACGACAAGAACTTCCAGGCCGACATCGTCACGGCACTCCTGCTCCACCAGCTCGACCGCAGTGACGAAGCGCTACCAATATTGTCCGCCATCCCTGCCAATAGCCTGCTCGCCGGTAGCGCGCGCGATAGCGAAGTGCAGATCCTGATCCAGACCAACCGGCTAAATCGCGCGCTCGCTATCGCCGAAGAAGAGGTTCGGGAGATGCCCAATGCGCCAGGTGTGCATGGCCGCGTCGGCGATGTCCTGGGGGCGCTGGACCGTCACGCCGAAGCTGCCGATGCTTATGCGCGTGAACGCGGCGGAAGGCTTGAGGACTGGACACTGCTTTTCCTCGAAGGTGCACAACGCAACGATGCCGGGCAGTGGAAGGCCGCCGAAACGCTTCTGCGCCATGCGCTTGCCGCTTCTCCCGAACAGCCGCTGGTGCTCAATTATCTCGGCTACACAATGCTCGAGCGTGGCGAAAATCTCGAAGAAGCTACCGCGATGATCGAACGTGCGCACAAGCTGCGTCCCGATAACGCCTCGATCACCGACAGCCTTGGCTGGGCCCAGTACAAAATGGGCGAAATCGACAAGGCCGTTGAAACGCTTGGCCAGGCGGTCGCGCAGGAATCCGCCAATGCCGAGATTTACGAACATTATGGTGATGCGCTGTATGCGGCAGGTTATCCGATCGAAGCGCGCTTCGCCTGGGGTAATGCCCGCCGCGTCGCCGACGAAGACGAGGGCGAGCGCGTCGTCAGGCTCGACAGCAAGCTCGCCCGCGGTCTCAGCAAGGCCAATGCAGCCCCCTGATGCGCGAACCGGCACCGGCCAAACTCAATCTTGCGCTCCATGTTCGCAGGCGGCGGGAGGATGGTTATCACGAGCTGGAAACGATTTTCGCCTTCTGCATCGATGGTGACTGGATCGAGGCGAAAGAGGCCGACGATCTGTCGCTGTCCATCAAGGGACCATTTGCCGATGGGCTAAACGTCGAAGAAAATCTGGTGATGCGGGCCGCGCAAGCGCTACAAGAGGCCAGCGGCACGACAAGGGGCGCGACGCTTACCCTCGACAAGCGACTTCCTCTAGCGTCGGGTATCGGCGGCGGGTCGGCCGATGCCGCCGCGACATTGCGCTTGCTGACGTCGCTGTGGGGCACCGACACGGCCCTTATCAGCAAGACTGCAATCACCTTAGGGGCCGATGTGCTCGCCTGCGTCTTCAGCCTGCCCGCCAAGGGAGACGGGGTAGGGGATATACTTTCGCCCTATGATCTGTCCGACCTTTCGGGCACGCCCGTTCTCCTAGTCAATCCGGGTGTATCTCTCTCCACCGCAGACATCTTCCGCGCCTGGGATGGCACCGATGGCGGCCCTTTGCCCGATGACTGGCGCGATGGTCGCAATGACCTGGAGCCGATAGCGCGAGCCCGCGCTCCTGCAATCGGGGACGTGCTGCGCTGGCTCGAGCAACGCGCCGGCTGCCGGTACGCGCGCATGTCGGGGAGCGGCGCGACCTGTTTTGCCTTGTTCGACACGCATGAACAGCGCGACGCAGCCGCCGCATTAAGCCCGGAAGGCTGGTGGCATCTGGCCACCGAACTGCGCTAAGGCGCGGAGTATGACGCGACCCATCCTCACTGCCGAGGCGATGCGGGAGGCCGAACAGGCCGCCGTCGCCGCCGGAACCGCCGAAACCGAACTGATGGAACGCGCCGGCAAGGCGCTGGCTTATGCCGTCCACCGCATGAGCCATTGGCGCAGCGCTTTGCTGCTTGCAGGCCCCGGCAATAATGGAGGCGATGCTTATGTCGCCGCGCGGCATCTCAAAGATCATGGCTTCGATGTCCGCATCGCCGCGTTCTCCCAACCCGCCAGCGATGCCGCCAAGTGGGCGGCCGGGCTGTGGGACGGGGAGGTCGAAGAGCTTGGATCCGACACGCAAGCGGCACCGGTTGTCATCGACGCCCTGTTCGGCACCGGCTTGCGACGTCCGCTCGAAGAAGACCTCGCGGCGAGTGCGCGCCGCCTGATCGAAGTCGCCAAATTTGCAGTTGCCTGCGACCTTCCAAGCGGCATCGACACCGACAGCGGCGCGATCCTTACCGACCTTGGCAACTTCGGCGCGACCGTCACGTTCGGCGCGCTCAAGCCCGCACACCGCCTGGCGCCTGCGATGCACCGGATGGGACACGTCTTGCTGCGGGATATCGGGATTGGAAAGATCGAGACCGACTGGCATGAGATTGCGGAGATATCGCTGCCGCCGCTCGACCCGATGGGCCACAAATATGACCGCGGGCTGATCCACTGCCTGTCGGGCGCCATGCCGGGGGCGATTGCGCTCTCCGCCAAGGCCGCCGCGCGCGCCGGCGCGGGTTACGTCCGCATATCGACGAGCCGGATGATCGACGGCCTGCCGAGCGCTATCGTCCAGACCGAAGCCGCGGATGCTCTCGATGACGAACGCATCGGCTGCCTGCTGGTCGGGCCGGGCATGGGTGATATTCCGCCCTTGCTCACCGTCGCGCTGACCAAGAAGCACCCGTTGGTGATCGATGCCGACGCCTTGCTGCATGTCGGCGAACCCGAACGATTGCAGGGGCATGACGCGATCCTGACGCCCCATGAAGGTGAATTCAAAAACCTCTTCGGCGACATTGAAGGGAGCAAGGCGGATCGCGCGCTGATTGCTGCCCAACAGACCCAGTGCGTTGTCGTCTATAAGGGCCCCGACACGCTGATCGCATCGCCTGATGGTCGCCTCGGCTTTGCCCCGCCGGCGCCTGCATGGCTCGCCTCGGCGGGCACGGGCGATGTCCTGGCCGGCATTATCGCGGCGCACCGCGCGCGCGGGATGGAGCCGTTCGAAGCCGCCTGCAGCGCCGTCTACAGACATGGCCGCGCAGCGCAAAGGGCAGGCGAGGGAATGATCGCCGACGATCTGGTCGACGCCTTGTGAGCGAACAGATCATCCGCATCGCCGCCCGCGGCGACGGCATCACGGCATCGGGCAAGTTCGTTTCGGGCACCGCCCCAGGCGACACGGTCGACAATGGCAAGATTGTCGCCAAGGGTCCCCATCATCAGGACCCGCCCTGCCGGCACTTTCCCCAATGCGGCGGATGCCAACTCCAGCATCTGGATGACGAAAGCTATGCGGCTTTTTGCGAAGACCGGGTCCGTTACGCACTCATGCAAAAGGACTTGGAGACGACGATCCGGCCTGCATATCTTTCGCCCCCACGTTCGCGTCGGCGCGCCAGCCTCAAGGCTGCGCGGATCGGTAAGCGCATCGCCATCGGTTTTTCCGAATCGAGGAGCCACCGCATCGTCGACATGACGGAGTGCCACATATTGCGGCCCGAGCTCTTCGCGCTGATCGACGCGCTGCGCGGGCTGCTCGGCGGCCCGTTGGACATGGGCCGCACGGCCGCCATCCAGATGACAATGGTCGACCAAGGTATCGACCTCACCATTGCAGGCGTCGAGGCCGACGGGCTGGAAGCCGCAGAAGCACTGCCGGCATTTGCCGAGAAGTACGGACTTGCGCGCCTGTCGCTCGACGAAGGGCTCGGCCCCGAACCGCGCTTCGAGCCACGACCCGTGACCATTACGCTGTCGGGCAACGCGGTCGCGTTCCCGTCGGGCAACTTTCTGCAAGCCACTGAAGATTGTGAAGCCGCCTTGCTCGCCGCTGCCAGGGATGCAGCAGGCCAAGGGCCGCTGCTGGACCTGTTCGCCGGCCTTGGGACCTTCAGCTTTGGGCTCGCCGACAAGGGTGAAGTGACAGCCGCCGAAGCCGATCGCAATGCCATTCTATCGCTCATGGCAGCTGCCAAGAGGACGAGCAGCAGCATCTCCGCCCAGCATCGCGATCTCTATCGCAACCCGTACCAGGCCGATGAGCTCGCACCGTATGCAACGGTTGTGCTCGATCCGCCGCGTTCCGGCGCACAGGCGCAATGCGAAACGCTCGCGCAGGGCGGCCCCGCAAATATCGCGTACGTCAGCTGCAATCCCGATACGTTCGCGCGCGATGCGCAGGTGCTCGTCGCTGGCGGCTATCAGCTCGCATGGGTCCAACCGGTCGGCCAGTTCCGCTGGTCGACCCATGTCGAGCTGTGCGCGGCGTTCTGCCGCTAAAGGTGAGCGATATATTCCATCGCCGCGTGGACCGTGAGTGCGATCAATAGTAGCGACGATGTCACGAAGGTAATGCTCCGCGATTTGCCCAGCGCTTGGACGATCGAATGCGCGATACGTAGCCCGACATAAGCCCATGCGATTACTACGTTGACGATATGATCCTGGTCCATAAGCACCAGCGCGAAGACGATCGCGTAGAATAACGTCGGCTGCTCGACGAGATGCTCGTAATTCTGCCGCGCCCAGAGATATTTCGGATCGAGCCGTCCCTCGAGGTCGCGTCCGCGCGCGCCGCGTGGTGTCCCGCGCAGATCGGCCCCGCTGCGGATGCCGGTTTGCATCTTGAAAGCGGCCAGGAACAGCATGACGATCGTCCACGCGATCAAGGCGATGATCGGTCCCAACAAGGGGTTCACATGATCCATGGTCAGCTTCCTATTCGAATGAGGCGAAGAAAACGGCGAAGACCAGCTTGCCAATCAATCCAAGCAGGCAGAGCGATCCCATCGCAAACAAAGGGAAGCGCACGGCAACCCGATTGGTGAGCGACTGCTCAAGACTGTGCGCGACGCGAAAGCCGACATAGGCCCAGGCCAGTACCATCGAGATCGTCGATGCGTCGCCCATCAGCACAAGTGCAACGATCGTCGCATAGAACAGCGTCGGCTGCTCCATCAGGTGGTTGTAATTATGTGCCTTCCATTGTGCCTTGGGATCGATCGCGCCCTCGAGGTCGCCGCCTCGTGAACCCACGCGCCCCTTCAGACTTATCCCTTTGGCTTTCATGGCACTGAAGCGGGTCACGTACAGCCACAGCAGCATGACGCCAGACCAGGCGATCAACGCGGCAAGCGGCTGCAACAACGTCAGCATATATGGCATAAAAAACCCCCCACGGTTGATGCGTGAGGGGTCTTCTTGAACCAGATCGTTTCGAATGTGAACCTATTCGAACAACTTGGCGAAGCGGCGCTTTTCGCGGTTCTTCCATGCACCGCGGTGATAGGCATCGCTGGCCAGCAGCGGCAAAACCGAGGTCGCTTCGGCATAGACCATCTGCTCAAGCGCGGTATCGACCTTGCCCCAGCTGCACGCTTCCTGAAGCGTGGAGGAAGAGCACGCGCCGTCACGTACATCGGCAACGGTGATCTGCACCGCATATTTGTGCATCTCGACATCGTCATGGCCAAGAATTTCAGCGCATACGACGGTGTCCTGTGCGAAATTCTTTGGCACGCCGCCGCCGATCATGAGAAGGCCGGTCGATCCCGCCTTGATCTTGATGTCGGTCAGTTCGCGGAAATCGGCGATTGCATCGAGCACCATATAGTCTTCGCCCGCCTTCATGCGGTCGACCTGATGCTTGACCAGCCCGAACCCTGCCGAACTGTCGACGAACGCCGGGCAGAAGATCGGAACGTCATGCTCGTAGGCGAGCTTGACGAGGCTGTTTTCCTTTTTGCCGTTTTCGCTCAGATATTTGCCCATCTCGCGGATGAAGGCGCGGCTCGAATAAGCCTTCGGATCGAGCGAATTGGCGATGTCGGCGATCGTATGATCGGTGTCCTGTAGCGCTTCTTCGTCGATATAGGTGTCGTAGATGCGGTCGATGTAGAGCGAGCGCAGCACCTTGTCGTCGGGGATCTCGAGCGCCTGGTAATGCTTGTGACCAAGCCCTTCGAAGAAATCCATGTCGACGATCGTGGCACCGGTCGCGACGATTGCATCGACCATATTCGACTTCACCAACTCAGCATAAAGGTCCATGCAGCCACCGGCGGAGGTCGAGCCCGCAACGACGAGAATGATCGAACAATCCTGGTCTTCGAGCATCTTGTTGTAGATGCGGGTCGCGCGCGCCAGGTCGCGGCTCGTGAAGCTCATCTTGCCCATCGAATCGATGATCGGGCGCGCATCGAAGCTGGTAATATCGATATGTTCGACGACGCTGGACAGCAGTTCCGCCTTCTTCTGGCGATCGATCTGCTCTTCGTGCGGATGGGTGGCGAGGTCCTCGCTCATTTCTCTCTCCAATTGTTGGTCGCGCTACGTCCTTACAGACGAACGACGTTTGACTCCTCAGCCCGTTCCGCACTGAAGCCATAAAGGCTCATCATCGGTTCGTCCGAAACGGTGATGCGATCTTCGACGCCGAAACCATTGAAGCCGGTCCGCAAGGCGCAGCCATATGCCCCTAGCATTCCGATCTCCAGGTAGTCGCCAGCCTTTACGTCGTCGGGCAGGACGAACGGGCCCTTCATTTGGTCCATGTCGTCGCAAGTCGGCCCATAAAAACTGAAATGGGCAAGGGGCGCATCGCTCTTTTCGGCGCGCACCAGTTCGGTCGGATAACGCCAACCGATATGCGCGGCATCGAATAGCGCACCATAGGCGCCGTCATTGATGTAGAGATCGCTCCCGCGACGTCGCTCGACGCGGACCAGGACGCTCTCATACTCGGCGCACAAGGCCCGCCCCGGCTCGCACCACAATTCGGCCGAATAGCTGATCGGCAGATCCTCGAATTTCTCGTGGATCGCTTCGAAGAAAGTCTCGAGCGGCGGGGGCTCCATGCCGGGATAAGCCGAAGGAAAACCGCCACCGACATCGATGATGTCGACGGTAACCGAACTTTCGATGATGGCGGTGCGCACGCGCTCCATGGCTTCGGTGAAGGCAGCGGGCGTCATTGCCTGACTGCCGACGTGGAAGCAGATACCCATCGCATCGGCCATTTGGCGCGTTTCAAGAAGGAGCTGGCTCAGCTCTTCGGGGTCGGCGCCGAATTTGGTTGCCAGGCTCAGCTTCGAATGCTCGCTCGACACTTTGAGGCGGACCAGCAAGTTCAGATCGGTGGCGCCGCGCGTTGCCCTGCGAATCTTTTCCAGCTCGTCGAGGCTGTCGAGACTGAAGGTCTTCACGCCGTGGCAGAAATAGGCTTCCTCGATCACCTCCTCGGCCTTGACCGGATGCATGAAGCACATGGTGGCCTCAGGCAACGTCTGGCTGACAATGCGCACTTCGCCGATCGACGCGACGTCGTAATGGGTAATACCGCCGTCCCACAGCACTTCGAGCAGGTCGGGCGCAGGGTTCGCCTTCACAGCATAGAGCGACTTGCCCGGAAAATTCTCGACGAAGAATCGGGCCGCGCGCCGTGCAGCATGCGGGCGGACAAGAGTAATCGGCTGGACGGGCTTTCGCCTCGTCGCTAGCCCCAACGCGGAATGAAAATCTTGCAACTCAAGGGACCTCCGAAGGGTGTCTACTGAAAAACGAGCTGCCTTGCGGTGGAAGTCCCTTGGGGCAGCGTGGCGCGATATATGGTGCAGGCGAGCTGAAGTAAATATGAATTTCGCATGCCAAAAAGTGCTGGAAATGGCAGGCCGCAGCGCTTTTTTGCGCTTGAGAGGAAGATGGGATGGCAAGCGTAACGCGTGAAGATGTCCACAAGGCCGCAGACCGCATCAAAAGCGCGGTTCGCCGCACACCACTGACTATCCACGACTTTGATAGTGCCAAGGTCGCCATCAAGTGGGAAAATCGGCAGACTGGCGGTGCGTTCAAACTTCGCGGCGCGTCCAACCGCCTCTTAGCACTTTCAGCCGAAGAGCGGGCCAAAGGCGTCGTCGCGTTTTCTTCAGGCAATCACGCTCGGGGCGTGGCAATCGCCGCGCGCCGCCTTGGCATGCACGCTGCTATCGTCATGCCCGCCGATGCGCCCAAAGCGAAGATGGAGGGCACGCGTGGCGAAGGGGCCGAAATCATCACTTACGACCGCTTGACCGAAAATCGCGAAGAGATCGCCGCCCAACTTGCGCAAGAGCGCGGCGCCACTCTCGTGCCAAGCTTTGACGATCCGTGGATCGTCGCAGGGCAGGGGACGTGCGGCCTCGAAATCCTCGACCAAGCCCGGGAAATGCACTTTCAGGTCAAGCGGATCATTATCTGTTGCGGCGGCGGTGGCTTGTCTTCGGGTATCGCACTGGCCTGCCCCGATGCAGAGATCATCATCGTCGAGCCCGAAGGCTGGGATGACATGGCGCTCAGTCTCGCATCCGGCACGCCGCAGCGCGTTCGCGCCGACCCGCCACCAACGCTGTGCGATGCGATCCAGACGTTCAAGCCTGCCAGGCTGACTGTCGACATCCTGCGAGAAAGAGGCGCTAAAGCCGTGCAGGTCAGCGACGAAGCCGTGAAAGACGCTATCCGATGGGCTCACGCCACGGGCGAGGTGACCGAACCAGGCGGAAGTGTAGCGCTAGCTGCGGTCCTCTCGGGATCCGTCGAGCCAAAAGAGGGCGATGTGCTTCTGGTATCGGGCGGCAATATCGATCCGGCCTTGCACGCCGAGATCGTCGGCTCCTAGGCCACCTGCGCCTTGAACGGGCCGGGCGTCAGCTTGTTGGGGCTGGAGCGCTCGACCGCCTGGATCAGCTCTTCAAGCTCGGCCGCCAGTGTCTGTAGTTCGGCCGCCAGGGCCTTGGGATCCGCATTTGCCATGTCGGCAGACGCGTCCATCAGGCTCTCCAGCATCATCGCGATGCAGGGCAGGATCGTCTCCTCGATCCGCTCGAACGCCTCTTCCAGGCGCGCTTCGGGGGCAAGACTGGCCATACATGGGATTATCGCGCAAAAGCGGTAAAATATTGCTTAAAAGAGCGCCCCATGACGACAATTGCCGCTGCCTTGCTATCCATCGGGATGATTACCGCGTTCCTGCTTGCCTTTGTTGGTGTCAAACAAGCCCTGCAAAAAGAAGACCGCACGGCAAGGCAGCGCGGTCTCCTGATGATCGCCATGGCGATAATTCTGGTCGCAAACGTCCTGATCTGGACGCTTTGATCAGCGGATCGGGCAATCCGGATCGAGGCGGAAGTCCAGATAGTCGTCGATCACCTTGAATAGCTCCGGAATTTCGTCCTGGAAGAAGTGATTGGCGCCTTCGATTTCTTCGTGCGCGATCGTGATGTGCTTCTGGGTCCGCAGCTTGTCGACCAGCTTCTGAACCGCGCTCGGCGTCACCACCTCGTCGGCTGAACCCTGGATGATGATACCGCTCGCCGGGCAGGGGGCGAGAAAACTGAAATCGTACAGGTTCGCCGGCGGCGAAATCGAGATGAAGCCGCGAATTTCCGGACGGCGCATCAGCAATTGCATGCCGATCAGTGCACCGAAGCTAACCCCTGCGACCCACGTTACTTCGGCTTCAGGGTGGATTTGCTGCACCCAGTCGAGCGCGCTCGCTGCATCGCTGAGTTCGCCGATGCCGTTGTCGAACGTGCCCTGGCTCCGACCGACCCCGCGAAAATTGAAGCGCAACGTCGCAAAGCCGCGGCGGACAAAATCCTTGTGCAGCAGCTGGACGAGCTGGTTGTTCATCGTCCCGCCCGCCTGAGGATGCGGGTGCAGGATAAGTGCCACCGGTGCGCGCGGGCGCGGTCCGGGGGTGAAACGGCCTTCAAGACGACCTTCGGGTCCGGGGAAAATCACTTCGGGCATAGATGAGCAACTCGGCAAATTGATATAATGTTGCACGAAGGGCTTCCGTGCGCGTGCGGCTCCTATATAGGGAGGTTGAAACGAAGGGCAATCATCAAGAGGACAAGATGACGGAGGCACGCCTCTATCTCGATCACGCTGCCGCGACACCGCTGCATCCTGAAGCGCGCGACGCCATGCTGGCGGCCTTCGACTGCTGGGCCAATCCCAACAGCCCCTACGCCGAGGCACGGCAATGCAACGGCATCATGGAGCAGGCTCGAAAAAAGATCCTGGCGGCGCTCGACTGGCAGGACGATCTCGTCTTCACCAGCGGCGCTTCAGAAGCCGTCGTCATCGCCGCCAAACGCGCCAAGATGCCGGGGCGCATACATTGCTGCGTCGAACATGATATCGTGCCGCACGGCATGGGTGAGGGCAGCGTCGCGCTCACGGTCGATGAAAATGGCATCGTCGATATGGCGGCGCTCAACCAAGCGCTCGCGCATGGGCCCTCGCTGGTCGCGATCCAGCTGGTCAACAACGAAACGGGTGTCATCCAGCCAATCGAGCAAATCTACGAGAAGGTGAAGGCGGCAGGCTCGCTCCTCCTGTGCGACGCGGCACAGGGTGCGGGCAAGATCGACCTTCCGGATGCCGACTTTATCGCTGTCTCCGCGCACAAGTTGGGCGGCCCCGCGGGCGTCGGTGCGCTGCTGGTGAAAGACCTCGGCACGCTGGAGGCGATTGGCGGGCAGGAAAAAGGCTATCGGCGCGGCACGCAAAACGTCCCCGATGCCGCCGGTTTTGCCGCCGCGCTCGAAGCTGAGCGCTTCCGCAAGGCAATGCCGCGTCTCAAGGAACTGCGACAAAGCTTTGAAAACGCGGTGAGAGTCATGGGCGGAACCATCATCGCCGAGGGCGCGCCGCGGATCGCAACGATCGGCGGCATTGCCATGCCGGGTGCCACTTCCGCCGCGATGCTGGTGCAGCTCGATCTCGCAGGAATTTCTGTGTCCTCGGGTTCGGCCTGTTCCTCGGGTGCAATGAAAGGTAGCCGCATCGTTGCCGCGATGGGGCATGAAGACCTCGCCAACCATTTCCTTCGTATTAGTTTCGGACCGGATACGACCGATGCGGATATTAATCGATTGCTGGTCGAGCTCAAAAAGTTCGCATGATCTATCTCGACTATCAGGCGACCACGCCGCTGGCGCCCGAGGTCGAACAAGCCATGCACCCCTGGCTCGGCGAGAAATTCGCCAACCCCCACGCGCCCTATCGTGCCGGCAGAGAAGCTGCCGCGGCCATCTCAGTTGCGCGCGACCGCGTTGCAGCATTGGTGGGGCAGGGGGGAACGCTCGCGTTCACAGGGTCTGCCACGGAAGCGATCAACTGGGCGATCAAGGGTACGTTGTCGAGGTCAGACCGCCCTCATATGGTCACTATCGCGACCGAGCATGCCGCCGTGCTCGATACGGCGGAATGGCATGGACGACACCATGACGTCACGATTTTGCCGGTCGATCGCAACGGGTTAGTGGATCTTGATGCCGTCCGCGCTGCGGTCACCAACGATACCGCCCTTGTCGCCGCCATGCTCGTCAACAACGAGATCGGCGTCATCCAGCCCGTGGCGGAAATTGCCGCGATTGCGCACGGCAAGGGCGCGCTGATGCTGTGCGATGCTGTCCAGGGCTTCGGTAGGATGAGAATTCCCGAGGGTCCGGATTTGATCGCTGCCAGCGCACACAAGATTCACGGACCCAAGGCCATCGGCTGCCTCTGGAAGCGCGATGGTTGCGAACCCGAACCGCTCATCCACGGCGGTGGGCAGGAGAAGGGCATCCGTTCGGGGACGCTCAGCCCCGCGCTATGTGTCGGCTTCGGCATCGCCGCCAAGATCGCCGCCGAGCGAATGGAGGAAGACCATGCCCACGTGGCCGCACTGTGGGAAGCCGCAACCGCGCAGATCGACGATTGGACGATCAACGGCAGCACCGACCAACGCTATAGAGGAAATCTCAATGTACGTCGGCAAGGGCTTGATAGTGCAAGGCTAATCGCCGAGTTACGTGACATCGCAATCTCGCTCGGTAGCGCGTGCGCCTCGGGCTCCGGGCGCCCCAGTCACGTGCTGCGCGCACTTGGCCTAACCGACAAGCAAGCGAAAAGCTCGATCCGCATCGGCTTTGGCCGCTATACGACCGAGGAAGAGATCACCGACGCCCTTACCCGTATCAACGAGGCCGCCGCCAGCCAATGACGCTCGTCCGATTCCTGAAGCCTAACGGCACACTCGACCGCGAGGTGGAAGCCGCGCCCGGCACCAACCTCCTCGACCTTGCGCAAAACGAAGGACAGCCGCTTGAAGGCGCCTGCGAAAAGGCCATGGCATGTTCGACCTGCCACGTGGTTCTGTCGGATGAGGACTTTGCCAAGCATCCCGTGGCCAGTGAAGAAGAGGACGACCTGCTCGATCTGGCTGCCCACGTAACGCGCAACTCGCGTCTTGCCTGCCAAGTCGACATCCCCGACCAGGATACCTTCACGGTGCGCATGCCTGGTGGCAGCGTGAACCTTGAAGATCGCTGACTTGCATCCGGGATGACAAATCGCCATATGGCCTCTCGGAAGTCGGCGGACGATCTGTCCGTGAACCTGGTCAGGCCCGGAAGGGAGCAGCCACAGCGGTTTCGGTCGGGTCGTCGGCTTCCACCCTTCAAAACCATCAATCACCACCTTGGCGACCACCCTGGCACCGCCTAGGTTCGTTCCGTGAACGACGAATCGCCCCCCACCGAAGACGCGCCCGATCCCGACACGATGACCATGGGCCTTGACCTCGACGCGCCCGAGCAGTCGCAAGAGCCCAAGGTGTATCAGGTCCTCGCGCGCAAATACCGACCGCAGACGTTCGATGAACTCATCGGACAGGATGCGATGGTCCAGACGCTCGCCAATGCGATCGAGCGTGATCGCATCGCACATGCGTTCATCATGACCGGCGTTCGCGGGGTGGGGAAGACCACCACCGCGCGGCTGATCGCCAAAGCGTTGAATTGCATTGGCCCTGACGGGCAGGGCGGTCCCACCATCTCGCCGTGCGGCCGGTGCGAGCCGTGCCAGGCCATCGCCGAAGGCCGCCATATCGATGTCGTCGAAATGGATGCCGCGTCGCACACCGGCGTCGATGACGTGCGCGAGATCATCGAGGCCGTGCGCTATGCCTCGGTCAGCGCGCGCTACAAGATCTACATCATCGACGAAGTGCACATGTTGTCGAAAAGCGCCTTCAATGCGTTGCTCAAGACACTCGAAGAGCCGCCCCCGCACGTCAAATTCATCTTCGCTACCACCGAGATCGACAAGGTGCCGGTCACGGTTCTTTCGCGCACGCAGCGTTTCGACTTGCGCCGGATCAGTGCCGAACAGTTGAAGGACCATTTCGCCAAGATCGCCAAGGCCGAGGGCGTCCAAGCCGAGGGCGAGGCGCTCGCGGTCATCGCCCGCGCTGCCGAAGGCTCGGCCCGAGACGGGCTTTCCCTGCTCGATCAGGCGATCTCCCATGGCGAAGACACGGTCACCGCGGATGCCGTGCGCAAGATGCTCGGCCTTGCCGATCGCGGGCGGATCCGGAGATTGCTCGACGTGGTGTTGGAAGGCGATGCGCGAAGACTGCTCGCCGAACTCGACGAGGCCCACCAGCTCGGCATCGATCCGTCCGCGGTGATTCGCGGCCTCATGGAAACGGCGCATGGCATCAGCCGCGCCAAGGCCGGCGGGGCAGGGGACGTGATGCGCTCCGACGAAGAGCGCGCGGCCGCCGCCGCCCACGCCGAAAAGCTGGGTTGGCCGCAGCTCCACCGTCTATGGCAGCTGTTGCTCAAGGGACTTGCTGACGTGCAGGTGGCGCCGGACCCGCGCGAAGCGCTCGACATGGCGCTTCTGCGCCTCGTGCACGCCGCGGGCATGCCCGATCCCGGCGCTGTCATCGACGCGCTCAAGGGCGGCAGGCCGCTCCCGCCGGTCGCGCCAGCTAAGGGCGGGGCTGCGCCCGCGCCCGATACGACTGCAGCCGAGGCACAGGCGGAGCCAGAGCCAGCGCAGCCCAGAATGCCCGCCGATTTCGCAGGCTTCATCAAGACGCTGGAAGACGCCGGCAACATGGCCCGCGCCATTGAGCTGCACGACAAGGTCGGCCTCGTGGCCTACGAGCCGCCCAAGCTCGTCCTTCAACCCAAGGCGCCGCTCGATCAGGACTTTGCCCGCGACCTGGCCACCAAGGCCAAGGACGCTACAGGCACTGCCTGGGTGATCGAACTTGCACAAACGGGCGGTGATGCTTCGTTGCGCGAACAGGAACAATTGGCCGAGGCGCAGGCGCGCGACGCCGTGTTGAACGACCCGATGGTAAAGGCCGTCACAGACGCATTTCCGGATGCAGAACTTGAAACCGTAAACCAGAAAGGGGCCTGACATGCCCGATATGAACGACATCCTCAAAATGGCCCAACAAGCGCAGGAAGATCTTGCCAAGGCACAGGGCGAACTCGACAATATCGAGGTCGACGGCGTTGCCGGTGGCGGGCTCGTCAAAATCAAGACAACTGCCAAGGGCCGCATCGTCAGCATCTCGATCGACGACAGCCTGATGAGCGTCGATGAGAAAAACATGCTCGAGGACCTCATCGCGGCAGCATTCAACGATGCCAAGGGCAAGGCCGACCAGGCTGCTGCGGAAATGATGAAACGCGCGATGCCCGCAGGGTTCCCGGTTCCGGGCCAGGCCGGTTCACCCTTCTAACGCACTTGCGATTCCGTCGCTTCGTGCCATGCTGACAAGAATGTTGGCAGGGAGAGATGCGTCATGACCGTTCGTCTAGGCACCATGCAGGATTGGCCCATGCACGTCATGCGCCTCGTCGACCATGCCGAGCGCGAACATCCCGACGGCGAAGTCGTGTCAGCCTGGGCCGACGGAACGATGACCCGCACCAATTGGGCCGAAATCGCCCAGAAGGCGCGCCAGATGAGCCAGGCGCTGGTCGCCGCGGGCGTGAAAAAGGGCGATCGCGTCGCCACGCTGGCGATGAACCACGAACGCCACCTCATCGCCTGGTATGGCGCGATCGGGATGGGCGCGGTGCTGCATACCATCAACCCCCGTCTTTTCCCCGAACAGCTCGTCTACATCGCCAACCACGCCGAAGACAAAGTCCTCCTCTACGATGCGATGATGAAACCGCTGGTCGACGCAATGAAGGGCCAGTGGAAAACCATCGACACCTATGTCTGCTTCGACCCGCCCGAAGGCTGGGATGGGGATCAGGGCTTTGAAGACTGGATCGCGCCTTATGACGGCGACTTCCATTGGGCCGAGGCGGACGAACGCGATCCCATCGGCCTATGCTACACCTCGGGCACCACCGGCAATCCCAAGGGCGTGATCTACGAGCACCGCTCGATGATTCTCCATGCGCTCGCGGAAATTCAGCCCGACTGTTTCAACCTCGGCAAGCGCGATTGCGCGCTGCCCATCGTGCCGATGTTCCACGCCAATGCCTGGGGTCTACCATGGGCGGCGCCGCTGGTCGGCTGCAAGATGGTGCTGTCCGCCGATTACACGGCCGAACGCATGGTCGACCTGTTCCGCGAAGAAAAGGTCACCCATTCTGCCGGCGTGCCGACCATCTGGGTCGACATGATCGCGCATATCGAGAAGACCGGCGCCGACCTTGGTCCGCTTCATACCGTGACGATCGGCGGGTCGGCCGCGCCGCGCGCCATGATCAAGTGGTTCCGCGACCGCGACATCGAGGTCGGCCACGCATGGGGCATGACCGAACTCAGCCCCATCGGCAGCCTCGCGGGCAAGCCCAATGGCTGGGACGACATGTCGGATGAAGAGCAGATCGAATATACCGCCCGTCAGGGCCGCGTGCCCTTCGGCATCGAAATGCGTATCATCGACGATGAGGGCAATACGCTACCCCGCGACGGCAAGTCATCGGGCGACCTGCAGGTGAGGGGCGCCTGGGTGGTCGACACCTACTTCAAGGCCGAGGAAAGCGCGCTGACGGAGGACGGCTGGTTCTCCACCGGTGACGTTGCCTGCCTCCACCCCGATGGCTCGATGCAGATCACCGATCGCTCGAAGGACGTCATCAAGTCGGGCGGCGAGTGGATCAGCTCAATCGAGCTCGAAAACGCTGCGGTAGGCGTCGATGGCATCGCCGAAGCCGCGTGTATCGGCATCTTCCATCCCAAGTGGGACGAACGCCCGCTGCTCGTTTGCGTGAAAGACGGCACGTGTGACGTCGATGGCGAGGCCGTGGTCGACGGCATCAAGGATCAGGTCGCAAAATGGTGGTTGCCCGACGCAGTCGAATTCGTCGACGAGCTCCCCCACACCGCCACCGGCAAGCTATCGAAAAAGACGCTGCGCGAACAGTTTAGCGACTATAGCTTCGAAGGCGTGGTAGCAATGGCGGGGCGCGACTGATCGCCGCCCTGGACGTAGTGCTGGAAATCTCCGGCGCCTTTCGCTAACTCGCCAGCAATTCCCACTTTCCAGCCTAAGGAATCGCGACCCATGGCCGCACAGTACGCTTTCGTCATGAAGGACATGACCAAGTCCTTCCCGGGTGCCAAGAAGCCGGTGCTTGAGAACATCAACCTGCAATTCTATCGCGGCGCCAAGATCGGCATCGTCGGCCCCAACGGGGCGGGTAAATCGACGCTCATGAAAATCATGGCCGGCATTGACAAGGACTTCCAAGGCGAGGCCTGGCCGGGAGAGAATATCACCGTCGGCTACCTGGCGCAGGAACCCCAGCTCGACGAGAGCAAGACCGTGCTTGAAAACGTCAAGGACGGTGCCCGAGACATCGCCGACAAGGTCGATCGCTTCAACGCCATCAGCGCTGAAATGGGCGATCCCAAGGACGACACCGATTTCGACGCGCTCATGGAAGAAATGGGCGTTCTCCAGGAACAAATCGACGCAGTCGACGGCTGGACCTTGGACAATCAGCTGGAAATCGCGATGGAAGCGCTGCGCTGTCCGCCGTCGGACAGCCCGGTCACCAACCTGTCGGGCGGTGAAAAGCGCCGCGTCGCGCTTACCCGCCTGCTCATCCAGAAGCCCGACATCCTGCTCTTGGACGAACCGACCAACCACCTCGATGCCGAAAGCGTCGAATGGCTCGAAAACCACCTCAAGGAATATGAGGGCTCGGTCCTCATGATCACCCACGATCGCTACTTCCTCGACAATGTCGTTGGCTGGATTCTCGAATTGGATCGCGGCCGCTACTTCCCCTACGAGGGCAATTATTCGACCTATCTGGAAAAGAAGGCGAAGCGTCTCGAACAGGAAGCGCGCGAGGAATCGGGCCGCCAGAAATCGCTCCAGCGCGAACTCGAATGGATCCGGCAAACCCCCGCGGCGCGCCAGACCAAGAGCAAAGCGCGTATCCGCAAGTTCGAACAGCTCCAGGACAGCCAGATGGATCGCAAGCCCGGCAAGGCCCAGATCGTCATCCAGGTGCCCGAGCGCCTTGGCGGCAAGGTGATCGAGGTCGAAGGCCTGTCGAAGGCCTATGACGACAAGCTATTGTTCGAAGATCTCAGCTTCACGCTGCCCCCGGGCGGCATTGTCGGCGTAATCGGCCCCAACGGCGCGGGTAAATCGACGCTGTTCCGCATCCTCACCGGCAAGGAAGAGCCCGACAGCGGCAAGGTCGATATCGGTGACACCGTGCGCCTCGGCTATGTCGACCAGAGCCGCGATGATCTCACCCCCGACAACAATGTCTGGGAGGAAATCAGCGACGGCCTCGATTACATGCAGATCAACGGCCACGACGCGAGCACCCGCGCCTATGTCGGCGCCTTCAACTTCAAGGGGCAGGACCAGCAGAAAAAGGTCGGCAAGCTCTCGGGCGGCGAACGCAACCGCGTCCACATGGCCAAGATGCTGAAAGAAGGCGGCAACGTGCTGCTCTTGGACGAACCGACCAACGATCTCGACGTCGAGACGCTGGGCGCATTGGAAGAAGCCATCGAGAACTTCCCCGGCTGCGCCGTGGTGATCTCGCACGACCGCTTCTTTCTCGACCGCCTCGCCACCCACATCCTCGCCTTCGAAGGCAACAGCCACGTCGAATGGTTCGAGGGGAACTTTGAAGCTTACGAGGAAGACAAGCGGCGCCGGCTGGGGGACGCGGCGGATCGACCGAGCCGGGTGAGCTATAAAAAGTTGTCGCGTTGAGCGACTTCGCCGTCGGCAAGCTATGCCATGCTTTCGATGAGATGCTCCAAGCATTCCGCCGTTGCATGGACATATCTTGGCCGAGGGCAGAGATTTTTCCCGGAAACTCGCCAAACTACGACGAAACACTACGGTTCTTCGTGGTTCAGCTTGTTCAGCGTGCAGAGGGTATCCACTCGCTTATCGGATTAGGTCAGCGTTGGAATGCCGAAACACTCTTAAGATCAAGTTCTGAGCTATTCGCAAGATCGCTTCGCTTTGGGTATTGTAAGCCCGAAGACAGAGCAGCGCTCATGAAGGAGTATTGGGAAGACCTTAAGGAGCTTGAAGAAGTTCATGGCTTCAAAATAGCCAATGAGGTTAAGCATTTCATAGAGCCGGGCAGCTTCGAACGGGAGAATCTTGAAAGTCTTACAAAAGAAGGCCTGTTTCCTTCCTCGACTAAATTGCCGCCTCACGAATACCGACAAAAGTGGTCGTTTTCGAAAATCCTTGATGAGCTTTCAGAGTCAGGTGATTTTTCTGCCGCGACGGTCCTTAAGCATCAATATCACTACCAAAGCACCTTAGCTCACGGAGGGCCTTGGAGTTTCTATGTGCAAGCAATTGCCACGGCCAATGATCTTTCCTCGCCAAGATTTGCGAGAGCATTGGCGGCACGGCAATTAAGCGAGGCCTTCTGGTTCGTGAGGATCGCTTACCTCGTTTCGCTTCAAGCTATCGGCCATAGGCATCAGCAAAGCGATGTCCTTTCGAAGACTACTAGAAGAATTGATAGATGGGCAGCGATGATGGTTTCTTCTCATCAAAATGCCGAAAAGCAGGATGCGACAGCTAAAGAATAAAAGTTTAGCTGTTCCCCAAGACGCCTAGTTTGCCCGCAAAATCTTCTCCATCGCCTTGCCCTTGGCGAGCTCGTCAATGAGTTTGTCGAGGAAGCGGATTTCGCGCATTAGCGGGGCGTCGACCTCTTCCACCCGCACGCCGCAGACCACGCCGGTGATCAGTTCGCGGTCGGGGTTCATCGCGGGCGCATCCTCGAAGAAATCGCGGAAACTGGCTTCGTCCGCGATCACCTTGGCAAGCCCCGCTTCGTCATAGCCCGTCAGCCACATGATGATCTCGTCCACCTCGGCCTTGGTGCGGCCCTTCTTCTCGGCCTTGGCGACATACATCGGATAGACCTTGCCGAAGATCATCGCATAAACACGCTCGAGCTTGGGATCGTCTGCCATATCTGTCCTCCCTTACGGGGCCACCCAATGCCCCGCATCACCGTCAAACACTGCGCGCCGATGCCCGCTATGGGCAAGGTGAAGCCAGTCGATCCGCTCCAGCTCGATCAGCAGCACCGAGAAATTCTCGCGCCCCGCTTTGACCGCCGCATCATCGGGCTCCGCGTTCTCATATTCGCTCGGCAGGTTACTTGTCGGTTCTTCGCTCGCCGAACTGGGTGCCTGCGGCGCAAGATAGCAGCGCTTGGCAAAATTGGTCCCCGCGGCCCAGGCTGCGTCCGCTATTGCGCCCGTCCGCTCGATCCGCCCGCGCCCGCGGCAGCGTATCTGCACTTTCGCGGCCTTGTCGTAGAACAAGACGCCCATCGCCGGATCGGCCTCGATTGTCGCCACCTTGGGGCTACGCGCATCGGTGTGGAAACGCAGCGTGCGTGTTTCCGGGTCATAATCGCGCAGAACCATGATCCGCATGTCGCCATCGGCGGTGCCAACCACCGGCACATGCATCGAGTTGGACCGATCGGAAGCAGCATCGACGAGGCGGCGAGCGATATCGGCCCTCACGTCATCGAGCGTTTGCGGGGTATCCATGGGGCAGGGGGCCTACCACTCTGCCGGGAAAGCGAACAGCCTATTCGCTTTGCGAATTTCGGACAGGCGCTTCGACTTCCAGTCGTTGCTCGAGCCCGGACACTTTTGCCAGCAGCCGGGAATAATGTTCCTGGCTGATCGCACCGCTTTCGCGCAGCGCCCCGATCTGGGCCTTGGAGTCGGCAATCTGCTGCGCTGCCTCCGCCTTCGTCCGGGCCAGCTCCTCTTCGGTTCGGGCGATCGATTGCGGCACTTCTGCGCCGCTATCCATCGACACCTGCACCGCTTGCCGCACGGCTTCACGCTGCGTCAGTTCGCCGGCATCGACCTGCACTTGCAGCCGGTCGAGCGCGCGCGTGAAATCGGGGTTGGCGCCATCGACACTGCGCGACACGGCACGATCGATGGCGTCGATACGACGGTCGTTCGCCTCGACAATGCGGTCCACCGCTTCCACGCGCTGTTCGACCAGCTGATCAACCCGGTCCACGGTGCGGTCGACCCGTTCGACCGCGCGGTCGATGCTATCGATCCGCTGATCGACATGCTCGGTCAATCCGTCCACGCCCGTTCCTTCGCCGAGTGCCTCGGCCCAGAAAGCCCAGCCACCGACCATCACCAACGCGGCTGCCGGGATGACGATCAGTCCTGCAATCTTATTCACGGCACACCTCTTACTGTATCACTCACATCATACAGTGAAGAGCCTCGCGGGCCAAGGACAATCTGGTGGAAGGGGCCGGACCGCAGCGTTCCGAGCCGTGCTTTTTTAATTGCGCACCGCATCGCGCACGGTGTCGGCGATTTCATCGCGCAGATCCTGCGCCGCTTCGCGAATTTCTTCGCGCTCTTCGTCGGACACTTCTTCGCCGGCTTCCTCCGCAACCCTGGCCAGTTCGGAAAGCGCGCCGGCGACATCGGCGGATACCTGTTCGCCGGGGGCGGCATCGGCATTTTCGTCGGTCAGCGATTCAAGCCGCGAGACGGCCTCTTCGCGTTTGGCCAACGCAGCAGCGAGTTGCTCCGCGCGCTCGTCAGCGGAAAGTTCTTCGTTATCGGCGATTGCCAGAACCTCGGCATCGGCTTGGGAGAGCGCCGTGGTGGCCGCCTCGATCGCTTCCAATTGATCCGAAGCGGTGTCGCTCTCGGTGCGTTCACCAGCCAGCGCCGCGTCGATTTCCGCCTGTGCGCGGTCGAACGCGGAATCGCCGCGATCACGACCGCCAATCCGGATGGTATCGCCGTCATTTTCGATCGTGATTTCCGACCGGACTTCGTCGAACGCGTCCATGATCACCGGCACTTGGCGCACGGTGCCACCGACAAGAGCCGCAGCTCCGCACGCCGCAATCCACATAAAACCCTTCATGCCACTCCCTTTTCGACAATAGGATATCGGCGTCAGCGCGCGCATTTTCAACTGGAACTCGACGAGTTGGGGAAGCGGTCAAAGAAAAAGGGCGCGAGCCCGAAGGCCGCACCCTTTCCCATCAATTCCGACCGAAGGTGTGTGCTACGATAAGCGACGGCCGGCCGAGCAGTGGCTCAACGATCGCCTCGATTGTCCGAAAAATCAAACATCCCGTGGTCGATCATGTCCTGTTTTGTAACGCCTTCGGTCGCATCGGGATCCGAGATCCGTTCTTCAGCAGCCTGCGTCCCGATATCGGTATTGAGGTTGCCCTGGCTGCGACCTTGCTGCGACGGCGTGTCGACCGCCTCGTCGATCATGTCGCTGTCGTCGTTGCGCTTTGCGGTTTCGGTGCGTCGATCAAGTTTCTTGTTGGTCATCATTAAAGCTCCACGTCTGCGCGCTTGTCATCGTAATCGGGCGTGTCGGCGTCACCGCCGAACGCTTCGATTGCGGCCGCCTTCAGGTGCTCGAGGCCAGACGCCTCCCACACGTTGGCCATACGTGTGTCGAACCGTAGCAGGGCAAGGTTGGGATCATCCTGATCGCCTTCATACCAAGCCGCAATCATCGGGTTCCACAACCGTTCGATCACGGCACGATCATTGTCGATGACGAGACGGCCGTGAATGTGCGCGAAGATATCGTGGCCCTTGGAAACAAATGTTGCGACCGCATCCGAGCTTTCCGACAGGCCCTTGACGAGGTGTTCGCGCTTGTCCGCGAAGAAGTAGATGGTCTTGCTGCCATCGACCTCGTCGATCTGGGCGGTCATCGGGCGCGTTCGGCTGTCTTCGACCCCGTTGAGACCAAGCATCACGAACGGGCTGCTCGACGAAAGTCCGTCCCAAAGCTTCTCTTCAAGGTCGGCACGCACTTCGGCGTCCGTCTTATCATTTTGGAAAAACATCACGAAAATCTCCTTTTCTTCAGGAGATCAATGCATTGGCAGCGATATCGCGCCTCGACTTACCGCAGGCGCTTCACGATCAAACGATTATCGTCGCCTTTCTTGACTTCGAAATTGTCAAGCTCGCTGACGAGATCGGATAGCCGCGTATAGCCGTAGTTGCGCACCGCGAAGCTGGAGACCGCCTTGGCGCGCTGCCCGATTTCCGAGAGGGCGGCATAGCCTTCTTCGTCGCGCTTGGATGCCTTCCATGCATTACCCAATAATTCGGTCAGCTCCTCATCGACGCGCGGTCCGGCATTTTTGCCTTTGTCGCTGCCCCCGTTGTTTTTGCCATTGCCGAGCTTGTCGACATCGAAAAAGCGCGTGCAGGCCTGGCGGAAGCCGACCGGCGTCTTGTCCTGGCCAAAACCGTAGACGGGAAGACCGTCTTCGCGAATGCGTTGGGCGAGGGGGAGGAAGTCGCTGTCCGAACTCATGATGCCAAAGCCCTCGACAGTGCCACGGTAGAGCAGGTCCATGGCGTCGATCACCATGCGCATATCGGTCGCCGACTTGCCCTTGGTGATGTCGAACTGTTGAACCGGGACCAGCGAGTGCCGCCCCGTCAGCGTGCCCCAATTCTTCAGCTGCGTCTTGGACCAATTGCCATAGATGCGGCGGATATTGATCTCACCCAGCTCGGCCAGCACCGTCAGCACCTCGTCAAGATGGTCGGGCGACGCGTTATCGGCGTCGATCAGCAAAGCGATGTTGAGCTCGCGTTCAGGAGAATCGTTTCGGTCAGTCATGTCAGGTTCAAATCCTTTGTGAGAAGCATAGCGCATCGAGTGCTGAAGCAAAGCGGCGTGTGCGAAAGTCATTCGCGGCGCCATTGAAAGATGGAGCTAAATATGAAGAAGCCTCTCTTGCTGGTCGCAACCGCCAGTCTTGGTCTCGGCGCATGTGCAACCAACGGGTATGGGTACGGATATGATCGTTATGACGACCGCCGATCAGGTAACGGCGCCGTCGAAGGCGCGGTGATTGGTGCTGTCGCGGGCGCCGTGGTCGGTTCGGTCGTCGATGGGATTTCCACAACCGAAGGCGCGCTTGCGGGCGCTGCGGTCGGTGCCGTGGCAGGCGGCGTGGCGGAACGTCGCCGTTATCGCCGCGACAGTTATGGCGACTGCTATTATGTCGATGAAGACGGCTACCCGGTCTACGACTACGACGCGCGCTGCTAGTCTGGCCTGAACTCGCCGCTTTCTTCGTCGAGGATGGTGAGTATCCCTTTTGCGATGCCGAAATGGCAGCCGTGGAGCGAAAGCGTCCCCGCGGCCTCGCCATCTCTCACGTACGGGAAGGTGCGCAGGTTCGCGAGGCTGTGAACAATCGCGGCCTGCTCCAGGGCAGTCTGCTTGTCATCGCAGTCACTGTTGACGACCGCATCGCGCGGCTCCTCGATAAGCTTGATCCAGCTATCGACGAAGCTTTCGCCCTGTTCGCCTTGATCGCCGCCAGCAAGCGCTGCGGCAATGCCGCCGCAACTGGCATGACCCATGACCACGATATGCTGGACCTTCAAACCCGTGACGGCGAATTCGATCGCCGATGAAACGCCGTGGAGCCCGCCGTCGGGCTGGTAGGGCGGAACGAGGTTGGCGACGTTGCGAAGAACGAAGGCCTGCCCCGGCTCGATATCGAAGATTGTCGCGGGATCGACCCGACTGTCGCAACAGCTGATGATCATCACCGGCGGAGCTTGTCCCTCTGCCAATTCGGACCAGCGCGCACGCTGGCGCTGGTAATCGTTGCGACGAAAGCGATGGTAGCCGTCAAGCAGCGTCGTGAATGCGTTCATGGCGCCCAAATGCCGCACACCCTTGTGGTGCGCAAGGGGCATCGCTAAGTCGCCCTCATGAATGCGCCGCTCAACCCGCAGCCTCGCAAGCGCAAGCCCGACTGGATTCGAGTCAAGGCGCCTGTCAGCGAAGGCTATAACGAGACCCGCAAGCTGATGCGTGGGCTGAACCTCACGACTGTTTGCGAAGAAGCGGCGTGCCCGAACATTGGCGAATGCTGGACCAAGAAGCACGCGACGGTCATGATCCTTGGCGACACGTGCACGCGCGCCTGTGCGTTCTGCAACGTAAAGACAGGGATGCCGCGCATCGTCGACCCGATGGAGCCGGAGAATGTCGCGACCATGGCGGCCGAGACCGGGCTCAACCACATCGTCATCACCTCGGTCGACCGCGACGATCTCCCCGATGGTGGGGCAGGGCAATTCGTCAAGGTGATCGAGGCGCTGCGCAAGCGCACACCCAAGACGACAATCGAAATCCTGACGCCCGATTTTCGTGGCAAGCACGAACAGGCGATCGAGCGCATCGTCGATGCAAAGCCCGACGTCTTTAATCACAATCTCGAAACCGTGCCGCGGCTCTATCCGACGATTCGGCCGGGCGCGCGCTATTATGCGTCGATCCGTCTGCTAGAGACCGTAAAGAAGCTCGATCCGACCATCTTCACCAAGTCGGGTATCATGGTCGGGCTCGGCGAACAGCGGCTCGAAGTGCACCAGGTGATGGATGACATGCGTTCGGCCGACATCGATTTCCTGACGATGGGCCAATATCTCCAACCGACGCCCAAGCACGCCAATGTCGAGGAGTTCGTCACGCCGCAGACCTTCGATGCCTACGCGACGATCGCGCGCGCCAAGGGTTTTCTGCTGGTCGCGGCGAGCCCGCTGACGCGCTCTAGCTATCACGCCGGCGACGATTTCGCGAAAATGCAGAAGGCCCGCGAAGCCAAACATGCCAAGGCATAGCGAAACACGTTTCCTTCCCTATACGCCCGAACAGTTGTTCGATCTGGTGGCGGATGTCGGGCGCTATGACGAATTCCTGCCTTGGGTCAGCGCGGTACGCGTGCGCTCCAACAGCGAAGAGGAAATGGTCGCCGACCTCATCGTCGGCTTCAAGGCTTTCAAGGAACGCTTCACCAGCCGGGTGCAAAAAGAGCGTCCCGACCGCGTTACCGTCGACTATGTGGAAGGCCCGCTGAAATTTCTCCACAATGTGTGGACGTTCAAACCCGCCGAGGGCGGTACCGATCTCTGTTTCGAGGTCGATTTCGCTTTCAAGAGCCGGATCTTCGAGAGCCTTGCCGGGCAGATGTTCGACCGCGCGCTGCGCCGCATGACCCAGGCTTTCGAGAATCGTGCCGCACAGCTCTATGGTTCGAGCAACGACAAGGCCGCCAGCGCCGCTTGAAGGCGTACGCCGCCGCGGCCGGTATTGGCAAAAGCCTCTTCGGCAACCAGCACCTTCTGTTCGCCGCGAATGGCACGCGCGAAAATGACCGTGCCGACTGGCTTCTCTTCGCTGCCTCCGTCGGGGCCGGCGACCCCGGTGATCGACACCACCACATCGGCACCTGAGATACGAAGCGCGCCGCGCGCCATGGCCTTGGCGGTCTCAGCACTCACCGCACCGCAGCGATCGAGCGTTTCGGTAGGCACGCTGAGCTGCACATGCTTGGCGCTATTGGCATAGGTGACGAGGCTGCCGACAAAGACGTCGGAGGAGCCTGGAATCTCCGTCAGTGCGGTACCGACAAGACCACCCGTGCAGCTTTCTGCAAGCGCGATTCGGCGGCGTGCCTCGCGATTCTTGTCGATAATGTCGCGGGCTTTCTCGACCAATTCTGCGGGCAGCAGCGTATCCATTACTTCATCCTCACATTGACGACAGCCTGGCAAGCTATACCTTCGCCCCTTCCGGTAAAGCCAAGTCGTTCGGTAGTCGTGGCCTTCACACTGACCCGATCCGGCACAAGGTCGAGTATCCGGGCGATATTTTGCTGCATCGCAGCGCGGTGCGGGCCGACTTTTGGCGCTTCGCAAATCAGTGTCGCGTCCACGCTGTCGATGACCGCACCCATATCGCGCACCAGCTTGGCGGCATGCGCGAGAAACTTCTCGCTATCCGCTCCCTTCCATGTGGGGTCGGACGGCGGAAAGTGAAGACCGATATCGCCAAGGCTCACGGCGCCTAGCAAGGCATCGGTAATGGCATGCAGCAGGACATCGGCATCGCTATGCCCCGACAACCCCTTGTCGTGCGGCACTGCGATACCGCCGAGCATCACCGGCCCTTCGCCTGCGAACTGGTGGACATCGAAGCCCATTCCTGTGCGCGGGATCATTGTCTGGCCTGCCAGCGCTTCGGCGCGCGCGAAGTCGCCAGGCGTCGTGATCTTGTCGAGCATTTCGTCTCCTTGGACCAGCGCCACATCGATGCCCGCAGCCGCGGCAACGCGTGCTTCATCGGTCGGGGCGCCGTCATGGCCTTCATACGCATCGCGGATGACATTGGTGCGAAAGGCTTGCGGTGTCTGGATACGAATGACGGTTTCACGGTCGACCCCATCGCCGAGTAACGCGCCATGGGGCTGCGCCAGCGTGTCGACCGACCGCAGCATCGGTGTAGCCGCATCGTGCGTTTCCATCGCGGAGACAAGCCGGTCGATTACGGTACCGGGACAGAAAGGTCGCGCGGCGTCGTGGATCAGCACATGGCTTGTCTCCACCGCCGCAAGGCCGTTGCGCACGCTTTGCGAACGCGTCTCGCCGCCGATTACGAGCTTGACCGATTTGTCGCCAAGGACGGCCTTCGCCATGCGTTCTTGATCGGCCGCGATGACGACATGAACCGCTTCAATGGCAGGGTGGGGGAGAAGGGCATCGATCGCGTGCACCAACACCTCTTTGCCGCCGAGCATCTGGAATTGCTTGGGCACATCGCTGCCCATGCGGGAACCGCTGCCGGCGGCGACAATGATGGCGGTGAACTTCATTACGCGCGCTATGACGGGCAAATCCTTGCTCCTCAAGGGGCTAGACGCTAAAGGGCCGCCACCATGGCATCGCTAAAGCCCATCAACATCGGTCCGATCAGGATCGACGACCCTGTCATCCTTGCGCCGATGACGGGCGTGACCGACGTGCCGTTTCGCAAGATGGTGAAGCGGTTCGGTTGTGGACTGACCGTGTCCGAGATGATCGCGTCCGAAGCGATGATCCGCGAAACGCGCCAGTCCCTGCAGAAGGCCACGTGGGATCCGTCGGAAGAGCCCGTCTCGCTTCAGCTCGCCGGCTGCGAGCCCGAGCGCATGGCCGAAGCTGCCAAGCTAAACGAAGACAAGGGCGCCGCGATCATCGACATCAACATGGGCTGCCCGGTGAAGAAGGTCGTCAACGGCTTTGCCGGATCGCACCTGATGCGCGATCTCGATCTTGCCGGTCGCCTGATCGATGCCACGGTCAAGGCCGTCAGCGTGCCCGTGACACTGAAAATGCGCATGGGATGGGATCATGACAGCCTTAACGCGCCTGATCTTGCGATGATCGCCGAGGATCTGGGCGTGCAGATGATCACTGTCCATGGCCGCACCCGCTGCCAGCTATACAAGGGCACCGCCGACTGGGAATTCATCGCCAAGGTGAAGGAAGCGACCAGCCTGCCGGTGATCGCCAATGGCGACATCAACTCGATCCCCGAAGCGCGCGAGGCGTTGAAGCAATCGAATGCGGACGGCGTGATGATCGGGCGCGGTGCCTATGGCAAACCGTGGCTGCTCGGTCAGGTCATTGCCGACCTGCGCGGAGAAGCGCCCAAGCCCGACCCGAGCCGCGAAGAGCAGCTCGAAACGATCCTCGAGCAGTATGACGACATGCAGGCGCTTTATGGCCCGCGCGTCGGCACGCATTGCGCGCGCAAGCATATCGGTTGGTACACCAAGGGAATGACCGGTTCGGCCGAGTTCCGCCAGAAGGTGAACCAGGAAGAAGACCCCGTAGTGGTCAAGGCGATGCTACGCGATTTCTATCTGCCACAGGCCGAGCAGGAAGCCGCTTAGGCATCCTTCCGAAGGGCGATCACACACTGTGTTTTACGGGCAACACTTCCGTGCTAGTGCGGAATTCATATGGACGCCCCGCGCACCGATTCTGTGACCCATAACGATGCGCGGCCGCGCTATAATCGCTGGCTCGATATTGCGATGGTCGCGTCCGCAGTGGTGTTGGTTGCAATGTTGGCCTACTCGGGCGATCTGATGCTCCACGAGCATGACGGCGAAGAACTTCTCTCGCCGCCGACAATTGCTCTCCTAATGGTCAGTACTCTCGTGCCCGCCATTGCACTGATGGTGCTGATATCCCGCAAGGTTGCGTATCGGCGTAGTGCTCGCCAAGGGCTTGGATCAGGCCGCCTACACACAAGGCTTGTCGCCCTTTTCTCAATCATTGCTGCGGTTCCAACAGTGGTTGTCGCTATCTTTGCGTCGCTGTTGATCCAATCCGGGCTCGAATTCTGGTTCTCGGATCGGGCCAATTCGATGATCGACAATACTGTCGAGATTGCTCGAACCACCGACCGACTGGAAATCTTGCAGGTCACAGAAGAAGCCGAATTGATGGCATCTGATATGGCTGCCGATTTAGCTCAATTCGGGTGGGATGAGGCAGAAGTTGATTACATGCTGACTAATCAACTTCTTCTGAGGCGCTTGAGCGAAGCGGCAATCATTCGCGTACCTGAACGGAACCGTGTCGATCTCCTGGCTGGAATTCAAGTCTACGAAGACATGTTGAATCCCGAGCGGATTCAAGCTGCGGTGGATATCATGGACTCAGAGAGTGTGGGTAGCACAGATGTCCTCACCCCTGACAGATTTGCTGTGCTCGTACCGTTTGAATACGGAAACAACACTTTCCTTTATACTGCCCGGACCGCGCGGCCAGAAATCGCTGAACAGATCAACCGTGCTAGGGAGGTTCAGCAAGAATATATTGGTCTACTGGCTCAATCACGTACCAATCAGCTGCGCTTCAATGCCGCGTTGTTGCTGGGGTCGATCCTTATCGTGGGCTTAGCCATCTTGGCCGCTTTCGGACTGGCCGATCGACTTTCTCGCCCGATTGGCCGGCTCGTCACGGCAGCAGGTCGTGTGGAGGAAGGCGATTTCGCGACCCGCGTGCCCGAATTGGATTCCGGGGACGAAGTGGCCAAGCTGGCTACCGCATTTAACCGCATGACCTCTCGCATCGAGGACCAGACTGGGGCCTTGCTGACCGCCAATGAACAGCTCGACCTGCGCCGCGCCTTCATGGAGGCCGTGCTGTCTTCGGTGACCGCCGGCGTTATTGCGCTAGACGATCAGGATCATATCCTGCTCACCAACCGTTCTGCTGCGCTGCTGCTAGGCGATGAAGGGCTCGAAGGGCGTTACCTTCACGAAGTCTCGCGAGAGCTTAACGAATTCATGCAGGGGGAGGCGCAGGAGGCGATGGCGACGCTTCCCTCGCGCACCGGTCCGCGCACTCTCGCGGTCAAGCGCGTCCGTTATGACGACGGTGCCGTGCTGACCTTTGATGACGTTACCGACCAATTGTCCGATCAGCGCCGCGCCGCCTGGTCCGACATTGCCCGACGCATCGCGCACGAGATCAAGAACCCGCTGACCCCGATCCAGCTCGCGGCCGAACGGCTCCAGCGCAAATATGGCGACGAGATCAAGGACGACACGTTCGGGCGTCTGACCGATACGATCGTGCGCCAAGTCGGCGATCTGCGCCGCATGGTCGACGAATTCTCCAATTTCGCGCGGATGCCAAAGCCGACTTTCCGCGAAGAGAATGTCCATGACATCGCGCGCTCCGCGCTCTTCCTCCACGAAGTCGCCCATCCCGGCGTGGCATTTTCGATGGATCCGCCTTCTGCGGATATTCGCATGGTCTGCGACCGCCGCCAGCTAGCGCAGGCGCTTACCAATATCGTGAAAAATGCGGTCGAAGCGATTGAAAGCAGGCATAAAACTGGTGAGCACTCAGATGGCGACCGCGTCGACCTGACGATGACATCGAGCGAGGGCGAGTTGCGCATCGATATAATGGATACCGGCGTTGGCCTTCCGGAAGACCGCGAACGGCTGACCGAACCCTATATGACGACGCGAGTGCGCGGCACGGGCCTTGGCCTCGCGATCGTCAAGAAGATCGTCGAGGAACATGAAGGCGATATCGCTTTCCTCGACCGCGACGGGGGAGGGACGCATGTGCGCATCCTCTTCCACACCGACCGGCTGGCGGAGAAAGCCAGCGGTGAAGCCGGCGAACCGCTCGTAAAGAGCGGCGAAGACGGCGAATATGATGAGGGTGAAGAATGAGCTTAGAAGTGCTGGTCGTCGATGACGAAGCCGATATCCGCGAACTGGTCTCCGGCGTGCTGGAGGACGAGGGATACCAGGTGCGTACCGCGGGCAATTCGACCGAGGCACTGGACGCGATAGAGGATCGCCGCCCGCAGCTCGCGCTGCTCGATGTCTGGCTGCAGGGATCGAAGCTCGACGGCCTGCAACTGCTCGAGGAAATCAAACGCCGCGACAAGACGCTGCCCTGCATCATGATTTCGGGGCACGGCAACCTCGATACGGCGGTGGCCGCAGTGAAAGCGGGCGCCGTCGACTTCATCGAAAAGCCCTTCGAAGCGGAAAAGCTGCTCCACCTCGTTGAACGCGCCACGGAGACGCAGCGCCTGCGCCGCGAGAATGAAGAGTTGCGCGCGCAGGCCGGGCAGGAAGATCAGCTCAACGGCTCCTCGGCTTCCCTCAACGCCGTGCGCGCCACGTTAAAGCGTGTTGCACCCACCGGAAGCCGTGTGCTCATCACCGGGCCTGCGGGCGTCGGCAAGGAAATCGCGGCGCGAACGATCCACCAATGGAGCACGCGCGCAGCGGCGCCGTTCATTTCGGTCTCGTCGGCCATGATGGACCCTGATCGCGTCGAAGAAGAGCTTTTCGGCACCGAGCGAGACGGTGCTTCGACACCCGGGCTGCTCGAACAGGCGCACGGTGGAACGCTCTTCCTCGATGAAATCGCCGATATGCCGAGCACCACGCAGGCCAAGATACTGCGGGTGCTGACAGACCAGAGCTATACGCGGGTAGGGGGGCAACGCCCCGTGAAGGTAGACGTGCGCGTCCTTTCTGCCACTGCCAAGGACCTGCAGGCCGAGATCGATGCCGGAAATTTTCGTGAAGACCTGTTCTATCGCCTCAACGTTGTTCCCGTCCGCATTCCGCCGCTGAACGAACGCCGCGAGGACATTCCCGTCTTGGTCGAACATTTCCTGGCCCGCTTTGCCGTCGAGCGACGCATCAAGCCGCCGCGCGTGTCGGATGAAGCACTGGCCGCGCTGCAGGCGCACGATTGGCCCGGAAACGTCCGCCAGCTCAGGAACATCATGGAACGCACAATGATCATGATGCCTGGCGACCGCGCCGAATGCATCGATGTCGACCTGCTCCCGGCAGAAGTCACCGACGGCAAGGCCAGCGGGGGCATCACCGTTACCAGTTCGGTCGCGATCATGGGCTCGCCGCTTCGCGAGGCTCGCGAGAACTTCGAGCGTGAATATTTGCGCATCCAGATCCGCCGCTTTTCTGGCAATATCTCTCGCACGGCCGCCTTCATCGGCATGGAGCGCTCGGCGCTGCATCGCAAATTGAAGGCGCTAGGGATCCAGGACAAGCGCGGAGACAAATAGGACATCATGAGCAAACCGCGAAGCGAGGTGCAGGACCTCTTCCTGAACGCCTGCCGCAAGGAAAAGATTTCGGTCAGTCTTTTTCTCATCAAGGGTGTTCGCCTGCAGGGGAACATCGCGGGTTTCGGGACTTACAGCGTCTTGCTGCGCCGCGATGGCAGCGAGCAACTCGTCTACAAGCACGCCATTTCGACGATTGTGCCGGGCGTCAAACCGGCGCTCGAACTGCCCGCTCTGAGCGGGGATGGCATGCAGGACCAGTTTCTCGATCGCGCGGCTGGCGGCGACGTCACGGTGTTCCTGCTCAACGGCGTGATGCTGCGTGGCACCTTGATCGGCCATGACGATTTTGTGCTACTGCTCCTTACAGCAGAAGGGCCGCAACTCTTGTTCAAGCACGCCGTTTCTACCTTGCAGACAGGTGGAGAACGACGCTGAGCGTCTTTGAACGGGAAAATGCGGACGGAATAGCCAGGGGCGAGAAAGCCTTGCTGGCGGTGCCGGATATCGTGGGGCAACCTGCCTCGCGAAGCACGGATGCGCGGATCGAAGAAGCAAAGGGCCTGGCAGAGGCCATCAGCATCGATGTGGTCGAGGCGCGAGCCTACCGCATCAGATCGGTGCGCCCCGCCAGCCTTTTCGGAATGGGACAGGCGGCGGAAATGGGTGAGATCGCCAAGGAAGCAGGTGCTGGCCTGCTACTCGTCGATGCGGCGCTGAGTCCTGTGCAGCAGAAAAATCTGGAAGACGCGACACAATGCAAGGTGATTGATCGCACCGGGCTGATCCTCGAAATTTTTGGTGAACGTGCGGCGACTGCCGAAGGCCGGTTGCAGGTCGAGCTTGCGCATCTGGACTATCAAGCCGGACGGCTCGTGCGATCATGGACCCACCTCGAGCGCCAGCGCGGCGGCTTTGGCTTTCTGGGCGGCCCGGGCGAGACACAGATCGAGGCCGACAGGCGCATGATCCGCGATCGCATGGCCAAAATTCGCCGTGAGCTCGAGCAGGTGAAGAAAACCCGCGGCCTTCACCGCGACCGGCGCCAGCGTGCGCCTTGGCCAGTGGTTGCGCTGGTCGGCTACACCAACGCCGGAAAGTCCACGCTTTTCAACTGGCTAACGCGCGCCGAGGTTATGGCGGAAGATCTGTTGTTCGCGACGCTCGACCCGACAATGCGCGAAATACGCGTACCCGGACATGACAAGGTGATCCTGTCGGACACGGTGGGATTTGTCTCCGACTTGCCGACCCAACTGGTGGCTGCTTTTCGCGCCACCCTGGAGGAAGTCGCCAGCGCCGATCTGATCTTGCACGTCCGCGATATCGCGCATCCCGATACGCAGGCGCAGGCCGATGACGTCGCAACCGTTCTTAAGGAATTGGGCCTGGAGGGGGAGGGCGCGCCGCCGCAGCTGGAAGTCTGGAACAAGATCGACCTACTCGAAGGCGATCGCGGCGCGGACATATTGACCGAGGCGACGCGGCGCGATGACGTCATGGCGATCAGCGCGGTGAGCGGGGAAGGGGTCGACGAGCTGCTAGAGCGTGTCGGCAAGGCACTGTCGGCAGGCGCGAAGATTTACGAAATCACGCTTCCGGCAAGCGACGGCGCGCGCCTGAGCTGGCTTCATCAATATGGCAAGGTCCTGGAAAGCAGCCTCGAAGGCGAAACGATGAAACTCGATGTCCAGCTCGATCCGGCGAACAAGGCCCGTTTCGATGCGCTATGACCGCCCGTCAGGCGCGCTTGGCTGCTTGCCATAACGCTTCTTTTTCGTCGAGTTCCATGTCGGCGAAACCGGGTGTGGTCTCGATTGATCGAAAGCGTTTCTCGAATTTGCGATTGGCTTTGCGTAGAGCCTCTTCGCTGTCGATCTTGAGAAACCGTGCAAGGTTTACAACGGCAAATAGTAGATCGCCGATTTCCTCTTCGCATGCCGCAACGCTGTCAGCCGCCTCAACCTCGGCGATTTCTTCGGCGATCTTTGCTTTGGCGCCGTTGGCATCGGGCCAATCGAAACCGGTGCGCGCGGCGCGTTTTTGAAGCTTTTGGGCACGCTCTAAGGCTGGGAGCGCCAAAGCCACCCCGGCCAACGCGCTCTGGTCGTCGCTTTCCTTTCGTTCTGCAGCCTTGATCTCTTCCCAAAGATGATGGCCGCCTTCGTTGGCGTCACCAAAAATGTGCGGGTGGCGACGTTCCATCTTGTCGCAGATCCGCTGGAAAACGTCATCGAGCGTGAAATGCCCGTCTTCTTCGGCCATCACGCTGTGAAAGATGACTTGCAGCTGCAGATCACCCAGTTCGTCAGCCAGGTCGTCCATATCACCGCGCGCAATCGCGTCGGCGACTTCGTAGGCTTCCTCGATGGTGTAGGGCGCGATCGTCGAAAAAGTCTGCACGCTATCCCATTCACAGCCGGTCTTCTTGTCGCGTAGCCGACGCATGATGGCGGTCAATCGTTCGATGCTCATACGATCACCATGGCGCGAATGCGCAATTAGGCAAGGCAAGAGGGCGTGCAGAACGACAATAGGCTCAAATTCGCCAAAAATCCTAAAGTCTGATAATATGTATTATGTAAAATGCTACGTAGATAGCCCGTTTAGCGGGCCGTCTATGGCTGAAGGATCAGCCAGTCCCCTTCCACGCGCCAGCTGTCGAGCGAGCTGAGCCAATTCATGCCGATGACGTTCAGATCGTCGCGCTCGGCGACATGCACGCGCATATTGTTGCGTTCGATCGGCCCGACATCGAAATCACGCGCGCGCGTGCTATACATGCCGACCGTGCCGTTTGCGGTCTGGACGATCACGTTGGGTTGTCCATTGATCTGCAGCCCGGCCTCACGCGCCGCGCTTTGGCCAAGCGTCGTCACTGTTGCGCCACTATCGACCATGAATTCAATGGTGGCGCCATTGACGTCGGCCTCGAGATAGAAATGCCCATCAATCGCCTTGGGAACGCGTAATGTGTCGCCCTGGATGACGGGCTGTCCGGAAATCTCGGTGCTCACCCGCTGCGCGACGTAGGAAAAATCGTCGCGGAACGTGAAAACGACGAAAAAAAGCGCAAAAATGCCGACCCATGCGAGCGCCATTTTTGCCAGTTTCCCGATCGGCTCGCCAGATCGCGACATTAAGAAGACGAGAAAACCGACCAGGATGATCAACATCACCCATTCGGGTGCATTCGAGCTCAAAGTTCGATCTCCAATCCATCATGGGCGGGCGCCGCCCAATCGGGCAGCGTCCCCTTGAGATGGGAATAGTCCATGACAATGTCGAGGTGCGTCAACCAAAGCTGGCCGACCTTGAGATCCTGCGCCCAGCCAAGGACGGCATCGAGGTGCGCATGGGTTGGATGCGGCTTGATCCCGAGGCAATCGCAAATCCAGACATCCGCGCCCGTATAAAGTGTGGCCATTTCGTCGCTTAAGTCGCTGAAATCAATGGCGTAGACTAGCGACTTGTGATCGCGATCAAACCGGATACCCAAGCTTGTGATCCCGCCATGCGGTTGGTCGACGAAGCGCAGCCTGCCCCCACCCCACGCTTTGTCATTCGCCGCGAGAATTTCGGGTTCCAGGATCGCGTCATAGTATCGATGACCAGAAAACGCGTAGGAGAAGCGCTGTTCAAGTCCCGCCATTGTCTCCGCGCGCGCCCATAACGGCATCCTGCGACCCGTCACCCTTGCCAGTTGGCGCAGGTCATCGATGCCGTGCGTATGATCGGCATGATCATGCGTAATTATCGTTGCATCGATATCGGAGCGGCCGGCATCGAGGAGCTGTTGGCGAAGGTCCGGCCCACAATCGACCAGCAAAGTCTCGCCGCCGCTATCGATCAGGACTGACGAGCGCGTCCGCCGATTGCGCGGTTCGCCAGGATCGCACCGCCCCCATTCATTTCCGATCCGCGGCACGCCTGAAGACGTTCCGCAGCCCAGAACACGGACCTTCACGCCGATGCTTTGTCGAATAATCTGAAGAAGTTGGCAGTGCTTTTTGCTTTCACTTCTTCTAAACTTTCACCGCGCAGTTCGGCAACGAAGGCGGCCGTATCGGCAACGAATGCAGGTTCGCACGTCTTGCCGCGATTGGGCACGGGGGCAAGGAACGGACTGTCGGTCTCTACCAGGAACCGATCATCGGGAATCGTCTTGGCCGTATCCTGCAGTTCCTTGGCGTTCTTGAACGTCACGATTCCGCTCAGCGAGATGTAAAATCCGAATTTGAGCGCTTCATCGGCCAGCCATTGCGAACTGGTAAAGCAATGCAGCACGCCCCGGACACTGCCTTCTTCTACCGCGCGCGCCAAAATTTCGGCCGTATCTTTTTCTGCATCGCGGGTGTGGACGACAAGCGGTAGTCCGGTACGCTGGGCAGCTTCTATATGCGCCCCGAACCGCTCCTTTTGCGCCCCGCGGTCCGATTTGTCGTAATAATAGTCGAGCCCGCATTCGCCGATCGCGATAACCTTGGGGTGTTGTGCCGCCTCAACCAGCGCCTCGACACCCAGATCCGGATGATTGTCGGCTTCATGCGGGTGGACGCCGATGGTCGCCCAAACATCATCATGGCGCTCTGCCGTAGCGATGATGTCATCCCATTCGCTTTGGCGCGTCGAGATGTTCAGCATGCCGGTAACGCCGCGGGCGCGGGCATTGGCAAGCACCTCGTCCTGGCGCTCGACCAGCCCCTCATAGTTGAGGTGGCAATGGCTATCGATCAGGCTCATTTGCCATCCTCCGCCGCGAGCTCCAGCCGCGGGAAGGCAGGCGACGGCTTGTCGATTACTTGCCCCTCCCCCTGCCCCAGCTGGTCGAGGATCGACTGCGCGCCCGTCGGCACCACTGGCAGGATCGCTTCGGCAAGGATCCCGGTTGCCGCCGCCAGCGTGCCCAGCACGTCGGCCATCCGCTCGGGATCGGTCTTCTTGAGCGCCCAAGGCGCCTGCGCATCGACATAGGCGTTGCAGGCATTGACCGCGTTCATCCACGCCTCGATGCCTTGCGAAAAAGCCCAGCGCTCAAACGCTGCGGGCAACTTTTCGGTCGCTGACGTCGTGACGTCATCAAGCAAGGCCTTGTCTTCGCTGGCATTTCCGGCCGCAGGGATAACGCCGTTGCAATTTTTGTGGATCATCGAGAGCGTGCGTTGCGCCAAATTCCCGAAGCTGTTGGCGAGTTCGGCGTTGACGCGCGTCACCAACGCTTCTTCACCCACGGCGCCGTCCTGCCCGTAGGTGACCTCGCGCAGCAGGTAATAGCGCAGCGCGTCGACACCATAGCGTTCGACCATGACCTGCGGATCGACCACATTGCCGAGGCTCTTGGACATTTTGACGCCGCCTTCGCCGAGCAGGTGACCATGCGCATAAACCTGTTTCGGAAGCGCGATCCCCGCACTCATCAGGAAGGCTGGCCAGTAGACCGCGTGAAAGCGAATGATATCCTTACCGATCAGATGCACGTCCGCGGGCCAATATTTGTCCCACGCTTCGCCGCCGTTCGGATAGCCCACGCCGGTAATGTAGTTGGTCAACGCGTCGACCCAGACATACATGACGTGATCGGGGCTTCCCGGCACCTTTACGCCCCAGTCGAAACTGGTGCGAGAAACGCTGAGATCGCGCAGGCCGCTTTCGATAAAACGCACAACCTCGTTGCGGCGGCTGTCGGGCTGTATGAAGTCGGGGTTGGCCGCGATGTGATCGAGCAACGGCTGCTGATAGGCCGACAGCTTGAAAAACCAGGTCTCCTCGACCGTCCACTCGACGGGCGTCCCCTCGGGCGATAGCTTTTCGCCACCCTCTCCTTCGGTCAGCTCCTTCTCATCGTAAAAGGCTTCGTCGCGAACCGAATACCAGCCTTCGTAGCGGCCAAGATAAAAGTCGCCATTGGCTTCCATCGCTTCCCAGATGGCTTTCGATGCCTTGTGATGATCCGCGTCCGTGGTCCGGATAAATCGATCATATGTGACACCAAGTGTATCGCACATGTCGATGAAAAGCTGGGACATTTCCGATGCCAAGTCGGCGGGGGCCTTGCCTAGTTCACGCGCCGTCTGCGCCATCTTCAGGCCATGTTCGTCAGTCCCGGTCTGGAAATAGACGTCTTCGCCCTGGGCGCGCTTGAATCGCGCCATGACATCGGCGGAAATGGCTTCGTAGGCATGACCGATATGCGGCTTGCCGTTGGGATAGCTGATGGCCGTGGTGAGATAATAAGACATTGCGCCCCGCCTAGCCGTGGCGAGCGCTACGTTCAAGCAGGCTCGGCAACGCTCGCCAGCATGCCACCGAGCCGGAACGCCGTCGCACCGGCATCAAGGGACAGACGCGGCGCGATCGCCACGACCTCGCGCACCTGCCCGTAGGCCGCCAGCGCTCGTTCGCGACGCGCGCCTTCGGCTCCCCTCGCCTCGTCAGCAACGATGCCCGGAACCAGTTCGAGGAAGCGCGCATATCTGTCCGCATTCGCCTTCGTCGAAAGCGACTTGGCAAGCGCCGAGCGACGCGCGTTGGTCGGATCCCCTTCACGCATGATGGTGCGTGCATCATCGGCAAGCCTTGCCAAGCCAAGCTCGGAGATCGCCAGTGCGCGGCCGATCGATCCCTGCGCAAGTGACACCAGGGTCGCATCGGTCGCGCCGATGCGCTCTTCCAGGAGGGACGCCATGACGTCATTGCCAAGTGGCTGAAAATCCAGCCTTCTGCAGCGCGATCGAATGGTCGGCAACAATCGACCCGGCGCATGGGTCACCAGAAAAAATAGCGTTTTGGCAGGCGGTTCTTCCAACATCTTTAGGAGCGCATTGGCGCCTCCGGCCTCCAAGTCATCCGCGCTGTCGATCACCACGACGCGCCAATCGGCCATCGATGGCGCAATCGACAAAAGCTGCGCGATGGCACGCACCTGCTCGACTTTGATGTTGCGATTGAGATTCGTACCCGACTTGTTCATCTGCCTTTCGAGAAGTCGAAAATCGGGATGCGATCCGGCCGCGAGCAGCCCCGCCGTAGGGTGATCTTCCTCAAGATCGAGGCCTGGCGCGCTCGGTGGTGGTCCAGCGACTTCTGCCAGTACCCTTGCAGCCACCGCCTTGGCGAATGTTGCCTTTCCGACCCCGCGCGGACCCGCCAACAGCCACGCATGGTGCGGCGTGCCCGATTTCCACGCCTTGGCGAATGCCTCGATCGCGCGATCCTGGCCTTGGATCATCGAACAATACTCATGGGAGCAGGTCGCCCAAGGCATAAAGAAGGCGTGCCGTCACCGTTTCGGCGCTGCCCGAAGCATCGATCAGATTGACTCGTTGCGGCTCGTTCGCGGCCATGGTGGCAAATCCCTTGTCGACGGCAGCATGATAAGCCGGCGGACGCGAGCCAATGCGATCGCCGTCTTCACCATCGCGGTGCTTGGCGCGAAGCCCACCCTCGCCCACCGGCAGTTGCAGCACCAAGGTGCGATCGGGCAAGAAATCGAGGCTACCGAAGCGATGCAGGTCGCGAACGGCTTCGATGCCAAGCCCGCCTGCTTCGCCTTGGTAGGCCAGCGAGCTGTCGAGGAAGCGGTCGGACAGAACCCACGTGCCCTTGGCCAGCGCGGGCTTAATCGTCTTTTCTATGTGATCGGCGCGCGCCGCTGCAAACAGCAATGCCTCGGCGCGCGGGCTCCAGCGATTTTCCTCGCCCTCGAGCAGAAGTTTTCGGATCGCTTCCGCGCCGGCACTGCCGCCAGGTTCACGCGTCACCTTGACCTCAAGCCCGCGCCCTTCGAGCGCCGTAGCCAAAGCGTCGAGCTGGGTCGATTTGCCGACCCCCTCCCCGCCTTCGAGGCTGATGAAGCGTCCTGCCATCAAGCCATGCCCAACAAATTCTTGAAGCCGATCCAGGCGCGGCGGAAAAAGCCCGCTTCCTCGACCGCTTCGGCGGCCACGAGCGGCAACACCGCCTCGTCGCCATCGCTAGTCACGACCAGTTCGGCAATTTGCTGGCCTTTCTCGATCGGTGCCTTGATCGGGCCTTCGTAACGAATTTTCACGCTGGGCGTCGCAAAGGCGTTGGCCGGGAAGGTCACTGCCAGATCGCGCGGCGCAACAAGCGCGACGCTATCCGAACTGCCCATCTGGACCCGCGCGCTGCCGACCGTCGCCCCCTCGGCGTAGAGTGAACGCGCGCTCCAGTTGTTGAAGCCCCACTCCATCAACCGAACTGATTGCTGCGTCCGCGCAGATTGGCTGTCGAGCCCGGCAACGACCATGACGAGCCGCCGCCCGTCGCGTTCTGCCGATCCGGTAAAGCCATATCCCGCTTCTTCCGTATGTCCGGTTTTCAAGCCATCCGCGCCCTCGACACGTCCAAACAGCGGATTGCGATTGGGCTGCGTTATCGGTTCGCCGCCCTGCGTCTCACCCCAGGTGAAATCGCGCTTGCCGTAATATTTGGCGTAAAGGTCGGGATGGTTGTCGATCCCGGCGCGGGCGAGCGTCGCCAGGTCTCGCGCCGTCACGACAGTGCGGCCTTCATCAGGCCAACCATTGACGTTGCCGAAGCGGCTATTCTCAAGGCCGAGTTCGTTGGCGAGCTTGTTCATCTGCTCGACATAGGCCTGCTCGGTCCCGGCAACGCATTCGGCCAGCACGACCGATGCGTCATTGCCCGACAGGGTGACGATCCCATTGAGGAGGTTTTCGATGCTGACCTGCTCGTTGACTTTCAGGAACATGGTCGAACCCGCATTGCTCCACTGTCGCCACGTCTCGGGGCGCACCGTGCACATCTTCTGTTCGTCCAGCTTGCCTTCAGCAATCAACTTGAAGGCCAGCTCGGTGGTCATCATCTTGGCCATCGATGCCGGCGGGATCTGCCGATCGGCATCCTTCTCCAGAAGGATGCGGCCCGACGACAAGTCGATCAGGTAGGCGATCGGCGCTTCGGTTTCGAACGTGGGAGACGCGATTGCCACGGCGGGCAGCGCAAGGGCGGCAAGGAATAGCGGACGCATGGTCACTCCATCAGGTGAGATATTGCGGCACGATAGAGCGCATTGGCACGCTGCGCCAAGAGAAGATTATCGCTCGATTGCGTCCGCCACGAGCCCGATGGTCAGTGCATAGAAATTCGAACAATTATAATCGAGGATCATGTCGTAATTGCGCGTGACGAGATAGGCCGTCTCGCCCGGACCATCAGGCTCGAACAGTTTGAGTTCGACACCATCGGAAAAGCTGCTGCCAACCGGCGAGATACCGAGTGCGCGCCATTCGGCCATGGTGAGCCAGCGGCTGTGGCGGTTGAATACACGCGGGCAGCGCTCGGGTTCGGTAAGGCGGCGAACGCTGTTGCGGTCAAAATTGTAAGGGACGTTGACCGGAATGCCCCAGTCGATCCCGCGGATCCATCCTTTCTGAACAAGGTAGTTGGCGATCGAGGCAAAGGCATCGGGTTCCGAATTCCAGATATCGGCATAATTGTCGCCATCGCCATCGGCGGCGAGCGCAAGAATGTTTGTCGGCATGAATTGCGTCTTGCCGGCGGCCCCGGCCCAGCTGCCCTTGAGATGTGAGCGGGTATAGCCCTTGTCGAGCAGCTTCAACGCGGCGATGAATTCGCTTTCGAACAGTTCGCGGCGGCGGCCTTCCCATGCCAAGGTGCCGAGCGCTTCGAACAAATCGAAATTGCCGGTGATGCGGCCGTAGCTCGTTTCCTTGCCGTAGATTGCGAGAATGACGTCCTTGTCGACACCGTAGCGATCCTGGATTTCGTGGAGCTTCGTCCAGTGCTGGCGTGCTTCCGCCTTCCCGCGCTGTATGATGTCGCGCGTGACGTGGCGGCGTTGGTAGGGCGCAAACGGCGGAATGACGTTGTCGCCTGGCGTCCCGCCCGGCTGGCTGCGATCGAGCCGGATGACGCGATCGTTGGGCTGAAGCGTCGGCAACACCGAATCTATCGCACGCTGGCTAACGCCTTCGGCAGCTGCGCGGCGGGCAAGATGGTTTCTGTAATCGGCCCACCCCAGATCACCCGTCGGCACCGCGATCGTCGCCGTCGATGCAATCGTCTCGCCCTCATCCAATGGTGCCAGCGGGTCGGTCGCATCTTGCCCGCAAGCAGGCAGCGCGAAGAGAAAGCTGGCGGAAGCAAGAAAAGAACGCATCAAGAAAGTAACAGTCATGGCGGTGATACTATCCCATCGTGCCTGCGAAACCACCATTGGTCGTCGCAACGCTTGCACGATTGAGCCTTTACCCTTAGCGCCTCATGAACAGCGGAGAGGTGGCAGAGTGGTCGAATGCTCCGGTCTTGAAAACCGGCGTGCCCGCAAGGGTACCGTGGGTTCGAATCCCACCCTCTCCGCCAACAAGCAGGATGTGGCCCGGGAGCTTCGATGGCACATGTGAAGAAAAACGGTGTTGTCGGCTGGCGCGAATGGGCCCAGTTGCCGGACCTTGGTGTCGGCGCGATCAAGGTCAAGGTCGATACGGGAGCGCGCACTTCCGCCATCCACGCCTATGACGTCCATCATTTCGAGCGCGACGGGACAGAGTGGGTACGTTTCAAACTTCACCCCGAGCAGAAGCGCCGCCGCCCTGAAGTATCATGCGAAGCGCCACTTGCTGGAATCAAGAGGGTCACCAGTTCCAACGGCCAGACGCAAAGGCGTTTCTTCATCAAGACACGGATCAAGATGGGAAAGAAGACTTTTCCTATTCAATTAACGCTGACCAACCGCGATGACATGGGTTTTCGTATGCTTCTCGGGCGAACGGCGCTCAGACGTCGCTTTCTCGTCGATTGCAGCAAAAGCTTCATCCAGGGCAAGGAGCGCCCCGACACAGCCGGAGAGACATCGTGAAACTTGCCCTGATGAGCCGCAGCTCGAAAATCTACTCGACCGGACGCCTGGTCGAGGCCGCCAGGGAACGTGGCCACGATATCGACGTGATCGATCATCTGCGCTGCTATATCAACATCACCTCGAACCGCCCCTCGATCCGCTATCAGGGCGAAAACCTGCCCAAATACGACGCGGTCATTCCGCGTATCGGGGCGAGCGTCACCTTTTACGGCACCGCCGTACTTCGCCAATTCGAGATGATGGGCGTTTATCCGCTCAATGAAAGCGTCGCGATCAGTCGTAGCCGCGACAAGCTTCGCTCGATGCAACTCCTTGCACGCAAGGGCGTCGGCCTGCCCGTGACAGTCTTCGCGCACAAAACGAGCCGCGCTGATGAAATCATCAAGATGGCGGGCGGTGCGCCGGTCGTAATCAAGTTGCTGGAAGGCACACAGGGCATCGGCGTTGTGCTGGGCGAGACGCAGAAGGCCGCCGAATCCATCATCCAGGCGTTCGGCGGCGTTGGCTCCAACATCCTGACCCAGCAATTTATCAAGGAAGCCGGCGGGAGTGACATTCGTTGCCTCGTCATCGGCGACAAGGTCGTCGCCGCGATGAAGCGTACCGGCAAGGAAGGCGATTTCCGCTCAAACCTCCACCGCGGCGGCACCGCCGAACAGGTTAAGATCAGCCCCATCGAACGCAAGACGGCGACGCTTGCGGCCAAGACGATGGGCCTGAAGGTCTGCGGCGTCGACCTGCTTCGCGGCAATCAGGGCCCGGTAGTGATGGAGGTCAATTCCTCACCCGGGCTCGAAGGCATCGAGAAGTCCACCGGCAAGGACATCGCCGGCATGATCATCGAGTTCTTGGAAAAGGAAGCCAAGCCCGGAAAGACCCGCACCCGCGGCAAGGGCTAGGCGCCTAACTTACCTTCGAAGGGAACAGCCGGATGAGCGCGCGCACCTTGGGTGCGTCGTGCTGTACGATGTATGGATGGTGCGGGTTTTTCACCATGAAATCTTGGTGATAGTCCTCTGCATTGTGAAAGCCGCGATACTTTTCGATCCGCGTGACGATCGGCTTGTCGTAGACCCCTGCAGCACCCAATTGCCGGATATAGGCTCGCGCGACCTTGTCCTGCGCATCGTTCATCGGGAAAAAGGCAGTGCGGTAATGTTCGCCAACGTCCGGCCCCTGCCGGTTGAGCTGGGTCGGATCGGCAATCACCGAGAAATAGACCTGCAACAACTCGGCATAGGACACCACGCGCGGATCAAAGATGACGCGCACGGCCTCGGCATGGCCGGTGCCACCGCGGGTGACTTGCCGGTAACTGGGATTGATCACATGGCCGCCGGCAAACCCGGAAACCGCGGATTTTACGCCCTTAACGCGCTCGAACACGGCCTCCACGCCCCAGAAGCAGCCGCCGGCAAAGATTGCGGTCTCGACTTTAGCGTCATTGGCAAGATCGAGGCGGGCAGCCGGCACGCGGTCGTAATTGCCCGCCTTGACGGCGGGCGCGGCGAAAAACAGAAATGCGCCGGCGGTCGCGGCAAGGACGGTAGCGAGAAGACTTTTCATGCTTCGATATTCGTGCGCGCCGACCGACTGGTTACAACCGCATTGCGCTTCAACTGGTCCTTCAGCACGCGAATGGGCGGTGCATAAAGAAAGCCGAACGATACACAACCCTCGCGCCCGTCGACGGCGTGATGCAGGCGATGCGCCTGGTAGAGCCGCTGCGTATAACCGCCCTTGGGGACGATCCGGAACGGCCAGCGTTGATGCACCAGCCCGTCGTGCGCGATGAAATAGAGAATGCCGTAGAGTGTGATACCGACGGCGATCCAGAACAACCAACCCAGCTGCACGAGGGTGGCGACCGCAAACAGGGCGATTGCTAATCCTGCAAAAACAACGGCATAGAGGTCGTTCTTCTCAAATGCTCCGCGGCGTTCCTGGTGATGACTTTCGTGCCATCCCCAACCCAGCGGACCGTGCATCACCCAGCGATGCGTCGCATAGGCAATCAGCTCCATGCCCACGACAATGCCTAGCGCGATCGCGCCGCCCAGCCACAAAGGGAATTCTGTCAGATAATCCAAACTCATAGCGGGTACTTATAGCGTTTCATCGGGCTGCTGACAGCTGGAAAAAGGGCCTAGCTCTGTCGCGCCGGTGCGGGATGCAATTCGTCCATAGGCCGCGACCGACCATCGGGACACACCAGCCGTACATGATGCCGTTTGAGACCGCGAGGGGAATGGACGCCGCAACTATGCGCGATGGTCCCGACTTCCGTGCGCATATTGTCAACGAAATTGGCGACCTTATGCGCCTTTTCCTCCGGGACGAGACCGCGCTGCAGGCGTTTGTCATGTGTCGTCACGCCGGTGGGGCAGCGATTGGTATTGCATTTCATCGCCTGGATGCAGCCGATTGAGAACATGAAGCCGCGCGCCGAATTCACGAAGTCGGCCCCCGTCGCCAGCGCCCACGCGACATCGCCTGGCGTCACCATCTTCCCCGATGCGACGATACGAATGCGGTCCTCGAGACCGAACTGGTTTCGCATGTCGACGACCATGGGCAGGCTCTCGCGTATCGTCAGGCCGACATTGTCCATCAGCGGCATCGGCGCAGCGCCTGTCCCGCCGTCGCCGCTATCCACGGTGATGAAGTCCGGGGCATCATTGGGATGTCCCTTGGCGATATGCTCGAAATAGCTAAGCAGCCACCCGTAGGCACCCACGACGAATTTGATACCCACCGGCTTGCCGGTGACGTCGCGCAACCGCTGGATCATCGCACATAGATCTTCGATCGAATCGATCTCGGGATGCCGGTTGGGCGAGATCGACGCCTCGTGTGGACGGATGCCCCTGATCTTCGCGATCTCTTCGCTGACCTTTTCTGCCGGCAGAATGCCGCCTTTCCCGGGCTTTGCTCCCTGGCTCAGCTTGAGTTCGAACATCTTGACTTGCGGGTGGGCCGCCACTGCCTTGAGCTTTTCGTCCGACAGCTCACCGTCCTCGGTGCGCACGCCATATTTGGCCGTTCCGATCTGGAAGATGACATCGCAATCGCCTTCCAGATGATAGGGCGTAAGCCCCCCTTCCCCGGTGTTGAGCCAGCAGCCGGCCTTGGCAGCGCCGAGCGACAAGGCGCGGAGCGCCGGTTTGGACAGCGAGCCGTAACTCATCGCGGAAATGTTGAAATAGGACGGCGCCAGATATGGTGCTCGTGCCCTCGCGCCGATCAGGAGCGCTTCGGCCTCGACCGCATCCTCGTCCAGCGTCGGCCACGCGCAATTGACAAAAATCGGCGTCCCCACCGGCTGCAGGTTCTTGGTCGATCCGAACGCGACCGTATTACCTTTGCCGCTGGCCGCGCGATCGACCCATTCGCGCTGGGCCCGGTTGAAGGGCATCTCCTCGCGGTCCATCGCGAAGAAATACTGGCGGAAGAAGTCGCCGAGTTCGCTGAAGATATGCCGAAAGCGACCGATGACGGGGTAGTTACGGCGCACCGCGTCCTTGGTCTGGCTGATGTCGATGATGAACAGCACCACCCCGAGCAGCAGCAGAAGGCCCACGACCCAGATAAAGATTACGGCCAGCGTTTCCGCTACATTGCTCATACCCACGCTCGCGCTCCCTATTTTTCCGCCTGCTTGCTAGCAATTCGAAGCCAGTTGGCAAAAAGCTACTTCATTCTATTATGACGGTTTGTCGTGTCTTCACCATGATCGATAGGGGGAAATGATCGAAGACGACCGCCACGATGCTGCGGAGAAGGGCGCGGAAAGTGTCTTCATCAGCTATAGCCGTGAGAACGAAAGCGCGGCGCAGCAGATCGTCCACCTGCTCGAGGCACAGGGTTTCGATGTGTGGTGGGATGCTCTCATCCAGGGCGGGAATCGTTTTGCCGACCTGATCGAAGCCAAGCTCGACCAATCGGACAGGGTCGTCGTACTGTGGTCGGCAAGCGCAGTGCGCTCGGAATGGGTGACGGACGAAGCCACCAAAGGCCGCGATGCCGGAAAGCTTATTCCCGTCACGTTGGACGGCACTCAGCCACCCATGGGATTTCGCCAACACCAGTTGATTGACGCCAGCAATTCAGATTTCGCGGCTGAGGATCCTGCAATGCAGGCCCTGATCAAGGCGTTGTGGGCAGAGGGCGTTTCTGAATGGGTGGGCGAGCTGCCGCCAGGGCAAACACGCGTGTCCCGTCGCACGCTGCTGGTTGGCGGCGGGGTAGCCACTGCGCTTGCTGCAAGTGGAGGATTCATCGCTTTCGGGGACAGGATATTCGGACCAGGCCTCAGCGATCGCAGCATTGCCGTTCTTCCCTTCAGCAATCTGAACGAAAATAGCGAGCAAGCCTATTTTTCGACTGGGCTTGCTGAGGAATTGCGCACGCGCCTCGGCCTGCATCCAGACATCCTCGTGGCCGCCCAGACCAGCTCGGAAACGGTTGCGGAGCTTCAGTTGGACGCCCAGCAGATCGCATCGCGGTTGAAGGTCGCCAATGTGCTTGAAGGCAGCGTGCGCCGCGGCGACGGGCTCGTCCGTGTGGCATTGCGCCTCGTTGGCGGGCGCGACGGGTTCGAACGCTGGAGCGATAGCCTGGACCGTCCTTTCGATGCGCTGCTCGATCTGCAACAGGACATTGCCAACCTTGTCGCCGATCAGCTTGCAGTACAGCTCGCAGCGCCAAGTGCCGGTGATGCGACTGGCGGAACACGATCGGCCCAGGCGCTCGACGCATATCTGGAGGGTGCCGAACTCTATCGTCAGGCTGTCGACGAAGGCACCGATCGCCGCGCACTGGCATTGTATGACTTGGCGCTTGAAATCGATCCTGAATACGCGGCGGCCCATGCGGCGCGCGCTCGCGTGCTCACGGTCATTGCCAGCAATTATTCGCGCGGCGAGGAATTGGCGCCGCTCTACGCCGAAGCGCTGGTCGCGGCGCGTCGATCGGTGGAAGTCGCGCCGCAATTCAGTACCGGCCACAGCGCACTCGGTTTCGTCCTGGCCAATGGCATGCTCGACATTCGCGGTGCGCGCGCCGCCTATCTCGAAAGTTATCGCACCGGCTTCGGCAATGCTGACATTCTGTCGGGGTTCGCGAATTTCGGGGCCCGTACCGGAGATCTCGAAGAGGCACGCGACGCCGTATTCCGCGCCAAACAGCTCGATCCACTCAACAGCCAGCACTGGCGCAATGCCGCCTTGATCGAGATGAACGCCGGAGATTTTGCTGCCGCTCGCGAACAATGCCGCCAGGCATTGGCGATGAATGACGATGCGCGCAGCGTCATGGGGTTTCTCGGGACGATGGCGCTGCTCGAAGGCGCCGTGGAGGCTGCCCGGGAATATTTCGAAAAAGAGCCGAGCGGATTGACCAGAAACCGCGGCTTGGCGATTGTAGCGGCTCGCGAGGGTAATGACGAGGAAAGCGCCCTTTATCGCCAAAACCTCGAACGCGAATATGGCGACAATGCGCTATACCAACTCGCACAGATCGATGCGCAGATCGGGGCGCCGGAGGCAGCGCTGGACAAGCTAGAGCGCGCCTATGACGCCGGCGATAGCGGGCTGGTGCAATCCTATCTCGATCCACTCTTGGAGCCGATACGTAGCCAAGAGCGATATCAGGCCTTAATGGAGAAGCTCGGTTTCGAAGCCTGACGAAGCCAAAAAAAGGGGACCGATTATGAAGAAGACCATGATAGCCGCCATTCTCGCATCGAGCGCGTTGGGCCTGGCGGCCTGCACGTCGCCCGATGAAGAAACGGCAACCGAAGAAGAAATCGAAGACACAGTCGACGATACGGCAATGGACGAAGATCCGATGGATGCCGGGAATGACATGGACGGCGAGGACGATGATCGCGGCGGCGATGACGATCGCACCATCGAGTAGTTTCTTCCTACCAAACCGCACGGGCGGTACCGCATTCGCGGTGCCGCCCGTCTTATTGTCGATCGACCGCTTTAGGCTAGCGCCCCTCCCCTCGCAGCGCTAAAGCGCGCCCATGCTACAGAAATCCACCAAGACCATCGTCCCGTTCGATTGGACGGACCCGTTCGACCTCGAAAGCCAGCTCAGCGATGAAGAGCGTATGGTTCGCGATACTGCTCATGCCTTCGCGCAGGAACAGCTGTTGCCGAACGTGAAGCAGGCCTTCATGGACGATAACTTCGACCCCGACATCATGCCCAAAATGGGCGAACTTGGCCTGCTCGGTGCGACGGTGGACGAGGAATATGGCGGCGCCGGGCTTGGCTATGTAAGCTACGGTTTGATCGCGCGCGAAATCGAACGCGTGGACAGCGGCTATCGCAGCGCCTGTTCGGTACAGTCGAGCCTCGTGATGCATCCGATCAACGCCTACGGGTCGGAAGAGCAGAAGAAGAAATGGCTGCCGCAACTGGCCGCGGGTACCAAGATCGGTTGCTTCGGCCTCACCGAACCCGATGCCGGATCCGACCCCGCGGGAATGCGCACTCGCGCCAAGAAGGTCGATGGCGGCTATGTCATCAACGGCGCCAAGATGTGGATTACCAATTCGCCGATCGCCGATGTGTTCGTGGTCTGGGCGAAGTCGGATGCGCATGACGGCAAGATCCGCGGCTTCCTGCTTGAAAAAGGCATGAAAGGCCTGTCCGCGCCCAAGGTGAAGGACAAGCTGAGCCTGCGCGCCTCGATCACCGGCGAAATCGTTATGGACAATGTCGAGGTCGGTGAAGACGCGCTGCTGCCAAATGTCGAAGGACTGAAAGGCCCGTTCGGGTGTCTCAACGTCGCCCGCTATGGCATCAGCTGGGGCGCCATGGGTGCAGCCGAAGCATGTTTCACAGCCGCGCGCGACTACATGCTCGAACGCAAGCAGTTCGATCGTCCGCTCGCGGCCAATCAGATACCACAGTTGAAGTTTGCGAACATGCTCACCGAAATCGCGCTTGGCCTGCAAGCCAGCTTGCGCGTCGGTCGTCGGCTCGAAGCGGGCGAGCTCGATCCGGTCGCGATCAGTGTGATCAAGCGCAACAATTGCGGCAAGGCGCTCGATATCGCTCGAATCGCGCGCGACATGCTAGGCGGCAACGGCATCTCGGCCGAATATCCGGTCATGCGCCACGCGCTCAATCTCGAGACGGTCAACACCTATGAAGGGACGCATGACGTGCACGCGCTCATCATCGGCCGCGCCATCACCGGGATTTCGGCTTTTTAGATTGACCTATCCGCGCTAGTCTTCCCTTCAAGCATCTGTTTGGGGGGAATTCATGACGCTAATCATCACCTTGGTCGTCCTAGCCGTCATCGCGTTTGCGGTGATCGCGATCTACAACAATCTGGTGCGTCTGCGCGCGCTAGTGCGCGAAGCTTTTAGCGGGATTACCGTGCAGCTGCGCCGCCGCGCCGATCTCATCCCCAACCTCGTCAAGACCGTGGAAGGCTATGCCACCCACGAAAAGGACACGCTGGAGAAGGTTATCGCGCAGCGCGGCAACGCGACCGCGGCCAAGGGCGTAGAAGCGACGGCGCAGGCCGATAGCCTGATGAGCGGTCTGATTGGCCGCCTGCTGGCGGTCGCCGAGGATTATCCCGAGCTCAAGGCGGACGAAAATTTCCAGATGCTGCAGAACGAATTGTCGGCAATTGAAGGCGAATTGCAGGCCGCTCGCCGCTATTACAATGCTACCGCGCGCGATCTGAACACGCGGGTCCAGAGCTTCCCCGATAATGTCGTCGCCGGTCCGTTCGGCTTCGGGACCGAACCGTATTACGAGGATGCCGACGAGAGCATCCAGACCGCGCCAAAGGTCGAGTTCAACAGCTGATGCGGGGGCTTTTCGCCCTCTTCCTCGCTCTCTTCGCCCTCGCCGCCCCCGCGGCTGCGGACGAGCGTATTCTGGCGTGGAATAGCGACTTCTTCATTGCCGAGAATGGCGTCATGACCGTTACCGAGCGCATTCGCGTACGGTCCGAAAACAATCGTATTCGGCGCGGCATCTTTCGCGATCTTCCCACCCGCTACGCGACGGATCATGGCGGCACGATCAAGGTGGGTTTTGAATTCATCGGCGCGGAGCGTAACGGGCGCGCCGAAAGCTACAGCCTCGACCGCATGTCCAACGGGCTGCGCATCAAGGTGGGCGATCCCGAGGTATTTATCGGAGCAGGCGAACATGAATACGTGCTGCGCTACCGCATCAAGCGCGCGATCGGCTTTTTCGACGGCTATGACGAACTCTACTGGAATGTGACCGGCAGCGGGTGGGCGTTCCCCATCGATAGTGCCCGCGCCACCGTTCGATTGCCCGAGCCGGTCGAGCTCGGTCAGGCCGCGGTCCATACGGGTCCTCAGGGTTCAAGAGCCAGCGATGCCGAGGTGATCGCGCGCGAGCCCGGCATCATCCGCTTCGCAACCACGCGCACCTTGGCCCCTCGCGAAGGATTCACGATCGCGGTCGCCTTTCCGAAGGGAATCGTCTCCCCGCCGACCGAGACCGAATTGCAGGTTCGTCGGATCGCCGAATTTGCCGCGCCGATCGGCGGCCTTCTCGGCATTCTCCTGATCTTCGGATATTACTACGTTGCCTGGAAGAAAGCGGGCCGCGATCCCCGGCCCGGTACCGTCGTTCCACTGTTTGCGCCGCCCGATGACATGAGCCCCGCTGCGATGCGCTATGTGACCAAGCAGCGCATGGACAATCGCGGGTTCGCTGCCGCGATGGTCAATGCCGCGGTCAAGGGCCATGTCCGCCTGGTCGAGGAAGGTGGCAGCTTCTTCGGTCTTGCGAAGGGCAAGACCCATATCGAACGGCTTGAAGGGCCAACGGCGCGCCCGCTCGAAGACGGCGAACGGCGCATGCTCGACCGGCTCGTGCCGATCGGCGAATCCATTACCATCGACCAGGAAAATCACGCGGATTTCCGTGCCGCGATGAAGAAGCTCGGTAAGCCGCACGAAAAACGTTTCGACGGTGCGGCGTTCAACCGCAATATCGGCTGGGCGGTGGGCGGGGTTGCCTTCGTCGTGCTGGGTGCCTGGATGGGCGCGGCCGGGACAGTCTGGGCCGAAGATGCAGCCAGCCCGCTCTATCTCCTCCTGACGGTCAGCGGCCTGGCCATTACCGGGCTGTTGTTCTTCGCGATGCCGGAAAAAGGGACGGCACTACGCTGGCCTATCCTTCTCATCGCAAGCGCTACCGCAGTGGCCTCGACACTCGGCGCGCTCCCGATGCTACCCATTGCCATGTCGACCGGAAACGCCCTTCCGGTACTCGTCCCGCTTTTTGTTGGCGGCTTGATGTGGCTCGGCGGCTTTTTCTGGATGTCGGCTCCCACCGTGGAAGGGCGCGCGCTCCTCGACAGGATTGCCGGGTTCAAGCGTTATCTGTCGACGACCGAGCAGGAACGCTTCGATCGCATGCAGCCGGCCAGCGAAGACCTCCAGTTGTTCGAACGCTATCTACCTTACGCCATCGCCCTCGGCGTCGAGAACAAATGGGCCAAACGGTTCGAAAGCAAGCTGCTTGCCGCCGCCAATGATCCAGGCCGCGTCGATCGCGGCTTCTACTGGTATTCGGGCACGCAAAACGTGTGGGACAATCCGGCCAAGTTCGCGACCGCGATAGGTTCCTCGATGGCGTCTTCCATCGCCAGCGCTTCGACTGCGCCCGGTTCATCGAGCGGATCGGGTGGCGGCGGCTTTTCCGGCGGCGGTGGGGGCGGCGGCGGTGGCGGCGGCTGGTAGGGTTACCAGGCCGCGCGCCTCAGCACGACAATCTCGTCATCGTTGAGTTCGCCCATCGAATGGCGTTCGAAGCCTAATTTGCCCGCCAGCTTGAAGGACGGCTCGTGCCCTTCCTCGATAATCGCCCAGATCGGTGTGGGCTCCAGATTGCCCTCGGCCCAGTCGAGCACCGCATTGCAGGCCTCGTAGGCGTAGCCCTGTCCGTGGACATCGCTATCCAGCACCCAGCCCATTTCCGGTTGGCCATCGAAGCCGAGCCCGCGCTGCGCATCAAACAGTCCGACATCGCCCAGTAGCCGCTCGTCCTCGCGGCGCAGCACCACCCATCCGCCATAGCCGCGCACGATCCACTGCCCGACGCCGCTAAGAACGCGGCGCCAGTGATCGGACCATGACAGCGGCAGCCCGAGATGCGCATGCACCTCAGGCTTCTGCAGGATGGCGTGCTTGGCAGGAAAATCCTCCGCGACGAAGCCGCGAAGGATGAGCCGTTCGGTGTGAAGCGTAGGCGCGGGATGCGCGCCCATGGCTTACTTCTTGGTCGAGAGCGACAGGCCGCCGAACCGCTTGTTGAACTTGTCAACGCGGCCACCTTCGGCAGCACGACGCGAACCACCGGTCCAGGCGGGGTGCGTCTTGGGGTCGATGTCGAGGTGCAGCGTGTCGCCTTCGCTGCCCCAGGTGGAGCGCGTTTCGAACACGGTGCCGTCGGTCATTTCGACCTTGATCATGTGGTAATCGGGATGCGTATCGTTTTTCACTTGTTTTTCCTTGGTTTGTGCTGGTTTCCGACCAGCCCTTTGGAAAGTTCGCGCGTCCCTAACGAACAAACGCTTGCTTGACAAGGAAAAGGCGCACCGCCAATCGCACAGGCAGGCGAAGGGTTTCGCCCCTTTAACGGGGGCGGCGAAGAGGGAAGCCGGCGAACATCCGGCGCTGTGCCCGCAACTGTGAGCCTCCCCTACCGGGAGGTGAGCCAGATACCGACCTTTCATGCCGTCGTCCGTCTTCGCTGTCGGGGTCAGCAGAGAGGCGTGGATCAGGGGGATCAAAGCGGCTGCCATGAAGGCATCGCGCCCGTCTTTTCCGCCGTGACGACTTCGTCATGGAAAGGAAGAGTACGTGTTTTTTCAGGATCTACCACCACCGCCGCCCGTCGTCGCGCAAGACGACGCCCCTGGTGAGACCTTTCTCACGACCAACCATCGCCTTGAAAATGAAACTGCGATCCTGATCGCTGGACGCGAACCCGTTCGCGTGGAAACGATCAGCGACAGCTACACTCTTTTCGACAGCGATGACGTACTGGCTCTCGATAGTGATCAGCTCGTCGAGCTGGTCCGACTAGCCCCCTCGGCATCGATTTCGCAGACTGGCCCTAACGGGACCCAGGCACAGCTGCGTATCCGAGGAGCAGAAGCCAGCCACACGCTCCTCTTCGTAAATGGCATCAAAGCCAATGATCCCGCTGCCGGAAACGAAGCCCGCTTCGAACTCCTGTCCGGTACAAGTTTCGACTATGTCCAGATTGTCAGGGGCCCGCAGTCGGCCACCTGGGGCAGCGAAGCGATCGGCGGTGTAGTGGCGCTCCAGACCCGATCACCATATAATGCAGCAACGTTGACCGAAGCCCAAGTCGAAATCGGCACTGCCGGATACGATCGGGTGACCGGAGCTATCGGAACTGCCGGCGATGCTGGCTCGATCATTATCGATGTTGGTCACCAGGGAAGCAACGGCTTCGACAGTTTCGGGGATGACGGCGACCTCGACGGATATAGTCAGCTGACAGGCCGCCTTATGGCACATCTGAAAGTCTCCGATGAGCTTAGCCTTTACGCATCGGCTTTCGGCATCGATGGCCGCAGCGAGTTTGACGGTTTCGACCCCCTCACCTTTCAGCGCGCCGATACGCTGGATGAGACTGACAACCAACTCGGCGCCGGACGGATTGCTGCGAATTATTGGCGGGACGGGTTTGAAATCGAAGCCAACGCCAGCCTGTTGGCGTCGCGAAACATCAACTTCCTTGATGACGCCGAACAAAATCGCACATCGGCGGAGCGCCTTACGGTTGGCGCACAAGCCAGCTACAACTTCTACATCGGCAAGATGGATCACACGATCATCATGGCGGTCGATAGGGAAGAAGAAGACTTCAGCGCTGACGACATCGCCTTTGGAGGCTTCACCACGCAGGACGTCGGCCGCTCGCTGACAGCCTTCATAGCGGAGTATCGTTTGGAGACCGATGCCTTCAGCATAGATGCCGCGATCCGCCACGATGATTTCAGCGACTTCGCCAACGCCACGACATTCTCGGCAGGCGCTCGCGTCCCATTCGGCGATGTCATCCTGACCGCCAATTATGGCGAGGGCATTGCCCAGCCCAGCTTCTACGACCTGTTCGGCTTCTTCCCGGGTAGCTTTGTCGGCAATCCCGACGTGATGCCCGAACGCTCGCGCGGGGGCGATGTGGGTCTTCGCTACGACCATGACGAATTCGGTCTCGGCATCACCCTGTTTACGCAGGAACTAACCGACGAGATCGTCTCGACCTTCGATGTCGCGACCTTCCTCTCGTCAGTCGAAAATGGCGACGGTAAAAGCCATCGCCGCGGCATCGAGATCGAAGGCGACTATGCGCTGAGCGATACGATCACCATCGCTGCCAATTACAGCTATCTCGATGCCACCGATCCCGAAGCTCCCAATGGCACGAAGCTGGCAGAAGTGCGCCGTCCAAGCCATCGCGCGGCAATTATCCTCACCGGGGGAACCAGACTCCTCACCTATGGTGCGAGCCTCGCCATCGTTGGTGAGCGCTTCGATACAGACTTCGACGTCTTTCCCGCCGAGCGCGTCACCTTGGGGACCTACGCCCTCGCTTCGGCACGCATCGCCTACGCGGTTAATGACACTATTGAAATCAGCCTTCGTGGCAGCAACCTGCTCGACGCCGATTATCAGGACGTGATCGGCTACAACACGCAAGGGAGGACCGTCTTTGTCGGGCTTCGCCTCACTCCTTAGCGCCAGCCTCCGTATCGCGTCGCTCGATCTGTGTGCGGACGAATACTTGCTGATGTTCGCTGCACCTGATCGGGTCGCAAGCGTGAGCTTCCTGTCGCGAGACGAACAGGAAAGTCCGCTCGCCGCCAAGGCACAGTCCTTTCCCGCAAATGACGGAACGGTCGAGAGCGTCATTCCGCACCGCCCCGAAATATTGTTGACGACGCGTTCTCTTGGCGGCGCCCGTGCGCAGATTGCCGAGCGAATGGGGATGAGGGTCATCAGCCTACCCTATGCAGATAGCCCCGACACGGTGGCTGAAAATGTGCGCATGATTGCCAACTTGACCGGCCAGCAACGGGCGGCGAGTCGATGGCTGGAGCGTTATGACCGGCTGATCGGTCGAGCCACGGTCCAGCGTCGGTCCGCGCTCGTCCTCAGCTCAGGTGGCCTTGGAGTCGGACCCGCAACCGAAAGGTGGCTCGGCTATGCCGGTTTCGATCCGATCGCACCCAAAGCCGGCCTCAGCTTTGTCGAACAGCTCGCCACCGCCCGCCCCGAAACCATTCTCGTAAGCCGGTATCGCGCAGACCAGTATAGCCGCAACACGGAATGGCTGCGGCACCCCCTCACCCGCCGTTTGGGCGGGGAGCGCATTTCAGTGGACGGCCGCGCGTGGACCTGTTCCGGCCCGCTGATGCTCGGTGAAATCGAGAGGCTCCAGCGCCGATGAGCCGCCTCCTCCTCTGGCTTTCGATGATCGGGCTGCTCGGACTTCACCTCACCCTTCCGTTCGATATTTTCGAGGCGGTGGACGATGAGACCGCGCAGTTGATCCTGATCGAACTGCGCGCGCCGCGAACGCTCCTCGCGCTCTCCTACGGAGCTGCGCTCGGTGTCACGGGCGCGGCGCTGCAGGCAGTTTTTGCCAACCCCCTTGCATCGCCAGACATTACCGGCGCGGCATCAGGCGGCGCACTGGGCGCAGTGGGTACCGCGCATTTTATCGGGCTTGCGACGCCGCTAGCAATGGCGATTGGCGGTGCGGCAGGTGCAGGCCTTGCCCTGATCGCGCTGTTCGCCATCGCCGGGCGCGGCGCAGACCCCGCGCGGTTATTGCTCGCAGGCCTTGCCATCGCTTTGGCTGCGGGCGCCGCGACTTCGCTGCTTCTCGCGCTCGCACCAAGCCCATACGCTTTCTACGACCAATGGCGCTGGCTGATGGGGAGTTTCGTGGACCGCAGCTGGCCGCAGGCCATCGCCGCTGCCCTGCCTGCTACCGTTGCCTGCTTGGCTATCTGGCATTGGCGCCGCGCTTATGATCTGCTCGCGCTTGGCGAAGACGTGGCCGCCTCGCTTGGTATCAGCCCGCGCGCGCTTGCCCAGCGGACGATTTTGCTTTCGGCCGTTGCCGTGGGCGCGTGCGTCGCGATGGCGGGCGCGATCGGCTTCGTCGGTCTTATCGCGCCTATTGCGGCGCGCGCGCTGGTGAAAGGTCAGCCCGGGCGCGCCATCGGCCTCTCCGCCCTTATAGGTGCCAGCGTGATGCTCGCCGCCGATCTGCTTGTCCGCTTTGGTCCGGACGGGCGTACCATTCCCGTCGGCGTGATTACCGCGATTATCGGCACACCGCTGTTCATCGTGCTCCTGCTTTCACTCAAATCGCGGAGGGCGGCATGACGCTGATCGTAAAAGATGGGCGTTTCGAAGGCCGCCTGGAAACAACCGATCTGACGCTACAGCCCGGCGAAAAAGCTGCACTGGTCGGACCCAACGGATCGGGAAAAACCAGTCTGATGCGCGTTCTCGCCGGTATTGCGGGCGTATATGACAGCTGGTCACTAGGCGGACGTTTGCTCGACTATAACGCCCCGGTTGCCCGGGCGAGAATGCTGGGTTATCTGCCCGCGTCGCGCCAGCTCGATTGGCCTATCCCGGTTCGCGATTTCGTACGCCTGTCACCTGCACCTGTCGATGAAGACGTCGTGACGTCATTGGTCGAACAGCTCGAACTGACGCCATTTCTCGACCGCCCAAGCAACGCACTCAGCACGGGCGAGCGTGCACGGCTATTGATCGCGCGGACGTTCGCCACTCGGCCGCAGCTACTCTTGCTCGACGAGCCGATGGCAAATCTCGATCCTTACTGGGTGCTGCGCATCGCAGATCTGCTCGACGCGGAAGCGAGACGCGGAGCCATCATTCTCACCGCGCTCCACGACCTGACACTCGTCGAGCGCTTCGATCGGTTGCTGTTGATGGATCGCGGCAAGGTGGTCGCTGACGGCCCCGCCACGACGATACCGTGCAAGCCGATCTTTGGCGATACTTTCAGGCTGAAGCCGGCGCCAGGCGGGCGCTGGCAAATCTAGTTTTCGTCCTAGTCCTCGGGCGCGTCCGCGATCATCGCGGTGAAACTGACTTCACAAGTCGTGTCGCCGTCAACCGAAGCCTTGCCGGTGAACTTGCAGATGCTGCGACGCATTTGGACGATTTCGACGTCGAGCTGGAGCAGGCATCCGGGCTCCACCGGTTTGCGGAACTTGGCGCCTTCGATGGCCATGAAATAGACCAGTTTGCCCGATCCGGCGAGATCGAGGCTTTCGACCGCAAGCACGCCAGCGGCCTGCGCCAGCGCTTCGACCTGCAGCACGCCCGGCATGATGGGGCGGCCGGGAAAATGGCCCTGAAAGAATTGCTCGTTCATCGACACCGCCTTGATGGCAGTGATCGACTTGTCCTTCTCGAGCCGCTCTACGCGGTCGACGAGCAGCAAAGGATAGCGATGCGGCAGCGCCGCCATCACCCGGCGAATATCGAGGGCTCCGGCGGCGCTGTCCGTCATGTTTAGCGACCGTCCGTAGGAGTCGTCGGCGGCGCGGCGGGCTGCTGCGGCGCCGGTGCGGTCGTTGCAACCGAAGTCAGCGTGCGGTTGAGCTGCGCGATGACGTCGTTGGTGACGTCAACCGCTGACGAATGCGCCATCACCGAGCTTTTGGGCAAGATGAGGTGCGCACGGCGTGCGGTCAGCACGGCAGTGTACGCCGGCTCGAGCTGTGCGCTGATCTGCTGCAGGACGTAGTTCTGGTTACGCTGCAAGATGGCGCGGCGCTGCTGGATCTGCTGCGCAGCCTGCTGGCGGCGCTGGTCGAATGCCGCCGCGCGCTGCTGCAGCGCTTCGCCCGGCTGCGCGCCGTTGAGTGCGCGGATCTCGGCCTGGATCTGCTGGCCTTCAGTCTGCAGCGGTGCCGACACCTGCTGTTCGAAAGCCTGCGCCTGCTGAACCTGCTGTTCGATGTTGGCCCACGCCACGGCACAGGCGGTGCAAGTGCGCGCTGCGGATTCGACGTCGACGACGGCGACCTTGGCATCGGGAAGCTGCTGGGCGGAGGCAGTGGCGGGCAGCATGGCAGCCGCGGCGGCCAGCGCCGGTACGAAAAATTTGGTCATTAGAACTGGGTTCCTACGTTGAAGGAAAAGAGACGGGTATCGTCACCTTCTTGCTTAAGAAGTGCGTGCGCCAGATCGAGGCGCAACGGGCCGAAGGGCGATACCCAGTTCACGCCGATGCCGACCGACAAGCGGGGCTCCGGCGAGTTACCGCGGAAGAATTCCGCGAAACCATTGGACCGGACAAATCCGGTCTGACATTGCTCGCCAGGCGCCGTGATCTCGTAGGCATCGCCCAGATTTGGATCGGTCGGCGCACAGGACGCGATGATGTTGGTGAGTTCGGGTGCGGTAAGGCTCCAGACCGAACCAATGTCGACGAACGCCGACGGACGCAGGCCGAGATTACGGATGCTTGCACCCACGGGAATGTCGAGCTCGGCGCGACCGAAATAATAAGCGCGGCCGCCGAGCGCGTTGGAAACGAGGCGATCTTCATTATCGACGATCAGTTCGCCATTGCTGTCATAGGGCACACGTTCGACGCGCGGCCCGACACCGCGAATATCGAACCCGCGGAAGCTCTGCGGGCCGAAGAAGCGGTCGGTCAGACGGATCGCGTCGCGGAACGGATCGTCTTCTTCTTCGAGCGGGAAGATGTAGCCACCTTCTGCCGCAATCGAGAGAATGAAGTCGGCCGGAAGGCGGAAGAACTTGGCGGCATTGGCGGTGCTCCGTAGATATTTCACGTCGCCGCCCAGACCGGCAAAGTCCTGCCCGATGCTAAAGCGCTGGCCGCGCGTCGCGCGGACGCCATCGGTGTCATTATACGCGAGCGTGTACCCGACCGCCGAGGTCACTCGCGTGCCAAGCTCGTCGCAAAGATAGCGACCGGCGAGCAGCGGATCGCACTCGTCGTCATCGACCGTGCCGTTGCCGTCGAGATCGCTGAAGAAGATGTTACGCGCGAGATCGATATTGTCGTTGACCAGTCGATAGCGCGTTCCGAACGACAGATATTCGGTCACCGGGAAGCCCAATCGCAGGCCGCCGCCGGTCGAAACCTGGCTATAGGTCGTGTTGCGCTGGTTTCCGATGAAGTTGAAGCTCGAAAAATCGCGGTGATAGATATCGCCGCCGAGCAGGATCTGGCGCCCGAGGAAGTAGGGTTCGACAAAGCCAAGTTGTACCGACTGCGAATAGCGCGACCAGTTCACCCCTGCGGAGAGCTGTTGCCCTTTGCCCATGAAGTTGGTTTGCGCGATCGAGGCGGAAAGCAGGAAACTCTCAAGGCTCGAAAAGCCAGCCGACAGCTGGATCTGGCCGGTGGAGCGCTCTTCGACATCGAGGTTGAGCGCTACGCGATCATTCCCGATCTGCTCCTGCTCGATCGTCAGTTCTTCCTGGAAGAAGCCAAGGCTCTTCACACGATCTTCGGAACGGCGGATGGCCGCAGCGTTGAAGGCATCACCTTCGGCAATCCGGAATTCGCGGCGAATGACCTTGTCGCGCGTCACCGTGTTGCCGTTGATATTGATGCGGTCGACATAGACACGCGGCGTCTCGCCAACGCGAAACGTGAGGTCAATGGTGCGCGCTTCTGCATCACGGAAGTAGCGCGGGCTGACATCGGCAAAGGCATAACCAAGCAGACCGGCCACCTGGTTGAGGCGATCGATATTCTCCTCGTTACGCTCGGCGTTGAACCAGTCGCCTTCCTCGATGTCGATCGCCTGCAGGACGCGCTCGTTCGGGAAATCTCGCAGCGCACTGTCGGCCTCGACGACGCCAACCTTATAACGCGGCCCTTCTTCGACCACGTAAGTGATGACGAAGTTTTCGCGATCCGGCGTCAGTTCCGCCAACGCGGAGACGACGCGGAAATCGGCATAACCTTGCGTCAGGTAGAAGGCGCGCAGCACCTGCTGGTCGGCCGCAAGACGATCGGGATCATAGGTATCGTTTGACTTGAGGAAGCCGAGAAACCCGCCGGCTTCACGACTGAACATTTCCTTGATCAGCTTGCCATCGGAGAACTGCTCGTTGCCGATGATGTTGATCGAACGGATCTTGGACTGATTGCCTTCGCTGATCTCGAAGATGAGATCGACGCGATTCTGGTCCAGCTCGACGATCTGCGGCTCGACGACGGCAGCAAAACGGCCTTCGCGCTTATAAAGTTCGATGATGCGGTTGACGTCGGCGCGGACACCTTCGCGGGTAAAGATCTGGCGCGGCGCGCTGCGAATCTCGGGCGCAATCTTGTCATCCTTCAAGCGGCGATTGCCCTCGAGAATGATGCGGTTGATGACCGGGTTTTCCTGAATCTGTATCAAGAGTCGGCCGGTATCGGCGCCCGTGATGATGACGTCGCGGAACAGGTCGGTGTCATATAGCGCCCTCAGCGCGACATCGAGCGTCTCCGCCGTGTATTCGTCACCCGGACGAAGCCCCGAATAGGCGATCACCGTTTCGGGCTCGATACGCGAAACGCCGCTCACCTGGATCGAGCGGATCATGCCGACTTCCTGCTCGATCTCGCCGAGCTGGATGTTCTGCGGCTCCGGTTGCGGAGCGAGTGGGTCTCCATCCTGCGCAAAAGCCGGGGTAGCGAGCATCGTGCCGACCATTAGAGCCGACGTCATGCGCTTAGCGAACCGAGTATGAAGCTGAACCAAAATCCCCGCCATCCTTCTTGTTCGGCCGCCGTTTCCGTACGGCCTGTAATTCACGTTGCGCCCCCCTGCCCGAAGCAGGCTAACCAATCAAGCGTTCGAGACGATCAACCACCCCTATCGACACCAGATCGTTGAGGGTGAGGAAGAGGAATAAAGCGAGAAGGACGGCAAGCCCACCCCGAAAAGCCCATTCCTGTGCGCGCTCGGAGACCGGGCTGCGCTTGATCGCTTCGATCGTGTAGAAGACAAGATGACCGCCATCGAGCATCGGAACTGGCAAGAGGTTGATGAATCCGAGATTAATCGAAAGCATCGCCGCCAGAAAGACGAAGCTGTAAAGACCCAGCACCCACATTTGTCCGCTGATTTGCGCCATTTTGATCGGGCCGCCCAAATCTCGTACCGAACGCCTTCCGGTGACGATCTGCACTACGCCGTCCCAGATGAATCGGGTGAAGCCGACGGTACGACGCGCCCCCTCGCCCACTGCCGCGACCGGTCCCAGCCGATCGAACTGCGCCTGCGCCGAGGCCACGCCCAGGCGGCCGATGATTGCTTTTTGCCCGAAGTCGTCGGTCTGTTCGACAGCGCCCAACTGCCCTTCAAGCACGACCTGCCGTTCATCGCGCTCGACCACCACTTCGACGGTTTCTTCAGGCCGCAGCACGACAATGCGCGTGACATCGTCGAATTGACGTGTGGCTTGGCCGTCGATCGAGACGATGCGGTCGCCGGAACGGATGCCCATGTCTGCGGCTGCGCTTTCCTCGACGACCTCGCCAACCACGGTGCTCGTTTGCGCGACGCCGACGATCGAGAACAGCGCCGCGAAGATCAGGATCGCAAGAATGAAGTTCGCTACCGGGCCAGCGAGCACGATCAGGAATCGCTCGTGCACCGGTCGGTTGTGAAAATGGCTCGGATCGCTGTCATCGTCTTCGCCATGCGTGCTGACCGCGTCGGCATCACCGGCAAATCTAACGTAGCCCCCCAGCGGGAGCGCGCCGACCTTCCACCGCGTGCCGCGCTTGTCGGTCCAGCCGAAGACTTCCTTGCCGAACCCGATCGAAAAACTCTCCGCGGGTACCTTGAACATGCGCGCCACGCCATAATGACCGAGCTCGTGAAAGAAGATAAGCGGTCCGAGCGCGACAATGAACGCAATGACGATCAGCCAAATCGGCGGTTGGTCGAGGATCATGCGGCGATCCTCTCGCTGGTACGCGCGCGCGTCTCCGCATCGATCGCAATTACGTCATCAATGCTGGTGGGCGCGGCAACGTCGATCTTTTCGAGTGCAGTCTCTACCCGCGCGGCGATCTCAACGAAGCCGATCTTCCCATCGAGGAACGACGCCACCGCGATTTCATTGGCAGCATTCAGCACGATCGGGCGCGACGCATCGGCTTCGAGCGCCGCGCGCGCCAGGCGCAACGCCGGAAAGCGCTCGGGATCAGGGGCTTCAAAGGTCAGTTCACCGACCTTTGCAAGATCGAGTCGTTCACATGGCGTTTCCATCCGCTCGGGATAGGCGAGCGCATGCGCAATCGGGATCCGCATATCTGAGGGACCAAGCTGCGCAAGTTGCGAGCCGTCGATAAATTCGACGAGACTGTGCACGATCGATTGCGGGTGGACGACGATGTCGATCTGCTCCGATGGCAAGCCATAGAGGTGATGTGCCTCGATCAATTCCAGGCCCTTGTTCATCATTGTCGCACTGTCGACCGAAATCTTGGCACCCATCGACCAATTGGGATGCGCAACCGCTTGCGCGGGCGACATGGCCGCCATTTCCTCAACGCTTTTGGTGCGGAACGGCCCACCGCTTGCGGTAAGAATGAGCCGTGCCACATCGTTGCAGTCGCGACTGCCAAGACATTGAAAGATCGCATTATGCTCACTGTCGACCGGCAGGATGGCAACATTGCGGCGGCGCGCCTCGTCCATCATCAGGCTGCCGGCCGTGACCAGCGATTCCTTGTTGGCAAGCGCGACCGTCACTCCCGCCTTGATCGCGGACATCACGGGCTTCATCCCCGCCGTCCCGACGATGGCGGCCATAACCAGATCGGCCATACAGGCCGCTTCGTCCAGTGCGGCATCACCCGTTGCCGCTCGGCAGCCCGTCCCGGCAAGCGCAGCCTCGAGCGCAGGTAGTTTCCTCGGATCGGCGATCACGGCCAATTCGGCATGGGTACGCCGCGCGACATCGGCCAGCGCCTCGACATTGCTTGCAGCGGTGACCGCGACCACATTGAAGCGGTCAGGTTCGCGCTCGACAAGGTCAAGCGTTGAGCTTCCAACCGAACCCGTCGCGCCCAGGATCGCGATCCGTTTCATACCCAATCCCACATCACCAGTAGCGCCGTCAGGGTAGCAACTATGAGGAGGCCGTCCACCCGGTCGAAAACGCCGCCATGGCCGGGAATGATGTTGCTGCTATCCTTGATGCCGGCCTTGCGCTTCATGCCGCTTTCGAACAGGTCGCCGATCTGCGCGCCCAAGGCAAATGGCGCGCCCAACCAGAAAAGATGCGCACTCAGATCATTGAGGTCGGCCCACAGCGCGCCGAAGAAGCCGGCCATGGCCATCGCGCCAAGCAGGCCAGCCCACGTCTTGTTGGGGCTGAGCGCGGGTGCAAGCTTGGGCCCGCCGATCGTCTTGCCCGAAGCATAACCGCCAATATCGGTGCCCCACGTCACCAGGTAAACCCAAATGACCAGGTCGAACCCTTCGGGCACCTGTTCGCGAACATAAAGAAGGGCAATGGCCGGGATGAGGGCATAAAAAAAGCCGCCGACTTTCCACAGCCCGCTCCAGTCCCGCGCCATGCGCCACCATTCCCAATAGACCGTGGTCGCAACCGCGGCCACGAAAATGGCAAACAACATTCCGCCCTGCCACGTCGCGGCGAGTGCCACCGCCACCATGATGATCGCGGACAGGATACGAATAGTAAGATTGCTCACCGGCCGCCGAACCTGCGTTGGCGACGGCCATATGCGGCGATCGCGTCGTGGAACGCGGTCTCGTCGAAATCGGGCCAGTACATGTCGAGGAACATCAGTTCGGCATATGCGGCTTGCCACAAGAGAAAGTTCGACAGCCGCACTTCGCCGGACGTCCTGATGAGGAGGTCGAGCTCCGGAAGATGATGCGACTGGAGTGCAAGATCGAAGCTGGCTTCGTCGATCGAGGCGGGGTCGCGCGCACCTGCTGCCACCTCTTCGGCCAGTTTGCGTGCGGCGGCTACAATTTCATCGCGGCTACCATAGCTGAGCGCCACGACGAGATGCAGTTTGTCGTTCTTTGCCGTGCGCTCGGAAGCCGCCTGCAGCTTGCCCCAGAGTTCCTCGCCAAAGCGGCTGGGATTTCCGATGAAGGAAAGCCTTACCCCTTCGCGTTCGAGCTCGTCGAGCTCGCGCTCGAGATAATAGCGCATCAGCCCCTTGAGATCGCTGACCTCTTCTTCGGAGCGGCGCCAGTTCTCGGAACTGAAGGCATATAGCGTCAGGCACTCGACGCCAGCCTCCACCGCGGCGCGCAGCGTCTTGCGCACGGCCTCGGCGCCCTGCCGATGTCCCGCGACCCTTGGCAGACCCCGCTTCTTGGCCCAACGCCCGTTGCCATCCATGATGATGGCGACGTGGCGCGGCGTAACGCCATCACCCGTCCCGTCGGCCTTAGCGCCTTTGTCATCGGCGCTCAGCGCACTCACGTCGTCATGATTTCCTGTTCTTTGGTCTCGACCAGCTTGTCGATCTGGTCGACCTTGTCATCGGTAAGCTTTTGCACTTCGGCCTCAAGGCGCTTGCGCTCGTCTTCACCAAATTCCCCGGCTTTTTCATCGGCTTTGATATGATCGTTGCCATCCTTGCGCACGTTGCGCACGGCAATCTTCGCCTTTTCGCCATACTGGCTGACCAGCTTGGCAAGCTCGCGGCGGCGCTCTTCGGTGAGATCGGGAATCGGAAGGCGCAGCATTTGCCCGTCGGCAACCGGATTCAGCCCAAGTCCTGCGCTGCGGATGGCCTTTTCGACCGGTCCGATATTGCTCTTGTCCCACACCTGCACCGAGATGAGGCGCGGTTCGGGCACCGAGACTGTCGCAACCTGGTTCAGAGGCATCATCGCCCCGTAGACTTCCACCTGTACCGGATCGAGCATTGCTGTCGAGGCGCGCCCCGTACGCAGGCCCGCAAGGTCGTGCCGCAGCGACTCCACCGCGCCATCCATGCGCCGTTTAATGTCGGATTTGTCGTAAGCCATAAGCCCCTACTCCTTGTTCTTGACGATCGTCGCAATGCCATCACCGCCCAGAACATCGGCCATATTGCCCTGTTCGCGGATATTGAAGACGACAATCGGGATGTTGTTGTCACGGCACAGCGCCACCGCAGCGGCATCCATGACCTTCAAATTGTTCGATAAAACCTCGCCGAAGCTGACACTGTCATAGCGCGTCGCGTCGGGATCGCTCTTGGGGTCGGCGCTGTAGACACCATCGACGCTGGTCCCCTTGAACAAAGCGTTGCATCCCATTTCGGCAGCGCGCAGCGCGGCGGCCGTATCAGTGGTGAAATAGGGATTGCCCGTGCCCGCGGCGAATATGACGATGCGCCCCTTTTCCATGTGCCGCACGGCGCGACGACGGATATAGGGCTCGCACACGCTGGCCATCGGAATTGCCGACTGGACACGGGTATCGACGCCGATCTTCTCGAGCGCGTTCTGCAGCGCCAGCGCATTCATCACGGTCGCAAGCATGCCCATGTAATCGGCGCTGGCGCGGTCGAAACCCTTGGCCGCGCCGGCGATGCCGCGGAAGATATTGCCGCCACCGACCACGATGCACAGCTCGTGCCCCGCATTCTTGGCGTCAGCGATCTCCTGCGCCATGCGGCCGACCATGTCGGGATCGATGCCGAATTCGCCCTTGCCCATCAGCACTTCGCCAGACAGCTTCAAAAGGATGCGATCGAAATGGGGGCGCGTCATGAAATCTCCGTGTCGGACTGGGAAAGTTGTTTAGGCCCGCCCTGCCCTACTGCCAAGGGCGGATAGCCAAGAATTCTCACAAAAAAGGGGCGCATCCCGGTATCGGAATGCGCCCCACATTGTCACTTGAGAAAAATTGTTACTGGCCGGCGGCTGCAGCCACCTCGGCGGCAAAGTCGCTTTCTTCCTTCTCGATGCCTTCACCGAGCTGGAAGCGCTCGTAAGCCGTCAGCTTGATTTCGGCGCCCGCATCCTTGCCGGCAGCCGCAATCACGTCGGCGACAGGTGTCTTGCCGTCGATCACGAACAGCTGCGAGAGCAGGGCGTTTTCCTTCTTGAACTTGGCGATGCCACCTTCGACCATCTTCTCAGCGATGTTCTCGGGCTTGCCGCTTTCGATTGCCTTCGCCTTGGCGATCTCACGCTCGCGCGCAATCATCTCGGGGTCGAGCCCGTCGGCATCGAGCGCCTGCGGGTTGGCAGCAGCGATGTGCATCGCGATCTGTTTGCCCAATGCTTCGAGCGCTGCGGTGTCGGCACTGCTTTCCAGCGCAACGAGAACGCCGATCTTGCCCATGTTGGGAGCCACGGCATTATGCACATAGCTGACAATCGCGCCCTCGTTTACCGAGACAGTGGCAGTACGGCGCAGAGACTGGTTCTCGCCGATCGTCGCGATGTTGTCGGTGAGCACTTCCTCGACCGAACCGCCCGAGGCCATCTGCATGCCCTGGAGCTTTTCGATGTCCCCATCGGCCTGGAGAGCGAGCTCGGCGACCTGGCCGACAAATTCCTGAAACTTGTCATTCTTGGCAACGAAGTCGGTTTCCGAGTTCACCTCGACGACAGCGCCGTTGGTGCCGTCGACGGCAACGCCGACGAGACCTTCGGCCGCGGTACGGCCGGACTTCTTGGCGGCGGCGGCGAGACCCTTGGTCCGCAGCCAATCGACCGCGGCTTCGATGTCACCGTCGGTTTCGGCCAACGCCTTCTTGCAGTCCATCATGCCTGCGCCCGAACGATCGCGCAGTTCCTTCACCTGAGCGGCAGAGATTGCCATGTCGCTATTCCTTTCATCGCCCCGCCTGTATTTCGCGAGGTCTTCTGGGGAGTTTTTACGGGAAAGGGCCGACGCCAAGTTTGGCGCCGGCCGTTACCCTCTATCTGGTGTCGCCCGAACCAGGCGACAAGACCGTCCGGTTAGGCGGTCGCGGCTTCGGCCGGCGGATTTTCCATCGCGCCGATGTCTTCGCCCGAAGCAGCTGCCTGGTCGCCGCGGCCGATCTTTACGGCATTGGCAATGGCATCGCTGTAGAGGCGGATGGCGCGGCTGGCATCGTCGTTACCCGGAACCGGGAAGGCAATGCCGTTGGGATCCGAGTTGGAATCGAGCACCGCGATGACCGGAATACCGAGGACGTTGGCTTCCTTGACGGCCAGCTCTTCCTTGTTGGTGTCGATGACGAACATGACATCGGGCAAGCCGCCCATGTCGCGGATGCCGCCAAGGCTCTTCTCGAGCTTGTCGCGCTCACGCGTCAGCTGGAGCACTTCCTTCTTGGTCAGGCCGGCAGTGTCACCCGACAGCTGCTCTTCCAGCGTCTTGAGGCGCTTGATCGAGTTCGAAATCGTTTTCCAGTTGGTCAGCATGCCGCCGAGCCAACGGTGGTTGACGAAGTACTGGCCGCAGCTGGCCGCTGCTTCGGCGACGGCTTCCGACGCCTGGCGCTTGGTGCCGACGAACAGGACCTTGCCGCCCCGCGCCGTGGTCTGCTGCACAAAATCAAGCGCACGCGCGAAAAGCGGCACGGTCTGCGACAGGTCGATGATGTGAACGCCGTTGCGCGCGCCGAAGATGTACGGCTTCATGCGCGGGTTCCAACGGTGGGTCTGGTGGCCGAAATGCGATCCGGCTTCTAGCAATTGCTGCATCGTGACGACATTGGTCGCCATAGTCTTTCTCCTTCCGGTTCAACCTCGACAGTGCCTGTAACCTCCCTTGCGGAAAGCACCGGTATGGTGGCTCTGTCTGCGAGATGGGCGCGCCTCTAACGCGTAAGGGCGTTCGTTACAAGCAGATATTCACGCGTAAATTCTCGCGCCCGCACAAGCGCTTACCTCCATTTTGGACAAGACGCTTGACAAGATGAGAACAAAAGTGGAACTAATGCATGAGAACAAAGACAGAACGACAACGATGAATTTTTGGAGACTCCGATGATCGCCAGCCTGCTGTTCGCCGCAATTTCCCTCGGCCTGACTGTCCTTTTTGCTCATATCTGGCGCCACGACGGGGCCAAGATACGGGCTGCGCTCCAGGGTCGGTCGCTCAAGGCTGCGGGTCAACATGCCCCTGTGACGGTGACGGTACGTTGGCTGCCGCGGGCGGGCGCATCCCCCGCCCCGCTCGCGGCCAATTTCAACCCGCGGAAAGGCGATCTGCGCGCCGCCGCTTGACCCGGCCATAGCTGGCGATGCTGAACGGAAGTAGCGCCAGATAAACCGCGCTAATCGCCAACAGTGTAAGCCACGGCGCGGTGATCAGAGCACCGACCAGTAGGCCTACACCTGCAAGTGCCGGAATGCGCCAGGACCGGCGCAAACGTAGCGAGGTCCAGCTGTACGTCGCGATTGAGCTAATCATCAGCAGCGCCACGAAAAGCACCCAAGGCATCACGACGAACCATTCGCGAAAGATGTCCTGCTCGGTCAGAAGCCACAGGTACATTGGAACGAAGGCGAGACCCGCACCGGTCGGTGCGGGTACGCCCGTATTGAAGCCTGCCGACTTATGCGGCTGGTCGTCGGCATCGATGCGCGCATTGAAGCGCGCCAGACGAAGCGCACAGGTGACTGCCAGAGCCAGACTCGCAATCCAACCGAACTTGGGCGCATATTGGAGCGACCAGAGGAAGAGGATCAGCGCCGGCGCAACGCCGAAAGCGATATTGTCCGACAGGCTGTCGAGTTCGGCACCAAAGCGACTGGCAGCGCGCAGCAAGCGCGCGATACGCCCGTCGAGACCGTCGAGAACGCCGGCGCCGATGATGCAATAGAGCGTCACTTCCCAGTTGCCATCGACCGCGAAACGGATACCCGTCAGGCCGAGGCAGAGCGCCGCAGCGGTAATCGCATTGGGCGCCAACGCCCTGAAAGGCAGGCCGCGCCCCGGCTTGATGTCGTCGGCGGCGGGATCGCTCACGCGCTACGCCCCGGCAGCGCCTTGTCCAAGCCAAGTTCCGCGATCACGGTTTCGCCGGCAATAGTGCGCTGGCCAAGCAGCACGCGGCTGCCCGTCCCCATCGGAAGATAGACATCGACGCGGCTACCGAAACGGATAAGGCCGACGCGTTCGCCCGCCTCCACGACGTCGCCCTCCTTGCGATCGGTCAGGATACGCCGCGCAATCAGGCCCGCAATCTGGGTGAAGCCGACCTTTACGCCATCCTCGCGCTCGACGAGGAAATGCTGTCGCTCGTTATCCTCGCTCGCCTTGTCGAGGTCGGCGTTAAGGAAGGCGCCCGGAATATAGGCGATCTTGCGAATGGTGCCGGCAATCGGCGAGCGATTGATATGCACGTCGAACACGCTCATGAAAATCGAGACGCGCGTATATTCCGGATCGGTCAGCCCGCCTTCTTCCGCCAACTCGGGCGGCGGCGGTACCTTGGTGATCATTGTGACCAATCCGTCAGCGGGGGCAATCACGACCTTTGGCCCCAGCGGCGTGGTGCGCATCGGATCGCGGAAGAACGCCGCGACCCAGATGGTGATGCCAACGAACAGCCACCCGAAAAGGTCGGGCAGCAACCAGAAAAGCAGCAGCGTGAGGGCGGCCGAGATGATGACGAATTTGCGGCCTTCGGGATGAACCGAGGGAAAGCGCCATTTGACGGCGGTCAGATGGCTGTCGGGATCTTTGAGTTCGGACATGAGCGCTCCTTAGGGCGCGGAAAGCTGAGAAACAATCACCTGTTCAATGATCGAGCCCCTCGACCGGTTGCGAAAAGCCCCGCGCAGCCGTAAGCGACACGCCAACATTCACATTCGAACCAGCAGGAATCATCATGGAAAAGATCAAGGTCAAAAACCCCGTCGTCGAGCTGAACGGCGATGAAATGACCCGCATCATCTGGGACTGGATCAAGGACCGGCTGATCGCCCCTTATCTCGATATCGATCTCATCAGCTACGATCTCTCGATCGAGAAGCGCGACGAAACCGACGACCAGATCACCATCGATGCCGCCGAAGCGATCAAGAAGCATGGTGTCGGCGTCAAATGCGCCACCATCACGCCCGACGAACAGCGCGTCGAGGAATTCGACCTCAAGAAGATGTGGCGCTCGCCCAACGGCACCATCCGCAACATCCTTGGCGGCGTTGTCTTCCGCGAACCCATCGTCATCGACAATGTCCCTCGGCTTGTGCCGGGCTGGACCGACCCCATCGTGGTCGGCCGTCACGCCTTCGGCGACCAGTATCGCGCCACCGACTTCCTCGTCCCCGGCCCTGGCCAGCTGACGATGAAATTCGTCGGCGAAGACGGCGAAGTCATTGAAAAGGTCGTACACGACTTCCCCGAAGCCGGCGTCGCCATGGGCATGTACAACCATGATGACAGCATCCGCGATTTCGCGCGCGCCTGCATGAATTACGGGCTCGACCGGAAATGGCCGGTTTACCTATCGACCAAGAACACCATTCTCAAGGCCTATGACGGCCGCTTCAAGGATCTGTTCCAGGAAGTTTTCGACAGTGAATTCAAGGACAAGTTCGCCGAAGCGGGTATTGAATATCAGCACCGCCTGATCGATGACATGGTCGCCTCGGCGCTCAAGTGGAACGGCAAGTTCATCTGGGCCTGCAAGAATTATGATGGCGACGTCCAGTCGGACACCGTCGCGCAGGGCTTCGGCTCGCTCGGCCTCATGACTTCGGTCCTCATGACGCCCGACGGCAAGACGGTCGAAGCCGAAGCCGCGCATGGCACGGTGACGCGCCACTATCGCCAGCACCAAGCCGGCAAGGCGACCTCGACCAACCCGATCGCCTCGATCTTCGCCTGGACCCGCGGTCTCATGTATCGCGGCAAGTTTGACGAGACGCCCGACGTGATCCGTTTTGCCGAAACGCTCGAAGACGTCATCATCAAGACGGTCGAAAGCGGCCAGATGACCAAGGATCTCGCCATCCTCATCGGCCCCGACCAGGCCTGGATGACCACGGAACAATTCTTCGAAGCCATCGTACAGAACTTCGAAAAGCGCATGGCCAACTGGTCGTAACTCACGGGAGTAATCGGGGCGGACAATGGTCAGTCAAAAATCCAAGGCCCGCCTCGACGTGCGCCAGGCCAAGCGCTCGGACATTTCCGGGATCGTCGCCCTCACCGCCCGCGTCTACAAGGATTTTGTCCCCTATTCGCGCGGCGAAATTCAAGGCCAGCTCAACAACTACCCCGAGGGATGTTTCGTCGCCGTGCTGGACGACGAGGTCGTCGGCTATGCCGCCTCGATGCGGATCGGCGGCGCGATTGCGCTCGAACCGCATACGTGGCGCGAAATTACCGGCGGTGGTTATGGCAGCCGCCACGATCCGACCGGTGACTGGCTCTACGGCTATGAACTGTGCGTCTCGCCCGATGTCCGCGGCACGCGCATCGGCCGCCGTCTCTACGAAGCCCGCCGCAAGCTCGCCGAAGAGCTCGAACTGACCGGCATTTCCTTTGGCGGACGCATGCCGCGCTATCGTCGCTCGCGCCGCCGCGTTTCGGGCCCGCAGGAATATCTCGAAAAGGTCATCGCGGGCGAGATCCATGATCCGGTCATCCGCTTCCAGCTTGCCAACGGGTTCGAGCCGCAAGGCGTCCTCAAGGCATATCTGCGCGAAGACGAAGCCTCGATGGGTCACGCGGTCCACATGGTCTGGCGCAACCCCTATGTCGACCGCGAGCAACCCAAGAAATTCCGTCTGCCGCGCGGCGTCGAAAGCGTTCGCATCGCCGCCTGCCAGCTGCAGGCCCGCAGCGTCGAGAACTTCGAAGAATTTATCGACAATGTCCGCTACTTCGTTGATGTTGCGTCGGATTACGAAAGCGACTTCATCCTTTTCCCCGAGCTGTTCACGCTCCAGCTGCTAAGCTTCGAGCGGGAAGAGCTAAGCCCGCAAAAGGCGATCGAGCGCCTCAGCGAGTATACGCTCCAGATCCGCGACGCCTTCACCGAAATGGCGATGAAGTACAACATCAACATCATCGGTGGATCGCATCCCACGCGCACCGAGGATGGCGATATCCAGAACGTCGCCTTCGTCTGCCTGCGCGATGGTGCGGTGCACGAGCAGGAAAAGATCCACCCCACCCCCAACGAGCGCTACTGGTGGAATATCAAGGGCGGGGACCGCATCGACGCCATCCCGACCGATTGCGGACCGATTGGCGTGCTCATCTGCTACGACAGCGAATTCCCCGAACTCGCCCGCCGCCTGGTCGACGAAGGCGCGCGCATCATCTTCACGCCCTTCTGCACCGACAACCGCCAAGGTTATTTGCGGGTGCGCTATTGCTGCCAGGCGCGTGCCATCGAAAACCAGTGCTTCGTGGTGATGAGTGGCAATGTCGGCAATCTGCCCAACGTCCACAACATGGACATCCAGTACGCGCAAAGCTGCATCCTGACGCCCTGCGACTTTCCTTTCGCGCGCGACGGCATCGCCGCCGAAGCCACCGAAAATGTCGAAACGCTCACCATCAGTGACGTCAACCTCGCCGACCTCAGTTGGGCGCGTGCCGAAGGTACCGTGCGCAACCTCGCTGATCGCCGCTTCGACCTCTACGATATCAAATGGGATCCCAAGGGAGCGCACGGCAAAACCTCGCCGCGAAGGGATCCGCTTGGTACCCCTGCACCCGGCGGCGGATAAATCGTGAAGAATCGGCGGTGACAGCCGCCGCTTGCCACGGCAAAAGGAAGCCATGGCGGGCGAACTCTCTTTGGAAGGCATGGGCGATGCGCTGGTGATTCTCGGCGCGGCGGGGATCGTCATACCCGCCTTCGCGCGCCTCAAGATCAACCCCGTCATCGGGTTCATTCTCGTTGGCATTATCGCTGGACCTTACGGCCTGGGCGCGCTGTCGGGCGACATACGATGGCTCCAGCATTTTACCATCGATGATCCTGAGGCGATCCAGCCCTACGCCGATTTCGGGGTAATCCTGCTGCTATTCGCGATCGGGTTGGAGCTCAGCTTCAAGCGCCTGTGGACCATGCGGCGGATGGTTTTCGGGATTGGCGCGGCTGAAATGCTGGTTACTGCCAGCATCTTCGGCGCGGTGCTGCTTTTCGTTATCGGCTGGGAACTCAAGAGCGCCGCGGCGCTCGGTCTTGCCCTGGCGATGAGTTCGACCGCGCTTGTCCTGCCGATTTCGGGCACCAGAAGCCCGGTCGGTCGCGCTGCGCTTGCCATGCTGCTGTTCGAAGACGTGGCGCTGGTGCCGATGCTGTTTGTGTTCGGGACAGTCGGCGGCGCCGATGTGGATGGACTTGCCAAAGTCGCGATCAACGGCGCTATTGTAATCGGCGCGATACTTCTGGTGGGAAAGTTTCTGCTGTCGCCGCTTTTCGCGCAGGCCGCCCGCGTAAAAAGCCCCGAAGGCTTCTTCGCCATTAGCCTTCTCACCGTAATCCTCGCTGCCGCCGCGACATCTTTTGTAGGCCTGTCGCCGATCCTGGGCGCGCTGGTCGCCGGGATGCTGATCGCCGAGACCGATTATCACGCCGAAGTCGAAATCGTCATTGCGCCCCTGAAAGGCCTCGGCCTTGGTGTTTTCCTTATCACGATCGGAATGCTGATCGATCTCGGTAGCCTGGGAGAACAATGGCACCTGCTCATCGGCGGTCTTGTCGCGGTACTGATCGTCAAGGCGATCGTAACCGGCATACTCCTGCGCATCGCGGGAGCACGGCGCGGCGTATCGGCAGAGACCGGCATCCTGATGGCCAGCCCGTCGGAGACCACGCTGATCGTCCTTGGCGCGGCGGGCACGGCAGGTGTCCTGGCGACCGAAACGGTTGCCTTCTGGAGCGCGGTCACGGCGCTTGGCCTATCGATCACTCCCTTCCTTGCCAGCCTTGGCCGGATTGCAGGCCACAGGGTAGAAAAGGAAGCGTCCGCGCAGGAGCTCGAACATGATCCAGCGGCGGGGCGCGTCGTGATCTTCGGTTTCGGCCGGGTTGGCCAAATGGTCGCCAACATGCTGCAGGAACACAAGAAGCCCTATCTCGGTGTCGATAGTAATATCGATGGTGTCGCCCGCCTGCGCGAAGCCGGTTCCAACGTGCTCTACGGAGACGTCGCTCGCGGTGAAATGATCGAGAAGCTGGGCTTGTCAAAGGCTGCCGCACTGGTGCTGACGATGGACGAACCAGTTCTGACCGCCCGCATTTCGCAGCGTGTTCGCGAATTGCACCCCGACTTGCCGATCATCGCACGTGCACGAGACAGCGAGCATGCCGCGAGGCTTTACAAGGCTGGCGTTACCGATGCAGTGCCCGAAGCGCTCGAAGCCTCGCTGCAGCTGTCGGAAGCCGTGCTCGTAGATATCGGCGTCGCGATGGGCCCGGTGATCGCCTCGATCCACCAGAAGCGCAGCGATTTGCGCGATGCGATCATGAGCGAGAGCGATCTACCGCAACAGCCCACCCTCGGCAGGCGCCGACCAAGCTCGAGCTAGCGCGTCGGGTAGTTCGGGGCCTCGCGCGTTATCGCCACGTCGTGGACATGGCTTTCACTAAGGCCTGCATTGGTGATGCGCACGAATTGTGCACGCTTGCGAAGATCCTGTACCGTCGCCGATCCGGTATAACCCATTGCGGCGCGCACTCCACCCACCAACTGGTGAATGATGTCGCGCACCGGTCCCTTGTAGGGCACCTGGCCTTCGATACCCTCGGGCACAAGCTTCATGTGGTCCTTGATATCCTGTTGGAAATAGCGGTCTGCGCTGCCGCGGCTCATCGCCCCCACGCTGCCCATTCCGCGATAGGCTTTATAAGCGCGGCCCTGGTAAAGGAACGTTTCGCCCGGCGCTTCTTCGGTTCCCGCGAGGAGCGAACCAATCATCGCGCTCGAGGCACCGGCGGCCAGCGCCTTGGCAATGTCGCCCGAAGTACGGATGCCGCCATCGGCGATTACCGGGATGTCATGCTTGTGCGCCGCTTCTGCCGATTGCATCACGGCGGTCAGCTGCGGCACCCCGACGCCCGCGACGATGCGCGTAGTGCAAATTGACCCTGGCCCAATTCCGACCTTGATGCCGTCTGCACCCGCGTCGATCAGCGCCTCGGTTGCCGCCGCGGTCGCGACGTTGCCGGCGATAACCTGCACGTCGGCCGCCTTCTTGAGGCGGGAAACAGCTTGCGACACGCCATCATTATGGCCGTGCGCCGTATCGATCACGACGCAATCGACGCCGGCATCGATCAGGGCTTCGGCGCGCGCAAATCCCTTGTCGCCAACGGTCGAAGCCGCAGCAACGCGCAAGCGGCCGCCCTCATCCTTGGTGGCAAAGGGACTGGCGACCGATTTCTCGATATCCTTCACCGTGATGAGGCCGACGAGATGGCCGTCGCCATCGGTCACGAGCAGTTTTTCGATCCGGCGCTGGTGCAGGATCTTGCGCGCTTCCTCCTGGCTGGTGCCGAGCGGCACGGTGGCGAGATTCTCGCTCGTCATCAGCTCGGAAACGGACTGTGACAGGTCGTCCGCAAAGCGAACGTCGCGGTTCGTCAATATGCCGACAAGCTTGCCGCTGGCTTCGACGATCGGGATGCCCGAAATCTTGTTGGCCTTCATGATATCGAGCGCATCGGCGAGCTTTTCGCCTGGCTGCATCGTAATCGGCTCGACCACCATACCGCTTTCGAAGCGCTTGACCGCGCGAACCGCGGCGACCTGATCCTTGATGGAGAGATTGCGGTGAAGCACACCGATCCCGCCCAACTGTGCAATTGCGATCGCCATGTCGGCTTCGGTCACCGTGTCCATCGCGGACGACAACAGCGGGATCTCGATTTCGATGTCGCGCGTCAATCGCGTACGGGTCGACGTCTGGCTGGGCAGCAGATCGCTCTGCAGCGGCTGAAGAAGAACATCGTCGAAGGTCAAACCGAGGGGGATATCTTGGGCCATCCCGCCCCTTATTATGACGGAGCCGATTCGCCAACCCCCGCACGGGTCAAAAGTCGCCGCGCCGATGCCAAATGCATGGCCTCCACCATTTCGCCTTCGAAACTCACGGCACCGCTGGTGCCTTCGCACGCTGCGACGAGCCGGCGCGCACGATCGATTTCCGCTTCACTTGGCCGGAAGGCGCGTTGGCACGCTTCGATATGCTTGGGATGGATAAGCGTCTTGCCGTCGAAGCCTAACCGATGGCTTTCCGCGGCTTCGGCTGCGAAGCCCTCGTCGTCCTCGAGATTGTTGAACACACCATCATAAGCCGCGATCCCCCGCGCCCGCGCCGCCAGCACCACATTCTGGATGGCAAATCGCATTTCACGTCGTCCCGCCGCGTCGGGCAGGCGCAGATCGTGTTTCAAGTCATTAGTGCCGACAATCAGCCCTGCAGCCTGTTCGGCGATGCCATCGGCCTGCATCACCCCGCGTGCGGTCTCGATCATGGCGAGAACAGGCTGGCCGGTCCGTCCCGAAATCGCGCTGACTTCATCGGGGTCGCTCGCCAGCGGCAAGACGATGAAATCGGCACCCGAGCGCGTCACCGCCTGCACATCGCCCGCGTGCCACTGTGTTCCGGTGCCGTTGACGCGAATGCCGACCGGCTTATCCCAGGCGTTCGCGACGGTCGCTACCGCAGCGTCACGCGCAGCCTCCTTGTCGGCTTCGGCAACTGCATCCTCGAGGTCCAGTATCACCAGATCGGCCGCGCTCTCTCGCGCCTTGGCGATCGCCCGTTCGCGCGATGCCGGCAGGAACAGCACCGCCGGCCGATCGAACAACTCGGCGGCGCTGGCGAATTTTCTTTGCTTCATGCTCATGAGGTTGCATCATGTCCTCAGCTGCAATTGGGGAGTCAATCATGGAATTAGTGCTGGCCGTCCTGGTCTTCTTCGTCGTTCTGTATGTCGCATCGTCGATCAAGATCGTGCGTCAGGGCTATCGCTACACGGTCGAACATTTCGGAAGGTTTACCCGCACGGCTGAACCGGGCTTTCACTTTGTGCCGCCCATCGTTCAGCGAATTGGTCATAAGATCAATATGATGGAGCAGGTCGTTGATATTCCGGGCCAGGAAATCATTACGCGCGACAATGCCATGGTATCGGTCGACGGCGTCGTCTTTTTCCAGGTGCTGGAAGCCAGCAAGGCGGCGTATGAGGTTTCGGACCTGTACTCGGCCATCATGGCGCTTTCGACTACCAACCTTCGCACCGTCATGGGTTCGATGGATCTCGATGAGACCCTCTCCAAGCGCGACGAGATCAATGCGCGACTGTTGTCGGTGGTCGATAGCGCGACCGAATCGTGGGGCGTGAAGATCACCCGCGTGGAGGTCAAGGACATCCGACCGCCCAGCGATATCGTCAATGCCATGACACGCCAGATGAAGGCCGAGCGCGAGAAACGCGCCGCCATTCTCGAGGCTGAAGGCGACCGCCAGTCGGAAATCCTGCGTTCCGAGGGTCAAAAGCAGAGCCAGATCCTCGAAGCCGAAGGCGAACGCGAGGCCGCGTATGCGGAAGCTGAAGCGCGCATCCGCCTTGCCGAGGCCGAAGCCAAGGCGACCGAGCTTGTATCGACTGCCATTGCGGCGGGCGACGCGCAGGCAATCAACTATTTCGTTGCGCAGAAATATGTCGAGGCCATCGGCAAATTCGCCACTTCCCCCAACGCCAAGACCATCCTCTTCCCCGTCGAAGCGACGCAGCTCATCGGGTCGCTGGGCGGTATCGGCGAAATCGCCAAGGAAGCGCTGGGCGACCATGTCGTCAAAGCCAGTGCGGTCGGTAGCGAACCGACCCCGCGGCGCGGTGTTCCGCGGGTACGCGGAGACAAGGAATAATGGGCCTCGACGCGCTTCCTCCCGGCGGCTGGTGGCTCGTCGGCGGACTGTTGTTGCTGGCGCTGGAGCTCATGGCACCGGGCGTCTTCCTCGTTTTCCTAGGCGCAGCTGCGATCGCGACGGGGGCATTCACCTTGATCTTCGATCTCGGCATGCCGGCACAGCTTGGCCTGTTCGCGATCTACAGCGTGGTTTCGGTGCTTGTTGGCAAGCGCATCTACGCCCGCCCCGTCGTGAGCGAAGACGACGGTACGCTCAACGAGCGGTCGCGCCAGCTGATCGGCCGCAAGGTTACCGTTACCCGCGCCATCGAGGATGGCGACGGGCGCGTGAAGCTGGGCGATGGCGAATGGACAGCCTGCGGCGACTTCCATGCCGACGAGGGCGAGCGGCTGGTGATCAAGGATGTCCAGGGCACACGCCTGATTGTAGAGCGTCCCGACGCGTTACCACCGCGCTAGACGCGTTACCACCGCGCTAGATCGAAAACAAAAACCACTAAACGTCCCAACAATCAGCGTCGTCGTGCGTTGACCCCCTGCACTCGAGCGCTTGAAGAGGTCGAAAGTCGACCTCTCGCCGCATTACTGCAGGAGGAAACACAATGGGCATTTTCAGCAAGATCAAGGACGCGATTTTTGGGCGCAAGGCAGAAGCGCAAGACGCGCCGGAAGCCAACCCCACCCCCATCACGCGCAACAAGGACGGTGACGTTTCGCTCGCACTGCAAACCGTCGACATCGAAAATGTGCTCGAAATGCGGTCGAAAGGCGTCGAGCAGGAACTAAACTGGCGCACCTCGATCGTTGACCTGATGAAGCTGGTCAACCTCGACCCCAGCTATGAAAACCGCAAGGAACTCGCCCAGGAAATGGGCCGTACCGACTATTCCGGCACGGCCGAAGACAATATCTGGCTCCACAAGCGGGTCATGCAGGAACTCGCTGAAAATGGTGGCCGTGTTCCAAAGGAACTAATGTAGCTTAGGGAAGCTGTTTCAGGTCAGGCGCGATGAAGCCGCGGCGGGCCTCGACTGAAAACAGCCGGTCGTCTGAATAGAATTTCAAGGGCCAGTCGCGCCGGCCTACCGGCGACACCAGAAGGGCGTTCACGCTGGTCGTGAGCGACTCTTCTTTTGGCCGCGTCGCAAGGAACGCGCGTACGCCTGCGAGATAGGCCTTAGTTACGGTATCGTGGTAACCCTGCGTGTCGTCATTAATGCCGCCAACGCTTTCGTTAAAGCGTCGGATCAGCCCCGGCAGCTTCGCTTCAAGATCGACGTCAGGCCGCCGCAACACCAGATAGGCCGTTGCGCCCAGATGCGCCTCGTGAGTCCACTCTGATCGCGTCAGCGTGCACGCGAGCAATCCCTCCCCCAGATGGGCGATGTCCTCGTCGGTAACGAACAGTCGTACGGGATAGGTGGTCATCGACCGGGTCCTCTCCTAAGCCCCGGCCGATGACCGACCGGTTACGCGTTTGCGGGTTGGCCCACGGGGCCGGCTTCGCGCACCCCTTGGTCCACGTGATCCGCAAAGATCGCGAAATTTTCATTGAACAGATCGACCAGCTTGGCCGCCGTGGCGTCATAGGCGTCCTTGTCGGCCCACGTTTCGCGCGGTTCGAGAATGCTGTCATCGACATCGGGCACCGACACCGGAACTTCGAAGCCAAAGTTGGGATCCTTGCGGAACTCGACATCGTTGAGGCTGCCGTCGAGCGCGGCGTTGAGCAGCGCGCGGGTCGCCTTGATCGGCATGCGATTGCCAACGCCGTACTTGCCGCCTGTCCAGCCCGTATTGACGAGCCATACGGTCACGCCGCCCTTGGCGATACGTTCCTTGAGGAGGTTGCCGTAGACGGTGGGATGGCGCGGCATGAATGGTGCGCCAAAGCAGGTCGAAAAGGTTGCTTCTGGTTCGGTTACGCCGATCTCGGTTCCCGCGACCTTGGCGGTATAACCTGACAGGAAGTGATACATCGCCTGGTCGGGCGTCAGCCGCGCAATCGGCGGCAGCACGCCGAACGCATCGGCGGTCAGCATGATGATCGTCTTGGGCACCGGGCCCAGATTCTCTTCCGACGTATTCGGGATGTAGTCGATCGGATAGGCGCCGCGGCTATTCTCGGCGAGCGTTGCATCGTCGAAGTCGAGCTCGCGCGTGACCGGATCCATGACGACGTTTTCGAGAATGGTGCCGAACTTGCGGGTAGTCCCGTAGATTTCGGGCTCGGCCTCTTCGGACAGGCGGATCATCTTGGCATAGCAGCCGCCTTCGAAGTTGAAGACCGCGCTGTCCGACCAGCCATGTTCATCATCGCCAATTAGCGTGCGGTTGGGATCGGCCGACAAGGTTGTCTTGCCGGTGCCCGATAGACCGAAGAAGATCGCGGTATCGCCATCCTTCCCGATATTGGCCGAGCAATGCATCGGCATGATGCCCTTTTCAGGAAGAAGGAAGTTCAGAAGACCGAAGACCGATTTCTTCATCTCGCCGCCATATTCGGTGCCGCCGATGAGGATCAGCTTTTCCTTCAGCGATACGGCGATCACGGTTTCGCTGCGCGTACCATGGCGCTCGGGATCGGCGCGGAAGCTCGGCAGGTCGATAATCGTGTATTCGGGCATGAAGTCTGCAAGTTCCGACGCATCGGGGCGCACCAGCATCGTGCGGATGAACAGGTTGTGCCACGCATATTCGTTGATCACACGCACATTGACGCGATGTTCGGGCTGCGAACCGCCGTAGAGATCGGCGACGAACAACGTTCCCTTGTCTTTCAAGGCATCCATGAAGTCGGCGCGCAGGTTGGCAAAATGCTCTTCGGACATGGGGACATTGGTCTTGCCCCACCAAACCGTGTCTTCGCTCACGCTGTCCTTGACGGTGAACTTGTCATTCGCGCTGCGGCCGGTGTGCTTGCCGGTTTTCACGACGATCGGGCCATGCTTGGCCAGTTCGCCCTCGCCGCGACGGATCGCGGTTTCTACCAGCGGCGCACGTTCGAGATTCCAGTGAATGTCAGCAGAAGTGGAGATACCCTGCTGGTCCAGACCATAGACAGGCGTCCGCTCGGTCACGCAAAATTCCTTTCGATTGTCCGTGCCCCGACTGCCCCTTGGCAAAGGCGGGCAGGGCATACGTATGCATGAGCGGGCTATAGCGAGGCCCCACACCCTCGTCAAAAGCCTCTCGCATTCTTGCTAAACAAACTGCCGTGCGGCTACACCATTCCAGCCTGAACCAAGAGGAAAAGCGTTGAGCGACACGATCGCGTTGGTCGATGACGACCGCAATATCCTGACCTCCGTCTCGATCGCCCTGCAAGCCGAGGGGTTCGTCACCCGCGTCTATAGCGATGGTGATTCGGCATTGAAGGCGCTGCGTGACAATGCACCCGACCTCGCGGTCTTCGATATCAAGATGCCGGGAATGGATGGCCTCCAATTACTGGAAAAGGTACGCGAAGCCGGCGGCGCGCTCGGCACATTGCCGGTTATCTTCCTCACCTCCAAGGATGAGGAAACCGATGAGGCGCTCGGCCTCGCCATGGGTGCCGACGATTATATCACCAAGCCGTTTTCGCAGCGCCTCCTGATTGCGCGCATCAAGGCAATCCTGCGCCGCCAGAAGCTTGCTGCAGAAGGCAGCAATGGCGATGACGAGGAAGAACGCGTACCTCTTCTCGAGCGCGGGCGCCTGTCGATGGATCCAGCCCGCCATAAAATCAAATGGGATGACAAGAACGTCACCCTGACAGTCACCGAATTCCTTATCCTGGAAGCGCTCGCGCAGCGTCCTGGCGTGGTCAAGTCGCGCAACCAATTGCTCGATGTCGCCTATAAGGACGACGTCTATGTCGATGATCGCACGATCGACAGTCACATCAAACGTATCCGCAAGAAGTTCCGCGCCGTGGACGGGAATTTCGATATGATCGAGACGCTGTACGGCGTCGGCTATCGCTTCGGCGAAGAATGACCCCGCGACTAAAAGACGCAAATGTTGGCAAGTTGCGATGGTCGCGGCGGTTCACCCTCGTCCACCGTATTCTCGCGCTGAACCTGTTCACCCTCCTGACGCTTGCGCTGACGGTGATATGGCTCGACACCTATCGCAACCAGCTGCGCGACGAGCGCGTCGGCCAGCTTGCCAACAAGGCACAATCGGCCGCGGAAGCGAGCGTTCGCGTGCCGGTGGATGAGCGCGAATCCCTGTTGGCCGCAATCGGCGCCGCAAATGGCACGCGGCTGCGACTATACGGGCCGAACGGCGAGAAACTGGCAGACAGCTGGAATGTGGTCGGACCGACCTATCGGCTCCGCGATCCGGCCGAGCAACCGTGGACGCTCGATGCCGCACGGATCATCGACCGCGCGTTCAACGCTGTCGTCGGCGCCGATCCGATCGAGCGTTTCATCGAACCTGAGGTAGACGTTGCGGCATCCTGGCCTGAGATCGCCGCATCGCGGGAAACCGGTATCGCGACGTTCGAACGCGAGGCGCCCGAACGTACTCCGGTCTTTTCAGCCGCAGCGCGGACCAATGACGACACCGTCGTGCTCGCGACGATCAACGACCGCGACTATACCGACATCGTCCGCCGTGAGCGCGCCAGCCTTGCGCTGGCCTTGCTGGCGGCAACGATCCTGTCGGTGCTGCTCAGCCTCTTCCTTGCCCGCACAATTGCCCGTCCCTTGCGCCACATCGCCGTCGCAGCGCACCGCGTCCGGCTTGGTCGTGCGCGCGAAGTGAAGGTGCCGCGCCTGCCGTCACGCCGCGACGAAATCGGCCAGCTGGCGCGATCAATCAGCGACATGAGCCAGTCGCTGTCCGCTCGCATCGACCAGATGGATGCCTTTGCCGCCGACGTGGCGCACGAACTCAAGAACCCCCTCGCCTCACTGCGCAGCGCGGTCGACGGTCTCGACCATATCGAGGACCCCTCCCTGCGCGCGAAATTGCTCGATGTCGTCCGGCAGGACGTCGTTCGACTCGACCGGCTGGTTGGCGACATTGCCGAGGCGGCACGCACCGATGCCGACATGGCGCGCGCGCAATTCGAGAGGGTCGATATGGGGATGATCGCTTGCCAGATGGTGGCGAGCTGGCAGGAACGCCGCGAACTCGGCGATATCAAGCTTACCTGCAACCGACCCGAAGCAGGATCGCTGATGGTTGTCGGTGACGAAAGCCGTCTTGCCCGCGTGATCGACAATCTGATCGACAACGCTATGTCGTTTGCGCCGCCAAAAAGTAGCGTGACCGTGGACGCGAGACGGATCGGCGATGAGATCAGGGTTGCCGTCACCGACGAGGGGCCCGGCGTGCCGGACGACGAGCGCGAGGCAATTTTCAAGCGCTTCCATTCTCGCCGTCCCGAATCGGAAGACTTTGGACGTCATTCCGGTCTTGGGCTTGCTATCGCGGCAGCCATCGTGAAAGCCCATGAAGGTCGGATCGGGATCATGGATCGCACCGACGGAAAGCCAGGCGCCATCTTTGCGTTGCGCCTGCCCGCATGGGGAAGTGAATGACGCGACTGTCGACCGAACTGCGGCACGCGACTTGCGTGGGGCGCGGTGGGCGCGCCTTGCTACTGTCGGGGCCATCGGGGTCGGGCAAATCCGACCTGGCGCTGCGACTTATGGACGATGATTTTGAACTTGTTAGCGATGACCAGGTAATCCTGTCGGTCAAGGACGAGCAATTGATCGCGGCACCGCCTCCCTCCATAGCCGGCAAGATGGAGGTGCGGGGGCTCGGTATCATCGAAGTCGCCCACCGTCCCGACATGCCCGTCGCCTTGTTCGTCGACTTGTCGGAAACGCCGCTGCGCATGCCCGACGAAAATGATTGCGAAACCATCCTGGGCATATCGCTGCCGCGTATCGCCCTGGTGGCCAGCGACGCGTCGGCAGCGGCCAAGGCAAAACTCGCGCTCGACAGAATCGGGCTCCAGTTCTAGCGCCATGGCGACTCCCCGATTCCTCCTTGTCACCGGCATGTCGGGCGCCGGCAAAAGCTCGGTCCTCGACGCGCTTGAGGATTGGGGATGGGATGTGGTCGACAATCTGCCACTGGGACTGATGAAGCGCTACGTGTCGGGAACAGACTTTCGCGGCGATGATATCAGCCCGATGGCCGTCGGCATGGACGTTCGTTCGCGCGGGTTCAATCCCGACAAGCTGGTCGGAAAGATTGCAAGCCTGGAGGGGGTCACGCCGGAAATCCTCTATCTGGACTGTGCCGGCACCGAACTGATCCGACGGTATGACGAAACGCGGCGGCGGCATCCCATGGCGCAGGATCGGCCAGCCGAAGACGGCATTGCACTCGAACGGACGCTGACCGCGCCGCTGCGACAGGCCGCCGACCAGATTATCGACACGACCGACATGAAGCCCGCAGAACTGCGGGACGAACTCAAGCGCCGCTACGCCAGCGCCAACACTGACCCCGTCGTCACCATCGGCAGTTTCGGTTTTGCCCGCGGTGCGTCGCGAACAGCCGACCTGATGTTCGACATGCGTTTCATCGACAATCCGCATTGGATCGAGGAACTGCGTCCGCTTACCGGACTTGACGCGCCGGTTCAGGCGCATGTCAGCAAGGATCCGGCATGGTCACAAACTCTTGACCGGATAGAGGAGTTGGTCTTGGACCTCATTCCGCGCTATGGCGCCGCCGGAAAACATTATCTAACGGTTGCGTTCGGCTGTACCGGGGGACGCCATCGGTCGGTTGCAGCAGCCGCGGAAATGGCGGAAAGGCTGCAAAAATCGGGACTGACGGTCAATGTCCGCCATCGCGATTTAAAATCAGCGCCAAGTGATAGCATCGAGTCGATGCCTGGCGCAGGGATGGATGGATTTGACGGATAATATCTTATGATTGGATTGGTTTTGGTCACCCACGGTCAGCTTGCGACCGAATTCATCACTGCGATGGAACATGTGGTTGGCCCGCAAGATGCAATCGAAGGTGTTTGCATTGGCCCGGATGACGACATGGAAGCCCGTCGGTCTGATATCGGTGCCGCGATCAAGGCCGTCGACAAGGGTGAAGGCGTCATCATTCTCACCGATCTGTTCGGTGGCACCCCGTCCAATCTTGCCATCAGCCTGATGGAAGGCGACAACATCGAAGTGATCGCCGGCATTAACCTGCCCATGCTCATCCGCCTCGAAGGCGCCCGCAAATCGATGGGCGTCCATGAAGCCGTCACGGCCGCGCGTGAGGCCGGTCGAAAATACATCTCGGTGGCTTCCGAAGTACTGGGCGAGGCTGCAGCTTGAGCGCGCACAAGGCAAAGACTGTCAAAGTTACAAATCGTCGCGGGCTTCATGCCCGGGCGAGCGCCAAGCTCGTCAATCTCGTGCACGAAATCGGCGAGGACTATACCATCGAGGTCGAAAAGGACGGCAATCGCGTCCCCGGCACGTCGATCATGGGCATCATGATGCTGGGCGCCGCCAAGGGTGACAAGGTGACGCTGCACGTGACGGGTGATGAACCCCTCCCGCAACTGCGGCAGCTATTGCGCCTGTTCGAGGACAGTTTCGGGGAGGATTGATGCCCCGCGAAATTACCTCATTTTCCAACGATACCGTAAAACGCATTCGGGCGCTTCGCGACAAGAAGGCCCGCCGCGCAGAAGGGCTGTTTCTCGCCGAGGGACTTCGCATCATCGCAGAGGCTCGCGACGAAGGCTTCTTGCCCGAATTGATCGCTTTCGCGCCGAAGGGCGCGGAACATCCTCTCGCAGCCTCGATCATCGAAGCAACCGAAGCGGCCGGCGGCGATGCCATTCTTACCAGTCCGGACATCCTTTCGAAGATGACGGGCAAGGATAATCCGCAGAGTCTTGTCGCCGCCTACAAGCAGCCGGATACGAGCCTTGCCGAAATCGACCGGAGCAAGGCTGACCTATGGTTCGTTGGCGAACGCATTCGCGATCCGGGAAATATCGGCACCATGCTGCGCACCGCCGATGCTGTCGGCGCAGGCGGGCTGATTCTGGTAGACGACAGTGCCGACCCTTTCAGCGTGGAAGCGGTGCGCGCATCGATGGGCGCGCTCTTCACGAATCAGATTGCGCAGGCCAGCTGGGAGGAGTTCGTGCCCTGGCTGCGCAGCGGCCCCAGCCAGCTCGTGGGCACCAGCCTTCAGACGGATCATGACTATCTCGATGCGCCCTATGCCGCGCCCTGCTTCCTGCTGGTCGGCAACGAAAGCCAGGGGCTGCCCGAAGCTTATGAAGCCGAATGCGACCTGCTCGTCAAAATTCCGATGGCGGGGCGGGCCGACAGCCTCAATGCAGCGGTCGCCACGGCCGTCACCGCATTCCAGATCCGCGCCAGCTGGCGGAACCGTTAGACGCCGACAAACGTTTCGGCGGCATGAAGAAACTTGCCCTCCTCGCGCCACTCGCGCTCGCCGCCTGCATGTCCAACGGTTATGATGAGGACCCCTATGGCGGGTCCGATAGCGGCATGGCCGAGCCTTACCGCGCAATCGGCAACGAACCGTTCTGGTCGCTAGATATTTCAGACGGACAAATGCGCTTTCGCAACGCGGACGGCTATGCCGCGTCGGATAGCAGTTTTGCATACACTCCTGATCCGCGTCTGGGTGACGTCTATCAGGGCCAACGCATCCGCGCGACGATCATCGATCGCAGATGCAGCGACGGCATGAGCGATCGCACCTATCCCGATACGGTCACCGTCGAAATCGGGACGCAGGAATGGCGCGGTTGCGGCGCGCCGGTGCGCTTCTTCGAAACCACGGACGAGCGCGGAAATCATAACGCAACGTCGCCCGCGATGGACAGCGATGCGCTGACCAACACCAATTGGCGAATTGTGTCGATCAACGGCACGCCGACATCGCCTGACGGCAACTACGAACTGCGCTTCGAGGCCAATCGCATCTACGCCCATTTCGACTGCAACCGCATGAATGCCAATTACGGCTTCGACGGCAACACGCTTAACGTCGGTCCGGTCATGTCTACGAAAATGGCCTGCCCCTCCGACAGTATGGAACCCGCAGGCGCTGCGATACTTTCCGACCCGATCGACGTCCGCGTTGAGGGATCGCAGGTCGTGCTTGCCAATGCCCGCGGCACGATGACCGCGGTCAAGACCTACTAGGCCGCGTCTTCACCATCGTTGGCGCCTTTTGGCGGCGGCGACAATTTAGTCAGTGGCCGCGGACTTGCCTCGACCACGCCCGGTTCCGCGATTTCCTTCGCGCTCCCCGAACCCAGCTCTTCAAACCGCCGTGCTTGCGTGAACACCTGGCTTTCCAAGCTGCCCACCATCCGATTGTAGCTGTCATTGGCACGCGACAGGTGATTGCCCATCTTGAGCACATGATCGGCCATCGTGGCGATCCGGCCATGCAGTTCCTTGCCCAGTGCCTCGATGTCCTTGGCGTTTTCCTTGAGCCGTTCCTGGTTCCATACGCTGGCCACGGTGCGGGCGATGGCGACGAGATTGGTGGGGGTCGCCAACAGCACTTTCTTTTCGAACGCCCAATCCCAGAGACCTGAATCCTGCTCTAGCGCAGCCGTAAGAAAATGTTCGCCGGGTACGAACATCACGACATAATCGGCGGAATCATCGAATTGCGCCCAATAGCTCTTCGACCCGAGCTGCTGGGCATGATTTTTCATCGAGGCAAGATGCTGTGACAGGAAACGCTCGCGCGCTTCGTCGTCGACTTCATCGGTCGCGTCGAGATAGGCGTTGAGCGAACACTTGGCGTCGATCACAAGCTTTCGCCCGCCGGGGAGGTTAACCACGGCATCGGGACGCAACTTGCCTTCATCACCATCAACCGACACTTCGGTGAGATAGTCGATATGCTCCGACAGCCCCGCTTGCTGCAGCACGTTTTCGAGCGTCTTTTCCCCCCAACGTCCCCGCGCCTTTGGCGATGAACGTAGCGCATTGACGAGATTGCGCGTTTCGTCGCGCACTTGGCCCTGCCCTGCCTTGACTTCGTCGACGACGGCCTTGAGGCCCGAATAAGCACTGACCCTGTCCTTTTCGACCGCGTCGATCTTTGCCTTCTGTTCGGCCAGCAATTTCTGAATCGGATCGACCAAGCCCTTGAGGTGCGCCTCCGACTTCTGATCCGCTTCGCTGAAGCGAGCACCTGCTTTTTCGAGGAAATCCTTCTGCGCCTTGTCGAGCAACTTGTCAGCCGCTTCGCGAAACTGGTTGAGTTGCGCGTCTTTCTGTTCGTGGAAGTCCTTGAGGCGCTGGTCGAACGTCGCCTTTTCCGCCTTCAGCGCCGCCAGTTCATCCTGCGCCGCATCGATGCGCGACCGTGCCGCATCGCGTTCTTCTCGCACGCCGTCCAGTTGCATTCGCAGATTCTCGACCTGCGCTTCGCTCTTGCCCGATTGAAGCTTGGCGATGAGGTAGGCCACCAAGCCGCCAACGACGGCGCCAATCACGAGGCCTACAAAAAGATTCATGTCCATTCGCCCACCCTAAGGTCAGGCGAACGAAACGGGAACTATTTTTTCTTCAGAAGCCGTAGCCGCCCGACGCGTAGTGCTGGGAGTGTGGCAACGGGTGGGCGGGCGTGTCTTCTTGTCCCGCATCCGGCTCACCGTTCGCTTCAGCAGCCTGTTCGATGGGTTCTCCCATCTCATCCAGAGCCGGCACTGAAGACGGATCGAAATCATGCGCGGACGCAGGGTCCGGCGCGGCATCGGCGACCGGCTCCGGCTCCGGTGCAGACTGCAGCACTACAGGATCAGGTGCTGCTTCGGGCACGGGCGCGGCCTTAGACTGGGTTTGCGTTGCGGCATGATGTCCCGGCTCGTGCGCACCGGCGCGAACGCCGCTAGCGGCAAAAAAATCACGGCAACGGGCGAGAAATTGTTCCTGTGCGCGGTCGAGCATCTTGTCGCCGACATCCTGGAATAGCACCGCCAGATCCTTGCGCATATTTTCCACGTCGCGCATCCGCTTTTCGAAGTTGCGCTCATCGGCTTCCATCGCGGCCTTGTCGCGCAGCGCCGCATCGCGTTCGGCCGTCACCGCCTTGAGCATCTTTTTAAATTCATCGGCGCGCGCCGCCCGCTCATTCGCAGCGGCCAGTTCGCGCTCCTTTTCCGACCCGCGGGCGCGCTGGAAATCAGCTTCGTCCTTATAACCCTGTGCGCCTTTTTCATGTGCTTTAGTCGCGGCGAAAAAACCCGCAACGAGGCCAACGGTCAATACGGCCACCACCAGCACGATGGTCATCATCGGATCCATGTCTACGCTCCCCAATCTTGCGTACGGCAAGGAGCCTACTGCCAAAAGATTGACAGGTCCTTGCCAAAGGGAACCGGTGCGGCCCCCAAGCGCTCACCTTCAAAAGAGGGAGAAAATTTATGTCCATTCGCAAGATGATCAGCCTGCACCCCGATGTAGACGGCCACCAGAACCAACCTTTGGCCGATGCCGTCCATCACGCCATGTATTGCGCGAAAATGTGCATGAGCTGCGCCGACGCCTGCCTGGCCGAGGACAAGGACATGACCCAATGCATCCGCACCTGCTCGGACTGCAGCGATATTTGCGAAGCGACCTCGCGCATCGGCGCGCGCCGTTCGGGCGACAATGAAGCCGTGCTCAAAGACGTGCTCGAGCTATGCGCCCGAATTTGCGATGCCTGTGCCAGCGAATGCGAGAAGCACGATCACGAACACTGCAAGCTGTGCGCACAGATTTGCCGCGAATGTGCTGATGATTGCCGCAAAGCGGCGGAGACGATTACGCCTTAGGCTGCCTTGCGGCGCTGCTTGGCGAGTTTCTTGAGAACCATGTCACGCTTGAGCTTCGACAAGTGATCGATGAAAAGAACGCCTTCTAGGTGGTCCATCTCGTGCTGCAGGCAGACCGCCAATAGCCCGTCGATTTCCTTCTCGTGACGCTCTCCATTCTCGTCGAGCCAGCGCGCCTTGATGCGATCGGGCCGCATGACATCCGCGTACTGCTCGGGCACCGACAGGCAGCCTTCGGTATAGGGCACTTCGTGATCGGACGTCTCGAGGATCTCGGGATTGATGAAGACCTTGGGGTCCTTGATGACCTTGCTCTCGGGATCGTCCGGATTTTCCGGTTCCTGAAGGTCGATGACCAGCAGACGGATGGGCTCGCCCACCTGAACGGCGGCAAGCCCGATGCCCGGCGCATCGTACATCGTCTCGAACATGTCCTTGATGAGCTGGCGGTGCCAGTCCGTCACTTCTTCGACGGGCTTGCTAATCTGCCGCAGCACATCGTCCGGGGTCTCGTAGATCTTCAAAATGGCCATGCGCGCCATTTAAGCGCTCGGCCCCCGCGATTCAACCTATCTGGCGACGCGCCCGCAAGGCCTGCGCCAGTGTACCTTCGTCGAGATAATCGAGCTCGCCGCCTACCGGCAGCCCGTGCGCCAGTTGGGTCAGGCGCACCGGAAACTTTTCAAGCCTTTCCGAGAGATAATGCGCAGTCGTTTGCCCCTCGAGCGTGGCGTTCATTGCCAGCACTACCTCGTCGATGCCGCCGGATTCTACGCGGCCTAGCAATGCTTCGATCGACAGGTCTTCGGGTCTCACGCCGTCGAGCGCACTCAATCGTCCGCCAAGCACGTGAAAACGACCTGGAAATAGCCGCGATTTGTCCAGCGCCCACAGGTCGGAGACTTCCTCGACGACGCAAAGCAGACGATCATCGCGCTTTGGATCCTTGCACACGCTACACGGATCACTCGTGTCGACATTGCCGCAGATCGAGCAGGTCGAAAGCTTTTCCGAAACTTCCGCCAGCGCCGTGAGGAGCGGCTCCATCACACCGTCGCGCTTTTTGATAAGATGCAGCACCGCACGCCGCGCCGAGCGCGGTCCCAGTCCAGGCAAGCGTGCCAGCGCCTGTGTCAGCGCCTCGAGTTCGGAAGAAGCCATCAAAAGCACATAGGAATATCCGTCGAATTCCGCCATAGGGCGCATCATGCGTGTAATCATGATGGGAAGCCCCGATTTCGCGGTGCCGACGCTCGATGCGCTTGTCGAAGCGGGCCATGACGTGGTGGCGGTCTATTCACAACCGCCCCGCCCCGCCGGCCGCGGCAAGAAAATGCACCCCACCCCGATGGAAAAGCGCGCCCGCGAGCATGGTATCGCGTTGCGCACGCCCAAATCGCTCAAGAAAGGGCCAGCGCAGGAAGAGTTTGCCGCGCTGGAGGCCGACGTCGCCGTCGTCGCCGCCTACGGGCTGATCCTGCCGCAGGCTATTCTCGATGCGCCGCGCATGGGCTGCATCAACGTTCACGCCTCGCTCCTGCCGCGTTGGCGTGGTGCTGCCCCGATCCACCGTGCGATCATGGCGGGGGACGAGCAAACGGGCGTTACAATCATGCAGATGGAAGCCGGACTCGATACCGGCCCCATGCTGGTCGACGATGCCACTCCGATCGGTGACAAGAACACAGGCGAACTTACGGAAGAACTTGCCAGGATGGGTAGCAGGCTGATCGTGCAATATCTTGGTGATCCGGACGCTTATTCACCCCGCAAACAGCCCGACGAGGGCGTCACTTATGCCCACAAGATCGACAAGCGCGAAGCCCGTATCGATTGGGCCCGCGATGCAGTCGCAATCAAGCGGCAGATCCAGGGCCTCGCCCCGTGGCCGGGGGCGTGGACACAAATTGACGGCACTCGCCTCAAAATTCTCGCAGCCGAAATGGCGAGCAATGCCGGTCACGGCCAGGTTGGCGAAGTGTTGGACGACCGACTTACCATCGGATGTGGCATCGGTGCCTTGCGCCCGACCCGCATCCAGCGGGCCGGCAAAGGTGTGACCGATATCGATGATTTCCTGCGCGGTTCGGCGGTTGCGCCCGGCACGCTGATTACATGACGCGCTGGCGCCTCACGGTCGAATTTGATGGCACGCCTTTCATGGGGTGGCAGCGCCAGGACCACGGCCCATCGGTTCAGCAGGCAATCGAAGAAGCGATCGAGCGAATGACTGGCGAGGAAGCGTGCCTCCACTGTGCGGGGCGCACCGACAGCGGGGTGCATGGTTTGGCCATGACGGCGCATGCCGATATCGAGAAGACGATTGACGCGCACCAGCTGCGTGAAGGGCTCAACGCCCTGCTGCGCCCTGATCCGGTGGCCATCACCAAGGCCGAACCTGCCGACAACGATTTTCATGCGCGTTTTTCGTGTGTTGGGCGGCGTTATTTATACCGGATACTCAATCGAAGAGCGCCCCCGACGCTACTTCGCAACCGGGTCTGGCATGTTCCGCAAGAGCTCGATCTGGACGCGATGGCGCGCGCCGCGACCTATCTGGAAGGCCGCCACGACTTCACCACTTTCCGATCGGTGCACTGCCAGGCGCAAAGCCCTGAAAAAACGCTCGATATCCTCACCGTTCAGCGTGAAGGCGAGGAAATTCATATTCGCGCGGCCGCCCGCAGTTTTCTCCATCACCAGGTCCGCTCAATGGTGGGAACGCTGAGCCTCGTCGGGCGCGGCCAGTGGACACCCGAGCAGGTAAAGGACGCGCTGGAGGCCAGGGACCGGCAAGCGCTCGGCCTAAACGCGCCGCCCGAAGGCCTCTATTTCGTAAAGGCGGTCTACTCCGACTAGGCCAGATGCTCGCGCGCGACGGGCTGCGAGAGGAAGTCGTTGGGGCTCGCCGTCAGCCCGTAGGCCCCCTGGCAAAAGACGGCGATGACGTCACCCACCTGCGTATCCGCCAGCATCACTTCGTCGCCGAGAAGATCAAGCGGCGTGCACAGTCGTCCCACCACGTTGGCTTCGAGCATTTGCGCGTCAGCAAAGCGGCTGGCGTTAGCGATGGGATAGTTGCGGCGCAGGAACTGGCCGAGATTGCCCGACGCGGCGAGGACGTGGTGCATACCGCCGTCGGTCGTCAGGAAAGTCTCGCCGTGGCTTTGCTTGCGATCGAGCACGCGGGTCAGGTAGACCCCCGCCTCGCCCACCAGCCAACGACCTAGCTCGAGGATAAAACGGGTGTCGGATAGCGCCGGGCGCTCTTCAAGTCGCTTCCCAATGGCGTCGCCAATCACGTTGATATCAAGCGGTTTCTCATTCGGGAAATAAGGAATGCCGAAACCGCCGCCCAGGTTGACCTCCTTGGGTATTATGCCGGTTTCTGCGATGAGCTTTTCGATCAAATCGATAGTCGCGAGCTGACTTTGCGCAATGGCTTCGGCCGACAGCGATTGCGAGCCGGCATAGAGATGATAGCCCAGGAAATCGGCGCCCGCGCTCACCAACCGCTGCGCGAGCGGCCCCACGCGCTCGGCATCGACGCCGAACTGGCTAGCCAGCCCGCCCATCTTCATACCCGCGCCCTTCAGGATAAAGGGCGGATTGATGCGGATGGCGAGTTTGGGCGTGACGCCCTCTGCTTCGGCGAGTGCAATCGCGCGGTCGGCCTCGCCCTCACTTTCGAGATGAATGATCACGCTCTTTCGGAGCGCTGCCACCAGGTCGGCATCGCTCTTGCCCGGCCCCGCCATGCTCAGCGGCAGATCCAGCCCGCCGACACGCTCCAACTCGCCGCGCGAAGCGAGATCGAACCCGTCTACCCTCTTGGCAATCCATTCGAGCAACGGGCGCCAAGGGTTTGCTTTCACAGCATAATGAAGCGCAACGCGTTCCCGCATTGCGGCGCGGAACTCATCGACCTTCTGGTCGATGACGGCGCGCGCGTAGACGAACGCAGGACGATCTTCATCACCAAGCCAGTCGCCGGCCGCCTTGCCACCTATGCACAATTGGCCATCGGAATTCGCTTCGAAAAATGGTGGGATCGGACCCATCGGTTTCATGTCGCCATCTCCGCCAACTTGTTGCGATCCGTCTTGCCGGTGGCGGTACGCGGCAGGCTTTCATGCCATACGATGCGCTGCGGCATGAACCAGCCCGGGGCGTTCAGGCGAAAATGGCGCTCGATCAAGGCGTTGTCACCCTCGCCTACGACATGAAGAACGATACTAGCGCCCAACTGTTCGTCGGGTTCGGTCGTGACAGCTGCCTCATGCACGCCGTCGATCACTTCTGCGACGCGCACGATTTCGTCCGGGCTGATGCGATTGCCCGAGACCTTGATCATCGCGTCTGCGCGCGCCTTGAAGTGCAAGAGGCCATCACTATCGCGCAGGAAACGATCGCCGGACCAGACGGCGGTTCCACCATATTCGCTGTGCGCGGGTGCGGGGCGGAAGCGGGCGGCGGTCTTTTCGGGGTTATTCCAATAACCTTGGGAAACTAGCGGGCCGGCCTGCACCAGCTCGCCTTCCTCGCCCGGATCGCAAGCGCTGCCATCCTCGCGCACGACCATCAGCTCGCTATGCGGGATCGAGGTGCCGACGCTCGTGGGGTGCGTGTCCGCCAGGGCGGGATCGAGACTGGCGGCGCGGAAAGCTTCGGTAAGGCCGTACATCAGGTGGACGTCCAGATCGCCAAATGCGCCGCGCAGCTTGCCCAACAGCGCTTCGGTCATCGCGCCGCCTGTATTGGTCAGCGTGGTGAGGCTCGCCCCTTCCCCGCCCGACCAGTCGAGGCGGACGAGCTGGTGCCATAAAGGCGGGATTCCGGCGAAATAGGTGATCTTGTGCTTGGCCACTGACTTCTTGACGTCATTTGGCAAAAGATAATCGAAAGCAATGACTTGCCCTCCCCCATGCCATGTCGCGAGCAGCTGGTTCTGGCCGTAGTCGAAGGCCAGCGGCATGACGGCGAGATTGCACGTTTCAGGCGTGATCTTCGTATAGTGCGCAACCGCATCGGCGCCATAGGCCAGGTTGGCATGGCTCAGCATCACACCCTTGGGCTTGCCAGTCGAACCCGAGGTGTAGAGCAGCGCGACGAGGCTTTCCGGATCATGATCTGACGGCGGGAGCGGATCGCCCTCCAGCGCGGCCGGATCGACATTCAGCCAGCGCACCGCCCAAGCCTCGGGCGCACTACGCGGCGACACCATCGTCGCCCTGCAATCCTCGACGATACCCTGCATCTGCGCGGCCTTGAGCGCCGGATTGACCGGCACGTGCACCAGCCCCGCGCGCGCTGCCGCCAGTGGCATCAGGCAGGTGGTGAGCGTCTTGGGCTCCCACGTGGCTACGCGATCGCCCGCCGCAAAGCCCTGATCCTCGAGCCACGCCGCCAGCCGCCCGACCATCGCGTCGAGTTCGGCATAGGTCAGGGTGACGTCGTTCACCGTCAGCGCGGGTGCCTCGGGCCTTCCAGAAGTCGTCAGGTGATCGAGCGGGTGCATCCTCCTCGCCTAGCGCCCCCGGCCCTTGCGCGAAAGCCCAGCTTTTCCTAGGGGCGATGGCTCTACTCAGGAGTTTCATCACTTGATCGACAGCGACATCGGAATTGTCGACGCAGGGCTAAAGGACCTGCTCGCCGAAACCCTCGGCCTCGAACGCGACGCCGTGGCGGAATTCGAAGAAAATACCGAACTGTTTGGCGCGCTGCCCGAATTCGATTCGATGGCGGTTGCGCACTTGCTGACCGCGCTCGAAGAACGGCTCGGCATCGAGATCGAGGATGACGCGGTGGAAGCCGAGGATTTCATGACGTTTGGACGGCTGACCGCGATGGCGCGAAGGTTGGCGCTGGGGTGACGGGCCAACACCCATCCCGAAACATTTCCGCTAGAGTTGGTGCAGCCCTTCTCACGCTAGCAACACTTTCGGCTTGCGAACCGGAACGAGGAATTCGAGGCGTGGGCGATCTTTCGGTTTCGGTTGATCGGTCTTGCGTCGAGGATACATTGACCGAGCATTTCGAAAACGTGCGGCGGTACGAATATAGCTCAGATGGTTCGAACGAATATCCGAGCGGAACTCGCGTGGACCAATTCTATTACGGTGATCTTGGTTACACTGGCGATTTGAGAATTCAGATTGGCGATGTGCGCGGTAAAAGCCGCGTGACCCATGATTTTACGTCTATCGGGAGCAAAATTCCGCAAGAAGCCTTTCCACCTGCTGTCCAGCAAATGCAGAGGGCTAACGGGATGCTATTGCTCAAATGTGGACTGGATATGCGCCCGTACCAGATGAAAGCTATCGGCCAAGAGGTCGAAGCCATCAAATAAGCTACAATCCCTACTCCGCCGCTTCCTTCTCGGCGAATTCCAGCTCGGCCAGATATTTCTCCGCATCGAGGGCTGCCATGCAGCCGGTGCCCGCCGCGGTCACGGCCTGGCGGTAATGCTTGTCCATCACGTCGCCGCAGGCATAGACGCCCGGCACGCTGGTGCGCGGGGTGCCCTGTTCGACGACGAGATAGCCGTCATCGTCAATGTCGAGCTTGCCCTTGAACAATTCGGTTGCCGGCGCGTGGCCGATGGCGACGAAGGCGCCTTTGCATTCCACGATGCTTTCCTCGCCCGTCTTGACGTTCTTGACGCGCAGGCCGGTGAGCGCTTCGGGGTCACCGCCCAGCATGAATTCCTCGACCGTGTGATCCCAAAGTGTGGTGATCTTCTCGTTGGCGAACAGGCGGTCCTGCAAAATCTTTTCGGCGCGAAGTTCGTCGCGGCGGTGGATCAGCGTGACGTCATCGCTGTGATTGGTAAGATACAGCGCCTCTTCGACCGCCGTATTGCCGCCGCCGATGACGGTGACCTTCTTGCCGCGGTAGAAGAACCCGTCGCAGGTCGCGCAGGCGCTCGCGCCCTTGCCCTTGGCATGTTCCTCGCTCGGTAAACCCAGCCATTTGGCCTGCGCGCCGGTGGCGATCACCAGCGTGTCGCACGTATAAACCTGCCCGCCATCGCCGGTGAGGCGGAACGGGCGCACCGACAGGTCGACGTCGTTGATGTGATCCCACACCGCCTCGGTGCCGACATGGACGGCCTGCGCCTTCATTTCCTCCATCAGCCACGGCCCCTGAATGACGTCACGGAAGCCGGGATAGTTTTCCACGTCCGTGGTGGTGGTGAGCTGGCCGCCGGGCTGGATGCCTTCGACCACGATCGGCTTGAGGCCAGCGCGGGCGGCATAGATGGCGGCGGTCCATCCGGCGGGGCCGGAACCCAGGACGAGAAGCTTGGTGTGTTTGACGTCGGACATAAAATCTCTCGTTAGACGAGGCGGGACTGCTCGAGCGCAGCTGCGATGAAGCCTTTGAACAGGGGATGTGGGTCGAAGGGTCGGCTTTTCAACTCGGGGTGGAATTGCACGCCGATAAACCATGGATGGTCGGGCCGCTCGACGATTTCGGGCAGCAGGCCATCGGGGCTCATACCCGAGAAGATCAGGCCGCCTTTTTCCAGCTGGTCGATATAGTTCCGGTTGACCTCGTAACGGTGACGATGCCGCTCGCTGATGTCGGTGGTGCCGTACTGCGTTGCGACCGCGCTGTTGGGCGACAGCTTTGCATCATAGGCGCCAAGCCGCATTGTCCCGCCCAGATCGCCACCGGCGCTGCGCTTTTGAAGGCCCTCTTCGCTCATCCATTCGGTGATGAGGCCGATGATCGGCTCGCCCTCTTCGCCAAATTCGGTAGTCGTCGCGTTCGCAATACCCGCCTGGTTGCGCGCTGCTTCGATGCAGGCCATCTGCATGCCGAGGCAGATGCCGAAAAAGGGGATCTTGCGTTCGCGGGCAAACTTGATCGCGGCGATCTTGCCTTCGCTTCCGCGCTCGCCAAAACCGCCGGGGACGAGGATGCCGTGCATGGGTTCCAGCTTGGCAGCGAGTTCTTCGTCCTCGCTTTCGAACATCTCGGCATCGAGCCACTTGATGTTGACCTTCACCTTGTTGGCAAAGCCGCCATGGACCAGTGCTTCGCGTAGGCTCTTGTAGGCATCCGGCAGCGAAACATATTTTCCGACCACACCGATCGTGACCTCGCCTTCGGGGTTGTCGAAGCGGTCCATGATGTCGATCCAGCGCTTAAGATCGGGTTCGGGCGCATCATCGATGCCGAAAGCGCGCAACACTTCGCGGTCTAGCCCCTCGCGGTGGTAGGCCAGCGGCACGTCGTAGATCGAACGCGCATCGAGCGCCTGGATGACCGCGCTTTCGGACACGTTGCAAAACAGCGCGATCTTGGCGCGCTCTTCGGGCGGGATCGGGTGCTCGGAACGGCACAGAAGCACGTCGGGCTGGATGCCATAGCCGGTCATTTCGCGCACGCTGTGCTGCGTCGGCTTGGTCTTCAGCTCGCCCGCCGCCGCGATGTAGGGCACCAGCGTAGTGTGCACGAAGACGACATTCTCGCGCCCAAGATCATTGGACAGCTGGCGTAGCGCCTCGACGAAGGGCAGGCTTTCGATATCGCCGATGGTGCCGCCGATTTCGCAAATCACGAAGTCAAGATCGTCGATATCGTTGAGCGCGAATTCCTTGATCGCGTTGGTGACGTGCGGAATGACCTGCACCGTCGCGCCGAGATAGTCGCCGCGGCGTTCCCTGGCGATGATGTCCGAATAGACCCGGCCCGATGTGACATTGTCGGACTGGTGCGCTGACACGCCGGTGAAGCGCTCGTAATGGCCCAGATCGAGATCGGTCTCCGCGCCGTCATCCGTCACGTAGACTTCACCGTGCTGGTAGGGGCTCATCGTCCCCGGATCTACGTTGAGGTAAGGGTCGAATTTACGAATGCGCGCCTTATAGCCACGCGCTTGCAGAAGCGCACCGAGCGATGCTGCCAGAAGACCTTTGCCGAGCGAGGAAACCACGCCGCCGGTGATAAAAATGAACCGCGCCATGGGAGTCGAGCCTTAGGGTCGGGCTGCCCTGTTTGGCAACCCGCTATATCGCATTCGAGTGATTTTTTCGATTTACTCGGCGATGGGCGCCGCGTCGTCACTCGGCGCTTCGGAGGGGACTGGCTCGACCGGCTGCACCGGCGCTGCAGGCGCGAACTCGTTCACGAGACTGGTATCAATCGAAACTTCGCGCTCGGACGAACCGGCGATCGCGGCCAGTGTAATCGAAAGCCCGACGAACGCCGCCGCGAGGATTGCGGTCGCGCGAGTAAGGAAATCGGCCTGGCCGCGTGCAGTCATGAAGCCCGACGACGAACCGCCGACACCAAGACCGCCGCCTTCCGACTTTTGCATCAGGATGGAGCCAACGAGCGCAGCCGCAACGAGGCCCTGAACGACAAGAAGGAAGGTAAACAGCATGGAGATTGTCTTTCGGTCTTGGGTATGCGGCGGCGATGTAACGACAGCGGCCGCGCTTTTCAAGCAAAAGGCCGGAGTGCAGAAACTGCGCCCCGGCCTTTCAATAGGTTCGAACGCGTCAGCTTAGCCGAGGTCCGCTTCCGCTTCTGCGGCAACTTCCGCTTCGCCTTCGCCTTCGCCTTCCGGAATGGCGTCGGCGGGGACCTGCGCAAGCAGTTCATCAGCGGTCAGACCGACGACGAGGCCGTTGGCCGACGCTGCAGTACCCGAACGCGGGATCTGCACCTTGGCGCCGTTCTCGAGCAGAACGGTGACAAGTTCGTCGTCAATCGTGTCGATCGTGCCAACCGGCGTACCGGCCGAACCGAGTACCGTCGCACCCGGCTGGACAGCCGCTTCGGCTTTTGCCTTGTCGGCTGCAACCGCAGCGTTGATCTGATCCTTCGTCATGGCGAACAGCACCTTGCCTTCGTGGGCCAGGAAAGCGTTTGAAGGCATGGCGATTTCGGCATGCTGGTCGGTCGAGAAAATGATGGCGTCGCCCTGGATACGGACAACCTGGCCGACAGGATCGCCGGTCTTGTCATGGACGACTTCCATACCCGGCGCGATCTGCGCAGCGTCCTGGGCGATGGTGGCAGCGGTGGCCGGAACAGCAGCGATCATCGAAAGCGCCGCAGCGGCAGTAAACAGAGACTTCATGTGAACCTTTCCCATTGAATTGTCGGTGTCTTTCTTAACAACTTGACGATTACGTCAACCTGAACGTCAATTTTTCGCGGCGTTAATGATCGGCACGAACTGATCTGCAGTGAGACTGGCCCCGCCTACGAGAGCGCCATCTACGTCCTCCATAGCAAAAAGTTCGGCGGCATTCTCCCCCTTCACCGAACCACCATAGAGTATCCGCATTTGCGCTGCGATCTCGGGGCCATGTTCCTTGGCAATGCGGGCGCGGATCGCGGCGTGCATCTCGGCGACATCGGACGGCCGTGCGACCTTCCCGGTACCGATCGCCCAGATGGGCTCGTAAGCGAGCGCCATGCGCGACGGGTCGACGCTACCCGGAAGCGACGCGATGATCTGGTCGCAGACCGTCTCGACCGCCTCCCCCGCCTCGCGCACCTCGAGGGTTTCGCCGCAACAGACGACCACGTCGAGACCGCCGGCCAGCGCGGCGTCGGCCTTTGCCGCCGTTTCGGCATTGCCTTCATGATGCGCCTGGCGGCGTTCGCTGTGCCCGACGATGACCAATTTGGCGCCTACCTCAGCGAGCATGGCGGCGCTGATATCGCCGGTATGTGCTCCGTTTGCCGCAGGGTGGACATCCTGCGCGCCGATCGCGAACCCGGGCGCGGCGGCGACCGCCCGCTCGATGAGGGTGAAGGGCACGCAGATAGCGACATCGACGCCGTTTTCGGTTTCGGCTGCCATGGAGATAGCTGTGATCTCACCAAGGTCGCTACCGACCCCGTGCATTTTCCAGTTTCCTGCCACCAGCATGCGCCGTGCCATAGATGCCGTCCTTGCCCCGTGAATTTCTGGAGCGGCGCGCCTAGCAAGTTTGCCCCGGTTGGCCAAGTGCGCGTATGTGAACGATTGCAAGCCGCGATGTCCCGGCCTTCAAGATGCCCCATTGAATCCGCTCGGCGCGATAACTAGAGAGACTGCAAACCCCTGCTCCAGATCCGAAAGTCCGTTTCCTATGCTGTCCTCAACCCGCAATCTGTCGAAATCGACGGTCGGAAAAATCGTCCTCGTGCTGTTCCTGGCGGTTATCGTCGCCAGCTTCGCGCTCGCTGACCTTGCCAATTTCCAGACCGGGTCGGTCGGTGGTGGCGGAAACACGGCGGCACAGGGCAAAGGCTTTACGGTCAGCGAACAGCAGATCGACGATGCCATGCAACAGCGCCTGCGCGTCGTGCGTCAGAACAACCCCGAAGCGACCTACGCCGACCTGGCGGGCGAATATGATCTGATCGTCAAGCAGTTGATCGAAGAAGCGGCGCTTGCCGCTTTTGCCGAGCATAACGGCTTCCGCCTGTCCAAGGCCCTGGTCGATGCGGAAATCGCGCAGCTGCCGGGCGTGCAAGGACTCGATGGCCAATTCACCGCGGCGAGCTATCAGAATTTTCTCCAGGCGCAGAATCTGACCGATCGCCAATTGCGCAATATCCTGAGTGCCGGCATTTACCAGCGCCTGCTGCTGCAACCCGCGGTGGTCGAAACACGGGTCCCGACCGAAGTCGCCAAACCCTATGCGTCGATGCAGCTGGAAGAGCGCACGGGCAACATCGCGACGATCGCCGCCGAACCGATTGCCAGGTCGATTAGCGTCACCGAAGACGAAGTCGCCGCATTCTATCGCACCAACGGCGCGCGCTACACCGTGCCCGAGCAACGCATACTGCGCATCGCCCGCATCGGGAGTGAACGCGTGCAAAACGTCGTCGCAACGCCTGCTGAAATCGACGCCGCGATGAATGAGGAAGGCGGCGAGTTTGCGCCGCGCGATGTGCGCGTTATCAGCCAGGTTGTGGTACCGACGCAGGCCGCCGCCAACGAAATTGCCGCCGCTGCCCGCCGCGGCAGTTTTGCCGATGCCGTCGCGCCAGCGGGCTTCAGCGCAGCCGACGTATCGATCGGGCCGCAGACTCGCGACGAATTTACTGCGCTTGCCGGCGAAGGTGTCGCACGCGCCGCTTTTTCGAACGACGTGAAGGCCGGGCAGGTGATCGGTCCGATCCAGTCGGCACTCGGCTATCATGTCGTGCGCGTGGAAAGCATCACGCGCGACCAGGTGAGCGCTGCCGATCGCCGTGCGCAAATCGCCGAAACGCTGACCGAGCGTAAACGCGCGGGCACGATCGAAGACCTCGTCATCGACCTTGAAGACGCGCTGTCGGATGGTGCAAGCTTTGCCGAAGCCGTAGAGGCGGTTGGTCTCGAAATCCTCGAAACGCCGCCGCTCACCGCTGCGGGCCGCAGCCGCGACGGTTCAGGCTATACCTTTCCCGACGATATGCGCCGCGTGCTCCAGACTGCATTCGAGCTGGAACCGGGCGACGAGCCGGTGGTCGAACGCCTTGACGATGAGTCGGGCTACGCGTTGGTGACGCTGGAAGACGTGATCGAGGCGGCCCCTGCTCCGCTGGCGCAAATCCGCGAACAGGTGCGCACGGATCTGATCCGCGACCGCGCATTGAGCCGCGCCCGCGATCTTGCGCAGATGATCAAGCGGCGCTTCGATGGTGGTGAAGAGCTCGCGGCCGCCGTGGCTGCGGTGAGCGAAGCCGAAGGCGTGACGCTGCAGCCCCCCGAACAGATTACGCTACGCCGGATTCAGCTCGCCGGTATGGGCGGCGATATCCCGACTCCGCTGCAAATGCTGTTCCGCCTCGCCGAAGGCAAATCGCAGATCGCAGCCGAAGAGGAGGAAGGCGGCATATTCGTTGTCGTGGCGCAGGAAATCGTCCCCGGCGACGCCAGCGACAATCCGCAGCTGATCACCTCGCTTGCCAACGAGTTCCGCCAGCCTCTTACGGTAGAACTGGCACAGCAGTTCATGAATGCGGTAGTCGCCGAAATGGAAGTCGAGCGAAACGACGCCGTGATTAACCGAGCGCGCGAACGCATTCTCGGCAACTAGGTCAGCACGGTGATCCTGGTCCTCGATAACAAGGACAGTTTCACCTTCACTTTGGTCGATTACCTGCGCAGCCTCGGCGCCGATGTTCGCGTCGAGCGCAGCGATGCGCTCACCGTCGATGCATCTCTGGCTTTGGACCCGGCAGGCATTCTCGTCTCCCCCGGCCCCGGCGGGCCCGCGGACGCCGGCATCAGCGTCGCCATCGCCGCCGCCTGTATCGAACGCTCGCTTCCCTTTTGCGGCATCTGCCTGGGTCACCAGGCCCTGGCGCTGGCCTGCGGATCGGACGTCACGACCGTGCCGCCGCGGCATGGCAAGGTCAGCATCGTCAAGCACGATGGCACCGGCCTTTTGAAGGATTTGCCCTCACCCTTCGATGCGACGCGCTATCATTCGCTCGCCGTGCCGGATCCCAGGCCGCCGCTGGTCGCCAACGCGTGGAGCGAAGATGGCAATGTCATGGCGATGCGTCACGAAAGCGCCCCCGCGCACGGCATCCAGTTTCATCCGGAAAGTGTCGCCAGCCAGCATGGACACGCCCTGCTCGGCGCATTCCTGACGCTGTGCGCCGTCTCCGCTTGACAAAGGCACTAATTGTTTTCTACTTGTTCCCTATTCGTTCCTTTTGATGGGGAAATAGATGCTTACGCCCAAACAGCATGAACTGCTCGCGTTCATACATCAGCGACTGCACGATACCGGAATCTCGCCCAGCTTCGACGAGATGCGTGAAGCGCTAGACCTGAAATCCAAATCCGGCGTGCATCGCCTGATCGGCGCACTCGAGGAACGCGAATTCATTCGCCGCCTTCCCAATCGTGCCCGCGCACTGGAAATTCTCAAGCTGCCCGAAGGCCTCGAAGAGACGTCCACACCGGCCGCCAGCGATCCGACACCGGTGGTACCTGCCGCTGCGAACGACGTCGTCGAGATCCCCATGCACGGCCGTATCGCCGCGGGTACGCCGATTGAGGCGCTGCAGGGGAACGAAGGCTTTGCCGTTCCGGCTGCCCTGCTCGGCCCGGGTGAGCATTTTGCATTGGAAGTGTCAGGCGACTCGATGGTTGACGAGGGCATCCTCGATGGAGACTTCGCGTTGATCCGGCGCGTGGATAGCGCCCGCGAAGGCGAAATCGTCGTCGCTTTGGTCGACGAGGAAGAGGCGACGCTGAAGACTTATCGCCGCGAAGGCTCGATGGTGCGCCTCGACCCTGCCAATGCCGCCTATGAAGCGCAGCGCTACGAAGAACCGCGCGTGCGTATCCAGGGCCGGCTGGCGGGGATTATTCGGCGCTATTAGTCGCCCACGGGTGCGCGCCAAGCCGGTCGCGCACACTGGCAATGCGCGGCGGTTCGTCCAGGTACAGGGCGATACCGCCGCTCTCTTCAAGGGCCTTGCGGTCGAGCTTCAACCAGCGCGGCGTGCAGCCTCGTGGCATCCACCGTTCGGCCACCACGATATCGACGCTCGCGCAGGCGTCCGTCAGCTCTTTCCACGCGATATAGTCGCGAGAGCGCACGGCGAGCAGCGTGAAACTACGCTCGTCACCCTCGATCGCGGCCAGGCAGGCATCGCGATTGCAATTGGCGAACGCCTGCTCTTCCAACGGACCCGGGTCGCCGTCATAACCTGCATTTTCGGACAGGATGTCGCGAATGAAGTCACCAGCGCGGGCGCGCAACAAATGCGGGCGGCCTTGATCGTCGATGATGGCGAGGTGGCGGCCGTCGCCGGTTACCAGCAGGTCGGGCCGCGGTGACAATGCGGCCGCGCCAAGCCCGATCGCAATCGGCACCAGCCCTGCCCAACGAATACGATGGGTCCAGAGGTAGAGCCACAGCCCCCCCAAGCACGGCGAGAGCGAAAGCCCATGTCGGCATGGTCGGCACCATCGCCACCGCACCCTTTGCGTTGCCCACCAAGTGCGCCAGCGACACCAGGCCATCGAGCGACACCCCCGTCACCCACCAAAACGGTGCACCGAGGCCGACAATGTCGAACAGGATCGCAAGCGCCAATGCGGGCATCACCACGAAGGTCGTCAGCGGAATGGCAATCAGGTTGGCGAGCACCCCGAAAAGACCCGCCTTGTGGAAATGATAGAGCGCAAGCGGCATGAGTGTGATCTCGACCGCCAGCCCTGTCAGCACCAGCGCAAGAAAGCTGCGCCACATGCGCCCCTGCCACCCGTCATCGCGCGGCTTGAGCCAGCCCCGCACGCGCGGATGGGCATGCAAGGCAATGATCGCGGTCACGGCGGCGAAACTTAACTGGAAGCTGGCGCCAGCGATCGTTTCGGGCCGGATCAGGAGGATGATCACAGCCCCTACGGCTACTAGCCTGAGGCTTAGTGCCGATCGCCCGAGCGCAATGCCGAGCAGGACCAACAAGGCCGCAATACATGCTCGGACGGTGGGCACCTGCATGCCGGTCAGCAGGGTGTAACCAATCCCCGCGATCGCACCTGCGGCGGCCGACCAGAGAATGAGATTTTGCCGCCGCGCCAGTGCCGGCCACAGCGCCATCAGCTTGATCGACAGCAGCATCGCCGATCCGCCACCGCTGCGATATGGAGCCCGGATACCGCAAGGAGGTGCGCAAGACCCGACCGCCGCATCGCCTCGGCGTCTTCCTTGGCCACTGCATTCTTGTCACCCGTTGCGAGCGCAGTCGCAATGCCGTCGCCGGCACCGGGCAATGCCGCACGCACTTTTGACCCGAGGGTGGCCCGCACCCCGTCAAGGGACGACGCCCTGCTGGCGCGCAATAGCTGCACGTCACCCAAGGCACTTCCAACTCCCCCGATACGTTTAAACCAGGCATGGCGGGCAAAGTCATAGCCACCTGGTACCGCCATGGTTGGCGGCGGCGTCAATCGGGCGCGCAGGCGGATCACAGCGCCTTCGCGCAACGCATCGTAAGCCTGGGCTTCGCGCAAGGACACGCGCAGTCGCGGCGGCAACTCGTCGCCCACCGGATTGAGCGTCAGACGGACGCGCTCGCGTGCGACCAGCGGCTCCACCCGTTCGATCCGCGCATCGAAGGTCGTGATGGTGATGCGTTCGATCCGCGGCGCTTCCACCAACTCCGAACGACCCCAGATAAGCCCCTGTCCAAGCGCAAAGAATAGCCCACCGAATGCCAAAGCGCGGCCAAGCCTCCCGCCCAGCGCCAATGATGCCATCGAGAGGCCGAGCGCGATCAGGATGGCGGTCAGCCAGTGGCCGGGTGTCGGCAGCCAGAACCAGCTTGCGATGCCCGCGCCAAACGCGACCACGCCCCAGAGCGGCAATTGCTGCCGTTCTGCCAGTAAAAAGGCATCGATCTGCCGCCCGAGCAGGCGCAACCGGATCGGCAAAAGACCGCCGCTTTCCGGTGGCGACACGGCAGCGTCCGTGTTAGGGGCGCTGACCAAGTCCACAGACTATCGAATTTGAGAGGAAACGCGCGTGAGCGCAAGCACCCAAATCGTCACCCGGTTCGCCCCCTCGCCCACCGGATTCCTGCACATCGGCGGCGCGCGCACCGCGCTCTTCAACTACCTGCTCGCCCGCGCCAACGACGGCAAATATCTCGTTCGTATCGAAGATACCGACAAGAAGCGCTCCACGCCCGAAGCAATTGAGGCGATTCATGACGGCCTCGAATGGCTCGGCCTGCTTGGTGATGAGGATCCCGTGTTCCAGTCGGAGCGCGCCGAACGCCATGCCGAAGTCGCCCACCAGCTTCTGGCAAGCGGAGACGCCTACAAATGCTACCTCACGCCGGAGGAATTGCAGGCACGCCGCGAAAAAGCGCAGGCCGAAAAGCGTCCCTTTCGTATCAATTCGGAATGGCGTGACCAGCAGCCCAATGCGGCGCAGGAAGGGCAAGCCTTTGTCGTTCGCCTAAAGACCCCCAATGAGGGTGAGACCGTTATCGAGGATAAGATACAAGGCACCATCACGGTCAAGAACGAAGAGATCGATGACTATGTCATCCTGCGCGCCGATGGAACGCCGACTTATATGCTGGCCGTGGTCGTTGACGACCATGACATGGGCGTTACCCACATCATGCGTGGTGATGATCATTTGAACAATGCTTTCAGGCAGTTGCCGCTGATACATGCCATGGGCTGGCCGGAACCGACCTATGCCCATGTGCCGCTGATTCATGGGGCCGACGGTGCAAAGCTGTCGAAGCGCCACGGCGCGCTGGGCGTCGATACCTACCGTGACGAGATGGGTTTGCTGCCCGAGGCCGTCTTCAACTATCTGCTGCGCCTCGGTTGGGGCCATGGCGATGACGAGATCATCAGCCGCGAACAGGCGATTGAATGGTTCGATCTGAAGGGCGTCGGCAAGAGCCCGTCGCGTTTCGACATGAAGAAGCTCTTGAACCTCAACGGCCACTACATTCGCGAGGCAGATAATGGCCGCCTCGCCAAGCTGGTGGCGCCTAAGCTGGGCGACCTCGACGACGATCAACTTTCGCTGCTTGAACGCGCCATCACCGAGTTGAAGGCCCGCGCTAACGACTTGCATCAGCTCGCCGAGGGCGCTGAGTTTTTGTTCAAGACGAGGCCGCTCAAGATGAGTGAAAAGGCCGCCGCCATCCTTGACGGCGAAGCGCGCAAGAACCTCGCGCTCGCCCATGCAGGCCTTGCCAAATTGGACGACTGGAGCCTCGAAGGGGTGGAAAACGTTATACGCGAGGTTGCAGAAGCAGCCGAATTGAAGTTAGGGAAGCTGGCCCAACCGCTTCGTGCGGCGTTGACGGGCAGCAATACATCGCCGGGCATTTTCGACGTGCTCGTCCTGATTGGACGCGACGAAAGCCTCGCCCGCATTGCCGACCAGACCGTGGAGCCAAAAGAATGACTGACAAGACCGCAACCCTGAGCGTCGATGGCAACGACTATGAAATGCCCGTCCTGCCCGGTTCGGTAGGCCCCGAAGTCGTCGATATCCGCAAATTCTACGGTCAGTCGGGGATGTTCACCTACGATCCAGGCTTCACCTCGACGGCAAGCGCGCAAAGCGCGATCACCTTCATCGACGGCGAGGAAGGTACCCTGCTTCACCGCGGTTATCCGATCGACCAGCTGGCCGAACAGTCGACATTCATGGAGGTGGCCTACCTGCTGCTTCATGGTGACCTGCCGAAAAAGGACGAACTCGACGAATTCGTTCACATGATCACCTATCATACGATGGTGCATGAACAGCTCGCGCACTTCTTCCGAGGCTTCCGCCGCGATGCGCACCCCATGTCGATCATGACCGGCGTTGTCGGCGCGCTGTCGGCTTTCTATCATGACAGCACCGACATCACCGATCCGCAGCAGCGCCTCATCGCTTCGCACCGCCTCATCGCCAAGATGCCGACGATTGCCGCGATGGCGTATAAATATTCCATCGGCCAGCCCTTCATCTATCCGCGCAACGACCTGTCCTACACGGGCAATTTCCTGCGCATGACCTTCTCGGTTCCGGCGGAAGAGTATGAGGTCAACCCGATCCTCGAACGCGCGATGGACCGGATCTTCATCCTCCACGCCGATCACGAACAGAACGCCTCGACTTCGACCGTGCGTCTTGCCGGCTCCTCGGGCGCCAACCCGTTCGCCTGCATCGCGGCAGGCATCGCCTGCCTGTGGGGCCCCGCGCATGGCGGCGCCAACGAGGCCGCATTGAACATGCTGCGCGAGATTGGCGATGCCAAGAACGTCAAGAAATATGTCGACCGCGCCAAGGACAAGAATGATCCGTTCCGCCTGATGGGTTTTGGCCACCGCGTGTACAAGAATTACGATCCGCGCGCGAAGGTGATGCAGCAGACCGCGCAGGAAGTGCTCGACGAACTGAACATCTCCGATCCGGTGCTCGATGTCGCTCGCGAGCTCGAGCAGATCGCGCTCAACGACGATTATTTCATCGAGAAGAAGCTCTATCCGAACGTCGATTTCTATTCGGGCGTCATCCTCAACGCCATCGGATTCCCGACGGAAATGTTCACAGCCCTTTTCGCGCTGGCACGCACCACCGGCTGGGTCGCGCAGTGGAACGAGATGATTTCGGATCCCGAGCAGAAAATCGGACGTCCGCGCCAACTCTACGTCGGCGCGACCGAACGGGATTACGTTCCGGTCGACGAACGCTAGATCATTTACGCCGCGGGCAGGCGCAGGCGGAAGCAGGCGCCTTGCTCGGGCTGCTCGCCCAGCAGCACATCGCCGCCCATGCCGCGCGCCAGTCGGCGTGAAATGGCAAGCCCCAGCCCCTTGCCGCCGTCATCGGCGTCATGCGCCCTTTCGTAGGCTTCGAATATGCGCAAGCGGTCCTGCGGCGCAATGCCGGGACCGGAATCGCGCACCTTGGTTTCGATGATGCCGTTGCCGCTCTGGAAATCGATATTCACGCGCCCTCCTTCAGGGCTGTGACGCACGGCGTTGCCGAGGATGTTGACAAGGACCTGCAGGACTGCGCCGCGCTGGCCGAGCGCCATTCCCGGCGCACCAAAGCTGTTGACCTTGATCGAAACATTGCGTTCCTTCGCCGCACCTTCGACCATCTGCGCAGCCTCTTTGGCCAACTCGCCAAGATCTATTTCTTCGCTCGACCGCCCGCTTACCTGTTCGCTCATCGAGTGGATCACTGACAGCAGATGCCGGCCCGCAGCAGCGATGTCGTTGGCATAGTCGGCATAAGTATCCTGCAACGGCCCGTCTGCCTGCGCACTGATGCCTTCCGCCGCATCGATGATCTGACCCAGCGGAGAGGCTAGCGTATCATCGAGTGTTTCGGGCGCCTCCTCGATGACTTGCCGTGTATCCGCAACCCTCCAGTCGCTTATGGTGAGGCGCACCACCTCGCCCTCTGGGGCGGCCGTCACCAGAATGTCGTAGCGATGATTTGCATCGGCAACGCGTGCCTCTCGCGTTACAGGCATGCTCAGCTCGCGCGCCAGCCTTACGACATCCGCAAGCGGCGCGATGGCGAGCCGCGCACCAAGCCTTGCACCGGCCTCGCTTTGCAGGCGTTCGAGCACAGGATCGGCCGCGATCAATCGCAAACCGCCATCAACGCATCCCTTTACAGGGAGCGCCGGTTGGTCGGGCCTGTCCGCCACCAATTCATGGTCTTCGCTCATCATGCCCATTGGCCGCAATAGGCCATTCCGGGTCAAGTTGCGCGCAGGCGCTGTGCCAAAATGAGCGACCCGCCAGCATATGCTGTGAGCGCCAACAGGCCTAAGAGCCATTGGCCGGCCAGTCCGAAGGCAAGCAGCAAGAGGATCGCGGGGCGCCGCGCAAACAGCCAGGTTTCGAGCTTAGCGCCTTCACGCAATGGCCGAAGCGCCTCGGCGAAGACGACAAGGCTGAGCGCCGCCATCATCGCGCCCCACCCTGCGCTGGCGAATAGCCACCAGCCAAGGGCGAGGAACGCGGTGCCGACAAGCGGCCAACGAAGCGCGAGTCGCCAGTCCTTGGGCCCGATCGTGCGCAGCCTGAGCGAAGCGATGCGCCGCGCCACCAAATCTAGCGGCATCGACAGGAGGAGTGCCGCGACAGCAGCCAGCCCGTAGCCCAGCAGAAAGGCCGGGATCGCCAGAGCCCCGAGCAACAGTCCGGCCAGCGCAATCCATCCGGGCCTGATTCCTGAGGCGGAAAGCTTCTCGGTCAGGAAGTCCTCCAGCCATGGCGTCACATATCGCGCCACCCAGTCACGTCGTTCGCCCTTGGAAGCGGCGAGCATGCGCCGCGAATAATCCGCGGCATCGGCAGGCGTTTCCACCAGCAACGGTCCGCGCCCCTCCCCTTCCTCGCCTGCGACCAGCTCGGCGCCCGCTTGCACCGATCGCCGAAGCAATGTCGATGACAGGTCCCATTCGCCGAGCATCGCCGCGGTACCGCCAATATCGCGGCCTTCCACCAACGATAGCCCGGCCCAGCGTCGGGTGAGATCGATTCGTTCGAACCGCTCATGCGCATCCTTGTCGGGCACGGTGACTATTTGCGGGGTGCCGACCCCTGCCAGCGCCTGCAATTGCGCAAGGTCGGGTACGATACCGTCGGCGACCTGGATGACCAGCGCATCGGCCTCGAACCGCGCGGCGACGTCGGCGGCGTCTTGGGCGGTGACTATGTTGAGCCCCTCGCCGCGCAGCCTGTCGAGCAGGCCGGTCAGGCCGACCGGGGGGTCGTCGACCAGCACAACGATGGGCGAGGCACCTGCAGCGCCTACCGCGCGCAGTTGCAGTTCCACCAGCGGTCGCCCTGCCACCGGCAGCAGCGCGCGCAGGCCGCCATCGTCGCTATCGTCGATTGCTGTCACGAGCGCACCGAGCGCCATGATTCCTCCCCGAATTACCGTTCGGTGAATTCTTGGCGGAGCCGGCCCGGCATTTCCAGCCAAACATGCTGGCAGTCACTGCGAAATTCGCTAGGATGACGCCATGAGCCCGCAATTCGATCCGATCCGCCCCGAACGCCGCCTCCAGAGCGACAACGCTATCCACACCGGCGGGGACACGCATGACACGCTCGACCTCGGTGGATGGGAAGACATCGAACCGGCGCGCAACGACCTTGGCGGCCGCGCCGTGCTGGGCTGGTTCCTGGCGCTGTTGTCGATCGCCTGGACCGGGTTTGCCAGCTGGTCGGCAGGCCGCGATCTTTCCGCCGAGACGCTGACCATTACCGATATCGCGCCCTGGATCGCGATACTTGCTGGCCCGCTCGTTCTGCTAGCCGTCGCCTGGCTGATGTTTGGTCGAACGCGGCGCAAGGAGGCCGAACGCTTCATCAACACCGTGAAGATCATGCGCGAGGAAACATCGGCGCTGCAGAACCAGCTCGGCGCATTGACGGCTCGCATCGATGAAAGTCGTAGTTCGCTGACCACCATCGCCGGTGAGCTCGACGGCATGGCCGATGCCAGCGTCGAGCGCATGACAAGCGCGACGCATACGATCGAAGGCAGCATCTCGCGCATGGGCGAACAGGGCGCGGCCTTCGATGCCAGCGCCGCGTCTGCCAAGGCCGACATGGAAAGACTGCTTGCCGACCTGCCAGTTGCGCAGGAGCAGGCCGAAACGCTCGGTGCCAGCTTGCGCAGCGCCGGTGATGACGCCGCGAGCCGCGCCGAAGCGCTCGGAGTGCTGCTCGACCGACTCGGGATGGCCAGCGAGGCCGCGCGCGGCCAGGTCGACGAAGCGACCGGCCAGCTCAGCGCGCGCCTGGGTGACATCGAAGAAGTGAGTAAATCGAGCAGTGCGACGATTGCCAATGCACGCGGTCAGGTCGATCAGCTTCTGAATATGTCCGCCGACGCGCTGAGCGAAATCCGCAGCGGTATCGATACGCAAGCCGCCGCCGTCGCTGCGCTTGTGGCGCAGGCACAGTCGGGCATGTCCCGAAGCGGCAGTGATGCCGCGGAACAACTCGGTCGCTCCATTGCCGACGCCGATGGCAGGCTCGAAGACTTCAGCCAGCGACTTGCCGAGCAGGACGAATTGACGCGCAACATCGTCGCTCGCGTCCATGACGGAATTAGCCAGCTGGATGAGCAGTTCGCTAGCCTCGCTGCCAACGGCGATGAACGCGCCGCCGCCATGCACGCCGCGATCGGTTACGTGCGCGAGCAATTATCGGCGCTCGACAGCGATACGATCGGGCAGGATGACCGGCTCGTGGCAATGGGCGAACGCACGTCGCACCTGCGCGACCAGCTTATGACCCTCAGCCACGAGCTCAGCGACAATATCGCCCAGTCACTCGACCAAGCTGGCACGAAAACCGACAGGCTGGCCGAGACCGCTGCAAAGCTGGCGCCGACCGTCACTGCGATGCGTGAAGAAAGCGAAACGGCGGAGATGCGTCTGGCCACCGCCGCCGATGCGATTGAAACCAGTCACCAGCGGCTGGGCGAACTGATGGAAGGTATCGATGGCGGTGTGGGCCTTGCCGAAGCGCGCATGAATGAACTCAAGTCGGCGCTCAGCGAGATGACTGGTGAAGCTCAGGCGCTGACGGCCGAAACCGCACCCGCCCTGGTCGAGGCGCTGATCCAGGTGCGCGAGGCGGCATCGCGCGCCGGCGAACGCGCCCGCGAAGCGATCCGTGAGGCGATCCCGCAGAGTGCGTCGGAAATGGGCGAAGCGACACGTAAAGCACTGGAGACTGCCGTTCAGACCAGCGTTGCAGAACAGCTTTCCGAACTCGACCGCGTTGCGGCCCACGCCGTCGAAACGGCGCGCGGTGCTTCCGACAAGCTCAATGCGCAAATGCTCTCGATCGGGCAAACTGCGGGCGCGCTCGAAGCCTATATGAACGAGGTCGCCGAAGACGAACGCATCGGCCAGAGCGAGGAATTCACCCGTCGTACGGCCTACCTGATGGAATCGATGCACAGCGCGGCCATCGACGTCGAGAAGATCCTTTCGAACGAAGTCGATGAAAAAAGCTGGGCAGCCTATCTCAAGGGCGAGCGCGGCGTATTTACCCGCAAGGCGGTCAAGTTGCTGTCCAGCAGCGATGCCCGATTGCTCGGCCAACATTACGAGACGGATCCCGAGTTCGCGCGTGCGGTCAATCGCTACGTCCAGGACTTTGAAACGATGCTGCGCCGCATGATGAGCGAGCGTGACGGGGACGTAATGGCGGTCGCGATGCTGTCCGGCGACATGGGCAAGCTTTATGCCGCGCTCAGCCAGGCGGTCAGCCGCAGGGGTTAAAATTCGCGGTCGAAGAAGTTGAGATCCTCGCCGGTCAACCAGCCCATCTCGTAATTGAGCACATAGATTCCCGTGAGCGCTGCGGCGATCAACGCGGCGCGGGCCAGATGGCGCTTCAGGTCGAATGACGTCGGCGCGCTTTCGGCTTGCCCGGGCACCAGCTCGTGCCCCGCTTCCTCATCCGTCTTCACACCGAACGGCAGCATGATGAAGGCGACCGCGACGAAGATCAGGAAATAGATGGCAATGACAGAGGCTAGTTGCACGTGACGATCAAGACCTCGACGATGGGTTTCTTGCCGGTCCATGCATTGGCACAGCGGCGCACCGCGAGACGGACCTTCTCCCGTGCCTTGGCGTGATCCATGCCCGGCTCCCAAGCTTTGGTAGCACTATCGGCGCAGTCGGCGAGGAAATCTTCCTGATCTTCTTCCACCGGCACGCCAAACGCCCGCACTTCCACGTCACCTGCCAGCTGGCTATCGCTGTCGATCGGCAACGCAACCGCAATTACACCTTCCCAGCTGATCTTGCGACGCTGGTTGATCGTCTGTCCATCGGCGGGAAGAATGACGTCACCATCGAGGATGAGACGGCCGGTGCGCACGACATCGATCTTCTCGGGCTCGCCGGGGGCAAGCCGGATGACATCGCCGTTGGTCTGGAAGACCGTGTGCGGAATGCCATGTTCTTTGCCAAGCCAGGCTTGCTCACGCATGTGCCGGTTTTCGCCATGAACGGGGATCAGGATATCGGGGCGGATCCAGTCATACATCTGCTTGAGTTCGGGGCGTCCCGGGTGGCCGGAAACGTGAACATGCACCTGCTTTTCAGTCACGGTATGCACGCCCAGATCCGATAGCGCGTTCATGATGCGCCCGATGGCGAGCTCGTTACCGGGGATCATCTTGGACGAGAAGATAACCGTATCGTCTTCGCTGAGCTTCAAGGTGTGCTGGCCGTTGGCGATGCGGTTGAGCGCGGCGCGCGGCTCCCCCTGCCCGCCCGTCGCGATGATCATCACGTTTTTGCGCGGCAGCTGCATCGCATCCTCAAAGCGAACGGTCTGCGGAAAATCCTGCAGATACCCGGTCGATTGCGCGACGCGAATGATGCGATCGAGGCTACGCCCCGCCACTACCAGCTCGCGCCCGGCTTCCTGCGCAACGCGGCCAAGCGTCTCGAGCCGCGCAGCGTTGGATGCGAAAGTGGTCACGAGTACACGACCCTCGGCCTTCTGCACTTCCTGCAGCAGCCCTTCATAAACGCTGCTTTCGCTGCCCGATGGATTGTTGTCGAAAACGTTGGTCGAATCGCAGACCAGCGCGCGCACACCGCTGTCGCCGATCATCTGCATCGCGTCATCGCCCGTCGGCGTACCCAGCACAGGTTGCTCGTCGATCTTCCAGTCACCGGTGTGGAAGACCTTGCCGTGCGGCGTGTCGATCAACACACCATTGCCTTCCGGTATGGAATGCGACAGCGCAACGTAGCGGATGTCGAACGGCCCGAGCGTAACCCCGCCGTCGCGTTCGATCTGCTTGACCTTGACCTGGCCCGTCAGTCCTTCCTGGTCGAGCTTTTCGCGGATCAGCGCAGCGGTGAACGGCGTCGCGTAGAGCGGCACTTTAAGCTCGTCGGCAAGATAGGGAATGGCGCCGATATGGTCTTCGTGACCGTGCGTCAGCACGATCCCGACAAGTTCTTCCTGCCGCTGTTCGATAAATTCGAGATCGGGGAGGATCAGGTCGACGCCAGGATAATAGGGATCGGCAAAGGTCAGACCTAAATCGACCATCAGCCACTTGCCGCGGCACCCGTATAGATTGACGTTCATGCCGATCTCGCCCGATCCGCCGAGCGCGCAGAAAAGAAGTTCGTCGCCTGGTGTCATGAAGTTGCCTGCTTATGGAGCATGATAAGCCCCTTGATGGTCAGATCGAAATCGATTGCGTCAAACATGCCTTCGGGGAACAGCGCCGACATGCCCCCGGTTCCGATGACGGTCACGGGCCGTCCGATTTCTTGCCTCGTGCGATCGAGCAGCCCCTCGATCATCGCGACATATCCCCAATAGACGCCAATCAGCATCTGGCTGTGCGTGGTGGTGCCAATGACGCTGTCATTGTCGGGCTTTTCAATCGCGATCTTGGGAAGCTGTGCAGTCTTGCCGGTAAGCGCATCGAGCGACAGGTTGATCCCCGGCGCGATCACCCCGCCTTTGTAGGCGCCGGTATAGTCTGCAACATCGAACGTCGTTGCGGTACCGAAATCGATGACAACGATATCGCCTTCATGTTCGGCGTGCGCCGCGATGATATTGAGTCCGCGATCGGCGCCCAGCGTATCGGGCTCGGGCACATCGAGGGTCATCGGCCAGGCCGCGGCACCATGCCCCGCTATCAGCGGTTCGACCTCGAAATAGCGCCGTGCGAGCGTCGACAAGTTGTGCAATGCACGCGGAACCACCGTGCCGATGATGACCGCATCGACCTGCTTGAACTTGACCTTCTCAAGGCCGAGCAGCTGCTTGAGCCAGACCGCATATTCGTCTGCCGTGCGTTTTGGGTCGGTGGCGATGCGCCAGCGCGCCTTGATCTTGTCACCATCGCAAAGGGCGAAGACGATATTCGTGTTTCCGGCATCGATCGCGAGCAGCATGCGCCTATCCTACCCGTCCGCGTCGGCGGAATCGAGCGCAACGTCGCCGGCGCGAATGATCCGCACCTCGCCACCCGCCAGCTCGAGCCTGAGCGCGCCATCTTCTTCAAGGCCGACGAAGCGCCCCGACAGCGGTGCGCCATCACCATCGTGAACCCGGACCTGCGTGCCCACGGGGTGTGCCTTTTGCATCCACGCCATGGCGATCGAGGCAGGATCGGAGCTACGCCATGCCGCCAGCAACCGCGCAAAGCTCGCCGCCAGGATGGGAGCGAAGGCTTGCGGCGCCAGCGCCGCATCGAGCGATGAAGTCTTGCGCCCTTCGATCTCGGGCGCACCAGCGAGGTTTACGCCAAAGCCCGCGACGACGCGCTCGCCCGATCGTTCAAGGAGTATCCCTGCCAGCTTGCCGCCATCAAGCATGAGGTCGTTGGGCCATTTCAGCTGGAAATCGCGGCCCGGCGCAATCGTCTCGGCGGCCTCGATCAGCGCCAGTGCGGCGACCAGCGCCAGGCTCGCCGCCGTCGGATCACCAGGCTGCAGTTTGACCAGCGTCGAACCGAAGAAATTGCCGTCGATGGTTTTCCAGTCGCGCCCCTGCCGCCCGCGCCCATGATTCTGGTAGCGTGCGACCAGCCAGTCGCCCTCGACCGCATTCATATCGGCCATCAGGTCGGCATTGGTCGACCCGGTGACGTCTACAAGGCGGATTTTACTCAGAAGAGCCCACTTGCGGCGTTGTTGGACAGTTCGCTCAGCGGCCCGATCAGCAGATAGCCGAGCGGTGAGACGGCCAGCGCAAAGATAAGGATGACCCCACCGATCAGCGGGCCGCAGATGTAATGGACCTGTTCCTCGTTATCATCAAAATACATCAGCTTGATGATCTTGAGGTAGTAGAAGGCACCAACCACGGTCCCCAGGATGCCGAGCACGGCAACGAAAAGCAGGCCGGCCTCGACCGCCGCGTTGAAGACGAGCAGCTTGGGCCAGAAACCGAACAGCGGCGGAATGCCCGCAAGGCTGAACATAAAGATGGCAAGCGCGGCTGCCATGCCGGGCCGCGTCTTCGACAGGCCCTTGAGCTTGTCCATCGCCTCGATCGGCTCGTCTTCCTCATCGCGCAGCATGAGGACGACCATGAAAGCACCCAGCGTCATCACGGTATAGACCGCCATATAGAACAGCACCGCGCTCACCCCGGTTTCGGTGCCTGCGGCAAGGCCGATCAGGACGAAACCGATATTGTTGATCGAACTGTAGGCAAGCAGGCGCTTGATGTTGGTCTGCCCATACGCCGCAACTGCGCCGAGGAAGATCGAGGCAAGCGCCGCGAAGACCACGATCTGCTGCCATGCCGCTGTCGCCGGCCCGAGCGCCTCTATCGCAAAACGCGTCGTCATCAGCACTGCGGCCACCTTGGGCGCGCTGGCGAAGAAGGTCGTCACCGGTGTCGGCGCGCCTTCATAGACGTCGGGCGTCCACATGTGGAAGGGCACCGCGCTCACCTTGAAAGCGAGGCCCGCGAAGGTGAAGACGAGACCGAAGAGCAGGCCGATGCCAAACTCTTCCTCGGCCGCGAACGCAGCGTTGATGCCTTCGTAGCTTACCGAACCGGTAAAACCGTAGAGCAGCGAAATGCCGTAGAGCAGGATGCCGCTAGCGAGCGCGCCGAGCACGAAATATTTGAGCCCCGCTTCTGCAGAGCGCGCATCGGTGCGGCGGTAGGAAGCGAGGATATAAGCGGCGAGGCTGTTGAGCTCGAGACCCACATACATGGTGATGAGGTTGGTTGCCGAGACCATCACGCTCATGCCGACCGCGGCCAGCATGACGAGGATGGGATATTCGGGGCCGTGCAGTTCGTCCTTCCCGAACCAGCGGTCCGACGCGATGATCGCGACGGCTGCCGCGATGAAGATGATGACCTTGCCGAAGCCCGCGAAATTGTCCGCCGCCATCAGCCCGCCGAATAGCGCACCGCCAGTGGTGGGTTCGGGCGTCAGCAGGACTACGCCGGCCGCGGCCAGCAGCAGCGCCACCGTGCCCCAGGTGGTGATCTTGGTCGCCTTGCGTCCCATCGTGGAGGCCGTGAGCATCAGAACGGGTTCGCCGATCAACAGCAGCAGTTCGGGCAGGATCGCGGCAAAATTATAGTCGTAGGTCATTCAGCCGCTCCTTCCTGAAGCGGTGCATCGAAGCTGGGGGTGGCAGGCTCGATCCGTTCGAGCAGGTAACCGACATCATCGCGCATCGGGGCAAGGAAGCTTTCAGGATAGATGCCCATCCACATTACCGCAGCGGCGATCGGGACGAGCAGTAGGAATTCGCGCGCATCGAGATCGGGCATCGCCGCAGCGTCCGCGTTGCGCTGCGTCCCGTAACAGATGCGCCAATAGAGATAGAGCATGTAGCCCGCGCCCAGGATGATCCCCGTGGTCGCGGCAATCGCCGCCCAGGTCGACATTTCATAGGTGCCCGTCAGGGACAGGAATTCGCCAACAAAGCCCGACGTTCCGGGAAGGCCAATGCTTGCCATTGTGAATAGCAAAAACAGCATCGAATAAGCCGGCATATTGTCCGCCAGCCCGCCATAGCGTGCAATCTCACGCGTATGCAGGCGATCGTAGATCACGCCGACGCACAGGAAGAGCGCACCCGACACCAGGCCGTGGCTGAGCATGACAATGAGACCGCCTTCGATGCCCTGCCGATTGAAAGCGAACAAGCCGAAGGTGACAAATGCCATGTGCGCGACCGACGAGTAGGCGATCAGCTTCTTCATGTCCCTTTGCACCAATGCCACGAGGCTGGTGTAAATCACCGCAACCGCCGACAGCGCGAAAACCAGCGGCACGAAATCCGCCGAAGCTTCGGGGAACATCGGAAGAGAGAAGCGCACGAAGCCGTAGCCGCCCATCTTCAGCAGCACGCCGGCCAGGATGACCGAGCCCGCGGTCGGCGCCTGGACGTGCGCATCGGGAAGCCAGGTATGCACCGGCCACATTGGCATCTTGACTGCAAAGCTGGCGAAGAACGCGAGCCAGAGCCACCACTGCACCCCAACCGGAAAGTCGAAGTCCATGAGATCGGGAATGAAGCTCGTTTCGGCGTTGAGGACCATGTAAAGCATGGCGATCAGCATCAGCACCGACCCGGCGAGCGTGTAGAGGAAGAACTTGTAGGCCGCCTTGATCTTTTCCGCGCCGCCCCAGATGCCGATGATCAAATACATCGGAATGAGACCGCCTTCGAAGAAAATGTAGAAAAGCAACAGGTCCTGCGCTGCAAAGACACCGATCATCAGCGCCTCCATCAGCAAGAAGGCGCTCATATATTCAGGCACGCGGTTGGTGATCGCGCGCCAGCTCGCGCCGATGCAGATCGGCATGAGGAAGGTCGACAGGACGATCAGCAGAAGCGCAATGCCATCGATGCCCAGCGCCCAGGCCGGGATCAGCGCCCCCTCGCCCAGCGATAGGAACTCCTGATATTGCCAGCGTTCGCCGCCGACATCGAAGCCGAGCCACAAACTGATGCCCAGCGCGAACATTGCGAGCGTGGTGAGCAGGGCGAGCCAGCGCGCGCCGTTGGCGCCGAGGAACAATACGACGATCCCCGCAATTAGCGGGAGGAGGATCATGGTCGAAAGGATCGGAAACTCCATCATCATCACGCCCACCAGAAGGCCCAGCTGGCCGCGGCGATCAGGCCGAGCAGCATGACAAGTGCGTAAGAGGTGACATAGCCGGATTGCAGGCGCGCGGTGAGCTTGTTGCCCTCACCCACCAGCGCGGCAGCGCCGTGCGGACCAAAACGATCAATCACGCCGACATCGCCGCGCTTCCAGAAGAAACGACCCAGCGCCATCGCCGGCTTGACGAAGATTACGTCATACAACTCGTCGAAGTACCACTTGTGCATCAGGAAGGTGTGCAGCGGACCGAACATCGCGACAAAACGCGCGGGCAGCTCGGGATTGCGGATATAATTGTTCCACGCGATGCCAAGACCGATCAGCATGACGACCAGCGGCGTGAACTTAACCCAGTAGGGCACGTTGTGCGCTGCTTCGACCAGTTCGGCGTCATGGACCAGGCTGCCCGCCCAGAACGAGGCGCCCTCCTCTGTGCCAAAGAAGGGATAGTAAAATGCAATTCCGGCAAAAGCCGCGCCAAAACTGAGCACGCCCAACGGCACCAGCATAGTCCACGGACTTTCGTGCGGCTTATACCCTGCCGTACCCTCGACCGTCTTGATGGGATGATCGTCAGCGCTGTCATGATCGGCTGCCATCTCGCTTTCGTCCTCATGGACGTCATGCACCGCGTGCTGGATATGCTCCGATCCGGCCCATCGTGCCTTGCCGAAGAAGGTCAGGAAGATGAGGCGCCAACTGTAGAAGCTAGTCAGCAGTGCCGCGATGACACCGATGAGGAAAGCCACACCCGCAGCTGTGTTGCCCTCCAGCGAGGCAGCCGCATAGGCAGCTTCGATGATGGCATCTTTCGAGTAGAAACCGGCGAACCCGAACAAGCCGTAGATGCCGACGCCGGTGATCGCGAGAGTCCCGATCACCATCGCCCAGAAGGTCAGCGGAATCTTCTTACGAAGATCACCATAAAAGCGCATGTCCTGCTCATGGTGCATCGCGTGGATGACCGAGCCTGCGCCGAGGAACAGCAGCGCCTTGAAGAATGCGTGCGTGAAGAGGTGGAACATCGCCGCGCCGTAGGCGCCCACGCCCGCTGCAAAGAACATGTACCCTAGTTGCGAGCAGGTCGAATAGGCGATCACGCGCTTGATATCGTTTTGCACCGTGCCGACGGTCGCTGCGAACAACGCGGTCAGTGCACCAACCCATGTTACCATCGTCAGCGCCCCCGGGGCGGCTTCAAACAGCGGCGACAAGCGGCAAACCATGAAGACACCGGCGGTGACCATGGTCGCGGCGTGGATCAGGGCAGAGACCGGCGTCGGGCCTTCCATCGCGTCCGGCAACCAAGTGTGAAGCCCCAACTGCGCCGACTTACCCATCGCTCCGATGAAAAGCAGGATGCAAATCAGCGTCAGCGTATCGACTTCAGTCCCTGCAAACCCGATCGTCGTCCCCGCCGCCCCCGGCGCGGCTTCGAGGATGTCGGGGATCGAAACGGTGCCGAACACCAGGAAGCAGGCAAAGATGCCGAGACTGAAGCCGAAATCGCCGACGCGGTTGACAACGAACGCCTTGATCGCGGCGGCGTTGGCTGACGGCTTGTGGTACCAGAAACCGATGAGAAGATAGGAAGCAAGCCCCACCCCTTCCCAGCCGAAAAACATCTGCACCAGGCTGTCCGCCGTCACCAGCATCAGCATCGCGAAGGTGAACAGCGAGAGATAAGCGAAGAAGCGGGATTGGGAGGGGTCTTCCTCCATATAGCCCCAGCTATAGAGGTGGACGAGGCTGGAGACGGTCGTGACCACCACCAGCATCACCGCGGTCAGCGTATCGACGCGAAGCGCCCAGTCGACGACCATGTCGCCCGAGCGGATCCAGTCGAGCACCGGCACAACCGTTTCCGTATTCGCGCCTGTCAGGAAACCGATGAAGATCGGCCAGCTCAGGATGGCGCTTACGAACAGCGCGCCGGTGGTGAGAATTTTTGACGGCAAATGGCCGATCATGCGCCCGCCAAGGCCGGCGATGATTGCTGCCAGCAGCGGCAGGAAGACGATGAGTTTGATCGACAGGTCCATCAGCCGCGCATCCGGTTGACATCATCGACCGCGATCGAACCGCGGCGACGGAAGAAAATAACGAGAATCGCGAGCCCGATGGCCGCTTCGGCGGCAGCAACGGTAAGCACGAACATGGCGAAAACCTGCCCGGTGAGGTCGCCGAGGTAGGCGCTGAAGGCCACCAGGTTAATGTTCACCGACAGGAGAATGAGCTCGATCGCCATCAACATCAGGATGATGTTGCGGCGATTGAGAAAAATGCCGAGCACGCCGATGACGAACAGCATCGCCGCGACGATCAGATAGTGCGTCAGGCCGATCATAGTTCGACCCCTTCGCCCACCGGGGGCTGCGTGTTCCTGACCGCCTCTTCAGGCCGGCGCGCGATCTGCTTGGAGACGTCCTGCGGGCGGATATCGCCGCGGGTGCGCAGCGTCAGCACGATCGCACCGATCATCGCCACCAGCAGGATGATGCCCGACAGTTCGAACGGCACGAGGTATGCCGAGTAAAGCAGTTCGCCCATCGCCACGAGATTGGGCTTGGCGCTGGTCAGCGGGGCTTCCGCCATCGCCGGGCTCGAACCCGCAGCGGCTACCGCAATCCCGACCTGCGCGAACAGCGCGAGCGCGATCAGGATGCCGAAAGGCAGGTTCCTGGTGAAACCGCTACGGAGCGAGGCAAAATCCACGTCCAGCATCATGACGATGAACAGGAACAGCACCGCGACCGCGCCGACATAGACCATGACCAGCAATAGCGCGATGAACTCGGCGCCGAGCAGGAGCATGAGCCCCGCCGCGTTGAAGAAGGCGACGATAAGCCAGAGCACGCTGTGCACCGGATTGCGCGCGAAGATGACCAGCAATCCCGAAAGGATCGTCAGGCTCGCGAACAAGTAGAAGGCAAAGATTCCGATCAACGTGTTTCCCCGGTTTGGCGCGCGTTAGCGATAGGGCGCGTCGGCGGCAAGGTTTGCCGCGATCGCCTGTTCCCAACGGTCTCCATTTTCCAGCAATTTGGCTTTGTCGTAGAGCAGTTCCTCGCGCGTTTCGGTCGCGAATTCGAGGTTGGGCCCTTCGACCACGGCATCCACCGGGCACGCCTCTTCGCACAGCCCGCAATAAATGCATTTGACCATGTCGATGTCATAGCGCGTGGTGCGCCGCGATCCGTCCTCGCGCGGCTCGGATTCGATCGTGATGGCCTGCGCCGGGCAAATCGCCTCGCACAGTTTGCAGGCAATGCAGCGTTCCTCCCCGTTGGGATAGCGACGCAGCGCATGCTCACCGCGAAAGCGCGGGCTCTGCGGCACTTTTTCGTACGGATAATTGATCGTCGCCTTGGGCTTGAAGAAATATTTCAAGGTCAGCGCGTGGGCCTTGAGGAATTCCCACAGCGTAAAGGCTTTAAGGGTGCGAGCGATCACAGGATTCCTCCATTGTAGCGCGTCAGCATGAGCCAGCCCGAAACCAGCATCACGAAGGCGATGCTCATCGGCAGGAATATCTTCCAGCCAAGTCGCATCAGCTGGTCATAGCGATAGCGCGGCACCGTCGCCTTTACCCAGGCGAAGATGAAGAAGAAGATGCAGACCTTGATCAGCAGCCAGACGATGCCCGGCACATAATATAGTGGCGCCCAATCGACCGGCGGCAGGAACCCGCCCCAGAAGAGCAGCGCGTTGAGGAAGCACATGAACAGCACGTTGGCATATTCGCCGAGCCAGAAGAGCGCGAAGCTCATCGAGCTATATTCGGTCTGGTGACCGGCAACGAGCTCGCTCTCCGCTTCGACGAGATCGAACGGGGTGCGGAAGGTCTCGGCCATCGAGCTGATCAGGAATACCACCGCCATCGGGAAGAGCAGCGGATTGAAGCCGAAACCATTGAGGAAGCCGAGCACATGGCCCTGCTGTTCCATCACGATCGCGGTCAGGTTCATCGACTGCGACCACAGGATCACGCCCATGATCACGAAGCCGATAGAGACTTCGTAGCTCACCATCTGCGCGGCCGCGCGCAGCGCCGAGAAGAAGGGGTATTTCGAGTTGGAGGCCCAGCCCGCGATAATCACGCCGTAAACGCCCAGCGAACTTGCCGCGAGGATGTAGAGCAGCCCGACATTCACATCGGCCAGCACCACGCCCAGATCAAACGGTATCACCGCCCAGACGATCAGCGCGACGGTGAAGGTGATCATCGGCGCGATCAGGAACAGCGCCTTGTTCGCGCTCGACGGGATGATCGTCTCTTTAAGGAAAACCTTCAGCGCGTCGGCAAAGCTCTGCAGCAGCCCGAACGGCCCGACCACGTTGGGGCCGCGGCGCAGTGCAAAGGCCGCCCACAGCTTGCGCTCGGCATAAATGATCATCGCAACCGCCAGCATGACGGGCAGCGCGATGAGCAGGATGCCGGCAAGGTTGGCGGTAAACACCGCCCAGCCCTGGCTCATGCCGAGATCGAGGAAAAAGTCGGTCACTCGGCGGCCTCCGCAAAGTCTTCACCGTGGATCAGTTCGGCCGAGCAGCGGTGCATCGTCGGGCTCGAGCGGCAAATCGCGTTGGTAAGATAGAAATCGGCGATCGGATAGTTGAGCGTACCGCCCTTCGCCGCCTCCAGCTTAGGAAGCGCGAAGTCCAGTTCGACGATCTCGCCATCGTCGATGCCAAGCTCCGGATGATCGGCGATCATTGCGGCGCGCAGCTGATGGAAGTTGTCGAATTTCAAAGGCTTGCCGGACTTTTCCGAGACAGCGCGGAAGATGCTCCAGTCTTCGCGGGCATCACCTGGCGCGAACACGGCTTTCTCGCTCCGTTGCACGCGGCCTTCGATATTGACGTAGGTGCCGTGTTTTTCGGCGTAGCTAGCGCCTGGCAGGATCAGGTCTGCCAGCGCTGCACCCTTGTCGCCGTGATGGCCGACATAGACCTTGAAGGCTTTCGGGAAGGCATCGGCGGAAACCTCGTCCGCGCCCAGCATCAGCACCAGCTTGGGCTTGGCGGCGATCACATCCGCGAGCCCGCCCGGCTGCGCATAGCCGAGCATCAGCCCCGCCATCCGCGATGCCGCGGTGTGTAGGACGTTGTAGCCGTTCCAATCACCCTTGACGACTCCGAGCGCCTCGGCAGCGGCCTGCGCCGTACCCTGCGCGCCCGCGGCCAGCACCGCCGCCCCAACGATCATGACGGGCTTTTCGGCGCTAGCGAAAGCATCGGTCACCACCTTGGGCAGCTTGGCAAGCGCTTCGACGCCCTCGCCCACCCATTCGACCGGATAGGTCAGGTCTGTCTGCGGGCCGATGGCGAACACCTTGGCGCCGCGACGCACCGCCTTGCGCACCCGTGTATTCACGAGGCTCGCTTCCCAGCGCAGGTTCGAGCCCGCGATAAGGATGACGTCGGCATTGTCGATCTCGGCAATCGGCGTGTTGAACCGCACTGCGCCGAGGTTGCTGACATCATAGTCGAGGCCCGTCTGGCGGCCTTCGAACAATTTGCCCTTCTGCTGCGAAAGCAATGCTTTGGCAGCATACATTGTCTCGGCGTCCACAAGATCGCCGGCAATCGCCGCGACCTTCGATTTCGCCGCACCCAGCTGGTCGGCGAAGATGGTCAGCGCTTCGTCCCAGCCTGCTTCGCGCAATTTGCCATTCTCGCGCACCCATGGGCGATCGAGGCGTCCGCGTACCAGCGCATCGACATGGTGGCGCGTCTTGTCGTGTGCCCATTCCTCGTTCACCGCGTCATTGATGCGCGGCAGGATGCGCAGCACCTGGCGGCCGCGCACGTCCATGCGGATATTGGTGCCGACCGCGTCCATGACGTCGATGCCCGGTACCTTCTTCATCTCCCACGGGCGGGCCTGGAAAGCGTAAGGCTTGGAAAGAAGCGCGCCGACCGGGCAAAGGTCCACGACATTGCCCGACAGCTCGGTCGCGACAGCGCTCTCGAGGAACGTCGTGATTTCCGCATCCTCGCCGCGAAAATACATGCCCATGTCGTGAGTGCCCGCCACTTCCTCGGTAAAGCGCACGCAGCGGGTGCATTGGATGCAGCGCGTCATCGCGGTCTTGACGATGGGCCCCATATATTTGTCATCGACCGCGCGCTTGTTCTCGTCGAAGCGCGAATAGCCGCGGCCATAGCTCATCGCCTGGTCCTGCAGGTCGCATTCGCCGCCCTGGTCGCAAATCGGGCAATCGAGCGGGTGATTGATGAGGAGAAACTCCATCACCCCTTCGCGCGCCTTCTTGACCATCGGCGTATCGGTGCGGATTTCCTGCCCGTCGGCAGCGGGGAGCGCACAGCTCGCCTGCGGCTTGGGCGGCCCCGGCTTCACCTCGACGAGGCACATACGGCAATTGCCCGCAATCGACAGGCGCTCATGGTAGCAAAAACGCGGGATTTCCTTGCCCGCAAGCTCGCACGCCTGCAGCACGGTCGCGCCCTGCGGGACCTCCAGTTCGACGCCGTCTACGGTTAGCTTAGGCATTATTCGGCCGCCTCCAGTTCGTCGCCATGTTCGGCAATGCGCCGCTCCATTTCGGGGCGGAAGTGGCGGATCAGGCCCTGGATCGGCCAGGCCGCGGCGTCGCCCAGCGCGCAGATGGTGTGGCCTTCGACCTGCTTGGTGACGTCATAAAGACGATCGATCGTGCCCGGCGCGACATCGCCCGTGCGCAGCTTCTCCATCGTGCGCCACATCCAGCCCGTGCCTTCGCGGCACGGCGTGCACTGACCGCAGCTTTCATGCTTGTAGAAGTACGAAATTCGGCTGATCGCCTTCACGATATCGGTGGATTTATCCATAACGATGACCGCCGCGGTGCCAAGGCCACTGCCCTGCTCCTTCAGGCCATCGAAATCCATCGGGCAGTCCATGATGTCCTTGGCCGGCACCAGCGGGACCGAGCTACCGCCCGGGATCACCGCGAGCAGATTGTCCCACCCGCCGGTAATGCCGCCGCAATGCTTGTCGATCAGCTCGCGGAAGGGAATGCTCATCGCTTCCTCGACCACGCAGGGCTTTTCGACATGGCCCGAAATCTGGAACAGCTTGGTGCCGGCGTTATTTTCACGCCCGAAGCTCTTGAACCACTCCGCCCCGCGGCGAAGGATGGTCGGCACCACGGCAATGCTCTCCACATTGTTGACCGTCGTCGGGCAGCCATAGAGCCCCGCCCCCGCCGGGAACGGCGGCTTCAGACGCGGCTGGCCCTTCTTGCCCTCGAGGCTTTCGAGCATCGCGGTCTCTTCACCGCAGATATAAGCGCCCGCGCCGCGATGCAGGAACAGGTCGAAATCATAGCCTGAACCCGCAGCATTCTTGCCCAGCAGCCCGGCCTCATAGGCCTCGTCGATCGCGCGCTGCATGGCGATCGCTTCCTGGATATATTCGCCGCGAATATAGATGTAGGCCGCGCGCGCCCGCATCGCGAAGCTGGAGAGCAGCGCGCCCTCGATCAGCTTGTGCGGATCGTGGCGGATGATCTCGCGGTCCTTGCACGAGCCGGGCTCGCTTTCATCGGCATTGATGACGAGGAAGTTGGGGCGCCCCGGCGTCGGTTCCTTGGGCATGAAGCCCCACTTCACGCCGGTCGGGAAGCCCGCCCCGCCGCGACCGCGCAGGCCGCTATCCTTGACCATCTCGATGATGGTGTCCTGGCCCAGCTCCATCAGCTTGGCGGTATTGTCCCAATCGCCGCGCATCTGCGCCGCCTTCAGCCACGGCTCCTGGAAGCCATAGACATTGGTAAAGATCCGATCCTTGTCGGTGAGCGAGGTAATGCCGCTCATCACTTCTTCTCCAACAGCTTGGTCGCGCCAAGATACACGCCCGCGGCAAGCGCCACGCCGATCAGCAAGCCGAATAGGTTCTTGAGGATCGAGAAGGTCAGCGCGATGATGATGACCCCGGCGATGATCTTGATCGCGGTCTGCATCACCACTGCCCCCGATAGTCGTAATTGCGCTCGGCCATCTTCTTGAGGCTCGTGGGGCCGCCCTCGGGGCAGCTTGCGGTGCGGCCGGTCTGCGAACCCGTCTTGGGCTCCTTGCCTGCCGCGAGCGCGTCGAGGATCGCGCCCGCGCTCTCGGCGGTCAAATCCTCATAATTGTCGTCGTTGATCTGGAACATCGGCGCATTGGCGCAGGTGCCCATGCACTCGACCTCGGTCAGCGTGAAAAGCCCGTCCTCGGTCGTATGCCCGCGCTCCATCCCGCGCGCTTGGCAGGCCGCGATGATGCTTTCCGCGCCGCGCAGCATGCACGGCGTCGTGCCGCACACCTGGACATGATATTTGCCGACGGGAACGAGGTTATACATGGTGTAGAAGCTCGCCACTTCCATGACGCGCACCACCGGCATGTCGAGCGCCTTGGCGACGAATTCGATCACCGGCACGGGCAGCCAGCCCTGCGTCCCGGTCATCCGCCCGACCTGCCGCTGGGCAAGATCGAGAAACGGCAAACAAGCCGACGCCTGACGCCCCGCAGGATATTTGGCGAGAATCTTGTCAGCATCGGCCTGGGCGACATCGTCCCACGCAAAGTTGCCCCACTGCGCGCGCAGTTCCGGCGTATCGGCGGCAAAATGACGACCGGCCATTAGTTCGAATCCTCATTTGAATAGCGATGCATTGCCGTCTTGCAGAAGAATATCGCTCCCAGAATTGCTGTGGCTTGGCCCGCCCCGGCGATCAGCGCTGCTGACAAACTGGAAAAACCACCAGAAGGAGCAATAGCAGCTACTGAAAACATTCCGCCTGCGACAGCCGACGCGACGATCTTTTCACGCCCATCAAGCCAGCGCCGTAGAATGAACGAAGCAACCAACCAACCCACGCCCAACACGACCAGCGCGCTGGCAATGGACCAGAGAAGCGCAAACACGTCGTTCACCGGTCACACTCCCCAAAGACCACGTCGATCGCGCTGAGCACCGCAGTGGTGTCGGCGAGCATGTGGCCCTTCATCATGAAATCCATCGCCTGCAAATGGCTGAACGCGGTCGGGCGGATCTTGCAGCGATAAGGTTTGTTGGTGCCGTCGGCGACGAGATAGACGCCGAATTCGCCCTTGGGGCTTTCGGTGGCGACATACACCTCGCCAGCGGGCACGTGATAGCCCTCGGTATAAAGCTTGAAGTGGTGGATCAGCGCTTCCATCGACTGCTTCATCTCAGCCCGCTTGGGCGGAAATACCTTGCGATCGAGGCTGCCGATCGGCCCTGAGGGCATTTCTGCTAGGCACTGGCGCATGATGCGCGCCGACTGGCGGACTTCTTCGACGCGGACCATGAAACGATCATAGCAATCGCCCTTGGTGCCCACGGGCACGTCGAAATCCATGCGATCATAGACTTCGTAGGGCTGCGATTTGCGCAGATCCCACGGAATACCGCTGGCGCGGATCATCGGGCCGCTAAAGCCCCAGGCCAGCGCGTCTTCCTTGCTGACCGTACCGATGTCGACGTTGCGCTGCTTGAAGATACGGTTGTCGGCGACGAGACTGATCGCGTCCTCGAACAGCGGCATCCGCTTGTCGAGGAAGTCGCTCATCTCCGCCAGCACCTTCTCGGGGATGTCCTGGTGGACCCCGCCGACGCGGAAATAGTTGGCGTGCATGCGCGCGCCCGACACGGCTTCGTAAAGCTGCATCGTGTCTTCGCGCACTTCGAACAGCCACAGGTTGGGCGTCATCGCGCCCACGTCCATGACATGGCTGCCAAGATTGAGCATATGGTTGGAAATGCGCGTCAATTCCGCCATCAGTACGCGGATATATTGCGCCCGCAGCGGCACCTCGATGCCGAGCAGCTTTTCCACCGCCAGCACGTAGCTGTGCTCCATGCACATGGGCGAGCAATAATCGAGGCGATCGAAGTATGGCAGCGCCTGCGCATAGGTCTTGTATTCGATCAGCTTCTCGGTGCCACGGTGCAGCAGCCCGACGTGCGGATCGACGCGTTCGACGATCTCGCCATCGAGCTCCATGATCAGGCGAAGGACGCCGTGCGCGGCGGGATGCTGCGGGCCGAAATTGATCGTGTAATTGCTGATCGTCTCGTCACCAGCGGTATTGGGCTGGTCGAGATCGACGCCGTCGGCATCGGGAAAAGTCTGGATTTCGACCTTGGTCGTCATTTCAGGTCCTCGTCCGTCTTGCTTGCCGCCCCGCGGCCCTTGCGCGGCTCGACGGGCGCATCTTCGCGGGTTTCGGGGGCCGGCGTGTCGGTGTCCTTGCCGCCGGCATGGTCGGCCTTGTCGGCGACGCTGTCGCGCGCTTCTTCCTTGGCCTCCTTATTGGTCGGCTTGCCCGCGCCGGTATCCGAAGGCTTTTCGGTCGTCTTGGGATCGCCCGGCCCGGCCTCGGCCTTGACCTTGGGCGGCGCGTGCTTGTCGGCGGGCGTTGGCGCACCCGGAGCCTGGCCTTCGGCCTTCTCATCGCCAGGCAGGCGATATTCGGGACCTTCCCAAGGCATCAGAAAATCGAAGGTGCGAAAGTCCTGCGGCAGCTGCACCGGCTCATAGACGACGCGCTTTTCCTCTTCGGAATAACGCAGTTCGACATGGCCGGTCATCGGGAAGTCCTTGCGCAGCGGATAGCCTTCGAACCCGTAATCGGTGAGGATGCGACGCATGTCCGGATTGCCCGCGAAGGTGACGCCATACATGTCGAACACTTCGCGCTCGAGCCAGCCAGCGACCGGCCACAGCTCGACCAGCGAGGGTAGCGGCGTGTCCTCATCGGTCAGCACCTTCAAGCGCAGTCGATGGTTATGCGTGACGCTCAAGAAGTGGTAATTGACCTCGAAACGCTCGGCGCGCTCGGGATAGTCGACGCCCGCGATTTCCATCAGCTGCTGGTAACCGAACTCACCCTTGGCGGTGTTCGCCGCAGCGACAAGGCCATCGCGCGTGACCGTGACGGTCAATTCATGCGCATCATGCTTGGACGCGACGAACGCATCGCCGATCGCCTTTTCGAAGGCCTCTGCAAACCCGTCACGCGGCTTGATCTTGGGGAAGCTCATCGCTCGATCGTCCCCTCGCGGCGGATTTTGCGCTGGAGCTGGAGGATGCCGTAAAGCAGCGCTTCGGCGGTCGGTGGGCAACCCGGGACATAAATGTCGACCGGCACGATGCGATCGCACCCGCGCACGACGCTATAGCTATAGTGATAATAGCCGCCGCCATTGGCGCACGAGCCCATGCTGATGACATATTTGGGCTCGCTCATCTGGTCGTAGACCTTGCGCAGCGCCGGGGCCATCTTGTTGCATAAAGTACCGGCGACGATCATCACGTCGCTCTGGCGCGGGGAAGCGCGCGGCGCCACGCCGAAACGCTCGAGGTCGTAGCGTGGCATGTTGACGTGGATCATCTCGACCGCGCAGCAGGCGAGCCCGAAAGTCATCCACCACAGCGAACCGGTGCGCGCCCACGTGAACAGGTCCTCCAGGCTGGCGACCGCAAAACCTTTCTCGTCAAGCTCGGCCTGCATGGCTTCCAGCTTGGCGCGGGTTTCGGAATCGAGACTGCCCGGTACCAGCCCCTTGGCGCGCGCGATTTCCTCTTCGGTGGGAAGCGGGTTGCGCTCGGCGTCGAGAATTACTCCCATTCCAGCGCTCCCTTCTGCCACGCATAGACAAGACCGAGCGTGAGTTCGGTGAGGAAGATCATCATCGCGATCCAGCTGGCCCAGCCCACACCCATCAGGCTGACCGCCCACGGGAAGAGGAACGCGACCTCGAGATCGAAGATGATGAAGAGGATGGCGACAAGATAGAAGCGCACGTCGAACTGGTCGCGGCTGTCTTCGAATGCGGGAAAACCGCACTCATATTCGCTCAGCTTTGCAGGATCGGGCTTGTGCGCACCGGTAAGGCGCGAAATCGCCATAGGAGCACCCACGAAAATCAACGAAAAGACGATCGCGACACCCAGAAACATCAGGATCGGCAGATAGTCTGTGGCAACGTCGGCCAAGTTTTTCCTCCCGAGGCAAAAGCCCTCACTTGCGCGCGTCTCTAGGACAGCCATCGCCCCCTATCAACCGCCTAAAGTGCGGTATTTCGGGCAAATGCCGGACATTCGCGCTTGCCCCGCTTCATCCATGCCGGATAACAAGAGAGTCAATACGGCCAGGCACCCGCAAAACAGCCACGGAGTCGGTCGCCAGATGATTGGGGAAAGTCATGATCATTTCGCTCGCTGCATCGCTTGCCCTGCAAGCCCCGGCGATGGTCGACCCGGCCGATCCATCAACCGTGATTTCTGTCCTACAGGAACGCGGCTATCGCACCGAAATGAGCGAGGACGGCGCCGGTGATCCGATGGTGCTGAGCTCGGACAGCGGCATCAATTTTGCCGTCATCTTCTACGGCTGCGAAGCGAACGCGAACTGCAAGACCCTGCAACTCGCCGCCACGTACGGTTTCGAAAAGGGCAAGCGACCGGGCGCAAACGTGCTACACGAATTCGATCGCGCGCATCGCTATACCCGCACCTATCTCGATGAAGACGGCGATCCGTGGATCGAGATGGACGTCCAGGTCAAGGACGGTCCGATCGAGCGCGCGGAGTTTGACGAAGCACTGGACATCTTCCTGTCCAACAACGGCCGCTTCCTCGAACTGATCGACTTCTAGCGAATGTTATAGCGCGAGGCGGCGAACGACGTTCGGTTCAAGCGGCGCTTCACCTTCCAAGACGCCCCCGTCACCAAACCGACCCCATTGTGGGTTCGAGATATAAAGCAGCGCTCCATCCACCAGCTGGCCGACGGTTGGTTCGCCCCATTGCCCATGCGCGCGCTCGAGCACCTTTGCTCCAGTGATGCGTGTCCCGTCCTTCGACAGACTGAATGCCATGATACTATGCGGCGACGTGCCGTTCTGGATCGCGATCAGGCCATGGTCTTCATGTAAAAACAGGCCATCCACACCATCAAGCATCAAATCTTCCGGGCCATCGATGCGGTAGGCTTGTCGGGAATCGAGATCGAACAGCGCAAATCCGTAACTATAATCGGAGATATATGCGAATTTACCAGACGGGTGCAGTGCGACCCCTTGGGGCGAGCGGAAGGTCAGCTCGTCATCGAGCCGTTCGATTGTGCCGGCCCCAGCCGCAAGCCGATATATGCCGCCGCCCAGACTGTCGCTGGCAAGAACGCTTCCGTCTGCCGCAACCGTAACGTCATGGAGCGAAGTTGCCGCAGCCGGAATGCGCCGCACCTCGGCCAACCTATCCATGTCGACGGCAACGAGCCCGACAAAGGCATCGGCTTCTTCTCCCAACCGCCCCATTGTAACCCAGAGAAGTCGCCGGTCGGCATCGATCGCCAGCCCCATTGGCCTTCCATTACCCGCCAAAGTCACTTCGTGCCACCCAGCGGCGTCCTTGCTGGTGATCAGCTTGCTATCGGCAATCGACATCGAGAAATAGCGCGACGTAGCAACGTCATAGGCGATGCTCTCACTCAGCGGAAATTCCGGCGGGATCATGGCTGCAATACTGCTGGCCTCGATCGGAGTAACCTTCCCGACCAATGCTGCGCGATATGCAACCATGACCTCTTCGGCCAGAAGAGTTTCGAGCTGTGTCTGGGCGCCGTCGGAAAGCGCATAGCCAAAATGTCCGAGCCGCATCAAAGCCGGCTGCGCAAATACGCGCTCCTCTTCGACCTCGAATGCGCGGCCGAGCAACCTGCGCTGCACCGAGGCACTGTTTGGAAAGGGCAACATCGATAGGCCGGGTCCGGTATGCACGCGTCCCGCCTGGCCAGTGGGAGTCCAAGGGTCCAGCCGCGATACATTCAAAAGCGGTTCCGGCGCGGTCGCGATACCAGCCGAGGCCACAGGGCCGCAGCCAGCGAGCAACAACGCAACCAGTGCACCAGTGAGCAATTTCATGAGCGCCCCTCCTTCTTAACGAAGGGCGCGTGCCACCAGCTTGTGCAGCTTGCTATGGAGATCTCCGTTAGCGGCCAGATATTCTCGCCGAGCGACCATCCGGTCCTGCCCGCGATAGTCGGTCACGAAGCCGCCCGCTTCCTTCACCAGCAGCATACCGGCCGCAACATCCCAAAGGTCAAGATCGTCTTCCCAGAAGCCGTCCATGCGGCCCGCTGCGACCCAGGCCAGATCGAGGCTGGCGGCACCGAACCTGCGAATGCCCGACACTTCGGGGCCGACCGCACCATAGATACGGCTCCACTGGGCGACATTGCCGCGCCCGAAATGCGGTAGTCCGGTGCCGATTACCGCTTCGGATAGATCGCGCCGCGCAGAGACGCGCAGTCGCTGGTCCTGCAGCCAAGCACCGCGTCCTTTCTCGGCCCAGAAGCTCTCGTCGGTCAGCGGTTGGTAGATCAGCGCCTGGCTAACCTCCGGCCGGCCTTGCGCATCCTTGCCTTCGACCGCGATCGAGATCGCGAAATGCGGGATCCCGTGGAGGAAGTTGGAAGTACCATCGAGCGGATCGACGATCCAGCGCGGCTTGTCCGGGTCGCCCTCGATCGTACCGCCTTCTTCCATCACGACGCCCCAGTCGGGCCGCCCATGGAGCAGTTCCTCGACGATGGTGCGCTCGGCGCGCTCGTCCGCCATGGAGACAAAGTCTGCCGGCCCTTTCTTGGAAACCTGCAGATGTTCGACTTCGTTGAAGTCACGGCGGAGACGCGGCGCTGCCTTGCGCGCGGCGCGCTCCATCACGGTGATTAGTCCGCTGTGCGAAACCATTAGTCTACCTCGTTAATGGCGGCCTCGGCCGCGGATGGCGTGTTGCCAGCGGCAGCCTGGGCCAGACCCTCGAGCGCAGCCGACATCGCATCGAGCCGTTCCTTCTGGCCGATGATGCCGTGACGCGAGGCGAGCCAGACCGGATCATTATAGGCGATCACCGTCGCGCCGTCTTTCACGAACACCGCCATGCGCTGCGGCAGGTCGAGCGCCGCTTCCGGCGCCTCCTGCATCAACGGCGTACCGGCTTCCGGTTTACCGAAAGAAATCACGACCGCAGGCGGCAGATCAAGATCGACCTTGCCCGCATTCTTCTGGTGGTCGAGTTTTGCAACGATGCCGAAGCCAGCATCTTCGAGTGCCGCTTCCAGCCGCTCGATCGTGGTGGCGACATCGTCCGGGCTTTCAATCGTGACAACGCCATTTCCATAGGACGAAACAGCCGCGCCTTCGGCTTCGGTTTGCGTCGTCTCATTGCCGACTTTTTTTTCGGCATTGCCAAGGACATCAGCGGCATCGCCGCACCCGGCAAGCAGCAGCGCCGTCGAGAGGATCAAGATGCGCATCAGTCCGCGCGCTTTACGTAGCTGCTATCGCGCGTGTCGACGATGACCCGCGTACCGCTCTCGATATGCGGCGGGACCATGATGCGCACACCATTGTCGAGCACGGCGGGCTTGTAGCTGGAAGAGGCCGTCTGGCCTTTGACCACCGCGTCAGCTTCGACAATTTCGGCTTCGATCTGGTCAGGCAGCTGCACGCTGATCGGCTTTTCCTCGTACATTTCGATCAGCACTTCCATGCCGTCCTGGAGGAAAGCGACCTGCTCGCCGACATCCTCACTGGGAATCGTGATTTGCTCGTAATTTTCCTTGTCCATGAAGGTCAGCATGTCGCCATCGGCGAACAGATACTGATACTCTTTGGTATCGAGCCGCACGCGCGTCACCGTCTCCGCCGAGCGGAAGCGGACGTTGTTCTTGCGCCCGTCAATCATGTTCTTGAGTTCGACCTGCATATAGGCACCGCCCTTGCCGGGCTGGGTGTGCTGGATCTTGACGGCCTTCCAGATGCCGCCCTCATATTCGATGATGTTCCCGGGACGAATGTCCACACCGCTGATCTTCATGTCGATCTGCCTATCTGCTGCCTACGAGTTGAAAGAGCTGGAACGCATGGGCGTGCCAATCGCATCGCGCCCTAGCCTGCCGCGTCGCTTCCCGCAAGCAGCGGATAAGGATTGAGCGGCCGTCCTTCCCACCAGCCTTCCTCGGGCTCCATGCGATGGATTGCGAAATGAAGATGCGGTGCATCGGCCGCGGCATTGCCCGTCGATCCCACTGTTCCGATAGGATCGCCGATACCGATCCGCTGCCCTTCCTTCAGCCCCTGCGCGTAGGCATCGAGATGGGCGTAATAATAGATCCAGCGTCTGTCGTTCGACCGAACATAGGCGCTGATCCCGCCGCCGCCTTCGGAGAAATAAAGTTTTTCGATCACGCCTGACGAGGCCGATATGACCGGCGTGCCGCGGGCTGCCATGATGTCGATTGCATCGTGCCGCCGCGCGCCCCCGGCCCGCGCCTGGGTAAATGTATCCACGAGGGCTTCGGGCGTAATCCCTGCAACGGGTACGGCCAACCCCGCGGGGCCAATTTCTATCGAATTGGCGGCACGTGTCTGCGGATCGGCATCGGGGTCAAGGCGCAGTGTATCGCGCCGATCCAGCCCGGCTTCGGCCGCGCTCACTTCGCTGTCATGAATCGGGTCCGGCTCGACGCTGGAAACCGGCGACGCACCGGCCTGCGCGGTTTCGGGCGCCGGTCCGACAAAGCCGGCTTTTACCGCGACGAACCATCCCATGCTCGTGAGCAAGGCGGTTACGATGACTGTCAGAAATGTCCGCATAGGCCGTCTCCTTCGACCGCTTTAACGCGGCAAAGCGCGGCTTTATCCCTCAAGCAGCTCGGCAAATGCCGCAACTGCCTTCTGTGGATCATTCGACTGCCACACGGCGGACGACACGGCGAGGAAGTCAGCACCTGCGCGCACCAGCGGCGCGGCATTGTCCGCGGTGATACCCCCGATGGCGACGCACGGCAGTTCGAACAGGCTCGACCACCAGCTCAGGATGCCGGGCTCGGGCCGGTGCCCGCTCGGCTTGGTCGGGCTATCGTAGAAGGCACCGAAGGCGACATAATCCGCCCCGGCTTCGCCCGCTTCCATGGCCAGGTGGCGCGAGGCATGACAGGTCACCCCGATCTGCACCGACGGGCCAAGTTCGGCGCGCGCTTCGCGCACCTCGCCATCGCCCTGCCCCAAGTGCACGCCATCGGCATCGAGGCGCTTGGCCATCGCGATGTCGTCGTTGACGATGAATGCGACATCGCTTTCGGCGCAGATTTCCTGCAGCGGTTTGGCAAGGTCGGCCAGGTCGTGACTGCCGACGCCTTTCACGCGCAGCTGGAACGCCGCGACATTGCCGCCTGCGATCGCGCCGCGCAGCCGTGTGGGAAAATCTCCGCCGACGTCCTGCGGGCTGATCAGGTAAAGCTGCGCCGGATGCGTCCGCTCGGGCGCCGCGAAAATCGAGAAATCGAAATCGTCACTCATGCGCGCGGCCTTAGCCGTTGCAGACGCTCGCTGCATAGATGTCATCGATTGCCGCGCCCAGCGCCGCATCGAACTGTTCGTCGTCCATATCGGCACGAAGGTCCTGCAAGAGCGCGCGGCTGAAGCTGGCGATCATGCCGCGATTTCTCGCCAGCTTGGCATTGGCCTCTTCACGCTCATAGCCACCTGAAAGCGCGACGACGCGGATGACGCGCGGATGCGCGACCAGCGGGGCATAGAGGTCGTCTTCGACTGGCAACGACAGCTTGAGCATCACACGCTCGCCATCAGGCAGCGCATCGAGGTTGCGGTGGATGTGCTTCAAGACCAGCGCATCGCACTCGGCGCGGCTTTCGCTCTTCAGGTTCACCTCGGGTTCGACGATCGGCACCAGGCCGTGCCCGATGATCTGGCGTGCGAACTCGAACTGCTGGTCGACGTTAGCGGCGATGCCGTCTTCGTTGGCTTCGTGAATGACCGAGCGCATCTTGGTCCCGAAAATGCCCTTCGAGACCGCATCCCGGCACATATCATCGAGGCTCGGCATCGGCTTCATCATCTGGACGCCGTCGGCCTCCTCTTCGAGCCCCTTGTCGACTTTGAGAAACGGCACCACGCCGCGTTCCCACAGCAGATGCGGCACTGGCTTGCCCCCTGCTTCGCCATTCATCGTCTTTTCGAACAGGATCGCGCCCAGCACTTTCTGACCGTCGAAACTCGGCGCGGTGACGATGCGGCTGCGCATGTCGTGAATCAGCGTGAACATCTCGTCCTCGCTATTCCAGGCATCTTCTTCCAATCCGTAAGCGCGAAGCGCCTTTGGCGTCGACCCGCCCGATTGGTCCAGCGCGGCAATGAAACCCGCGCCGCCTACCATCTGCGCCATCATTTTCGGATCGATGCTCATCGTGAATCTGCTCCCTTGCAAAGCCGCATACGTATGCAGCGCGCCTAGCCGCCCCGACCCGCCTTCGCAACCACTGTGAACGCTCCCAAGCGGAACAAAACATATGGCCCTAGCGCTGGCAGGCAAAGGAGGGCCGACCCGCCATGCTAAGCGACACCCAATCGAAGATCTGCGAAGCCGTCGAGACCGACTTTTCAGGGCTGAAGGCCTGCATCGTAAATGCCAGCCTCAAGCCCTCCTCCGAACCCTCGCATACCGACACGCTGCTCGACGTGGTGGCCGAAATATTCGAGCGGCGCACCGTCGCGGTCGATCGCATCCGACTGTCCGGTCATTACCTCGCGCCCGGCGTCTATCCCGACATGACCGAACATGGGTGGGAGGCGGACGAATGGCCCGACATTTGCGATCGTGTCATCGGCGCGGACATCCTGGTTTTAGGCACGCCCATCTGGCTCGGCGAGAAATCATCGCTTGCCCAGGCTTTTATCGAAAAGCTCTACGCGCACTCTGGCGAAACCAACGACAAGGGCCAATACCTTTTCTACGGCAAGGTCGGCGGCTGCGTCGTCACGGGCAACGAAGACGGCATTAAACATGTGGGCATGGGCGTGCTCTATTCGATGCAGCACGTCGGCTATACTATCCCGCCGCAGGCTGATTGCGGATGGATCGGCGAGGCCGGCCCCGGCCCGTCCTATGGCGACGAAACGGACGACGGCGGCCGCGTCGGCTTCGATAACGTCTTCACCCAGCGCAACACGACCTTCATGGCGTTCAACCTGCTGCACATGGCCAAGATGCTCAAAGACGCAGGCGGCCTGCCCGCGGAGGGCAATGTCCGCACCGAATGGGACGACGGCTCAAAGCCCGGCTGGCCCAATCCCGAACATCGGTTGGACGGCTAGAGGAACAGGTAGACGACCAGGTAACGCAGGCAGAGCGCTGCAAGAATCAGCGTGACCCAGCGGGGCTTTTTCACCCACATTGCCGCCAACATCAGCGCCACCAAAACCAGTGTCTGCCCATAAGCTACGGGCGTCAGCAATGCCTCGCGGATCGCCGGGACCGAAAGGTAATATCCCCACTGCACAAACAGCAGAACGACAAGGATGCCGAGCACCGTCTTGCGAACCCGGTAGAAATGGTCGGCGAGATCGCTTTCCTTCGACGGATCATCGGGAAAGACGAGGTGCGCCGCCAGATAATATCCGCTGGCGAACAGCAGCACGCCGGTCAGCGTCGGACCGTTAATGGTGATCAGATCGCGTACCGTCCATGCGGCCGCCCAGAAGCTGAGCAAATCGAGCAGCACGAAGAGGCCCAGCAGCGGAACCAGCCAGCCGACCCGCGGCCCGTCGCGGCGCAGCGCCGCGTCGAGCGCCTTTCCCAGCCCCGACAGCAGCGCCACGAGCGAGAAGCTTAAAAGCAGGCTATAAAGCGAAAAAACAAACGCGAATTCGGTCATGGCGGATCCCCCACCAACGAGGCTAGCGACGGAGCGCTAGCGCCACAACTGCATCGAGCGGATCGCCTGTGGCACTTGTTCACGGGCTTCGGGACGCGACAGGGTGCGCTCGACCAGGCTCCAGCTGCGGGTCAGGCGCGACTTGCGCCAAAGGTCGACGATCAGGAACAGCCCCGACCAGTCCTCGCCGTCGAGTTCGGCTTCAAGTTCGAAGCGCGCCACGAAAAAAGCGGTGCGGCCATGCTGGCGACTGTGGATACCGTCCATCCGGTATCCCATGCAGCGGAACCGCTCGGTCGAGGCTTCAAGAAAGCTCGGGCGATCCAGGATCAGGCTTTCGCGGGCACCGACGAGCATCTGGAAATCACGCGCCAGCAGCGCCTTCATCCGGTTGCGCTCACCGCGGCACCAGGAGCGCATCAAGCGATGCTCCTGCGTTTCGATCAGGTCGAGTACACTGGCCATCGGCTTACTTCTTCAACGCGTCCACGCCCGGCAGCGTCTTGCCTTCCATCCATTCAAGGAAAGCACCGCCCGCGGTCGAAACGAAGCTGAAATCGTCCTTCACGCCGGCATGGTTGAGCGCGGCAACGGTATCACCGCCCCCGGCGACCGATTTGAGCGTGCCTTCCTTGGTCAATGCCGCGGCATGACGCGCAAGTTGCACGGTGGCTTGGTCGAACGGCTCGGTCTCGAACGCGCCGAGCGGCCCGTTCCACACCAGCGTGCGGCAATTTTTAAGCACGTCGGAAGCAGCCTCGACGGCGGCGAGCCCCAGGTCGAGGATCATCTCGTCCTCTCCCACCTCATGCACGTTGCAGGTGCGCATGCTGTCGGGATGCGGCGCGAACTCCTTAGCCACGACCACCTCGTAGGGAAGATGGATAGTGCATTCTGCTGCGTCGGCCGCATCGAATATCGCTTCTGCCTGATCGAGCATTTCGGTCTCGCAAAGCGATTTGCCGACATTGACCCCGCGCGCGGCGAGAAACGTGTTTGCCATGCCGCCGCCAATGATGAGATGATCGACCTTCTTTGCGAGATTGCCGAGAACGGCGAGTTTGGTCGAAATCTTCGCCCCGCCGACAACCGCCGCGACAGGCTTTTCAGCGTTGCCCAGCACGGCATCGAGCGCCTTCAATTCGGCTTCCATCGCACGGCCCGCAAAGGCTGGCAGGTGCTGCGCCACGCCGACGGTCGAAGCGTGCACGCGGTGCGCTACCGAGAAGGCGTCGTTGACATAATAGTCGCCGAGCGAGGCCATCGAACTTGCCAATTCGGGATCATTCGCGGTTTCGCCCTCATGGAATCGCGTATTTTCCAGCATGCCGATCGAACCCGGCAACATGATCGAGACGGCACGCGCCGCTTCGGGTCCCTGGCAGTCCTCGATGTAGCGCACCGAACGCCCGCTGATTTCCTTGAGGTCCGTCACCAGCAGCGCCGTCGACATAGCCGGCTGGCCGCGTCCCTCGGGACGACGGAAATGCGACAGCAGGAGTACGATCGCACCCTTGTCGGCGAGCTCGTGGATGGTCGGCAACGACGCCTCGATGCGGGTCGCATCGGTCACGTCGCCATCGGCCATCGGCACGTTGAAATCGACGCGAACCAGGACGCGTTTGCCGGTCAGGTCAGCGGGCAGGTCATCGAGGGTTTTGAAGGCCATCAGATCAGCTTCGCCATCACCCCGGCGGTGTCGATCATGCGGTTCGAAAAGCCCCATTCATTGTCGTACCAGCTGACGATCCGCGCGAGCTTGCCATCCATCACCGCTGTCTCGAGGCTATCGACCGTCGAAGACGCCGGATGATGATTGAAATCGCTACTGACCAGCGGCTGGTCGGTATAGTCGAGAACGCCGTTCATCGGACCTTGCGATGCTGCCTTGAGCGCGTCGTTCAGTTCGTCTTTCGACGTATCGCGAACCGGCGTGAAGACGAGGTCGATAAGGCTGACATTGGGCGTCGGCACGCGGACCGACGAACCATCGAGCTTGCCATTGAGTTCAGGCAGGACAAGACCGACCGCACGGGCCGCGCCTGTCGTCGTCGGGATCATGTTCTGCGCGCCGCCGCGCGCACGACGCATATCGCCGTGCATCTGGTCGAGCATGCGCTGGTCATTGGTATAGCTGTGCACTGTTGTCATGAAGCCGCGCTCGATGCCGACTGCATCGTTCAGCACCTTGGCCACCGGCGCGAGGCAGTTGGTCGTGCAGCTCGCATTCGACACGACTTCGTCGTCCGCGGTAAGCGTATCATGGTTCACGCCATACACGATCGTTTTCGACACACCCTTGGCCGGCGCGGAGATCAGCACGCGCTTGGCGCCCGCCTCGAGATGGGGACGGCTGGCTTCATCGGATTGGAAGAAGCCGGTGCATTCGAGCACGATATCCACGCCCATCTCGCCGTGCGGCAGCTTGCCCGGATCGCGTTCCTTGGTGACCGTGATGGCCTTGCCATTCACCGTGATCGTATCGCCATCGACGCTAACGCTGCCGGGGAAGCGGCCATGCGTGCTGTCGTATTGAAACAGCAAAGCATTCGATTGTGCATCGGCAAGATCGTTGATCGCCACCAGGTTGAAGTCATGATCGTCGCGCTCCAAGAGGGCGCGGGCGACGAGGCGGCCGATACGGCCAAATCCGTTGATGGCGACGTTGGTCATTTGCCAAGTTTCTCCATGATTTTGGGCGTGATGGCTTCCACGGTGAAGCCGAATTTCTTGAACAGGTCGGGCGCGGGCGCAGATGCGCCAAAGCGGTCGATCCCGATGTTGAGGCCGTCAGATCCCGTCATTTCGCACCAACCGAACGTTGCTCCTGCCTCGATCGAGACCTTGAGCACGTCATCGGGCAGTATCTCGGCGCGATAGTCGCCGCTCTGATCGCCAAATTTCTCCCAACTGGGCATCGAAACGACGTCAGCACCAACCCCGGCCTTTTCGAGCGAAGCGGCCACATCCATTGCGAGACTGACTTCGGAGCCGGTCGCAATCAGCACGACTTCGCGGTCGCGCTCTGCCGACTTGAGGCGATAGGCACCCTTGGCCGACAGATTGTTCTCGGCCTTTTCGGTCCGCAGTGCGGGCAAACCCTGCCGCGATAAAGCAATCAGACTGGGCCCGTCCTGCGTAAGCGCGTCGGCCCAGCACTCGGCGGTCTCTACCGCGTCGGCGGGTCGATAGACGACGAGCCCCGGCATCGCGCGAAGGCTTTGCAGATGCTCGATCGGTTGGTGCGTCGGTCCGTCCTCGCCAAGCCCGATCGAATCGTGGGTCATGACATGGATCACCTTGGCCCCTTGCAGCGCGCCAAGACGGATCGCGGCGCGCGAATAATCGGCGAAAACAAGGAATGTCCCGCCATAGGGCAGCACGCCGCCATGGAGCGCCATGCCGTTCATCGCCGCGGCCATGCCGAATTCACGGATGCCGTAATAGATATAGCGACCGCCATAGTTCTGCGCGGTCAGCGGCTCGATCCCGCCTGCCTTGGTGTTGTTCGATCCGGTCAGGTCGGCGCTACCGCCGATCGTGGCTTCGACGGCCTCGTTGATCGCGTCGAGCACGACCTGGCTTGCCTTGCGGGTCGCCATCTTGGGCGCGTCAGCGACCAGCTTGTCGATCAGGTCGCCCTGCCAGCGACGGTCATAAATTCCATCGAGGCGATCCCTGAAGTCCGCGCCCTTATCGTGACTTTTAAGACGTTCTTCCCATGCCGTGCGCTCTTCCGCGTACTGCTTTCCGGCATCGCGCCATGCCGCGAGCACGTCTTCGGGCACTTCGAAGGGCGGGGCGTCCCAGCCCAGTTCCTCGCGCGCCGCCGCGATCTCCTCGGGTCCCAGGGGCGCGCCATGCGTCGCTGCTGTGCCCTGCTTGTTGGGAGCGCCGTATCCGATGATCGTCTTGCAGCGAATCAGCGAGGGGCGGTGCGAACTCTTGGCTTCCTCGATGGCCTTGTCGACGCTGATTGCCTTCATGCCGTCGCATTCCACGACATCCCAGTTCATCGCGCGATAGCGGCCGAGAATGTCTTCGGAGCGTGACAGATCGGTATCGCCGTCGATGGTGATCTCGTTATCGTCCCACAGCACGATCAAGCGTCCGAGCTGGAGATGCCCCGCCAGTCCCGCGGCCTCGTGGTTGATGCCTTCCATCAGGCAGCCGTCACCGGCGATCACATAGGTATGATGGTCGACCAGATCTGAACCGTAGATCGCATTGAGGTGCCGCTCGGCAATTGCCATGCCCACGGCGCTCGCAAGCCCCTGCCCCAGCGGACCGGTCGTCGTTTCAATCCCGGCAAGCTCGAAATTCTCGGGGTGACCCGCACACGGACTGTTCAGCTGGCGGAAATTCTTGATGTCCTCGATCGTCGGGCGCTGATAGCCGGTGAGATAGAGGAGCGAATAGATTAGCATCGAACCGTGCCCCGCCGACAACACGAAGCGATCACGATCGGGCCAATGGGGATCGCTGGGGTCATGCTTCAAGTGATTGACGAAGAGCGCCGTGGCAGCATCGGCCATTCCCATCGGCATACCGGGATGCCCGGAATTGGCCTCCTGCACGGCGTCCATGGAAAGGGCCCGGATGGCGTTGGCAAGACGGCGTCTTGTAGTCATGCAAATCCCCGTTGGCGCCGCTGTTGCAAGGAGAATCGGTCGGGCGCGTCGGCTACTGCCTATCGCCACCCACGCGCACAGCGTCAAGCAGGGTGACTTGCAACATGGGTTAAACCGTCTAAACAGTTGAGATCATGTCTCAAGAAACGCTTCACGACTATCTTGATCGCGCCGAACGCGCTTTGTCGCGGATCGAGGCGGCGATGGCCAAGAAAAAGACAGGTAAGCCCAGCATCACCATCGCGCCGGCCAGCCGGAGCGAACGCGAATTGAAGCTCCGCGAAGAAGTCACGCAGGTTATTGTCGAACTCGATCGGCTTATGGCCGATGCGGAGAAAAGCGCATGAGCACGATCACGCTGACCATTTGCGGACGCCCTTACGAGGTGCGCTGCCGTGATGGCGAGGAAGCGAGTCTCCAAAAAGCCGCAGCGCTGGTCGACGAAAAGTCACGCGAAGCAATTGCCGGGCTCGGAAGCCTCTCGGAATCGCGCCAGTTCTTCTACGCGTCGCTGTTGTTGGCCGACCAATTGAACGAACAACATGACGGCTCGCCACCCAAGGCGGTGGACGAAACGGTGCTTGGCCGCGCCGAAGGACTTGCCACATGGCTCGAATCCATGGCGGACTCCCTTGAGGCCGAAGCGGACAATCCCTAAATGCAATACTTGACGGGCACTGCCTGGCACGAGCGTTCGACTATCCCTGAGGCTAATTTCATCCTAGGGAGCTGTCCCTAGCCGGACCCTGGTCTGGCATATATGGCACCCACCTGACGTCTGGCGTCAGAGGATACAGAGGCAAACGACCTATGGCGGTCCCGTCACCCCCCACCAAATCCGACAAGAAGCACGATATCCGCAAGAAAGCGCGCAAGTCGCGCACGCATTTCGTCAGTCAGTTGGAAGGCGACGCCCGTCGCGCGCTGGAAGAACAGCTCGCCGAAAACGTCGCGCCCTACCTCGCCGATGCCAAAACGATTGGCGCTTACATTCCCATCGGCAGCGAGATATCGCCCGACGCAATCGTCCAAAAGGCTGTCCGCCAAGGGAAAACCATTGCCTATCCGACATTCAGTGAGGGCGATCAGAAATTCACCTTCTGCGCCGGTGATCCCATCATGCCGGGGCCCTACCAGATCATGCAACCCGCGCCCGATTCGCCCGTCGTGACCCCGGACGTCGTCCTGCTTCCGTTAATCGCCTGCCTGGATGGTGGGATGCGCATCGGCCAGGGCAAGGGCCATTACGATCGTGCGCTCGAAGGACTGAAGTCAGACGGAGTCACCCTGATAGGCCTCGGCTGGCAATCGCAGCGCCTCGAACTTGGCTGCAAGGCCGACAGCTGGGACGTTCCCATCGACCTCTTCATCTCGCCGCGCGGCGTGGAAGAATTCTAAAGCGGTGCACGAGCCCAAATCACGCACCCTGCTGGGCACGTTCGCCATACTCGCGTGGCTGACATTCTATGTCTGGGCGATCCTCGAGCTTGTCGGCGACATGGCGCGCTGGCCGTTCATCGTCCAGATGATCTTCTTCCTCGTCGCGGGGCTCGCCTGGATCATTCCCCTGAAGCCGCTGCTGCGTTGGATGGAAACAGGACGCAACGCCTGACAATCGGCGCAAGCGAGGTTATCGGGCGGCAGTGTCGATGGGCGAAAAGCCGAGCCCGTCCGACCCGACTCCAACGTCGAAAATCCGCTTGATCGTCCAGTCTGAAGCTTCGATTTCGGCAATCGCCTGGCTACCCGTCGCCGCGACCCACAACTTCGATCCATCTCTGGACCAGAGCATCGTCACGAGGATGGCAAGATCAGCTTTGCCAAGATCGACGCTTGCGACCGTCTTCTGGCTCGCCGCATCGATGATGATCACTTCGGCGCGATCGAAGTGGCTGACTGCGACCCGGTCCCCTGATGGACTGAACTCGACCCGAATAGGTACGCCGGCAACGTCGAACTCGCCAAGCTTTTCCAGGCTCGCCGCGTCAAAGCGCACCACTTTCCGCTCACCATTCGAACCCACCCAGACTTCGCGACCATCGGGGCTCACCGTCACGGCTTCCGCTTGCGCGCCTACCGCCACGTCCGCGACTTTCTCCCCGTCCGGTAGATCGAACACTGACATATTACCCGAGCCGATATTCGCCACGTAGGCGCGGCTCTCGTCGGGCGAGAGCGCGACCATGTGACTGCCTTCCATTTCTGTCTTGAGGCTGGCGACGACCGCGCGCTCCTTGATGTCGACGATGGCGACGTCTTGGCTGCGCTCGGTCGTCACGATGACCAGATCGCTGTCGCCGATCCACTTGAGGCCATGCGGTGCCTGGTGCTCGCCAAGGTCGATCGTGCCCGTCTTTTCACCGGTCTCGACGTCGAAAAGATGTAGCGTGTTGCCGATATAACCGGCCTCGGCATAGCTTACGACCACAGCCGTCTTGCCATCGGGCGACACAGCGATTTCGTGCGGCGCGCGACCGGTCTCGACACGGCGCACCTCTGTGCCTGTCTTCAGGTCGACAAAGCTCACCGTGTGCTCCGCCTTGTTGCCGACGATGAGCGTATCGGCGGCGGCAGGCGCCGCGAACGGGCAAATCAGTGCCAGGAACAACGAAAGGCGCATCGGGCTCTCCTTGGAGAAAAAGGACGACCCAGCGTAGCGGCGCGTACGAAAACGCGCCACTTTGCTTCGACCAACGATGTCAGGAAATGGCGCGAGTGACGGGACTTGAACCCGCGACCTCCGGCGTGACAGGCCGGCGCTCTAACCAACTGAGCTACACCCGCTAAAGTGTGTGGCGGGCAACTAGAAGAGCCCCCCGCGCCTGTCAACAACTAGAACGCTCTTCAATCATCTTTTTCGTCTTCGTCTTCGCCGACATGAGTAAGCGTGCCATGTTCGAAGAGGAACCCGGCAATATCGGGCGTACCCGCCGCACCAAGGACGGTCTTGATGATGATCAGCAGCGGGATGGCGAGGAGCGCTCCCGCCGTCCCCCAAATCCAGGCCCAGAAAGAAAGGCTGATGAGGATGAGCAAGGGCGACACCTGCACACGCTTGCCGACGATCATGGGCGTCAGAAAGTTGGCTTCCACATTGTGTAGTACGATGAATACGAGCGGCGGAAGGAAGGCCATCCAAGGATCGGCAAAGCTCATCAGCCCCCCGATCGCCAGCAGGATCGCGGACAGGATCGGCCCCAGATAGGGCACGAAATTCAGGACCGCGACGATGCCGCCCCACATCACCGGACTGTCCATGCCCAGCATCCAGAGTATGACTGCGGTCAGCGTGCCCAGCGTCAGGTTCACCGCGGTGATCGTGCCGATATAGGTCGATGTCGAATCGACGACCTGCCCGATCACACGCGCAGTCGTCAGCGCGCCTTCGAAACTTCCGCGCCGCGTAATCGTGCGCTCGCGCATCGCGGTCCAGCCGGACAGGAAGAAGAAAACCAGCAGCGCCGCAAAAAACATCTGGATAAGCGCGAACGGCGCCTGCGTGGCAATCAGTTCGGCCAGCGAATTGGGTGTATCTACAGTGACTGTCGTGTCATTGCCGCCGAGCCCGAAATCAAGTCCTGAAACGACCCGGTCCACGAACGCCTCGCCCGCGGTGTATAGCTCGATTAATGGCGCAACCGTAAGGCGCACCCGCTCGATCCGCTCGGGAACCAATTGAACCCAGTCGATCGCCGGCAGCATGATCGCCAATACGGCAAACGTCGCGAAGGCAAGGAACAGGAAGAGCGAGGTCAGCGCGGCCAGCCAGCTTGGGAAGCGGTGCCTCTCCAGCCATTCCAGCATCGGCACCAGCGCGATCGCGATCACCAGACCGCCCGTCACCGGAAGGAAAAATTCCGCGCCCGCCCGCAATGCAAAGGGAATGGCCAAGATCAGCCCGATCCCGGCGAACAGCGCCAACGCGGCCAGCAACCGCACACGCTTGACTTCCAGCGTGTGAGAATCGTTTTCATGATGACTTCGCGGCGCTTCCATGCGCCTAACGCTAGGTCAAAGCGCTGCTGCGCGAAAGTGCGATTGTAGCTGCTGGTACCTCTGGCCGGACTCGAACCGGCACTCCGTAAGGAAATCGATTTTGAGTCGATCGCGTCTACCAATTCCGCCACAGAGGCTTAACCAGCGATCGCGCTGCCTAGCGAAGCTGCCGCGCCGATGCAATCAGTTACGCGGCGGCTGGTGGCGATAGCTCAGCGCTTCGGCCACGTGAATGCGGCCGACGGTCGCCGCGCCCGCAAGATCGGCGATCGTCCGCGCCACGCGAAGCACTCGATGATAGCCGCGCGCCGACAAGCGCATCGCGGCCGCCGCATCGCGAAGCATTTTCGCCCCTGCTTCATCAGGCGTCGCAACGGCCTCCAATAGCTTGCCCGAGGCCTCCGCGTTGATCCGGATGGCGTGATCGGCATAGCGCTCGCGCTGGATTGCGCGCGCATCAGCCACTCTTTTGGCCACATCCGCTGACCCCTCCGCGGGCGGTGGAAGCGAGAGGTCGGCAGCGCTGACCGCGGCGACCTCTACGTGACAATCGATGCGGTCGATCAGGGGTCCCGAAATCTTGGCCTGGTAATCTGCGGCACAGCGCGGCGCGCGGCTGCAGGCCAGCGCCGGATCATCCAGATGCCCGCACCGGCACGGGTTCATCGCCGCCACCAGCTGGACACAGTTTGCAACGCACGTAAACAAAAGCTCAACACTTCTCCAACTACGACGCGGTCATGCCAAAAAATGTGATTATCTATGCTCGCTTTTCAAGCGCAGAGCAAAGCAAAGGCCACTCTTTAGAACGGCAACGGAAATACGGTCACCAGTTTGCATCAGACCAAGGATGGTCTGTCGAAAGGGTGATCACCGATGAGGGGCGCAGCGCATTTCACGGCGCCAATCGGCTTGAAGGCTCCGCCTTGCACGAATTTGAGCTGGAGGCTCGCAACGGTCTGCACAATGGCAAAGTGTTGCTTGTCGAGAATGTGGACCGGCTCAGTCGACAGGGAGCGAAGGCGTCAGCCAAGCTGATTTGGGCGTTGAACGAGCAGGGTGTCGATGTAGCGACCTGGCAGGATGGCTACGTATATCAGTCAGGCAATGATGGTGACCTGATGGAATTGTTTTCCGTCATTATCAAAGCTCAGATGGCTTATGAGGAGAGTGAAAAGAAGAGCAAGCGTACGAGTGCATCGTGGAAGAGTCGGTTCGAGAAAATCGCAGAGGGCACCCACAAAGGGCCTATGCCAAATTTGCCCAAATGGATGGATTGGACTGACGAAGGTTTTGTTCTCAACGCAGAGCGGACTGCTGTCCTCAACCTTATTTTTGACCTCTACATCGATGGTATGGGGATACACCGCATCGTCACTGTTTTGCATGAGCGGAAGATCGAGAGTTGGACGCCGTCTGAGCAACGGCGCGGAAACAATGGATGGTTTTACAGCTATATCTACCGCTTGCTCACCAAACGCGCTGTGCTGGGTGAATACGTGACTAGCAAAGGTGAAACACTCGCTAGCAACTTTTATCCTCAGGCGATCACCGCTGAGAAATGGAACCGGGCTCAAGCCGCGCTAGCGATGCGGAAAGGCAATCAGAGC
>JABDNH010000025.1 GCA_013001055.1 Sphingomonas sp. | reverse complement strand
GTCGGCTGCCGAATATGCGCTGATTCTCGCGATTATCGGTTCGGTCCTGGCGCTTGCCGCCGTGGCCCTGGGTTCGGCGATCGGCAACGCCATCGACGACACGACCGAGTGCATCAACACGGACGGCCAGACCTGTAACTAAGGACTAGCCTAGTATGCGTATGGAAAATGGCCGGTCCGTCTCAAACGGCCGGCCATTTTCATCTCTGTATCGGTAATTTGGAATTTAACGCCTTTTTCCTAGGCGCTGTGGGGAAAAGCTGATACAAGTTAACGGATTTTCAGTTGGGGGGATGATCGGGCTATGAACCGTAATTCAATTATTGCGTTGGCTGTGGCTGTCGTGCTCGGCATCATCGCCGTCTATCTCGTCAACAGCTATCTCACGGGGCAAGAGGGGCGCATCGCGGCGCAGGAAGCCGCTGGCGAGCGCACCCAGGTCGCCGTCGCATCTGCTCCGTTGGGCTACGGCACTGAAATCACGCGCGACCGCGTGCGATTCATAAGCTATCCGACCAATGCCTTGCCGCCGGGCACATTTTCCGATTTCGAAACGCTGTTTCCTGAAGGCAAGACGCGCCATGCGCTGCGTCCGATCCAGGTCAACCAGCCACTGCTGGCTGCCGACCTCACGGGTGAGGGCGAGGGTGCCTCGATCGCGGCGACACTGCCGCCGGGCATGCGCGCCGCCACCGTCAGCGTGAACGCCGTGTCGAGCGTCGCGGGCTTCATCCAGCCAAACGATTCGGTAGACGTGCTGATCACGCGTCAGTCGATCACCGGGTCGCAGCAGGTAACCGACGTGTTGCTGCAGAATGTTCGCGTCATCGCGATGGACCAGCGCGCGCAGGATTCGAACCAGCCGGCGGTGTCCAGCACTGCCACGCTGGAGGTGACCCCCGTCGATGCGCAGAAGCTCGCGCTCGGCCAACAGCTCGGACAGCTCAGCCTCGTGCTGCGCAAGCCGGGTGTCGAAGAAAATATACAGACCGTGGAAACGGTAAGCCTCAACGACCTGCGCTACGAGCTGCAGCGTGGTGCTTACGAAGGAGCGACGGCCTCCGTGCCGGAGCCGACGCAGGCGGTGGCGCGTCCGACGCGACGATTCACCCGCCCGGCGGCATCGGCACGACCAGCACCGCCGCCCAAACCACGGGTCGAAGTTACGAGAGGCCTGGACACAAGCAGCTACGAGGTGGGCGAATATGAAGATTAGGGGGACCATGCGCGCCGCGCTGGCCGGACTGATGCTGGCCGCGGGCGCGGCTGTCATCGCGACGCCGGCTCAAGCGCAGCTTATCGAGGCAGGGGACGGCATTCATGCCGGCGAACTCGCCATTCCGGTCAACAAGAGCCAGGTGCTGCGGACCGACCGGCCATTTGCTCGCGCGCTTGTCGGCAACAGCGAGATCGCAGACGTCCTGCCGCTGTCAGACCAGTCGCTTTACGTGCTCGGTCGTAGCCAGGGTACGACCAGCCTGACGCTGTACGATAGCAGCAATCGTCTCATCGCGGTTATCGACGTTGCGGTTGGGCCCGACGTCACCAGCCTGAAGCGCCAACTCTCCGACCTCATGCCGGGCGAAGATGTCGGGGCGCGGATCGTCAACGATTCGATTGTCCTCGACGGTATCGTCTCATCTGCCGTGGCCGCCGACCGCGCGATGCAACTGGCGGAGGCCTATGGCGGCAATGTCATCAATATGATGTCGATCGGCTCTTCGCAGCAGGTAATGCTCGAAGTGCGCTTCTCGGAGGTCAATCGCACGGCGCTCAAGGAGCTCGGGACGGGCTTCTTCATCTCGAATGACGACGGCGATTTCGGTGCCGCCATCGGTGATGGCGCATCGGTCTTCGATCGCGACAACCCGGGTAGCGGTGTGGCGCTCGACACGGTGCAGGATGCTTACGGCGCTTTTGCCGGCACCTTCACCCTGTTCGGTGCCAACGTAGCCGCCTCGCTCGACGTGCTCGAACGCAAAGGCGTCTCGACGACGTTGGCGGAACCGACACTTGTGGCCCTGTCAGGTGAGCAGGCAAGCTTCCTGGCGGGCGGCGAATTCCCGATACCCGTCGCCCAAGGTGGTAGCGACGACGGCGCAGCCATTTCGGTCGAATTCAAGCAGTTCGGTGTCGCACTGGCGTTCACGCCAACGGTGCTTGCCGATGGCGTGATCAATGTCGTCGTGCAGCCCGAGGTCAGCTCGATCGATTCTTCGGCATCGGTAGCGATCAACGGTATCGTGGTTCCCGGCTTGCAGACGCGCCGGGCCTATACGACCGTGGAATTGCGCGATGGCGAAAGCTTCGCGCTCGCCGGTCTCCTGCGGACCGATTTCCGCGATACGGTGCGCCAGTTCCCGATCCTGGGTTCGATCCCGATCATCGGATCGTTGTTCAGGTCGACGGACTTTCAGCGGCAGGAAACCGAGCTTGTCATTATCGTCACCCCGCGCCTCGTGCGCCCGGTGCCGCATGGCTATCTGCAGTCGCCGACCGACCGCGTGACCCCGCCCGACGAGATCGACCTGTTCCTGCTCGGCAAGACCGATGGCGCTGTGCCGCCGATCTCGCTGCCGGGCGAACAGCCCAATCCGAGCTGGTATCCGATCGGCGAGCCGCCGAGCGAATATGCGCCGGAAAACCGCAACAACGAAGGTGGCGATACCGGCGGCGGCATGGCTGCAGTCGATCCGCGCACGCTCGAAAAGGAGTATGGACATGACCTGTAAGCTTTTGATCGCAGGTATCACACTGCCCTTCGTCGCAGCATGCGCGCCGGTCGATCCGGGTTATGGCGATGCCGTGGCGTACAACAAGGCTGCGCACACGATCGACCCGGAGCCCGAATATGAATGGGACGACGCCAAGCCGGGTGACAACGGCGAGCGCGGCGCGGAAAACGTCAAGGCCTATCGCGAAGGCAGCGTGAAGCAGCCGGGCGGCGCCGGCTCAGGTGGCGGAGGACAAGGCGGCGGCGGCCAAGGCGGTCAAGGCGGCCTTGGTGGTAATCGTCAGAGCACCGGCCCGCTTTAAGGCGCCGGGATGTAAGGAGATGATTTGTGTCGATGCGACAGGGTCAATTGGGACGTAACACTGACGGAGCCGTGGCGCCGCTGGTGGCTTTGCTGACCTTTCTCCTCGTCGCTTCGGCCGGCATCGCATTCGATTATTCGCGGATTGCGGGTCTCGACACAGAAATGCAGAACGCGGCCGACCAGGCAGCGCTGGCGGCCGCCACCCAGCTTGACCAGCTGGGCGGCGCGCAGGCGCGTGGCACCGCGGCAGCCGAGGCGCTGGTCAACAACCTCACTTTCTTTGGCAATGACGGCAATGCCGACGGTACCGATATCACGATCACCGAAGTGGTCTTTTATGCAACCGAACAGGCGGCGGTTGCCGACAACACCACCGACAACGAAGCCTGCCCCGTAACGGATCTGGCAGGAACATCGACAGTCGACGACGATATCGCAGCCGAATTTGTCTGCGTTCGCACCGTAGCGCGCACCGCCAATTTTGCGCTTACGCCGGTCGTCAGCGCTTTGTCGGGCGATGCCTCGGCGATGGCGGTAGCGTCGATTGGTGCGGCGATCTGCCGCGTGCCGCCGATGATGATTTGCAATCCCTCGTCGCCCAATCCGCCGCCAGACGACATCATTACAGACGCCTATATCGGTGTCGGATTTCGTGTCACTGGGCATGGCAACACCAAACTTTGCACTGGACAAGGCAATAGCCAGGTTACCGATCCGGAAACGGGTGAATTGGTCGATTGCAGCCAGAATGTCAGCGCCTGGTCGCCGGGCGGCTTCGGGTTTCTCGAAGTCGGTTCAGGACATAATCACGACCTCATCAGGGCCTTGGCGTTCGATTTCGTCGATTTCGAGTGCCTGACCGATGAGGGCCAGGACGTTTCGACGGGTAACCCGCAAGCGCTGTACGATGCGATCAATACGCGCTTCGATATCTACGATTTCAACGCCAACAATGGCAATGGCGGCAACAATAACGGCAACATCCTGTCGAACTGCGGCACGACCGGCGTTTGCCCGGCGGCTGCCAATACGGTCAAGGATGTCATCAATCCGAACCCGCCAAGTTCGGTTCCGGCGTCGGGGCCGAACAGCAATGTCGGCGGCAACCGGTGCAAGTTCAAGAACAGCGCGGGCGCAGGCGGGCAGGGCTGGCGTTTGCCGAGCGTCCAATACACGCCCGATAATTATGATGTTGTGAACCCGGCGCTAGCGTCAAATCCGGTGGCGCCCACGCATGATGCGGCTGTCGGCTCACTCAGCGTTATGGGTTACCCGCGCGACCTGTGCCATTATAACAGCTACAACTCGCACAGCGCAGGTGGCGCCGACACCAACTGTGGAAGCCTTTATCCGCTCAAGGTCGGCAACGGCAATTGGGGTCGCGGCGACTATTTCTCGCTCTATCATTCCGGCATCACACCACCCAACGATATCACCCGCTTCCAGACCTACCGCTGGGAACTTGGCGAAACGATTGTTACACCGGGCGGCAGCACGCTGATGGGGACCGGCGACACTTCGCGACTGCCGGGGTCGTCCGGGGGGCAGCGTTCATCGCCGGTATGCAATGCTGCCACCAGCGACCTTGACCGCCGCGTTCTGACGGTCGCGATCGTCAACAATTGTTCTTCACTCAGCGGTTCTTCGACGCCCGTCATCATCGGCGAATATGTCGACATGTTTCTGGTCGAACCGATCATCGATGGCGGCCAGAACAACAGCCGCGGCAATGGCGATGTGAAGGACTCCATTTACATGGAATTGATCGGGCCGGCGGGCACAGGAAATAGAGGCGCGCAGACGGTGCAACGCCGGGTGCCGTTCCTGATCAAATGACCCGTCTCGTCGCCATGATGCGCTGCGAGCGCGGGGCCGCTGCTGCCGAGATGGCCGTGGTGACGCCCTTTCTGGTGCTAATTCTCGCAGGTCTCGCCGAAACGGGTTATTACTTCTATGCGCAACATCGTCTCGTCGAAAGCGTGCGCGATGCCGCGCGGTACGCGGCGCGGCAGGAATTCACCAACTATGCAAACTGCCCTACGAGCGCGACGCCGACCGATATCTCCGGGACCGCCGTGGCGACCAATACGGAGCTTGTTGCGCGCAAAGGATCGCTCGACGCGACGCGTACCGATCGCTTGTGGGGGTGGAGCCAGACAGGGGCCAACGCTCCCGTATTCACCGTTACCTATGAATGCTTCACGACGCGTACGGGAAGCTCGGGCACGGCGCAGAATATGGAAGGTATCTACGAAAACGTCGCGGGCGGTGCCCCGGTCGTAACGGTCGATGCGCAGCTTGCGCATAACGGCGTATTTGCAGCTATCGGGTTCGACGTCGCCACACAGCTAAATGCGCAAAGCAGCGCATCGGTGGCCGGGTTATGATCCGGCTCTTCCTCGACACCCGCGGGGCCAGCGCCGCCGAATTTGCGCTGGTACTGCCGCTGCTGATGATCCTAACGCTGGGGACGATCGACGCCGGTCGCTACTTTTGGGAGCTTAGCCGCGCCAAGAAGGCCACGCAGTACGGGGTACGTATCGCGGCGGTCACCGATCCAGTCGAAGGGGCAATCGCTACCGAAAGCTACATCGGAAAGGCCAACGGCGCCGGCATCTTGCGCCAGGGCGATATCATTCCCGCTGCGCTGGTGCCCACGGTGACGTGCACGCATGATGGAACGAACCCCTCGTGCACGGGATGGACGGGGACCAACGCCAGCAGCGTCGATACTGGCACCGACAACCCGTTCGAACAAATTTACGATCGCATCGAAGTGATGTTCCCTGGGATCGGAATCGAGAATGTCGTGATCCGCTATGAAGGGTCGGGCGTCGGCTATGCCGGCGACCCCCACGGCCCCGATGCGGTCCCACTCATCACGGTCGAGCTGCGCAACCAGCAGTTCAGGCCGATTACGGCATTCCTCCTGGCCAGCTTGAACCTGCCAAATGTGGGTTCATCGCTGACCGCAGAGGACTCCGCCACGCATAATACCGGCTGGGGTAGCCAATCGAATTGAGGAAGCTATGTCTGTTATGAGTTACGATCAGAGCGAAAACCGCCAATGGAGGGCCAGCGGGCGCGATGCGCCTGTGCGGCTGTTCCTAGCCGGCGCAGAAGGCGACACGGGGGCACTGGCCGGGGCGCAAGCCGCCGGCTTCCCGATCGAACTCAGCCTGCTCGATGATGGAAACCTGGTCGAAATGGAGCACCTCGAAGGCGTTGCCGCCGCGGTTATCCAGGTTTCGGCCGACGATGATAGCACGATCGAGCGTTTCGCCGATCTGGCGGCGGCGACGAATACGCCGCTGCTCGCTGCCGCGTTCGATCCACCGCTGGCGCTCGTGCGCACCCTAGTGCGCGCCGGTGCGCACGATGTGATTCCGCTGCCGCTCGAACTCGATGACCTTGAAACGTCCTTGAAACCGGTGCGCGCGCAATTTGATGCCGATGCAATCCGCGCGCAGGCGTCGGATTCACGCATGGTGACCGTCATCAAGGCCGAAGGCGGTGTCGGCGCGACTGCGCTTGCCGTTCAGCTCGCCACGCGCTTTGCCGCGAGCGAGAACAAGGTCGGCCGCGAAGTCGCGTTGCTCGATCTCGACGTCCAATTCGGTGATGCGGCCTTCCAGCTCGGCTTGCGTCCGAAAATCAACCTCTCCGACCTCATCGAAGCCGGCAGCCGTCTCGACGGCGACTTGCTGCGCCAGGCGGCGGCGGCGCATCCTTCAGGCCTCAACATCCTGTCGGCGCCCGAAGAGATCACGCCGCTCGAAGCGCTCAATTCGGATCGTGCGCTGGCGCTGACCGATATCGCGATGCGGGAGTTCGGGACGGTCTTCATCGACCTGCCGACCAACTGGACCAACTGGTCCTTGTCGCTGCTCGCCAAGTCGGACCTCGTTCTGATGGTGTGCGAACTCACCATTCCCAGCCTGCACCGTGCGCGGCGTCAGCTCGATCTGCTGGCCACCCAGGAATTGGGCGAAGTCGACATTCGGGTGATTGTCAATCGCTTCGAGAAAGGACTGTTCAAGAAAGTGACAGCCGAAGATGCCGAGCGTGTGCTCGGCCGGCCGGTCTCCTATACGGTAGTTAACGATCACGCGACCATGACGGCAGCGATCGAACGCGGTGTCCCCATCGGCGAAATTCGCCGCCGCAGCCCGCTTAGCCGGGATCTCGATTTGCTTGACGCCGGCATTGCCGCGGCAATGGGGCTGGAGCGATAACTATGTGGAATATCAAGAAGAAATCGACTGACGGCGACGTCGTCGAGGTGCATGAAGAAGAAGCGCTGAGCTCACGCGATCGCGAAGAAGCGCGCAAGCTGATGAGCATCGGCGATGCGGGTGCCTTCGCCAAGCGCGACGTCAACACCGAATTGAAGGTCGAGCTGCACCAGAGCCTTCTCAATCAGATCAACCTTGCGGCGCTCGAAACCATGTCGCGCGAACAGATTGCCGATGAGATCGGCGATATCGTCCGCGAAGAACTGGCCAAGACGAGCCATGCGCTCAACAACAAGGAGCGCAAACAGCTTACCGAGGATGTGCTCGACGAATTGCTCGGCCTCGGTCCGCTCGAGCCGCTGCTCAAGGATACGACCATCACCGACATCCTGGTGAACGGTTATGACAAGGTTTATGTCGAGCGATTTGGTACGCTCGAGCCCACGCCGGTCGAATTCAAGGACGAGCGACACCTCATCCGGATCATCCAGAAGATCGTCAGCGCGGTGGGCCGCCGCGTCGATGAGTCCTCGCCGATGGTCGATGCCCGCCTTGCCGACGGGTCGCGTGTGAACGCGGTCGTGCCGCCGTTGGCGCTCGACGGTTCGCTACTTTCCATCCGCAAATTCGCCAAGGTGCCGATCAGCCTCGACCGCCTGGTCGAGATCGGTTCGGTACCGCAGACGGTGGCCGACGTGCTCGAGGCAGTGGTGCGGTCGCGTCGTAACGTCCTCATTTCGGGCGGTACCGGTTCGGGTAAGACGACGATGCTCAACGCCATGTCGGCATTTATCGACGGCAAGGAACGCGTCGTCACGATCGAGGATTCGGCCGAACTGCAGCTGCAACAGGATCACGTCGTTCGTCTCGAGACGCGCCCGCCCAACATCGAAGGCCGCGGCGAAGTGGCGGCACGCGATCTGGTAAAGAACGCCCTGCGTATGCGTCCTGATCGTATCATCGTCGGCGAAGTTCGCGCCGGGGAAGCTTTTGACATGTTACAGGCGATGAACACGGGGCACGAAGGCTCGATGACCACCATTCACGCCAATACGCCGCGCGATGCCCTGAGTCGTGTCGAACAGATGATCGGCATGAGCGGGATCGACATGCCCGAGCGCTCGGCGCGCCAGCAAATAGCCTCGGCGATCAACGTGGTGATCCAGGTCAGCCGCCTGCCCGACGGGCGTCGCCGCCTTACCAGCGTGGCGGAGATCACCGGCATGGAAGGCGAAGTGATAACACTCCAGGAGATTTTCCGCTTCCGAAAGACAGGCGTGGACGAAGACGGCATGACACTTGGCCATTTCGAGGCGACGGGCATCCGCCCGCGCTTCGTCGAGGTTGCGCAGTCCTTCGGTATCGACCTGTCGCCGGAACTCTTCCGTCCTGACACGAGGTTCGAATAGATGCCAGAAAGTCTTGTACGCATATTGATCCTGCTGTTCGTGTTTGCAGCCGTGTTGTTGCTGGTCGAACGGCTCGTGGCTTTCTTCGCGCAGCAGCGCGGTGAGGGGCAGGCGATCAACAAGCGTCTGGACATGATCGGCAAAGGCATGAGCCGCGCCGAGGCGATGAGCCTGCTGCGTCGCCAGGAGTTCGATCCCGGCGGAGCGCCGAGCCTGGTCGCTGCAGCCGGAACCTGGCTTAATCGCTTGCTGGTTCAGGCCGGGATCACGGTATCGTCGAGCTCGGTGGTGCTCCTCCTCCTGGCACTTCCGGTGTTCGTGTTTTTCTTGCTGCTGACCTTCATGGCATTGACCGGTTCTGCTTTCTCGCCCGGTCGCCTGTTCCTTCTGGCGCTGGCGGGAATTGTGCTTGGCGGGCTGATACCCGTCTTCTTCCTTCGCTTTAGGGCCAATCGTCGCCGCAAAAGGATGCAGGAGCAATTTCCCGTCGCGCTCGACATCTTTGTCCGCGGTCTTCGGGCGGGGCACCCGGTATCGGCAGCGCTCGACCTGCTGACGGTGGAAATGCCCGATCCGATAGGGTCGGAATTCGGCCTGGTGATCGACGAGGTGACCTACGGCGCCGATTTGCGCGATGCGTTGAGCGCCATGGCCGAACGCTGGGACCTCGACGATATCAGAATGTTCGTGGTCAGCCTGTCGGTGCAAAACGAGACTGGCGGCAACCTTGCTGAAATTCTCGAGAATCTGAGTGAAGTGATCCGCGAGCGACACTCGCTCTTCATGAAGGTACGCGCGTTGTCATCGGAAGGCCGCGTGACCGCCTTGATGTTGTCGGTGCTGCCGGTCTTCACCTTCGCAATCGTGTTCCTCGGCAGCCCGTCATTCTATTTTGACGTGTCCGACGATCCTGCGTTCATACCGTCATTCTTCGTGTTGATCCTGATGTGGGTCCTGGGCGTGATGATGATCCGCAAAATGGTCGATCTGAAGGTTTAGCGCGATGGTGCAGTCATTCATCCAGAACTTGCTCGAAAACGAGGTCGCGCGCTGGCTGGCGCTGGTCGGCATTTTCCTTGCCGTCGTCATCGTTGTCATCATTGTCGGATCGTTGTTCGGACAGCGCGCGGTGGCGCGCCAGCGGCTCGATGCGGCAACCGAAAGCGGCACGACCTACCATGCCGGGCCAACGACGCTGCGGGGGGATTTGACCCGCAGCCGCTGGATCGATCTCGTCAACAAGATCGAAGCGGCGGGGGTGAGCCTGGTCGATACACGCGACGAATCGCTGCGTCGCAAGCTGATCGCGGCCGGTTATACCGGCAAAGCGGCGCCGCGTATCTTCACCTTCATTCGCCTCACCTTGACCCTGGGCCTGCCAGTCATCGTGGTTTTCTACATGTGGGTCGCGGGCAACAGCAACCTCACGAAGGTCTGGATGGCAGGCCTCATCTCAATGGCAATGGGCCTATATCTGCCCAATCTGTTCGTGCGCGCCAAAGCCGATCGCCGCCAGGAAGAAATCGTCAACGGGTTTCCCGATGCGCTCGACCTCATGCTGGTATGCGTCGAAGCCGGGTTGGGCCTGGAATCCGCGTTTGACCGCGTCGGCCAGGAAATGGCGCAGTCTCACCCGCTGCTGGCCGAACAATTCGGCGCGACCGTGCTCGAATTGCGTGCCGGCCGCAGCCGCGAAGATGCGTTGCGCCGGATGGCGGACCGGTCGTCGGCAGACGAGGTTCGGTCGTTCGCGACGCTGCTGATCCAATCGACAAAGCTTGGCAGTTCGATCGCGCAGACACTCCGCACCTATGCTGCCGAGATGCGCGAAAAACGGCGTATGCGTGCCGAAGAGCGGGCGCATCGTCTACCGGTGTTGCTATCAATACCGCTGGTGGGTTGTATGTTACCGACGATGATCGGTGTCTTGATGGTGCCCGCGGTGATCCGCGTGTTGCGCTCCATCGTCCCCGAGCTCGATTAGGGCCGGGAAAAAGAAGGGGGAAGCACATGAAGAAAATTCTTCTGACCGCGACGGGGCTGGGGGCTGCACTGGCGGCTTGTGCTTCGCCCACGCTCGAGATTCGCGAAGCGAAGCGGCCGATTACCGAAGGTGAATTGGCCACGGAGGCGCGCTTGGCCGAAGGCCATGCCATGATGCGGCTTGGCAATGTCGGCCTCGCGATCGAATCCTATCGCCGCGCCTTGCGCCGCGCCCCCCATGACGCCAGCGCGCATGCCGCGTTGGCAAACGCCTACGAAAGCATGGGCCGCTATGATCTTTCGCAGCGCTACTACGAAAAGGCATTGGCCTACGCTCCGCATCGTCCCGAGCTTTATGAAGCGCTAGCGGCGTCGCTTGCACGCCAGGGACGTCCGATCGAAGCAGCGCGAGTAAAGGCCGAGGCCTTGGCACGCCGCGACGCGCTCGATGCGCAGGTCGCCGCCGATGGCGAATTGGCTGAAGCGGTTGCTGCCGAGGCCATCCCTGCGATGCCCACGCCCGCCGCGACGGGTAAGATTTCGGTAGCCTTGTCGGCACCCGCAATTGCCTATTCGGACGAGTTCGCGGGTCCGGACATCGCTGTCCCCGATATTACCGCCGTAGAGGCATTGCAGACCGACCGCGGCCAAGCGCTGGCAGTGGCCGAAGCGGTGGCGAGAAACGATGTCGGCGTGATCCTGCCCGAAGCCAATGTCGCCGCCGTCGAAGCGCCGCAGCTGCAGGCCGCGCCGGTGACCGAGCTCGCGGCAGTCGACGCCGGAGCCGTCGGGGTCATACGTGCGCCGATCGAGCGCAAGGACATCAGTGCGCAGAAGGTCGACATTGCGGTTGCCAGCCTGGTCGACGACACTTTGCTGCCCGAAATGAAGATCGCGGCCGCGCCGACGATCAGTGCGCCGCTTGAGCCGCAGCGTATCGGCCGCGCCGAGGTCGGTAGCTTCAGCGCCGTAAAGATCGCCACCGGTCCGCGCCTCGAACGCGTTTCCACCGGCGAAGTCATGCTGATCACGCGCCTCGATAAAGTCGCGCCGGATGCTCCGCGGCCGACGCGCAGTGCCGCGAGTGCGGTGACGCTTCTGAGCACAGCGCCAGACGCTGCGCGCGAAAACGCGGTGGTCGCTGACCAGCGCGTTGCCCGCACGCATGTCGAACCCGCGCCGGTGCTGCTGATCAACGCTTCGCGCCGCCAGGGCGTCGCCGAAAATGCGCGCGGGCTACTCGCCGGGCAGGGATATGCCGAGCTAAAGATCGACACGTCGCCGACCGGGCGTGCGCGCACGATCCTGCTTTATCCGCGCGGCCAGCGTGCCGAGGCGGAAAAGCTCGCTAGGCGCTTCGGGTTCCCCGTGGTGTTCCAGGTCGGTCCGGTCGAGCAAATGACGCTGCACCTTGGCCGCGATGCGGCCCAGCTATTTGCCGAGGGATAAATGATCCTCGCGGTGCTGGCTTTCATGGCGGCGCCGGGCGTGGTGCAGGCTGGTGCGGTGCCATCCGTCGCATCCGCAGAGCAGGACGAAGCCGACCGCCTGTTGGCGGAGGCGGGGCACGCCCTGCGCCAGGGGCGGCTCGAACAGGCATCGACAATGGTCGGGCTGGCAGTCGCGGCGGGGGCAAATGGCAGCGCGCTCGATCGGATGCGTGCCGATATAGCCTATATGCGCGGGCAGGATGCGGCAGCGCTGCAGGTCTATCGCGCTCTATTGCTGACCTTTCCGAATGACCCGGCACTACTAGAACGCGGCGGGATCAGCGCGCTGCGGCTGGGGAAGATCGGCGAAGCCGAAGCCATGCTGACGCGCGCCGTGGCGATCGCTCCGGGACGCATGCCGATCCTCGGCGCGCTAGCGGTGTTAAGCGATCGCAAGCGCGATTTTGCTGCCGCCAATCGCTATTATGCGCTGGCGTTGGCCGAAGCGCCCGATGATCCGCGGCTGCTGTCCAACCATGGCTGGTCGCTTATCCTGCAGGGCCGATGGAGTGATGCCACGGCACCGCTGGAGCGGGCGCTTGAAGTGTCGCCGCGATTTGCGCTCGCCGCGCGCAATCTCGAGCTGGCGCGCAGCGCGCTCGATGCGCGGTTGCCGCAGCGGCGCGAAGGCGAGAGCGACAGTGACTTCGCAGCGCGCCTGAACGACGCGGGCGTCGCTGCATTGGCGCGCGGCGACAAGGAGCGAGCGCGGGCTGCTTTTTCAAGAGCGCTTGAAATCTCCGACCAATGGTATGATCGTGCTGCCCGGAACCTGGAGCGGCTGGAGAGCAACTAGTGAATTTGATCGAGGTGGGGCCCGAATGGGGCTTCTTCGTTTTTATCGGCCTGCTGGTCGTGGCTGCTATCCAGGATGCGTGGCAGCTCAAGATCAGCAATGTCATTGTCGGCGGCGTATTGCTTGCCGGGATCGTGATCGCGGTCATGGCGGGCCCCCAATGGTCGCTGTGGCAGAATGCGGCGATGCTGGTGGCGATGCTGGTCGTCGGCACCTTTCTATTTTCGGCTGGCTGGATGGGCGGGGGCGATGTCAAACTGCTCGCTGCCAGTCTTTTCTGGTTCGATGCCGCAGGCGGCGCGCAAGTGCTGATCATTACCGCGATTGCAGGCGGGATCCTTACCATGACGCTGATGGGGCTGCGGATCGTGTTCGGTAAGGTCGGGGGCATCGGCGCGCTGCGTAAGGGCGGCGGGATGCCGTACGGGATCGCCATAGCCGTAGGCGGTGCGCTGACCGCGTGGTGGCAGACGCTGCCGGCATGATTCTTGCGGCGCTCGCGCTCCAACTGACGCCGATCGCAGCGGAGCGGCGCTGGGCGGCGTTCGAATTCGATGCGCATTGCGAGGCACGCGTGCGCGCATGGCGGACGCGCGAGGATCCCGCCGAGCAGCCGCGGCTGACCTTCAGCTTTCGCGAGGATGGCGGGATCGAATTACACGCCAACCTGCGCCGCATCGGCCGCGATGGCTCGACCGCAATGCTCCATATCGACGGGCGTCCCTTTGCGCTGTCCACAGTTGGTCGAAACGCATGGTCGGGCGGGGGCGAGGCCAGCATGATCGCGGCGCTTCGCGTTGCGAGCCGCCTCAACGTTGTCGCCACCGATCGCGCGGGGCGGCGCTTCGTGGACTATTATCCTTTAGACGGCATTCAGACGGCGATCGATGCAGCAGCCGCCTGCGCCGCCAAAAAGGCTGGCAATTAAAGGGCATAGCCCCTATCTCGCGCGCATCCATGAGTGCCGATACGCCCTTGATGCCGATTCCCGGCAAGATCGACCCCGTGCCGACCAAGCGCGGTGCGCCGGCGCGTGCCGATGGCAAGGTAAACCTGGTCGGCCTTCCCAAGACGCAAGTTCACGAGGCGTTGCGGGCCGCAGGAATGCCCGAAAAACAGGCGAAGCTCCGGTCGAAGCAGATCTGGCATTGGATTTATAATCGCGGCGCGACAACGTTCGAGGAAATGACCGATATCGCCAAGGCGCAGCGGCCCTGGCTCGAAGAGCATTTCACGATCGAGCGCCCCGATGTGGTCGAGGCGCAGGTCAGCGAGGACGGCACGCGTAAATGGCTACTGCGCACGCATGATGGCCATGATTTCGAGATGGTCTTCATCCCCGACGCCGATCGCGGGACATTGTGCGTGTCAAGCCAGGTCGGGTGCACGCTCAATTGCAGCTTCTGCCACACCGGGACGATGCGTCTTGTGCGCAACCTGGAACCCAACGAGATTGTCGGGCAGGTCATGCTCGCGCGCGATGCGCTGGGTGAATGGCCTAGCCGCCCCGAAGGCCGGATGCTCACCAACATCGTCATGATGGGCATGGGTGAGCCGCTCTACAATTTCGACAATGTCTCCCAAGCGCTGCACATCGTGATGGACGGCGAGGGGCTGGGCCTGTCTAAGCGGCGCATTACGCTTTCGACCTCGGGCGTGGTGCCGATGATCGAGAAATGCGGCGATGAGATAGGCGTGAACCTGGCCGTATCGCTGCATGCGGTGCGAAAGGATGTCCGCGACGAAATCGTGCCACTCAACCGCAAATACGGCATCGAGGAGCTGCTCGAAGCGTGCGCGGCCTATCCCGGCGCCAATAATGCGCGGCGCATCACGTTCGAATATGTGATGCTCAAGGACAAGAATGACAGCGACGAAGACGCGCGCGAGCTGGTGCGACTGATCCGTCACTACAAGCTACCCGCGAAGGTGAACCTCATTCCTTTCAACCCGTGGCCGGGGGCGGGATATGAGTGCTCCGATCCCGAGCGCATCAAGTCATTCAGCAACATCGTCTTCGAAGGCGGCATTTCGGCACCGGTGCGCACCCCGCGCGGGCGCGACATCGATGCTGCCTGCGGTCAGCTCAAGACGGCAGCCGAAAAGAAATCGCGCGCCGAGCGCGATCGCGAAGCCGCAGCTCAGGCCGATTGAAGCTTTGTCGGCGCGAAGGCGGCTGGGCGCCGCGTACCCGCCAGGAACAACAACGCCAGCAGGATCAGCGGAGCGGGGTAGATTGCCTCGCGGCCGAGGAAGATCATTGCCGGCGGGAGCGCCAATGCGAGGCCGGCGATGAGGAAACGCGGGCGCTCCCCGCTGCGCCATGCATGGTGCGCGAGCAGCAAGGCAGCCAGACCGACCACGGTCAGGTCGTAATTGAAGCCGTAGGGCAGGATCAGGAACGTGGCGATGGCACCCCCGAAACAAAGGCTTGCGGCATCGCGCGGGAGGCGCGCGACGAGCACCAGCGCGACCAGCGCCACCGCGATCTGTGCGCCCCATGCCACTGCGGGCGTCGCGCCGGCGGCAAGCATGTTGGTCACCGTTCCCGTCATCATCCGCGCGAAGAAAGCGTTGGTATTGTCGACCAGGCCAAGCTGCGTGCCGCTGGTCGAGGTGAGATAGGTTTCCCACAGGCCAGCACCGAAGATTGCGATTGACAGGCCTACCAATGCCCCGAGTGCCAGCGCCGCCCATGCAAAGGCACGCCACGCCCCTTTGAGCGCAAACAACAGCGGCATCAGGATGGCCAGATGCGGCTTGATGATCATGAGCGCGGTGGCAATCCCCGCGGTGCGTGGGTCGTTGTCGACTTCGCGCCACGCCCACAGCCACAACGCGCCGAAGAAGAGGCCGTAATGGCCGGCCCACAGGCATAATGCCGTGGTGGGCAGCAGCAACGCCCAGGGCGCGGCGATCGCTGCATCCTTGAGCCACGGCCGCGCCGCGGCGACGAAGGCGATCGCCGACAGGCCGAGCCATGTGAAGAGCGCCGTGACATAGGGTAGCGATGCGAATGTCCAGGCGTAGAGCAGGCTGGTCGGCGGATAGCTGTAATTATGGTGATCGATCCCGGCATCGAGATTGGCCGCCTGCCACGCCTGGTAGGCCTCGATATCGTACAGCGCACCCAGGTCGCCAGCGAGCAGCATCCGCCCGCCGGACCAGACATTGACGAAGTCGCGGCCCCACAAGGTGCTGTTGTTGATGAGAAGACCATCGCGGCTGGCGGCGTTTTGCCAATCGACCCAGAACAGGTAGCCGACAATACCGAACCCAATGAGCAGGAAGGGCACGACTGCCCACGCCAACCCGGTCTTTGCGCGTCCCCCGATCATGCGTGGCATCTTGCACGTCACGCGCGCGCTTGCCAGAAGTTTGGATCACATCAGGCGCGAAAGGATTTCCATGTCGTTGATCGGGAAACTGGCCGGGGGCCTGATCCATAAGGGGCGACTGAATCTCGTCATGGCCGATGGCGCGCGCGAGGAATTCGGTCCTGGCGATGGCCCCGAAGTCACCGTGCGCTTTTGCGACCGGAAGGTGCCTTTCGATATTGCGCGAAACCCGCGGCTGGCCATGGGCGAAGCCTTCATGGAAGGGCGCGTCGAAATCGTCGATGGCTCGATCCTCGACCTGCTCCAATTGCTCCAGAAAAATAATCGCTGGGAAGAGGGCGGGCTGGCGCGCGCCGGGATTGGCAAGGAGTTCTGGGTTGGCCTGACGCGTTTTCTACGTCGCAACGCGCCCGACAAGTCGAAGCGCAACGTAGCGCACCATTACGATCTCTCGGACGAACTTTACGATCTCTTCCTCGATCCGCAGCGCCAGTATAGCTGCGCCTATTTCCGCGATCCGGGCATGGGGCTGGAGGAAGCGCAGCTCGACAAGCTCGCGCATATCGCGGCCAAGTTGCACCTGCGCGAAACCGACCACGTGCTCGACATTGGCTGCGGCTGGGGCGGGATGGCGCGCTACCTTCACAAGGTCGCAGGCTGCAAAGTAACCGGGATTACCCTGTCCGAGGAGCAACTCAAATATGCCCGCGCCAAGGCTGATGAACTGGGAATCGGCGACGCGGTCGAATATCGGCTGGTCGATTATCGCCTATTGGAAGGCCAATTCGACCGCATCGTCTCGGTGGGCATGTTCGAACATGTCGGCGAAGCGCATTACGACGAATTCTACCGCGCGTGCCACCGCCTGATGAAGGGCGATGGCGTGATGCTGCTGCACACGATCGGCCGCTTTGCCCAGGCCGCGGCACCCGATCCCTTCACCGACAAGTACATCTTTCCCGGCTATCATATCCCGTCACTTTCGCAGATGTGCGCAGCGAGCGAAAAAGCGCGGTTGATCCCAAGCGATGTCGAGTGTTTGCGCCTTCATTATGCCTACACGCTTCGGCACTGGCTGGAGCGAGTCGAACAGGAGAAGGACGCGATCGTCGCGCTTTATGACGAGCGCTTCTATCGGATGTGGACATATTACCTCGCCGGCGGCGTCGTGATGTTCGAGGATGGCGGTTGCTGCAATTACCAGGTGCAGTATCTCAAGGATCGCCGCGCCGTGCCGATTACGCGCGACTATATGCTGGAAACCGAAGCGCGCTACCGCGCCATGCATGACCGCTAGCGATAGACCCACAGGCGGTGAGCGGCGAACGTCAGCCAGGGTGTGACCATCACGATCGGTACGGTGGACCACCAGACCGGGCCATCCAATTCCTTGACCAGCCACCACACCCAAAACTGGTTCAGGAGGAAGCCCGCCACGTTGACGACGGCAAATCGGGCGCCTCGGACATGGGGACGATCGCGCCCGCCATGCCCTGCGAAACTGTAGCGACCATGCACGAGATAGCTGATACCCGTGAACACCACGAACACGATTGCCAGCGCAAGATTGGGATCGACGCCGCCAAACGTCGCAACCGCCCAATATGTGGCAGCGAAGGCGAGAGTAATCAGCCCACCGGCCACGCCGTAGCGCACGATCTGACCGGTGACCGGAGACTGCCTGATCCTGTCCAGCATGCGGTCACTCATGCACGACTGCGCGCCGGCGACAAGTCTGTGCTTGTTCGCTTGGCCCCGGCGCGGCTAGCGTGCGCGGCGGGGGTACGATGCTCGACAAAGTAAAAACGGTCATTGCTGAGCGCTGGATCGCGGGCGTGGTGCTGGCCTGGCTCGTCATCGCGGCGCTGTTGCTGCTGCAACGCATCGGGATGGTCGAACACTTCTTCCTCTCCGACACGGACGACAATCTCAGGATGGCGCAGGTGCGCGCCTGGATTGACGGGCAGGGTTGGTACGACCTGCGCCAGTACCGGCTGGCACCGCCCGGGGGATACGATATCCACTGGTCGCGTTTGGTCGACCTGCCGATCGCGGGACTGATCCTGCTGCTGACGCCCCTCATGGGCAGCGGCGAGGCGGAGCGTTGGGGGGCAGCGCTAGCCCCCTTCATCCCGCTTTTGCTCACCTTGTTTGCACTGGCGCTGGTGGCGCGGCGCGTGATCGCGCCGGCGGCCTGGCCGCTGGTCATGTTCGGACTGATGTTTTCGAGCATCGCGGTCGGCATGTTCTTCCCGTTGCGCATTGATCACCATGGCTGGCAGATCGCCATGGTAAGCTGGGTGGTAGCCGGACTGATGGATCCCAACCGCCGTCGCGGCGGCGTGATCGCAGGGGTCGCCACCGCGCTGTCCCTGGTGATCGGGCTAGAAATGCTGGTCTTTCTGGCGCTCTTAGGCTGCGGCGTGGTGCTCGGCTGGGTGGCCCGCCGCGAGGAGCGGGAGCGACTGGCGGGATATGCGGTATCGCTCGGTGGTGCGGGCGCATTGGGCTTCGTGATCTTCGCTTCGGAAGCCAACCGAAGCCTGCGCTGCGACGCGTTCACACCGGTGTGGCTCGCGGATATTCTGATCGCAGGCGCGCTGGCGCTGCTCTTGGCATGGCGTAGTCCGGTGCGTTGGCAGACGCGGCTTGCATTGGCTGCGTTGGCGGGCGGCTTGCTTGCGGCTTTTCATGCGCTGATGTTTCCGGCATGCCTGTCGCGCCTCGAAGGCGTGCCGCCCGACGTTGCCGCGCTCTGGCTCGACCGGGTTAATGAAGCGCGTTCTATCCTTACGCACAGCCCGAGCCTGCAACTGCGCACCTTCTCGGTCATCCTCGCGGGGCTCGTCGGCTACGGATTGTTGGTCGCGTCGGCGCGCCGTGACGTGGAGAAAATGCGCAAGGCGCTGCTGCTGGTCGTGCCTGCTCTTTTCTCGGCATCCTTGTTGTTCTGGCAGTTGCGCGTCGCACCCGCCGCCCAACTATTCGCGATCCCTGGCGCGGCGGCGCTGATCTGGCTGGCGATGCCCAGGTTGTGGATGTCGGGAAATGTCTTCGTGCGCACGGTGGGCGTGTCGGCACTGTTCCTGATCGGTATCGGGGCGCTGCCGCAGGTCATCGGACAGTATATGCCCAAGAATGCCGTCGAAAAAGCGCGCGCAAGCACGCCGCGCACGAGCCTTAGTTGCAATGCGCCAAGCTCGCTGCGGATGCTCAACGTGGCAGAGCCCGGCGTGCTGTTCGCGCATATCGATCTGGGACCGAAGATCATCGTGCAAACCCATCATGATGCGACGTCGGGACCGTATCATCGCGGCTGGCGCGAGATCGGCGTGATGATGCGCACCTGGCAGGCCGAACCGGAAGAAGCGCGGGCGGCAATAGAGCAGCGGGCCGATTACTTGCTCATCTGCGACGATGCGCGCTTTTCGCGGCGCACGGCACAGCAGCGGCGCCTGGCCAACAGCTTGGAGCGAGAGGTGCCCGACTGGCTCGAGCCGGTGACACTGCCCGAAAGGGCGCCGTTCAGACTGTACCGGGTGCGAGCGCGGGAAAACTCGTCGCCAGCCCGTCGATGACGAACTGGGCGGCCAGTGCCGCCAGGATGACGCCCAGCAGGCGTGTGATCATCGCTTCCATCTTGTGACCGAGGACGCGCATCAGCGGTCCGGCGGCAAGCAGAGCGATTAGCGTGATGACGATGACCAGCGTCATGGCGCCGAGCACGATGCCGAGTTCGGTCGGGCCCTGCGCGCGTCCCGCGAACAGCATCATCGCGGCGATGGTGCCGGGGCCGGCGATGAAGGGAATCGCCATCGGGAAGATCGACACGTCCTCGGCCTCGGGCGTGCCCTCGAGCTCCTGGGCGCGATTTTCGCGGCGTTCGGTGCGCTTTTCAAAGACCATGTCGAGTGCGATCATGAACAGCATGATGCCGCCCGCGATGCGAAAGGCGGCAAGGCTGATCCCGAGCGCTTCGAGGAGTGGCTCGCCGAGGAGAGAGAAGAATAGCAGGATCGACCATGCGACCACTGCGGCGCGGATCGCCATCCGGCGGCGCTGGCCATCGGTCGCGTCGCGCGTGAGCGAAGCGAAGATCGGCGCATTGCCTGGCGGATCGACGATCACGAGGAAGGTGACGAAAGCGGAGACGAAGAGTTCGGTCATTGGGCAGGCTCAGGCGCGGGTGGTGGCATATCGAATCGATAAATTTGGCGCGGGTGATATCCATCCCAAAGATTGAGGGTCACCGACTTGCTGCCGTCATCACCCAGATGCCAACGGTACATGAGCGTCCCGTCGATTGAGCTTCCAGAGCGAGGCGGATCGCTGCTCTCTCGCCGGGCAAGCATTTCTGCAGGCTTTCGCGCTTCTGGTTCGTTGAGACAACTTGCGCGGCGTATTTCGACGCCACCAGTGTCGGCCATCGCCTCCTGTCCACGGCTGCCGATATCAACGATGTACCGCCACCCGTCTTCGCCATGCACCCAAACTGTGTGGAAACGGCCCTTTTCTCCGGACACCGGGTCTTCCCAGCCGCCAACATTAAAGGCGGTACGCCCGTCGCAGCTGCGAAAGCTCTCGACCGGCCACCAGCGTATCGCTTGCGGCGGATTGTCTTGTGCCTCGGCGAACGTTTTCGCGTTGATCACGCTTCGCCCGACAATAATGGCATCGTCGTGCGCCCATTTCGCGAAAGCAGTCCATTGGCCCAGCCGCTGGGCATCGCTGGCAAATGTCCGTTCAATGGCGACGGGGTCGGTCGGAGGCATCGGAATCACTGGCTCGACTGCCTGCAAAAGAAGCGCAGCAAGGATCATATCGCGGGTGCCTCTAGCTCTTCGCGTTGGTGCGCGGCGACGAGGGTGTTGCGTAGCAGCATGGCGATGGTCATGGGGCCGACGCCGCCGGGGACGGGGGTGATTGCGCCGGCGTTTTCGGCGGCTTCATCGTAAGCGACATCGCCGACCAGCTTGCCCTTCGATTTGCCTTCTTCGGGTGGCAGGCGGTTGATGCCGACGTCGATGACGGTGGCGCCAGGCTTGATCCAGTCGCCCTTGACCATCTCGGCGCGGCCCACCGCGGCGACGACGATATCGGCTTCGCGGGCCAGAGCCTGCAGGTCCCTGGTGCGGCTGTGCGCGATGGTGACGGTGGCGTTTTCGCCCAGCAGCAGCTGCGCCATCGGCTTGCCGACGATGTTGGAACGGCCGATCACCAGCGCGTGCTTGCCCGACAGGTCGTCATGCTCATGCTTGAGCAAATGGAGGCAGCCATAAGGCGTGCACGGCACCAGCGCTTGCTGGCCTACGGCAAGCTTGCCCGCGTTGAGGATATGAAAGCCGTCGACATCCTTGGCAGGGTCGATCGCGTCGAGCACGGCATCGGCATCGATCTGGTCGGGGAGCGGAAGCTGGACGAGGATGCCGTCGACCTTGGAGTCGTCATTCAGTCGCTCGACCAGGCTGAGCAATTCGTCTTGTGTCGTGTCGGCCGGCAGGCGGTGGGTGAAGCTTTCCATGCCGGCTTCGAGGGTCGCTTTGCCCTTGGAGCCGACATAGACGGTGCTTGCGGGATCATCGCCGACCAGCACAACGGCCAGACCGGGAGCGCGGCCGGTTTGCTTGCGAAAGGCTTCGACGCCCTTGGCGACCTGTTGGCGAACGTCGAGGGCGGCAGCCTTGCCGTCGATGCGCTTGGTCATGAGAACACGGTCGGCCCCAGTTCCATCGCCACGCCCGCGAGGACGCGTTGCAGGATCATGATGAGGATGATCAGCACCATGGGCGACAGGTCGATCCCGCCGAAATCGGGCATGACCTTTCTGATCGGTCGGTACAATGGCCCGGTAATCCGGTCGAGCGCATCGACCAGCCCGCGCACGAAGCCCGAGCTCGGGTTGATCACGCCGAAGACGAAGAGCCAGCTCAGGATGACCTGCGCGATGATGATGTAGAACAATACGTTCAGCAGCAGGAAAAGGATGTCGAAAAAGGCAGCAGTCATGCGCCTCTCCTAGCGGCGGCGGGCGAGGGGGGCAACGATGCTTCTGCGGGCGCACGCGCGCACGCTGTCAGGGAGCGAAACGGTTGGGCTGCGCTTCGGCGAGGATGAAGGCGAAATCGTCCGCGTCATCAGTCCATTCCGCGACCGGGGTCCAGCCGCCCGCCAGCAGAAGCGTGCGCGCCGCACGTTTGCCGTACTTGTGGCTGTTTTCGGTGTGGATCGAGTCACCCTCGTCGAAAGTGAAACGGGTGCCGTCGATAGCAAAGGACATGAAGGTGGTGGCAACAAGGTGCATTTCGATGCGCCCCAGCATCTCGTTCCAGCGCGCGTCGTGGCGGAACAGGTCGACGGGGATGTCGGCATCCAGTTCACAATTGATGCGGTGAAGCAGATTGAGGTTGAACTGCGCAGTGACACCCTCGGTGTCGTCATAAGCGGCGCGCAGGCGGTCGAGGTCTTTCAACCTGTCCATCCCGATGAGAAGGCTCGAGCCATCGTGCAAGATATCGCGGAAGGTGCGCAGGAGATCAGCAGCGCTACGCGGCACGAAATTGCCGATGGTGGAGCCCGGAAAGAAGCCGACGCGATGCAGGCCCCGGATCTCGTCGGGCAGGTCGAAGGACCTGGTAAAATCGGCTTCGACCGGATCGACGGCAAGATCGGGGTAGTCTTCGGCCAACTTGGCCACACTCGCGCGCAGATAGTCACCCGAAATGTCGATCGGGACATAATGGTCGGGCTCTAGCGCATCGATCATCAGCGGCGTCTTGGTGGCGCTCCCCGCGCCAAATTCGATCAGCGCACCGCCGGTGCCCGCAGCCGCAGCAATCGCCCCGGCATTATCGCGCATGATCGCGGTTTCGGTGCGGGTGGGATAATATTCGTCAAGCTTCGTGATCGCATCGAACAATTCGCTCCCGCGATGATCGTACAACCAGCGCGCCGGGATTGAAGGCTGGGCTTGCTGCAGGCCGCGGATAACATCGTTGCGGAAGGCGGGATCAGCGACATTTGCCGCATCAGACATTTCGGGCAAGACGCACTCCGGTGAACTGCCAGCGTTGGGCGGGATAGAAAAAATTGCGATAGCTCGCACGCGAATGTCCGCGCGGGGTGGCACATGACGCGCCTTTCAGGACGAACTGCCCGCACATGAACTTGCCGTTATACTCGCCGATCGTACCCGCTTCGGGCGCAAAACCGGGATAAGGCGAATAGGCGCTGCCGGTCCATTGCCAGCAATCGCCGAACAGGCTGTCCGAGCCCACCGGCATCACCGCGGCGGCGCTGGTCAATTGGTTACCATCCGCTGGATCGTGATCGGCGCCGACGATTTCCCATTCCGCCTCGGTCGGGAGGCGCGCCCCGGCCCAGGTGGCAAAAGCTTCGGCCTCGTAATAGCTCACATGGGTGACGGGGAGCGCCGCTTCGATCGGGCGGCGACCCGACAGGGTAAAACGGCTCCACCCATCCTGGTCACGGCGCCAGTAGAGCGGGGCGTCGATGTTGTTTTCCTTCAGCCACGTCCAGCCGTCCGACAGCCAGAGCGACGGCGTGGAATAGCCGCCATCGCGCATGAAATCGGCCCAGTCGCCCTGCGTGACGAGCCGGTCGGCGAGTTCGAAGGGCTGTAGCAGCACCTCATGGCGGGGACGCTCGCTGTCGAAGCTGAAGTCACTGCCATCATGACCGATGGCGACACGACCGCCTTCGTGGCGGCTCCACCCCATGGGCGTTTCCTTGGCATCGGCGACGGGCGGTCCGAGCATATAGGCCGGTTCGAGCGGATTGGCGTCGAGCGTGGCGAGAATATCGGTGAGAAACAGTTCCTGATGCTGCTGTTCGTGGTGGATACCTAGTTCGACCAGTTTTCTCACCTCGTTCGAAAGGTCTGGCAGGGCACGGATCAGCGCTGCATCGACATGCGCGCGGTAGGTGCGAATTTCATCAATGCTGGGACGGCTGATCAGACCGCGGCGCGGGCGGGCGTGGCGCTCGCCTTCACCCTCGTAATAGCTGTTGAAAAGAAACGGCCAGCGCTCGTCATAGAGCGTGTAGCCCTCGACATGATCACGCAGGATGAAAGTTTCGAAAAACCAGCTTGTATGCGCCATGTGCCATTTGGACGGGCTGGCGTCTTCGTGGGGCTGAATGGTGGCATCGGCATCACTCAGCGGGGCTGCCAGGTCGAGCGTCAGGCTGCGCGTCGCCTCGTATCTCGCCCTCAGATCGGGCTTTGGCTGTTCATCTGCACGCGCCACAATGGCTCTCCCTTCCAATGCCAAAAGCGAGGTTAGGGCAAGTTTGTTCCACTTTCGTTTCTATGTCAGCGGGTGGCGCCCGGTTGCCACAGAATATCGCCCTCACCTTTGGCGGCGAGCGCGCGGGCCGTCACGAAGAGATGATCGGACAGCCGGTTGATGTAAGCCAGAGCGGCCCGATTGATTTTCACCTCGGCTGCCAGCTGGGTTGCGGAGCGTTCGGCGCGGCGCACGACGGCGCGCGCCAGATACAGGCTTGCGGCAGCCAAATCGCCTCCGGGGAGGATAAAGCTCTGGAGCGGGTCGAGCTGCGCCGTAATGGCGTCGATTTCCGCTTCCAGCCGTTCGACCTGGCTATCGAGGATGCGGAGCGCGCCCTCCATTTCGCCGGGTGTGGCGAGATCGGCGCCGAGATCGAACAATTCGTTCTGAATCCGGCGCAGGGCGTCGAAATGGTCGCCTGCGGTCATGTGCGACAACACGACACCGATGGCGCTGTTGGCTTCATCGACATCGCCGATCGCCGCCATGCGCGGCGAATATTTGGCGACGCGGCTGCCATCGACGAGGCCGGATGTGCCGTCATCGCCTGTGCGCGTGTAAATCTTGTTGAGCTTGACCAAGGGGTCAGGCTGCCTGACCGGCCAGGATCAGCAAGAGGACAATGATGACGATCGCAATGCCCTGGAAGAACACGCGCTTGCGCATGTAGTCCTGTTGGCGCTGCTGGTCGACTTCCTTGCCCGAGGCCATGGCGATCACACCGCGGATCAGGACATAGGCGGTCGCGGCCATTGCCACGATGAGGAGGATTGCGAGAAACCAGGTCATGACGCTTATGTAGGCTCGATCAGCCTGAATCCCAAGGGCGGACTTTGGTCTGCCAGGCGCTTGGCCAAGGTCACTCCATCCACACCGTTGTCGCGCATGGCTTGCAGTGTCGGCGCCTTGTCGCGTTTGGCAAGGCGCCGGCCGTCATCGAAGGTGACGAGGCGGTGGTGCAGATAGCGCGGTTCGGGCAGGCCGAGCAGCATCTGCAACAGGCGCTGGATCGGCGTGGATTGCCGTAAATCAGCGCCGCGCACGACCATGGTGACACCGCTATCGGCATCGTCCAGCACGCAGGCTAGGTGGTAAGAGGAGGGCGCATCCTTGCGAGCGAGAATCGCGTCTCCGAGGTCACCATGCGTAGCGGTGAAGCGAGTGCCGTCATGTTCGGTCCATTGTGGCAGTCCGCCCGCTTCCTCGAGCGCCTTGGCGGCATCGAGACGCCAGCTATGCGGCGTGCATGCGCGGCGATCTGGATCATCCGGCAGGCCGCGGCAGGTGCCGGGATAGTGTGCCCCCGGATCGCCGTGCGGGGCGGTAAGCGCCTGCTGGATATCGCTGCGCGTGCAAAAGCAGGGATAGACGAGGCCGCGTGCATTCAAGTCCTCCAGCGCGTCATCATAGCGGCCCAGCCGCTGGCTTTCGCGCAGCACTTCTCCCTCATGCGCAATGCCGAGCCATGCCAGGTCGTCGAAGATCGGCTGGATGAAGTCCTCGCGGCTGCGGCCGGGATCCAGATCGTCGATCCTCAGGCGCATTTTATCGCCCGCCTGCCGCGCCATGACGGCGGAATAAGCGTGGCCCAGATGCAAGCGGCCCGAGGGCGAAGGTGCAAAACGCGTGACGATCATGACGCACACAGTGTTGCAAAAGGGACTCTTGACGCAAGGATTCACGTCATGGTGTCTTACGACTGTCACCGACTGCTGGCATTGAGCGGTGACACAACGGAAAGACGGGCCTTGGCCGGCGGTCTCCCGATGGTGGGTGTGAAGCGCCGGGGGGTCCTGGTCGGGTCCAATGGATGGACAACCGCTAGGGAGCTTTTGTGCCGTGACCCACGCCGACCGCTTGAGACACCCGGAAAATTGCCCTGCGCTTGTCCTAAACGCCGACTACACGCCTCTGTCTTATTACCCGCTTAGCCTGTGGCCATGGCAAACCGCGGTAAAGGCGATGTTCCTGGAACGCGTCGATATCGTCGCGCATTACGATCGCGAAGTGCATAGCCCCTCGGCGACACTGCAATTGCCGAGCGTCATTGCGCTGCGCCAATATGTAAAACCGAACGAATACCCGGCCTTCACGCGGTTCAACCTGTTCCTGCGTGACAAGTTCGCCTGCGTCTATTGCGGTAACGGCAATGAATTGACCTTCGACCATGTCATTCCACGCCGCCACGGCGGGCGTACGAGCTGGGAAAATGTCGCGACCGCCTGCGCACCGTGCAATCTCAAGAAAGGCGGGCGCACACCCAAGGAAGCGCACATGCCGATCCTTGGCGGCGATCCGATCCGCCCAACCAGTTGGCAGCTACTCGATCATGGCCGCGGTTTCCCGCCGAACCATCTTCATGAAAGTTGGCACGACTATCTCTACTGGGATGTCGAACTGGAAGCCTAGGCGTTCTTTGCCAGCCAGTCCTTGAGCGTTGGCGCGATTTCCGCATCGGCCATGCCGAGCGCGAGGTTGGCGAGCGCGAAGCCGGCCTTGTTGCCGCAATCATGGCGCACGGCATCGACTTTCAGCGCGTGGAATGGCTGCTGGCCGATGAGCTTGGCCATGGCGTCGGTAAGCTGGATCTCGCCGCCTGCGCCGCTGTCCTGGTTTTCAAGCAGGGCCATCAGTTCAGGCTGGAGGATATAGCGACCCACAATCGCGAGCGTTGAAGGTGCATCGGCAGGATCGGGCTTTTCGACCATGCCTTTTACTTCGGTGGCGTTGCCCTTCTTCTCACCCGGATCGACGACGCCGTAGCTGGCGGTGTCTTCCTGATCGACTTCCATCGCGCAAACGATATTGCCGCCGAGTTCCGCGTAGGCATCGACCATCTGTTTGAGCGCGCCGGGTTTGCCGACCATCAGGTCATCGGGGAGCAGGACGGCAAACGGCTCATCCCCTGTCACGGCGCGTGCGCACCAGACGGCATGGCCAAGCCCGAGCGGTTGCTGCTGGCGCACAGAGACGAGCTCGCCATAGCGCGTCCGGCTGCCCGAGAGCGGGGACAGCGGCTTGCCCTTGTCGTCCATCGTGCGCTCGAGTTCGTAGGCCATGTCGAAATAGTCGACGAGGCTGGCCTTACCGCGCCCGGTGACGAAGATGAGCTGTTCGACGCCCGCTTCGCGCGCTTCATCGACCGCATACTGGATCAGCGGGCGATCGACGATCGTCAACATTTCCTTGGGCATGGTCTTGGTAGCCGGCAAGAGCCGCGTGCCCAGCCCGGCGACCGGAAAGATGGCTTTTCTGATCTTCTTCATCGTGGCTCCGCAGGATCGGTGATGTCGACCGGATCGTCGGCGTCTTCATTGTAGTCGGGTGCCGGGGTCAGCGCGGCGCCGCCTTCGGCAGGCGGCAGGTCGAAGGGATCGGGTGCGCGCGGTGCGGAGCGCTGGATCAGCTCGTCCACCCGCTCAGGCCGGGCGTAGGGCGGCGGGGTTAGCAGTTCGTCGGGTTTGGGCGTGTCCGCAGCCAGCACCGACTTTGGCGGCAGGTCGGCGCCCTCGGCCGGTTTGAGCGGCCCGGTGGTCCCGCAAGCGGCAAGTAGAAGCGTTGTCAGGATCATAAGGCTACGCATCGCCACCCAAATGCCGCATTGCGGGCAGCCTGCCAACCGCTTAGCGAAGCGGGCCATGAAAAAGTTCCTGATTCTCACAGCGCTCACGCTGGCGTCCTGCGGTGCCGAACAAGCCAGCGAGCCGGCGGCAGAAGCCACCGAACAAACCGCGCTGCTGCGCGATTTTGTCGGCAAGGACATGCCCGATGTCACAGTGACCGATCCCGATGGCGCGCAAACCACGCTGGTCGAGATTGCGGGTGGCGAACCGATCCTGGTCAATCTGTGGGCGAGCTGGTGCGCGCCCTGCGTCAAGGAATTGCCGACGCTGGTGGCGCTGTCGGAGCGCGGCGATGTTCGGGTGCTGGCGCTCAGCCAAGACATCGGTCCGCAACCATCGGTGCGCGCCTTTCTCGAAGGGCACGGCGTTGGATCGCTCGGTGCCTGGCAGGATGCGGACATGGCGATGACCGACGCGCTACCCGTCACGATCATGCCGACCACCGTTCTCTACGATGCGCAAGGCAAGGAAGTGTGGCGCTACGTTGGCGACCTTGACTGGGCGGGCGACGAAGCCGCCGCGCTGATCGCCGAGCTCGACGGCTAGTCGCGCAGCAACTCGTTGATTCCGGTCTTGCTGCGGGTCTTTTCATCGACCGTTTTCACGATCACCGCGCAGGCCAGGCTTGGCCCGTTGTCCTTGCCGGGTAGCGTACCGGGGACGACGACCGAATAAGCCGGTACGCGGCCATAGTGGATTTCGCCGGTGGCGCGATTGACGATCTTGGTCGAGGCCGAGATGAACACGCCCATCGACAGCACCGCGCCCTCCTCGACGATGACGCCTTCGGCGACTTCGCTGCGCGCGCCGATGAAGACATTATCCTCGATAATGACGGGCTCGGCCTGGAGAGGCTCGAGGACGCCGCCAATACCCGCGCCGCCCGAAATGTGCACATTCTTGCCGATCTGCGCGCAGCTGCCGACGGTCGCCCAGGTATCGACCATGGTCCCCTCGTCGACATAGGCGCCGAGGTTGACGAAGCTCGGCATCAGCACGGTACCTGGCGAGATGTAGGCGCCGCGGCGTACGATGCAGCCGGGCACGGCGCGGAAACCTGCTTTCTTGAACGCTTCTTCACCCCAGCCAAGGAATTTGCTGTCAACCTTGTCCCACCAGACCGCACCGCCGGGGCCGCCTGAAATCGTGGACATGGGGTTCAACCGGAAGGAAAGCAGAACGGCCTTCTTGAGCCATTGATTGACCTGCCACTTTCCGTCGATTTTTTTGGCGACGCGCTGCTGCCCGCTGTCGAGGAGAAGAATGGCTTCCTTCACCGCCTCATGCAGCGAGGCTTCGCTGTCTGGGTTGACGCTTTCGCGCTTGTCCCACGCGGCTTCGATGGTGGTTTGAAGATCGCTCATGCCTGCTCTCCGAATAGTCCGTGCAACCAATCGCCGACGTCGGCGATCGTTTCGTCGATATGATCTGTGTCCACGCGCGCTAGCGCCTGTTCGGAGCCGTTGTCGACCCAAACCGTCGTCATGCCGAGCGCCTTTGCGGGTTTCAGGTTTTTCGCCATGTCCTCGACGAGCACCGCTTTTTGGGGGGCGATATCGAATCGTTTGCACATCAATTCGTATCCGTGCGGGTCGGGCTTGGGGCGCAGGTCGGCGGCGACGATGTCGTGTAACCCGTGAAAATGATGCTCGATCCCCAGCCGCCCCAACACGCGGCGTGCATAGGGTGCATCGCCGTTGGTGAAGATGAACTTGCGTCCTGGAAGACGGCCGAGACCGCGCGCCAGGGATTCATCGGGGCCGATTATCTCAAGATCGATGTTATGCACATCTTCAAGGAAATCGTGGGGGTCGATGCCATGCTCGACGGTGAGACCCCTGAGCGTGGTGCCGTGCGTGTGGAAATGATGTTTCTGGACGCGGTGGGCTTCGACCTCGTCGACGTCGAGCAGGCGGCGGATATAGGCATTCATGCGCGCATCGATCTGCGTGAAGAGCCCGGTCGACGCCGGGTACAGCGTATTATCGAGATCGAAGATCCAATCGGTAACGTGCGCGAAACTCCTTTGCATGAGGCCGCGCTACCGCGCCCTTCAGGAAATTGTAAGTTGTTTCCGGCTATCCCCTTGAGGCATCATGAGAATAGCGGGGGCGCTGTTGGGAGAAGTGCGTTGGGCAAGCGTCGTCTGTTGATATCGAGTGCTGTCGGCCTGTCGTTGGCGTTGAGCGCGTGCGGCGGAGGCGGGTCGACCAGCCGCCCAATCAGCGGGCCACCACCCACGCCCAGTCCGACACCCACCCCTACGCCGCCGCCTACGAACTTCGATACGACCGAATATCGTGCCAGCACTGCGGCGGTCGCTGCCAGCGCCATAACTGCCTACGAGGCAGGTGCGACCGGGACGGGCATCAAGGTTGCGATCATCGATACCGGCCTCAATCCGGACCTGCGCGATTTTACGGGCCGCATCGATCCTGCCAGCGGCGATGTGGCGGGAACGCGCGGCCTTGGAGACAGCGATGGTCACGGCACGGCCGTCGCGGCGATCTTTGGCGGTGCCAAGGACGATGTCGAAACGCATGGCGTGGCGTTCGACAGCACGATCGTGGCTTTCCGTGCCGACAGTCCGGGAACCTGCCAGACGTCCAGTGACTGCGTCCTGCTCGAAAGCAATCTTGCAGACGGCATCGACCGGGCAATCGCCGCCGATGCGCTGGTCGTGAACCTGTCGCTCGGCGGCGGCGCGCCAAGCCAACCGTTATTCGATGCGATGCAACGCGCGGTCGATGCCGGGCTGATCCTTGTTATCGCGGCGGGCAACGACGGGGGTACGGGCCAGGGAAGCAATGCCGATGGCTTTGCCCTGGTGCCGGCGCAAAATTTTCCGGGCCAGGTGATTATCGCTGGCTCAATCGGTGTGGATGATGGCGCCGGCGGCACCGATCTCGACCAGATTTCCGAATTTTCCAACCGTGCGGGTGACGGTGAGCAGTGGTTCTTGGCGGCGCTCGGCTATCGCTTGCAGGCACCGGACCAGAATGGCGACCAGTTCCTGTGGTCGGGCACCAGCTTTGCAACGCCGGTGATTTCAGGTGCCATAGCGTTGCTTGCGGAGGCCTTCCCTAACCTGACGCCGCAAGAAATCACGCAGATCCTGTTCGAGAGCGCGGATGATCTTGGCACTGCAGGCACCGATCGCATTTTCGGCCAGGGGCGGATCAATATCGGGGCGGCGTTCCAGCCTTCCGGCAATGTGGTGCTCGCTGGCTCGCGCGAGTCCTTGTCACTGACCAATAACGGGCGACTTCCATCGGCTGCAGGCGATGCGATGCGCACCATGTCGGTCGAGGCGATCGCGCTAGACCGGTTCGACCGCGCGTACGCGCTCGATCTCGGGGCAACGCTCGGTGCGGCGCGCCAGCGTTCGCCGCTGGGCGAAACGATTGCCCGACCGACGCAGTCGCGCACCTCCACGCTAGGCGGCCTTGAGGTTTCCACCAGCATCGTACCGCGCGAGACCATGACGGGACTGGCCGCGCTGGAGGGCGAGGAGCGGCTCGGCATGGGCCCCGACCTGTATCGCCAGGCACGGTTCATCGCGGGTAGCGCGGTCGCGCGGCTCGACGATGACAAGGCCATCGCGCTCGGATTCGGAGAGGGCGCTGCGGCGATGCAGCGCAGGCTCGAGGATAGTGGTGGCCCCGCCTTCCTCGCCGCCCGCGATGAAGCCATCGGCGGCAACGTCCGGCGTGACGGCGCGCTCGCCTATCGCCAGCAGTTCGGTGCAATCGGCGTCGGCATGGCGGTGGAAAGCGGCGAGTATAGCGATCGCGACCATACCGGCATCCTCGCTGCGCCCTATCGGCATAGCGATATCGGGATCGACTGGCGTTACGGCAAAGGCCGCTCGGCCCGGCTGGGTTACGGACTGATCGAAGAACGGGAAAGCTGGCTCGGCGGGCGACTCGAGGGGCCGTTTGGCGATGTCGGCGCGACGACGCATCTCTTTTCGCTGGAATGGCGCGAAGATGTGGCGGGCCTTTTGCTTGGCATAAAAGCACAGCGCGGGTGGAGCCAACTGGGCGGAAGCAACATCGGTCTCGACGCCTACCGGATCGACATGTCGCGGCGCGGGATGTTCGTGCCAGGCGACCAGCTCGCCTTGCGGGTCAGCCAACCGCTACGCGTGCGTTCGGGCGGGCTCAATATCGCGCTGCCCACCGGCTATGACTATGCCAGCGAAACCGCGATCGTCAGCGACGTGCTGGTGCCCTTCACCCCAACCGGGCGCGAAATTACCGGCGAAATCGCCTACGGCACTGGTCTTTGGGGTGGGACGCTCGACGCCAATCTCTACTATCGACGCGAGCCTGGCCATATCGCCGATGCCGACGATGATGTCGGGGCCGCGATCCGGTTTACGCTTGGTCTGTAGGGCTGCTCTCCGCGGCGCGGCTTAGACGGTAAAGCTCTCGCCGCAGCCGCATGCGCCCGTGGCGTTTGGATTATCGAACACAAATCCGGCGGCGAAATCGTCCTCTCTCCAGTCCATGATCGAACCGACGAGGTAGAGCACGCTCGCGCCGTCGACGTAGAAAATGCCGCCGGGTGTTTCGATCTTCTCGTCGAACTTTGCTTCCTCGGTGACATAATCAACCGAATAAGCGAGGCCCGAACAGCCGCGCCGCGGGGTCGAAAGCTTGACGCCGATCGCGTCGTCGGGTGCCTTTGCCATCAGGTCGGCTATGCGCTGCTCGGCAGCGGGTGTCAGCGCGATCGCGGCGGGGCGTTGTTTGGTGTCAGCCATCAGAGCATTCCCAGTTCTAGCCGAGCTTCATCGGACATCTTGGACGGGTCCCAGGGTGGGTCCCAGACAAGATTGACTTGTGCATCGCGCACGCCGGGGACGGCGAGCACGGTCATCTCGACTTCGCCGGGCATCGATTCGGCAACAGGGCAATGCGGAGTAGTGAGCGTCATCGTGACCACCGCATCATGATCCTCGTTGACCTCGACGTCATAGATCAGCCCCAGATTGTAGATGTCGACCGGGATTTCGGGATCAAAGATGGTCTGCAGCGCGGCGACGATCGCCTCTTTCACCTCGTCCGCATCGCCCGATGGTGCAGGCGTTTCGGTTGTCTTGGTCAGGAAGCCTTCCAGGTAGTCGCGTTTGCGCTCCATCGTTTCCATCGGCGTTTCTGCCACGCGGGCGCGGGGCGGTTTTTCCACCGCATCCACTTTCTCGACGTCGATCTTGCGTTCTTCGTTCATCCGAAAATCCGTTTCACTTTCTGCAGCCCCTCGATCAGCGCGGCGACATCGCTGGCGTCCGAATGGGCGGCAAAGCTGGCGCGTACCGTCGAAGGCACGCCGAGATAGTCCATCAGCGGCTGGGCGCAATGGTGGCCGGCGCGAACCGCAACGCCCGCATCGTCGAGGATGGTGGCGACGTCGTGCCCGTGCACGTCGCCCAGGTTGAAGCTGACGATACCCAGCGCGTCGTCGGGTCCGTAAAGCGTCAGGTCCTTGACCTTGGAAAGCTCTTCACGGGCAAGGGCGACGAGGCCGCGTTCGTGCGTTTCGAGGCGACCGATACCCTGTGCCTGCACCCAATCGATGGCAGCGTGGAGGCCGACCGCGCCGACGATGTGCGGCGTGCCGGCTTCGAAGCGGGTCGGGGCGGGGGCGTAGGTTGTTTCCTCGAACGTCACGCGGTCAATCATCGAACCGCCGCCCTGGTAAGGCGGCATGTCGGCGAGATGTTTCGACCACAGCGCACCGATGCCGGTGGGGCCATACAGCTTATGCGCCGAATAGACGTAAAAATCGCAGCCGATCGCTTCGACGTCGATAGCTAATCGCGGGACGGCCTGGCAGGCGTCGAGCAGGATTTTGGCGCCGACATGATGCGCGAGCCGGGTCGCAGCCTGCGCATCGAGGACCGAGCCAAAGACATTGGAGACGTGGGCAAAGCTGACAAGCTTATGTTCCTCGGTGAGGAGCGCTTCGACCGCCTCGAGATCTATACGACCATCGCCGGTGATCGGTGCGACATCGATATGCGCTCCAACCTCTTCGGCGAGCATCTGCCATGGAACGATATTGCTGTGATGTTCGAGCTGCGAAAGCAGGATGCGGTGGCCTGCGCCAATATTTTCGCGGCCCCATGTCCGCGCAACGAGGTTGATCGCTTCGGTCGCGCCGCGGGTGAAGACGGTGTCCTCGGCCTTGCCGCCAATCAGCGAAGCGGCGGCATCGCGCGCGGCCTCGTAAGACTTCGTCATCGCCGCCGAGCGTTCGTAGACGCCGCGATGGACGGTGGCGTAATCGTGCGCGTAGGCCTTGGTGATCGCATCGATCACCGCCTGCGGCTTTTGCGCAGTCGCGGCGCTATCGAGATAATGCCAGCCCTCGCCCAGTCCCGGAAACTGGGACCGCACGTCGACGACGTCGTTCTTGAGGGCGACAGGCGCATTCATCGCGTGAGCTCTCTCAGGCGGGTGCGGGCAAGCGTGGCGATCTCGCTGTCTTCGCCAAGTGCATCCCAAAGGCCGCCGACAAAACCTTCGAGCAGCAGCGCTTTGGCATCGTGCGGTGGGAGCCCTCGCGCCGCGGCATAATAAAGCTGCATCGGATCAAGTTCGCCGACCGTCGCGCCATGTTCGCACACGACATCGTCGGCATAGATCTCGAGTTCGGGCTTTGCGTTTGCTGTGGCGCCGCGATCGAGGAGCATCGCCTTGATGTCCTGCGTCGAGTCAGTGCGCTGGCCCTCGCGGCTTACGGCCACCTGGCCGAGATAAGAACCCGTGGCCTTGTCGCCGAGCACGCTGCGGACCGTCTGCTCACTCGTTGCCGCAGGTGCAACATGGCGCACGATGGAGACGATCTCGAGCGTCGCATCGCCGCCGCCCAGATTGGCCGCGCTGAAGGTAAACTCGGCCTCTTCGCCGAGCGTTATGTCAAGCTCGATGCGCCCATAACGGGGTGCAGCATTGAGCGCGAAAAGCTCGTATTTCCCGCCCTTTTCGACGCTGATCTCAGCGCGCTTGATGTCAATCGCATCGCCTGTCGGCAGCCAGATTTGCTGCACTTTATTGTGCGCAGCAATTTGCAGCATTTCGGGCGCCGAAAGATCGTTCCAGACCTCGGCGAGTGCCTTATGATCGGCGTAGCGAAACGCTTCGTTCTTGGGGGTCGGCAGCGCTGTCACGCGAGCACCTCCGCATAGCCCTCGTCTTCGAGCGCGTGCGCGAGTTCGGGGCCGCCGGTTTTTACGATTTTACCGTCCGACAGGATATGCACCTTGTCGGGCTGCACATAGTTGAGCAGGCGCTGGTAGTGGGTGATTAGCAGCACGCCCTTGTCGGGTGCGCGCATGATACGGTTGATACCTTCGCCGACGGCTTTCAAGGCATCGATGTCGAGGCCGCTGTCGGTCTCGTCGAGCACGGCGAACTTGGGATCGATAATGCCCATCTGCACCATCTCGGCGCGCTTCTTTTCGCCGCCCGAAAAACCGACGTTGACGGGGCGTTTGAGCATGTCGGCAGAAAGGCCGAGCGCGTCGGCCTGACCGCGCGCCAGCTTGATGAAATCGGCGCCGGACAATTCGTCTTCACCACGTTCGCGGCGCTGGGCGTTCAAGCTTTCGCGAAGGAATTGCAGCATCGAGATGCCGGGGATTTCGACCGGATACTGGAAGCCGAGGAACAGGCCCGCAGCGGCGCGCTCGTGCGGCTCCATGTCGAGCAGGTCCTCGCCGTCGAAGCTGGCGCTGCCGCCGGTCACATCATAGCCGGGGCGGCCACCGAGCGCATAGCTCAATGTCGATTTACCCGCGCCGTTGGGGCCCATGATGGCATGCACCTCGCCCGCCGGAACGGTGAGATCGAGGCCCTTCAGGATGGGCTTGTCGCCGACGGCGACGGTCAGGTTTTCAATCTTCAGCATGGTTCAGACAACAAAGCCCTTATTTTCGAATTTCTTGCGGATTTTCTCCATGTCCTTTTCGGACGTGGTCGCGATGGCGAGCCGGCCCGAAGCCTCGTCGACATGGACGCCGGTTTCCTTGCAGTTCTTCTCGACGAAGCTCTGCACGTCTTTGGCGATTTCCTTGGGTACGTAGCGGATCATCCCACACTTCCTTCTAGTGAAATAGCGAGGAGCTTTTGCGCCTCGACGGCGAACTCCATGGGGAGCTCTTTCAATACTTCCTTGGCAAAACCGTTGACGATCAGCGCGACGGCGGCTTCTTCGTCGAGGCCGCGCGACTGGGCGTAGAAGAGCTGGTCTTCGCTGATCTTCGAGGTCGTGGCTTCATGTTCGACCTGCGCGGTCGGGTTCTTCACTTCGATATAGGGGACGGTGTGGGCGCCGCATTTGGAGCCCAGCAGCAGGCTGTCGCACTGGGTGAAGTTGCGGACATTCTCGGCCTTGGGCAGCACGCGCACGAGGCCGCGATAGGTATTATCCGATTTGCCCGCGCTGATGCCCTTGGAGATGATCGTCGAGCGCGTGTTCTTGCCGATATGCACCATCTTGGTGCCCGTATCGGCCTGCTGGTGATTGTTGGTCAGCGCGACCGAATAGAATTCGCCGACGCTGCCATCGCCTTTCAGAATGCAGCTGGGATATTTCCACGTGATGGCGCTGCCGGTTTCGACCTGCGTCCAGCTGACTTTGGAGCGATCACCCGCGCACAAAGCGCGCTTGGTGACGAAGTTGTAAATGCCGCCCTTGCCGTCCTTGTCACCCGGATACCAGTTCTGGACGGTCGAGTATTTCACCTCGGCATCTTCGTGCGCGTAAATTTCGACGACGGCGGCATGGAGCTGGTTTTCATCGCGCATCGGCGCGGTGCAGCCTTCGAGATAGCTCACGTAGCTGCCCTTTTCAGCGACGATCAGCGTGCGTTCGAATTGGCCCGTATTTTCGGCATTGATGCGGAAATAGGTGGATAGCTCCATCGGGCAGCGCACGCCTTCGGGGATGTGCACAAAGGTGCCGTCGGAGAAGACCGCGCTGTTGAGGCAGGCGAAATAATTATCACGCTGCGGGACGACCGAGCCGATATATTTCTTCACCAGTTCGGGATGCTCCTTGATCGCCTCGCTGATCGACATGAAGACGACGCCCGCGGCCTCCAATTCCTTGCGGAAGGTGGTGGCGACGCTGACGCTATCGAACACGGCATCGACCGCGACCTTGCGCGCGCCTTCGACACCCGCGAGGACCTTCTGTTCCTCGATGGGGATACCGAGCTTTTCATAGGTGCGGCGGATCTCGGGATCGAGCTCGTCCAAGGATTTCAGCTTCGGCTTCTGTTTGGGCTCGGCATAATAATAGGCGTCCTGGTAGTCGATTTTCGGAATGTCGAGCTTGGCCCAGTCGACTTCCTCCATCTCCAGCCAGGCATGATAGGCCTTGAGGCGCCAGTCGAGCATCCATTGGGGCTCGCCTTTCTTGGCGCTGATGAAGCGGACCGTGTCCTCATTGAGCCCCTTGGGCGCAAAATCCTGCTCGATATCGGTGGAGAAACCCCACTCATATTCCTTGTCGAGGGCCTCGCGGGCCTCGGGGTTCATTTCCTCGCGGGAGGTCAGTTCTCGCTGATCGGTCACTTACTCAATTCCTGCAGGCTGACGGCGCCAAGCGCGCCGCGTACTTTTTCGCCGATGATGCCCATGTGCGGCTTGACCCGGCACATGGCGTCTAATGCACAATCCGATACGCCTTCGCTGCACTGGGTGAGCGCGATCGGGCCTTCGACCGCCTCGACGATGTCGGCAAGGCTGATCTCGGTCACCGGGCGGGCGAGCACATAGCCGCCACCTGCACCGCGCTGGCCTTTGAGCAAGCCGGCTTTGCCGAGCGACTGCATCAGTTTTTGCGCGGTCGGCAGCGGCACGCCGGTCTCCTCGGCCAATACGGTCGCGGACAGGCGCTCCCCCTCCTCGCGGCGGGCGGCGGCGCTCATCATGACGACGGCATAGTCGGCAAGGTGCGTCAGGCGCATGGCAAATCGGACTGTTTCATTCCGATTTGCCATGTAGGCCTCTTTTCGCGGGAATCAACCGATTCGCGGCTTCTGCGAGTCGTTCTTAGCTGGCGTCCCTCGTGGCGTCGGCCATCGCTTTTTGCGCTCGACCCAGCTGCGGATGTTGGCGTCGAGCATGTCGAGCGGCACAGGACCCGGGGTCAGGACTTCATCGTGGAACTCGCGCCAGTCGAAATCGTCGCCAAGCTCGTCCATCGCGTGGCGCCGCAGCTCCATGATCTTCAGCTTGCCGATCATGTAGGCGGTGGCCTGGCCCGGATAGACGATATAGCGCTCGATCGCCTTGCGGATATCGCCGTCGGGATTGGGCGTGTTCTGGGTAAGATACTGGATTGCTTCCTCGCGGCTCCAGCGCTTGTGGTGGATGCCGGTGTCGACGACGAGGCGCGCGGCGCGCCACAGTTCCATGCCGAGCCGGCCAAAGTCCGAATAGGGATCGGTGTAGAACCCCATGTCCTTGCCGAGCTCTTCCGAATAGAGGCCCCAGCCTTCGGTGTAGGCAGTCTGCCCGCCAAAGCGGCGGAAGGCAGGCAAGCCGTCGAGGCCGGTCTGGATCGAGCGCTGGAGGTGATGACCGGGCGAAGCTTCGTGGTAAGCGAGCGCTTCGAGCTCGTTGAGGCTCATCGCATTGAGGTCATACAGGTTGACGTAATAGGTGCCGGGGCGCGAGCCATCAGGCGCGGGCGACTGGTAGAAGGCCTTGCCCGCCGATTTCTCGCGGAAGGCTTCGACGGGCTTCACGACGACCGGGTCCTGGGGGAGCACGCCGAAATATCGCGGCAGCGCCTTGTCCATCTCGGCGATTACCGCATTGGCCTTGGCAAGATATTCCTCGCGGCTCTTGGCGAAGAACTGCTCGCCGTTGCGGGTGTAGACGAAGAATTCCTGCAGCGTGCCATCAAACCCGACCTGCTCCATGATCGCGCGCATCTGGTTGTGGATACGTTCGACATTATCGAGGCCGATCTGGTGGATCTCGTCGGGCGAGAGGTCGGTGTTGGTGTACTGCGCCAGCCTGGCGGCGTAATATGCTGCACCGTTGGGCAGGCGCCACACGCCGTCGTCGGTTGGCGCGTTGGCCTGCTGCGCGACCATTTCCTCGCGCAGCGCGAGATAAGCGGGCGCAGCGTGATTTTCCCACGCCTCGACGGCGCGTGCATTCAGCTCTGCACGTTTGGCGTTGCTCAGATCGAGCTTGCCAACCTTGTCGCGGAAATCGGTAAGGATGGCGTTCTGCCGGCCCGCGTTGAGCAGGTTGTCGATATCGCTGATGACATAGGGATAGACCCACTTGGGCGGCATGATGCCGAGCCGTGCGCGGGCGCGCGATTGCTCGGTCAGTTCGGGCATGGCGCGTCCGATGTCGGCGATGCGGCTGATATAGGCCTCAGCGTGATCGACCTCCCCGACGCGGTGGATGTTGATGAGGAATGCCGGGATGCCCGAATGCTGGCCGAACATCTGGTTGAACAGGAATGTGTGCCGGTCGAAGGGTTCGAGGCGCTCTTCCATGGCGAGGTTGCGCAGGAAAAGTTCGTAACTGATGCGGTCCTGCTCGTTCAGCGTAGCGGGATCGAAGCTTTCCTTCATCGCGGCAGCGGTCTGGCGCATCAGCTCGAGGTAGCGATCGTCATTGGCTTCGCTGACATCGCCCCAAGTGCCGTAATCTTCATCGATGATCCCGCGATAGGCCTTGGCTTGCGGCGCTAGCGCGAGGCTGGCCTGGTCATAGGCTTCGAAGAGTTGCGCAAGTTCGGCGTTGGCGGCGACCTCGGGCGCTGTGGCCTGTGTGGCGGCGGCGTTTGCGCTCTGCACGGGCGCAGCTTCGGGTGTGCAGGCGGCGACGAGTGCGCTGGCCGTGGCGAGCAGGGCGATGCGGGTCATGATATCTCCTGTTTGCATTTGCGCGCGACGGTGGCGCGCCGACATCGATTGTTCAATTATTTTCGATGAAAGCTTGTTCCGTCTGCGCTAGGCACGGCGGCGATGTTGTACAATCTCGCCAAGCCATTCATCTTTCGCCTCGACGCCGAACAGGCGCATCGCCTCACCATCGGAGCCTTGAAGCGCGTGCCTGACCGGCCGATCCCGGACTTTGCGAAGCGCCTGGGCCAAACGGTCGCCGGCTTGCATTTTCCTTCTCCCGTCGGACTCGCTGCCGGTTTCGACAAGGACGCCGAAGTTCATTCCGAAATGCTGGGGCTCGGATTTGGCTTTGTCGAAGTCGGGACAATCACCCCGCGCCCGCAGGCAGGCAATCCCAAGCCGCGCCTGTTCCGGCTGGTGGAAGATCGCGCAGTCATCAATCGCATGGGCTTCAACAATGGCGGGCAGGTGGAAGCGGCGCAGCGCCTGCAGATGCGCGTGCGCAAACGCGGCATCGTCGGCATCAATATCGGTGCGAACAAGGACAGCGAGGACCGCGTCGCGGACTATGTGCTCGGCGTGCAGCAGATGGGTGGGCTGGCTGATTACCTTACCATCAACATCTCTTCGCCCAACACGCCGGGTCTCCGGCAATTGCAGGACGAAAGCGCGCTCAAGGATCTGTTGCAGGCGGTGCGCGAAGCGCGCGGCGATGCGGCGACGCCGGTCTTCCTGAAAGTCGCGCCCGACCTGCAAGACGATGATCCCGATCGCATCGCCAAGGTGGCGATCGATCAAGGCATCGATGCACTCATTGTCGCGAACACGACGATCGACCGGCCCGATAACCTGCGCTCAAGATATCGCAGCGAAGCGGGCGGGCTGTCGGGGCGTCCTCTGGGGCGCAAGGCCTTGGCGGCATTGCGGGCATTCCGTTCGGCCTCGGGCGGCGAGATTCCGCTGATTGCGGCGGGCGGCATCGAAAGCGGCGCTGATGCCGAGGCGCGTATTCGTGCCGGCGCCAGCCTTCTCCAGCTATATTCCGCGCTGGTCTATCAGGGGCCGGGGCTTGCCATGCGGATCGCGGGTGACCTGGCCCAGCGCATGCGCGAAGAAGACGTTACCGATATTGCCGATTGGATCGGAAGCGGGTAGCCCTCGCAGCTTATGAAAAGCGCGATCCTACCTGCCATCGCCCTGCTGCTCGCCTCCTGCGCGACACCACCACGGGCCGACACCACCACCGTTCAGGGAGCCGTCTCCAGCGCCGATCCGCGCGCAACCGCAGCGGGCGAGGAAATGCTGGCACAAGGCGGCAGCGCGACCGACGCGGCGCTCGCCGTTCTGTTGGCGCTGACAGTGGTCGAACCGCAGTCCAGCGGGATTGGCGGGGGCGGCTTCATGGTCCGGGCCGATGCATCGGGCAACGTCGTCACCTATGACGGGCGCGAAACCGCGCCTTTGTCCGCCGGGCCCGATCTATTTCTTGGCGCAGACGGGCGGCCAGTAGATTTTCGCGACGTCGTTCCTGGCGGACGCAGTGTCGGTGTCCCAGGCAACGTGGCGATGATGAAGCTCGCGCACGACCGCCACGGCAAGCTGCCATGGTCCGCCTTGTTCCAGCCTGCGATCAGGCTGGCGCGGGACGGCTTTACGATGAACCGGCGGATGGCCGGTTATTTCGAGCGCCCGGCCAACGAACCCGCCGGCGAGTCGCGAAATATTGCTCTCTATAGCAAAAACGGACGCGCGCTTTTTCTAGACGATGAGGGCAAGCCGTTCCCCGCAGGTACGCGGCTGACCAATCCCGCACTTGCTGCATTTCTGGAACGCATTGCGGCCGAGGGACCTGACGCCTTCTATCGCGGGCAGAATCCCCAAGCGGTGATTGCTGCGGTCAATGGAGATGCCAAGGCGCCGGCCGACCTGGCCGTGGCCGATTTCGAAGCCTACGCGGCCAAGCAACGTCCGCCCGTGTGCAGTACCTACCGCGCGCATCGCATTTGCTCGATGGGCCCGCCTTCTTCGGGGGCGACAACCGTGCTGCAGATCCTGGGCCTGCTCGAACGCTTCGATCTTGGCGCCTTGGGCCCGGACGATCCGGTGAGCTGGCACCTGTTTGCCGAAGCCAGCCGGCTCGCATACGCCGATCGCGCCCGCTACCTTGGCGATGCCGATTTCGTCGCCGTCCCGGTGGCCGGCCTGATCGACAAGGATTATCTTGCGGGGAGGTCGGGCCTGATCGCTGCCGATACGGTGATGGCGCAGGTAAGTGCCGGCACGCCGCCGGGCGCGAACATGGCGCTCGGTACGGGCATCGAGCCCGCCGAAACCGGCACCAGCCATTTCGCGGTGGCCGACCATGAGGGCAATGTCGTGTCGCTCACCTCCACCATCGAATCGGGCTTTGGATCGGGGCTGGTGGTCAACGGCTACTATCTCAATAACGAACTGACCGATTTCAGCTTCGCGCCGACCGACGATGCCGACCGCCCGGCTGCCAACGCTCCTGCAGGAGGGAAACGTCCGCGCAGTTCGATGAGCCCCGCCATTGTCTTTTCGCCTGCGGGAGAAGCAATCCTTGCCGTCGGTGCAGCTGGCGGTGCGACCATCATCACGCAAACCGCCAAGAACATCATCGCGGTGATCGACTGGAATCTTTCCGCGCAGGGCGCGCTGGCGCTGCCCAATCTGCATGCACCCGGTGCATATGTCATGGTGGAGGAGGCCCCCGGAAGTGAGGCATTGATGGCGGCGCTCGTTGCCATGGGCCACAAGAATGTTCGCCCGGTCGGCCCGCGATTCAAGGCCAATGCGGTGCAGAAAGTGGGCGGTCGCTGGGTTGCGGCCTTCGATCCGCGCACGCAGGGAGACGCAACGCCATGAACCCGTTCAAGGGCCAGAAACAGCTCGAACATTTCCCGAACCTGGTGACGATGTTCTTCACCCGGGCGCGTCAACTCGGCGACAAGCCGTTTTTGTGGACGAAGAAGGACAAGAGCTGGGAAGCGATCAGCTACCGAGAGGCCGCGCAGCAGGTCGCAAGCCTGGCGCAATCGCTCCGCGACATCGGGTGCGAAAAGGGTGACCGCGTCATGCTGGTCAGCGAAAATCGGCCCGAATGGCTGATCGGCGATCTGGCCATTATGGCCGCGGGCTGCGTTACCGTACCGACCTACACCACCAATACGACGCGCGATCACCAACATATCCTTGGCAATAGCGATGCGCGCGCGGTGATCGTGTCGACCCAAAAGTTGGCAGAGCCGCTGCTTCCCGCCGTGCTGTACGCGTCGGAATGTCACCACATCATTTCGATCGACGACATCATCCGCGGCCAATCCCCCGACATCGCCAAATTTCATCTTTGGGAAGATCTGGTCGGCGGCGATTCCGATGTCGAAAAGTTCGAACAGGAAGCCGAGGCATTCGGCCGCAGGGACCTGGCCTGCATCATCTACACCTCGGGCACCGGCGGCGCGCCGCGCGGGGTGATGCAGCACCACGGGATGGTCCTCCACAATGTCGAAGGCTGCATCGATGTCATCGCCAACGATTTCGGTTGGGACGAGGAGGTTTTCCTGTCCTTCCTGCCGGCAAGCCATGCGTACGAGCATTCGGGCGGGCAACATTTCCCAATCGCGCTGGGCGCAGAGATCTATTACGCGCAAAGCCTCGAAAAGCTCGCCGCCAATATCGAGGAAACCAAGCCGACGCTGATGGTCGTGGTGCCGCGATTGTTCGAGTTGCTGCGCCAGAAAATGCTCAAGCAGATCGAAAAGCAAGGCGGGTTGGCGGAATATCTGCTCAAACGCGCAGTGGGGATCGAGACCAGGCGTTATGCGGGCCGCTCCTCGCTGCTCGACCTGCCGATGACCGGCATCCTGTCACTCACGCTGCGCAAAAAGGTGCAGAAAAAATTCGGCGGCCGGATGAAGGCGATGGTGTCGGGCGGGGCGCCGCTCAATACCGAAGTCGGCCTCTTCTTTCAGGCGATGGGCATCACCGTGCTGCAGGGCTACGGCCAGACCGAAAGCGGACCCGTGATCAGCTGCAATCGCCCGGCTGCGGGCATCAAGATGTCCACCGTTGGTCCGCCGCTCAAGAATACCGAAGTGAAGATCGCCGACGATGGCGAAATCTGCGTGCGCGGCGAACTCGTGATGGAGGGCTACTGGCGCAACAGGGATGATACCGAAAAGGTGCTTGACGGCGAATGGCTGCATACCGGTGACATCGGTCATCTCGACGAGAAGAACCGCATTGTCATCACCGATCGCAAGAAGGACCTCATCATCCTCGACAAGGGCGACAATGTGTCGCCGCAGCGGGTCGAGGGTATTCTGACGCTGCAAAGCGAGATCGCGCAGGCGATGGTTTATGGCGACCGCCGTCCCTACATCGTTGCGGTGCTGGTGCCCGATCCGGAACTCGAAGCTGCGCACAAGGGCGATGCCGAGGCCATCCGCAAGGAGCTTGGCAGGGCAGTCGACAAGGTCAACGCCGATCTATCGGTGATCGAGAAGGTGCGCCGGTTCATCGTGGCCGACGAACCCTTCACGGTCGACAACGAACTAATGACGCCGAAACAGAGCATTCGGCGTCACAAGATCAAGCCGATCTACGAAGAGCGTCTGTCGAAGCTCTACAAGAGCTAGGTCCTAGCTCGCCTCGTCGGCGTCCTCGACCTTTTCATATTCGGTCCACTCGCCGAGCGAGCAGCTGCCCCGGAACATGCCCGTGGAGCTGTCCACCACGCGGGCGATGGTACCCGAACACATGCTGCCGAAGGTTCCTTCGGTCACGAGCGCGGTATGGACGTCCGATGCGCTGGCGCAGCTCGGACCGAGATTTTGTCCGTAGAGATTACCGCCCTGGCGCACGAGGATCGTGCCGTCGGCATATACTCGCGTCGAAGCCTGGCTTCGGCCCGGAAGACAGTTGCGCGTACCTGCGGGCGTATATCCGACGAGGCGTTCCTGTACCTCGGCCCGTGCTTCTTCGGCTTGCGCACTGCGATAGCCATCGTCGGTGGTACATGCCGCCAAAGCGATCGGGATTGCGAAAAGAATCACATGTCGCATCATTATCTCCCTTTTTAGCGCTCCGACCAATTCGTGTCAGAAACGATCTTTATCTTTCCTGAACGCGGCAAACTCGGCTGCGGTTGCGGCACGCAGAAAGGGATTGGTGGCCTTTTCGGCAGCGACGGTGGTCGGCACGGTCCGCTCATTGCGCTCGCGCATGTCGGACACTTCGGCGAGCCGGTCCGCGATCGCTGTATCGCGTGGCATCGCGTGCGCGGCGAAGCGCGCGTTGGCGAGCGTGTATTCGTGCGCGCAGTAAAGTTTCATGTCGTCGGGGAGGTCGGCGAAGCGCTGCAGGCTTCCATGCATTTGCTCCATCGTGCCTTCGAAGACGCGGCCGCACCCCATCGCGAAGATCGTGTCGCCGACGAAGGCGACGTTGGGCCCCCGGAAGATGTAGGCGATATGGCCGAGCGTATGGCCCGGAATGTGCCAGATTTCGGCTTCTTCGCCGCCGAAGGTGATGCGGTCGCCTTCATCGAGCTCGCGGTCTATGCCGGGGATCTTGGCCGCCTCGGGCGCCGGGCCCCAGACCTGGCAGCCGGTGGCCTCCTTGACCTTCAGATTGCCGCCCGTGTGATCGGGGTGCCAGTGCGTGTTGAGGATATGGGTGATCGTCCAGCCGCGTTCTTCCGCCGCCTTCAGCACGGCATCGCCATCGCCCGGGTCGACGACGCCGACATCATCGCCGCTTTTGACCAGCCACAGATAGTTGTCATTGAAGGCGGGGACAGCGATTATTTCCATCACGCAGATCTCCTTGGGCAAGGAAAGCGCATCCTCACTCCTCGACAGGAGAAGGCGTGGGCGCGGCGGCAGGTTCCGACAATGACTGCAAGAGGCGGATTGCGGTGCGTTCGGCGGCGCTGCCAGGGGCGACGTCGCGAACCTTGTGCAGGTGCGCACGGGCGCCATCCAGATTGTCGGCGGCGGCCTCGATCGCGGCGGCGCGAAGCAGCACATCGCCGCTATCGGGTGCCAGCACGAGCGCCTGCTCGATCTGTTGGCGCGCGGTAATCAGTTCGTCGTTTTCCAGCGCAATGCCGGCCCCGAGATACCAGACCCAAGGATCGGCCGGCACAAGGGCGCGGGCGCGTTCGAGATGATCGCTGGCCATCGCGTTGTTGCCGGCCATCAGCGCGGCGCGGGCGCGGTCGAGATGGGCAAAGCCGCGCTGCACATTATCGAGCGTGGCGATTGCAAGCGCCTTGTCGATGGCCGCGCCGGCGCGTTCAGCATCGCCCGCAGCGAGCCACATGTTGGCCCCGGCAAGAAGCGCGCGCGAGGCCTTGTCGGGATCGGATGCCGCGAGGCCCGCAGCTTCCTCGAAAGCCTCGGCGCTGTCGACGTAGCGGTCTTCGCCCTGCGCGATCACGGCGCGGCACAGGACAGCGTCCACACTCTTGTCGCTGGCGCATCGCAGGACTTCGCGCGGAACTTCGACCGGCGTATCCTGCGCGGCGAGAAGGAGGGAAAGAAGTAGGCTCAATGCGTCACCGTATCTACCAGGGCCGCCAGCTCTGTCAGGATGGCGGCGATTTCAGGGGGCTCGGAAAGGCGATGTCCGCCATGCTTGATGAGCTTTAGCTGAATATCGTTGCCCTGCAGCTGGCGCATGGCCTTGAGCGCGACAGATACCGGGACGTCCTGGTCCTTGTCACCGTGGACGAAGCGGACCGGTCCGGTGAAGCCGATCGCGCCATCGAGCAATTTGAGCTGTTCGCCGGATTCCCAGAAATCCTTGTGCGTTACATAAGGCTCGGGACCGTAAGGGTTGGGTTCTTCGAGTTTGCCCTCGGCGCGGATCGTGTCCTTTTGCGCGTCGGTGAAGCCCCAATCGGTAAAATCGGGCGCGGCGGCGACACCCAATAATGCAGTCACCCTATCGGGGCGTCGCAGCGCGATCAGCAGCGCCAGCCAGCCTCCCATAGAGGAGCCGATGGGAATGACCGGGCCTTGTGCCTTGGCATCGAGGATGGCGAGTGCCTCATCGAGCCAGCGGGCAAGGGTGCCATCGGCGAAAGCCCCATCGGATAGCCCGGTTCCCGAATAATCGAAACGGATGCAGGGCAGGCCTTTCTCCGCGGCTAACGCGTCGATTGCGGTGGCCTTGCCGCCATCCATGTCGGAGGCATAGCCGGGCAGGAAGAGGAGCGTGGGGCCCTCGCCCTCGCGGATACGGCAGGCGAGGCGGCGATCGTCGATCAGGAAGTGCGATAGCGTCATGGCGCGCTTGGGTAGCAGGGCGCGCGATCAATCGGAACAGGCTGCCTTGATCGCGGCCCATTCAGTGGTGGTGAAAGCGGGCCTATAGCTGCGCTCGGCATCATAGCTGTCGGCGAATTGCTCGGCGCGATCGGCGCTGACAGGGTGGCTATCGAGGAAGCCGTTGAAAATCGGCTCGCCGGCCATTTCGGCAAAGCGGTCGAACAGTTCGGACGTCGGGCGTGGATCGATCTTGGCGCGCTCGAGCATGCGGATCGCGCTATCGTCGGCCTCGCTTTCATTTTCCCGCGTATAGCTGAGTCCCATGATGGCTTGCGCGTTGGCACCGAGATCGTCGGCGAACAAGCGGATGAGCGCGCCGATGCCCAGTTCGCGGACCAGCGCCTCTGTGACATGGCGTTCGCGTACGTGCGCGACCTCGTGGGCGATAACGCCGGCGACTGCATCGGGATCGTCCCATTCGCTGATCGCGCCATCGAACAATACGATATGGCCGCCAGGCAGTGCGGCGGCGTTTTCCCAATCGAGATCGAGAATGGCGGCTTCGACCTCCATGGCGTACTCGCCCGGATCGAGGCGATCGATGAGCGACAGGATGGCTGCTTCGGCTTCGTCGCTGCGACAGCGACGTTCGCCAAAATCACCGACCATCGCGTCGCCGACATTTTCTTCCCACTTGGGCGGGATAATCGGGGCGACGAGCTTGGGGCTGGCATAGGCGCCGAACAATATGAGCGCGGTGATGCCGGCAAGGACAATGATCGCCGGGGCAATCCCGATCCGGTCGATGAAGCCGCCGTAGCGGCTGCCCGTGGGCAGGATATCTACGAAGGCCTGCGGCAATGGTTCGGGCAGGATCAGGCGCCAGCCTTCATGGCCTTCGCGCCCGAGCCGGACCGCGCCGCCATCCTTGCCCGAACGCGTCAGTTCATCGACCGGCACGCTATCGTGGCGGCCATCTTCGAACCGGATGTCGAGCTTGGTCGCGTAGGCTTCGACAATGACGATCTGCCGCGCTGCGGTCTGGCCGTCATAGAGAATGGCGCTAACGGCCATGGCCTAGAAAGCTCCGATATCGAAGGCGTCGGCGAGACCTTCGGCTTCGGTCGGGACATTGGTGTCCGACTGGGCCATCTCCTCCATGTCGATCGTGCCTTCAAGTTCGAGGTGGGTGACGACGAATTTCCAGTTGCGATAGGCCCAGAACAGCGCACCGACGCCCAGCGTAACCAAAGCAAGTGCGATATTGCCAAGCCACAGTTTGATCCAGCCCCATGTGCGTGCGTCGAAGAAAATCTGCACGTCTTCAAGCTGGGTGGCGCTGGCGGCTTCACGGTAGAATTTGGCGTAATAGGCCATCATCGCGAGCGGGATGACGAGATAGGCAAAAACGAACAGCAGGCCGAGCAGACCAAGCATTCCGGCGCTTTCGGCTGTGCTGCTCATCGCCGCACCGATCCCGACGCCTATTGCGCCCAGCACGATCAATAGGATCGGCAATGCGTAAAGCGCGAGCCAGCGCGGATAGAGCGGCCCCGACTGTAAATCGGCCTCGAAGCGGAAGCTGCCGAAACTCATCGAATTCCAACGGCTGTTCCATAGCTTGGCCTGCGTATGCGGATAAGCGAGGCCCAGCGTGATGAAGGTGAGAAACGTGTACACCAGCGCTTCACCCGCATAATTCCAGCCGGGTTCTTCCGAGCCGCCGCGAATGCCGCGCCACCACGTCCGGCTCAGTCGATAGCGAAGCGCGCGAAACAGTGCGAAGCCACCGAGATAGATCAGTCCGACATAGAGAACGATCCCGATGAGGCCGGCGAGAAAGTCCTGCCCGCGCGCGAGCAGGCCGGGCACGACCCATTGACTCAGCAGGTAGAAGGGCAAGAGGACGACGGCGAAAATGAGCGCGAAGCCGATAAACATTTCCTTGCCCGTACCGCTCCATTCGAGCGGGTCGCCCGCGACCTCGGTCTTGCTCCACAGATAACGGCGCGTACGCGCGACGGCCCAGAATCGATAGATGCCGAGCGTCACCAGCATCAGCAGGAAATTGGTGATGGCGATCGGAGCAAATTCTTTCCAGTCGCCGGTAAAGCGGACCGACGGCTGCGACCCCAAATTTTCATACGCGTTCACTAAAACTCTCCCCCCGGAGCGTTCGACCATAGCGCCCGCGGGGATGAATGAAAGCCGTTATGGAGCGAGGAATTTAGCGACCGTCTCGGTGAAGAGTTCGCGGCGGTCGAACATGATGAAATGACGGCTATTTTCGACCGGCACCAGGTCGATTGCCGGGTGGTCGGCATATTGTTCGGTGTAGAGCCGCGTCGCCATATGTTGCGACGGGTAGGGCTCGGCAAAGGGAAAGAGCATGGTGGTCGGCACGCTGGCTGCGGCGAGGCGGGGCCGCACGTCGGTGGTCATGATCTCGTACATGAGTTGTCCGCCGACGGCGCGATTGGCCTTGGCCGTATAAAGATCGACCTTGCACGCGCCTTCGGGCGAAAGGCTCATGCCTTGCGCCTGCATCGAGGGGCTGGAGCAATCGGGCGCGGGCATTTGCGCATCCGCATTGGCGACCATCATGTCGCGCATCTGCGCTGCCTGCGGTTCGGCGGCCTCGGGCGTCTGCGCGCCCATCAGCACCGAGAAGAAGGGCAGCGAATCCACGATCATCAGCTTCCCGACCTTGTCGGGATGGTCGAGCGACAGGATGAGGCCGGTGAAGCCGCCCATCGAATGACCGATGATCGCGGGCGACTGCAGTTCCGCGCGATCTATATAATCTGCCAGCTCCGCGACGAGGTTAGGCAGGATCTCACTCTCGGCGTTGGGTCCGGCCGGCGTGTCGCCAAAGCCAGCGACCTCGACCAGATGGAAACGGTATTGTTCCTTGAGCGCTTCGACTTGCGCGTCCCAGACTTCGCGCGGGCTCAGCAGACCGGGGATCAGGATGACATCGGGGCCTTCGCCGACCACCTCGACGCTGAAACGGGTGGGGGCGATCGTCTCGGCACCGTCCTGCGCCGTGGCGGTCGCCGGCAGGACGAGAGGATTCGCGGCCACGAGGGCAGCAGCCAACAGCAATTTCATCGGGTTATCCTTTCGGGTCGAAAATCTCTTCGATCGGCATCTCGAAGACTTCGGCGATGGTGAAGGCGAGGGGGAGCGAGGGGTCGTATTTGCCTGTCTCGATGGCGTTCACGCTCTGGCGGGAGACGCCCAACCTGTCGGCAAGATCGCTCTGGCTCCAGTCGCGCTCGGCGCGCAGGACCTTGAGGCGGTTCTTCATCAGCAGGTCTCGCCGGTGGTGCCGTAGGTCAGCTTGTTGACCACCGCGCCCACGCCAATGCCGAAGAACCAGACGATCGGCCACCAATAGGCTTCGATATGCGGCGCCTGGTCAAAACTTTCGAGGAAGCCCCACACCGAGGCGGCGGAGAAGGCCAGCCCGGTGGCGATGAGCGACTGGCGGACCATCAGCATGCGCAGGAACTCGTCCTTGAGTTCGACGATGTAGCGCCCCATCGCCCAGAAATATCCAACCACGGCAATGCCGGGGACGATCGCGATGGCGATGCTGACGGGCGTGATGGGATCGCCCTCGCTGATCAGTTCGGTCGCGGCAAATAGCGAGCCGACATACGCCAGGCTGAGCACCAGCATCCGCGTCAGGTAATTGCGCTGCGGACTGCCGCGCTCGCCATGGCGGCCAGCATTATGCATCGCGTTCAGGCCTGCTTTGACGAGGAAGATCATCGGCACCAGCATCATCGCATTGGCGATGAGCGGGTCCTTGATATTGCTCATGTCTATGATGAGCGCCATCGCACCCAATGCTGCGAAGAACAGCAGAAACCAGAATATGACCGGGCGCTTTTGCGTTTCGTTCGCTGTCTCGGTCATGATCAGCACCACCCCTTGGCGCGGCATCCCTTGCTGCCCGCAAGGCTGGCGGTTGCGGCGCCCACCATCGCGAAGACGAGCCCCGTCGCAGCGTTGTCGCTCATGCCCTGATCCTTGGCAGCATAGGCGAGCAGAATGATGATCGACGCCCAGACCAGGCTCTTGAGGATGTTGGTCATTAGTCAAACTCCCTTTTCACTATGTAAAGGGTGTTTTACACGACACCGCGTTGGTGTCAAGGGTACTTTCCATAATGCCAAGCGTGCTTGAATTTCCTTTTGGTTGAACGGCTTGGCGCACTGCACTAGGTGACAGTCCATGACCGAGCTTTCGAAAATCGAACTCCCCGACGGCAGCGTGAAGCAGATGAAGGCGGGGGCGACGCCTTATGATGTCGCGGCCGAAATCGGCCCCGGGCTCGCCAAGGCAGCGCTCGCCGCGCGCGTCGATGGCGAAGTGCGGGACCTTAAACGTCCGTTCGATGGCGACGCGAGGCTCGAACTGATCACCAAACGCGACGAGGCCGATGCGCTCGAGCTGGTGCGCCATGACTTTGCGCATGTGCTCGCCGAAGCGGTTCAGAATCTCTTTCCCGGCACGCAGATCACCTTCGGCCCCGCGACCGACGACGGGTTCTATTACGATTTTGCGCCGGCGCCCGGCCGCGGCATGTTCACCGAAGAGGACCTGCCCGACATCGAGGAAGAGATGCGCCGGATCATCAAGGCCGACAAGCCGCTGGTGCGCGAGGTCTGGGACCGCGAAAAGGTGCGCCAGTTCTTCATCGACAATGGCGAGGCGTTCAAGGCCGAATGGGTGATGGAACTGCCCGAGGACGAGCCCATCACCATGTACAAGACGGGCCAAGGCGAGGCCGACTGGATCGACCTGTGCCGCGGGCCGCATCTGCCCTCGACCGGCTATCTCGATCCCAAGGCGTTCAAGCTGACCCGCGTTTCGGGCGCCTATTGGCGCGGCGATCAGTCGAATCCCATGCTGAGCCGCATCTATGGCACCGCCTGGCTCGATAAAAAGCAGCTCAAGGAACATCTGCACCGGCTCGAGGAAGCGGCCAAGCGCGACCATCGCAAGCTGGGCGCCGAGATGGATCTGTTCCACCTCCAGCAGGAAGCGCACGGCAGCGTCTTCTGGCACCCGCAGGGTTACAAGGTCTGGCGCGCGCTCGAGGCCTATATGCGTCGCGCTATCGACGAAGGCGGCTATGACGAAATCAAGACCCCGCAGCTGATGGACGTCAAGCAGTGGACCCAGTCGGGCCATTGGGGGAAATATGCCGAGAACATGTTCGCGGTCCCCGACATCGTGCCCAACGTGGAAAGCGATGAGGAGGCCGCCGCGCCCGACATCGCCGACGACGCCGACTGGATGGCGATCAAGCCGATGAATTGCCCGGCGCACGTGCTCGTATTCAAGCAGGGCATCACGTCCTACCGCGAGCTACCGATCCGGCTTTATGAAAATGGCTGCTGCCATCGCAACGAGCCGCATGGCGCGCTGCACGGCCTGATGCGCGTGCGCCAGTTCACGCAGGACGATGCACATATTTTCTGCACCGAGGATCAGGTCGTCGACGAAATCCACAAGTTCTGCAAGCTGGCCGACCGCATCTACAAGGACTTTGGTTATACCTACCACGTCAAGCTGGCGACGCGTCCCGAGAAACGTTTCGGGACCGAGGAAATGTGGGACAAGGCCGAGCAGGAAATGCGCGACGCGGTGAAGGCCGCGGGCATGGACAATGACGAGTATGGCTGGGAAGAGCTCGAAGGCGAGGGCGCCTTCTATGCTCCCAAGCTCGAATGGCACCTTACCGATGCGATCGGCCGGACCTGGCAGGTCGGCACCATCCAGTCGGACCGCGTCCTGCCCGAGCGGCTCGATGCGACCTATATCGGCGAGGATGGCGAGCGGCACCGCCCTGTCATGCTGCACCGCGCCATCTTTGGTAGCTACGAACGCTTCATCGGCATGCTGATCGAACATTATGCCGGCAGGATGCCGCTATGGCTGGCACCCACGCAGGCGGTTGTCGCGACCATCGTGTCGGATGCCGACGATTATGCCGGTGAGGTCCTTGCCAAACTGCAATCCGCGGGCTTCCGTGCCGAAGCCGATCTTCGCAACGAGAAGATCAACTACAAGGTGCGCGAACATTCGCTCGCCAAAGTGCCGCTCCTGCTGGTGGTGGGCAAGCGCGAAGCTGAGGAAGGTACCGTTGCGCTGCGCCGTCTTGGCTCGGACGAGCATCAGAAAGTCATGAAGGTCGACGCGTTGATCACCCTCATGCAGAACGAAGCGACACCGCCCGACCTGCGCCAGTAGCGCGGAAAAAATTAACGGTCCGTTTGCCATTTCTTGGCAAGAGGCTTTCCGAGGGAGGCGTGCGCGCAGTGCGCCCATTGGGAGGTCGCGTGAAAAAACTTCGTTTCTTGTATGATCAGGTGGCGCTTACCGTGACGCGCGTCGCGCACGGCGAATTCGCGATCGGGCGGGCTGTCATCATCACGATCGTCGTGATGGCCGGTATCATCCTTTTCTCCGCCAGCATGAGCCTTGCCGGGACTATCGAACAGCGTCGTCAGGCCACCATGGCCCTTCAGGCCGACGAGATAACTTCGAGCATCGTGGGTGCTGGCGAAGCATGGGCCAAGGCCCGCGCCAGGAGCAATATGGCGCTCAATGTGCCTGCGCCCGTCGATCCCAAACTCGCCGATCGCATTCGCGCCGACCGCGCGCGCGGCGACCAGCTCATGCGGCAGGCGCTCTATCAGTTTGATGCCGATTTGCCGAACGAGCGCACACTGGTGCAGGATTTTCGCGATGCGCAGGCCGAATATGAGGCGTTGGCGGCCGATGCAGACGCGGCAATGCAGCTGCCGTCAGACCAGCGCGATCCCGCCATCGCGAAAAGCTTCTATGCCGCAGCCAACATCCGCACGATCAATGCCCAGGAGATTCGCTTCGCAGCCGCCAACCTGTTCAAGGCCGACAGTGATCTGACCAATCTGCTCATGCTCAAACACCTCAGCTGGGAGATGAGCGAATATGCCAGCCGTGAGCGGGCAAGGATTGCGGGGGCCATCGCCGCCAACAGGGCGATCGATCCCGCGATGCGCGCCGAGATCATCGAGAATCGCGGCCGCGTCCTTGCCGCATGGGATAGCGTTCGCGCGATCGAGGGCCAGCTGATGAACGACGACCGGATCGGTACAGCGATGGATAATGCGCGGTCATCCTTCTTCCTCGATTACGAGAAGGTTCGCTCCGCGGTAGTCAGCGCAAGCGACGAAGGGCGCGCCTACCCGTTCACTGCCGAGCAGTGGATCGAGCGCTCGTCCAGTGCCATTGCAACGCTGGAAGCAATCAACCGGGCGGCCAATGCCGTCACTGGCGATATGGTCGATGCACGCGAAGATGCCGCCAATCGCCAAATCATCATCGCGTCCGCACTGCTTGTGCTGGGTGCGTTGCTTGTCGCCGGGCTGGTCTTCATCGTGCGACGCGAAATCAGCCTACCGCTCGAAGCACTCGGTCGCAGCACGCGCCGCATCGCAAAGGGTGACTTTCACGTCGATTTACCGACCGAGGCGCGGGCGCTCGAAGTACGAGCGCTGGCGCAAACGCTGTCGCGCTTCAAGGAAACCAAGGCCGAAGCCGACCGGCTCGAACGCGAAGCCGCCCAAGGGCGCGAACGCGAAGCAAGGGCCCGTCAGGCCCAGCTCGAGATCGAAGAAAAAGCGATGCGCGAGCGCGAGGAGCGTGCGCGCAAACTGGCATCGACATCCGCAATGTTTTCCAGCCAGATGCACGAGGCGGTTACCGCGCTTGCAGCCGCTGCCGACGAACTCAATGCAACTGCCGACCTGATGGTAGAAACGCTGACCAACACGACCCATGAATTGGGCTCGGTAGCTGATGAAACGCGTTCGGCATCGGGCCATGTGCAGGCTGTTGCAGGTGCCGCCCAGCAGATTCGCACCGCCATCGCCGAGGTGGCCAGCCAGATCGAGGCACAGCGCACCAGTGCCGAAGCCGCCGCGCAGCGATCGGGCGATACAGCACGCACGGTCGACAAGCTTTCAGGCTCGACCCAGTCGGTCGGCGACATGGTGGACATGATCGACGAGGTCGCGAACAAGACCGGCCTGCTGGCGCTCAACGCCACGATCGAGGCGGCGCGCGCGGGGGAAGCCGGTCGCGGTTTTGCAGTCGTCGCCGGCGAGGTGAAAGCGCTGTCCGAACAGACTGCCGAGGCGACTGCCAGCGCGGGCAAGCAGGTGCACGAAATGATCGCGGCGATCGAAGGCTCGACCAGCGGGTTTGCCGAAGTCAACGATGCCATCCAGCGCGTGAGCCAGGCCGCGGCCGCCATCGCCGCCACCGTCCAGCAGCAGTCGAGCGCGACGCAGGAACTTTCCGCCAGTGTCGACAGTGCCGCAGGCATTGCCGATCGCGTCGCCAGCCGCGCCAAAATCGTCAATGACGGCGCCGGATCGGCGATGGCCGCTGCCAGCCAAGTCAAAGGGGCTAGCGGTGAACTGGCCCGCCTCGCCGAAGGCGTCCGCGAGGATGTCGAGCGCTTTATCGCCGAGATTCAGGCCGCTTAAGAGCCCGCAATACTGAGAAATCGACCATCCTGCCCCTTTGCAAAGGGGTCGGAAGCGCTTATCTCGGCCCTTCACAACAACGACTCCATAGGAGAAAGCGCTATACGACCCCCTCGAATGCGACGTCCCTTGTCGCCGCCGCCAATGACCGGCCCCCGCTATGATCAGTTCATCCAGTCCCAGAAGGTCCGGGTGATCGACGAAAATGGCGACAATCTCGGGGTAATGTTTACGCGCGAAGCGATGGAACAGGCTGCGGATGTCGGCCTGAATCTCGTGGAAATCTCTCCCAACGCCGATCCGCCTGTCGCGAAGTTTCTCGATATCGGACGCCACAAGTACGAAGCGCAGAAAAAGGCCAATGCCAAGCGCAAGGCGCAGAAGACGCAGGAGATCAAAGAGATCAAGATGCGTCCCAATATCGACGACCACGATTACCAGACCAAGATGAAGAAGGTCGTCCAGTTCATCGAGAATGGCGACAAGGTGAAGCTTACCATCCGGTTTCGCGGTCGTGAGATGGCGCATAACCAACTCGGCATGGCTGTTCTGGAACGGGTCGAGGAAGACACGGCGGAAATCGCCAAGGTCGAACAGCGTCCGCGCATGGAAGGTCGCCAGATGCTGATGGTCGTCGCACCCAAATAGGCCGCGCGCCGTAACGGCAAATTTACATGAAAAGCCGCAGTCCCGTATCGGTGGGGCTGCGGCTTTTCAGTATTCGATCAAGACTTATTGTGCAGCGCGCAAGGAATGCTGCAATGCAAGCTGTTGTAAATAGGCCTCATCATGGGCGTGTTTCGACGGAAATCACCGCTTTTCACTCTCCATTTGCTTTGCAAGCCTTGGCCCCTGCACTAACAACAGGGTCAATTAGAAAGACAAAACAGGAGGGGTGCTTAGATGCGCAAGACCGTATGGATGCTTTCGGCCGGGATGATGGCGATCGCCACGCCGGCTTTCGCCCAGGAAACCGATACCGACGACGGCGGTGCCGAACCCACACAGGGTGCGACGGCAGAAGCTGCAGCGGTCGATGACAGTACGGTAGAGCAGGACTTAGACGATCAGGATACGAGCGCGATCGTCATTACCGCGACCCGCCGTAATGAAGCGCTGTCCGACGTGCCGCTCGCGGTTTCCGCGGTGACTGCGGAACAGCTCAAGAATACCGGTGCCGACGACATTCGCGCTCTGACGCAGGTCAGTCCCTCGCTGCTGGTGTCCTCGACATCATCGGAAGCCGCTGGCGGCGTGGCGCGCATCCGCGGCGTCGGCACGGTCGGCGACAACCCCGGCCTCGAAAGTTCCGTCGCGGTCTTCATCGACGGGGTCTATCGCAGCCGGACAGGCGTGGGTCTGACCGAGCTGGGCGCGATCGAACGCATCGAAGTTCTGCGCGGGCCGCAGGGCACGCTGTTCGGTCGTAACGCTTCGGCCGGCCTCATTTCGATCATCACTGCCAAGCCGCGCTTCGACACCGAAGTGGCGGGCGCGATCACGCTCGGCAATTATGATTATCGGCGCTTTGATCTTTCGGCGACCGGCGGGCTCAGCGACACCGTCGCGGCGCGTATCGATGGCGTCTATGTCCAGCGCGACGGTTTTCTCGAAGACGTGATCTCGGGCCGCACGGTCAACGACCGTGATCGCTGGCTGGTTCGCGGGCAGCTCCTGTTCGAACCGACAAGCGACCTGTCGATCCGCCTGATCGGCGATTATGCCAAACGCGACGAGGAATGCTGCGGCGCGACCTACCTGCCGGCGGTGGATTATACGCAGGCCGGCGAAAGCCCATCGTCGATCGCTGCGCTTCAGCGCGCGCTAGGGGCGGTCGTCAATGACGATACCTTCACCCGTGAAATCGCGATCACGCCGGGACGCGGCTATAATTCGGATGTCGAAGACTGGGGCGTTTCGGGCGAAATCGTCTATGATTTCGGCGGCGTCGAACTGACCTCGATCTCTGCCTATCGTTTCAACGAATATGTTCGTGGCCAGGATGCCCACTACAACAATCTGGACATTCTCTATCGCCCCGGTGACGGCAGCGGCTTTACCGAATTCAAGACCTTTACGCAGGAAGTCCGCCTGCAGGGAACGGCGCTTGATGAGCGGCTCGACTGGCTCGTTGGCGGATACTTCGCCAAGGAAGACCTGACGCTTCGCGACAACCTTGCATATGGCGACGACTACCTTCGCTACGCGAACTGTCTTGCGCTCGCCTCGTCGCTGCCGTTGGCGCTTGCGCCGACAACTGACCCCAACGGAAACTGCACCAATGCCGCCGCGCTTGGCGGCGCGCAGGCGCAGGTCAATGCCGGTGTCGCGCAGCTCCAGGCGGGCATTGCCCAGCTCGATGCTGCCATCGCGCAAGTTCAGGCTGCGTTGGCCTTGGATCCCACGAACGTAGCACTCCAGCAGCAGCTCGCGGCACTGCAGGCGCAGCGGGCGGGGTTTGCTGCCCAGCTCGCGGCGTTGCTACCGCAGGCGGCATTGCTCAACACGCTTAATGCCGATCCGAGCAATCCGGTCTTCGGTTCGGCGGCACTTGCCGTCGGCTTGGGGTCGATCGATCCGTTCGCTGGCGTCCGGCTCGATGACCTGTTCGAACAGTCGAGCACCAACTTCGCGCTGTTCACGCACAATATCTTCGAGATTACCGATCGGTTCGATCTGACCCTCGGCCTTCGCTACACCAACGAGTCGAAGTCGCTCGACGTCAGCCTGGCGGACAATAATGTTTTCTGCCGGACCATCAGCAACTCGCCGTTGGTTGCGTTCGACCAGCTGCCTTGCGTCATTCCGGCGACGGCAACGGGAACCCTGACGGGATCGTCGGAACGCGACGAGTCGGAATTCTCGGGCACTGCAGTGCTGAGCTACGAGCTGACCGACAGGCTGCTGGGCTATCTCAGCTATTCGCGCGGCTACAAGGCCGGTGGCTTCAACCTCGACCGCAGCGCCCTGGCGCGTATCGGCGGGGACGGCGCGCTGTTGCCCAACCAGGACTTCGATACGCTGCAGTTCGAGCCGGAGATCAACAACGCCTTCGAACTCGGCTTCAAATTTGACGGGCGCGGGCTCGACATCAACGTCGCCGCCTTCGAACAGCGGTTCGACGATTTCCAGCTCAACCAGTTCAACGGACTCTTCTTCGAGGTCGAGAACGTCAACGGCTGTAGTGATATCGGTGATCCCAATGCCGATAGCGACAATGTCTCGGGCAACGGCGCTTGCGTTGGCGACCTTGAATGGGGCGTTCGCAGCCGCGGCGTCGAGTTCGAACTCTTCTCGCGCCCGATCGACAACGTGCAGCTGAACTTCGGCGGCACCTATGTCGACACCAAATATAATGAAGACCTTGTCGGTGCGAACGGTGCGCCGCTCGGCACCAGCTTCTTCCAGCTGCCGGGCCGCCGCATCTCGAACTCGAACCAGTTCACGATCACCGGCTCGCTGGCCTGGACCCCGCCGATCGGCAATAGCGGCCTGACCGGCCTGTTCTATGTCGATGGTCGCCACATGAGCTCGTTCAACACGGGTTCGGACCTCGATCTGGAAAAAGTCCAGCCGGCCTTTCAGGTCGTGAACGGCCGCGTCGGTATCCGCGGGCCGGATGAGAACTGGTCGATCGAACTGTGGGGCCAGAACCTCTTGAACGAGGATTTCATCCAGGTCGCATTCGACGCGCCAATCCAGGGTGGTGGTTCGCGGCGTGGTGTCGATGCGGGCTTCGACCCGGTGGCAACGCGTCTTTACGGCGCCTTCCTCGGCGAACCGCGGACCTATGGCATCACGCTGCGTGGCAAGCTTTCGCCGCCGCCCAAGCGCATGCCGGAAGTGGCACCGCCGCCGCCGCCTCCGCCGCCTCCTCCGCCGCCGCCCGCGACGCAGACGTGCCCCGACGGTTCGGTGATCCTGGCGACAGAAGCATGTCCGCCGCCGCCGCCGCCACCTCCGCCGCCGCCGCCTGCGGTCGAGCCCGAGCGCGGCTAATTCGACAGTATAAAAGGGGAGAGGGCCTCGCTGGAAACGGCGGGGCCCTCAACTTATGTGGGGATCAGGTGCCGGCCGCTTCGAGGATGGCGGCGTGAAGCTTCCCGGTGATCTCGGCCGAAAGCTTGCGCCCGTGTCGATCGGTCAGATAAAAGCTGTCGACTGCGCGTTCGCCATAGCTCGTGATGTGGGCGGAATGCACGATCGCACCGCTATCGAAGATCGCGTGCGCCAGCCGAGCCAGCAGTGCTTGCCGGTCGCGCGCATTGACTTCCACTACGGTCATGCGGTTCGAGGCCTTCTGATTGATCAGCGCCGAAGGAGCGATGTCGAAGGCTTCTTCGCGGTCTGTAAGTTCGGAAAAGTCGGGCCGCGGCGGCGCGTCGTTGGCGGCGATGGCCTGGCCGAGCGCGTCGCGCAGTCGGTCTCGGCGGCGCTTGTCGGAATAGGCGCGGCCCTGCGCATCGGTAATCAGAAGGTTGTCGAGCGCCATCCCGTCTCGCGTCGTGTGGATACGCGCATCGACGATGCTGGCACCTGCCGCCGCCAGCGCCGCACAGATACGGAAAAACAGTCCTTCGCGATCGGGCGCAAAGATTGAGACGCGCGTGGCGCCGCGTTCGGAATCGTCCGCCAGCGCGATGTCGGCCTCAATATCCCCCATCCGCGCTTCGGCCGTGGCCATCTGGCGCGCGTTCGCTTCCTGCCAGTCTTCGGGTTCGGCCAGCCAATAGGCATCTGGAAGTCGCTGGCCGTGGGCGCGCATGACTTCGGACGTCCAACCCAGCCGATTGCCCAGGTCGCGCTTGCGCTGTGCGACCATTTCGTCACGCCCATGCTGCTTAAAGCCTAGCCGCAATCGCTCTTCCGCGGCCTCATATAGAGTGCGAAGCAGCGTGCGCTTCCATTCGGTCCACGTGCCGGGTCCCACGGCGCGTATATCGACGGTGGTCAGAATGCCAAGCAGCTTGAGGCGCTCGGGGCTTTGCACCGCGGCGATAAAATCCTCGATCGTCTTGGGGTCGGCCAGGTCGCGCTTGAACGCCGTGGCACTCATCAGCAGGTGGTTGCGCACCAGCCAGGCGACGGTCTCGGTCTCTGCAGGGGACAGGCCGAAGCGCGGACAAAGCTCACGGGCGATGTCGGCACCAAGTTCGCTATGGTCGCCGCCGCGTCCCTTGGCGATATCGTGCAACAGCACCGCGACATAGAGCACGCGGCGGTCGGCAAGCTTGCGCAATAGCGCAGTGATGACCGGGTGGTCGTCCTTCATTTCGCCGCGGTCGATGGCGGCGGTCAATCCGATGGCGCGGATCGTATGTTCGTCGACCGTATAGTGGTGATACATATCGAACTGCATCTGCGCGACGACGCGCCCAAAGTCGGGCACGAAACGACCGAACACGCCGGCTTCGTTCATCCACCGGAGCACCAGGTCGGTGTCGTCGCGGCCTGTCAGGATGTCGAGAAACAGCGCATTGGCCTTGGGATCGTCGCGCACATCATCGGCCAGTCGGGCATCGCGCGCTGCCGCGCGCATCGCGTCGGGATGGATCTCCAGCCTCTCGCGCTGGGCAACCCTGAACATCTCGATAAGCCGCACCGGGTCTTGCCTGAAGAAATCGCGCTTCGGAATTGTCAGCCGACCGCGATCGAGCGTGAAACCATCGAGGTGGCTGGTGCGCCGAAACATGGTGGGGATCGCGAAGCGCTTTCCCCTCTTGCCCATCCGTTCATCGAGTTGGGCGAGAAAGACGCCGGTAAGGTCACCCACCGCTTTGGCATTGAGGAAGTAGAACTGCATGAAGCGTTCGACCGCGGATTTTCCCGGGCGGTCGGCGTAATTCATGGCTTCCGCAATTGTCTTCTGATGATCGAAACCGAGCCGGTCTTCGGCGCGTCCGGCGCTCTGGTGGAGGTGGCAACGCACCGACCACAAGAAGCGCTCGGCACGTTCGAAGCGGCGGAATTCGCGCGCGTCGAACAGCCCTGCATCGACGAGGTCGGCCGGCCGCTTCGAACCGAAGACATAATGGCCGATCCAGTAGAGCGTTTGCAGGTCGCGCAGGCCGCCCTTGCCATCCTTGACGTTGGGCTCGACGAGGTAACGGCTGTCGCCCATCTTTTCGTGGCGGGCATCGCGCTCAGCCATCTTGGCGGCGACGAATTCGGCCGCGGTGCCGTGGACAACCTCGGCGCGAAAGCGCGCGCTCGTGCCATCGAACAGGATATCGTCACCCCAGATCCACCGCGCTTCGAGCATGGCGGTGCGAACCGCCAAGTCATCGCGTGACAACGCGATGACTTCCTCGGGGGTGCGGACCGAATGGCCGACCTTGATATCAAGATCCCAGAGAAGATAGAGCAACGCCTCGATTACCTGCTCGTTCCAAGCCGTTTTGCGCTGCGGCACCAGCATCATAAGGTCGAGATCGCTGTACGGCGCCATTTCGCCGCGCCCGGTACCCCCGAGGCCGCATATCGCGACGCGTTCTCCCGATGACGGGTTGGCGTTGGGGTAAAGCTTTTGCGTGATGAAGTCCCAGCCAAGCCGGACGACCTGGTCGGCGAGGAAAGCGTACGATGCGGCGTGAACGCGCCCGCGCCCGGGTTCGGCGGCCAGACGGCAAGCGATCTCGTCGCGGCCTGCCTCGTAAGCTTCGGCAATGATTGCAGTACCGTCTTCGCGATCAGGATGTTGCAACGCGGACAATCGGTCAGCCAGCGCGCGGCGATCGATGATCGACCGGCGATTATCGACATCACCGACGCGCAGCGGCTGCATTATTCGCCGTCCTCGGCGATCCGCTTGAGCCGGTAGAGTTCGTCCAGCGCCTCGCGCGGCGTCATGGCATCGGGGTCGAGCGCGCCGAGCGCATCGGCCAGCGGATTGCCGGCTTCCTCCTTGAGCGGCGTCGCGGCGAACAGCGGCAAGGCGTCGAGGCCTGCCGCAATTCCGCCTGTGGCCTCGCGCCCTTCTTCCAGTTTCGCAAGGACCGCCTTGGCGCGCGCCAGCACTTTGGGTGGTAACCCTGCAAGCTTGGCGACTGCGATGCCGTAACTGCGGTCGGCAGCGCCATCGGCGACTTCGTGGAGCAGCACGAGGTCGCCCTTGAATTCGCGGGCGCGGACGTGGTGAAGCGAGAGCGCATCGAGGCGATCGGCAAGGCGAGTCAGCTCGTGATAATGGGTAGCGAACAACGTGCGCGCTTCGATCGTGTCATGCATCGCCTCGACCACGCCCCACGCGATGGCAAGCCCATCATAGGTCGAGGTGCCGCGCCCGATTTCGTCGAGGATGACGAGGCTGTGCCTGGTCGCCTGCGCGAGGATGGCGGCGGTTTCGACCATTTCGACCATGAAAGTCGAGCGCCCGCGCGCAAGATTGTCGGCAGCGCCGACGCGGCTGAAAAGCCTGTCGACCATGCCGATCTTTGCGCTCGCAGCGGGCACGTAGCACCCGGCCTGCGCCAGCAATGCGGCGATCGCCACCTGCCTGAGGAAGGTCGATTTACCGCCCATGTTGGGACCGGTAATCAGCCATAGTCGATCCTGCGGCCCAAGCGCGCAATCGTTGGCGACAAAGCGTTCGCCTTGCTGGTCGAGTGCGGCTTCGACGACCGGATGGCGCCCCGCTTCGATCTCGAGGCAGGGTTGGTCGACCAGGTGCGGCAGGCACCAGTTGCCCTCAATCGCACGCGCAGCATTGGCGGCGGCGACATCGAGGCGTGCGGCGGCGTCAGCGGTGTCGGCGATGCGCGTTGCGGCCGCGACTGCCTTGCCGGTCAGCGCTTCAAGATGCTTCGCTTCACACCCAAGCGCCTCGCCCGCGGCTTCGGTCAGGCGGCGCGCTTCTTCATGCAAGTCGCTTGAATTGAAGCGCACGGCGTTGGCCATGGTCTGGCGATGGGTGAAGCCGCTATCCTCTGCCATCAGCTTGTCGGCTTGTTTGGCGGGCACCTCGATATGATAGCCGAGCACGTTATTATGCTTGATCTTCAGGGCTTTGATGCCGGTGGCATCGCGATACTTGTTCTCAAGCGCGGCGATGGCCTGCCGCCCGCCGGATGTCGCTTCGCGCAGGTCATCCAATTCAGGATCGTAGGCCGTGGCGATGTAGCCGCCCTTGGCCGCATCGATCGGCGGGCTTTCGACAAGTGCGCGTTTGAGTTCATCGATCAGCGCATCGTGACCAACAAGGCGCGGCAGCAGCGCCGCGAGCAATTCGGGGTGGACGCTCTTCATCCTGGTCTCGCTGATCGCGTCCGCCAGTTCGGTGCAGGCGACGAGTCCATCGCGCAGTTGGCCCAGATCGCGTGGGCCGCCGCGCCCGGCGACGAGACGGCCGAGGGCGCGCGCAATGTCCGGCATGGCTTTCAATCGGCTGCGGA
>JABDNH010000022.1 GCA_013001055.1 Sphingomonas sp. | reverse complement strand
GTCGTCCTGCGGGCGCGATAGCTGCGATTCGACGAAATCAGCGGCCTCGGCCTCGACCAGGTTGGGCGGTTTGGCGCGCGCTGCGGCAGTGACCAATTTGAACCGTTCGAGCCGTTCCTTCTGTTCGGGCCAGATATAGGCTTCCAGTCGGCGCCGCCCGCTTTGGCGCGTCAGGTCGATAGGCGCGACATCGCAGCCCCACGCCGAAACAATTTCAATATCCTGCTCTCTCGGCATTGGGCCGCGCCAGTCCGGCCTTAGTGTCAGGACGGGCCCCTCGGCCCCGACACGCACACCGCCCAGATCGTAGGCATAGCGGTCCAGCATGAGGTTGATGCCCGCCGATGATCCGATCTCGATCAGCTCGAACCTTGACGGCAACCCCCGCGCGGCCAGCCACAGCATCGCCGCGACGTAGCCGACCGATCGCCCTGCCTCGTTGGTTTGCGGCGGCCTGTCGACCCAGGGGAGCAGCGCATCGCCGTGCATGGCCAGTATGGCGGCGACCGCCGTTTCGGCTTCTTCGGGCTCCGCCGTCCCACGGTAGATCGGATCGAGGATGCGCGCCTTGCCCTCCAGATGGAGCGATCTTAGCGCGGCGGCGCAGCGCAGCGGCAGACCGTCGGCGAGCGGGTTGCCCGGCCAATCGAGTACGGTAATCCCGAAAGCATTGGTGGGGCGTAGCGCCTTGGCTATCGCAGCGACGATCGCTGCCGTCACCGGCGCTTCGTTGGCCCGGCAATAGTCGACCTGGTTGGCAAAAGCGGCCATTACGTCCATCGAATGGGAAGTTGCGCCCGACACGGGGCTTGCGCAAGTGGCGTTCGCACCCCTAAAGCGCGCGCCATCATGAACGCCCGCTCCCAATCCCGCTCCGCTGCGCGCCTTGCCGCCGTCCAGGCCCTTTATCAGCAGGATATGGAAGGCACGCCGACGGCAAAGCTGATTCACGAATTTCACGAACATCGCCTCGGCGCAACGATCGAGGACGTTCAGTATGCGGAAGCCGAAGTGCTGTTCTTCGACGACATTGTCGCCGGGGTCCTGGCCCGCAAGGACGAGATTGACGAGAAAATCGCGGGCAAGCTGGCTGACGGATGGAGCATCAAACGGCTCGACCGCCCGATGTGCGCGATCCTGCGCGCCGGCACTTATGAATTACTCGCCCGGCCCGATGTCCCCCGCGGTTCGGTCATCGATGAATATCTCGATGTCGCCGACGCCTTCTACGACAAGAAGGAAAAGGGCTTCGTCAACGGACTGCTGGACGCCATCGCCGCCGAGGTCCGCGCCTAGGGATCTTCGCGGTCCAGGAAATTCAGCGGGATATCGACCCGTTCGCGCCAGGCGCGTTCGTCATGCGTGAGGACGCGCCCCGCGCTGATTGCAACGTCGGCATCGCCATAGATGATGTCGGTCAGCACCGGCTGACTGCCGGCGAGTGTGGCGACGATCATGGCGGCAAGCGTGGTTGGCATATCGTCCCTCTCCGTGCGAAGAACGCTGACGATGCCCCAGACACCCTGCCCTGCCAAGTCATGAACAGCGAGATCAAGATGATCGCCCGTCTTGCCGCGATGGCGCGGCATCCGGCAGCGCACGGGCTGACCGACGATACGGCGCATCTCGATGGGAAGATCCTGACGCACGATACGATCGCCGAGGGCGTGCACTATCGCACCGACGATCCGCCCGAGAGCGTCGGCTGGAAGCTTGCCGCGGTGAACCTGTCCGATCTTGCTGCCAAGGGCGCCCAACCGGTGGGCGCGCTGCTATCGCTCACCATGGCCCCGCCAACCGAGGGCATGGCTGATGGCGAGTGGGAGGACCGCTTTCTCACCGGATTGGACGCGGCCTGCGAAACTTACGGCATGCCGCTGATCGGCGGGGATACGATTGCACTGCCCGCGGGTGCCCCCCGCGTGCTCGGCCTGACCGCGATCGGCGAGGCTGCGGAGAATGTCCCCACCCGAGACGGCGGATTGCCCGGCGATGAACTGTGGGTCGTGGGCACTCTAGGCGATTCGATGGCCGGACTGGCGCAGCTTGCCAAGGACGCGCAAGCCGCCGGCGCCCTGGTCGATATCTATCGCCGCCCGGTACCCCAGCTTGCAGCCGGAAAGGCCATTGCTCCACATGCCCACGCCATGATGGACGTGTCCGATGGCCTGCTGCTCGATGCCACGCGCCTTGCCATGGCCAGCTTGTGCCGCGCCAACATCGACCTCGCCTGCCTCCCACTCAGCGCGGCGTTTACCAAGGTTCGGGGCAAAGGCCGCAAGGCGCGCTTGTTCGCTGCAACGGGCGGTGACGATTATGCGCTGCTTGCCGCGCTTCCTCCCGGAAAAGCCCGAAAGTTAAGCAAATCTTTACCTCCCGGAACGATCTTCAGCCGCGTCGGGACGTTGGCCGATGGCGAGGGATTGGCCCTCGTTCATGATGGCCACCATGTCCCGCTGCCGGAGCATTTGGGACATGAACATCGCCCTGCCTCACCCGCGCCAGATAGCGCTTAGCCTCGCCGGTCTGGCGAGCGGCATGGGTTGCGCGCTCCTGCTCTTTGGCTGACCCCCATTAATCGAGCGCTTTGAAGCGCTTGCCAAGCGCCCATCAGCCGTTACAACACCCCCTGCGTGGCGTCCGTTCGGACGTCCTCTTTATATCTGGGGGAATACATGAACCTGTTAATGATCGCGATTGCCTGCGGTATCCTTGCAGTACTGTATGGCATCATCACGAGCCGCCAGGTGCTGGGTGCACCGGCTGGCAATGAACGCATGATCGAAGTGGCCGGCGCCATCCAGGAAGGCGCAAAGGCCTACCTGAAGCGTCAGTACACCGCCATCACCGTCGTCGGCGTCGCCGTCGCAATTGTCGTGACATTGCTCCTCGGCTGGGTTGCCGCAGCGGGCTTCGTCATTGGCGCAGTGCTTTCAGGCGTGGCCGGCTTCATTGGCATGAACGTTTCGGTCGGCGCCAATGTGCGTACGGCTGAAGCGGCCCGTACGGGCTTGCAGGAAGGCCTCACCATGGCATTCCGTTCGGGCGCGATTACCGGCCTTCTCGTGGTCGGCCTCGCGCTCCTCGCCGTCGCAGGCTTCTTCGCTTACCTGATCGGTCCTGCCGGCATGGCTGCCGATGCAGACGTCGTCGTCATCGGCATCACCGCGCTCGCGCTGGGCGCTTCGCTGGTGTCGATCTTCGCGCGTCTTGGCGGCGGCATCTTCACCAAGGCCGCTGACGTTGGCGCCGACCTTGTCGGCAAGGTGGAAGCGGGCATCCCCGAAGACGATCCGCGCAACCCCGCCGTGATCGCCGATAATGTCGGCGACAATGTGGGCGATTGCGCCGGGATGGCTGCCGACCTGTTCGAAACCTATGTCGTGACTGTCGGCATCACCATGGTGCTGACCGCACTGCTGCTTGGCGGTATCGTCGGCGACCTGCTCGTGCCGCTGATGGCACTTCCGCTGCTGATCGGCGGCGCCTGCATCATCACCTCGGTCATCGGCACCTACTTCGTGAAGCTCGGCGCCGGCAGCACCAACGTGATGGCTGCCATGTACAAGGGCTTCATCGTCTCGGCCGTGCTCGCCATACCGCTGATCTGGTTCGCGATCGATTATGCGCTGGGTAGCATGAACGCTGAAATGGGCGGCGGCGATCTTGCCACCTTTACCGGCATGGACCTGTTCTGGTGCTCGATGGTCGGACTCGCCGTTACCGGCATCATCATCTACATCACCGAGTACTACACCGGCACCAATTACCGCCCGGTGAAATCCATCGCCAAGGCGTCGGAAACCGGTCACGGCACCAACGTGATCCAGGGGCTGGCTATCAGCCTCGAAGCCACCGCGCTTCCCACGCTCTTGTTCACCATTGCAATCGTCATCGCCTTCCAGCTCGCCGGTCTCATGGGCCTTGCCTATGCCGCCACCGCGATGCTCTCGATGGCTGGTATGGTGGTCGCGCTCGACGCCTACGGCCCCGTTACGGACAATGCCGGCGGCATTGCCGAAATGGCCGGTCTCGACGAAAGCGTGCGCGAAAAGACCGATCTTCTTGACGCGGTGGGCAACACCACCAAGGCTGTCACCAAGGGATATGCCATCGGTTCGGCGGCGCTTGCAGCACTCGTGCTATTTGCGGCCTACACCACCGATCTGCGCAAATACTTCCCCGACGTGACCGTCGATTTCAGCCTTGAGAACCCGTACGTGATCGTCGGTCTGCTCTTGGGCGCATTGTTGCCGTACCTGTTCGGCGCGATGGGCATGACCGCAGTTGGCCGCGCTGCCGGTGACGTCGTCGTCGACGTCCGCCAACAGTTCAAGGAAAAGCCGGGCATCATGGATGGTTCGGAGCGTCCCGATTACGCCAAGACGGTGGACCTCGTGACCAAGGCGGCGATCAAGGAAATGATCGTTCCCTCGCTGCTGCCGGTGCTCGCGCCGGTCGTGGTTTACTTCGTGATCACTGCGGTCGCAGGCCAGGAGAACGGCTTTGCCGCGCTCGGCGCCCTGCTGCTCGGTGTGATCGTGTCGGGTCTCTTCGTCGCGCTCTCGATGACCTCGGGTGGCGGCGCTTGGGACAACGCCAAGAAGTATATCGAAGACGGCAATCATGGCGGCAAGGGCAGTGAAGCCCACAAGGCCGCGGTGACCGGTGACACGGTCGGCGATCCCTACAAAGACACCGCCGGCCCCGCCGTGAACCCGATGATCAAGATCACCAACATCGTCGCGATCCTGCTGCTCGCAGCACTCGCGGGGACGGGCCACGGCCTGATCTAAAGATCTTCGCACCAACCAAACGAGGCCTCGCCGACCCTTGTCGGCGGGGCCTTTTTCGTTAGGCTACGTTTTGCTCGAAGTAGTTTTTGCGTTTCGGGGGCATTTTATGGTTCGCGTAGTATTGACCTCGCTTTGGTTGGCGGCGATGGCTGCCGCGCCGTCGCTGGCATTGCAGGAAACCGACGCAACTGAGGTCGACGCGCAGGAAACTGCACTCGTTTCCCCCGATGAAAACGGGCTGCTTGCCGCCGAGCATTACGCCAGCAAGCCCTTCATGTCGGGCATCCGCATCTCCCCTGAAGGCACGCGCCTTTCCTACATCCAAGAAGACGGCGACGACACGATGATCGTGATCGCCGACCCGGAAGATCCTTACACGCCGCTGCGCCGCGTGAACTTGGGCAATTACGGGATCGCGGAAGTGCGTTGGGCGAATGAAGAGCGTCTGTTGGTGCAGGTGCGCAGCCGCACTTTCGCCTTTTTCCGGATGGTGGCGACGACGCGGCTGATGGTTGTCGATACCGAGACCGGCGACACGAAGATGGTCGACGAAGATGCCGACGGGTTCAGCGGCGGCGGCATCCTCTATGTCGAGCCGTATGGCCGCTGGGCCATGGTGGCGACCCAATACGATGTCGACGAATATATGTCGGTGCGTCGCGTCAATCTGGAGACGGGTGAAGGCGTACGCATCCAGAAGCCGAAGCGCGGCGTGTGGCAATGGTTCGTCGACGAGAAAGGCGTGGTGCGCGGCGGCCTCGCTATCGATGGACGCAAATTCACGCTCTACAAGCGCGACAGGCCGGGTCAGGACCTCGTCAAGATCAAGGGGAAATTCGAGAAGGACGAGATCGAACAGATTGACGAGGTCTATTACAGCCCGCTCTCGCAGGAAGCCGCAATCATCAGCAACCATGATGATGGTCGTTTCGCGGTCTATCGTTTCGACCTCGAGGCGGTAGAGCCTGCCGAACGCCTGTTCGCCAATCCCAACGGCGATGTCGACGAGCTGCTGGTCGACTGGGAAACCGGGAAGCTGATTGGCGCGCGCTATCATGACGACCGCTGGCGCACGCACTGGTTTGACGAGGATTTTTCCAAACTGCAGGAGCGCGTCGACGCCGCATTCCCTCATAACGACAATGAGGTCCTCAGCTGGACCCGCCATCGGCTAAAGGTCCTCATACATTCACGCCGGGCCGACGATCCCGGGCTGTTCTACCTGTTTGATCGTCGTGCTGGGCGCATGCACATCGTCGGCACGCCTTATCCTGCGATCCCGCAAGATACGCTCGCCCCGGTCGGACGCGTCTCCTATAAAGCCCGCGACGGGCTTGAGATTCCGGCGTACCTGACCCTCCCGCCCGGGAAGGAGAGCGCCAAAGGCCTGCCCCTCATTCTCATGCCCCATGGTGGCCCGTTTGCGCGGGACGAGTGGGTCTATGATCCGCAGGTTCAGTTCCTCGCAAGCCGGGGCTATGCAGTGCTGCAACCCCAGTTTCGCGGCACCACTGGCCGCGGCCTCGCGTTCGTCGAGGCGGGCTATGGTCAATGGGGATACAAGATGCAGGACGATCTCGACGACGGCATCGATTGGCTCGCCAGTCGCGGCACGATCGATCCGGATCGCGTGTGCATCTACGGTATCAGCTATGGCGGCTATGCCGCCTTGTGGGGAGCGGTTCGCAATCCCGAGCGCTATCGATGTGCCGTCAGCATGGCCGGCATCAGTGACGTGCGCGCCATGCTTAAATACGACAAGGGCGTGTTTTCGGCCAAACGCTATTATCATTCATGGAAAGAGAAAGTAGGCGGGATCGATGCAGACAAGGAAGCGCTGCGCGCAATCTCGCCGCTCTATCATGTCGATAAGCTTTCGGTGCCTCTCCTGATCGGCCACGGCAATCGTGATCGTAACGTGCCGCCCGAGCAGAGCTTGGAAATGGTCGACGCAATGAAAGAAGCCGGCATCGACGTGGAATCGGTATTCTACAAAAAGTCGCACCACGGACCAACCGACCATGACGAAATGATCGATTGGCTCAAACGGCTCGAGGCCTTTTTCGCCGAACACAACCCGGTCTGACGCGCACGACGCGGATACTTGGCTTGAGCGCGCACTTCCCCTAAGGGGCTGTCCACACTCAATAACCGCGAAAAGGATGTTCATGGCCAAAGAAGAACTTCTCGAGATGCGGGGACGGGTGGTCGAGCTGCTGCCCAACGCGATGTTCCGCGTCGAGCTGGAGAATGGCCACGAGATCCTCGGACACACGGCAGGAAAGATGCGCAAGAACCGCATCCGCGTGCTGACCGGCGACGAAGTGCTCGTCGAACTGACCCCGTACGACCTCACCAAGGGTCGTATCACCTATCGCTTCAAGTAAGAGCGTGAAACTCGTCCTCGCCTCGGCGAGCCCGCGCCGCCGCGACCTGCTCGCGCGTATCGGCGTGACGCCTGATGTCATCGATCCGGCCGAGATTGACGAGGACCCCAAGCCTGGCGAAACGCCGCGTCCGCACGCTGTCCGGCTGGCAGAGGAAAAGGCGCAGGCGATAGCGCCAAGACACGAAGGCGCCATCATCCTTGCCGCCGACACCGTGGTCGCGGTCGGACGGCGCATCCTGCCCAAGGTAGAAGACGAAGCGACGCTGCGCGACTGCATGGCGCTCCTTTCGGGACGCCGCCACAAGGTGCTAACCGGCGTCGCGGTAATTGATCCGCAAGGCCAGATACGCTCGCGTCTCGTGGAAACGATGATCGCGATGAAGCGTCTGTCGCCCGACGAGATCGACTTTTACGCCGCGCACGGCGAGTGGAAAGGCAAGGCCGGCGGTTATGCGCTGCAGGGCTACGGCGAAGTCTATGTCCGCCATATCTCGGGCAGCTATTCCAATGTCGTCGGCTTGCCGCTTGGCGAGACCCGCAACATGCTGAAAGCCGCGGGCTATCCTCTTGCCTGAGTGGATTATCGAGGAAGGCATTGGCGAAACCCGCGCCGCGCTGGTCGAAAACGACGAGATCATCGAGGCCCGCATACGCCGCGACGGGATCATCGTAAGCGGCACCATCTTTGATGCCAAACTGAAGGCCATCGCCCCGCGCGTGGTGGTCGAAGCCGAAGGCCAGGAGTTTCTCTTGCCACGCGGTGCCACCGGGATCAGCGAAGGTGCCGCGATTCGTATCGAGGTCGTGCGCGAGCAGTCGGGCAGCGAAAGTTGGAAGCGTCCGCTCGCCAGGCAAAGCGACGAGCCAGCGCGTACCGCACCGCCTCTTGCCGATGGTCGCGCGGGCACGATCGAGCGATGGGACGATCTCCTCGAGGAAGCCCGCAGCGGCATCGTCGCATTCGACGGAGGGGAACTGCGGATTGAGACCACGGCGGCAATGACCGTCGTCGATGTCGATGGCTGGCTCGTTCCCGACAAGCTGGCGCAGATGGCCGCCTGGGCCATCGCTCGTGCGATCCGCCGTCTCGACATTGGCGGCTCGATCGTCATCGATTTTCCCACCATCGAAGGCAAGGCGGAGCGCCAGCAGATCGGCGAGATCATCGACAACTATCTGGAAAAACCGTTCGAGCGCACCGCGATGAACGGTTTCGGCCTCGTCCAGATCGTGCGCCCCCGCACCCGCGCCTCGTTGATCGAACTGGCGCAGGACCGCGCCACCTTCGAGGCGCGCGCTCTGTTGCGCCGGTCGGAAAAGGAAGTCGGGTCTGTCACATTGGTCGCACACCCTGCCGTCGTCGCGGCGATCCGTGCCGATTGGAAGGAGCGTCTCGCAAAGAAGGTCGGCGGCATGGTCACCTTGAACGCCGATCCCACGCTTGCCATGTCAGGCGCCTATGCCCAAAAAAGCTGACAGTAATTGCCCCGTTTGCGGCAAGCCGATCCAGAAAGATTATCGCCCCTTCTGCAGCCGCGGTTGCAAGGATCGTGACCTCTTGAACTGGCTTGGCGATGGCTACCGCATTCCGGGCCCGCAAGTCTCGCAAACAGGGGTGGACAGCGAAAGCGAGGGCGGCTAGACGGCGCCCTCGCTAAAGCCGCAATCCATTGCGGACGCCTGCGCGCCTAGGTAGCTCAGTTGGTAGAGCATGCGACTGAAAATCGCAGTGTCGGCGGTTCGATCCCGTCCCTAGGCACCACCTCCTTGCATCATCACACTGCTGTATCGCTGGCGGACGGATGCTGGCGCGCGAACAATAATCGCTTTCGCAATATTCTTGGGTTTTCTCGCGATCTTCTGCACAAGCGGACGCTAGGAAACGCGCGTCATCATCGAATCCGGCGCGCATGCTGGCCTGATGGACACAAGATGACCAAGACCCCCAAGAAGATCGTGCTCGCGTACTCGGGCGGGCTCGACACTTCGATCATGCTAAAATGGCTGCAGACGGAATATGGCGCGGAAGTCGTCACCTTCACCGCCGATCTGGGCCAAGGCGGCGAGGTTGAGGATGCGCGCCGCAAGGCAGAATTACTCGGCATCGCGCCCGAGAATATCTTCATCGAGGACCTGCGCGAGGAATTCGTCCGAGACTTCGTGTTCCCGATGTTTCGCGCCAATGCGCTCTACGAAGGGCATTATCTCCTCGGCACGTCGATCGCGCGTCCGCTGATCAGCAAGTGGCAGGTCGACATCGCGCGCAAGGTCGGTGCCGACGCGGTCTGTCATGGGGCGACCGGCAAGGGCAACGATCAGGTCCGCTTCGAGCTCGGCTATTATGCGCTGGAGCCCGACATCCATGTGATTGCCCCGTGGCGCGACTGGGAATTTGCCTCGCGCAGCGACCTGATCGACTTTGCGCAAGCCAACCAAATTCCCATCACCAGAGACAAGCGCGGCGAAGCACCCTTCTCGATCGATGCGAACCTGCTGCACAGCTCGTCCGAGGGCCGCGTGCTGGAAGATCCCGATGTCGATGCGCCCGACCATGTCTTCCAGCGCACCGTCTCGCCCGAAGACGCACCGGACACACCGACCATCGTCAGGATCGGGTTCGAGGCCGGCGATCCCGTCTCGATCGACGGCGAAGATTTGAGCCCCGCGACGCTGCTTACCAGATTGAACGAGCTAGGCGGCTCGAACGGGATCGGCCGCCTCGACATCGTCGAGAACCGGCAGGTCGGCATGAAGTCGCGCGGGATCTACGAAACGCCGGGCGGCACCGTGCTTCTGGCGGCACGCCGGGGCATGGAATCGCTCACGCTCGATGCGGGCGCGATGCATTTGAAAGACGAGCTGATGCCGCGCTATGCCAGGCTGGTCTATGACGGCCTCTGGTTTGCGCCAGAACGCGAAATGCTGCAGGCCGCGATCGATGCCAGCCAGCGCGCGGTGACCGGCGAGGTGACGATGAAATTTTACAAGGGCAATGCCACGGTGATCGGCCGCAAGAGCCCTTATTCGCTCTATGACGAAGACCTCGTCACCTTCGAGGAAGGCCAAAGCGACTATGACCAGAAAGACGCCGAGGGCTTCATCAAGTTGCGCGCGCTTCGCCTGCGCACGTTGGCTAAGCAGCGGGCCAAGCTGACATGAGCGAGGACGCCAACAAGATGTGGGGCGGCCGCTTCAAGAGCGCCGCGCACAAGGTGATGCAAACGATCAACGCGTCCATCTCTTTCGACAAGCATCTGTGGCGGCAGGACATTGCGGCGAGCAAGGCGCATGTCGCGATGCTGGCCAAGCAAGGCATCATCGAGGACGAAGCAGCGCAAAGGATCGCTGACGGGCTTGACCGGATCGCTGCCGAATATGCGCGCGACGGAATCAGCGAAGACCCCTCGCTCGAAGATATCCACATGCACGTCGAGGCGCGCCTGACCGAATTGATCGGGCCCGATGCGGGACGGCTGCACACCGCGCGTTCGCGCAATGACCAGGTCGCAACCGATTTTCGCCTGTTCGTGCGCGACGCCTGCGATGAAGCCGACGCGCAGCTGGCGAGCTTTCAGGAAGCGCTGGTCAATCGCGCCGAAGCACATGCCGGCACAATTATGCCGGGCTTCACGCATCTCCAATCGGGGCAGCCGGTGACGCTTGGCCATCACCTGCTCGCTTATTTCGAAATGGCCGCGCGCGATCGGTCGCGTTTTGCTGATGCGCGCAAACGTATGAACCTGTGCCCGCTGGGTGCAGCAGCGCTTGCGGGCACATCCTACCCTATCGATCGCGATGCAACGGCATCGGCGCTTGGGTTCGATGGTCCGGCGCGCAATTCGATCGACGCCGTCAGCGACCGCGATTTTGCACTCGATTACCTGATGGCCGCATCGGCATGCGCGCTGCATCTATCGCGCCTTGCCGAAGAGATCGTCATCTGGGCAAGCCAACCCTATGGCTTTGTCAAGCTGCCCGACGCCTGGTCGACGGGGAGCTCGATCATGCCGCAAAAGCGCAACCCCGACGCCGCCGAATTGGTTCGCGGCCACTCGGGGCGCATCCTCGGTACGCTGGTGTCGATGGCGACGATGCTCAAAGGCTTGCCGCTGGCCTATGCCAAGGACCTGCAAAACGACAAACCACCGCTGTTCGAAGCGCGCGAGCTGTTGACGCTGTGCCTTGAAGCCATGGGCGGCATGGTGGCCGATCTGGAGTTCGTCCCTGGGGCGATGCTGGCGGCGGCGCGCGCCGGTCATGCGACGGCAACCGACCTTGCCGACTGGCTGGTCCGCGAACAGGACGTCCCCTTCCGCGAAGCCCATCACATCGCCGGCGCCGTTGTGGCGGCGGCAGAGGCCAGGAGCCTGACGCTGGAAGATCTGTCGATTGGCGACCTGAAGGCGATCGACGGACGCCTAGACGAGGCAGCATTGAAGGCGCTCGGTGTCGAAAGCTCGGTCGCCAGTCGCGACAGTTTCGGTGGTACTGCGCCGGATCAGGTCCGGATGCAGATCAAGGCCGCACGCGACTATCTGGCACGCCGATAGCGGTAGCGCAGCAGCCTAACGGATCATTCGTATGTCATCGACCATTTTGCGCACGTCATCGGGCGTCGGCGCAGTCATGCTGCGCACGGCGAATGCAACCGCGAAATTGACCAGCATGCCGATCACGCCGATGCCTTCAGGCGAGATACCAAACCACCAGTTGTCCGCTGTGTTGGCGGCCGGATTCCACAGCTTGAACCAGGCGATGTAGAGGAAGGTGACGGTCAGCCCGGCGACCATGCCGGCAATCGCGCCTTCTTTGTTCATCGCCTTTATGAAAATACCCATGAAGATCGCCGGGAAAAGCGACGCAGCGGCTAGGCCAAAGGCAAAGGCCACCACTTGCGCCACAAAGCCAGGCGGATTGATTCCCAAATAGCCCGCCACCAGGATTGCCGCCGTGATTGCGATCCGCGCCGCGCGCAATTCGCCTTTTTCGCTGATATCGGGCCGGAAAGTTCGTTTGAGCAGGTCGTGGCTGACCGAACTGGAGATCACCAGCAACAGCCCGGCCGCGGTGGACAGCGCTGCCGCCAGCCCGCCCGCTGCGACCAGGGCAATCACCCAGCCGGGCAGGTTGGCGATTTCCGGGTTGGCCAGCACCATGATGTCGCGGTCGACATAGACTTCGTTATCGCCGGGCGCAGGTGCGTTGGAGACGACACGTTCGCCCGCTGCGCCCGCCTCTTCGGTGAACAGCGGCGCACCGTCGAAGGCATCGCCCGCGCGCACCTGCATCACGCCATCACCATTCTTGTCGCGAAAGGCGATGAGATCGTTGGCTTCCCAGTTGATGAACCACTCCGGTGCTTCGCTATATTGGGTCCCGTCGACCGTATCGATAAAGTTGGCGCGCGCGAACGCGCCGACTGCCGGAGCGGTCGTGTACAACAAGGCGATAAACGCCAGCGCCCACCCTGCCGACCGCCGCGCATCGGATGCCTTGGGAACGGTGAAAAAGCGCACGATTACATGCGGCAACCCAGCCGTGCCGATCATCAGCGCCGCGGTGATAAAAAATACGTCGATGGTGGATTTCGATCCGTCCGTGTAGGCGGCGAAGCCTAGGTCGATCAGCGTCGCATCGAGCTTGTCTAGAAAATAGGTGCCGCCCTCCACGCTCGATCCCAGCCCCAGTTGCGGCACCGGATTGCCCGTCACCATGAAGCTGATGAAGAAAGCCGGCACCAGGTACGCGAAGATCAGCACGCAATATTGCGCGACCTGGGTGTAAGTGATGCCCTTCATGCCGCCCAACACGGCGTAGACGAAAACGATGCCCATGCCCGCAATCACCCCGATGGTGATCGGCACATCGAGGAAGCGCGAGAAGACGATACCCACGCCCCGCATCTGTCCCGCAATATAGGTGAAGCTGATGAAAATGAGGCAGATTACCGCCACCACGCGCGCAGTCTTGCTGTAATAGCGGGTGCCGATGAAGTCGGGAACGGTGAACTGCCCGAACTTGCGCAGATAAGGAGCAAGCAGCAGCGCCAGCAACACATATCCGCCCGTCCAGCCCATCAGATAGACCGATCCGTCGTAGCCGAGGAAGGCGATCAATCCTGCCATCGAGATAAAGCTTGCTGCGCTCATCCAGTCGGCCGCGGTCGCCATGCCGTTGACAACCGGGTTCACGCCGCCGCCGGCCACGTAGAATTCGTCGGTCGACCCGGCACGCGACCAGATCGCGATGCCGATGTAGAGCGCAAAGCTCAACGCGACAAAAATATAGATGAGGGTCTGCGTTTCCATCTAATCGTCGCCATACTCGCGCTCGATCCGCTCCATGCGGCGCACGTAGACGACGATCAGGATGATAAAGGCGTAGATGCTGCCCTGCTGCGCGAACCAGAAGCCGAGCGGATAGCCACCGATGCGCCACTGATCGAGCCATTCGCGAAGCAGGATCCCGGCACCGAACGATACGGCAAACCAGATCGACAGCAGGACCAGCAGCAAGCGAACGTTGGCGCGCCAATACGCACTGCGTTGCGCGTTATCCTGCTCGCGATCATCATGCATCGGCGCCTCCCCTGGGGAACCGTCTTAGGCAGGCTTTGGCGCGTGGCCAAGCCATCGTGACGTTTGCCATCCTCGCTGCTAAGCCATCGCATATGCTCACCGCGCTCGTCTGTCTCATCCTCGTCGCTGCGACTATCGCGATCCATTACGAGGTGCTGCGCTTCACCTCGAACAACCTGACGCATTTGCGAGTGCCGCCGCGCATGCGCATCATCATCATGCTGACCGCCGCGCTGGTCAGCCATGTCGTACATTGCTTCATCTACGCGTTGGCCTTTCTCTGGCTAGAGGCCTTGGGCGGCTTTGGCAGCATTGACGGCCCCGTCGGACATGATCTGGGCGATGCCTTCTATTTCTCGATCACCAGCTACACAACGCTTGGCATCGGCGATCTCATCCCGACCGGCGCCATCCGTATCATCAGCGGTGTATCTGCCCTCAACGGCCTCGTCATGGTCGGTTGGACCGCGTCGATGACCTATCTCTACATGGAGAAATTCTGGCACCTAAAAGGCCGCCGCCCGCGCAAGAAGCGCTAGCCGGGCAGCGACATCGGCCGCGTTTCGTAATGCAGGTGCCATTGCTGCACTTCGGAGAGCATGATCTCGCCCAGTCGCCGCGACCGTTCGGCCAGTCGGTCGAAGGATAGTGGGTCAGCTTCCAAGGCATTGCGCAACTTGCCGAGCTGGCTGGAAATCGCCGCCGAGCGTTCGCCTGTGGCCGCAAAGTCACCCTGCATCCGAATGCCGTACAACGCCGCCGCCAGCGCCGGGAACAAGGCAGTGACGAAGGTGACCAATGCAGTGCCGCTCATGCCGAATATATCGCCCACCTTACCGAAACCGAAGCTGATCGCGAGGTAGGTTACGCAGGCGACGATCGTGCCGATGAAAAGCAGGTCGCCGGCGCGGTGGAGCTGGTGGTTGGCATGGTGCATCGAATGGGCATTTCGCTTGTGATAGCCCAGTTGCTCGTCGATCAGCGAAAGCATCACGCCGCGCACCTTTTCGAGGTAGCCCCGATCGAAGGTTGCGCGCACCAGTCCCAATTCGCGGGCAGAGGCGCGTGCATACCAGCTGACCCATCCCGGGTGGGTCGTGCCGTCCTCGACATCGCGAAGGCTTAGCCGCCCGAGCGGCGACGCCATCGCCAGCAGGCGAAGTCGTTCGGCAAGGTGCCGCCGGTCGAGCCAGCAGCGATGCAGGTTCTGGCGGTTGGCAAAGCGCGTATTGGCGATGATCAAGAGGATCACGAGCAATTCCAGCGCGATGAGCAATTTTTTGGCTTCGGGGATCAGCAATCCAAGCAGGGCCAGGAACACTGCCAGCCCCGCCATCGCAAAATTGGTCACAAAGCTCGACCGGAACCGCAGCGCGAAGTCGTTGGCCTGCGCATCTGCCCTGCCAAAGCGGCACAGCATGCTGCCGTTCAACCGTTGACCGTACCGGCCTTGGTCCGCGAAGGGTTCGGTGTGCGGCTTGAGCCAGCGCGCACTGTCGTTCGCCGTCGGAGCACGGGTCGAGATCTTGCTCCAGCTTTTGGCACCCGTCGCTGCAAGCAGGAGCGGCCATCCAAGCGAAGTCTTCGGTTTGCTGTGCCGCGGTGAGATGAAGCTGGCCAATTCGTCCGCGTCTTCGCCATCGGGCGGCGCGCATAATGCTTCGATCAGGTGCGGCAGCGCCAGGCGCGCATCGGCCCGTTTCACTCCGTCGAGCGAGGGACGGTCGGGTACCGCTTCGTGCAGTCCGCTCCACAGCAGTTCGGGCGGCTTCTCGCCCTTGGCATCGATGTGGATGACGGGCTGGTGCAGCGCGACCGCTTCGGCGATGACCTGCGTCGTGCCGCCGCGGCCGCGCGCTGCTTCCCCGTCCCAGATGGCAATGAGAATATCGGATTGCGCCAGGACGACGCGACCGGCCGCTTCATACGCCGCGGTTTCGCCCTGCGAATGATCGTCGATCGACATTACCGTGTCGGCAGCGGCAAGCATCTTTTCGGTGCGCGCCCATTCTTCGGCCCCGAAATCCTTGGCGTAGACATCTTGCGGGAATGGGAGGCAGGCGGCGATCGCATTCCCCGTGGCGAGAGCGGCTTCTGCCGCCAGCACGTCTGCGCCTTCCGCCAGCGAGGTAACGAGCTTCACTTCGGGCGTGTTATCGGAGAACACCGACCGGTGCGCCGAATGCAGCGTGACCAGCGAGCCGCGCGCCACGTTGAAGATCTCGGAACAGGCGGTACGGATCGTGTCGCTATGCGCAAGGTCCAGCCGCGGCGGACGATGCCCGGTGATCCCGAAGCGCAATGTAAGCCGCGGGCGATACTGTTCGCTCGATGATGTCACGCCTGAATATGCCCCCCTCGCATCATCCGAGCACGCCACATTTCCAAAGGGAAGGCAAGGCGCCAGTTACCCGGCGCCCTGCTTTGCCGATCAGATCCTAATTACCATCACGATCGATGATGATGGGGTCCGTGTTGATCATTGAGGAACCATTGGTGAGGCAGCACAGATAATGGTGCTGCGGGTGCTGGCCCTTGTCGTCGCCCTTGTCCTTAAGCTTGACCTGCGTCGAGTTTGAATCGGACTTCATCGAAAAGTCCGAACCATTCTCGATGAACACACCCGAGCCGACACTTGTCCATCCCTGGGCCTTTTCCGGCGGCGTGGTGACACTGTCGAACATCCAACCCGGCGAGTCGATTTCCAGCTTCACGCTCTTTTGGCTGTCAGGCGTAATCGTATCTGGCGCAACGCTGGCCGAGAAAGACCCGTCCGAATTCTGTGCTACCGTAATTGTTGCCGTGTCTGCCATTGTGCTTCTCCTTGTGCGTCAATCCCGAAAAATGCCTCCGAATGCCGAGTCGGGATCGAGCCCCGGCGGAAGGTTTGTGGTGGTCGTGCCGCTTCGCCGAGCGAGCGCGGCGCGGGGCAAGGCGATAAAGGGATTGGTGACGTCCGCCTGCTCAAGGATTGTGCGAGACTTGCTCCACAATGAGGCGCGTTCGGCCGGCGTCCCGGCTTGATCGCCAAGCGCCATCAGTAAAGTCGCTGCATTGTGCCGCGACTGAACATCGTCGCGAAATCCGTCGCCATGTTGCAATTCTTGGACCAGCTTTTGCGCTTCCTGTACGTTAACGGGACTCCCGCTGAGCGCCGATAGCATGAGCGCCGCCAACAGCTTCTTCTGAAGAGATACGTTGTCCGCCGACCCTTGGAGCAGCGCTTGAACTTCGGCGGTCGCTTGGTTCGCCCGTCCGCGAGCTGCGGTCCGCTCGCCACGGGCAAGCTCGATCAGCCCACGATTTACCAGCGAATTTGCGCGTGTTTCCCGCCATTCCTGATTGTCAGGTTCCGTGGTCGAAAGATCGGCAAAAATTGCTTCTGCCCTGGCGAGACATTCGTCGGCTTTTCGCAAATCGCCTCGGACGAAGTGGGACACGAAAAGATTGGCCTCTCCATATCCGCGCATTTCCTTTACCGCCGCGTCGCTCTGGTCGAGCAAGTCATGATCCAGTGCCTCGAGTTGACGCTGCCTCGCCTCTATCGATTTTTCGATCTGCCCATTAGAGGTATAGATCGTGGCGCTGTGCGCGTGGGTCTGTACCATCGTGAGCAAGGTATCGCGATCGGGCGGGTCGATCGCGGCAAGACGCACCTGGGCTTCTTCGAAGGCCGTCAGCGCTTCGTCGTACCGTCGTTGCTTGCGATAGGCATAACCAAGATTGATGGGCCCGTAGGAGGCCTCCAGTTGCGATGCCCGGTCGTCGGGCTTAATTTCGACCAGCCGCGCCGTCAGGTCGCGATACTCGACGAACCTCGCCAATGCCTCATCCTGCCGTCCCTGCTCGTCAGCCAGATAACCGACCCAGAAGACGCTTTGCGCGTGATCATAAATACGCTGCCAGTCGTCGCGCTGGCGCTCCAGTAGCGCTTCCGTCGTAGCGGCTGCATTGCGAAAGCCCTCAAGCGCCGTCTTGTTATCACCGCGCAGCATCGAGACCTCACCCATCAGGTGAAGCGCGCGCGACCGCCGTCCCAGCGCGTCGGCATCAAGATCGGACAATTTTTGCTGCGCGTAATAGTCGAGCGCTCGGTCGCCGACCGCTTCCAGTACGTCCAGCCGCCCCACCGGCTCCAGTTTCTCGCGCAGGTCGGTCAGCATGAACTCGATCAGCCCGTCGGCTTGTTCGCGTTGCTCGATCGCTTCTTCGCGTTGGTCGATGGCATAGAGCGACAGGCCGGTCGTGCCGACCATGCCGAGCGCAGAGGCTGCGGCGATCCACGCAAAGCGCTTATTGCGCCGCGCCGCATCACGCTGGACGAGGTCGTCGAGACCCAGCCCGAACAACCCGGCGATCAGCTTCAATTTTCCTAGCCGCTTGCCGTCGCCTACTTCGCGAAAGTCGGCCGCAATAGGTTCGGCGCGCTGGTCCGTCAGCCGGCCTTCGGCGTCGAGCTTGAAGCGGAGCGCGGGCGGAAAACATTCTTCCTCCTCGCGACCCTCGATGGTGCTGGCGAAAGGTTCGCCGTCAAGTATTGCCGCCAGCACCGGCGCGCCCGGATTGACCCGTTTGAATGTCGCGATTTCCTCATTGGTCCAGCGCGATGCGACCGCTGCCGGCGAGCACAGGACGATAAGTGCCTTGGAGTTCTCCAGCGCCGATTCCAGCCGGCGCCCGAGATTTTCGGCGGCAGCCAATTCTTCACGATCGCGGAAGATCGGACGGATGCGGCGCGGGATCGGGCCCAGACGGCTATCCTGCCCGACAAGCCTGCTGGGCAACGCATAGAATTCGAGCGCACGGTGCAGCCAGTTCGCAAACTGCTTGTCGCGATGACTGTAACTAATAAACGCCAGATATTGGCTGTCTTTTTCCATAGCCCCCACCGACCTCAAGACGATCGAGACCAGCTACGCGACTCGGCCTAATCTTGATTAACATAATAGTTAATAGGAGTGACTGGCAAACGGAAAACCGCGAAAAAAGCGCGGCACCATATCGACGCGGCGACGTTTCTCTGGCTAAGAGACGCGCATGGCAAAAACCCCACAACAGATTCAGGCAGAGGAAAAACGCGCCGGACTGGTGCTTATCGCTGCCGCCGCGCTTGCGCTGATCGCGGCGAATTCACCGCTCGCCCACTATTACCACGACCTGCTCGAGTTCAAATTCGGCCCCACCATGCCCCGGTTCGGGCAGTTCAGTGTAGAATATTGGATTGTCGACGGCCTGATGGCGGTCTTCTTCCTGCTGGTCGGGCTGGAAGTGAAGCGCGAATGGTTCGAAGGTCGTCTGTCGACGCCCGACGAACGCCGCCTGCCGATAATCGCCGCTATCGGCGGGATGGCTGTGCCGGCGCTCGTCTTCCTCACCGTAGTGGGCTTCGATCCCGTCCTGTCTTCGGGCTGGGCGATCCCGGCTGCAACCGACATCGCCTTTGCAATCGGCGTGCTGGCGATCCTCGGCAGGCACGCGCCCGCCGCAATCAAGCTCTTGCTTGTCACAATTGCCATCGTCGACGATATCGGTGCAGTCGCCATCATTGCCTTGGTCTACACCGCCGATCTCAACACGTTGGCGTTGGCCGGTGCCGGGGCCGTGACGGCAGTGATGGGAACGATGTCGCTCTATGGCGTGCGCAAGCTGCGCTATTTCCTCATCGGCTTTTTCGTCCTTTGGCTGCTGGTCTTGGCAAGCGGCGTGCACGCGACGATTGCCGGTGTTCTCGCAGCCTTGACGATCCCGCTCGGCAAGGGCGAGGAATCAAGCCCGCTGCGACGGCTCGAACATAATATCCACCCGTGGGTGATGTTCGGCATCGTGCCCGTCTTCGGTTTTGCCGCTGCTGGTGTCGAACTGCCCAGCGACATGGGCGCATTGTTCGAACCGCTGCCGCTGGGCATCATGCTCGGCCTGTTCATCGGCAAGCAGATCGGCGTGTTCGGCACGATCTACTTCGCCTGCAAGACGCGTCTTGCCCGGCGTCCGCGCGGCACCCGCTGGGCCCAGATCTACGGTGCTTCCATCCTGTGCGGGATCGGCTTCACGATGAGCCTGTTCATCGGCGCGCTGGCTTTCCCGATGTATCCCAGCGAAGTCGATGCGGCGAAGATCGGCACCTTGATGGGCTCCCTGTTGTCGGCGCTGGTCGGCTATGCGGTTCTACGCTTCAACAATGCGCGGCCGTCGACCGCCGAGGAGATCGAGCAAGCGGGCGACGTCTTCTGCGCTGACGACGAACTCAAGAATGAAGAAAAGGCTCGCAAGGTCACCAGCGAAACCGTCTAACGCCAGTCGGCCTCACGCGCTGCCGCTTCGCCATCGGCGTCCAGGGGCGCGCCCGTGATGCGCTCATCGATCAGCGCTGCAAGGCGTGGATCGGTACCGCTGGCCATCCGGAAATCCCCGCCAATATCCTCGCCCGGGAATAGGCCTTCGACGCGCCACGCATCGCCTTCCCGGCAAGCGAGCCCGCTATCGCTGCCGACGGAGAAACTGCGACAATAGCTGCCGTCCGATTGCGCGAAGCTGACCCCGATACGGATGTCGCCTTCGGGCGCCGATGCAAGCTGGCGATCGAGTGCATCCTGCAGCGCGGCGGTCGCGACCATCGTGCCATCGCGCTGGTCGATCAGCCCGGGCGAGGTCGCAAACTGCATGCCGCCAACGAACGCCAGCGCTACGGCCGCCGCAGCCGCAACGGCGCGCCGCCAAGGTCGATTGTCGTTGACCGCCAATGATCCAGACGGCTTCGATGCAACCACTGCGGACGCCTTCATCACCGGGTCGAACGCGGCGCGCAGATCGTGCGTCATCGCCCGATGTTCGTCTGCCAGCGTGCGCAATGCAGGATCGGCTTCGACACGCGCCGCCACCCGCGCCGCGGCCTCGGCATCAAGTTCGCCGTCGAGCCAGGCGAAAAATTCTTCTTCTTCAGTCATCTTTTCCCTCGCCCAGCAATTCAAGAAGTGCCTTGCGACCACGCACGAGGCGGCTCGAGACCGTGCCGATTGGCAGGTCGAGCACTTCGGCGGTTTCGCGGTAACCCATGCCATCGATCAGGATGAGCGCGACGATTTCGCGCTGCTCTTCGGGCAGTTTGGCCATGGCCTGCATCGCTTTTTGCAAGTCGATCGCCGCATGGGTAGCCGGCCGCGGATCGTGGCCTACGCCAAGCCCCGCTTCTTCGGGCACCTCGCGGTTGGCGCGGCGCCCGCGCGCGCGGACCGTATCGATCCAAAGATTGCGGGTCAGCTGGAACATCCAGCTGTCGAAGCGCGTGCCCTGTTCGAACTTTGCGAAATTGCGCAAGGCGCGCTCGCTGGCGCGTTGCAGCAAGTCGTCCGCATCGGCCGGCTGGCTGGTGAGCGAATAGGCAAAACGACGAAGGCGCGGATAGATCGCGCGGAACTCGGCTTCGAAGCTCGTACAGGATGAATTCATGGCACCTCATGGGGATGAAACGTGCGCCGGCTGTCGTTTCATCCGCAACCATGCATAATATAGGAAATAATCATGTCCACTCATCGCCTGCCCCTGATCGCTGCATGCGCGGCATTGCTGTCCCTCCCGGCGTCGGCACAGCTGGTGCCCGATCTTGGCGGAGTGACCCATGGAACGGGCCTCCTGCCGCCTTTGCCGCGGATCGACGTTCCCGTCGTCGGGGATCTGCTGGAGCGCGAACCGCAAGCTGCCGAGCTTGCTACCCCGACCTTGAACCGGGTCGGCCAGTCGGGCATCTCGGCGCGGCTTGGCCGGCGCGATCTGGAGAGGCTGCGCGAGGCACGGCTGGAAAAACTGATCGATGACTATCCGGCCGAGCTCGATCGCGACCGCGACGACTATCCGGTCCGCCGCGGCGAATTGCTGCTGGTCGACCCCGATGCGGCCGGCGTCGCCACGGCGCGCGCTGCCGGCTTCAGCCAGGTAGAAGAAACCCGGCTCGACGCCCTCGGCGTACGGCTCGTCACCCTCGCCATTCCCGCGCAGGACGAAGACGTACGCGACGCGATCAAGCGGTTGCGCAAGGCTGCGCCCGACCTGGTCATCGACTATAACCACGTTTTCGAACCGGCTGGTGGCGGTCTTGCTCCGATGACGGGCGCTGCGGCGGCGACCGGCCAGCCGCGTGCTGCATCGGGGACGATCGCGATCATCGATGGCGGCGTTGCGTCGCACCCGTCATTATCGGCGGCGAACCTGCGCCAGCGCGCCTTCGCTAGCCAGGTCGTGCCGACCGGCCACGGCACCGCAGTCGCCTCGTTGGTCGTCGGCAACGAGGGGGCGTTTCGCGGCGCATCGCGGGGCACGCGACTGCTGGTCGCCGACATCTATGGCGGCAGCCCGGCGGCAGGATCGGCGTCTGCCATCGCCAACGCCATCGCCTGGGCGGTGGCCGAGAAGGCAGACGTGATCAATATCAGCCTGGTGGGCCCGCGAAACGCGCTGGTCGAACGCGCCATCGCTGGCGCACGCCGCCGGGGTGTCGAAGTTGTTGCGGCGGTCGGCAATGACGGCCCGGCCGCGCCCGATCCCTACCCCGCATCCTATGCCGGCGTAGTCGCCATCACCGGTGTCGACGAGCATGGCCGCGCCCTGCGCGAGGCCGGACGGACGGACAATCTGGCTTTTGCAGCGCCCGGCGCCGATCTTGCCGCGGCGCGCCCCGGCGGCGGCTACATCGAGGTACGCGGCACCAGCTTTGCCGCGCCGCTCGCCAGCGCGCGTTTGTTGGCGCGGGGCAACGTGATCTCGCTTGGCCGCGAAGCAGTGAAAGGCAAGGGCCGCGTTGGTCGCGGGATCGTGTGCATGCCCTGCCGCATCGACCCGGATCAGGTCGGCGCCAAATAATTTTCGAAATATGCGGATGAAGCGCGCATTGGCCGTCGTTTCCTTCAGGTAGCGCACCCCGGGAGGGTCTGCGCGGAAGAAGGAGACATGAAATGAACATCAAGACGATCACGATTGCACTGATGGCCGGCGCCAGCCTTGCCGCCACCCCCGCTTCAGCGCAGCTGGTGCCGGACCTGAGCGGCACGGTAAATGGCACGGTCGGCGGCGTTGTCGACGGCACGGTCGGCAATGTTGCCCGCGGCACGCTGAGCGGCCAGGGCGGCCTCGGCGGTACGCTGTCAAACGACGACCTGCTCGGTTCGACCCGCAACATCGCCAATAGCGTCAGCGGTTCGGTGACCGGCAACGCTTCGGGTAACGCCAACGGCAATGTCGATGCGCGCAACGGTTCGGCATCGGGTAATGCCGGGCTTGCCGGTACTGTCGATGCGGTCGCCAATAGTGCGACGTCGGCCGCCGGGATGAGCGCCAACAGGTCCGCTTCGAGCAATGCATCGGCCAATGAGAGCGCGAGCTTCGGCGTAAACACGATGGGTACCAACGCTGTGACCGGCATCGCCAATGGCACGGCCACCGCGGCGGGCGATGCAGCCGCCGGGGCACAGGCCGCCGCGACGAGCACTGCCAACAACAGCGTGGTGCGCACGCGCCAGACCGGTTCGGCTGCAACCAATGCGGCCGCCAATGCCGCAGGCCAGGCTGCGGGCGGCGTCAGCCCCTCGACCCTGCCATTGTCCGGCTCGCTCAGCGCCAATGGTTCGGCGCAAGGCGAAGGCAAGGCGAGCGGCCGAGCCGAAGCCAACTAGTCCCCGCCCCCCCAAGGGAGCGAAGGCCCGCGCGTGCCCCGCGCGGGCCTTTTTGTCATGAAGCGCCTTTGAAGCGGCGCTGCGCCTTACAGCTTTTCGGTAAGCTCGGGCACGACATTGAAGAGGTCCGCCACCAGGCCGATATCAGCGACCTGGAAGATCGGCGCCTCTTCGTCCTTGTTGATGGCCACGATGACCTTCGAATCCTTCATCCCGGCAAGGTGCTGGATCGCGCCCGAAATGCCGATCGCGATATAGACCTCGGGCGCCACGATTTTGCCGGTCTGACCGACCTGGTAATCGTTGGGGGCATAGCCCGCATCGACCGCCGCGCGGCTGGCACCGACGGCGGCCCCGAGCTTGTCGGCGAGCGGATCAAGCAGCTTGTGAAAATCTTCTTCCGACCCGAAGGCACGCCCGCCCGACACGATCACGCCGGCGCTGGTAAGTTCGGGACGATCGCCTTCGCTAAGCTGCGCCGAGACGAATTCGCTCTTTGGGCTGTCGGCGCCCGCGTCGATAGCTTCGACGCTGCCCGAGCCACCCTCGGCGGCGGCTTTCTCGAATGCGGTACCGCGCACGGTGATTACCTTCTTGGCATCGTTCGATTTGACCGTCGCGATAGCGTTACCCGCATAGATGGGGCGTTTGAACGTGTCGTCCGATTCGACCGCGATGATATCGCTGATCTGCGCCACATCGAGCTTTGCCGCCACGCGCGGCGCGATGTTCTTGCCCGTCGTCGTTGCGGGCGCGAGAAACGCGTCATGGCTGTCCATTGCAGCGATCACGATGGGGGCAACGTCCTCGGCCAGCTGATGTTCGAGATGCGCGCCATCGGCAACGTGGACCGTACCGACGCCATCGATCTTCGCAGCAGCATCGGCGACACTGCCGACATCTTTGCCGACGACGAGCAGATCGACATCGCCCAAAGCCTTGGCGGCAGTGACGGTGGCGAGCGTGGCGTCCTTTACGGCGGCGCCATCATGTTCGACGAGTACGAGCGTCCTCATTTAGGCGACTCCCAGATCTTTGAGTTTGGCGACCAGTTCATCGACACTGTCGACCTTGTCCCCGGCTTCGCGCTTGGGCGGCTCGGCAACATTGAGCGTTTCGAGACGCGGCGAAATATCGACCCCGTAGTCACCCGGTGACTTGGTATCGAGCGACTTCTTCTTGGCCTTCATGATGTTGGGCAGCGAAGCATAGCGCGGCTCATTGAGGCGAAGGTCGGTGGTGACGACGGCCGGCAGCTCGAGCTTCACCGTTTCGAGGCCGCCATCGACTTCGCGAGTCACGCTGACCGCGCCGCCATCGGGTTCGACCTTCGAGGCAAAGGTGCCCTGCGGCCAATCGAGCAGCGCCGCCAGCATCTGGCCGGTGGCATTGCTGTCGTCGTCGATTGCCTGCTTGCCGAGGATGACCATGTCGGGTCCCTCTTCCTCGACAACCTTGGCGAGCAATTTGGCGACGCCTAGCGGTTCGACATTCTCTTCGGTCTCGATGAGGATGGCACGGTCGGCGCCCATGGCGAGCGCGGTGCGCAGCGTTTCCTGCGCCTTGGCAGGGCCGATCGAGACCGCGACGATTTCCTCTGCCTTACCCGCTTCCTTGAGGCGGATGGCTTCCTCGACGGCGATTTCGTCGAAGGGGTTCATGCTCATTTTGACATTGGCGAGATCGACGCCCGAGCCGTCCATTTTGACACGCGGCTTGACGTTGTAATCGATCACCCGTTTGACGGCGACCAGCAGTTTCATGAAGGTGCTCTCCTGAAGAAAATCTGGATGCGATATGCTTAACCAATCAGCGCGCGTCAAATAGGCAAAGTTCCGTAGGGGCAGAAGAGCATGATTATAGAGGCATTCCTCACGCTGGCATTCGCATCGCAAGGTGTCGAACCCGATTGCGGCGGCAACATGCAAGAGATCAGCGCCTGTGTCGCGCAAGCCGCCGTGCGCTCGGAAGACCGCATGCGATCCTATTACGTCAAAGCGGTGGAGCGAAGCCGGGAACCGGCTTTTGAAGATGACACGAGCGGCGCCGTTACGGAGGCGCATCTGTCATATTCGCAACTGTTGTTCCAGCAGCATCGCGACGCGGAGTGTCTCGCTGTCTATTCACGCTTCGGCAACGGATCGATCCGCAACGCCGAAGCGCAGGCCTGCAGATTGCATCTCAACAATGCTCGCACGCACGACCTATGGAAACGTTGGCTCACATTTCCCGATGGCACGGCACCGCTTCTGCCCGAACCTCAACCGATCACGATCGAGTGACGCCCGGATCGGGGCGACCGCTCGACGCAACGAATCATGGCCCCGTGCCGTTCAGTTCGCATGAGCGTGCACCAAAGCAAGGGCGACTATGGGCAGATCCATAGCATTGCCGACATCCTGGAGTGCCTCCACCAGATCGGGGAGGAGCATGGCTGCGTGAGCGTTGGTGACATGGCCGATGCCTTTGGAACGCGAACCTATGCGCCTTTCCTTATCGTTCCCGCGCTGCTCGAGCTCACCCCGCTGGGCGCGGTGCCCGGCGTGCCCACCCTGCTCGCCATTACGATCGCAATATTCGCCTTCCAGATGCTATTGGGACAGGACCATATTTGGATCCCCGGTATCATTGAAAATCGCCGCGTCGACGGCAACAAGCTCAAGAGGGCGTCCGAGAAAGTCGAAGGCATCGGCGAGTTCATGGACCGGCTCTTTCACAAGCGCCTGAAAGGGCTCACCAGCGGTATCTTCATCAAGCTGGCAGCTGTGGTCGTGATCGCTTTGTGCTTCGCTGTTCCGCCGCTTGAATTCCTGCCCTTCGCTAGCGCAGGCCCCATGCTGGCCATCGTTTTCATCGGACTGGCGCTGCTGGTGCGCGACGGCGTGCTGCTGCTGGTGAGCGTCAGCCTGGGCCTCACGGCGATAGCCTGGGGAATGAGCCAGCTATTGGGCAGCGGCGGCGGCTAGCTGTTCAAGCCGCCCAAGCCGACACCTGCTGCCGGCTTATGCCGCTTCCTTGACCTGCGCGACGATTTTCTTGGCGGCATCGCCAAGGTCATCGGCGGCAATGATCGGAAGGCCCGAATTCGCCAGCACTTCCTTGCCCTCGGCAACCTTGGTGCCTTCGAGGCGGACGACCAGCGGCACGTCGAGTTCGACTTCCTTGGCCGCGGCGACAATGCCTTCGGCGATCGTGTCGCAGCGCATGATTCCACCGAAGATGTTGACGAGCACACCCTTCACCGCCGGATCCGACAGGATGATCTTGAAAGCCGCGGTGACCTTTTCCTTCGATGCGCCGCCGCCGACATCGAGGAAGTTGGCGGGAAAGGCGCCGTTGAGCTTGATGATGTCCATCGTCGCCATGGCAAGCCCCGCGCCGTTGACCATGCAGCCAATGTCGCCATCGAGCTTGATGTAAGCGAGGTCATATTTCGACGCTTCGACTTCCATCGGGTCTTCTTCGCTGAAGTCGCGCAGCGCCTCGATGTTCGGGTGGCGGAACATCGCATTGCCATCAAAGCCAACCTTGGCGTCGAGGACGAGCAGGTCATCCCCCGATACAGCCAGCGGGTTGATTTCGATCTGCGATGCGTCGGTCGCAATGAACGCCTTGTAGAGCGACGCCGTGACCTTGGCGGCCTGCTTGGCAAGCGATCCTTCGAGCCCGAGCGCCGCAGCGACCGAGCGGCCATGATGCGGCATCAGGCCGGTGGCCGGATCGATCGTGAAGGTGTGGACCTTTTCGGGCGCGTCATGCGCGACCTTTTCAATGTCCATGCCGCCTTCAGGGCTCGCGACGATGGCGATGCGGCCCGTGGCGCGATCGACCAGCAGCGCGAGGTAGAATTCTTCGTCGATATCGACCCCATCGGTGACGTAAAGGCGCTGGACTTCCTTGCCTTCGTCGCCGGTCTGGATGGTGACGAGCGTGTTGCCCATCATGTCGCTGGCATGTTCGCGCACTTCTTCGATCGACTTGGCGAGGCGGACACCGCCCTTGCTGCCTTCCGGAAGCTCCTTGAAATGACCCTTGCCGCGGCCACCGGCGTGGATCTGTGCCTTCACGACCCACAGCGGCCCGGGCAACTTTTCAGCGGCAGCAACCGCTTCATCAACGCTCATGGCAGCGTGACCGGCGGGCACGGGCGCGCCATGTTTTGCGAGCAGTTCCTTGGCCTGGTATTCGTGGATGTTCATCGAAGCGTCCTGCAGAAGAATCAAAAGTTCGCTGCGCCCTTAAGCATATCGAGGTGACGAGGAAAAGGCGGCTTTGCTACCTAGGGGTTCGTGACCGCCGATTCTCCCCCGCGCAAGACCTTCCCCGCGTCTGGGCAAGCCCAGCGCAAGATCCTTCACGTCGACATGGACGCGTTTTTCGCGAGCGTGGAACAGCGCGACAATCCGGAGCTTCGCGGCAAACCCGTCGCGGTCGGCGGGGGCCATCGCGGCGTGGTGGCGGCCGCCTCGTACGAAGCGCGAGAATTCGGCGTGCGCTCGGCCATGCCGTCGGTGACTGCCAGGCGGCGCTGTCCGGACTTGATCTTCGTGAAGCCGCGGTTCGACGTGTATCGCGAGGTAAGCCAGCAGATCCGTGCCATCTTTGCGCATCATACCGACAAGATCGAACCGCTGAGCCTCGACGAGGCCTATCTCGACGTTTCCGAAGATCGGCACGGGCTGGGCAGCGCTAGGGCGATCGCGGAAGATATCCGCGCACGGATCAAGGCAGAAACCGGTCTCACCGCGTCCGCCGGGGTGTCCTACTGCAAGTTAATTGCCAAGCTTGCCTCCGACCAGAACAAGCCTGATGGCATCTGCGTCATCCCGCCCGCCAAAGGCCCCGCCTTCGTCGCCATGCTGCCGGTCAAGCGCTTTCACGGTATCGGCCCCAAGACGGCTGCGAAGATGGACAGGCTCGGCATCCACACCGGCGCGGATCTCGCCAGCTGGCCGCTCGAGGATCTCGAGGCGCGGTTCGGATCATCGGGCCGCTGGTACTATCGGATCAGCCGCGGCATCGATGATCGCGAAGTCAAATCCAGCCGCCAACGCAAATCGGTCAGCACCGAGGACACATTCGGCACCGACCTGTTCGAGCACGCGCCGCTGGCAGCCGAGCTGGAACGGATCGGCAAGCGCACCTGGGAACGGGTGGAGAATGCACAGTTTGTCGGGCGAACCGTGACCCTCAAGGTGAAATTTGCCGATTTCACGATCATTACCCGCTCGAAAAGCTTCGCCGAACCGGTCGATTCGCAGGCGCTGCTCCTCCTGACCGGGCAGGATCTTCTCGCAGCCCTCATGCCTTTACCGAAAAGTGTACGATTACTGGGGCTTGGCGTGCATTCGCCGGTTGAAGCGCCGGAAAGTTGCCCAAAGCAACTGGGACTCGCTTTTTAGGTAACATTCTGTTATATAATGGTAACAGAGCCGGCGCGGTCACGTGTCGGCGCTTTCATACAGGACTTATCCGTAGCTGGAACCACGACCGGACATCGCTGTTGGGGGGCGACGACATACCGGACACAATCGTGCCCAGCGAGCAACAGCGAAAGGCATACTTACATGGCAAGCAAGGCGCTCAGCTTCGACGTTGGCGATTACGTCGTTTACCCCAAGCATGGTGTGGGCAAGGTTATCGAACTGCAGGAAACCGAAATCGCCGGCACGCAGCTCGAACTCTATGTCCTTCGTTTCGAAAAAGAAAAGATGACGCTTCGCGTTCCCGTCAACAAGGCGGAATCGACCGGCATGCGCAAGCTGTCGAGCGACAAGGCGATGAAGGACGCGATGGAAACATTGAAGTCCAAGCCCAAGGTCAAGCGCACCATGTGGTCGCGCCGTGCGCAGGAGTATGAAGCAAAGATCAATTCGGGCGATCTCATCCTGATTGCCGAAGTGACCCGCGACCTGTTCCGCGCCGACGACCAACCCGAACAGAGCTATTCGGAACGCCAGATCTTCGAAGCGGCCTCGAGCCGCCTCGCCCGCGAACTTGCGGCGATGGAAAAGACTGACGAACCGACCGCACTGAAAAAGATCATCAAGGTGCTCGATGCCGCCGCGAAGATCTGGAACGCGGAAAAAGAAGAAGCCTAACCGCTTTTTCGATACAATGTTAAGGGCGCTGCGTCGGGGGACGCGGCGCCCTTTTTCGTTGGCACTTGCGGACGTGCGCGTCCTACTGTATTAGTTATGCAATACAGACTGCAAAAGGGTGATTCTGAATCATGATCAAGCAATCTTTCATTGTCCTGGCGGCGCTGCCGCTGGCTGGCTGTTTTGATATCATGGAGGCCCGTGAACCCGGCCCGATGAGCGAAATGAGCGAAGCGGTTACCGATTTCCAGCGTGTTTCCGTGGGCGGCGCCTACGACATTGTCATCCAGACGGGCCAAGAGCCATCGCTCAGCATGGAAGGCCCTGAAAACATGCTGGCCGAAACCGAAATCGTCCAGGAAGGCGACCTCCTCACCATCAGGCCCAAGGACGGCAACTGGAACTGGAAGGGCGATGACGGCGTCGAGATTCTGATGACGGTGCCGATGGTCAACGAAGTAAGGGTGTCGGGTGCCAACGAAGTATCGATCGACAGGGTCGAAGGGGACAGTTTCGAAGGTCGTGTGTCAGGCGCCGGCGAGATGCGCATTGCCGATGTCGATGTCGAAATGCTCGACCTTGGAATTTCCGGTGCCGGCGATCTCGAGGCACGCGGCACCGCCGCCATGCTCAAGGTTGGCATTTCGGGTGCTGGCGGGTTCAAGGGTGCCAATCTTGTCGCCGAAAACGCGGACCTGAGGGTGAGTGGTGCCGGATCGATGGACGCCAACGTCACCGGCACAGCCGATGCCAGCGTATCAGGCGCCGGCAGTATCAACATCACCGGCGGTGCAACGTGCAATTCCTCGACGTCGGGTGCAGGTTCGGTGAACTGCCAATAGCGGTTATCGACAAATTCACCTTTCGAGGCGATGGTGGCATTCATGAAAGTCATCATCGCCCTTTTTCTATTGTTCAGCGGTACCATCGCATCGGCTGAAACGCGCAATTTCACCGTAACCAGCTTCGACCAGCTCGTGATACGCGGCGCGGTGGACGTCCAGGTAGAGACGGGCGTGGCCTCCTATGCACGCGTCATCGGTCCGGCGCGCGCCATCCCGCAGATCGAGATCGAACAGACCGGCCGCATCATGACGGTCAGCGTCAATCGTTCGGCATGGGGTACCAATCCGACCGACGGCGGCGATCCCCTGCGTATCGAAATCGGTACACCGTCGCTCGACCGTGCCAGCGTGAACGGGCCGGGGCGCCTGCGCATCGAAAGCATCGAGGTTGACCAGTTTTCTCTTCTGCTCGGTGGCTCGGGGCACGCTCAAGTCGACCGCATGGACGTCGAGCGGCTAACGATCGGTCTGGCAGGGGCGGGAAGCATGCGACTGGCGGGCGAGACGCTCGAAGCCAAGGTGCTCGTGCGCGGCCTGTCTTCGCTGCAGGCCAATGACCTGAAGGTGCGTGACCTCAACTTGACCGTCGATGGTAATGGACTGGTGCAGATCACCGCAACGCACTCGGTCGACCTGCAAACGCGCGGCGCAGGTGACATCGCGTTGCAAGGCAGTCCCGCCTGCACGCTCGACATCGAAGGCCCAACCCGCGTGAGCGGATGCGAAGTGCGTGAAGGGTTTGGCCGCAGCCGCCGCTAGACGAGCGACAGCGCCGCAAGTTTTCCGTAGAGCCGGGGCGGCAGATCGGCGATGCCGCTATCATCGGCATCCGTCCCTGGCGCATCGGCGTCTTCCAGGTAACGCCATCCCTGGTGCGCGCGCTTGGGCTTGGCCGCAACCATTTCCAATTGATCGGAACAGACGATGTCCCAACGGCCGTCATTGCGATGGTCGAAGCGCAGGATCTTCGAGCGCGCCACGATCCGATGCTTGATGATCCAGTGTAGCGCACCACCGTCGACAACCTCTTCATGCCGCCGCGGCCGCCGCTTCGTCACCATCCTGACTTCGCCATTGCGAGCGCGCGCCGCGATACGCTTTTCCAGCGTCGGCAGCGTCTTGGCGCCGTAGGCGACCTTGGTAAGATGAACCGGCATCGCCATATTATCTGGCAACAAGGCCGTGCGGTTTCAATGCAGGCCGAGGCCCGCCCTAGAGCAGTACCGCGCTGGCGAGCCCGAGAAACACGAAGAAGCCCATTGTGTCGGTGACGGTCGTAACGAACACGCTGCTCGCCACCGCAGGGTCGGCGCCCCAACGGTCGAGCGCCACCGGGACCAGCACGCCCGCCATCCCGGCGATAAGAATGTTGAACAGGATCGCGGCGGCAATCACCGCGCCCATCGCCGGATAGAGGAATATCGATACGCCGATGCCGAGGATCGCGGCGATCGTGATGCCATTGAGTATCGCAACCTGGAATTCGCGGCCAACCGTGCGCCAACGGTTGGCGCCGGTCAGCTGGTTTGTCGCCAGCGCGCGAACGGTCACCGCAAGGCTCTGCGTCCCCGCATTACCGCCGAGCGCCGCAACGATCGGCATCAACGCCGCAAGGATCGCCAGTTCGGCGATGGTCCCCTCGAACATCGCGATGACGAAGGTCGCGATCAGCGCGGTGCCCAGGTTGGCGATCAGCCAGCGCACGCGTTCGCTATAGGCCTCCGCGATACTTTCGTTGATGTCACCGTCGCCCGCACCGGCGAGCAACAGCGTGTCCTCGCCCGCTTCTTCCTGGACGATGTGGACGATGTCATCGACGGTGATCATGCCGACCAGGCGGCCATTATCGTCGACCACCGCGGCGGAAATCAGGCCGTATTTCTGGAATTTCAGCGCTACTTCTTCCTGGTCCATGTCGACCGGAATCAGCATTTGCTCTTCCTGCATGATCTGCGCGATCGGCACGTCGCGCTGGGTGCGCAGCAGCGTGGAAAGCTTGGTTGTGCCTACAGGCCGATGCTGCGGACCGACCACGAAGATTTCCCAGAAATCGGTGGCCAATTCCTCGTCCGAGCGCAGGTAGTCGATGACCTGTCCGACATGCCAATGTTCCGGCACGGCGATGAGGTCGCGCTGCATGAGGCGACCGGCGGATTCTTCGGGAAAGGTAAGCGCTTCTTCGACCGCCGCGCGGTCATCGGGCTCCATCGCATCAAGGATGGCGCGCTGGTCGTCGTCGTCGAGATCCTCGAGCACCGCGACCGCATCGTCGGTGTCCATCTCGCTGGTGAGCTCGGCAGCGACCGCGGGGTCCATCTCCTCGATGACGACCTCACGGACATATTCGTTCATCTCGGCATAGACGTCGGCGTCGACTTCGTGACCGAGCGCGGTGATCAGGCGTACGCGGGTTTCCTGGCTGACCAGCTCGATAAGGTCGGCGACGTCCGCAGGGTGAAGCGGCTCGACGAGTTCGCGCGCGCGCGCATCATCGCCGGTGTCGACGGCGTCGATGACCTGCTTCACATATTCGGGAAGCAGGCGGTCTTCCTTGTCGTGGATGCCGTCTTCTTCGGGGGCAATCGTATCGGTTTCGGCCATGATCGTCCCCCTTCGCGGTGCCTTGCGCTTACCTAGGCGCAAAGCCCCCGGTGGCGCAACGGGGCAGCAGTCGCTACATCCCGTCGCGAACGATCAATTAATCAAGGAGCCTTCCATGGCCGATACGCTAACTCTCACCCTTTCGACCGGCGGCGATGTCGTCATCAAGCTACGCCCGGACCTTGCGCCCGGTCATGTCGAGCGGATCACCAAGCTAACCGAAGAAGGCTTTTACGATGGCGTTGTGTTCCATCGCGTGATCCCGGGATTCATGGCGCAGGGCGGCGATCCGACGGGCACCGGCACGGGCGGCAGCAAGCTTCCCGATCTCAAGGCCGAGTTCAACGACGCGCCGCATGTCCGCGGCACTTGTTCGATGGCGCGCACGCCCAACCCGGACAGCGCCAACAGCCAGTTCTTCATCTGCTTCGACGATGCCAGTTTCCTCGACAACCAGTACACCGTCTGGGGCCAGGTCGAGAGCGGCATGGAGCATGTCGACGCATTGCCGACGGGCGAACCGGTGCAAAATCCCGGTAAGATCGAAAAGGCGACGATAAGCTAATGAGCACGCCCGTCACGCTTATCACCGGCGCATCTGCCGGTCTCGGCGTCGACTTTGCACGCGAATATGCGGCGCGCGGGCATCGGCTGGTCCTGGTTGCGCGACGTGAGGAGCGGCTGCAGGAGGTGGCCGACGAGGTCGGGAATGCACGGGTCATCGCGATGGACCTGTCTGAAAAGGATGCCGTTGCGCTGTTGATGACGCAACTGCACATCGAGGGCGAGCATGTCGACGTGCTGGTCAACAATGCCGGCTTTGGGCTGGTCGGGTGCTTCCACGAGCTGGACGGCGAACGCCAACGGCAGATGATCGATCTCAACATCGGCGCCCTCACCGACCTCGCCCATGCGTGCCTGGGCGGTATGGTCGAACGCGGCCGCGGTGAGATCATGAATGTCGCCTCGGTCGCCAGTTTCCAGCCGGGACCCGGCATGGCGGTCTATTTTGCAACCAAGGCCTACGTATTGAGCTTCTCCGAAGCGCTGCACGAGGAAATGAAGCCGCACGGTATCAAGGTCAGCGCACTTTGCCCGGGACCAACCTCGACCGAATTCGGCGAGGTCGCGGGGTTTGGCGGCAACAAGACCATCGATAATCTGGCAGCCAAGTCGATCGACGTGGTCAAGGCAGGGATTGCCGGCCTCGAAGCCAACAAGGCGGTCGTGGTGCCCGGAATGGCCAACAAGGTCAGCGCGCAGGCACATCGCATCTTCCCGCGTTCCACGCTCCGCAAGATCGTCAATCTGATCAAGAAATAGGTGACTAATTGGTGCAATGCACAATCGCGCTTGCAAAAAACGTTGTGCGTTGCAATAACGAACGGGCCAGTAACATGGCACCTCTCCTGACTGGGCCTGGCGCATTGCGCCGGGCCCTTTTTTTGCCTGCAATGCGTACCACATTGAACTTCAACCCGCCGTGCACCGTTCAGGGCGATGAGAATTCCAAGGAGTGATGATGGTCGACGCCGAAACCAAGCCCGGTAAAGTTCAAGTTGCCAGCCTTCCCCCCGGGGATAGCGGTCGCGGGCTGGCGCGCGTGCCGGTTTCGCTGATGCGCGAAATGGGGCTCAACGATGGCGACATTATCGAGATCTGCGGGAAGCGCGCGACGCCCGCCGTTGCCGTGCGCCCCTATCCCGACGACGAAGGCCTCGACATCATCCGCATCGACGGGCTGCAGCGTCATAATGCGCAGGTCGGTGCCGGCGACTTCGTGACCATCGCCAAGATCGGCTCGACTGCCGCCAAGTCGGTCGTGCTCGCCCCCGCCCAGCCACACGTGCGGCTACAGGGTTCATCCGAAGCGTTGCGGCGCAGTTTTGCCAATCGCCCCATGAAGATGGGCGATCTCGTCGCCACGGCAGGCCAGCAGCGCGTCAACCAGGAGATGCCCGAACAGCTTCGGCGACTGCTCAACGCACCAGCGTTCGCGTTGCAGGAAATCCGGCTGAAGGTCGTGTCGACCAAGCCCGAAGGTGTCGTCCATATCGATGCCAACACCGAGGTCAGCCTGCTTCCCGCGGGCGACGCCGCCACCCCCGATCCGCGCAGTGCGGTGACTTATGATGACCTGGGCGGCATGTCCGACACGATCGATGGCCTGCGCGAAATGGTCGAGCTGCCGTTACGGCATCCCGAACTGTTTCAGCGTCTTGGCGTCGACCCCCCCAAGGGGGTGCTTCTCCATGGCCCTCCCGGCACCGGCAAGACGATGCTGGCGCGCGCCGTCGCCAACGAAAGCGACGCCAAATTCTTCCACATCGCGGGCCCCGAAGTCATGGGCTCTGGCTATGGCGAGAGCGAAAAGAAGTTGCGCGCGCTGTTCGAAGAGGCGGCGAAGGAAGCGCCCTCGATCATCTTCATCGACGAGATCGATTCGATCGCGCCCAAGCGCGACCGCGTCGCCGGCGAAGCCGAAAAGCGGCTTGTCGCGCAGTTGCTGACCCTGATGGACGGGGTTGAGCCGCGCCAGAACACGGTGATCATCGCCGCCACCAACCGGCCCGAGGCCATCGACGAGGCACTGCGCCGCCCAGGGCGCTTTGATCGCGAAATCGTGATCGGCGTGCCCGATGAGAGCGGCCGGCGCGAGATCTTCGGCATCCACACGCGCGGCATGCCCCTCAGCGAGGATGTCGATCTCGACGCGCTCAGCAAGCGCACCCACGGGTTCGTGGGCGCCGATGTCGCCGCTTTGACACGCGAAGCGGCGCTGGAGGCGGTGCGCCGTATCATGCCGCAGCTCAATCTCGAGGATGACACGATCCCGTCCGAAGTCCTCGACAATCTCTCGGTCAATCTCGGCGATTTTCAGGAGGCGCTCAAACGCGTGCAGCCGTCCGCCATGCGCGAAGTCATGGTTTCGATCCCGCAGACGACCTGGTCGGACATCGGCGGCCTCGACGATGCCCGCGACAAGCTGCGCGAAGGCATCGAACTGCCGTTGACCCATCCCGATGCCTTCAAGCGCCTTGGCATCCGCCCGGCCAAGGGCTTCTTGCTCTTCGGTCCGCCGGGAACCGGCAAAACGCTGCTGGCAAAAGCGACCGCCCGCGAAAGCCACGCCAACTTCATCTCGGTGAAATCCTCGGACATGCTGTCCAAATGGTATGGCGAGAGCGAGCAGCAGATCGCCCGCCTCTTCGCCCGCGCCCGGCAGGTCGCGCCGACCATCATCTTCATCGACGAGATCGACAGCCTCGTCCCCGCGCGCGGGGGCGGTCATGGCGAACCGCAGGTCACCGAGCGTGTCGTCAACACGATCCTTTCGGAGATGGACGGGCTCGAGGACCTCAACAATGTCGTCATCATCGGAGCAACCAACCGGCCCAATCTCGTCGACCCTGCGCTGTTGCGCCCCGGTCGCTTCGACGAACTCATCTATGTCGGCCCGCCCACCTATGAAGGCCGACTGCGCATCCTGCAGATCCATACCGACAAGATGCCGCTGGCCGACGATGTAGATCTCGAGGCCTGGGCGAAGAAGACCGAACGCTTCACCGGTGCCGACCTTGAGGACCTGACGCGGCGCGCGGGCTTGATCGCGCTACGCCGCAACGATGAGGACCCCAAGGTGACGCAGGCCGATTTCGAAGCTGCCTTCGCCGATACGGGGGCTTCGGTGACCGAAAAAATGATCGAGGAATATGCCAAGATCCAGGCCAACCTGAAATCGGACGCCGTGCGCCCGACCGCGGGCATCGGTTTCCATATTCCCAGCGTCGAGAACTAGGCCAGCCGCCGCCAGCCCCACAGCACCACGCCGACCAGCAGGAGCCCCGCGACCGCGAATGGCAAGTGTGGCTCCAGCTGATAGGCGATGATGCCGAGCGTAGGTGCGGCGACGAACGCAACGCCGTTAGCCGACGTGACGACGCCCGCGACACCGCCTTGTTCGCGCAGCGATACCGCAAGACTCGCGCCGCCGGTAAAGCCGGGGCGGATCAAGCCGAAGCCGAGGTGCTGGCAGGCAAATCCTAGCACGATGCCGTAGAGCGTATCGGCGAGCATCGTGCCGACCATGCCCGCAGCCGCGATCGAGGACCCCGCCAGGATCAGCGTGCGCGGTCCCCAGCCGAGGCGCGGGATGATGCCCCATTGCGCCCCCAGCGTCGCCACCGCGCCTGCCATCATGACTAGCGCGATCGACTGTTCGGACCCCACCGGGTCGAGCCCCAACCGGTCGATCGTGAAGAAGCCGATGACCGAGAGGATCGCCGCCATCGCATGGTTCGTCACGACGCCCGCCATGATCCATGGCCGGATTCGCGCATCGGTCCACTGCATGCGCTCAGGCAGGGCGCTGGTTGCTGCCTTGATGCTTGCCCCCGTCGGTGTCGAAGCGAGCGAAGGATAGCTCATCGCGGCCCCGCGCCCGCGGGCGCCATGGTCATTGGGTAGCCAGCGCAATACCGCCAGCATCACCGCAATGCCAAAGCCCGTAAAAACGAAAAGCGGGCCCGAGAGGCCGACGAAGGGCAACACGAACAGTGGCGCGAGGGCCGGGCCGACAATCGTGCCGAGGCTGAAGCTGCTGGTCAGCCCGGCCAGCGCCTTGACGCGCGCTGTTCGCCGGGTTTTGGCGGCTAGATAGGCTTGCGTCGCGCTGGGCGTTGCGCAGCCGAAGATGCCGTAAAGCGCGCGCACGATGCCGAACAACAAAAAGGTCAGTGCCGGAGCAATCCAGCCTTCCAGTCCCGCCCACAGGACAAGAGCACAGAGTAGCGATGACTGCGTGAAGCCCGCTCCGACACCCAGGATGATCAGCGGCTTGCGTCCATGGTGATCGCTCTGCCGGGCCCAGCGCGGGGCGAGCACTACCCACAGCACCGCCGAAACCGAAAAGGTCAGCGCGACATAGATGTCGGGCGCGCCCATCGCGCGGCCGATTGCGGGCATGACCGATTGCAGCGCCGTATTGCCTGCCGCGCTGACCAGCATCGCGGCATAGAGCAAGATGAATTGGCGGCTCGTCAGCGCGCTCCCCGCAATGGGGCCGATCGCGCTCAATCGTCGCCTAGCGGGAAGTTGAGGCGGCGCGAGACGGTATAGTCCATCGTCGTCACCATGAAGTTGGACAGCCGCCACATGAGGCGGCGCCAAAGGCTCGCGCGTTCCCGGTAGACTTGCGGCGTGATCTCTTCGGCGTCCTTCAGCTCGGCATCGACATAGGCACGAAATTTGTTCGCAACGTCCGCGTCCCTAATCCGCAGCATCAGCTCCATGTTGATGAAAAGGCTGCGAAAATCGAAGTTTGACGAGCCGATATAGACTACGTCATCGACGATCGAGAGCTTGGTGTGGAGCTTGCACGGCTGATATTCGAACACCCGCACGCCCTTGGCGAGCAGTTGTCCGTAAGTGTGCCGCGCCGCTGCGATGGTGGCGTTGTTATCCGACTTGGCCGGCGTGACGATGCGCGCTTCGCCGCCGCGATCGGCAACGCGCCACAGGCGCCGCTTGAGCGATTTTGGCGGCGAGAAATAGGCGGCGATGAGATCGACCTTCTTCGCTTTCCACAGGTCGCGCACATAATCGGTGGGCCAGGGTGTCTGGCGCGGCCATGGGCCTGAGAGTTTCCACTGCAACCGACCATCGATCTGGCTATATTCGGCAACAATGTCGCTAAGCTCGCCAAAACGGCGCTTGTTGCTGTGCGCAAAACCCCACAAGGCATCGACATAGTCGCCCAGGTGCGCCGCCTGCGGCCCGTCGAGGCGAAGCCACAGGTCGCGCCAGCAGGTTTCCTGCTCATCGGACAAATAATCGTTCGCCAGGTTTGCCCCGCCGACCAGGCAGCTCTTGCCGTCGACGACGACAATCTTCTGGTGGTTGCGCAGGAAATAGCGCCGCCCGAACGACGGGTTCATCTTGTGAACCTTGCCCCCGGCGGACCTGATCGGCGCGAAGAATGCCTCTTCATCACTAAGGTCGATCAGCCCGAATCCGTCGATCATGATCGTGATATCGACGCCGCTCTTGCCTGCGTCGACCAACGCATCGCGGATTTTCATCCCGCGATCGTCGTCCGCCATGTCGTAAAAGACGAGCTGGAGGCGTTTCTTTGCGCTCGTGATCATGTCGAGAATGAGCTCGAGCCGTTCTGCCCCACCCGTGACCAGGCGACCTTGGTGGCCGTCCACCTCGAAGCTGAAACCTGGCGGATGATCGTGCATGCCAAGCGTCATGAAGCCTTGACCGGGTCATGACAAGCAATTGACTCTTGGCCCGCGCATCCCTATCTCGCCCATTCGAATTTCCGCCCATTTTTCTAAAGGAAAAGCGGCCCATGGCACGCGTTACCGTCGAAGATTGCGTCGACAAGGTCCCCAACCGGTTCGATCTGGTTCTGTTGAGCGCCCAGCGCGCCCGCCAGATCTCGGGAGGTGCGGACCTCACCATCGATCGCGATCGTGATAAGAATCCGGTCGTCGCGCTCCGCGAAATCGCCGAGCAGACGGTCAAGCCCAAGCAACTCGAAGAAGCCGCCATCATGAGCCTGCAGAAAGTGCAGCTCGACGATGATGACGAGGTCGATGAACTGGCCGGCCTGAGCGAAAGCGCCGAAGCGCTGCGCCTCACCGCCGCCGCGCCGCCGCGCCCAACGCCGTCGGCCGCGCCCGCAGATTACGATCCGCGCCGCTAAGGCAGGAAATATCTCGATCAGGTAAAAAGGCGGCTCCATCGGGCCGCCTTTTTTGTTGCCGCTCGTCTTGAGGCTAAATCTTGCCGTGCCAGCCGTCTTCGCGCCGCACCCCATGGCCCGATCGCCGGTCAAGCCACATCAGGTCCTCAAGATCGAGTTCGCGGCCGTCATGGCTCATCAGTTTGATGCGGCGAATGGGTTTGCCATCGCGCGAATCGGCGAGGATGATGTTGGTCGGGCCATGCCCCCAATCTTCACCCCACTGGCGTAGCGCCACCACCACCGGCAGTAAGGCCATCCCCTTTTCGGTAAGCGAATAGACGACCTTGCGGCGATCGTCGGGATCGGGATTGCGCGCCAGCACCCCGCCATCGACCATCTTGGTCAATCGGTCGGATAAGATGTTGCGGGCGATGCCTAGCCCGGCCTGGAACTGTTCGAAATGCTGGAGGCCGTTGAAGGCGCCGCGCAGGATCAGGAACGCCCATTTTTCGCCAATAAGCTCGATCGCGGCGGGCAGCGGGCAGCGTAGCGCTGCATCCTTGAAATCCTCGATCGACGGTGCCGTTTCGGCAAGGGTGGTTTCAGCCATATGACGAGCCTTAAACCCGATCTTCTATGAAAACTAGTTGCGGTTTGAAACGCTGAGGTCAATTATCTTTTTGCACTTGCGAAGTACCCCTTCGCACCCCCATCTATAGGCGGATGCTGAGACAATACGAACTTGTCGAGAAGGTCCGGTCGTACGATCCGGACGCAGACGAAGCGCTGATCAACCGCGCTTATGTCTTCTCGATGAAGGCGCACGGAGCGCAATTACGCGCTTCGGGCGATCCGTATTTCAGCCACCCGATCGAAGTGGCCGGCATCCTTACCGACATGAAACTGGACGATGAAACCATCGTCACCGCGATCCTTCACGACACGATCGAGGATACGGTCGCCACGCCCGAGCAGATCCGGAACCTGTTCGGCGAGGAAGTGGCGCGCCTCGTCGATGGCGTGACCAAGCTCTCCAAGGTCGAAGCGATGACCGAGAGCGAGCGCGCCGCGGAGAACCTGCGGAAGTTTTTGCTCGCGCTGTCGGGCGATATCCGCGTCCTCCTGGTTAAGCTGGCCGACCGGCTCCACAACATGCGCACGCTCCATCATATTCCGAAGGAAGAAAAGCGCCGCCGCATCGCGCGTGAAACGATGGATATCTACGCGCCGCTCGCCGAGCGCATCGGCATGTACGAGATGATGAAGGAGATGCAGACGCTCGCCTTCCAGCAGCTCGAACCCGATGCCTATGCCTCGATCAAGCGCCGGCTCGAACAGCTACATTCATCGGGCGGCGATGCGATCAACCGCATCGGGCTCAACCTCCAGCTCCATCTTTCGGATCATGGCCTGGAGGCCGAGGTCACGGGCCGCGAAAAGCATCCCTATTCGATCTGGAAGAAGATGGCCGAACGGCACATCAGTTTTGAACAATTGTCCGACGTGATGGCGTTCCGCATAATTGTTGAAGATGACGCCGACGTCTATCACGCACTCGGCCTCATTCACCAGCGCTGGCCGATGGTACCGGGCCGCTTCAAGGATTTCATTTCGACGCCCAAGCGCAATGGCTACCGCTCGCTCCACACCACGATCATCCACGACAGCAACATGCGTATCGAGGTGCAGATTCGCACCCGCGCGATGCACGAGCAGGCCGAACGCGGGCTTGCCGCGCATTGGGCCTACAAGGAAGGCAAACCCGCTGCCGACTTGCAGGTGCCCTGGATCAACGACCTCGTCGAGATCCTCGACCATGCCGACGATCCTGACGAGCTGCTCGAACATACGCGCATGGCGATGTACCAGGACCGCATCTTTGCCTTCACGCCGAAAGGCGAGCTTATCCAGTTGCCCAAAGGCGCGACACCGGTCGATTTTGCCTATGCCGTCCATACCGATCTTGGCGACCAGACCGTCGGCGCGAAGGTGAACGGGCGCGTGGTGCCGCTGCGCACCCCGCTAGAAAATGGCGATCAGGTCGATATCCTGGCATCGGAATCGCAGCACCCGCAGCCCAGCTGGCTGCGCTTCGTGGCAACCGGCAAGGCGCGCTCGGCCATTCGCCGCTTCGTGCGCCATAAGGAGCGCGACGAGAATATCGAGCTCGGCCACAAGATATTCGATGATATCGTCCAGCGTATCGGAGGCAAGCTGCCCGCCAAGCCGCTGCGCGAAGCTGCCGATCGGCTGATGCACGGCGACGAAGACGCGCTGCTCATGGCGATCGCGCGCAAGAAATTGACCGACGAAGTGGTGATGGAAGCCGTGCTTCCCGGATCAACCACCGAACGTACCGGGCTACTGCGCCGTCGCCGCAAGAAGGACAAGATGCCGGGACAGCAGTCCGCCATTTCGATCAAGGGGCTGACACCGGGGGTTGCTTTTCACCTTGCCGAATGCTGCCACCCCATCCCGGGCGACCGGATTGTCGGCGTGCGCGGCGACGACGAGGCGATCGATGTTCATGTCATTGGCTGCGACCGGCTTGCCACCGGCGAAGATGCCGACTGGATCGACCTCAGCTGGGGCGAGGAAACCGACGGCGGCACCGCCAAGATCGCGATTATCCTGCGCGATGTTGCGGGCGCGCTCGGCGAGATGGCAGGCATCCTGGGCGCACGCGACGCCAATATCGTCAACCTCCACCTCGAAAATCGCGATGGCAGCTTTCACACCTTCCACGTCGATGTGGAATTGCACGACCTGGCCCACCTACACGCAACCATCGCCGCGCTGCGTGCGAGCGACGTCGTCAGCCAAGCCGAACGTATCTAGGCGCTAGCCTACCACCTCTTCAGCGGCACCGCGCATCGCGGCATTGCCGCGCCGGATCGCGTCCGCGCCGCCAGCCGCAAGCACTGCCAGTGTGACAAGATCGTTCGAAGACGCCGTCATCGGCGCGATCTGCACCGGCTGGCTCATGCCTACCAGATAGGGGCCCAGCACGTTCTCGCCGCCAACCAGCTTCAAGAGCTTGGTCGACAGGCTGGCAGATTGCAGTCCCGGCATGATCAGTACGTTGGCTGGCCCGGTGAGGCGGCTGAAGCTGTAGAATTTACGCTGCGCATCGAAGTTGAGCGCCACGTCCGGCGCCATCTCCCCTTCATATTCGAAATCGGTCGCCGTGCGATCGAGCACTTTGACCGCATCGCGCAGCTCATCGATATATTCGCCTTCGGGATTGCCGAATGTCGTGTAGCTGATGAAAGCGACGCGCGGTTCCTGCCCCATACGCCGTGCAAAGGCGGCAGAACGCATCGCGATGGTCGCCAGCTGCTCCGCCGTGGGGCGTTCGGTGACCGAGGTATCGGCGATCAGCACCGTATGGCCCTTGCCGACCACGATGTTGATGCCAAACGGGTCACCGCCATGATCGTCATCGATCACGGTGCGCACCTGCTGGAGGCTTTCGGAGAACGGCCGCGTCGTCCCGGTGATCATCGCATCGCCCTCGCCCAATGCCAGCATGGCGGCGGTGAAATAGTTGCGATCCTGGTTGACCATGCGTTCGACCTTGCGGCGCAGCAGCCCGTCGCGCGCATGCTTTTCGTAGATGAAATCCACCGCCTTCTCGACCAAAGGCGAGTTGCGGCTGTTGAGAACCTCCCACTCGTCGGCATCCTCGACGCCGAGCGCCTTCAGCTTGTCATAGACGTTGTCGCGCCCCACCAGCACCGGCACGCCCAGCCCGTTTTCCTTGAACGCGATTGCGGCGCGAAGCACATTGTCTTCCTCGCCTTCTGCGAACAGGACCCGCTTGGGATTACGCTTGGCTGCCTCGTAGGCAAGGCTGAGCACGGAAACCGTCGGATCGAGCCGCGCGCGCAACTGGCGCCGATATTCGTCGAAATCCTCGATCGGTTTTTGCGCGACGCCCGATTGCGCAGCCGCCTTGGCGACCGCCATCGGCACCTCCTCGATCAGGCGCGGATCGAATGGCGCGGGAATGATATAATCGGGCCCGAAGCTCTTGGATTCGCCGTAGGCCGCGGCGACTTCCTCGGGGACGGCCTCTCGCGCCAGGTCGGCGAGCGATTGCGCTGCAGCAATCTTCATTTCCTCATTTATCCCTGTCGCGCGGCAATCGAGCGCGCCGCGGAAAATGAAGGGAAAGCCCAGCACGTTGTTGACCTGGTTGGGAAAGTCCGAGCGCCCTGTCGCGACGATGGCATCGGGACGCGCCTTTTTCGCCACGGGAGGGGAGATTTCAGGCGTCGGATTGGCCATCGCGAAGATAATCGGCTGGTTGGCCATCTTCTTGATCATATCGCCATCGAGCACGTTGCCCGCCGACAGGCCAAGGAAACAATCCGCATCCACGAGCGCTTCGGCCAGCGTCCGCTTGTCCGTATCGACCGCCTGCGCCGATTTGAACTGGTCGAGATCGTCGCGACCCTTGTGGATGACCCCCGATCGATCGCACATGATGACATTGTCTTTCTTGACACCCATCGCGACGATGAGATCGCTGCACGCGATCGCCGCCGCGCCCGCGCCGTTCACGACGACCTTCATGTCCGCAAGCTTGCGATTGGTCAGGTGCGCCGCGTTGATGAGGCCTGCTGCGGTGATGATCGCAGTCCCGTGCTGGTCGTCGTGGAAGACCGGGATATTCATCTTCTCCTTCAACGCCTGCTCGATGATGAAGCAGTCGGGCGCACCGATATCCTCAAGGTTGATGCCGCCGAAGCTGGGTCCCATCAGGGCCACCGCGTCGATAAATGCCTGGGGGTCTTCGGTATCGAGCTCGAGGTCGATCGCATCGACATCGGCGAAGCGTTTGAACAGCACCGCCTTGCCTTCCATCACCGGCTTTGAGGCGAGCGCGCCGAGATTGCCCAGACCAAGGATGGCAGAGCCGTTCGAAATCACCGCGACAAGATTGCCCTTGGCCGTCAGCTCGTAGGCGCGGCTAGGATCTTTCGCGATTGCTTCGACCGGGACCGCGACGCCCGGCGAATATGCCAGCGCCAGGTCTCGCTGCGTGGTCATCGGCTTGGTCGGCGTGATCTCGATCTTGCCGGGACGGCCGCGCGCGTGAAAATCGATCGCTTCGGCGTCTGAAAATTTGACGTTGGCTTCACTCATGAATGCTGCCTTTCCTTTGGATGGGCGCTTTAGAGCCTTTTTCACCCCAGAGTCACGGGGGAAACCATGGTGCAGTGCAGCCAAGCCATGCTAGCAATCGGGCGATGGCCCGCGACGATTCTCCCAAGGCAAAAGTGACGCCCATGATGGCGCAATATTTTGCGCTGAAGGAAGAAGCGGGCGATGCATTGCTCTTCTATCGCATGGGCGATTTCTTCGAGCTCTTCTTCGAGGATGCCAAGGTCGCCTCGGCCTGTCTCGACATCGCGCTGACCAAGCGCGGCAAGGAGAAAGGCGAGGACGTGCCGATGTGCGGGGTGCCCGTCCACGCCGCCGAAAGCTTCCTCGCCAAGCTCATTCGCAGCGGCCACCGTGTCGCCATCGCCGAACAGGTCGAAACCCCCGCCGAGGCAAAGGCACGCGACGGGTCGAAGGCGCTTGTGCGCCGTGCCATCATTCGCCTCGTCACCCCCGGCACGCTGACCGAGGAGAGCCTGCTCGAAAGCCGCGCCGCCAACTGGCTCGCCGCCATCGGCCGCGCGGGCGAGGAATGGGCCATCGCCGCCGCCGATATTTCCACCGGCCGTTTCGAACTGATCGCCTGCGGCCCCGGCGATCTCCAGGCCGAACTTGCCCGGCTCGACCCTGCCGAGACGATTGCCGATGAAAAGGTGCCGGGTATCGCCACCACCGCCGGCCATGGCGGCTTCGACAGCCTTGGCGGCGAAAAGGCGCTCGTCACCCGCTACGGGGTAAAAAGCCTCGACGGCTTCGGATCGCCGGGCCGCGCCGAATTGGCGGCAGCGGGCGGCCTGCTCGCCTATCTCGACGCCACGCAAAAGGACGCGGCCAGTTTCCTCGCCAGCCCGACGCGGATCGAACGTTCGGGCCATATGGCGATCGATCCGGCGACCCGCGACAGCCTTGAGATCACACGGACGCAACCGGGCGCTCATGCCGGTAGCCTGCTGCATTGCATTGATCGCTGCGTTTCGGCGGGCGGGCGGCGCTTGCTGGCGCAGGACCTGTCGGCGCCGCTTACGCATCGGCCCGCCATCGAAGCGCGGCTCGCGCTCGTCCAGCATTTCGCCGAAGACCAATTGCAGCGCGACGATGTCCGCAGCCGATTGAAAGCCATGCCGGACATTGCGCGCGCCCTCGGCCGTCTCGTCGCCGGGCGCGGCGGCCCACGCGATCTGGGCCAACTGCGCGATGGACTCGTCGCCTGCACCGAACTGGCGGA
>JABDNH010000020.1 GCA_013001055.1 Sphingomonas sp. | reverse complement strand
ATCTCCTGGCGCGCGATCGCCACCCCATCGCAGCGCTTTTCCTCGATCTTCCGACGCACGAAATCGATATCAACGTCCATCCGGCGAAAACCGAAGTGCGCTTTCGAGACGCGCAGGGCGTACGCGGGCTGATTGTGGGCGGGATCCGACGAGCCTTGGAAGAAGCGGGCCATCTGTCTGCCAGTCGCGAGCAATTGGCGCAGCCGGCGGCTTGGCAGGTGGAACCGGTGGGAGCGCCACCGTCGCCCAATCCTGCGGGGCCGGTCGAGGCGGCAGCTTATGCACGGCCGGACGACCTTGCGGCGCATCCCGGCCAGCCCAGCGTATGGGAAACACGCGCCGCATTTGCCGCGCCGCCGCAGGCGCGCGCCGAGATTGCCGATGCGCCGCCACCCGAAGTCGCGAAATTTCCCCTCGGCGCCGCGCGCGGCCAGGTGGCCGCGACCTATATCGTCGCAGAAGCGGAAGACGGCCTGGTTATCGTCGACCAGCATGCCGCGCATGAGCGACTGGTGCTCGAACGCATGCGGGCCGCGCGTGAGGGGGAGGAAATCAAGCGCCAGCCGCTGCTCATTCCAGAAACAGTCGAGCTGGACGAGACCGATTGCGAACGTCTCGAGGAGGCCGCGGATGAACTCGCGCAGCTTGGGCTGGAGATCGAGCGCTTCGGTCCGGGCGCCATGCTGGTACGCGCCACCCCTGCGCCGCTGGGCCAGAAGGTCAAAGCGCCTCAGTTGCTCGCCGATATCGCCGCCGAACTTGCCGAACTCGGGTCAACCGTGACTTTGCGCGACCGGATCGACCTCGTGGCCGGAACCATGGCGTGCCACGGCTCGGTGCGCGCGGGGCGTATCTTGTCAGTGCACGAAATGAATGCGCTGCTTCGCGAAATGGAAGCCACCCCGCATTCGGGCCAGTGCAATCATGGCAGACCGACGTGGGTCAAGCTTGCCCACGGCGATATCGAGAAACTGTTCGGACGCAAGTAGTACCGTTTCGGACGCGATGGTGTTTTTCTCTTAGGGGCATCGGTGCGAGAGCGCCTCGACCTGACTGGGGAGGGGATTATGCTGCGACTCGCGTTCAGTTCCATCATGGCCGAGCCCATGGATGGAGCAGCGATCGACGATCTCGTCGCGCGTTGCCGCGATTATAACACTGAAACGGGGATCACAGGGTCGGTGATCGTGGGCGGGAACCGTTTCGCCGAGATAATCGAAGGCGATTGCGAAGAAGTCACCGCGACCTTCCGGCGGATCTGTCGAGACAGAAGGCATCTCGCGATCGTGATGCTGGGAAAGCGTGAGACGGACGTTCGCCTGTTTCCGGGAAAACCCCTCGATTACGACCAGATTGCGCCGCTGGGATCGATGATGAGCCTGGCGCAGATGGCACGCGAACTGCGCAACGTGAAGGCGCATGCCTCGATCTACAAACCGCTCCGGCAATACTCTTCATTCCTCGCCGCCGCTTGATCATTCCGCGACTCGCCAATCGATGCTATGACGTAACGGTCATCAATGAGAGCATAGGGGATGACGATGAGTGACCGGCGCTATTATGCCCGGCGCGCGATGCAGGAATTGCGCCGCGCCGAGGCTGCGGAAAATCCGGCCGTGGTCGAGATTCACAAGCTGATGCAACGCGCTTACGCAGAGCGTGCGGCAACCGGAGGGCGTACCGTCCTGCGGCCCGAGGAGATTGGCTAAAGTTTCGCGATCCTTTGGCGGACCGTTTCTACCTTTGAAGCGCGTGCTGCGGCGCGGGCCTTCCGGAGGAGCGGGTAGGCTTCGGCTTCTTCGCGCTTCAGTGCCTCGGCAAATTCGCCGCTGCGGACATGCTCCAATATGTCGCGCATCCTCTGACGCACCGTGTCGTCGACCATCTTGGGGCCGCCCAGCACCGCGCCGAGCTCAGCGGTGTTACTGATCGCTTCGCGCATCCCCGCTATGCCGCGTGCCTCGATGAGATCGGCGAGCAACTTTAGCTCGCTAACGCATTCAAATAGCGCAAGTTCTTCCGAATAACCGGCGTCGACCAAAGTTTCAAACCCGGCTTCCAGCAAAGCCGGAACACCGCCCCAGACGACGGCCTGTTCGTTGAAAAGATCGGCTTCGCATTCTTCGGCGAATTTGCTGGCAATCAGGCCCGCACGCGCGCACCCGATCGCCTGCCCATAAGCGAGCGCAATGTCCGCCGCGTGGCCCGTGGCATCCTGTTCGACCGCCCACAAGCCGACCATTCCCTTGCCTTCGGTGAAAAGCTGGCGAAGCGCGGTACCCGGTCCCTTTGGCGCGACCATGACGACATCGAGGTCGTCGCGTGGCCTGATGAAGCCGAAATGGACGGCGAGGCCATGACTGAAACCGAGCGCGCTTCCGTGCGTCAAAGCCTCCTCGATCATGCCGTAGGCGCCCGTCATGACCTCGTCTGGCAACAGCATCATGGTAAGCGCTGCGCCTTCCACGGCATCGCGTGGCAGCGCGTGATGCAAGCCATCGGCTTCGACCCTTGCCGCGCTGGCGCTACCTTCGCGCAGGCCGATCACTATATCGTGGCCGCCGTCAGCTAGGTTGAGCGCCTGTGCGCGGCCCTGGTTGCCGTAACCGATGATCGCGATGCGCTTGCCCGCAAGGGGGGCGGGATCGATCTGGTCGTCGCGAATGATTTCCATGGACTTGCCCTACAGATTGCCAGTGATGATGGAAACGGCGCGTTCCACCGCGCCCGGGGCATCGAGCGGCTCCTCGAAGCGTGGCCAGTCAGCGGGCGGCTGGTTGCGGAACCACGTATATTGCCTCTTGGCATATTTGCGGGTGGCGAGCTGGCCCGCCTCGATCATGTCTTCGCGCGATGTGTCGCCACGGATGAATGCTGCGATCTCGGGGACGCCGATGGCCCGCATGACGGGCAATGCAGGACCAAGGTTGCGGGCGAGCAGTGCGTCGACTTCATCGATCGCGCCTTCGTCCAGCATTTGGGCGAAGCGCCGATCGCACCGCTCGACCAGCCAGTCGCGGGGTGGGAGCAGAACCATCGGTGCGAGCGCGACGTCATCGCCAATGCCGCCTTCCTTTTTTTGCTGCCAGTAGGCGAGGGGCTTGCCGGTGGAGCGCACGACCTCGAGCGCACGCGCGATGCGGGTGGTATCGCTAGGGTTGAGCCCGGCAGCACCAACTGGGTCAGCTTCCTGCAGCGCAGCATAATTGTCGGACACGTCGGCGGCGCGGATCTCTTCGCGAATGTCGGGATTGATGTCGGGAACGGGGGCAATGCCCTCCAGCAGGGTGCGCATGTATAGGCCGGTTCCCCCGACGAGGATCGGCACTTGGCCCGCCTCGTGCGCCGCGTCAACCTCGGCGCGGGCGAGGCCAGCCCAATCGGCTGCCGAACAGGGGTGAGCGCCATCGCGCACGCCGTAAAGACGGTGCGGCGCCCGCGCTTGTTCGTCAGCGCCTGGGCGGGCGGCAACAACATCGATATCGGCGTAGATTTGCGCACTATCGGCGTTGATGATGACGCCATTCGCCGCATTGGCAACCGCGATCGCCAATGCGGACTTGCCGCTGGCGGTCGGACCCGCGATGAGGGCGAGAGGAGGACGCAAATTGGCCATTGCCACGCTCATAGCAGCCGGACGGCTCGACGATAGCCTGCTTGCCGCCGCAGCCGAACGGCTGGGTAGCGACATGCAATGGCGCGATGGCGTCAACGCCGCGCGCTTCGATGTCTCCAATGTCCGGGCTGCTCGTCAGGCGGTCGAGGGATGGGATGGTATCGATATCCTAGTCACGCCCGATGGCTTCGAAATGCCGCGTCTCTTCATCGCCGACATGGACAGCACCATGATCGGACAGGAGTGCATCGACGAGCTTGGTGACATGGCGGGCGTGGGAAAGCAGGTCGCCGCCATCACCGAACGCGCGATGCAGGGTGAGCTCGACTTTGCCGGATCTCTACGGGAGCGGCTCGCGCTGCTGGAAGGTCTGCCGGTCGACACGATATCGCGGCTGCTCAATGAGCGCATCGTGCCCAATCCGGGTGCGGAGCGGCTCGTGAGAACATTGAAATCGAGGGGCGTGCGCTGCGTGCTCGTATCGGGCGGCTTTACCGCCTTTGCCGACGTGGTCGGCGGCTGGCTCGGCTTTGACCGCGTGGTCGCCAACAAGCTTGGCGTCGACGCTGACCGGCTTACCGGTAAGGTCGATGGTGACATTGTCGATCGGGCTACCAAGGCAAGCGTGCTGCGCGAGGAAATGGCGGCGCTGGGCGAGGGGGCGTCGCTCGCCATAGGCGATGGCGCCAACGATCTCGATATGCTCGGCGCGGCGGACCTTGGCATTGCCTATCGGGCCAAGCCCGCGGTCGCGGCTGCCGCCGACGCGCGGCTCGATTACCATCCGCTCGATGCGGTGCTTTGGAGCCTCGGCATCGCCAAGGCCGATTGGAATTAGTTCACTTTTACCGGGAAGCAGGCCTGCCCGCTTTGCTGCAATCGGCTACAGGCGGCATTGGCGGCGGCCCGGCTGACAAAGGGGCCAACCTGAAGGCGCGTGATGTTGCCGGCATTCACCAGGAATGAGCGCTTGCCGGAAAGCGCGGCATTACCCTTGACCTTGTCGAACAAGGCGCTGGCAGAATTGCGCTTCGAAAAGGCGCCAAGCTGGAGACGCCACGGGCCCGTGGCGGTGGCAGCCGCGCTTGCTGTTGCTACAGGTGCAGGCTTGGCCGCGGGCGGCGGTGCGGCCGTCGGTTTCGGGGTCGGCTTGGGCGCGGGTGGAGGCGTTGCCTTGGCGGTCGCTGATGGTGTGACGGCCTTGGGCTTGGACGACGGCGCGGGTGTCTTGGGCCGTGCAGTCGCTTCGCGCGGCGTCCGGGCAAGGCCTTGCTGGCGGGCGGCGAGCTGTATGCCCTGGGTCTTGATCTCGTCGGACAACAGTCGGTCGAGCTCCGACAGCGTACGCCGAGCGGGATCAAGTCCCGTATCCGCGGCGCGCTTTACATAGGCATAGCCTGCTACTGGATCGCGCGGCACGCCGTCGCCATTATATAGCGCCGTTCCATAGACCAGCATGGCGCGCGGATCGGACTTGCTGCTGGCCGACCGGAGCCAGCGCATCGCATTCACCTTGTCGCCATTGGAAAACAGCATCAGGCCAAGGTTGACCTCGGCATCCAGGTGGCCTTGGCGCGCGGCGGATTCAAAATAGCGCTGGGCGCGTGCGTTATCGATGCCGACCCCGCGGCCCATGCGATAGGCCTGGCCCATGTTGAAGGCGGCATCGGCATCGCCGCTATCGGCCAGCGGGCGCCAGATCGTGACCGCTTCCACATAGTTTCCGGAAGCCCAGGCATCGATACCGTCGCGAACCGATTGGGCAGCGGCCGGCTGCGCCATCGAAACGGCCAGCAGAAGCACCCAAAATGTCGATCTACGCATATTCACACCCTTCGGACTGACGCCAAAACGACGTCATTTTTCATAGCGCATAAGAGGCGAGGGCAACAATGTCTTAAGCGCGTTAACCAGATTTTAGCCAGTTCAGTGTCAATTCCATCCTCGAACAACAGCGTTCACTAACGCGAGGGGAAGATAATGCGCGTTCTGGCAATGGCATCGCAAAAAGGCGGTTCGGGGAAGACGACCCTGTCCGGCCACCTTGCGGTGCAAGCACAGCGAGCCGGCCACGGCCCGGTCTGCTTGATCGATATCGATCCGCAAGGGTCGCTCGCCGACTGGTGGAACGAACGCGAGGACGAAATGCCCGCCTTCGCCCAGACAACGGTCGCCCGCCTGGCCTCGGACCTCGAAGTCCTGCGCCAGCAAGGATTCAAACTGGCGGTCATCGATACGCCGCCCGCCATTACCATGGCGATCCAGTCGGTCATCGCGGTGGCCGAATTGGTCGTTGTGCCGACACGTCCGTCACCGCATGACCTTCGCGCCGTGGGTGCAACTGTCGATCTGTGCGACCGCGCCGGCAAGCCGCTGATCTTCGTGGTCAACGCAGCGACGCCCAAAGCCAAGATCACCTACGAAGCGGCGGTTGCGCTGTCGCAGCACGGCACGGTGGCCCCGGTCACCCTGCATCACCGCACCGATTTTGCCGCTTCGATGATCGATGGTCGCACCGTCATGGAAGTGGACCCCAACGGTAAGTCGGCGGAAGAAGTCAGCGAACTGTGGGGCTACATCTCCGACCGTCTTGAAAAGAATTTCCGCCGGACCGTTTTCACGGCCCCCGGTGCGCAGCGCCCCAACACCGCCGCGCCCGCTTCTTCGCCCCGTCCGGTCGGTGGCTTCGGCCGCCGCGTCGTGGGCCAGTAAGGAGGCCATCCCACCATGAGCGATCATAAGGCCTTCGCATCGCTGTCCTCCGGGTTGCTCGCCCGCAAGGGTGACGCGCGTCCTGCCATGCGCCGCCAGAGCTTTGGCGAGATGGGGCAGGGCCTAGACGATCTCGGCTGGAACGATATGGGTGAAGAAACGCCCGCGCCCAGCGAAGAATCTTCTGATACCGCGCCGCGGCCAGGGTTCGTGCAGGGCCGCTACGACGATGGGGACGATAATGACAAGGGCGTGCTTGCTGCGCTGGGTCCGCTTGCCGGCCTCAGTGCTGCCAAGGCCGTCCAGGACCATATCCAATCTGAATCGCAGCAGGCCAACTCGGTCCGCGAACAGCAAGCCGACATCATGAAGCATTTCGCCGTTTCGGATGACGAAGCCTGGTGTGACGGCGAAGACTATATCGACGAGACCGCTGAAGAGTGGGATCCCGAAGCTGAAGATGCAGGCGGCAATGCTTTCAACGAGCATAAAGGCATCGACAAGGATTACTCGGCGCATAAGGACATGGCCGATCTCGATCCGATGCAGCTGGCCGAGCCGACCGAATCGCCCGCAGGGTACGTACCGTTCGCCGAACAGGAAGATGGCGCAGAAGCCGATCATGACGCGCCGCAGCCTGAGGCTGTCGAAGAAGCGCCCGTCGTGGATGAGGCTTTCGCTCACACTGACGATCAGCCGGTTGAAGAAGAAATAACCGATGGATCGGTCGAAGCGGCGGACGAAGTTACGCAGGTCGACACATTCGAAGAGTATGAAGAGGCCGCTCTCGCCGCAGAGACGGACAAGGCTGCTGCCGATCCGGTCGAAGATGTCACTGCTGACGCGCCTGGCGACGAGCCCGTCGCTCACGAATCTACCCTCTACGACCTCGAATTTGTCGGCGATATCGCTGAAGACGAAGACGCCGTTGCCGAGCACGGCGCCATCATCGAAGAGCCGGTCGATGAGGCCGATGACAAGGTACCGTTCGACCTGCCCGAGGCCGCCGAGGCCGAGGAAGAGCCGCTCGAACTCACCGACACCGTCGAAGAGGAAGACGATGCGCTCGAACTGACCGACGCAGTCGAAGTCGAAGAAGAAACGTTCGACCTGAACGACGCGATCGACGAGGGCCAGCAGGACGACGAAACGCTTGCGACCGAAGCCGAAGAAGAGGACGAACTGGTCCTGGACGCACCCCTCGACGCGCAGACCGAAGTGGTCGACCCGTTCTCGGCCGCCGAAGAGCCCGTCGAGCATGTTGCCGAAACGCCCGCCAGAGAACCGGCTGTCGATATCAGCAAGGTCGTGCCGCTTGCCGCGCCCATGCGCCCGCGCCGTCCGCGCGCCGCTGCCGGAAGCAAGGGAAAGGCTGCCTTTACGCTGCGTCTCGACAAGGAACGCCATCTCAAGCTGCGCCTCGCGAGCGCCCTTACGGGGCAATCGTCGCAAAAGCTGCTGATCGAGGCGCTCGACCGGATGCTGGCCGATATGCCCGAACTCGACACTATTTCGAACAAAGAGGTCGGCTGACGACAGATAATTCACAGAGGAAATGACGCTTTAGGGGATACGCATCATGACCATTCGAAACGCGAAACACATTGCTGGAGCGATTGTCCTGACCGCAGGACTTTCGGCTTGCGCAACACCGGGGCCAAACGCCTCGATCTTCGGATCGAAGGTGGCCAAAGACGAAATCGGCCTTGCGACGCAGGCCCAGGCTGCGCTGGTGCAGGGCGAAGTCGAGACTGCGATCAACTATGCCGAAAAGGCCGTTGCAGGTAGCCCGCGCGATGCGGGCTTCCGTACGCTTCTCGGCAATGCCTATTTCGCTGCCGGGCGCTTTGCTTCGGCCGACCAGGCTTATGCAGACTCGCTCAGCATCATGCCCGCCCAGCCACAAACCATCTTGAAGCGGTCGCTAGTGATGATCGCGCAGGGCCGCGGCGATGCCGCCGTCTCGCTGCTCGACACGGCGCGTGGTTACGTCAGCGAGAGCGATCGCGGCCTGGCATTGGCTCTGGCCGGACGCCACCACTCGGCGATTTCGGTGCTCGACAACGCCGCGCGTAGCGCATCGGGTGATGCCCGCACACGCCAGAATCTGGCGCTGGCCTATGCACTAAGCGGTGACTGGGACAATGCACGCGCAATTGCCGCGCAGGATGTGCCTGCCGACCAGCTCGATGCACGCCTGTCGCAGTGGCGGGTGATGGCTGCGCCGACGCATCAGTCACAGCAGGTCGCCGCGCTAACTGGCGTGGCGCCCGCCCAGATTGACCCCGGCCAGCCCACGCGCCTTGCGTTGGTACCGCAGGCCGACAATGGCACGCAAATGGCTGCCGCCGCGCTGCCACCGGTAGCGCCGCAGGTCGGCCCGGTCATCTCGACACCGCTTCGTGTCGAACAGCCGGTCGAAGAATTCGAAGTCGCCGACGTCGAAACGAACCGCGAATTTGCCGAGCGTCCCGCCGCCAACGTGCGCGTGACGGACATTCCGGTGATCGACGGCGAATTTCAGGAAATCGACGGAATTGCGCCCAAGCCCGTCGAAGCGGCGCCCGCGCCGTCGATCATGACGCCCGCCGATATCGCGGCGATGCCAGTCAAGCTGGCGCGCGCCGAAACCGCTCCGAGCGCCGGCCTGTCGAGCGACGCCACCCGCTTCACCCAGTCGGCGGCCAGCATCACCGCCGCTGCCGAAGCGCTCAAGGGCGAATCGCGGATCGTCGTCCAGCTCGGTGCCTATTCCAAGCGCAGCCAGCTCGACATGGGTTGGGAAGTCAGCACTGCCAACTTCGCGCCGATCGGCGACTTCAAGCCAATGGCCGCGCGCACCGAAGTCAATGGCAAGAAATATTATCGCCTTGCTGCCTGGGGCTTTGCAGGGGACGCCGAAGCGCGCGATTTCTGCGTGAGCATCAAGCAGGCAGGCGGTGAATGCTGGGTGCGCGAAGTCGCTGGCGACGCGCCGTTCAAGCTCGCTTCGCGCTAAGACGACCTAGTTGATCGTACGGGCCGTTGCCGATTTCTCGTCGGCGACGGCCCTTTTTTGCGACGTGACGAGGTCGAGCACGGCCATCCGCATGGCGACGCCCATCTCGACCTGCGTCGTGATCAGCGATCGTTTGCTGTCCGCCAGATCGCTATCGATTTCCACGCCGCGGTTCATCGGGCCCGGATGCATGATGACCGCATCGGGGGCGGCCCTGGCAAAGCGATCCGCCGTCAGGCCATAGCGGCTGAGATATTCACCCGGCGCATCGCCAAGATCGCTCGTTAGCCGCTCGCGCTGTACCCGCAGCATCATGACGACATCGGCGTCGGTTACCGCTTCGTCGATGCCATCGGGCCCGTCATAATCGTCATGCATCAGCGCCGTGGGACCAGCCAGCCGCACTTCGGCGCCCATCCGGTCGAGCAGGGCGCGGGTGGAGCTGGCGACGCGGCTGTGGCGGATGTCACCGCAAATGGCGATGCGCAGATTCTCGACCTTGCCGAAGTGGCGGCGGATGGTAGCGACGTCTAGCAAGCCTTGTGTCGGGTGCGAACCCGAACCCGCACCTGCGTTGATAACAGGTGCATTCATCCAGTCGGCAAGCTGCGCCGGCGCCTCCGCATCGCCATGACGCACTACCAGGGCGTCGATACGCATGGCGTCGATCGTTTGCGCCGTATCGCGGAGGCTTTCACCCTTTTGCACCGAACTGGCATCGACGGGCATGTTGGTGACCATCGCGCCCAAGCGCTTGGCGGCGATATCGAAGCTAAGCAGCGTGCGGGTGCTATTTTCGAAAAACGCGGTCACGACATTGATGCCTTTTAAGCGGTCATCGGCGGTGCGCACGGTACGATTGAAGCGGAACCAGCGATCGGCTGCATCTAGCAGGTAGGTGAGCTGGTCGTCCGAGAGGTCCGAGGTCTTGATGAGGTCCATAAGGTCGTTGCCTAGCTTTCGGGATCGAGATTGACCAGCGCGTCGATCGCGCCCTGAAGAATATGCGCGGCGGCCATGGCATCGACCTTGTCGGCGCGCTTGGCGCGGCTAACGTCCGCATCGATCATAGCGCGCTCGACCGCCATCGTTGACCAGCGCTCGTCCCATAGCAGGATCGGCAGACCCAGCGGTGCGAGATTGCGCGCAAAGGCGCGGGTCGATTGGGTGCGGGGGCTGTCCGTGCCATCCATGTTGAGCGGCAAGCCGATGACGAGGCCCTTGATGCCGTTGGCTTCCACGAAAGCGGTCAGTGCGCCCAGATCCTTCTGGAATTTGGTGCGCCTGATGGTCTCGGAAGGACCGGCAAACGACCAGTTCGTATCGCAGGTCGCCAGGCCGATCGTTTTCGTACCGACATCGAGTCCGGCCAGCTTGCCTTCAGGACATTGCGCAAGAAACTCGGCGGGTGTCGTATGGATCATCGCGCGCGTTCCCATCCCTCGCGGCGCCGGTCGGCGTCGTGGCGTATGTCGCCATAGAATAGCGCGTAATCATAAACGTGATAATTGTTGCCCGGCAGCGTGTAGGGACCAAGCTCGGGCACTTCGCCAGCGAGGGTAAGCAAGCCCTCATCGCACCGCGCACGAACGGCACCTTGCGCCAACGTCGCATTTTGCAGACCGTCGGTCGGCACCAGCGTGCCGCGGCCGAGCGCGGGTTCCTCGTTCGGTTCGCCGCCAGTGATGGGGTTGGTGCAGATCAGCCGTTCGCGCGAACGCAGCGGTTCGCTGCCATTGCCTTCTTCCCAGGTGCGCATGAACAGGTTGGGATTGGCCGGATCGGCAAAGGTCAGCCAGGTCATGATGCAACCGCTTTCATCGCGGCGCGAACAGACGGGCGGTCCGGTCACGGCAACATCGACAGCACGATCGATCGGCCAGCCGACGATATAAGCGACGACGAGCCGGTCAGCGATCTCGCTGCCCCGCGTCTTGAGGAGCCGCAGGAGGTGAAGCGAGCCCTGGCTGTGGCCGGCAAGAATGATCGGGCCTTCGGGATTGGCGGCGAGAAAGGCGTCGAACGCGGTACTCACATCCTCGAACGCGACATCGAGCGCCGAAAGTGCGTCGGGCTCGGTGCTCAAGAAGGCACCATAAGCGGCCTGGCGATAGCGCGGTGCCCAGACCTGTCCCATCGCGGCAAAGGCACTCGCCTGCGACTGGATGAAAATGCGGGCGCGAAAGGCCGCATTGCCATCGAGCTCGATCGGGGCATTCCAACGGTCGCGCTGGAGGTAGGTCGTCGGGTGGACGTAAAAGATCGCGGCGGGCGTCAGGTCGACAGGATCGGCCGCATCGTCGATCATCACGTCGCTCTGGTCGAAATAGGGATGCGGCAGGAATTCGCCGGGTTCCCAACCGACCAAGTCCTCACCGACGCCGGGCTTGACCAGCCAGTCGCCATCCTCGTCGTAAAGCGGACGATCTTCTTCGGGGGGTGCGACGAATTCGACCGTCGGCATGGCCTGCTCGGCCAGGATCTCGTCGCCGTAGAGATAATATGCGGTCACGCCCCCCACCACGAGCACGGTGAGAAGGGCGATAATGCCGAGAAATAATCGCGCTGCCATGGATTGCCGCCTAGCCGCGTGTGCATTGCACTGCAACATCGCTTGAAGGGCAGGGGGGTTGGCGCTAGGGAACCGCGCATGTCCGTTACACTCGAAGACGTGCGCCACATCGCCAATCTGGCGCGCATCAACCTTTCCGATGAAGAAGCCGGTCGGCTGCTTCCCGAACTTAACAATATCCTCGGCTGGGTCGAACAGCTGGGCGAGGTCGATACCGACGGGGTCGAACCGCTCACCGCAGTGATCGAGCAGAAGATGCGGCTGCGCGAGGATATCGTCACCGACGGTAACATCCGCGACAAGGTGTTAAGCAACGCGCCCGAAGCCCAGCACGGCTTCTTCGCAGTCCCGAAGGTGATCGAATAGTGAACCTGACCACCAAGACTATCGCCGAGCTGCGCGACGGCTTTCGCGCCGGCGACTTTTCCGCTCGCGAGATTGCCGAGGATTATAATGCTGCGGTCGAGGCCGCCGATACGCTCAACGCCTATCTGGTGAAGACGCCCGAGGTCGCGCTTGAGGCAGCCGATATGGCTGACAAGGCGCGCCAGACCGACGATCTCAAGCCGCTGTCGGGTATTCCGCTCGGCATGAAAGACCTGTTCGCAACCGAAGGCGTCACCACGTCCGCCGGGTCCCGTATGCTGAGTAGCTTCAAGCCGCCGTATGAAAGCACGGTTTCGGCCAACCTGAAGGCGGCGGGCGCGGGCATGCTGGGCAAGCTCAACATGGACGAATTCGCCATGGGCTCGTCCAACGAGACTTGCGCGCACGGTCCGGTCATCTCCCCGTGGCGGCGGGATGGTTCGAATGCCGCAATCACGCCAGGCGGGTCATCGGGCGGTTCGGCCAGCGCCGTTTCCGCACGCATTGCGCCAGGCGCAACGGGTACCGACACTGGTGGCTCGATCCGCCAGCCCGCGGCCTTCACCGGCATTTGCGGGATCAAGCCGACCTACGGGCGCTGCTCGCGCTGGGGCATCGTCGCTTTTGCCAGCTCGCTCGACCAGGCGGGGCCGATGGCTCGTACGGTGCGCGACTGCGCAATCATGCTCGAAGCGATGTGCGGGTTCGATCCCAAGGATTCGACCTCGCTCAAAGTTGATGTGCCGCAGTGGGAGGCGGGGCTTTCCGCTGACCTCAAGGGCAAGAAGGTCGGTATTCCGCGCGAATATCGCATCGACGGCACGCCGGCCGAGATCGACGCGCTATGGGATCAAGGGGTCGAATGGCTGCGCGATGCCGGTGCCGAGCCGGTCGAAATCTCGCTGCCGCACACGCAATATGCGCTGCCGACCTATTACATCATCGCGCCCGCCGAAGCCTCGTCCAACCTCGCTCGCTATGACGGCGTGCGTTACGGGCTGCGCGAAGCGGTCGAAGGCGGCGGCCTGCACGACATGTACAAGCAGACGCGCGAGGACGGGTTTGGCGACGAAGTGAAGCGCCGCATCATGATCGGTACCTACGTGCTGAGCGCGGGCTATTACGACGCCTATTTCACCAAGGCGCAGAAGGTTCGCACGCTGATCAAACAGGATTTCCGCAGTGCGTTCGAGCAATGCGACTTGATCCTGACGCCGACCGCGCCGAGCGCTGCCTTCGGCCTCGGCGAGAAGAGCGACGATCCCATCGCCATGTACTTGAATGACGTGTTCGCGGTGCCTGCATCGCTCGCCGGCCTGCCCGCGATGAGCGTGCCCGGAGGCATCAACGGTGACGGCCTGCCGCTCGGCCTGCACCTCATCGGTAACGAACTCGACGAGCAGACCGTCCTCAACGCGGGCCTCGCCATCGAGGAACGCGCCCCAGCCATCGAACTGCCGGAGAAGTGGTGGTGAGCGAATATCGCATCAAAAGCGCTTCGGGCGAATATGAGGTCGTGATTGGCCTCGAAGTCCATGCGCAGGTCACGACGCAGGCCAAGCTCTTTTCGGGCGCCGCCACCGCTTTTGGCGCGGAGCCCAATACGCAGGTCAGCCTCGTCGATGCGGCGATGCCCGGCATGCTGCCCGTGCCCAACCGCGAATGCATCCGCCAGGCGGTACGCACCGGCATGGCGATCGAGGCGCAGATCAACAAATGGTCGCGCTTCGACCGCAAGAATTATTTCTATGCCGATCTGCCGCAGGGCTACCAGATTTCGCAGCTCTACCACCCGCTGGTGGGCGAGGGCGAAATCACCGTCAGCCCCGATGAAAAGAACCCCGACCAGACCAAGACGATCGGGGTCGAGCGCATCCATGTCGAACAGGATGCGGGCAAGCTGATGCATGACCAGCACCCGACCATGTCCTATGTCGATCTCAACCGTTCGGGCGTGGCGCTGATGGAAATCGTGTCAAAGCCTGACATGCGTTCGCCCGCCGAAGCAGGGGCTTACCTAAGAAAGCTGCGATCAATCCTCCGCTATGTCGGCAGCTGTGACGGCAATATGGAAGAAGGCTCGATGCGCGCCGACGTGAACGTGTCGGTGCGCAAGCCGGGCAGCGATCTTGGCACCCGCACGGAGACCAAGAACGTCAACTCGGTCCGCTTCGTGATGCAGGTGATCGAGTATGAAGCCAAGCGCCAGGTCAAGCTGATCGAGGAAGGCGGCGAAGTCGCGCAGGAAACGCGCTTGTTCGATCCGGGCAAGGGCACGACGCGCACGCTGCGTTCGAAGGAAGATGCGCACGATTATCGCTACTTCCCCGACCCCGACCTGCTGCCGCTCGAGCTGGATGACGATTTCCTCGCCGAATGCCGCGCCAGCCTTCCTGAACTGCCCGATGCCAAGCTCAAGCGCTTCGAGGATCTCGGCATTTCGCCGTACAACGCGGCGGTGCTGACCGCCGAAGTCGAAACCGCCAAGTGGTTCGACCGCCTGCTCGATGCTGGTGCCGAGCCGGTCGCGGCGTCCAACTGGGCCAATTCGGTGATGCCGGGCATCCTCAACGCCAAGGAAATCGCGTTCGATGACGAGCGCAACACGCCCGAGGCGTCGGCGGAAATCCTCTCGATGGTCGACAAGGGCGACATTTCGAAGGGCCAGGCTAAGGAGGTCTTCGAAATCTATCTCGACGAGGGCGGTTCGCCCGCAAAGATCGTTGAAGACAAGGGTATGAAGCAGACCAGCGACACTGGAGCCATCGAGGCCGAGGTCGACAAGGTACTCGCCGCCAACGCCGACAAGGTCGAGCAATATAAAGGCGGCAAGGAAGCGCTGTTCGGGTTTTTCGTCGGCCAGACCATGAAAGCCATGCGGGGCCAGGCCAACCCGCAGGTCGTCAACCAGATACTGCGCGCTAAACTCGACGGTTAGAGCGCCGCGAACAATGGAGAGAGCAATGCACAAGTCCACACTTTTGATGGCAGGCGCGGTGCTTGCTCTATCGGCCTGTGCCAGCCAGCCCGCGCCTGAACCGATTGCCGGCCTTCCTGTCCCGGGCGCTCCTGCGGTTGGCGAAGTCGACGCTCCCGATCTGGTTGTCGTTATCAGCGTGGATTCGCTATCGAGTCAGCTTCTGGAAGAATATCTGCCGCTGATGAATGGCGGCCTTGCGCGCCTGTCGCGGGAAGGCACGCTCTTTCTCAACGCCTACCAGGCGCACAGCATGACCGAGACTTGTCCGGGTCATGCGACGTTGCTGACCGGTTCGCATCCCGCGCGTAGCGGGATCATCGCCAATCGCTGGATCGATATCGATCGCCCCGCCGACGAGCGCGTCATTTATTGCGCCGAGGATCCCGATGCGCCGGGTGACGACATGGTGATCAGCGCTTCGCCGCTCAAAGTGCCGACGCTCGGCGCCTACATGAAGGCCGCGCATCCGGGATCGCGCAATGTCTCGATTGCCGGCAAGGACCGCGCGGCAGTAATGATGGGCGGACGTCAGGTCGACCAACGCTGGTGGTGGGGCAATGAGGGTTGGATCAGCGATCTTGATCGTCCGACCCCGCCGGTCGTCGCTGCCGCCACTGTCGCCACGCAGACACTCATCGATGCAGGGTCGACTGGTCTGGAAATGACGGAATATTGCGCTGCCAAACCCGAAGTCATCGCCGAAGGCCAATGGCGTGTCGGCGATGGTCGTCTCGGCTGGGCGGCGGGCGATAGCGGCGCGTTCCGTCGCACCCCTGGCTATGACGGCGCCGTGCTCGCCCTTGGTGCCGCGCTTATTGACGACATGCAGCTGGGCAGGTCGAGCGATGCGCCAGACTTGATCTCGCTCGGCCTCAGCGCAACCGATTATGTCAGTCATGCCTTTGGCCCTGATGGCGGCGAAGCGTGCCTGCAGATGTTCAGCCTCGATCGCAATCTTGAGGGGTTCCTCGACCTGCTCGATGCGCGTGAGCTCGATTATGCGGTGGTGCTGACGGCCGACCACGGCGCGCCGCACCTTCCCGAGCGTCTGGCGCTACAAGGCATCCAAACGGGCCGAATGGCACCCGATCTGAACAGTTCGGCAATCGCCGAAGTGGAACGCCAGTTGCCCGAACTTCCGGAGAATTGGGTGGCGGGCGAGGCCCCCTATGACATGTACGTGGCGCGCGATTTGGACGCTGGCTTGCGCGCGCAAGCCATTGCAGCTCTGAAAGCCACCTATGCAGCGCATCCGCAGATCGAAGCGGTGTTCACGCGTGAAGAAATCGAAGCCACGCCCATGCCGGCCGGCAACCCTGCAAACTGGACCCTGCTCCAGCGCAAGCGGGCGGGGCATGATCCCGAACGCTCGGGCGATCTGGCCTTTGTCCTGACCGAATATCGCACGCCGATCGAGCGGCCGGGACCGACCTTCATCTCGCACCATAGCAGTCCGTGGGACTATGATCGCCGTGTACCGATCGCGTTCTATCGACCGGGTCAGGCCCCGGTGAACCGCCCCGATGTGGCGCGCACCGTCGACATCCTGCCAACCCTCGCGGCGCATCTAGGTCTCTCGCTGGGCGGTACGGAGATTGACGGCGTATGCCTTGATGGCGTTCACGGCAAACGTTGCGGCAACTGATAATTTACGCTTGAAGATCAGGCTCTTGGCGCGCAGGAATGCACCTGCGTTCGCGGGAGAATGTCATGCGTCGCCTGTTCACTGCGTTTTTCCTGATGCTGGCATTGTCGGCGTGCGTTTCCACGCGCCAGGTCTCGGATGTCGATTTTTCGCCGCCCGAAGGTGACTATTCGCTGCTCGTCATGCGCCCGCAGGTCGTCGTCGGGACAGTCACGACGGGCGGGCTTGTGGAGCCGCGCGCGGATTGGACCGAGGCGGCACGCGGCCACCTTATCGATAGCCTGCGCGAACAGCAGGGTACGCGTGGCGGGCGCGTCCATATACTGGAAACGCGCGACGGACTTGACGGCATTGATGCCGAGACGGTCGCGCAGCTCGAGCGGCTCCACAATGCGGTCGGCAATTCGATCGTCCTGCATCATTATTCTGGCTATCGGCTGCCCAACAAGCGCAAACAGGGCCTGACCTATACGCTCGGCGACGGTGCAACGCGTTTTGGCAAGCAAGTCGGCTATGACTACGCGCTCTTCATGTATGCCGAGGACAGGCAGGTCGGCACCGGGCGCACCGCGATGCAGGTGTTGGGCGTGGCCGGATGCTTCATCGGCTTCTGTGCGCCGGCGATCGGCGGGGGCGGGCAGATTGCCTATGCCAGCCTGGTCGATCTTCGCACCGGAAACGTCGTCTGGTTCAACCTTGTCCAGACGGGCAGCCAGATGGCCGGGATCAGCTTTGGCGACATCCGTACGCGTGAAGGCGCCGATCAGATGGTCGAGCGCCTGCTCGGCCGGATGAAGCCCGGCAAGGCGGTGCGCGATGCTCGATAGACGCCAACTGCTTGCGACCGGCGCAGCAGGCGCCGCGTTGATGGCCGCGCCCATCCCGGCGAGCGCACGGATCAAGCCCGAGGACATGGAGGCGCTGATCGGCCCCGGCTATCGCCCGACCGATCGCGACGAAATCGCGATGTGGGCACAGATGGACCGGGTCGAAGAGGAGATTGCAGGCTCCAACCTGCTGATCGACGATCCCGCGTTGAATGATTATCTGAAAGTTCTGATCCGCCGTGTCGGCGGGCCCGCAGCGGGCGACATGCGAATATATCTGGCGCGCGTGCCTGAATTCAACGCGATGATGTTCCCGACGGGCTTTACCGTTTTCTTTTCCGGCTTGCTTTTGCGAATGCGCAACGAAGCGCAGCTTGCGGGCGTCATTGCGCACGAAAGCGCGCATTTTCTCCGCAAGCACCAGATCCGTCAGTGGCGCTCGGTCAAGGCGAAAGCGGATGCCTTCTCGATCCTCGCGATGGGGGCGGGGGCGGTTGGCGGCGTAACGGGCAACTATATTGGCGACCTGCTGCAGCTCGGCCAGTTCGCGACGATCCTTTCGATCCTCTCCTACAGTCGCAAGCTGGAAGCCGAAGCCGATGCGATGGGCGCGCGGCTGCTTGCTGAAAATGGATATGACCCGATGGCGATGCCCGACACGTGGGAGCAGCTTGTCGCCGAGCTGGAAATGTCGGCAAAGGCCCGTGGGACGCGTCGCCATCGCCGTTTCGCGATGTTCGGAACGCACCCGAGCCCTGAAAGTCGGATGAAGGACCTACGCGTGAGCGCCGCCGAATTGCGCGCCGGGCATTCGGAGTTGGGGCTGTATCGTGAACGCTACGATGCCGTGCTCGCCGGGCTACGGCCCTCGATGTTGGAAGACCAGGTGAAGCTCAACGATCCCGGGGCCAGCCAATATGTCGTGGAAACGCTCGCGCGCGATGGCTGGACCGGGCAATTGCGCTACGCCGAGGCCGAGATCTGGCGGCTGCGCGGCCGCGACGGCGACTTTGAACGGGCGGCGCAAGGCTACGAAGTTGCCGTTCAATATGAGGACGTGCCGGTGGAGGCGTGGCGCTGGCACGGGATTGCACTGCGTCGGCAGGAACGCATGCCCGAAGCCTATGAGGCCTTGTCCACCTATCTGCGGCTCGCGCCCGATGCGCCCGACGCCGAGATGGTGCGCGCCATGCTGCCGCGTGTGGAGGTGCTGTGATGCGTTTGGTCCTGCTGATGACTGCCAGTCTTCTTCTTGGCGCATGCGCGTCTGGCGGCGGCGGCGCGTTTGGCAACGCGTCGTTCCGCCTGGTCGAGGCCCGCGAACACAAGGTCGGCACCGATCGTATGGCGGTTACGCCGCCGCGCGAGTGGAACCGAATGACTAGCCGCGTCTTCCGCGACGTCCGCGAAGTCGAGGACTGGACGCTGAACGGACCCTATCTGGATACGCTGAGCTTTGTATCCGGCCTCAAGGACGGCAAGAGCCTCGTCTATCAGCGCAGGAAGGACATCCGCCAGGTCCCGCCATTCGACAAGCGGATGACCGGCTTCGAGATCGCGGCGATGCTGGAGAGCTATTATCGTGGCCGCGCCGGTGCGCTGCAATTTGAAACCACCAGTTTGGTCCCGCGCGATTTCATGGGTGCGCAGGGTTTCCAGTTTGATTTCGACTATCTTTCGGGCGATGAATTATGGCGGCGGGGCAGGGCGATCGGCGCGGTCATCGACGAGCGACTATATCTCATCCTGCTCGATGGCGCGCGCCAACATTATTTCGACGAGGCGCTACCCGATTTCGAAGCGATGGTGGCGAGCGCGCGGCTCACCAGGTGACGTTTCGTCGGCCTGACCGCCCGATCTCTCGAAATTCGCGGCATATTTTGCCATTCACGCTTGTGCTGACAGCCACGATTGCTATACGCCGCGCACCTTTAGAAGAGCGTCCGCGCGCGTGGCGGAACTGGTAGACGCGCATGGTTTAGGTCCATGTATCGCAAGATGTGGGGGTTCGATTCCCTCCGCGCGCACCACTTTCATGGTGAACTGGCGCTGTAACGATTTGAAAAGACACGGGAACGACAAGTGGCAATCAAAACCGTCGAGACGGAAAACAAGGGCCTCAAACGAGCCTACGAAGTGACCATTCCGGCCAAGGACATCCAGGCCAAGGTTGATGCAGAAGTGAAGCGGATCGCGCCGCAGGTGCGGATGCCCGGCTTCCGTCCCGGCAAGGTGCCGCCCAACCTGATCAAGAAAATGCATGGCGAGGCGCTCCATGGCGATGCGCTAAACAATGCCGTGCAGACTGCGGTTCAGGAACTGCTCGCCGAGCAGAAGCTGCGTCCCGCGATGCAGCCCGAGGTCAAGCTCGACGAAAAATACGAGCAGGGCAAGGATGCCATGCTCGACGTAAGCCTCGAAGCCCTGCCCGACATCAAGGCACCCGAAATCAAGGATCTCAAGCTCGACCGGCTGAACGTCGAAGTCGAGGACAAGGTCGTCGACGATCGCCTCGAGCAGATGGCGAAGGGTCAGAAAAGCTGGAAAAAAGCGCCCAAGACCAAGAAAGCCGGGAAAGGCGATCTGATGGTCATGGACTTTGTCGGCAAGAAAGACGGCGAAGCGTTCGAAGGCGGCACCGCCAGCGACATGGAAATCGAACTGGGCTCGGGCCGCCTGATTCCGGGCTTTGAAGACCAGATCGAAGGCATGAAGGCCGGCGACGAACGCACCATCGATGTCACCTTCCCCGAAGATTATCCGTCGAAGGATCTCGCCGGTCAAAAGGCCGAATTCGACATCACGGCCAAGGAAGTGAAGGTCGAGACCGAGACGAAGGTCGATGACGACTTTGCCAAGAATATGGGCCTCACTGACCTCGAGCAGCTCAGGGGCCTGGTCAAGGCGCAACTTGAGGAAGAGCTGAACGGTCTCACCCGTACACAAATGAAGCGCCAGCTGCTCGACAAGCTCGCCGGCGATCACGATTTCGAGGTTCCGCCGTCGATGGTCGACGCAGAATACGAAAACATCATGAACCAGCTTCGCCACGAAGCGAGCCATGAGGAAGACTCCGAAGCTGCACTGAAGGAAATCGAAGCCGAGGCGGACGATTACAAGACGATTGCCGAGCGCCGCGTGCGTCTTGGCCTGCTGCTCTCAGAGATCGGTCAGGCAAACGGGATCGAGGTTTCACAGCAGGAAATGACCCGTCTGATCCAGCAGGCTGCACAGCAATACGCACCGCAGCAGCGCGAACAATTCGTCAAGTACATCCAGGAAAATCCGATGGCGGCCGCGCAGCTGCGTGCCCCGCTGTACGAGGACAAGGTCGTCGACCATCTGTTCGACAAGGCCAAGATCACCGATAAAACGGTGACGCGCGAAGAGCTGGAAGCCGCAATCGAAGCCGAAGAAGCGGCACCGGCCAAGAAGTCGACCAAGAAAAAGGCGGCGACGAAAAAGACGCCCGCCAAAAAACCGGCGAGCAAGTCGGCAAAGACAGCAACTGCCAAGAAAGCGCCCGCCAAAAAGGCACCGGCCAAGAAAACTGCAGAAAAGAAACCTGCTGCTAAGAAGTCGCCTGCTAAGAAGACGGCAGCCAAGAAGCCGGCCGCCAAGAAGAAGGCCCCGGCAAAGGCAAAATAAGTTGGCTTGATCGGGGAGGGGCTAATGCAGGTCGCAGTCTTGCTGCCGTGCTACAATGAGGAAGCGGCGATCGCCGAAACGATCGCTGGTTTCAAAGAGCACCTCCCCGACGCCACCATCTATGTCTTCGACAATAATTCGAAAGACCGCACGGTCGAGATCGCCGAGGCGAACGGTGCGGTCGTGCGTAGCGTTGTCCAGCAGGGCAAAGGCAATGTGGTGCGCCGCATGTTCGCCGACATCGATGCCGACGTGTACGTCATGGCCGATGGCGACCTGACCTATGATCCGGCAGCAGCGCCCGAAATGGTCCGGTTGTTATGGGACCACCAGCTCGACATGGTTGTCGGTACGCGCCACCACGAAGCCGAAGAGGCGTATCGCGGCGGACACGTGCTCGGCAACAAGGCCTTCACGAGCCTGCTGGCGTGGCTGTTCGGCCGCAGTTTCTCCGACATCTTCAGCGGCTACCGCGCCTTTTCCAAGCGCTACGCCAAGAGTTTTCCGGCGCTTTCGGCTGGTTTCGAGACCGAGACCGAAATGAGTGTCCACGCGCTCGAACTCAGGATGCCGACAGGCGAAATCGCTACCAGATACGGGACGCGTCCCGAAGGATCGGAAAGCAAGCTCAATACCTTCCGCGACGGTTGGCGCATCCTCAAGACGATCGGCCGCCTGTTCCGTGTCGAAAAGCCGCGAGAGTTTTACGGCACGGTGGCACTTGCAATCCAGGTGGCTGCGATCGTCCTCGCGGTGCCGCTGTTCGTCACCTACCTGCAAACCGGCCAGGTGCCGCGCTTTCCTACGGCCATCCTGGTCACCGGGATGAGCATCGTCGCAGTGCTCACCTTCTTTGCCGGGCTCACCATCGCTGCGATTTCGCGCCAGCGGCAAGAGATGCGCAGGCTTGCCTATCTCGCCCAACCCGCCCCCGGGCAGTCCGCGCCAAAATAAGCGCAAGCCACGGGTTGAACCTTTTGCCGTTTCTTCCGATGTAGGTGGGGACACTTCAATCAAGGGACCATTCATGGATCACGAAGATATTATCGGCGCGCTCGTTCCGACCGTCGTTGAACAATCCAATCGCGGCGAACGCGCCTTCGACATCTACTCGCGCCTGCTGCGTGAACGGATCATCTTCTTGACCGGTCAGGTCGAGGACAACATGGCCTCGATCATCACCGCCCAGCTGCTCTTCCTCGAGTCAGAGAACCCGAAGAAGGACATTTTCATGTACATCAATTCGCCGGGCGGCGTGGTCACCGCGGGTCTCGCGATCCACGACACCATGCAATATATCCGGCCCAAGGTGGGTACGGTGTGCATTGGCCAGGCGGCCTCGATGGGCAGTTTCCTGCTGGCCGCCGGTGAGCCTGGTATGCGCGTTGCGCTCTCCAATGCCCGCATCATGGTCCACCAGCCGTCGGGCGGTGCTCGTGGTATGGCCGCCGACATCGAGATCCAGGCCAAGGAAATCCTGCGTATCCGGTCGCGTCTCAACGCGCTCTATGCCAAATATACGGGTCAGAAGATCGCCAAGATCGAAGAGGCGATGGACCGCGACAAGTTCATGGAAGCCGACGAAGCCAAGGAATTCGGACTGATCGACCAGGTCTTCGACAAGCGCCCGGGCCAAGGCGAAGACCAGAACACCGGCGCCGCCGACGTGACGCCGAGCTAAACGACGACTTCATCGAAATAGGACGCGAAAGGCGGGCCGAGCGGTCCGCCTTTCGTTGTTAACGGCCTATAATCGACCGATTAAGCTCGCATCAGAAAACTTATCTCTTATGTGCATTTTTGCCCGTGACCAAGCGGCTGATTTAGGTTAATTTAATAGCGTGCACAGCCACTATCACACGCTGGGTATTTCCCCCACCGCCAGCGCAAGCGAGGTCCGGCAGGCTTATCGCGAAAAAATGCGTGTGCATCATCCCGATCGCGGGGCAGTCGATGGCGGCGCGAAGGCGGCGGAGATCAATGCCGCTTACAAATGCCTTTCAAATCCCAACCAACGCCGGCGTTACGACAAGAGGAATGGCTACAGCGAGGAGCCGGTATTCCATTTCAACCGACCCTTGAGCCGGAGCCCTCGTCACAACCATCCCCATGCGGAAGCTGCGGCGCGCGACGAGATGCGGCGCCGACAAAGCAAGGGCCTGCCGATAAAGTGGATCGTGCTGCTTTCGGTCTTGCTGACCATCCCGCTGGTGTACGGCATCTGGATCAACGGCTATTGAGACCGGCTCGATGTGCCGTTTTCGGGCACGACTTCCGGCCATCTTGCACCGTCGTTCCCTCGACGCCATATGGCAGTCATAGAGAGGCGATGCGTTAACCACTTTGCACGCTTGCCTCTGCTACTATAAGCCCTAGCATACTGAGTTTGCGGGCGTTTCCTCGCAACGGGCGAATCGAAGGATTGATATGACCAAGCTTCAAGGCGGCGATAGCGACAGCAAGTCGACGCTCTACTGCAGTTTCTGCGGCAAGTCGCAGCACGAAGTGCGCAAACTGATTGCCGGCCCTACCGTCTTCATCTGCGACGAATGTGTCGAGCTGTGTAACGACATTATCCGCGAGGAAACCAAGTCGAGCCTGGTCAAGTCTCGCGACGGTGTGCCCACGCCGCTCGAGATCAACGAAGTTCTCGATGATTATGTGATCGGCCAGAAGCAGGCCAAGCGCGTTCTTTCGGTCGCCGTACACAACCATTACAAGCGCTTGAACCACAGTGGTAAGTCAGGCGCCGAAGTCGAACTTGCCAAGTCGAATATCCTGCTCGTCGGTCCGACGGGCTGCGGCAAGACGCTGCTCGCGCAGACGCTGGCGCGCATTCTCGACGTTCCGTTCACAATGGCCGATGCGACGACGCTCACCGAGGCCGGCTATGTTGGCGAGGATGTCGAGAACATCATCCTCAAGCTGCTGCAGGCCAGCGACTATAATGTCGAGAAGGCACAGCGCGGCATCGTCTATATCGACGAAATCGACAAGATCAGTCGCAAGAGCGACAACCCTTCGATTACCCGGGACGTATCGGGCGAGGGCGTCCAGCAGGCGCTCCTAAAGCTGATGGAAGGCACGACCGCTTCGGTGCCGCCGCAGGGCGGGCGCAAGCATCCGCAGCAGGAATTCCTGCAGGTCGACACGACCAACATCCTGTTCATCTGCGGCGGCGCGTTTGCGGGTCTCGAAAAGATCATCGGCGACCGCATGCAGGGCAAGTCGATGGGCTTTGGCGCGCATGTCGAAGCGCCCGAGGAGAAACGCACCGGCGAGCAGCTCAAGCATACTGAGCCCGAAGATCTGATGAAGTTCGGCCTCATTCCCGAATTCATCGGCCGTATGCCGGTCATCGCGACGCTCGAAGATTTGGACGAGGACGCGCTCGTAAAAATCCTCAAGGAACCGAAGAACGCGCTGGTCAAGCAGTACGCCAAGCTGTTCGACATGGAAGATGTCGAGCTCGTCTTTACCGAAGATGCGCTGCTCGCGGTTGCCAAGAAGGCGATCGATCGCAAGACCGGCGCGCGGGGCCTCAGATCGATCCTCGAAGGCATCCTGCTCGACACGATGTTCGACTTGCCCTCGATGGAAGGGGTCGACGAAGTCCATGTCGACGGCGATGTCGTGGAGGGCCGCAAGGAACCCGTGCGGGTCTATTCCAAAAAGGACGAGGAAAGCGCTGCTGGCGACAGTGCGGCTTAACCAATTGACTCCATGACCCAGCAAGCTGTCGGCGCGCCGTTATCGCGCCTGCCCGAATTTCTAACCAAGCCCAAAAGCTTGTGGCAGTCGATCGTCGGCGGCTGGAGTATCGCTTTTTTCGGATCGCTGCTCCTTTCCGCGCTTGTGATGACGGTTCTGCCTTCCGCGCCGCCGCCCGATTTTTCCAACCTCGAAGGCCAGGCGGCGCTCGCATTCTTCATGCTCGTCGTTTTTGCGCCGGTTGTGGAAACATTGGTCATGGGCGCAATCCTGATGGGCTTGAGCCTCTTCCTTCGACCAGCGATCGCGGTATTCGTCAGCGCAGTCCTGTGGGGTATCGCGCACAGCACGATGGCGCTCAATTGGGGCTTCGTGATCTGGTGGCCGTTCCTGATCTTCTCGCTCCAGTTCGTAACGTGGCGGCGGCGCCATCTCGGCCTTGCATTCCTGGTGCCGATGTTGACGCACGCGATGCAAAATACGCTGCCCGCGCTGACAATCGCGTTCCCGGACGTGATCCCGACCTAGCCACCCATTGCACCGCGCGTCGCGCGCGCCCATATGGCGGGCATGACCACTGAAACCTTTCCCATTTTGCCGCTGCGCGACATTGTCGTCTTTCCGCAGCGCATCGTTCCGCTGTTCGTAGGCCGCGACAAAAGCGTCGCCGCGCTCGAAGCCGCGATGGAAGTCGACAAGAAACTGTTCCTCGTTGCCCAGCTCGATCCGGCGGACGACGATCCTGATCGTGATGCCATGTATGACCTTGGCGTCGTCGCCACCGCGGTGCAGCTCCTGAAACTGCCCGATGGCACGGTGCGCGTGCTGGTCGAAGGTGGCCGCCGCGCGAAGCTGAAAGCGCTGCACGAGAAGGGCGACTATACCGAGGCAGAAGTCGACTATGTCGATGACAAGCCGGTGGAAGGTCCCGAAGTCCAGGCGCTGATGCGCTCGGTGCTCGACCAGTTCGAAAATTATGCCAAGCTCAACAAGCGCCTGCCCGCGGAAACCACCGTTCAGCTGGGCGATATTGAAGAGCCTTCGGTGCTGGCCGATGCGGTGGCCTCGGCGCTGTCGGTGAAAGTCGCTGACAAGCAAGCCTTGCTCGGCGAACTCGATCCGCAGAAGCGTCTCGAGATGGTGTTCGCCTTCATGGAGGGCGAACTCGGCGTGCTGCAGGTCGAGAAGAAGATCCGGAGCCGCGTGAAGCGGCAAATGGAAAAGACCCAGCGCGAATATTATCTCAATGAGCAGTTGAAGGCGATTCAGCGCGAACTTGGTGACGATGCCGAGGGCGGTGACGAGTTGCAGGAACTGGCCGCGAAGATCCGCAAGACGCGGCTCTCGAAAGAAGCCAAGCAGCGCGCAGAAGCCGAGTTGAAGAAGCTCAAGGCGATGGCACCGATGTCCGCCGAAGCCACCGTCGCGCGTAACTATCTCGATATCCTGCTCGGCCTGCCCTGGGGCAAGAAGTCACGGCTCAAGCGCGATATCGAGGAAGCCGAGCGCGTGCTCGACGAAGACCATTTCGCACTGGAAAAGGTCAAGGAACGGATCGTCGAATATCTCGCGGTGCAGGCGCGCACCAACAAGCTGAAGGGTCCGATCCTGTGTCTCGTCGGCCCGCCGGGTGTCGGCAAGACCTCGCTCGGCCGATCGATCGCCAAGGCTACCGGCCGCGAATTCGTACGCCAGTCGCTGGGCGGCGTGCGCGACGAAGCCGAAATCCGCGGCCATCGCCGCACCTATATCGGCTCGCTCCCGGGCAAGATCATTTCGAACCTCAAGAAGGCCGGCACCAACAACCCGCTTTTCCTGCTCGACGAGATCGACAAGCTGGGTCAGGACTTCCGCGGCGACCCGGCATCGGCACTTCTCGAAGTTCTCGATCCCGAGCAGAATTCGAAGTTCAACGATCATTATCTCGAACTCGATTATGATCTGTCGGACGTGATGTTCGTCACAACCGCCAATTCGCTCAACCTTCCGCAGCCCTTGCTCGATCGCATGGAGATCATCCGGCTCGAGGGATATACGGAGGACGAGAAGGTCGAGATCGCCAAACGCCATCTCATTCCCAAGCAGCTGGAAGCGCATGGCGTGAAGGATGAAGAGCTATCCTTCACCGATGAGGGGCTGCGCGCGATGATCCGCCACTATAGCCGCGAGGCCGGTGTGCGTACGCTCGAGCGTCAGCTTGCCAAGGTTGCCCGTAAATCGCTGCGCCAGATTCTCGAGAAGAAGGTGGAGAGCGTGACGCTCACCGACGAGAATGTGGGCGAATATCTCGGCGTGCGGAAATATCGCTACGGGATGGGCGAGGAAGAGGATCAGATCGGCGCGGTTACGGGCTTGGCCTGGACCGAAGTGGGCGGCGAATTGCTGACAATCGAAGCGGTCACTGTGCCGGGGAAGGGCCAGATCAAAACGACCGGCAAGCTTGGCGAAGTGATGCAGGAGTCGATCCAGGCCGCCATGAGCTTCGTGAAGGCTCGGTCGCCCAGCTATGGGGTAAAGCCGTCAATCTTTGCGAAGAAGGATATTCACGTCCACCTGCCCGAAGGCGCGGTGCCGAAAGACGGGCCATCAGCCGGTATCGGCATGGTGACGGCAATGATTTCTACGCTGACGGGCATCCCGGTGCGACGCGATATCGCGATGACGGGCGAGGTGACCCTGCGCGGCCGCGTGCTGCCGATCGGCGGCCTGAAGGAAAAACTTCTTGCGGCGCTGCGTGGCGGTATCACAACGGTGCTGATCCCCCATGAGAATGAAAAGGACCTCGAAGAGATCCCGGCCAAGCTCAAAGAAGATCTTGCGATCATTCCCGTACGCCATGTCGACGAGGTCCTCGCCCATGCCCTGACCCAGAAGATGACGGCAATCGAATGGTCGGATGCCGACGAATTGTCGACCGAGCCATTGGTGCCGGCGTCCGGCGACGAGCCCACAATACGGCATTAATTTCGATTAATCCCAATTTGGGAGGCATTTTGGCGGATTTTTCGGAGTCTTGCCCTAGACAGTCCTCTTTAGGTTTGTCTTAAAGGCGCATCGAGACTCACGTCGCGTCGCGAGTCTCTCGGAGGCGACGCGCGCAAGCAGCGGGAGAGGCAGGGATATGAACAAGCAGGAGCTCATCGGCGAAGTTGCGGACCGTGCGGGGTTAAGTCGCAACGATGCGAGCCGGGCAATCGAAACCATGCTCGAAGTCGTGACTTCGACGCTCAAGCGCGGCGATGAAGTGCGTCTCGTCGGGTTTGGCAATTTCTCGGTCACGCAGCGCAAGGCGTCCACGGGACGCAACCCGCGTACCGGTGAACCGATGCAGATCAAGGCATCGATGCAGCCCAAATTCCGTCCGGGCAAAGTCCTGAAGGACGCTGTCCAGAAATAGTTGGACAGGCTCGGGCAGGCGCTCTATTGGCCTCGTCCGACCCGGATTTGGGGGCGCGTAGCTCAGTGGTAGAGCACTGTGTTCACACCGCAGGGGTCGCAAGTTCAATCCTTGCCGCGCCCACCATTTCCTGACTCCGTCTCCGGAAAAGAAAAAGGCGCCCCGTAAAGGGCGCCTTTCGCTTGTGCAGGACCGCTGCGTGACTAGGAGAGCAGGTAATCGGGCTGGAAACTGCCCACCCGCTTTATCTCGTTCCAGTCTGCAAAGCTGATATTGCGGCCTTCGCGTTCGATCAGGCCCTGACGCTCCAACTCGGCGAAGACCCGGTTCACATTGACCGAAGTCTGACCGGTAATGTCTGCGATCTGCTGCTGCGTGAAGGGCAGGCGGAGCGACTGTTTCGCACCGTCAATTCCGCATCGCGCTGCAGTCTCGCAGAGCAAGTGCGCAACGCGCGCCGTGCTGTCGCGGCGACCGCAATTGACCAGCCATTCATGGCTGATCGATGCCTCGCGCTGCACCAGCTTGTAGAGGAATCCATTGATGCTCGGATGTTCTTCAACAACCTTGGCGAAGTCTTCAGCAGAACCTACCATGATCTCGGAGCGTGCAATCGCCTGGAGACCGTAATCTGCATTGCTTGGTGACGGAAGAATGCCTTCGCCGGGGAAACGCAGCGCGACGATCTGGCGCCGACCGCTACCGTCCGACTTGTACTTGCACATGATGCCCGATCGTACGAACATCACTTCATCTCGGGGGGAACCAGGCTCACGGAAGGGGCGCCGCGGGTCTACGTGTACCACTTTGTGCGGCATCTCTCCCAGCGCTTTGGCTGCTGAAAGGTCCATTCCTACCTTGACCAGGGTCTCTTCGAGTTCGACGCCGGTTTCGGCGCGCGACATGTCTCGAATCACGATATTACTCCTTAGTGACAGTGGGGCCGAGCTAACACGGATGCCACTACTACGCACTTGAAATCTGACGAGATTTCTTAAGACTATGTATTAATCTATGTTAGGGACAAAGTCACGGAATATTTTTTGGCTGTTTTCTCGACTTTAGCTTTATCTCGGAATTAAATTCGTTCTGAGTTAATGACTTAGCCACCAAAAAGTTACCTTCATTTTTGTCAGTAGTGTGGCAAATTGGCTTCACGCTTGCCTTTGCCTCCGCCGCCGCCTAATGAGCCGCTCGCAGCCCTAGACGGGGTGCTTGCGTGGCGACCGTAGCTCAGCTGGTTAGAGCACCGGTTTGTGGTACCGGATGTCGCGGGTTCAAGTCCCGTCGGTCGCCCCATTTCTTTATCGACTAGCGGTGGCAGCTACATAAATGACTTTCATTTGGGACCGTCCCAACTTCGACGCGCATGAAGCGGTGCATATCGTAACAGATCCGGCGAGCGGACTGCGTGCCATCATCGCAATGCATTCGACCCATCTCGGCCCGGCAGCCGGTGGTACGCGCTTCTGGCATTATGCTGACGATGGCGATGCCATGACCGATGTGCTGCGGCTGTCGCGCGGCATGAGCTACAAGAACGCGATGGCGGGACTGCCGCTTGGTGGAGGCAAGGCAGTCATCCTGGCTGACGCCGCCAAGACCAAAACGCCTGAAATGCTCGCAGCCTTCGGCCGTGCCGTGAACGGTCTGGGTGGCAATTACGTGACCGCCGAAGATGTCGGGATGAGTGTGTCCGACATGATCGCGATTTCGCGCGAAACCGAATTCGTCGCAGGCTTGCCGGTCGACGATGCTGGTGAGGTCGGGGGTGACCCGGGGCCGCACACAGCGCTTGGCGTCTTCCTGGGACTCAAGGCCGCCGTGAAGCGCAAGCTCGGCCGCGATACGTTGGAGGGTGTCCATGTTGCGTTGCAGGGCGCGGGTAGCGTTGCGAGCCATTTGGCACGTCATTGTGCCGACGAGGGCGCGCGCATTTCCGTCGCGGACATCGATGCCGCGAAGGTCGAGGCGCTGGCCGCCAAAGTCGGCGGCACTGTCGTCGACCCTGCCGAAATTCTGTCGATCGAGGCCGATGTGCTGAGCCCGTGCGCGCTGGGCGCGATCTTGAGCGAACAAAGCATCGCGTCGTTGAATGTCCCGATCATTGCAGGCGCGGCCAACAACCAGCTGGCGCGCCCGGAGGATGGTCAACGTCTGGTGGCCCGCGGTATCCTCTACGCACCCGATTATGTCATCAATGCAGGCGGCATCATCAACGTATCGACCGAATATCTCGACGATGGCGGCCATGAACTGGTGCGCCAGCGTATTGACGCAATTCCGGGCCGCCTCGATCGTATCTGGGACGAAAGCGACGCGTCGGGCCGCGACCCTGCCGCGGTGGCCGACGGCATGGCGCAGCGCCTTATCGGCCGCGCTTGAACTTTCAGTCCGAAACGCACTGACAAAGGCACTTGTAGCGGGTAAGCCTCTGGCCATGCATCGCTTCGCCAATCCGGCGCGATTCCTCAAATTCGCGCGGCCTGCCACGACCGTTTGCCTGGTACTCGGGCTGCTATTGCTGCTGCCGGGCCTTTTTGGCGGGCTGTTCGTCACGCCGCCCGACTACCAGCAGGGCGACAGTGCGCGCATTCTGTACGTCCATGTACCTGCTGCATGGCTCGGCATGGCGGCATGGGGCGGCATTGCCGCAGCCAGCCTGTCGACCTTGGTCTGGCGTCATCCGCTGGGCGCCGTTGCAGGCCGCGCCATTGCCCCTGTAGGCGCGCTGTTCGCTTTCCTGTGCCTCGCCACCGGATCGATCTGGGGCAAGCCCACATGGGGAACATGGTGGCAGTGGGAAGGTCGGCTCACCTCGATGCTGATCCTGTTCTTCCTCTACCTAGCCTATATTGCACTCGCGGGTGCCGAACGTGAGCGCGGCGGAGAAGGACGCGGCGTCGCTATACTCGGTGTGGTGGGAATCGTGATGCTGCCGATCATTCGCTATTCGGTCGATTTCTGGCAGGTGCTCCACCAAAGAAATTCGATCGACTTCCTTCGTGGTGAAAGCAGTATCGCCGATGAATTGCTGTGGCCACTACCGCTAACCGTGCTCGGCTTCACTTTCCTCTTTGCGGCCATCGTCTTCATCCGCATGCGTACCGACATCGCGCAAACCAAACGCGAGGCGCGGCTCAGGCGGCAAGCGGGAGACGCGGCGTGACTAGCTGGCCTTTCGTCATCGCTGCCTATGCGCTCGTGCTAGGCGCAACGGCTGTATTCATCATCGTGAACATTGCCGCCATGCGCAGTGCCGAGCGCGATGTTGAGGAACTCAAACGCCGATGAAGGCCAAACAACAACGACTGGTGCTCGCATTCCTCGCGATCGGCGCGGTGTTGCTGGCGGCGGCATTTGCCATCTGGGGGCTGCAGGATCGCGCCGCCTTCTTCCTTACGCCGCAAGAGGTTGCCGCGGGCAAGGCCGAACCCGGCCGTGCGTTTCGCCTTGGCGGCATGGTTTCCAACGGATCGCTTGTCCGCGAAGATGACGGCATCTCGGTACGCTTCGAGGTCGAGGACGTGACCGGTGGTCCTACCGTGCCCGTGCGCTACACCGGTATCCTCCCGGACCTGTTTCGTGAAGGGCAAGGCGTCGTTGCGGAGGGGCGCCTCGATGCCGGGGGCATTTTTGTCGCCGATGAAATACTCGCCAAGCATGACGAAAACTACCTGCCCCCCTCGCTCGCCAGGCAGCACGAGGCGGCGGAGACGCTCGAGCAGTGATCGCAGAGCTCGGTCATGCGCTTCTTTGGCTAGCCGCGGCTTTGTGCCTCGCCCAGCTGGGCTTCGGCGTGGCCGGACTTAGAGGCAACGAAGAGGCGGCAACTGCAGCGCTGAAGATCGGTGCGATCCAGGGCGTGCTGGTTGCAGCGGCTTTCCTGATCCTGCTCTGGCTATTCTCTGTCACCGACCTGTCGGTGGAGCTGGTCGCGGCGCACAGCCACACCGCCAAGCCCATGATTTACAAGATCACTGGCGCGTGGGGGAACCATGAAGGCTCGATGCTGCTTTGGCTGATGGTGTTGGTCGGCGCGGGCGCGATGGTGGCGCTGTTCGAGAAGAGACTGGATCTCAGGACTTTGTCGGCAACGCTTGCGGCGCAGGCTGCCATCGCCACCGGTTTCCTCGCCTTCCTGCTTCTCTCATCGAACCCGTTTGCGCGGCTCAATCCACCGGCGGTCGAAGGGCAGGGGCTCAATCCGCTGTTGCAGGATCCGGGGTTAGCTTTCCATCCGCCGACGCTCTACGTGGGCTATGTCGGCCTGTCGGTCGCGTTCAGCCTCGCTATCGGCGCGATGCTGACGGGGAAGGTCGGTGCGCCGCTTGCCCGCGCGATGCGTCCCTGGGTGCTCGGCAGCTGGATTTTCCTCACCATCGGCATCCTCGCGGGCAGTTACTGGGCCTATTACGAATTGGGCTGGGGCGGTTACTGGTTCTGGGATCCGGTGGAAAATGCTTCGCTGATGCCCTGGCTGGCGGCGACGGCACTGCTCCATTCGGTAGGCGTGCTTGCCGCGCGTGACGCGCTGAAGGCATGGACCATGATGCTTGCGCTGATTGGCTTTTCCATGTCGATGGTCGGTACGTTCCTCGTGCGCTCGGGTGTGCTGACCTCGGTGCACGCTTTTGCGGTCGATCCGGAACGCGGGACCTTCATTCTTGCGCTGCTGGTCATCTACACCGGTGCGGCGCTCGGCCTTTTTGCCTGGAAAATCGGCAATGTGCGCGATGGAAAGCCGTTTGACCCGGTCAGCCGCGAAGGCGGGCTGGTTGCCAACAACCTCTTGTTATCGGTGATCCTTGCATTGGTCCTGTTCGGGACGCTTTACCCAATCGTGGCTGAAGCGATGGGCGACCGCATTTCGGTCGGGCCGCCATATTTCAACCTCGTTATCGGGCCTTTAGCGCTGCTCCTTGGCCTTTTCCTTTTCGTCGGCCCGAGCTTGCGTTGGCGCCGCCACGACAAGCCGCTCAGTAAGATCGTGATCGTTGGCGCCTTGATTAGCGTTGCCACGTTCGTTGGCACCTATATCGTCGGCGCGCAGATGAGCTGGCTCGAACGCGCCGGACTTGCCGTTGGCCCCGGGCTCATCATTGCCAGCTTCGCGCCGCTTGCCGGTCGGCGCCTGTTGCGCACACCGCTAGCGATCATCGGCATGGTCGTGGCGCATGCCGGGCTCGGCGTACTGCTTATCGGGTTTGCTTCGGAAAGCGCGTTTACCGTGGAGCGACTGGTGCGTGCCCATCCCGGGGAGCAGGTCGAGGTCGGACCATGGACGGTCGAATTTATTGGCGTCGACCCGGTCGCGGGGCCGAACTGGACAGCGGTCGAGGCCAGCCTGCGCGCGAGTGTCGGTAGCGGCGTGGTCGAGCTTAAACCGCAGACGCGTTTCTTCACTTCACCGCCGATGACGACGAGCGAGAGCGCTCTTGCCACCCGGTGGAACGGTCAACTTTACGCAGTCGTGGGCGAGGGGAGTATTTCGGAAGGCTGGCAACTGCGGCTGTGGTGGAAACCCTTCGTGACAGCCATTTGGCTAGGCGGCCTGCTCGTTGCGCTAGGCGGAATTATCGCGCTCTTCGGCCGAGTTTTCGGTGAACGTCGCCGGGCGCGCGCGATGGCCGGGCGGGTTGGCAGCGGTGCAAAGGGATATGCGCTATGACGCGATTCATCCCGATCATCGTGTTCATTGCCATCATCGTCGTCGCGGGATGGCGCCTTGCAGTCCCGCGCGAAGAGCAGGTGCGCTCGACCCTCGTCGGGCAACCCGCACCCGAGTTCGCGCTGGCTACGGCGCTGGAGGGCAAGCCGGGACTTTCGAGCGCCGACCTTGCCGGCGGGCACCCGCGCCTCGTGAATATTTTTGCCAGCTGGTGCCTGCCGTGCATCGCCGAGGCACCCTTGCTCGACGATCTGGCCCGGAGTGGTATCCCGATCGACGGCATCGCGGTGCGCGACAAGCCTGAAGATATCGCGCGTTTCCTGGCCGAGCATGGCGATCCGTTCGATCGCCTCGGCAACGATCCCAACAGTGCAGCGATGATCGCTTTCGGCGCGTCGGGCGTACCGGAGACCTTCATCGTCAATGGCGAAGGGATGATCACCTATCATCATCAAGGACCGTTGCTGCCCGCCGATGTGCCCACGCTGAGGCGCGAATGGGAGGCAGCACAATGAGAAGGCTGGTCATCCTCGCCGCCTTCCTCCTGGCTGCACCGCTCCAGGCGCAGAGCGACCTGCCCGCCGCCGAGTGGGCCTATGTCCAGTTGCCCGATCCCCAGATGGAAGCCGACGCGCGCGAACTGATGCTCGAGTTGCGCTGTCTTGTCTGTCAGGGGCAGTCGATCGCCGACAGTGATGCAGAAATGGCGGGCGACATGAGGCATCTCGTGCGCGAACGGATGCTGGCCGGCGACAGTCCTGACGAGATCCGCGATTATCTTGTCGAACGCTATGGTGAGTGGGTGACCTATCGGCCGCCGGCATCTTCGCTGACACTACCCCTTTATGCTGCGCCAATTATACTGATACTCGCCGGGCTGTGGTTGCTGCGTGGCCGTTTCACGCGGAGGATCAAGCGATGATGGGGCTGTTCCTCTTCGCGGTCGCGGCCATGCTGGTCGTCATTACGCTTTGGCTGCTGGGCGTGCGCCAGGCTTGGCTCACCTACGCAGCGGCGGCACTGTCGCTCGGCGGTGCCGGCTATGCGATCTACGGGTCACCCGGCCAAGCGGGGGCGCCGCGCGAAGCGACACAGAATGTCCGCGCGCCGATGAGCCTCGATGGTGCGCGCCAGACCTTTTTCGGCCGCTTCAATACGGCCGAGCAGTGGGCCACGATGGCGTCGGCCTACGCAGGACGCGGCGACACGCGCAGCGCGGCCGGCGTAATGAAGTCCGCCGTGCGTGAGCATCCGCGCAACTTCGCCTTGTGGACGCTTTATGGCAATGCGCTGGCAGACCATGGCGGCGGCTACACGCCCGCAGCCCGGCTTGCTTATGCGCGCGCCGAAGCGCTGGCTGGCGACACGCATCCCGGCCCGCGCTTCTTCCGTGCACTGGCGCAGGCGCGCTCAGGCGAACCGCGCCTCGCAATCGAGACATGGCGCGATCTTCTCGAAAATAGCGAGATGGGCGACGACATGCGCCAGATCACCATGCTTTCTATCGCTGCCTATGCGCCGATGCTGGGCTCGGAGGAAGTGCAGGATATTCAGGCCCAGTCGACCGGCTCGTAATCGATATCGTCGAACGTGTCGGCGACCGCCTTGTGACGAACCTTGCCATCCGAAACGTTGAGACCATTAGCAAGATGCGGGTCGTCCTTCATCGCCGGAACGGGACCTTTGTTGGCGATCTGAACGGCGTGGGGGAGCGTCGCATTGTTGAGGGCGAAGGTCGACGTACGCGCTACCGCGCCCGGCATGTTCGCCACGCAATAGTGAATGACCCCGTCGACCTCGTAGACGGGATCGTCGTGCGTCGTCGGCTTTGATGTCTCGAAGCAGCCGCCTTGGTCGATCGCGATATCGACGATCACCGAACCGCGCTTCATCAACTTGAGCATATCGCGCGTGACCAGCTTGGGCGCGGCCGCGCCCGGCACCAGCACCGCGCCGATGACGAGATGGCTCTCCGCCACGGCGCGCTCGATTGCGGCCTTGGCGGCATATTGCGTCTTGATGGTGCTGCCGAAGTGGAGGTCGAGCTCGGCGAGGCGGTCGGGATTGATGTCGTAGATGGTAACATCGGCGCGTTGGCCAGTGGCCATCATCGCGGCATTCACGCCAGCCACACCGCCACCGAGGATCGCAACCTTGGCCGGATAGACACCCGGCACACCGCCGAGAAGTACGCCGCGTCCGCCCTGTTCTTTCTCGAGATAGTGCGCCCCCACCTGCACGGACATGCGACCCGCAACCTCACTCATCGGTTTTAGAAGCGGCAGCGTGCCAGCCGGGCTCGTCACGGTTTCATAGGCGATGCAGGTGGCGCCCGACTTCATCAGGCCTTCGGTCTGCGGCTTGTCGGCCGCCAAATGGAGATAGGTGTAGAGCGTGTGGTGGGGCCGCAGCATCGCGATTTCCTGCGGCTGCGGTTCCTTCACCTTCACGATCATCTCGGCCCGCTCGAACACCTCTGCCGCTGTCTCGACGATGATGGCACCGACACGCACGTAGTCTTCGTCCGTGAAGTCGATGCCCATGCCGGCCTGCGTCTCGATGATGACTTCGTGGCCGTGATTGACAAGCTCGGCGACCGACGTGGGGGTCAATCCGACCCGGTATTCGTGATTTTTGATTTCCTTGGGCACACCAACGCGCATGGCAACTTTCTCCTGAAGCCTTGTTTTGGCGCGCCTATAACGCCGCGCGCGTGACTTGTCCCACCCTAATCGTTGAAGCGGAGGCCAAGATGCCGCAAGGTCTCTGCATGAGTGGTGCCCTCATTGTCACGGCTGCGCTTGAGCGGCGCGTTCACGACCGGCTTACCGGTGAGCGCAAGGCGCACTTTCCTGCCGAGCGCAACTTTCTCGACGCTCACCTTACCATGTTCCACGCGCTTCCACCCAGCTGCGGGGCCGAAGCCGCAAGCCTGCTCAAACGCATCACCAATGACTGCAAGCCGCCACGTGCCCGCCTGGCTGAGGTAATCTCGCTGGGCAGGGGAGTGGCCTACAAGGTAGAATCCGATGACCTGCGGCGCATCCGCGATGTCATCGCAGACCATTTCCATGGCATGCTGACAGCGCAGGACAGCCAGGGCTGGCGACCGCACATCACGATCCAGAACAAGGTCAAACCATTCGAGGCGAAGGCGCTATTGGATGAAAAGCGCGAGGCTTTCGAACCGCAACCGCTCGATATCATCGGACTATCGCTGCATCGTTACATGGATGGGCCGTGGGAAAAGCTGGGGAGCTGGCGCTTCCGCGGGCTCGACATCGCCTAGGTGACGGAGCCAATTCCTTCGCAGTTCAGATCGAATGCGGCCATGCCGGTCTCGAGCACGGAGGCCAGCATCGGCGTTTCCAGCAGCACCTCGGTGATCTGGCTTTCCTCACCTGCCGCTTCGAGCGCGTCCTTCCATTCGTCGGCGTCGTAGTCACCCTGGCCAACGAGGACGAAGGCGAGCAGTTCGGCCCGCTGGTCGTCGGCAAGATCATCGATAATGCCTTCTAGTTCTTCTTCGACGCTGGTGTTGATGTCGTCGTCGAGTACCGAATAGGCTTCGTCCTCGTCATTGCCGTCGACATTGTCGGGGCTTTCATCGACGTCGTAATTCGTTGGTACCTGCGCTTCATATTCGCGGGCGCGAATGATGATCCGGCACAAGGTTTCTAACGGGGTCACAGGTTCCATCGGGTCGGCCTCTTTCTACTCTTTCATGATGCCAAACCGCAGCCGGGCCCGCTTGTTCCCGTTTGCCGTGAATGTCATGATTGACGGGGAAGAGGGCGGCTTCTATAGGCTCCCACCGCAGCGCAATATATCGCGTGTGCCAATGCCTTGGGGCGGAGTAGCTCAGCTGGTTAGAGCAGCGGAATCATAATCCGCGTGTCGGGGGTTCAAGTCCCTCCTCCGCTACCACAGTTCATGACATCATCACGCGTGTGTCCGTGGCATCGCCCCGCCCGATCACCTGCGGCCGTTACAGGCTCTGCATCAGGACTGTGCGGCCAAGCAGTTCGTCCTGTGTCGCGGCGCGTGCCAGGACCGCCGCGACATCGCCGCGATGAGCCTTGGCGGTTTTGTCGACCTCGTCTCCCAGAAGGATGTCCCGCGTCCCGTCCTCGTCGGTAAGGGCGACCGGACGGATAATGGCGTGGTCTATACCGGCGGCCTTGAGATACTCGTCCGCATCATGCTTCGCTTTGAGGTAGTGGGTGAGGTCGGAGTTTGCATCCGGATCACCCGCGCCGACCGAACTAAGCATAACAAATCGTTTCGCCGGCGATGCCACTGCCTTGTCTATCAGCGAGATTGCACCGTTTCGGTCGATCTTGTCGGTCATTTCGTCGTCAGTATCACCGCCCGAACCGGCTGCGAAGACCACCACGTCGGCGCCGTCGCACACGTTGTTCGGCAGGTCCGTGAGGTCGGCCTGGCGCAATTCGGCGTCGTTCGGAAGCCCGCTTGTGTCGGAATCTTCACGGTGCATGGCGATCACGTGATGGCCGTTTTCGGAAAACTGGTTGGCAAGGCGCTTTCCAGTGTTGCCAGTCGCGCCGGCGATGAGAATGTTCATGGTGATGTCCTAGCGTTGGTTCATGGCAGCCAAGGCGGCCTTCATGAACTCAATGGCCAGGCGAGATGAAAGTTGCCGATACCGTTGGGTCGAAAGGTTCGCAATCCGCGTGTCGGGGGTTCAAGTCCCTCCTCCGCTACCATACTTTCGTTCGAACCGAACTTGAGCGGGCGGTTGTTGCTCGAAATCAGCCGAGAAGGCGCGGCACGACCTGCTGCCACCATTCTGATCCCCAGAGCGCATTCACCACAATTGCTGCAGGGATGACAAAGGCGAACCATACTTTGTAGGCCCGGTGCACCGTCCCGTTCCTTAGCAAGTCCCAGATGAATAACGGCGCGATCCAGAGCAGGACGTAGAGATCAGCTGACCAAGGGGCTTTTGGAAAGCTGTGCGGCAGCCAGGTGATCCGGTCAATTGCGGCGGGCAGGGGGATCACCGTTGCGAGAATGATCATCCTTTTGTGAAAGCCGGGATCAGTTTTGCGTGCCCGGAGGGCGAGGAAAACGAAAATCGCGAACAGTAGGCCCGCACGGATCTGAAGAAGTGCGATGTTGCCAAGCAGAACGAGCAAGTCTTGAAATTCGCTCGCAACGGCGGGTGGAGCGGCCCGTGCGGCGCCCTGCACACCGCCATAAATCGTCGGCACGAGCACGAAGCCAGTAAGGATTATGGCTGGCGCTAGGACCAGCGAGGCTAGGCCGAGTTTCATGTGATATGTGCGAGATCCGCGCGCCATCAGTATCGTCTGGGTGAGTAACAGCGTCAACCAAGCTCCCATGAGGACAGCGTGCAAGTGCAAGACGGGAGGGAAAGGAGGTCTCAGACCGGCTTCGACAGCTGCGATCTTTTCAAGTGAAGACGGTATGAAGCCGGCCAACGTCGTAACGCAAAACAGGCCGGCCATGAACACGAAAATCCATCGGTCGATCAGACCTTCGCGCGGCGGCCCAATCGATCCGGTTCCCTGTGCGACAGTCGCCATTGCATTCCCCCAAATGCGTTTATCCGACGCTGATACTAACGATTCTCAAAATTTTAGGGAAGGTGATTGCTCGGCGTCAAGCCGGACGGCTTCTTCTATCGTCGGTCTAGGCGGTGTGGGCATGATGGATGCCCTCGCCTGAGGCCCCCACAAAATCACCCTAGATCTGCCCGCGAGCCAACGACCCCCAATCGGTCATTCCCGACCGAAGCAGCCAACCATCATCGCCGAACTTCGAATTCTCCATATTCAAGGAGAAGTCCGTGCGACTGGCTGGATCAATGACAGGTTCCATTTTCTTCCGCACATCAGAGGCCCGGCCGCAATTGCTGCCAAGCCCACTAAGCCTGCCAAGAGCGAGCCACTAATTGGAGTCCCCACTAACAAAGTCGGTGCGTTTACAAGAGCGTGACCGGCACGACCGACGCGCGGATCACGCCAATCGCCCATTTCGCGAAACTTACTCGTTGTCCGCGACCAAGGGACATCGTTCAAATCCCCCATGACGATGGCATCGGGGAGGCGGTCAGGCGTCTGAACACCGGCATGCAGTATGTTTTCGTCGCGTAGCTAGCTATTCCATCCGGGAAGCGGGGGCTTGGGATGCAATCCGATAAATTCGACCGGCGCCCCTTCAACCTGCAAGGTGGTATATAAGGTCGGTGTGTCGCGATAAGTATTCTCGACGATGTTCGACTTGGCAACTGGAACACGCGATGCGAAAACCAGCCCGAAGGCATGGGCCTGAGGATGACTTTGAACATGCGGATAGTCGTCGAGCAGTGGCCCCAGCGCGTCGACCCACCGTCGATCCGTCTCCATCAGGAATAACAGGTCGGGATCATAGCGACGGATTTGGCTCACCAGCCGGTCAAATTCTCGATTTTTCACTTTCACGTTGGCGCTGAGCGCCGAGAAACAACGTGAGTCAGCCTGGTCAGCGAGCTGGAACTGAGTGGCCGCCAATTCCGAATAAGGCCAAATGCGCGCGACGTTGATTGCAATAGTCGCAGCGAACAATGCCACCGTCACCCAGCGCCAGCGCCACTTCACGAAGATCCCGAGAAAGAGCAGTAGTGCCGCCCCATATGACATCGGCTCGCGCACGAGATCGACGACCCGAATGAACCACTTGTCACTCGGAACCAGCGAGGCGAGTACTGACGCTAGCATCGCCACCGCGACGAGAAGCAGGAAGATCCCGAACTTCCTCAGTTACTCACCCTCTCTCACACCCATGAACAAGCGAGCGCAACTCCCGTGCCAAACCGCAAAATGGCGTTGTACACAGGATCCCCGCCCACTCTTTTCGCGTTAGGCGCCCACTTCTCCACAGCCACAAGCGTGATTAGGCGCCCTCTGCTCTAGTTGAGTTCGACTTTCTCGCGCGACGTAAGCATCGCATGCTTGGGTGCGCCTGCACCCGCCGCCACGATCGCCGCGATCAGCGAAAGGAAGGATGCGAAGAAAGCATACCAGGCCGAATTCGAGATATTGGCAGCAGACCGATCAGCGATGCGCTCGGCGCGTTCGCGCACTTGCTGTTCGTTGATCGGACGGACTTCGTCGATCGCCTCTTCAGCTTGGCTTTCGATCATATCCGCAGGCACGTCGCGCACTTCAGTAGCCTGCGCGGCGGTCTGCATAACGGTACCTACCGCACCCGTGGCGGTATTTAAGACCGCGCCGACAGTACTGGTAGCCAGCCACAGGGTCACCAGGGTGACGAGCCCCCACACGCTTGCGCCGTGGGCGGTGGACGAGGCGTTGTCGGGGATTCCTGAGAGGCGGCCGGCAACGAATCCACCGATCCCGAGCGCAATGATGCTGGCTAGCGCCCACCACACCGCCGCTCCGATCCCGATCCCGCTCAGCGGATCTTCGGCGCCCGGATCAATGGCGGCAAGGCCGATCGCTGCCCCCAGAAGGCCCAAGAGAAACAATATTCCAAGCGCGATGACAGTACCGGCGAAAATCGCTCCCCAAGAAACTCGGCTCAACAACGCAGGTGCCTCGGTTGCGCTGACGACGGTAGCTTCAATGTCCCTATCACTATCATTGCGTATAGTCATTTTTATACCTCCTGTTATGCGCATTACTTACGCATCACAAAGGATTCTGGTTCCACACACCTTTTATGACCGGAAATGACGCGTAAATAGTATCGGATTTAGACTAACTCGCGGGCGGGTTAGCTCAGCTCAGCAAGCCTTTGAAGTGGATAAGGCAGATCGGGGCCTTAACTCTCTGCAGCGGCGGGTTCGCAGGGGCTGGGGCATCGAATGATATGCGATAGGTCGCCACGCTCCCTGTTGGCGTGCAAAATTGATTTGATTGTCCGCTTCCCACCAAAAAGCCGCCCGTCCGCTAACGACCCCATTTCCGCCGTTCCAGGCTTCGGCAGCTATGCGCCAAAAGTCGGACGTCTAGCTTTCCACGACTGGAACGCGAATACTGGCAAGGGTCTAATGCTCGATTAGCATTCGATGAGCATCTCCTCGTTCACCTCAGAGG
>JABDNH010000009.1 GCA_013001055.1 Sphingomonas sp. | reverse complement strand
CCCCCGATCAGCACTGCCCCCATTTTGAAATCGACCCCGCCGCGCCGCATGTGCGCAGCGACCCCCGACACGCTGGCGCCCGTAATCATCGTCGTTGCCGAGGCGACCGATACAGCGGGCGGAATTCCGTAGAAGATAAGAAACGGCGTGGTCAGAAATCCGCCCCCCACGCCGAACAGTCCGGACAACACCCCGACCAGCGCGCCAAGCCCGATGATGAAGATGATATTGACCGATTGCTCGGCAATGGGGAGGTAAATTTCCACGGCTGCAGGCGTAGCGAAGCGCGCGGGCTTTTTCGACCTTTTAAACTAGCTTGTCGGCAAAGGCGCGGGCCGGGCGACCGGCGCCAGCTGCTGGAAGCTGCGATAGCGTTGCTGCGCTGCCACCAACACCTGCGGATCGATTAGCTGGCGGCGCACCGTCTTTACCGTGTGCGGGTCTACTTTGCGCCCGCTTAGCGTCACTTCGTAATGAAGATGCGGCCCGGTCGAGAGGCCGGTCGAACCGGTATAGCCGATCAAGTCGCCGCGATTCACGCTGGCACCGTTTGGCACCACGATACGCGACAAATGCGAATAGCTCGTACCCACGCCCTCGGCATGCGCCAGCTTTACCTGCTTGCCTGCCCCGCCATTCCAGCCCGAACGCGTCACGCGCCCGTCGGCAGCCGCATAGACCGGGGCGCCGTGACCGGTTCGAAAATCGATGCCGCCGTGCAGCCGCTTGTAGCGCAGGATGGGATGCACCCGCATGCCGAAATTCGAACTGATCGGCGCATCGACGGGCCAGCTCAGACCCTCCTCCTCGATTACCGCATTGCCCGTCGGGTCAATCCATTGGTCATCACCTGCAACGCGCCATTTGACGAGCGCCATCGGGTCCATGCCCTGCCGGGTCACCCCGGCGAAGAGCAGCGGTCCGGGCAATTCTTCGCCGGCATCGCTGACGCGCCTTTCCAGCACAAGGTCGAAGCGATCGCCGCGCAGCACGGTGCCGACATCGATCTTCGCGCCGATGGCTTTGAGATAATCGCTCGCCGTACGCGGGCTGGCACCGGCGGCGCGTAGCGACCAATAAAGTCCCTGGTCGACCGCGCCTGCAATGCGCATCGGTTCGCTTGCCACTGCGATCCGCTCCTTGCGGACCGAGAAGGTGTCGCCGTTGCGCTCGAGCGCGACACGCAGATTGAAGCGCGCCTTGAGGTTGAGCGTTTCGAGCGGCCGCGCGCCGCTGAGGCCTGCCTGCCCCAGCCGGATATTCACTTTGGTTCCCGCCGGAAGGTCACCAGGTGCCGCCGCGCGCACTGCCGCTGCCGCCGCACCTGCATCGATTTCGGCAACGCCCGCGCGCCGCAACCCAGCTTCGAGGCTGTCCCCCTCTCCAAGCGTCGCGACCAACTCCCGCCAGGGCCGTTCGGGTACGACCGCGATCGTCTCGACCCGATCGTCCGCGGCCATGCGCAAGCCCGTCTGCCCGCCGGCATCGAGCGCGCGCACGCCTGCGGCGCGATACTGTATGGCCGCTTCATCGACCGGCAGCGCCGATGCAACCGTCGGCAGTCCGCGCGCAGGGCCCGCGACAATGATGGCAAGGCTGGTCAGCGCCAGCGCTGCTATTCCGCGCCACCACGCATTGGAAAAGCGCATTTGATCGAGCGCGTCGACATAGGGCAGGGCCAGCGGCGGCGGGGGCACGAAAGCGCGTTTGCGCAAACTGCGCAATCGCCCGAAACCCTCTTGTGCCATCATGTCCATGCCTGCGCGCTCATCCCCGCGAGAAACTTGTCCACATTCACTAGCATCGACTTGGTTAACAAGGCTTTATGTCAAATTGTCTTCGCCTTGCCGATTAGCTCTTGCATCGAACGGTCCGTCGATTCACGTTGGCGGTATGAGCGAGGAAGGCCTCGTCCGGGCCATCTTGGGGCCCACCAATACCGGCAAGACGCACTTGGCGATCGAGCGGATGTGCGCCCACTCATCGGGCGTCATCGGTTTCCCGCTGCGGTTGTTGGCGCGCGAAGTCTATGACCGCGTCGTCGCGCTGAAGGGCGAGAAGTCGGTCGCCCTCGTCACCGGCGAAGAGCGCATCGTCCCCCCGCAAGCGCGCTACGTGCTGTGTACGGCGGAATCGATGCCCGTTCCCTCGGGCACCGGTGAAATGCTGCCCGGCGACCCGGGCGACCTGCCGCGCGACTATGCCTTTGCCGCAATCGACGAAGCCCAGCTCGGCATCGATCCCGAACGCGGCCACGTTTTCACCGACCGTCTGCTCCACGCCCGGGGTCGCGAGGAAACGCTGATCCTCGGCTCCGACACGTTGCGGCCGATCATCCGTGAGCTGCTGCCCCGCGCCGAGATAGTCGGCCGGCCGCGCTTTTCGACGCTGACCTATGCCGGCGCCTGCAAGCTTTCGCGCCTACCGCCGCGCAGTGCGATCGTCGCCTTCAGCGCCGAGCAGGTCTATGCGCTCGCGGAAATGTTGCGGCGCTTCAAGGGCGGCGCTGCTGTCGTCATGGGCGGGTTGTCCCCCGCCACCCGCAACGCGCAGGTCGAACTCTTCCAGCGCGGCGAAGTCGACTATCTCGTCGCCACCGATGCCATCGGCATGGGGCTCAACATGGACGTGAAGCATGTCGCTTTCGCCGGCCTGTCGAAATTTGACGGCCGCCGCGAACGGCGCCTGCGCATCTCTGAAATGGCGCAGATCGCCGGGCGCGCCGGCCGCCATCAGCAGGACGGCACGTTTGGCACATTGTCATTGGGTGATCGGAGCCCCGAAATGACGGACGAGGAAATCGCCAACATCGAAGCCCACCGCTTCCGCCCGCTCGAAAGTCTGTTCTGGCGCAATAGCGATCTCGATTTCACCACTGTCGAAACACTGATTGCCAGCCTCGAAGAAAAAAGCGAGGATCCTGTGCTGCGGTCGGCCCCGCTGGCGATCGATCTCGCGGTGCTCAAACAGCTCGCCGAAGACCCCAAGATCGCCCATACCGAAGGTGAAGCTGCACGACGGCTTTGGGCCTGCTGCGGCCTCCCCGATTTCCGCAAGGTAGGCCCCCAGCATCATGCGCGGCTGGTCAAGCGCGTGTTCACCTATATCGGCGAAGGCGGCCATATCGCGCAGGACTGGTTCGCCGCGGAAGTGACGCGGCTCGACCAGGTGCAGGGCGATATCGAGGTCCTTGCCGACCGACTGGCGGGCATTCGCAGCTGGGCCTATATCGCACAGCGCTCGGACTGGCTCGCAGATCCGCACAAGTGGCAGGAACGCACCTGCGACGTCGAAGCTCGGTTGAGCGACGCGCTGCACCGCGCGCTCACCCAGCGCTTCGTCGATCGGCGCACCGCGATGCTGGTCAAGGATATCGGATCGAGCGGTGCCGACGCGCTGCCCGTCACCGTCGCCGCCAATGGCGAAGTCATGGTCGGCCCCGAACCGATCGGCCATCTGGAGGGCTTTGAATTCAAGGTCGACCCGACCGCCAAGCATGCCGACAAGCGCCTGCTGCTGGCCGCCGCCGAACGTCGCCTCGGCAAGGAGCTTTCGCGCCGCGCGCAGACCCTGGTCGATGCGCCCGATACGGCCTTCACCCTGGCCGAAGATGCGGGCCGCGTCGGCATTGCGTGGGAAGGGCATTTCCTTGCCAAGCTGTCGCCCGGCCGGTCGCTGCTCGAACCTGCCGTGCGCACCACACGCGCGCTCGACCGCCTGTCGACGCCTGCCCGCGCCGCGCTGCGCAGCCGCCTCGAAGCGTGGGTCGAAACCATGATCGAGCGGCATTTGTCGCCGTTGAAACAGCTGGCTGCTGCCGCCGCCGACAAGGATACGCCTGCCAACGTGCGCGCCATCGCGGCGATGCTTGCCGACGCCGGCGGGCTGATGCCGCGCCGCGATCTGGCCAACGCCATTTCGCACCTCGACAAGGCCGACCGCTCGGCGCTCTACAAGCTGCGTGTGCGTCTTGGCGCGCTCGACGTATTCATCGCGACGCTGCTCAAGCCTGCCGCGCAGGAATGGCGCGCCGCACTCCTTGCCGTGCGCGAGGATCGACAGCTTCCCGCTTTGCCGCCGCCCGGCACCTCGACGCTCGACGATACCGCCGACCATCATGGCGCTGGCCTTGCATTCCGCCGCCTCGGGAAAATGTGGTTGCGCGTAGACATGGCGGATCGCCTCGCGACTCATGCTTACGAGTCCAAGGAAAAGGGCGGCGACCCCCTTAACACCGAACTCGCCACCAGCCTCGGCCTCGATGATCAGGCGGTTGCAAAGCTGATGGATGAAATCGGCTTCGTGCCCAAGGGAGAACGCTGGAAATGGCGCGGCCCGCGCCAACATCGCAAGACGAAGAAGCCGCACCACAAGCATCGCCACCAGCACAAGGGGCACCGCCCCGCCAACGCCTTTGCCGATGCCTTTAAGGATCTGAAGAAATAGCGCTCAGGCTCGACACGCTGCTCTGCCGACTACGCTTCGTGAAGACGCGCGGTCGTGCGCAAAAACTCATCGCCGATGGCCTCATCCGCGTCGACGGCACACGCTGCATCAAGCCTGATACGAAAATCGACGCAGGCCAGGTGCTGACGCTGCCATTGCCCTCGGGCATCGCGGTCGTACGGGTTCTCACGCTCCCGGAACGCCGCGGCCCGGCTGCAGAGACACGCGCCTGTTACGAACCCGTGAAATGATAACGACTCGCATCAAGCCATAGACCGTTGACGCTCGGGCCTGCGCTTTCTAGCCAAGCTCAAACCAAGGAGCTTAATTCATGACTTACGTCGTCACCGACGCCTGCATCCGCTGCAAATATATGGACTGTGTGGAAGTTTGCCCCGTCGACTGTTTCTATGAGGGCGAGAACATGCTCGTCATCAATCCCAACGAATGCATCGACTGCGGCGTGTGCGAACCTGAGTGCCCGGCCGAAGCTATTCTTCCCGACACTGAAGGCGACACCGAAAAGTGGGTCGAGCTGAACGCCAAATTCTCCGAAGAGTGGCCCAACATCACGGTCAAGAAAGACAGCCCCGAAGACGCCGACGAGCATAAGGGCGAAGAAGGCAAGTTCGACAAGTATTTCAGCCCGGTGCCCGGCGAGGGCGACTAGGCGCCGCAGCTAAGTATTTTTTTACCGCTACGGTTTAACCCCGATACTCGTGATAGCGTTGCGGGGTTTTTCATGTTCACCATCCTCTATTCCAGGCCTAAGAAGTTTCCGGCCGGCCCGATCCGAACGCTGCTCGAACAGCACGTTCCGCTCTACAGCTGGATCTGCGGCGAGGATGATGACGGCACCCCCGAATGCGCATTTGAATATGGTCGCCCCATATTGGTGGCCGGGCGCGGCAACAATGACGCGGTCTTCGTGGAGATCGATCTCGATCATCGTCCCGCCAAATGCCTGCCCCCCGCACCCGGCGGCGAATGGCCCATGCGTGTGCGCGTCAAACGTCCGACCACCGACAATGACACGCTGGCCGAGCGCATTGGCGCAGTCATCTCTTCGACCATGACCTTTATCGACAAGGAAGGCGTCCAGCTGCGTTTCGACGACACCGACAAATGGATCGGCCTCGAAGACACGGTCCGGCTTACCGAGCTCGTGATCGGCGGCGAACGAATCGCCGACATGATCGCCGGGATGACCAGCGCGCGGGCTGCAGCGCCGGCAAGACCCGCCGCCCCGGAACCCATCCGGGAAGCAGGGCGCGCCGCATCGCCCGGCAACGGCATCGCCTCCAAGATTGCTGGCCTCCCTTACGCCGACCGGCGCCCGCGCGAACGTAGTGCCATCCTCGGCTTCGACACGTTGGTGATGGCATCGACCGAGAAAACCATGGCGCAAACGCTAAGCCAGCAAGGCGACATGGCCGATCTCGTCAATTTCGGAACGCTACCCGCCTTTCATGACGAGCAAGTCAGCGCGCAGCGGCTGCCAACGCTCGCTTTGCTGTTCGACACCTACGCCCCGCTCGATCACGACCAGCTCGGTGAGGTGCTCGGCGCGTTCGATCCCGAAGGCGGCTGGTCGGTCGCCGCGGGCGAGGACATCGAATTGTCAGGCCGCGGCGGCACCATCCGCCTATGCCATCACGAAGAAGCGCTGCCAGCGTGGATGATGGAACTTGCGCTCGATCGCTCGTTTGGCGCGACCCCGGGTGCGCCCATGGCGCAATTGCGCGGCCACCGCTCCTACCTTGCCATCACCCCCGATCTCGATTGCACGGTCGCCAGCTGGCACGACGTGCGCGAAACCGCCAAGGCAATGATGTGCGCCTTTGCCGTCGCCGCGCGCCCGCAGCACGCCCAGAATGCGTACGCAGTGGGCGCCTATAACGCCGCAACCCAAAGCTGCTTCACCGGCAATTACCTCGACGAATTGGTCGGCGCGCTCGCGCAGGGCGAAGTCTCGATCAAGACCTTCATCTGGCACGCTTTCCCCGAAACGGCCGCAGGCCAGGTCTCGCTCTCTTCGGCAGGAATGCTGCCCTTCATCGGGCGCGAAGTCGAAGTCCTCGATGCGCCGGGCAGCCTCGAACATGTCGGCGAGCAATTGAACAATATCGAGCGCTACCTCCTGATCAACGGACCCGTCATGGGCGACGGCGATACGATCGGCGATGACGTCGGCGATCCGCTGGCGCGCGCGTGGCACGCGATGAGCGATGCGCATGGCCGCGATGAACCCGTCCCCGTATTGCGCTTTGAAATCCGCGGCCCCGACGGGCGCTGGCGCCCGCGCCACGATCCGCCGCGCGGCGATGCACCGCTCGGTGCTGGCGGCGTCAAACCAGCGCCAGTTCCTGCCCCCGAAGTCGCACCCGCACGCCCCGTCTTCGGGCGCCGCGTCGGCGGTTTCGGCAAGCGCGGCCTCTAACGCGGGAACCGCAGGCCAACTGGCGCGCTATCCTTTTCGACTGAAGGATCATCCGATGCACGTATTGCCGTTTCTCGCTGTGACCGCCTGCCTGGGCGCCGCCCCCGCATTCGCGCAGGATCCTGACATTCCCGCAGGACCGCCGCCGGGTGTTGCCGATGGTCCGCCAGGTGACATGATCACGGTCGGACTCGGCGGCGCCTATGGCCCCGACTATTCAGGCTCGGACGATTATCGTCTCATTCCGGGCGGGATCATCCGCGCTTCGTTTGACGGCGTCAGCATCGTCAATCGAGGCTTGCGCCTTTATGCCGATGTCGGACCCGAAATCGGCGACAACCTATCGTTGAATGTCGGCCCGATCGTCGGCCTGCGGCTCAACCGAACGGGCGATGTCGAAGATGAAATCGTCGATCGCCTGCCCGAACGCGAAACCGCAATCGAAGTCGGCGGCTTCATCGGCCTCACCGTCAAACAGCTCACCAACCCGTTCGACAGCTTGAGCTTCCGCCTCGATGCCTATCACGACATCAATGGCTCGCATGACGATCTCATCATTTCCCCCGCGGTCGATTTTTCAACCCCTTTGTCCTTCACCACCTTCGTGAGTGCAGGATTAAGTGCCGAATTTGTCGGCGGCGATTTCGCCGACACCTATTTCGGCATCACCCCCGCCGAAGCGTTGCTCGTCCCCGAACTGGGCGAATATGATCCCGACGGCGGCTTCAAGAGCTGGTCTGCCAGTCTGCTTGTAGGGCAAAGCCTTGAAGACGATCTGCGCCAGGGCTGGTCGATCTTCGGCACCGTCATCTATACGCGCCTGCAAGGCGACTTCGCCGACAGCCCGCTGGTCGCCGATCGCGGCAATCCAAACCAGTTCTTCCTCGCTGCCGGGATAGGGTACACCTTCTAATATCGCGCACTGCTGCCTATAGTGGTCGCGCCGAATTGTTGCGTTGAAGAGGAATACCCGAGATGCTGTTGACGATGACTGCGCTGGCACTGGCCGCGCAAGAGCCCCCGAAGATTACCATCACGCCGACCGCTGAACCGCACCAGATTGCCATCGCCGATGGCCTTTTACATCATTTCGACAGCAATGATGACGGCAAGCTCGATCGCAGCGAAGCGCTTGCGATGGCCAATGCAACGAACGAGGAAAGCAAGCGTCGCGGCGGCGGCTCGGTCAGCCAGGCCGAATTGGCCGAAGGTATCGACAAGATGTTCGCGCACGACCGGAACGACGATGGCCTGATGACGCGCGGTGAGCTGATCATGCTGGTAGCGACAATGCCCGACCATCGCGGCGACCAAGAGGCCGAGCAGGCCGCCGAATGAAAAAGGGCGCCCCCGCGGGAGCACCCTTAATCTCACGTTCGGCCAAACCTACTCGTCGTCGCTCGCCAGGTTGAGCACCGGCCGCGTGTCGGGCAGCGGTGCATCGCGATCGCCCGTCATCAGGTAGGTATCGAACCAGCGCATCATCCGCAGCATATAGTCATACTGCGCTGCCGCCTGGCCATTGCCGTGGCCTTCGCCCGGAAACAGCACCATGCGCGTCGGCACATCGGGCTTGCGCACCTTGAGGCTTCGATACAGCTCGAAGCTCTGGCCGGGATCGACCCGCGTATCGTCTTCTCCATGCATGATCAGGATCGGCGTGTTGGCCTTGTCGACATGGTAGATGGGCGAGACTTCGAGCATTTTCTGCCAATTGTCCCACGGCCACGCACGCGAGTGGACGTTGTACATCTCATAGGGGATGTCGGTCGTGCCGAACTTCGAGATCTGGTTGGAGATCCCGACGAACATTACTGCCGCGGCAAATTCATCCGAATAATATGTCGCGCCCCAGGCCGAAGCGTAGCCGCCATAGCTACCGCCGGTGATCCCGGTGCGATCTCCATCGGCGATGCCCATCTCGACGAGCGCATTCTTGGCATCGACGAGATCGGCAAATTCCGGATCGGTATAGTTGCCCTGGTGCTGCTTGGAAAAGTCCGTGCCGTATCCGGTCGAGCCACGATAATTGACCTGCGCTACCGCATAGCCCTTGCCCGCGGCGACCTGGCCCGGGCCACCATAATTGGTGGTCCAGCCGTTGCTGTCATGCGCCTCGGGGCCGCCATGCACATCGAGGATCAGCGGCGCGCCGCCCGTCGGAATGCCGCCGACCGGCTCGACCAGCACGAGTTCGACTTCCTGTCCGTCACGCGCGTTGAAGCGCACCGTGCGCTGTTCGCCGAACGTGATCTCGCTGAGCCACGGGTTGCTGTTCGTCCAGCGGGTGAAGCTGCCGCCCTCGCCGACCTGAAACAGTTCGGTGGGATGCGTCGGCGCATCCGCGCGCGCAACCAGCGTGCCGCCATCGGCTTCGATCCCGGTCAGGATCAGCGCGCCGGGATCCATTTCGCCGGCAACCGATCCATCGGCATTATACATGCGTAGCAGGCTTTGCGCCCCGACATGGATGACGGCGGCAAGCTGCCCGTTTTCGAGCCATTCGGCATCGACCGCAGCTTCGGCCGCACCCGCGTTGAGCGCGCGGAAGGTACCCGTGGTCGTATCGACCAGGTGCAGCGTCGTGTCGGCCGGATCGTTCATGTCGACGCCGGCGATCAGGCTCATGGTGCGCCCATCTTCGCTGATCTCCGCATCGCCGACCTTGCCCGGCGTTTCCACCACGGCGCGCAGATTTGCATTGGCGAGATCGATGATGTGGAAGCGCTTGGAGGTATAGGTGTCGTCGATCTGCGGGGTCGGCTGCGAACCGACGATGGCAAAGCTGCCGTCGGGTGAAACCTTGAACTCGGTGACGTAGCCAGGGATCGCAATTTCGCTGGCCTCGACACCGGCGCCGAGTTCGCCCAGCCGCGAGGAGAACATGCGGCGCAGCTTGGCTTCTTCTTCATAGACGCGGCTGTTAAAGCCTTTCTTGGCTTCGGCCTCGCGGTCCTCGTCCTTGGCGGCGTCGGCCAGCATGTAGACCGTGCTGCCATCGGGCGACCATGCATGGCTCAATACGGCGGCATCGGGGGCTTCGGCGATTTTCTGGTACGCACCACCATAGACCGGCACCGCATAGACGCTGCGTTCATCGTCATCTTCGCTCTTGTGCAGGAAGCTCACCCACTGGCCGTTGGGCGAAAACTGGATGTCCGTAACGCTCATGCCTTCGGGCAGGTAGGCCGCGGCCGCATTGGGGCCCGCGGCGATGAACAGCTGGCTCTCATATCCGCCATTTTCCTCGCCGCCGATAATGTCGGGGCGTCCACCAACCTGGTAGGCGACGCGGCTGCCATCGGGCGAGACGGCAATCGCACCGACGCTTTTGACCTTCATCACGTCTTCGGGCGTCATCGGACGGGCCAAGGCGGGGCTCGAGGCCACCATCGCGGCGGCAGCTACGGACAGGGAAAACACGGCTTTCATCAATTTCTCCTGAAAGGAATCGCTAGGAATATCTGCGCGCACCCTACTGATGGAGCGCAGCTTGGCAACTCGACAACGCGGCAGGCTTGCGCCAAGTTGCACCGACCTAAGTTACGGGAATCGCGTCCATGATCAGTCTTACCTTGCTTCTTTCACTCCAGTCCGTCGCCGAACCGGTGGCCCGCGCCGACTATCTGGCCATCATGGACAACGAATTTGCCGCGATGGACGCGGACGGCAATGGCTGGGTTACGCCGCAGGAAATCAGCGCCAAGCTGACGCAGGACGAGCGCACCCAGGCGATGGCCGCCAACCGACAGCTCTTCGCCCAGCTAGACACCAATCGCGACGGCATGGTCAGCCCCGATGAGTTCGCCCAGCTTGTCGCCTCCTCGCAGCCGGTTAGCCCGGCGAGCTACATGCAGCGCGTCGATCTCAACCAGGACGGGCAGGTCACCCTGCTCGAACATCGCCGCGTGATGCTCAACCAGTTCGATGCGCTCGATACCGATCTCGACGGGATCGTTACACCGATGGAAATCCAGGCCGGCACCGCGCAGCAGCAGCAGGCTGACCCGACGCCGGGCCGCTAGCTTCCGCGCAGGAACATGTTGACGGTCAATCGTCCTTGGCTGGGATCGCTGGACAGTTTTGACGCATCGGGGATGATCCCGGAATGCAATAGCCTGCCGCGATAAAGCGCCATGCGATCGGGCCGCGCTTCGACCGCCGCGATCATTTCGTAACGATCGCTATCGCCATAATGATAGTGTGCAAGCGGCTCGCCCTTTTCCGACATTTCGCGCGCTACCGCCTGCTCGTAAGCATCTTCGCGTTCCGGTGTGATCGCCTCGAAACCGGTTGCCTTGTGGCGATAAAATGCCGTGCCGCCGCTCTCGGGCCCATCAAGATAATGCATCACCGCAATCACGCCGGGATCGGGCGCATCATAATGCGGGATGCGCTGCACCGGCGACAGCTCCGCTTCGGCCACGGTCACCAGCGAAAACGCGCTGACCTGGCAGCCGATCGATTGACGCACCCCGAACACGTCTTGCACCAGCTTCATCATCAGTTCGCGCCTGATATCGAGGTAGGACGCGTCGGCGGGCGCACGAACGCCGGGATAAGCCGCGCCGCCTTCGTCATATTGCGCCGCCGCGCCCATCGCACGCAGGCGATCCACCTGGCCGCTGAAATGGTCGATGATGACAAGGGGTTCGCCCTCGTTCCCGATCCGGTGCACCTGCACCTCGGCTTGCGGCGGCCCGCCCATCCTACGGCGTATAGAAGGTCGGCGACCCCGGCCCAACGGGCAGGCCGAAGACGAAGGTCCACAGGTAAAAGAAGACCGACCAGAAGGTGAGGAAGAATAGCGTGTAGGGCAGCATCATTGCGATCAGCGTACCCACGCCCAGGTCTTTCTGATAGCGCGTCGCCCACGCCAGGATCAGGCCAAAATAACTCATCATCGGGGTGATGATATTGGTCGTGCTGTCGCCGATCCGATAGGCCGCCTGGATCGCTTCGGGCGCATAGCCGATCAACATCAGCATCGGCACGAAGATCGGCGCGGTCACTGCCCACTGCGCGCTGGCCGAACCGAGCGACAGGTTGATGATCGCGCAGATCAAGATGAATGCAAAGAAGACCGTCGGCCCCGTCATCCCCGTATCGACCAGGAATTGCGCACCCGTCACCGCAGTGATCGCGCCAAGATTGGTCCAGCCGAAAAAGGCCACGAACTGCGCGGCAAAAAAGACCAGAACGATATAAAGGCCAAGCGAACTCAGCGCCTTGGCCATCGCATCGATGATGTCGCGATCGGTTTTCATCGTCCCCGCCGCGCGCCCATAGGCGTAGCCGATGGCGATGAAGAAAATGAAGATCCACATCACGAAGCCGTCGAAGAAGGGGGAATCCATGCGATCGCCGTCTTCGGGATTGCGCAGGATGCCCCATTCGGGAACCAGTGTAAGTGCCATCAGGCCAAGCACACCAACAAAAGCAATGCCCGCCCATTTGAGGCCCTTGCGTTCCTTGTCAGTCAGCGGCTCCATGTTGTGATCGTCGAGGATCGTACCGTCTGAATTCGACTTGTCGTAGCTACCCAATTGCGGCTCGACGATCTTCAGCGACACCCAGCTACCGATCGCGGTGATGAGGAAGGTGGAGACGAACATGAAATACCAGTTCGCCGTCGCCAGGACGGTATATTGGGGGGCGATCAGCTGCGCGGCTTCCTCGGTAATGCCCGCCAGCAGCGGATCGACGGTGCCGATCAGCAGGTTTGCCGAATAGCCGCCCGAGACGCCGGCAAAGGCTGCCGCCATCCCAGCCAGCGGATGCCGCCCCAGCGCATAATAGATCGCCCCGCCCAGCGGGATCAGCACGACATAGCCGACCTCGCTCGCGGTGTTCGAAATAATGCCGGCGAAGACGATCGCGACCGTTACCAACTTGGGCGGTGCACCCAGGACAAGGCTGCGCACCGCCGCGCTCAGCATGCCCGAATGTTCGGCCACCCCAACGCCCAGCATGGCCACAAGCACGACGCCCAAGGGCGCAAACCCGGTAAAGTTGTCGACCATGCCGGTAAAGATGCGGCGCACCCCGTCGCCGTCCATCAGGCTGACGGCGCGAATCATGCCATCGGCGGCGACGCCATTGGCGCCCGCCGGCCGTGGATCGACCACCGCAACGCCCAACCAGGCGAACAGCCCCGACAGCAGCACGATGCCCAGCGCCAGCAATGCGAACAGCGTGACCGGGTGTGGTAGCAGATTGCCCAGCCATTCCACCCCGTCGAGAAAGCGCGAAAAGGCGTTCTTCTTTGCGCGTTCATGCTCGTACGGCGGTATCGGATTTTCGGTCATCGTGGCTCCGGGTCTGGAAATTGGCGGCCCACCCTAGGGCCTTGTCGCGCAGACACAATGCCGCTCCCACCTGAACCCTTCCCAAACGGGCCACGCTGGCCTACCAAGCGACTCATCCCCGGGGAGGCATGAGCCTGAGAGGGTGGTTGAAGTCCACCGACCCGTCGAACCTGATGCCGCAAGGCCGTAGGGAGCGGAATGACGACGGGTAGCGCCCGCCTGTCCCCGCGCCCTCTCGGACCGAGAAAGGAGCGCAACACATGCCTGCCACCGACGCGACCGAGTATGCCGGCTGGGTGCTCTTTGCCGTTGGCCTTTATTCGCTCTGCGCCGCGAGCCTCGAATTGCGCCGCCCCGGCGCATGGAACACGATGATCGACGGGCTGCGCGGCAATCTTGCCCTCGCTTATGTCACCGGTCTCGTCCTCTTGTGGGTCGGTGTCGCCATCACTGCGACGCATCAAGGCGGCGGCGACTGGCGCGATATTCTCACCGCTGTTCTGGGATGGGGACTGATGCTCGAAGGCGCGATCTTCATCGCAGCGCCCGACCTCATCCTGCGCCTGTCCGACAGGATGCTTGGCGGCAATAACCGCCTCTGGGCCATCCTCACCCTCATCATTGCTGCCGGCGCCTTTGCCGCGGCCTACCCCATTCTCCTCGCGTAAAAGGAACTTCACCATGGCAGACGCCGACCCTAAAATTTCGCAACCTTCCATCACCACCGGCCCGATCCGCGGCTCGAAGAAGATTTACGTGGAAGGCAAGGGCGGCATTCGCGTTGCCATGCGCGAAGTGCATCTCGAGGGCGGTGAAGCCCCCGTTCCCGTCTACGATCCTTCGGGCCCCTACACCGATCCCGACGCCAAGATCGACATCGACGCCGGCCTGCCCGAACTGCGCCGCGACTGGATCCGCGGCCGCGGCGACGTCGAGGAGAAGTCCCAGCGCGAAGTCAAGGCGGTCGACAATGGCCAACTCGGCCCCGACCGCAGTGGCGGCGTCCAGCCCTTCCCCAACGTGCGCCGCCAGGTCTTGAAAGCCAAGCCCGGCCACAACGTCACCCAGATGCACTACGCCCGCAAAGGCATCATCACGCCCGAGATGGAATATGTCGCGATCCGCGAAAATCTCGGCCGCAGGCAAGCACTCGGCACGCCGCGCGACGGCGAAAGCTTCGGCGCCGAAATTCCCGATTTCA
>JABDNH010000006.1 GCA_013001055.1 Sphingomonas sp. | reverse complement strand
GTCAATCACTGCGCGGCGCAGCGCGCCAGCCCAGTAATGCTCGATCTGCAACTGCGCCTCAGGCATCGCGATCTCCTCACGGTCGAGGACTGCGGCGACTTCGCGTTGCTTGGCGGTGAATTCCTCGGTACCCTTGTTCTTCAGCGCACGCACCGGGATGACCGGCAGGCGTGGATCGACCTGGACGCTGGCGATGGCATCGCGCGCCTTGGCCTGGAAAAATGCCTTCTTGAAGGAAGGGTGGGCAATGCTTTCCAGCGCACAGGCGAACCGTGTGCCGAGCTGGACCCCCACCGCGCCCATTTCGAGATACCCGGCCATGGCTTCGCCGCGACCGATTCCGCCGGCGACGAATACGAGGTGGTCTCCACTCAGTGCGGGCAGGAACTCCTGTGCCAACACGCTGGTCGAGACAGGACCGATATGTCCGCCTGCTTCCATTCCTTCGATCACCAATGCATCGCCGCCCGAGCGCAACAGCTTTTTCGCCAGCGCCAGCGTCGGGGCAAACACAATGACCTTGGCACCGAAAGCCTTGATCGCCTCGACGCTGCCCTTGGGAGGAATTCCGCCAGCCAGAACGACATGGCCGACTTCATGCTTCGCGCAGATCGCGATCAGGTCGAACAGGTCCGGGTGCATGGTTATCAGGTTGACGCCGAACGGCTTGTCGGTGAGCGTCTTCGTCGCCGCGATTTCCTTGTCGAGCAGATCGGGCGTCATCGCGCCGCAGGCAATCACGCCGAACCCGCCGGCATTGGAAATGGCGGAGACAAGGTTGCGCTCCGACACCCAGCTCATCGCGCCGCACAGAATTGCATATTCGGTGCCGAGAAACTCGCAGCCGCGCCGCATCAACGAAGAAGTCTTGGAATAAGTGGTCATGCCGCGCGATTAGGCGGGCTTGGCAGCGTGGGCAAGCAGTTCGGGGGGCTCAATCCTCCGCATCGAGCCCATAGGCGGTGTGCAGCACGCGCACGGCCAGCTCGGTTTCATCTTCGTCGATCATCACGCTGACCTTGATTTCTGAGGTCGAAATGGCCTGAATGTTGATCCCGCGTTCGGAAAGTGCCCGAAACATGGTGCTGGCCACACCGGCATGGCTTTTCATGCCTACGCCGACGACGCTGATCTTGGAGATATGGCTGTCGGTGATGATACGGTTGAAGCCGATCTCGTCGCGTTTGTCGTCGAGCAATGCCTGGGCACGGGCGAGGTCCGCCTGAGGCACGGTGAAGGTGACGTCGGTCTCACCCTTGTCGCGGCCGACGTTCTGGATGATCATGTCGACATTGATGCTGGCTTCGGCCAGCGGCTCGAAGATATGCGCCACTGCGCCGGGCTTGTCGGGCACGCGGGTCAGGATGACCTTGGCCTCGTTCTTGTCATGCGCGATACCGGTGACAAGCTGGCGTTCCATGTCGCTCTCCTCGAGAATGCGTTCCATTTCCTCTTCCGACACGATCATCGTGCCCGGGAGGTCGTCTGCGGGCGTGGCATCGTCGTCGACGAAGCTGGAAAGGACCTGCACCCGCACGCCCTCTTTCATCGCGAGGCCGACTGATCGGGTCTGCAAGACCTTGGCGCCGACCGAAGCGAGCTCGAGCATTTCCTCGTAAGTCACTGCCTTCTGCTTGCGTGCGCGCGCAACGATGCGCGGATCGGTGGTGTAGACCCCGTCGACATCGGTATAGATATCGCACCGGTCGGCATCGATCGCGGCCGCCACGGCCACTGCCGATGTATCCGATCCGCCTCGACCCAAAGTGCTGATCCGGCCTTCACTCGACACACCCTGGAAACCGGGAATGACGGCGATCGTGCCGCTCTTCAGGCTTTCAAGCAATGCATCGTTTTCGATATCCTCGATGCGCGCCTTGGCGTGGGCGGATACGGTGTGGACCGGCAATTGCCAGCCCAGCCAGCTGCGCGCCTTGCAGCCGAGCGATTGCAGGGTCAGGGCCAGCAGTCCCGCGGTGACCTGTTCTCCGCTCGCCACAACCACGTCATATTCCGCCGGATCGTAAAGCGCGTTGGCTTCGCGGCAGAAATTGACCAGCCGATCGGTCTCGCCCGCCATCGCGCTGACGACCACCGCAACCTCGTCGCCATTGGCGGCCTGCCGGCGCACCAGATTGGCGACGCGGCGAATCCGCTCGGTCCCCGCCATCGAGGTGCCGCCGAATTTCATCACGATACGGGCCAAAAGCCACGCTCCCAGGCTCAACCAGCAAGAGCGCCGGGAAGTAGGGACGCAGCGCGCAGATGACAAGCAAGCTTGCGGTTTAAGCGGCAATAGCGTTGATTGGCTATCTGGAGATACAGCCATGCCACACCTTGTCCATTTCCCCGCCGGTGTATCAGGGGAGGCCATTGCCGAGGCTCTGCGAACTGACGGCGCCTGCATCATCGATGCGGCGATGGCCGCGGGCCAACTGTCCCACCTCAAAGACGAGATTATGCCCTATGTCGAAGCGACCGACATGGGCAGGGACGACTTCACGGGCCGCCGGACCACCCGCACCGGTGCATTGGTGGCCCGCTCGCAGACCTGTCGCGAGCTGGTTATGGACGACCGCCTGATCCTTGCCTGCGAGGATTTCCTCAAGCCGTTCTGTGATGCCTACCAGCTGCACCTGACCCAGCTCATTCGGATCTTTCCGCAACAGGGCGCCCAGCCGCTCCATCGCGACCGGCTGGCCTGGGGCGGCTATCTGCCGGCAGCGCTCGAGCCGCAATTGAACACCATCTGGGCGGTGACCGACTTCACGCGAGAGAACGGCGCGACCAGGGTGGTGCCGGGGTCCAACCACTGGGAGTCCGACCGTCAGGCCGACGTTGACGAGATCGCCTATGCCGAGATGGAGGCCGGCTCAGTGCTGGTCTATTCGGGCTCTGTGATCCATTCGGGCGGGCGCAACGACAGCGATGCCGACCGCATGGGCCTCAACATCACCTATTGTCTCGGCTGGTTGCGGCAGGAAGAGAACCAGTACCTTTCCTGTCCGCCGGAAATCGCACGGGATTTTGCGCCGGAATTGCAGGCGCTGCTGGGATACGCCATGGGCAGCTATGCGTTGGGCTATTTCACCCCGCCCCTGCCGCCCGGCGAAGGTCCGGAGATCACACCACCCGACTGGCTGTTCGGCGGCGAGGCCAAAGGTTGGGGCGACAAGTTGTTCGACAGCGTGAGCGAACGCGCCGTCAAGGGAGCGATGTAATTGCGTGAAGTCCATACCATCCGGCCCGAGGAAGCCGCGCATTTCGGCGCATTGGCAGCCGATTGGTGGGACCCGGCTGGCTCCAGCGCCATGCTGCATCGGCTCAATCCGGTGCGGCTGGCCTTTATCCGCGCAGCCGTCGACACCCATTGGGCCGGCGATGTTGAGGCAATCGCACCACTCGCCGGCAAGAGGGCGCTGGACGTCGGCTGCGGCGCCGGGCTCTTGTGCGAACCCTTGGCGCGGCTGGGGGCGCAAGTAACCGGGGTCGACGCTGCGGCCGAGAATATCGCCGCTGCCAAGGCCCATGCAGAGCGCAGCGGGCTGCAGATCGACTACCGCCACGGCGAGTTGGCGCAGCTCAACCTCGGGCAGTTCGATCTCGTTACATGTCTTGAAGTGGTCGAGCACGTTGCCGACAAACCGGCCTTTATCGGCTCGCTTGCCGAGCAGCTGGCGCCAGGCGGACTAATGATCCTCTCGACCCCTAATCGCACGCCGCAATCGCGGCTGCTGCTGGTCGAGGCTGCGGAGACCATCGGCATGGTGCCCAAGGGAACGCATCACTGGGACGACTTCATCACACCAACGGATCTGACCGCCTTATTGAGTAATCATGGGCTCGGCGTGACGGAAACGCGCGGGATTGCCTATTCGCCGTTCAAGGGCCTGCACCTGAGCGATGACCTTTCGCTCAACTACATCTTGACTGCACACCGCGCCTGACCGGCCCTGCGCCGCCTCAGCCCCAGGCGTTTTCCCACTCGCTTTCGTCGAAACCAACCAGGATCCGCTGGCCATCCTCATGCATGGCGACCGGCCGCTTGATCATGCTCGGATGCGCGACCATCAGCGAGATCGCCTTGTCGCGGTCGATATCGGCCTTGTCGCTCTCTTCCAGCTTGCGGAACGTCGTGCCACGGCGATTGAGCAGCACTTCCCAGCCGACGCTGTCGGCCCAGCGATCGAGCTTCTCGCGCTCGGCGCCTTCCTTCTTGTAGTCATGGAAACCGTATTCGACACCGTTTGCGTCAAGCCACTTGCGAGCCTTCTTGACCGTGTCGCAATTGGGAATGCCGTATAGGTGGATCATGCGGTAAGTCCTACAGGATGAGATGCATGGGAAAGGTTCAGGTGCGAAAAGCGCTTCGATGCGAAATGACAGAAGCCTGGCTCTATCAACAGGGAATTGAATATCAGGTCGCGTCAACGGAGTGATGACGTTGGGTCGGATGGGGCGGACTTGGGTCGTACCAAGCTCGCCTAGGCGGGTAAAACCGCAATAGCCTGGATTTCCACCTTGGCCTGCCGTTCCACCAGACGCGTCACTTCGACCACCGCCATGGCCGGAAAATGCTTGCCGATAACGGCACGATAGGCGCGACCGACATCTTTCAGGTGCGCGACGTAATCTTCGAGATCGGTCATGTACCAGGTCATCGAGACGATGTGTTCGGGCTTTCCGCCCGCTTCCTCGACTACCGCGACAATGTTTTCCAGCGTCTGCTTAACCTGATCGACAAGATCGTCGCTTTCGAATTGTTGCTTTGCGTTCCATCCTATCTGGCCGCCAAGATAGAGCGTGCGCCCGGATGCCGCCACGCCGTTGGCATAGCCGATCGCCGGCGCCCAGCCTGCAGGGTGAATCGTTTGGTGCATGGTCTCTTTCCTATCAACCTTCCCGCAGGCGGAAGCGCTGGATCTTGCCAGTCGCCGTCCTCGGCAAGGCATCCACAAACACCACCGAGCGCGGATATTTGAACGGCGCGATGCGGGACTTTACGTGATCCTGCAACCGTTTGACGGTCGTGTCGTCCCGCGCCACATCGGCGGCGAGAACTACATGCGCTTCGACCAGTTGCCCGCGCTCCTCGTCGACGGCTCCGATCACCGCGCATTCGGCGACATCAGGATGCGCCAGCAGCGCGGCCTCAACTTCGGGCCCGGCAATGTTGTAGCCTGCAGAGATGATCATGTCGTCCGAGCGAGCGGCGAAGTGGAAACGTCCATCTTCGCCCTGCCGAAAGCTGTCCCCGGTGAGATTCCAGCCATCGCGCACATAATCGTGCTGGCGCGGATCGGCGAGATAGCGGCACCCGGTTGGGCCGCGAACTGCGAGATGCCCGATTTCGCCCAGGGGCACGTCCTGCATATCGTCGTTCACGATACGCGCCAGATAGCCTGGTACTGGCCGTCCGGTGCAAGCCGGCGCGCGATCGTCGGGACGATTGGTAATGAAAATATGCAGCAATTCGGTCGAGCCGATCCCGTCGAGGATCGGTTTGCCGGTCTTGCGCTCCCATTCCTCGTAGACCGGCGCAGGTAGCGTCTCGCCCGCCGACACGGCGAGCCTGAGCGAGGACAGATCGGCCCCATCGTCCATTGCAGCGAGCATGGCCCGGTATGCGGTCGGCGCGGTAAAACTGATAGTGGCGCGGTGCTTTTCTATCAGTTCGACCATGTTGGCGGGACTCGCCTGTTCGAGGAGCGCCGCCGCTGCGCCGAAGCGCAATGGGAAAATCGCCAACCCGCCGAGTCCAAAGGTAAAGGCAAGCGGAGGCGAGCCAACGAAAATGTCGTTGGGCGTCACGCCGAGCACATCCTTCGCATAGCCATCGGCGATGATCAGCAGGTCACGATGGAAATGCATCGTCGCCTTCGGCTCTCCCGTTGTGCCCGAGGTAAAGCCGAGCAGCGCGACATCGTCCTGCGACGTGTCAGCAGCCTCGAACTGCACAGGTTTCGACAAGGCAATCCGGTCAAGCTCGGCATCGTGGTTGGCCGTGCCATCGAACCCGACGACCTTTTGGAGGAAACGCGAATTCTTGGCGCAGGCGACCATTTCATCGAGACTGCGCGTGTCGCACAAGGCGAGGCTTATCTCAGCCTTGTCGACGATCTTGCAAAGCTCGCCCGCACGCAGCATCGGCATGGTATTGACTGCCACTGCTCCGGCCTTGGTTGCCGCGAGCCAGCAGGCCACGAGCGCCGGATTATTGGGACCCCGGATAAGCACACGGTTGCCTGCCACCACGCCGTAATCCTCTACCAGCGTGTGCGCGATGCGGTTCGACCAGTCGGCCAGCTCCTTGTAAGTCCGTGCCCGGCCATTGCCGATCAGCGCGATCCGATCTCCATGACCCTGCTCCACCAGCCGATCGCACAATTCAACCCCGGCGTTGAGCCGCTCGGGATAGTCGAAGCCCCCCATCAGCAGTTCGGGCCATTGATCGAATGGCGGCAGATTGTCGCGCGCGAATGTGTCGCCGTGGCCGGAAGGGAGGAGCTTCACAATCAATCGCCTTCGAATACCGGGGTCTGCTTGGCGGCGAAGGCTTCGAATGCACGGCGGAAATCCTTGGTCGCCATGCAGATTGCCTGCGCCTGCGCTTCCATCTCGATCGCCGTGTCGATCCCGACGTTCCATTCATGCGCCAACTGCGTCTTGGTGATCCCGTGTGCGAATGTCGGGCCGGAAGCGAGCGTGCGAGCCAGCTTGTTCGCTTCGTCTTTCAAGGCGCCAGCATCCACCAGGCGGTTGTGGAACCCCCAGCGCTCGCCTTCCTCGGCGCTCATCACCCGCCCGGTATAGAGCAATTCGGAAGCGCGCCCCTGCCCGATGATCCGCGGCAGGATTGCACAGGCTCCCATGTCGCATCCCGCGAGGCCGACGCGGGTAAACAGGAATGCGGTTTTCGTTGCCGGTGTCGCCAACCTCATGTCGCTTGCCATCGCCATGATCGCGCCCGCGCCGACGCACACTCCGTCGAGCGCGGCGACGATCGGCTGCGGACAGCCGCGCATTGCCTTCACCAGGTCGCCGGTCATGCGGGTGAATTCCAGCAATTGCGGCATGGCCATTTCGGTCAGTGGGCCGATAATCTCGTGCACGTCGCCACCGGAAGAGAAGTTTCCGCCCGCGCCGTTGACGACCACGACCTTCACATCCGGGGCGTAATTGAGCGCGCGGAAGGTGTCGCGCAACTCGGCGTAACTTTCGAATGTGAGCGGGTTCTTGCGGTCGGGCCGGTTGAGCGTGATCGTGGCAACGCCATCGGCGAAATCCCACAGGAAATGCTCGGGTGAATGATTTTCAGGGGTCATGTGATCTCCACTGCTTTGCCGGTGCGTCCGGATTGAATCAATTCTACCAGGGATGCGCTCATGCCTTGAACTCCTCGGCAGCGAGACGTTCTTTCTCGGCCAAGCGGTGAAGCTGGTCGCGGCCGGCGAGATATGGGTCAGGCCAGGCCACCGAAGTATCGCCGAGCTCGGCGGCGGCATGGAGTGTCCAATAGGGATCGCTGAGGTGCGGTCGAGCGAGGCAGACGAGGTCGGCGCGGCCGGCCAGCAGGATCGAGTTTACATGGTCGGGCTCGTAGATATTGCCCACCGCCATTGTCGCCATGCCGGTTTCGTTACGGATGCGGTCGGAAAACGGCGTCTGGAACATCCGCCCATAAACAGGTTGCGCCCGGGTCGAGGTCTGACCGGCAGAAACGTCGCAGATATCGACGCCCGCTTCCCGCAGCATTCGCGCGATGCCGACCGCCTCGTCGGGCGTCACGCCATCATCCCCAACCCAGTCGTTGGCAGAGATGCGCACCGCGATCGGCTTGTCATCCGGCCATTCTGCGCGCACCGCACGAAACACTTCCAAGGGGTAGCGCATGCGGTTTTCGAGGCTGCCGCCATATTCATCTTCGCGCCGGTTGGTCAGCGGGGTAATAAAGCTCGACAGCAGATAACCGTGCGCCATGTGCAGTTCGATCATGTCGAACCCCGCGCGCTGCGCCATCTGCGCGGCCTCGACGAATTGCTCGCGCACGCGGTCCATGTCGGCACGGTCCATGGCCTTTGGCACCTGGTTGCGCTCCGACCATGGAACGGCAGAAGCAGCAATCAACGGCCAGTTTCCATCCTTGAGCGGGGCATCCATTTCCTCCCAGCCGAGCTGGGTCGATCCCTTCGGACCCGCATGGCCAAGCTGCGCGCAGATTTTCGCTCCGGTTTCGGCATGGACGAAGTCAGTCAGCCGTTTCCACGCCGCCTCGTGTTCGGGCGCGTAGAGGCCGGGGCACCCCGGCGTTATCCGCGCATCGGGAGCAACGCAGGTCATCTCGATATAGACCAGTCCGGCGCCGCCTTTGGCGCGCTCGGCATAATGCGCAAAGTGCCAGTCGGTGGGGCAGCCCTCGACCGCCTTGTATTGCGCCATTGGCGATACCACCACGCGGTTTGCCAGTTGGAGCCCGCGCAAGCGAAACGGCGCGAACATTGGCGCGCGAGCGGAATTGCTGCCCGCCTGGCGATGAAACCACCCTTCCGCCTCGCCCAGCCACTTGCCATCGCGCAGCCGCAGGTTCTCATGGCTGATACGCTGCGAGCGGGTCAGCAGCGAATAGGCGAACTGCACCGGATCGAGCGTGAGATACCGCTCCACTTCCTCGAACCACTCGCACGAATTGCGCGCCGCGGACTGGAGCTTGAGTACTTCGACCCGTCGCTCCTCCTCGTAAGCCTGGAATGCGCTTTCTCGATCGGGCTTGTCCTGCAGCAGATCGGCCAGCGCAATCGCGCTTTCCATCGCCAGCTT
>JABDNH010000013.1 GCA_013001055.1 Sphingomonas sp. | reverse complement strand
GGATCAGGCTTTCGCCCATTGTCCAATATTCCCCACTGCTGCCTCCCGTAGGAGTCTGGGCCGTGTCTCAGTCCCAGTGTGGCTGATCATCCTCTCAGACCAGCTAAAGATCGTCGCCTTGGTAGGCCTTTACCCCACCAACTAGCTAATCTTACGCGGGCTCATCCAAGGGCGATGAATCTTTGGTCCGAAGACATTATGCGGTATTAGCAGTCATTTCTAACTGTTATTCCGCACCCTAGGGCAGATACCCACGCGTTACGCACCCGTGCGCCACTATCTCCGAAGAGATCGTTCGACTTGCATGTGTTAGGCATGCCGCCAGCGTTCGTTCTGAGCCAGAATCAAACTCTCAAGTTGAAGTCCGATCAGGAGGCCAGAGAGGAATATCCCCGACCAATCGACCGGCTGACTAGGAGCCGTTCCTGCACAAAAATCACAATCTGGTGTGTTTGCGTTTTTGAGACATGCAAGCATCGCCGATCGATCCGCGAAGATCGTCCGACGAAGTTCCATTGGAACGGCATAAATTTGCCGACGGATCCGAGCCTAATCGTCCCGGACGCCGGGCCGCCGCCCACATGTCCCTTCATTCTTATCCGACAATGTCAAAGAGCCGACGCGTCCCTACCCCCGGATCGTATGGTTCCGGGTGTCGATTTAACGACTGGAAGAAGCGCCGCGGTGGCGTGCTTGTGTGGACGCCGCCGCTGCTGTGAGAGGGCATATATGGGCGCCTCCCTAAATCGTCAACGGCTTTTTTCAAAAAAGATGAGGGTTTTTTGCAGGTCGCCCCCGATGACAAGAATTCTTATAGGATTTCCGCCATTTACGTAGCCTGAATATACTCGCGCATCGCATCGGCTTCGGCTTCCACGATGGCGATCTTGGCCTTCACCAGGTCGCCGATCGACACAATCCCCACCAATCTGTCCGATTCTATCACGGGAAGATGGCGAATCCTTTTGCGAGTCATCAGGCTCATCGCCTCCTGCACGGTGGTTTCACGCGTCACGGTGATCGCCGGCGAACTCATCAATCGCTCCGCCGTCCAATCGAGCGTGCATCCGCCATCGCGGGCCAAGCAGCCGATTACGTCGCGCTCCGACAATATGCCGCACAGCTCGCCGTCGCGGGTCACCGGCATGGCGCCAATCTTGCGTTCGGCCAAAAGTGTCACGGCCTCGTTGACGGGGGTGTTGACGTCGAGGGTCACGACATCGGTGCCCTTGCCGTCCAGGATCGCTGCGATCGTCATCGACTATCTCTCCTTACGTGGGTGTTGATTGTCTCACTTTCGCTCGCCAAAGGGAAGACCATGGAACCTGTACCCGAGCCCGAAACGCAATTTTTTGAGCGGCGCCGCCTCAAGGTGATGCTCAAGCGCATGGCGCTCCTGTCGCTCGCCGTGGGCGTCGTTGTCACTATATATATAGGGGTCTCGGAAGAGGGACCGTCGATACACCTCCTGCTGGCGACCTTCATCCTGTCCGCGGGCAGCATGATAGTGGGGACGTTCTTGATGACCCTGATCTATTATTCTTCGCGCAGCGGCATGGATGCCGATGCCGCCAATCATGACGAAAGCAAACCGTGACCCACCATCCTGACGAACCAATCCTGCGCGTGATGCCGCGCCCCAGCGATATCAACGCCAACGGCCATATCTTTGGCGGCTGGGTGCTTTCCCAGATGGATATTGCCGGGGGCATCGTCGCGGCGCGCAGGGCGCAAGGACAGGTGGCCACCGTTGCCATCGACGCGATGGAATTTATCGAGCCGATCCTGCTGCACGATCTCATTAGCGTCTATGCCAACGTTGAGAAAATCGGCACCAGTTCGATGAAGATCAAAATCGAGGTCGTGGCGACGCGCGACAGCGGCACCACCACCAAGAAGGTCACCGAGGCCATCTTCACCTTTGTCGCCATCGACGAGCATGCCCGCCCGCGTCCGGTCGACGCCTAGTCTTCGCCGCGGGTCAGGATCGTGTAGGTGATAACGCGCTCGCTGGTCGGCGGCACATCGAACTTGAAAGTCTTGCGGCCATAGCGTTCAACCACGCGGACATTGGGGCGACTCAATCGCTCATCATCATCGAGGCCGAGCGGGATCTCGACCGAGGTCGTGGTCGGGCGCGCATTGGTCACGGTCAATTCGACCTTGATCCGCTTGCGCCGGTTGCCATCCTCGTCATCGAGCTCGCCAAAAATGCGCTGCTGCATTTGCACGTCCGCGCTCTGGCCGAGCTCGAGCTCGAGCAAGCGCCCGACGGGCAGGTTTTCGATGCCGTCCTCGCCCACCATTTGCCACGTGTCTGCGACCGGTTCGAACACGACGACATTACCTGCCGGCAACGGCTCGCCGAGCCCCTCTTTCTCGAGATTCTCTGCACGCAGGATGATCTTTGCCGAGGCCCATTCCGCCTCATCGACATCATAAGGCAGCGCGCTGGTCCAGAATTGGTGTACGCGGTCCACCTCCACCTCTTCCTTGACGAGGAAGGCGACCTGCTTCTGCCCGTTTGCGGCTACGGTAACAGGTTCGGGTACGCGGTAGAGCTTGAGATCTCCCAGCGCCTCTTGCGACGCGACCATGGCGGGCGCAGCCGAATCAAACGCCGCGCGCTGCACCCTTGACCCGGTGACAACGATATCGCCCGCTTCCATGGCCATCATTTCTTCGCGCATCGGCGCGGGCGGCGGTGGCGGCGGTGGCGGCTGGTCTTTGGGCCAGCAGTTCAGCCGGATCGAAGGCGCATCGACACCCGGCGCATTATGGTCTTCGCGATTGGGCTCACCGGCAATGGACAGCAATTGCGCCTGTTCGAATGTCGCCTCGTTCCCATTGGCGACGGTCATCCACGCAAACAGGCTCATCCGGTCGCGCTCCGGATCGAGCCGCGCGACATAGCTTGCGTCCCAGTCAAACTGGCCAGCGAGGTAAGAGAGTTTCACGTCGGCGACCAACGGCGTCTCCAGCCGGGTACGAACCGACAAGGTCGGCTTGTCCGACAGCCCCTCGGGAACGTCATCATAAAGCAGCGTCTCGCTAAGCCCCGTACATTGGTAAGGCTCGATCCCCGCCGCGGTCTGGATGACGATATCGTTGGGCCCGGCGCGGATGATCGCGTCTTCTTCCACCACCTCACCGGTGACACGATTGGTGCGTCGAATGGTAACCTGGTTGCCCAGCGCGCCGCCAACCAACGCGCCCGGCGTCAACAGCCGCGCATCATAATTCTTCTCGTCGGGAAGGCCCGGCAGGCCGGACAGGATCACGCTTTGCGGGAAGATGTTGCCGGCAACACCCTCGAACCGGATGTCGACCGTGCCCGCGGGCAACGACACGCGCCGCGTTTCGGTGATCAGCGCATAGCCGCCCAGCCAGCTTAGCCGCATCTGATCGCCTTCAAAGCGATTATTGTCGCGATAGACGGTAACCGCCACGTCTTCGGGCGCTGGCGACACCACCACCTGTTGCGCCGCTGCGTGGGCGGGCAGCAAGACGATCAGCAGGGCGGCAAGCCGCATCAGAAGGGCGTTGCGTAAGTGACGGTGACGACCGTCTCGCCTTCGGCCGGCACGGGCACTTCATAGAGGCGCTGGTCGGCATTGCGCTGCGTGCCCGGCAGGCTCTCGCTCACGATCCGCGTGTCCGCCCACCAATTGTCGAGCCCTGCTTGCAGCAAGTCGACCGTCACAGCTTCATCGGTCGCGTTGGTCAGCGTGTAGCGCATCGTGGTCTTCCAGAAGCGCACATTCTCCTGATACTCGATCGTCCGGACCGTCTGGCCATTTTCCTGTACGCGGGCACGCGCATATCTGCGCCATTCATCCGACGAGATCACTTCACGGCTCAGCACGTTGGATTGCACCTGCACATCGAATGCTTCGCCCGTGCGGATGGCGAGCTCGCTTCCCATCGGCGTATGATCGATCTGGCTCGCCCCGATGAATTGCGGCTGGCCCTGCGCATCGCGCATATAGACGCGCACCGTTCCGGCAGGCAGTTGGTCGCCGAGCCCGCCGCCCGACCCATTGTCGAACTTGATGACCGAAAAGGCACTTTCGGGCTCGTCCATGTTCATGCGCCAGCGCACCGTATATTCATAGCGCTTCTCGGCATCGGCGCCCTGCACGTCGAGAAAGCTGACCTGCTTGGTCTGCGCATTGGCGACGGTCGTTCGATTGGCCAGCGGATAGAGATAGAAGTCGCCCAGTCGTTCGCGATCGCCAGCCTCGGTGCCCGGTCGTCCGGGGTTGGAACGCGGCGTGCCACGCCGCATCGACGTCTCACGATTGTTCATGTCACCCGCGACCATCAGCACGTTCGCATTATGAAACGTAGTGCCTGTATTATTGGTCAGCGTGATCCATCCCTGCACGTCGATCGCGTTCGCTCGCTCGTCGAACAAGGCGACATAGTCGGCATTCCAGCCAAGCCCCGGCGTGAGATAGCGAATTTGCGTCGGGCGCGAGCCCGACCGATCGCTTTCGACCGTCACCGACAAAGTCGGGCGGGCGCGCAGGTTGGGTGGGACACGGTCAAAGATGACTCGTGTAGGAAGGCGGTCATCACGCAGAACTTCGATGCGATTGCCGATCCGAAGCACAACACCCTGATTGGCGCTGAGCACCCGCGCTCGCTCGCGCACTTCCGCGCCGGTCGCCGGATTGATGCGCACGATGGTAATGTCCTGTCCGACCGCTTTCTCGATCAGCTTGCGCGGGGTGAGCAGGTCGTAATCGAAATTCTGTTCGACGATCGCTGTACCCGGCGCGGCAAAGCTCACTGTCTCGGCCCTGATCTGCGCGGAGACGTCGGGGAATTCCTGTCGACTGCGCCCTGCCGGAAAGGACAATTGCCGCACATCCGTCACCAGCGCGACATTGCCATTATAGATTGTCAGCGAGACATCGCCTTGCGCGCTGTCATCCTGCGCGGATGCGGGCGCGGCCAATAGCGTTGCGGCGGTGGCGATGAAAATATGTCCAATACGCATGTCGGCTCCCCTTGGCACTTCGACGCTAAGACTGGCGCTAAACGCCACCATGTCAATGCGGGATGAACCGGCCATGAGCAGGCAGGCCGCGCCCGCGCAGTAGACGCCGCCGGCAAGAATTCACCCAACTGTCATCGAGCCATCATGATTTTGCCTTGCTCCGGTTACCGACTGGTCACGTAGGCGGCACGAAGGCGTCAAACGCGCCTTCTAGGCGCAAGGATGAGTTGGGCACACAGGGGGGCCACCAACTGTCCGGATTCGCCCGCTGCTCATCCACATTGACGGGAACAACACCCTCGCCCTGGGGGAACGGAGACAAGTGATGATCGACAAGACTGTTCGTAACGTGCTTCTGATGAGCGTTGCCGCGGGTGCCCTGGCTGCCTGCGGTGCCGACGATATTGCCTCGCCCGGCGAAGGCGTCATCGTGGTTCCCCCGCCGGGCGGTGGCGACGGCGGTGGCGGCGGTGGCGGTGGCAGTGGCGGTACGCCCACCCCGGGAACGCCGGCCGACACCTGCCCGACGGGCACAGCCAATGTCGGGACGATCGAAGTCGGCGGCGCGGGTTCGGGCGATGAGCGCCGCATCTGCCAGATCAGCGGCATCATCACCGATGACCTGTTCATCCCCAACAATGCCGGCACGATTTACGCGCTGTCGGGCAAGGTCGAAGTCGGCGTCGACACCGGGGCCGACGGCTCGACCGGCGATCCGGCCATCCTCACGATCGAAGACGGCGTCACCATCTTCGGCGCAACCGGCGCAGATTTCCTCGCGGTGAATCGCGGCTCGCAGCTTGTCGTCGACGGACGTGCCGACAGCCCGGTCGTCATGACCAGCCGAGCCAACGTGGTGGGCACCTCGACCGACAGCTCGATCGGCCAGTGGGGCGGTCTCGTCATTCTTGGCCAGGCGCCCGCCGAAGGCTGTACCGCGGCGCCCTGCGGCAACCCGGTCGAAGGCACCGCCGGTTCGCTCTACGGCGGCCCCGACGCAAACGACAGCTCGGGCCGGATCGAATATCTGCAGGTCCGCTATGCCGGCTTTGAAGTCGACACCAACAACGAGCTGAATGGCATCACGCTGGGCGGTGTGGGCGCGGGCACGATCTTCAACCACGTCCAGGTCCACAATTCTTCGGATGACGGCATCGAATGGTTCGGTGGCCGCGTCAGCCAGAAATATCTCGTGCTTACCGGTAATGACGACGATTCGCTCGACGCCGACGTCGGTTATCGCGGCGGTACGCAATATGCGATCGTCATCCAGCGCGCCGATGGCGGCGACAAGCTCGCCGAGATCGACAGCCCCGGCAACCAGGACCTCGAACCCGGCACCAACTGGGAAATCTCCAACTTCACCTGGGTCACGCCGCAGAGCGACGAATATCTCAATATTCGCGGCGCCGCCGATTTCGCCCTTTATAACGGCGTCATCGTGTCGGCCGGCCCGTGCATCGACTTCGATGAAGATGCCACCGTGTCCTCGACGGGTTCGGCCCGCGGCGACGAACTGGGCGCGCCGCGCATCAAGTCGGTCGTGCTCGATTGCACCGCCAATCCGTACATCGATGACGGCGACGTATCGGTCGCGGACATGGTCGCCTTGTTCAACGGCAACAACAATAACGACATGTTCACGAACTCGCTCACTAGCACCTTCATCAATGGCGCCAACGAAACGGGCGTGACGGCGTCGGACGCTACCGAGCTCGAGGCCGGAAGCTTCTTCGACATCGTCGACTATGTCGGCGCGGTTCGCGACGCCAATGACACGTGGTGGCAGGGCTGGACCTGCGGCCTGCCGGGTGAGGCCAGCTGCCTTGCCATTCCGGCGGCGGGCTAATTCCACGCCACGCATGACGGGGAGCGGCGGCATTTAGCCCGCCGCTCCCTTCTCACCAATTAGCAATCGGACAAAATCGATGATCCACGCCAAAACGCTCGCAGCCCTGATGGCTACTACGGCATTCCTCGCGCCGGCCGCCGCTTTTGCACAAGCGCAGCCCGCGCCCGATGGCAGCGCCGAACCCGAGACGGTCGAAGAGCAAGAAGACGCCGAAGCGCCGATCGAAATCTCGGGTCCGGGCGCCAACCGTGAAGACGAAGAAATCGTCATCCGCGGCCGCTTCATTCCCAACCCGATCCGCGCCACCCCCGAGGTCGTGTCGGTCCTGTCGGCCGAAGACATCGCAAAGACGGGCGACGGCGATATTGCCGGCGCGCTTGAACGGGTCACCGGCCTGTCGGTTGTCGGCGGTCGCTTCGTCTATGTTCGCGGCCTTGGCGAACGCTATTCCTCGGCGCTGCTCAACGGCGCGCCCTTGCCCAGCCCAGAGCCGCTGCGCCGCGTCGTCCCGCTCGACCTCTTCCCGACCTCGATCATTGCTTCGACGGTCGTCCAGAAGAGCTATTCGGCCAATTATCCCGGCGAATTTGGCGGCGGCGTCATCAACCTCACCACCAAATCCGCCCCTGACGAAGGTTTCTTCCAGGTCGGTGGCGGCATCGGCTATGATAGCGAAACCAGCCTCGAGCTTGGCTATACCTATTTTGGCAGCGACACCGACTGGCTCGGGTTTGACGATGGCACGCGTTCGCTCTCGGGCCCGCTCGACGCGGCGTTCAATTCGGGCGAGCGTATCATCGAGGGTGCGACTTTCAGCCTTGATGCCATCAAGCTCATCACGACCAGCCTCGACAACGCCGCTACCAACGTCATCCAGCGCAATGACCAAATTCCGCTCAACTTCTCGGGCGATATTGGTTTAGGCCAAACCTTCGAAGTCGGCGCGGTCGACATTGGCGTGATCGCGGTCGGCGGCTTTTCCAACAGCTGGCGCACGCGCGCGGGCTTTCGTGAATTTGGCAACTCGGTAGGCGATCCCACCGCACCCGACGCCGAGCTCGCCGCAGAGCAATCTTTCAGATATGTCTCCACGCAGAACCGCGTGATTCTTAACGGACTCGCCAGCACGACCTTCACTATCGATGAACAGAAGATCCGGCTTACCGGTGTCTATATCCGTGACGTGTTGAAGGAAGCGCAGGTCTCGGTAGGCAACGATCTCGAAGCGATTTCACCCAGCCTCGTTCGTCCCGATGCGACCTTGCAGACGGGCAGCACATCCTACTTCGAGCGCGAGCTGTACGATACGCAGATCGTCGGTGAATTCCGCTTTGGCGACTTCGATCTCGACCTACGCGGGTCTTACGCCAAGACGCGTCGCGATTCGCCCTATGAGCGCAGCTACAGCTACATTTTCGACGATGGTATCGGCGACTATGTGAATGACCTGCGTTCGCCCGGTAATTCGGCCAATATCGACTTCTCCGAGCTGGATGACGAGCTTTGGTTCGGCGCTGCCGACTTTGCTTACTCGATGCCAACGACGACGCCGATCACGCTATCTGCGGGCTTCGCCTATGCGGACAATACGCGCAGTTCGATCCGGCGCGATTTCGAATTCTTCCCCAATTCGGCGCTCAACCAGGCGGTGGCACAGCAGCGTATCGATTTCCTGCTGAGCGATTACAACGTCCAGACCTATGACATCGTACTGCGCGAGACGACGGGCGGCCTCGGCTCTGCGGCCTATGATGCCGAGCTCGAGACGACGGCCGGCTATGCCATGATCGAAATCGAGCCCGCGCTCGACATCACGATCAATGCCGGCATCCGCTATGAAGATGCCATCCAGTCGGTCACGCCGCTTGTTCTGTTCGGCCAGGCTGCTGCCCCCCCTTCAGTGCTGGCCAACGATTACTGGCTGCCCGCCGGTACGATCACCTGGAATTTCGCCGACGACATGCAGCTGCGTGCCTCGGCCTCCCAAACGATCGCGCGCCCGCAATTTCGCGAGCTGGCACCGCAGCCCTTTCAGGACTTTGAATCGGGTCGCACCTTTTTCGGCAACCAGTTCCTGCAGGACAGCGAGATTTTGAATGTCGACGCGCGCTACGAATATTATTTCGCTCGCGATCAGATTTTCAGCCTCGCTGCCTTTTACAAGAATATCGACAACCCGATCGAAGCGATCGCGACCAATATCGGTTCTTCCTCGCTGACCAGCTTCGCCAACGCCCCGTCGGCCGAGCTCTATGGTGCGGAGCTGGAATTCCGCAAATATCTCCCCTTCTACGATTTGGGGGCAACGGACGGTTTCCTCGCCGACCGTCGGATTGCGCTGGTGACAAACTATACCTACACCAACTCGTCCATCTCGGTCGGACCGGACGACACCACGGTGAGCTTCACCAGCCAGCCCAACGAGATCGCGGCATCCGACGTGTTTGTCGATGGCGTCCCGCTGACCGGCCAGTCCAAGCATCTTGCGAATATCCAGCTCTCCTTCGAGCATGAAGATCGCCTGTCGCAGCAAAGCATTCTGCTGACCTATTCATCCGATCGCGTGACCGCGCGCGGGCCCAACCGCACCCCCGATTGGATCGAGGAGCCGGGCTTCAATCTTGACGTGGTCCTGCGCGAAGCCATCGAGCTTGGCGGCACCCTGGTGGAAGTGAAAGCGGAAGGGCGCAACCTGCTCGGCACCGACTATGAGGAGACGCAGACTCTCAATGACAGCATTTTGCGGATCCAGACCTACGAGCGGGGCCGAACTTTCAGTCTATCGGCAACTGTAAACTTCTGAATTCTTCATTGAACACAAAAAGTTGCAGTCGAGAGGCCGAAATATATTGGCTGCAACATTTTTGTCATAAACTAGTCTTCACTTCGTCACATGAGTAACCCAAGCCTGTGCCTGAAGCGAAGCATCGGGGAATCATGGGCTGGGTCGTCATTCGACAATTCCCGTTCGGGGAAAGGGTGCCGTTTGCGGTGTGGGGGCCGCTGGCCGTGCGCGCGCTGCTCATCGCCATATTGGCATTATTGCTGGCCAGACTATTGTGGGTCAGCGTTACCCCGGTTTTCCCGCTTGGCGATTACAAGATGGCACGCGGCCAGGTACCGGCGCCTGCCGTGCGTAGCTATCTCTTGGGCGGTGTCGATCCGTTCGATGGCGCCGCCACAACGATCACCACCGGCAATGTCACCAGCCTCGATCTTGAACTTTTCGGCATTCGCCAAAATCTCGGATCGGGCGGCGGTGCTGCCATCATCGGAACGCCCGATGGCCAGCAGATCAGCGTCCAGGTTGGTCGCGAGATTCTTCCTGGCGCAGTCCTCGCCGCCGTCGCCTTCGATCATGTGGTGATCGATCGGGGCGGGATCGAAGAGCGGTTGTATCTCGATGAATCGCAGCCGACATCGCTCGTGGCTCCCGACGCGACGTCTGCCGCCACCGCCGCAGACAATTCGCCAACGGTCAGTGCAACAACGCTGGATCGGGCAGTGCGTCTTTCACCGCGCATGCGCGGCAATGCGGTCACCGGCATCAATGTGGCACCGGGGCCTGACAGCGCATTGTTCAGTTCGCTCGGCCTGCGCCCCAGCGACGTCATCGTCCAGATCAACGGCGTATCGGTAACCGATGCATCCGACCTCGAACAACTCCGGCGCGAGCTTCGCCCCGGCGCCCGACTGACCCTTGGGGTCGAGCGCGGTGCCGACATGCTGCCTGTCGTCGTCACTATCCCCCAGTAGGAAGTCGCATGAAGAAGACCACTATCCTGTTGAGCGCGCTCGCCCTCGTGATGGCCCCGGCCGTGGCGAGCGCCCAATATACGATCAACATGCGCGATGCCGACGTGCGCGCCTTCGTCGATGATGCGGCGCAGGTGACCGGCCTGACCTTTATCGTGGACGGACGGGTCAACCAGAAGATTAGCGTGACCACCACGCGCCCCTTGTCGCGATCCGAATATTTCGAGGTGTTCCTCTCGACACTCCGCGCCAACGGCCTCGTCGCGATCCCCATCCAGGGCGGCTATCGCATTCAGCCGGTGCAGGGGGCAGCGAGCGAACCGAGCCGCGTGTCGCAGGGCTCCAATGTCGGCAACCAGTTCGTCACCGAGATCTTCCGGCTGCGTTCGACCGACGCGGCTGGCGCGGTGGAAACGCTTCGCCCGCTGATCAGCCCGCAAGGCTCGATCACCGCGAACCGCAATGCCAATAGCCTGGTCGTGGTCGATTTCGCCGACAATATCGGCCGTATCCGTGCGTTGCTGCAACGGATCGATGTCGATAACACCGCGAGCGACATTGTTTATCTCAGGAATAGCGGCGCGCGCGAGATCGCGACCTCGTTGACGCAGATCATTGGCGGCGGCGACGGGCAAGGAGCGCCGGTCACCGTTAGCGCCATCGATAGTTCGAACGCGCTATTGTTGCGCGGGCAGGCCGATGCCGTGGCGCGCTTCACAGCGATTGCTCGCCGGCTTGATGAGGCGGCGCAGGGTGGCAGCGAAATTCGCGTCTACTGGCTCGAGCATGCCGACGCCGAACAGCTCCTTCCCGTGCTCCAGCAACTGCTTGGCCAGCCCGTGACAGCCGTATCGAGCGAGCCCGACTTCATCCGCGAGGATATCGGCGAAGAAGGCACAATCCGCACGCCAGCACCAGCCCAGGCTCAGGCCATTGGCGGCAGCGCTCAGAATAACGGCATCGTGCGCTACGGCCCCGCGGTCGTGACCCGCTATCCCGGCACCAACGCGCTCGTGATCGCGGCGAACGCCGACGTGCAGCGGCAGGTCGGCGAAGTCATCCGCCAGCTTGATACGCGCCGCGAACAGGTGCTGGTCGAGGCGATCATCGTCGAGATCGGGAACAATGCCGCCAAGCAACTGGGCGTACAATTCCTCCTTGGCAGCGAGGACGGACCTTTCTCGGCGACCAACTATTCGAACGCCCAGCCCAACATCCTTGCCGTCGGTGGCGCTATCGCCAATTACGAATTGAGCCGCGAGACCGCGGTCAGCGACGACGGCGTCGTCACCTCGACCTTCGACAGCCCGCTGGGCGACACGATCACCGACGTTGCCGTCGGCTCGGTGCTCAACACCACCGGATTAATCTCGGGCGGACTTACCACGGTCGGCGACGCGGTGTTCGGGGCGATCATCAATGCCGTCCAGTCCGATACCGAAAGCAATGTGCTCTCCACCCCGTCGATCATGACATTGGACAACCAGGAAGCGCAGATGCTGGTCGGGCAGGAAGTGCCGATCACCACGGGTGAGGCGCTATCGGACAATTTCGACAATGCCTTCCGCACGGTCGAACGGCAGAATGTCGGCATCCAGCTCGACGTTAAGCCGCAAATCAATTCTTCAGGATCGATCAAGCTGTTCTTGCGCCAAGAGGTCTCCTCGGTCGCCGGCCCGGTGGCCCGCGGTTCAGCCGACCTCATCATCAACAAGCGCGAATTCAAGACCGTGCTGACAGTCGATGACGGCGACATCCTCGCCATTGGCGGGCTGCTCGACGATAACGAGCGCGCCACGATCGAGAAGATCCCGCTGCTCGGCGATATTCCCATTCTTGGCGAGCTGTTCAAGTCGCGCTCGCGATCGCGTTCGAAGACCAACTTGATGGTGTTTATCCGTCCCACCATTATCCGTACGCGCGAAGAGGCACTGGCCCATACCGCGCAGCGATACGGCTATATTCGCGGCGCCCAGCTGGCCCGCAATCCCAATGTCGAACCGTCAATCGACGGTCTGGTGCGCGACTATCTGGGCACGACCCCGCCGGCGCCGCTGCCGCTGACCCCGGGCGACATGGTGGTTCGCCCCGTCCAGACCGTACCCGTCGCGCCTGCACCGCAGCCTGAGGAGGATATGCAATGATGATCATCCGCCGCGGAAACAAGGATCCGATCGACGAACCGGGAGAACTGAAGTTCGGCGACCCCGCTGCGCGTGAAAGGGTGGAACTAGCCGCGCCCGCCATCGGTGATCATCCGGCGAGCCAGCTGCTGGATATCCCTTATAATTTCGCGCGCGAGAATGGCGTCGTCATCAAGCCCGACGATGGCGAGAAGCTGACCGTCGCAATCCGCGAGGACGCCGATCCGACGGTGCTCGTCGAAGTGCGCCGGCACCTCAATCGCAGCTTCGACGTCGACTTTGTCAATGACGGTGAATTCAACCGCCTGCTTTCGACCCGCTACGCTGTCGATGGCGCGGGCGCGTTGGCCGGCGAAATCGGGGGCAGCGACCTCGACGCGCTGGCTGACGGCATCCCCACCGCCGAAGACCTTCTGGAAAGCGCTGACGATGCCCCCGCCATTCGCCTGATCAATGGCATCATCGCCGAAGCCGTACGCCTTGGCGTTTCGGATATTCATATCGAGCCGTACGAGCAGGCGCTTGTCGTCCGGCTGCGGGTCGACGGCGTGCTCAAGGAACATCTTCGCATGCCCGCGCACGTCGCGCCGGTCGTGGTCAGCCGTATAAAGGTCATGGCGCGCCTCGACATTGCCGAGCGCCGCGTACCGCAGGACGGTCGCATCAGCCTGAAACTTGGTGGCAAGCAGCTCGACGTGCGTGTCTCGACGCTGCCCAGTCGCGGCGGGGAGCGGGTTGTCATGCGTATTCTCGACAAGGACCAGGCCGGCCTGTCGATGGATGTGCTCGGCATTTCGGGCACCGCCGACAAGGTACTGCGCGAGGCGCTCTCCGAGCCCAACGGCATCATTCTTGTCACCGGGCCGACCGGCTCGGGTAAGACGACGACGCTCTACGCCTGTCTCCAGCAGCTCAACGATGGCGAGCGCAATATCCTGACCGTCGAAGACCCGGTCGAATATGCGATCGACGGCATCGGCCAGACGCAGGTCGACAGTAAGGTCGGCATGACCTTCGCCAACGGGTTGCGCGCCATCCTGCGTCAGGACCCCGACGTGGTCATGGTTGGCGAAATACGCGATCGCGAAACGGCCGATATCGCGATCCAGTCATCGCTGACGGGCCACCTCGTCTTGTCGACGGTCCATACCAATGATGCGATCGGTGCGATTACGCGGCTGCGCGACATGCGGATCGAGCCGTTCCTGATCGCTTCGTCACTGCGGGCGGTGATTGCGCAGCGGCTGGTGCGCCGTCTGTGTCATGAATGCCGCAAGGAAGTGCCGGCCGATCGCGGCGTTGCCGCGCTGCTCGGCTTCGATGAAGGCGAGACGATTTACCGCGCGGCAGGCTGCGATGCATGCGGGCGCACCGGCTTCAAGGGCCGCATCGGTGTTTTCGAGGCCGTCAAAGTCGATCCGACGATTCGCCGCCTCATTTCCGATGGCGGCGATGAAGCGGTGATCGCGCGGCACGCCTTCCTCAATAGCCCCAACCTCGGTTCGGCTGCGCGGGCGCTGGTGCGGGCGGGCGAAACGACGCCCGAAGAAGCCATCCGGATTTCGCGCCACGAGGCCGAAGACGAGGTCGATGCCGCCTGATTTCGCCTATCTCGCCGTCGACACAAAAGGTCGGGAGAAGCGCGGGAAGGTGCAGGCTGGCACGGCCGATGATGCGCGCGCGCGCTTGGCAACGCGCAAATTGCAGGCCGTCAGTGTCACCCCGGTTGCCAACGATGCCAACGCACGGGGCAAGAAAACCGGCGGCCTGATCGACCGCACGCCCAAGCTCAATGCCAAGCAGCGCACCTTGTTCACGCGCCAGCTGACGACCCTGATTAAGGTATCGCCCGTCGAAGAAGCGCTGCGCACGATCGCTCGCCAGAGCGAGAAGGATCACACCAAGGCGATCGTGACCAGGGTCGCCGATGGCGTGGTCGAAGGCCGTCGTCTGGCCGACGCGATGGCGCTCGAACCCAATAGCTTCGACCCGCTTTATCGTGCCATGGTCGCCTCGGGCGAGCGCTCCGGCACGCTGCCTGCGCAGCTCGAACGCGTGGCCAACCTGCTCGAGCGGCAGGCGGCAATGCGGGGCAAGCTGGTGAGCGCGTTGGCCTATCCCGCGGTGCTCACCATCGTCGCCATCGGCGTCGTCGCCGCGCTGATGATCGCGGTCGTGCCCAAGGTAGTCGAACAATTTCAGGATGTCGGCCAACAACTGCCGCTCCTCACCCGCGTCGTCATCGCAATCAGCGAATTTCTCGCCGGCTGGTGGTGGCTGCTTGCTCTCATCATGGTAGCGGCCATCGGTGGGTTTATCGTCGCACTGCGCAACGAGGGCCGCCGCCTTGTTTTCGACCGCTGGCTGCTGCGCCTGCCCTTGTTCGGACGCCTGCTGCGCGACCTCAATGCCGCGCGCATTGCCCGCACGCTCGCCACCATGGTCGACGCACGTTTGCCGCTGGTCGACGGTCTCCAGCTTACCGCGCCGACCGTAAAAAACCGCGCCCAGCGCGCCGCTATCGAGCAGATGGTCGCCCAAATCCGCGGCGGCGGCAGCCTTTCGGGCGCGCTTAAGCGTTCGAGCCTGTTTCCACCGCTTCTCGTGCACCTCGCCGCGTCGGGCGAAAGCGCGGGCCAGCTCGGCCCGATGCTGGGGCAAGCCGCCGATTATCTCGAACGCGAGTTCGACACCTTCACCAGCAGCGTGCTCAGCCTGCTCGAACCCGCCATCATCATCCTGATGGGCGCGGTGGTCGCAACTATCGTGCTCGCTATCCTGATGCCCATCCTGCAACTCCAGTCGCTTATCGGAGCCTGACCAATGAACAAGCCTACCCCGCATAAGAAGAAGCCAAGGAAAAACGGCTTTACCCTCGTCGAACTGATGGTCGTGATCGTCATCATCGGGCTGCTTGGTACGGTGGTCGTTATCAACGTCCTGCCGAGCCTCGATCGCGCCAATGTTACCAAGGCGCAGACCGACATCAGCACGCTGGAACAGGCACTCGAGATGTATCGGCTCGACAACATGGCCTACCCGAGCGCGGCTGACGGCCTGGAGGCGCTGGTGAACCCACCCGCAGGCCTCGCGCAGTCCGCCCGCTATCGCCAAGGCGGGTATATCAAGACGCTGCCCAACGATCCGTGGGGTCGCCCTTATCAATATTCGATGCCCGGCCGCGATGGCAGCGCATACGAAATTGTTTCGCTTGGTGCTGACGGTGCGCCGGGCGGCGAAGGCGATGCCGCCGATATCTCGTCGAACGACAGCTAGGAAACTGCATGCCGCGTAACGGCTTCACCCTTGTCGAGCTGCTCGTCGTGCTGTTCATCCTCGGCCTCGCCGCGGGTGCCGTCGCGCTGACGCTGCCGACGGGAGATGACCGGGTACGCGGCGAAGCAACCGCCTTCGCCGGAAAAGTCGCCGCCTTGCGCGATCGTGCCATTCTCGAGGGGCGACCCGTCGGACTGTGGGTGCAACCCTCCGGCTACGGCTTCGAGGTTCGTGAAGACGGAGCCTGGATCCCGCTAGAGGACGCGCCTTTCGCCGCCGCCATCAATTGGCAAAACGGTGTCCTCGCGCAAACCGGTGGGACACCCCGCATCCAGCTGCGCTTCGACAATGTCGGCATGCCCTCGACTCCTGCGCGCATCGACCTGACCGATGGCGAAAATAATGCTGCTGTCGAGATCGCTGCCAACGGCGATGTGAAGGCGTTATGACGCGCAACGGGTTCACCCTCATCGAAATGCTGGTGGCGTTGAGCCTGTTCGCCATCGCGGCGCTTGCGCTGGCACGGCTCGATGCCTTTGCCATCGGGACGGCGGCAGACTTGCGCGACAACAGCCTGTCGCGGCTGGTGGTAGAGAACGAGGCCGCGTTGCTGCGCTCCGATCCCGGCACGCTGGATACCGGGGAAGGCACTTACGGAGCGCGAAACGCCGGCATCGACTTCGTCGTCACGCGAAGCGTTGCCGCGACGCCCGATCCGCGCTTCGTCCAGGTCAGCCTGACCGCGCAACCCGCGGTCGGCGGACCGAGCGCGACGTTGATGCTGGTGCGGCGGAATGGCGGATGAAAAACGGCTTTACGCTGATCGAAATGATGGTCGCGCTCGCGATCTTCGCCATCCTCTCCGCAGCAGGGGTGCTGCTCTTGCGCGGGAGTGCCGATACGCAGCTTGCCGTTGAAAAACAGCTTGGCACCTTGTCTGCGGCGGAACGCCTTCGCCTGTTGCTTGCCGCCGATCTCGGGCAGGCGCTCAATCGCCCGACCCGCGCAGGCGATGGCAGCGACCGCCCTGCATTCATCGGCACGGCAAACGAAATGCGCTTCGTGCGCGGCGGCTTCGAGCCAGTCAGCGACGATCCCGCGCCCAGCCTCGCGCGCATTGCTTGGACGACGGCCAGCGGCGACCTCACGCGACGCCAGTTCGGCCGCCTCGACGGTGTCGACGATCCGGTGCTGGATGCAGCGTTGATCCGCGAGATCGAGGCGTTCGCACTCAGCTACCGCAATGCTTCGGGCGGGTGGGTCGATGCTTGGCCCGATGGCAGCGATGTGCCGTTGCCGCTGGCGGTTCGCATCGACGTGACGGTCGACGGCCTGCCGCTGCAATTGGTCATCGACCTGCCCGCTTCCACGCGCACTCCAGAACAGCTGACGCCCGATGCTCCAGCCGCAGGAGAGCGGACGTGACGCAGGGTGAACGCGGTACCGCGCTTCTTTCCGTGCTGCTGCTGGTCGCCGTCATGGCAGCGATCTCGGCTACCGCGATGGACCGGCTCGGCCTGGCCACGCGGCTCGCCGGCAATGCAGCCAGCGCTGCCCAGGCGCGCCAGTGGCTGGCGATGGCCGAGGACCTCGGCATGAGCCAACTGGAATCGCAGGCCGCCGATGCAGGAGCGGCGCTCAACAGTGTTCTGGATGTCGAGCGCACGATTGCACTGCCCGATGGCATGGCCGTTCGGGCGACGTTGCGCGATGGTGGCAATTGTTTCAATTTGAACAGCTTGGCCGAAGAACGTGAAGGCGGACGCCTGATCCGTTCGGCGCGCAGCATCGATCAGTTCACCAACCTAATGGTGCTGCTTGGCGTTGGTGCTGGAGAGGCGCGGCGAATCGCTGAGTCGAGCGCCGATTATATCGACACGGACCGCCTGCCTTCGCCCTTCGGTAACGAGCGCGCGGTCGACAGCGACGGCGCCGGGCCGGTGCCCGACCGAGCCATGGTATCGATCACCGAACTTTCGCGCATCGACGGCGTCGATGCCGACACGTACCGCCTGCTCCAGCCGTGGGTATGTGCGCTGCCCGATCATGGATTGACCGGCCTTAATGTCGAAACCATGCGGCCCGAACAGGCGCCGCTCATCGCCATGCTTGCCCCTGAACAGATTAGTATCGGACAGGCGCGCGCGCATCTGGCGGGACGGCCTGCATCGGGCTATGGCAGCGTCTATAATTTCTGGAATGACGGCCTCCTTGGTGGAGTGAACGTTTCGCGCCAGGCGACCGAGCAGTTGCGGGTCGACACGCGTTTCTTCACGCTCGATACGGCAGTGGACACGGGAGATCTGACGGTGCGGCAACGCGCGCTCATCGCGATTGAAGAAGGCCGCGCCCTACGCGTGTGGCGGCGCTGGGGGGATGGCGCTTGAATCATCTCGTCATCCTGTTGCCGAGCGATCCGCTCGAACCCGATGCGGCTTGCGCATGGTGGGCAGCACAGGATGGGGCGCTCGTCACCAAGGGCCACGATGCGGGCTGGCTGGAACGCATCGATGGCGACACCATCCTGACGGCGATTGCGCCGGCGGGCGACGTGCGCACCAGGCTCGAATCCGATCTCGAGAATCCGCAAGCGCGAGCGGCGGCGCGTTTGGCAATGGCCGAAAATGCTATCGGCGGCGCAGAAACCCTGCATAGCGCGGCGGGCGAACGGCCGACGTCCGACGGGCGCTATGCACTGGCGTTGGTGGACCGCGCGCGGATGGATGCGTGGCTGGGCTGGGCCGCGGCGCATGGCGTTAATCCGCGCCAGATCATTCCCGCCGCGCTGCTGCTTCCGACCGACGGCAACTGGCACGAAGCCAAGATTGGCGGGCACCATCTGATGGGCCGCGATGCGATCGCCTTTGAAGACGATCGCGCCATGGCGCAAGCGCTCGTTGGCGATGCGTTCGTCGATACCATCGACCCCGGACAGCTCGATGATCGCATCGTGCGCGAGGCGATGGAGCCGACGCTCGATCTCAGGCAGGGCGATTATGCGTGGAAACCCGCGTGGCGGCCCGACGCCAGCCTGGTGCGGCAGATTGCGATACTGGCGTCGCTAATCGCATTGGTCGCGATCGCGATCCAGGTTGTTCAAATCATCAGGCTCAACAATGCAGCAGCCGAGCTGGACGCACAGACCGCGGCCATTGCAACGGCAGCGGTCGGGCGCGAGGTGCAGGCGCAAGAAGCCGAGATTGCGCTGTCGGGCCTTGCGGCCCCCGGGGCGGCGGGCAACGCGATGTCGGCGCTGATCGCGCAGGTCGAATCCGCCGACCTCGTCAAACTGCAGACGCTGGGCGCCGATTCCTCGGGCATGGTATCGGCGACCCTCGTGGCGCCCGATGCCAATGCCGCTAACGCCGTCCTGATCGGCCTGCAGCGCGCCGGGTGGACGATAACTGCCAGCAATCGCCCGTCTGACGATGGACGCCAGCTTGTCGACCTGACGATGCGGAGCGGCCGATGAAGGAATGGTGGTATTCCCGCACACGGCGCGAGCGATTAATGCTCGTGATAATGATGGCGGTGGTCATCCCGGTGCTTGGTTGGTTGCTAGTGGTGACGCCGCTGGTGAATGCCAAGGAAGAAGCGCACGCCGACTATCTACTCGCACTCGATCGGCATGTCCGCGTAGAGGCGCTCGCCAATCCCGCCCCCGTCATGGGTGAAGGCATTGCCATTCCGCTGACCGAATATCTCGACACGCAGGCCAGCCAGCGCGGCTTTTCGCTGACCGTCAACACGCTCGATGCGCCGGGGCAGGCGCGGATCGCAATCGCGCAGGCCAACGGCCAGGCGCTTCTTGACTGGCTGTCCGAACTCGAAGCCGTCGGCCTTGTCTTGAGCAATGTACAGATCGCGCCGGGCGAAGCTGGCGGCGTCTCGATGAGTGCAACGATACTGGAGCCGACTACATGATACTTCGCTGGTGGCTTTTCGGCGGCGCACTGTTTCTGATCGGACTGGTTGCCATGTTCCCGCTCCACGTCGCGATGGACATGAGCATGAGCAGGCAGAGCCTGCTATCGGCTCGACAGGTCGCGGGCAGCGTCTGGAGCGGTCGGGTCGGCGAGGCCATGCTGGGCGAAGAACGGCTCGGTACGTTCGACGTATCGCTGCGTCCGCTATCGTTGCTGACAGGCGGCGCGGATGTCGGGATCGAGCGCATCGGCGGGCTCGACGGACCGCTGGTCGGCACGCTCGCGCTGGACGATGACAGCCAGGGCATCCGCGACATGAATGGCGGCATCGGGGTTGCGACCTTGATGGCGCCGTTGCCGGTCGATCGGCTCCTTCTCACAGAAGCGACCATCCTCTTCGACGCGGATCGCTGCGTAGAGGCGAGTGGAACGCTCGGTGCCGAAGCGTCGCTCGGCCTTCTCGGCCTGTCGCGCACCTTGTCAGGTCCATTAAGCTGCACGAGCGACGGTCGCCTTCAGGCCGATCTCACCGGTGGAAACGAGACGCTTACGCTAATCGTGAACCGTGAAGGCGGCTACGAGGCGCAATTCGCCATCGCCAATGCGCCGCCCCTGATCGCTTCGGGGCTGGCACTCGCGGGCTTCACGCTCGACGGCACCACGCTGCGGCTGACGCATCAAGGACCGCTGCGCTGATCCTCGAACCTTGGCTGGCAAGCCTGCTGGGCTTTGTCGCCGGAGCAATCTTCGGCAGCTTTGCTGCGACATTGGTGCTGCGCTGGCCCGAGACGAAAAGCGTATGGGGTCGTTCAGCCTGCGACAGCTGCGACATGCAACTCGGCGCGCTCCAGCTCGTGCCATTATTTAGCTACGTGCTGCTGCGCGGCAGGTGCCGGCACTGCCATGCGCCTATTGAACGCTTTCATTTCGAGGTCGAGCTAGCCGCCGCGATCATCGGCGGTGCCGCCATGTGGCTGCAGCCGACGACGGCCGGGCTGCTGCTGGCTATAATGGGCTGGCTCCTCTTGCCGCTTTTTTTGCTGGACGTACGCCATTTGTGGCTACCGGACTCGCTGACCGCGTCATTGGCGCTCTGTGGTTTGGCCTTCGCGGGCGTCGCCAATGAATTGAGCACGTTCGATCGGGCACTTGGCGGCATCGTCGGCGCGGGAAGCCTGGGGCTGATTGCGTATCTCTATCGCGAAATTCGCGGTCGCGAAGGGATGGGATCGGGCGATCCCAAATTATTCGGTGCCATCGGCTGTTGGATCGGTTGGCAGCTCTTGCCAATCGCGCTGCTGGTTGGCAGCGCGGGGCTGTTGGCGATCGTTTTAGTGAAAGGAAGCGCGCACAATCGCGGCGCGCAACATCCGCTCGGCGCCGGCCTTGCGGTCGGCGGCCTCCTCACTTTCGGTTGGCAGCTGATCGCCTAGGCGGCGGAAGCGGCCTCGCCATCGTCAGAGGACTTGCGGCGGCGGCGCGGCTTGGGCGCGTCTTCTGCCGCATCGGCGCCTATCGCGGGCGGCAGCACGTCAGCGGCAATCGCGTCGGATTCCTTGTCCGACTTCTTGGCACCATTGCGCTTGGGCTTTGCATCGGCCTTGGGCGCATCTTCGTCGGCCGCTTTCTTGCGCGTACGCTTGGGCTTCTCGTTGGCCTGCGGATCATTGTCCTGCTTCTGGTCGCCATCATTCTGGCGACCCTGCTGGCGTTGATCCTGCTTGGCCTGCTTCTCGGCCTGATATTCCTCGACAACGCGGTGATAATGCTCCGCAAATTGCAGATAATATTCGGCCTGGACACGATCGCCGCTCATCTGGGCGTCGCGGGCAAGACCCTTGTATTTGTCGAGCAGCTGGGTTGCGTTACCGCGCTGCCGATTATCCTGACGATTGCCTTGGTTGCGCTGCCCTCCGCGGCCGCGACGACGGTTCTGACGATTATTGATCAAAATTTCGTCCCTTGTAATGACGCATTACACTGCGCCGGACTGGACCGCTCGCTCGTTGCGGAGCGGCCAAAAATCCCTGTTTTCCTTTGCAAATTCGCGCTTTTCAGGCGCGAAGAGCAATCAGCAGAATGGGATTAGGGAATGGGAACGTCCGGCTCTTATGGCCAACGGCCCCGTCCCTATTTCATAGCTTTAACGGCAGGTGCCTGCGATTCCAAGCCTTTTAAACGTTGCCCCGAAACAACACCGCCCGAGGTCTCCCGCCTAGATCATGGCGCAATTCGGTGATTTGCCCTTCTGCCTGAAGCAATTTTGCCACGTCGCGGCCCTGCCGATGCCCGATTTCGATGGCACATAGGCCGCCATCCGCCAGCAAGGGCGGCAATTGCGGGATCAACCGGCGATACTGGTCAAGCCCGTCGGCACCTGCGAACAAGGCTTCGGCGGGCTCGTATTTGCGCACATCCTCTTCCAGCTCCGCGTCGTCATCGGCAACGTAGGGCGGGTTGCACAAGATGAGGTCGAAGGGTCCATCAACGCCTTGCGCCCAATCGCCCGTACGCCACTGCGCACGGCTATCGATCCCGATGCGCTTGGCATTGCGCCTGGCGTATTCCAGCGCCGTTTCGCTCACATCGACACCAATCCCCTCTGCGTCCGGCCATTGGTCGAGTGCTGCCAGCAGCAAGGTGCCCGGCCCGGTGCCGAGGTCGAGGATGCGCGATGGCGCGCGCTCGGTACCGAAATGCTCCACCGCGGCTTCGAGCAGGGTCTCGCTATCCGGACGGGGGATGAGCACGCCCGGCCCAACCTCAAGGTCGATCGTCCAGAAAGCGCGCTGGCCGGTGATATATGCGATCGGCTCACCATTGGCACGGCGCTTGACCATGTCTTCGAATGCGGGGGGCGCCTTGCCATTGGGCGGGTCGAGCAGGAGCTTGTCACGACCGATCCCGAATGCAGCCGCCAGCAACAGCTCCGCATCGAGCCGCGGCGTATCGCTTACCGATTTGAGTTTATGGGTAGCGCGGTCGAGAGCCCGCTGGCTCACTCCAGACCGGCGAGGCGCTGCGCCTCGTCTTCGTTGATCAGCGCTTCGGTCAACTCGCTAAGCCCGCTGCCCTCGAGAATGGCGTCCAACTTGTGCAGCGTCAGGTTGATGCGGTGATCGGTGACGCGGCCCTGCGGAAAATTGTAGGTGCGAATGCGCTCGCTGCGGTCACCCGAACCGACCATCGACTTGCGCTCGCCGGCGCGTTCGGCATCGGCAATGGCGCGCTCATGTTCGTACAAACGGGTACGCAGGACCTTCATCGCCTTGGCCTTGTTCTTGTGCTGCGACTTTTCGTCCTGCTGGCTGACCACGATACCCGTCGGCACGTGGGTGATGCGCACCGCGCTATCGGTCGTGTTGACCGATTGCCCGCCCGGGCCCGAAGCGCGGAACACGTCGATACGCAGATCCTTTTCGTCGATCTGGACATCGACTTCCTCGGCTTCGGGCAGCACCGCGACCGTCGCCGCCGACGTATGGATGCGCCCGCCGCTTTCGGTAGCGGGCACGCGCTGCACGCGGTGCACCCCGCTTTCGAACTTGAGCTTTGCAAAGACGCCCTTGCCCTGCACCGAGGCCACCGCTTCCTTGTAGCCGCCGACGTCGGATGCCGACGCGCTGATCAGCTCGAACTTCCAGCCTTCGATCTCGGCGTAGCGCTGGTACATACGCAGCAGGTCGCCCGCGAACAGCGCCGCCTCGTCCCCGCCCGTACCAGCGCGCACTTCGAGCATTGCCGGCTTGTCGTCGGCATCGTCCTTGGGCAGCAGCATGATCGCCAGCTTGCGCTCGACCTTGGGCAACTGCGCCTTGATCTGGCCGAGCTCTTCCTCGGCCATCTCGCGCATTTCCTCATCGGCATCGCGCGTCATCTCGGTCAGGCTTTCGCGCTCGGCGCGCAGGCGGCGCACTTCGGCGGCGACTTCCGCCACCGGTTCGATTTCGGCATATTCCTTGGACAGGCGGACAAAATCCTGCGGATCGAGATCGCCCGCCGACATCGCTTCGGATAATTCGGCCTTCTTGGTCTCGATAGCCTCGATCTTGTCGTCCGAAATGGTCGCCATCAGCTTGTCGCCTTCACCAGGTCGGCAAAATCGATTTCCGACTGCTCGCCGCTCTTGAGGTGTTTCAATTGAGCGCGGCCCTTTTCAAGCTCGTCCTCACCCACGATTAGTGCAAATCGGGCGCCAGCCTGGTCGGCACGTCCCATCCGCTTGCCCATCTTGCCCGTCGTGAACAGTTCGACCGAACGCCCCGCACGGCGCAGATCCTGCGCCAGCGCAAGCGACCTGGTTCCTGCCTCCTCACCCATGGGCAGGATGGCAACGTCGAGTGCGTCCGCCGCGTCGCTATCGACCAGCATCGACAGGCGCTCGACCCCTGCGGCCCAACCGACCGCGGGCGTGTGCGGGCCGCCCAGCGCTTCGATCAGGCCGTCATAGCGGCCCCCCGCAAGTACAGTGCCCTGCGCGCCAAGCTTTTCGGTGATGAATTCGAATGCCGTGTGGCGATAATAATCAAGCCCGCGCACGAGGTGCGGGTCGAGCGTGTAGGCAATGCCCGATGCATCCAGCCCCGCCTTCACCTTGCCAAAGAATTCCTCGGCCTCTGCGGTTAGCTTCATGGAGGGCGCATTGTCGGCAAAGGGCCGGTCGCGCGGATCTTTACTGTCGAGGATACGCAGCGGGTTCTTCTCCAGCCGATCCTGGCTGTCTTCGCTGAGCTTTTCGCGGTGCGCCGCGAAATGCTCGACCAAAGCGGCGCGCCACGCCTCACGGCTGGCCGCATCGCCCAGCGTATTGAGCTTTAACGTGACGCCCGTGATGCCGAGCTCGGCGAGGAGCTGCGACCCGAATGCCAGCAACTCCACATCCGCGAGCGGATCGGCGCTACCGATCACCTCGGCATCGAGCTGGTTGAACTGGCGGAAGCGCCCCTTCTGCGGGCGTTCGTAGCGAAAGGCGGGACCGTGCGTTGCGACTTTCATCGGTGCATGCTGCTGCCAACCCTCCGACAGGAAAGCGCGGGCGATACCGGCGGTGAATTCTGGGCGCAGGGTTAGCGAGCCTTCCGAACGGCTCTCGAGGCTCCACATCTCCTTGCCGACCACATCGGACGTCTCGCCCATGGTGCGCGCAAATACCGCCGTCTGCTCGAGCACGGGAACTTCGACGCGTTTGAAGCCATAAAGGCGCCGGACCCGCTCGAACGTCTCGACGACGTAAGCGAAGCGGTCGGCGTCTTCACCGTAAAGGCTCTGCATGCCCTTCACGGGCCTCAAGGGCGTAGGTTTGCTCATGGATTTTTGCCACCTAGCGGGCAACGCCGCTGCTTTCCAGCGCTTTTGCCGCTCGGACGGCGCCTTTCACTCTTCACGACTCGCTCCGCCAAGCCTAAAGGGCGCCCATCATGAATTTCGACAAGCTTACCGCAGGCCCCAATCCGCCGCACGAACTTAACGTCTTCATCGAAGTCCCGATCGGGGGCGAACCGGTGAAATACGAGTTCGACAAGGCATCGGGCACGATGATGGTCGACCGCATCCTGCACACGCCGATGCGCTACCCGACAAATTACGGGTTCATTCCACAAACCTTGTGCGATGACGGGGATCCGCTCGATTGCCTGGTGATGACGCGCTGGTCGCTCCTTCCCGGCACGGTCATCCGCGCGCGGCCCGTCGGCGTACTTCATCTCGAAGATGAGGCCGGCGGTGATGAAAAGCTGCTCGCCGTGCCGGTCACCAAGGTTTCGCCTTATTACGAGAATGTAGAGAACTATACCGACCTGCCGCCGATCGTGGTCGAGCAGATCAATCACTTCTTCACCCACTACAAGGATCTCGAGAAGGAGAAGTGGGTGCGCATCGGCCGCTGGGGCGATCGCGACGATGCGTTTCAAGTCGTACGCAACTCGATCGAGAAAGCCAAAGCCTAGCCGATCGGGCGCTAGCCAAGAGGTCCGGCGCCGCCACGGCCCGGCCCGCGGGGCGAAAAGATCTTTCGGATCGAGATGCTGATGGTGCGGCCTTCGGGCTGCAGCAGGTCTGGTTGGTACACGATCGGGACCAGCCCGTTCTCGTCACGCGCCTGCGGACGGGCATTGAAAATATTGTCGATGCCAAAGCGGACCGAGGTCCCGCGCAGCCACGGCGCATCGGCCATCACGTCGAAGCGTTCGTTGAGGTTCACGAAGGCGCGCAAATCGAATGTCATGTAATCGTCGAACCGGATCTCGCCGCCGCCGCTGTCAACCGTGGTCGCGCTACGCCAGTCGCCCGACAGGCGCAGGCCGAGACCATTGTTGAAATAGCCGCCGCGAAACTGAAGCGTGTGCCGCGACCGTCCACCGGTGCGACCCAGCGGCTCGCCGTCGAGATAGTCAAGCCGCGGCAGTCCCTCGGCAATCGTGACATCGTCGACCAGCGTCACTTCGTGAAAGAGCGAGGCGTATAGGCGTCCGCCGCGTCCGCCGCCAAACCCGCGTCGTTGGGCGGTACGCTGGAAGCGGCGGCGTTGCGCGTCAGTGGGTGGGCCCTGGCGTGCCTCGTTCTCACCGCGCGGGCGCTGCTGGACTTCGGCTTGCTCGCCCTGCTGCTGTTCTCCGGACGGCGCCTGCTCCTGCGACCGTTCGCGCTGGCGTTCTTCGCGCTGCTGACGGAAGCGTTCGCGAAACTGTGCGATCTGTTCGGCGCTGGGCGGCTTGGTGGGGATGCGCTTGGACCAGTTGAGACCCCAGCGCAGCGTATCGCGCCGCGACTCCAGATAGTTGACCGGGCTGAGATCGACTAGCACTAGACTGCCGCCACCATCGCGTACGAAGCGGGTCGGAAAGGCTGCCTCGATCGCTTCCGATGCTGCCGGAAAGCTTGCCACCGGATTGTCGGTTCGCGTGCTGACAAATTCGGCATTGACGCCGAGGTCGTCATTCTCGCCCTTTACCGGCACGCGCCAATTGGCCGAGAGCTTGAGGACTTCGCGATTGTCGGCCTGTAAGTCGGGGTTGCCGCCCGTGATCGAGGTCAGCAGCACGCTTTCACCGTTGACGAAATCGAAGAAACGCGTTGCCGGATCGGCGATGCGCGGATTGCCCAGCTGGCCAAGGCTGGGCGCGCCTTCTTCCAGCGTCCAGTTGACGCCAAGGTTAAGCCGCCGCGACGGCTGCCAGCGCATTCCCGCGCCCAAAGTGGTCACGCTGCCGAAGTCCGACAGATCGTTGAGCGCGCCATTGGCATTCAACGAGATATCGCCGATGGCGCTATTTTCCAGCACGGGCATTTCGAGGTTGAGCTGCGATGACAGGGTACGGCGGAAAAGCGCACCATCACGCAGCGCGCCATCGCGAAAATCATTGGTAATGAGCCGGACGCTCGATGCGCCGGTGCGTAGCGTGACGTTTGCCGGCCCGACCTTGCCGGAAAGAACGCCGTCCAGCCCGAACGTGCGCGTCTCCGATTCGGCGCGGTTGCGCGGCGAAAGCGGATCAGCGGCAAGTGCGCCGAACGGATCGAAACTCGGATCGAGCGCATCCAACGCCGCCTGCGCTGTGGCCAGGTCGGGCCCGCGGTCGGTATAGGTCACGCTATCGGACAGGTTGCCGTCTGCGGTGATCGACCAGCGCCAGTCCCCCGGACCGCTATTGAGGATTGCCGAAAGGCCGGCCGAGCGCGCCTTTGTATCGCGGCCCAGCGGGTCGAGGCCGAGATCGCGGCGGACGATGCTGTCGATCCCGGCCACCGGCGCAAACGGATTGGTGCCTGGCACCTCAAGGGTGCCGATGGCGGGGCCGAAGAGGCTTTCGTTTTCGGTCTGCTGCAATTGCAGGTTCACCGTCGCCGACATGTTGCCGGGCATAGGGCGCTGATGCGTGCCGTTGAGCCGGTATAGCTCGCTGCGGCCGATCAAGGTTCGAAAGGGACGCGGATCGATATCGCCTTCGATGGTGTCGATCGGTTGCAGGACGATGTCGCGCTCGTCCTCTCGAAGAGAGCCCGCCGGTTCATAATCCAACGAAACGGTGGTGCGCGTATTGTCGCGCAGGACCAGCCAGTCGACATCGACTTCACCCTGCTCGCGCCCGCCGTCGGTCGCCGCCTCGCCTTCGAGTTGGACGGTGGTGGCAAGGAAGCGCTCGCGCAGGACGAAGTTCACGACCCGCTGGTCGGCAGCATAGCCGTACGCCAGCGCGACATCTTCGGCGAGAATGTCGACGCGTTCGATCGCTTCGGGGGGCAGGTCGCGCAGTTCGCGAAAGCCAGAAATACGGCGGCCGTTGACCAGCAGGATCGGGCGTCCGCCGCCGCGTCCGCGATTGCTCTGCGTCTGCGGTTCGATCGCCTGAAGCAGTTCGGCGATGCTCGTGGCGCCCGTCGCCTGGATGTCGCGCGCATCGAGGACTTCTTCGGGCTCGACATCGAGGAAGACGCTGCCGCGCGGGCGTTCGGCCTCGATGATGATCGCATCTTCATCGCTATCGGCAGCAGTCGGGTCGGCGTCATCGGCGTTCTGCGCGAATGCGGGGGGCGGCGCGAGACTGGTCGTCGCCAAAAGCAGGATAAGATGTCGCATGCGCTCTAAACTCGATTCACTACTGATTTTCCCGAGCACTTGGGTTTTTTAGCACCCTACGGCAAGAAGGGCTTTGTCCCATAATGTCGCAAGGATGGCCTGATGCGAAGTTTATTGCTGTTTCCGATGCTGATGCTGGCTGCCTGTACAACGCCTGAAGCCTACGGGCCTTCGTCAATCTCACGCGACATCGCCAATGCCGGTCCGGCAGAGCTGGAAACACGCGCCGCGATCGACCGGATCAAGGCCTATAACCCCACGATCGGTGCGGTCATCGCGCTCAACCCCGATGCCATTGCACAGGCACGAGCAGTCGATGAAAGCGGGCAGCGCGGGCCATTGGCCGGCGTTCCGGTGCTCATCAAGGACAATATCGAGACCGCAGATAATACTCCGACGACCGCGGGAAGCCTTGCGCTGGCGGACAATTTTACGGGACGCGACAGCCCGCTGGTCGCGGGGCTGCGCGATGCCGGCGCCATCATTGTGGGCAAAGCCAACCTGTCCGAATGGGCCAACATCCGCTCTTCGAATTCGATATCGGGCTGGAGCGCGATTGGCGGGCAGGTTCGCAATCCGTGGGCGCTCGACCGCAATCCATGCGGTTCTTCGAGCGGAAGCGGCGCTGCGGTGGCATCGGGAATGGTCGATCACGCCGTCGGCACCGAAACCAACGGATCGGTCGCCTGTCCGGCAGCGATCAACGGCATCGTCGGGTTCAAACCCACCGTCGGCCTTATCAGCCGGCGGCATATCGTGCCGATCAGCGTCAGTCAGGATACCGCGGGCCCGATGACGCGTACCGTGCGTCAGGCCGCCGACATGCTGTCCGCCATGGCGGGGACGGATCCGCGGGATGCGGCCACGGCCGAGGCCGATGCGCGTAAGGTCGATTATGCGGCCGCGCTCGATAGTGCGACACTCGCCGGCAAGCGCTTCGGGGTGATGCGCTTCGCGTCGGGCTTCGGCACTGATGAACGGCTTGAGGAGGCCATCGAACTGATCGAGGCGCAGGGCGGCGCGGTGATCGATCTCACCGAGCTCGATCGCGGCCCCATCTTCCAGACACAGCTGGGCGTGCTGCTGACCGAGCTTAAAGTTGAAATGAACGCCTATCTCGCCACCCTGCCGAACGCCGCACCGCGAAGCCTTGCCGAATTGATCAGCTTCAATGAAGCCAATGCCGAAGAGGAAATGTCGCTTTTCGGGCAGGAACTCTTCGAGCAGGCCGAGGCCACCATTGGTTATGATGACGAGTATCGCGCCAACCAGCAGCGCGGCATCGAGGCGGCCGGCCCCGATGGCATCGACCGCTTGCTAGCCGAGCATGATCTTGACGCGCTGATCGGGCCCACTATGCCGGCGGCCTGGCCGATCGATCCCGTGCATGGCGACCAGATTTCGGGCGGCGGCGGTGGCGGTCTGGCCGCGGTCGCAGGCTATCCGCACCTGACTGTACCGATGGGGTTCGTGAAAGGATTACCGGTCGGACTTAGCTTTATCGGCGGCAAATGGGACGACGCAGACATCCTCGCGCTGGGCCATGCGTACGAGCAGGCTCGAGGCCCGCTGCCGCGCGCCCGTTTCCTGCGCTCGATCAATGAAAGTGACGAGGTGGCGGAAGCCTTCGCGCCCGCCGACCTCTAGCCTGTCAGCTTGAGCCCGGCGATGCAGGCGACGATGCCGAGGATCAGCAGCATTCGAAGCGTGGTGTCCGGTTCGTTGAAATAGACGATACCGACGAGCACGGTTCCGATCGCGCCGATGCCGCCCCAGACGGCATAAGCCGTCCCCATCGGAATGGTGCGCGCGGCATATTCGAGCAGCGCCATGCTGATTGCCACCGACCCCAGGAATGCGAGCGTCCACGGCAGGTTCTTGAACCCGTCGACAAAGCGTAAGGAGGTGGTGAACCCCACTTCGAAAATACCGCCAAGGATCAACCAGAACCAAGCCATCCGCCCTTCCTCATGCCGTTTCCATTGCATGGTCGACCGGCGCACTGCGCGCCGCGATCCAGCAGCCGGCGAAGATCAGCACGGCGCCTGCGGCCGTGAACAGTGACGGTACCTCGCCGAACACGAGGAAACCGAACAAAGCACCCCACAGGAAGCCCGAATATTCGGTCGTGGACAAATAGCCCGCCTCGCCGCGCGCATAGGCCCATGCCAGCCCCATCATGCCAACGATGGAAAATGCCGTCGCGATCAGCAGCGCGGGGATCTGCGTGGCTGGATATTCCGGCAGGCCGACGAATAATGCGAGCAACCAGAAGCCCGGGCCGGCAATGGCAAAATAAAAGAAGGCGATCTCGATCGGCCCTGCTTCCTGGCTTTGCTGGCGCATCAACACGATATTGATGGCATAGAGAATCGCAGACACCAGAATAGCAAGCGATCCGATGAAGGCTTCGCGGCCCAGATCGACCTGGGTCTGGCCAAAGAAAATCACCAGCACGCCGGCAAAGGCGAGCAGCGATCCGGCGACTATCCGCTTGGCGATCGTTTCCTTGAGGAACGCCCCCGCGAGCAGCAGCGCGATCAGCGGCGCGATGAAGGCCAGCGCGATCGCCTGCGCCATCGGCACGTAGGTCAGGCCGTAGAAGAATAGAAAGCTCATCGGCACCATGATGATGCCGCGGACAAGGTGGAAGCGCATGGCGCGGCGCCCGGGCCAATTCTTGCGAAAGACAAGATAGGCGATCCCCACCAAAGGGATCGCGATGAGCGCGCGCCAGGATAATGCCGACAATGCGCCATAATCGAGGCTCACCGTTTTCATCGCAGCATCCATCGCCGACAGAAAACCGATCGCCAGTACGGCGGCGGCAAAGGCAACAGGTGGCGAGGCGCGGGTCATCCGCGTCGCCTTAGCCCAACCATTCTCCTAGTTCGCGGCTTTTTTGGCGGCGACCATGGCGGCCACGTCGGCAAGCAATTTTTCGGCGTCGTACACGCGCCCGCCGACGATCGTCCACTTGACCCCGCCGACGCGTTCGAGCTGACCGGTTTCGTCGGACAGGCGCAGATGCTTCGTGCCGTACAGCGTCTTGAAGTTTTCCAGCGGATTTTCGGGTACGACGATAAGGTCGGCGAGCATGCCGGGGCGTACCAGCCCCATCGGCGCGGGCTCGCCCAGCGGGTCGTAGATCTCGCTTGCGCCATCGATCGTCGCGGCCTTGAGCACTTCGAGTGGTGAGAGCCCGGCTTCCTGCAGCATTTCGAGCTCGCCGACATAGGCAAAGCCCCACGTCTGGTAGATATAGCC
>JABDNH010000024.1 GCA_013001055.1 Sphingomonas sp. | reverse complement strand
AGATCGGCAAGAACTTCTTTATCGACCACGGTTTCACAGTGATCGGCGAGACGGCGGAAATCGGCGATGATGTGACCATCTATCAATGCGTTACCCTGGGCGGCACCAATCCGACCAACGGGGTCGGCGGCAAGCGTCATCCGACCATAGGCGACAATGTCATTATCGGCTCGGGTGCACAGGTGATCGGCCCGATCAGCATTGGCACCCGCGCGCGGATCGGGGCCAATGCGGTCGTTACCGACGACGTGCCCGAAGGCGCGACGATGATCGGCCTCAAAGCCCGCTCGACATTGGTCCCGGCAGAGGACTGGCTGCGCGAATTTATCCCCTATGGTACCCCGTGTGACGAGCCGTGCGAGGAACTGGTCACTGATGGAACCAGGCGTGTGCTCGCGTTGGAAGCGGAATTGGCCAGTCTTCGAGCAGAGATCGAAGCATTGAAGGAGGCGCGGTCGGAGCCTGCCTCGCGCCGCAGCGGGACAGATAGCTGATGACGCCACTGCCGGGCGATAAGATCGTCGCCTTCCCTGGTCGTAAGCCTAACCAGATCGGTTTCGCACGCGAAGAATTGCAACGCATTCTCGATCTTTATGGCCGCATGGTCGCCGCTGGTCAGTGGCGTGACTACGCGATGGATTTCACCCGTGATGCGGCGATCTTCGACGCCTTCCGCCGGGCTGCCGAGCGCCCGCAGGCGCGGCTGGAAAAACGCCCCGCATTGCGCAACCGGCAAGGCATGTGGACGCTGTTCGGGGAACACGGGCAAGTACTCAAGCGCGGGCATGAACTGGCCGGCGTACTGGCGCCGATGGAACGGCGTCTACTCAAGAGCGTCGAGCGCTAGGTCGCGACAGTTTCGGCGGGGAAGCTGACCGCTGCGACTGGTAGCCGTTCCTGCACGCCAGCAGGAAGGTTCCGCACCAGCCGCGAACGCATTGGGCTCCAGAAGGCGCTGAGCGAGAGCAGTGCCGAGCCGATGACCAGTGCGGTCAGCGCGAAGTTCAGTTCCACAGCGCCGAATTCGTCAAACAGGAAGGTCAGCGCCGCCAGCACATATGCGAGGGCCGAAACCAGCAGTGCGCGCCGGTCTATCGCCAGTGCGACAAGGCCGAACAGGACATAGACCACCAGCACGCCGAACGCGCCGCCAATGCCGATCGAACCGCCATCGGTCACGCCAAGCGTGTGGAATATCGGGTGGGCGATCATCGGTGCGGCCAGCAGGTGCAGCCAGAAAGCGACATCCGCCCGGCGGGTGTTACGTTCCCTGTCGCTCATGTCCCAGCGCATAGCCCAGGCGAAAATGGCCAGCCCGGCGGCAAAGATCAGGATCATGAGGACATTGGCACCATCGTCGAATCGGTCTGGCCCGATTGCGGCGAAGACCAGCGCGATCAGCGTCACCGCAACGGCGGCGGCGCCGGCCGCAACAGTTATCGGCACCATGAAACGTTGCCAGTGGAACCATGCGCCCGCAGCGGCCACGAGGCCCGAAACAGCGACCAATACCGCCCCGACGCGGCCCATCTCGCCGTCGGCAGACATGAGGCCCAGCGATACGCCGAAACTGGCGGCAAAAACTCCGCCGACGAAAGCCATCAACAGCAGGATGCTGGGCAGAGCCATGCGCCGCTTGCGGGTAAAGAATTCGGCCAGCATCCAGGCAGTGACGGCGACCGCCACTCCGGCCAATGCCATCTGCACGCCGTTGCGCAGCATGCTGGCAGATTCCCAGGCTTGCCGCTCGGCTTCGCCTGCAGTGTCCCAGTTGGGAAGCACAGCCGGCGCGACTAATCCGCTGCCAATGGCCTGCCCGATGGCGCCCGCTGCCAGCAGCATGATAATCACGCCGATGGCGACGAAGATGTCGTTGAAGCTGTTGACCAGGCGGAAATGCTCTTCGTCGGTAACGGGCCGTTCACGCATTGTGACGACGTGGGCGCGCAGCGCCTCGGCCGCGTCCTGGCTCAGCGCACCAGCGGCCACGGCTGAATTGATTTCTTCCTGAGAATACACCGGGTTTTTCCTCCCAATTTGGGGCGGGGATAAGCCCGGTGTATTACACTGTCAATACAGCGCCGGGTTTATCCCCGCGTGCTGTCCGGCCCGCTGCCGACGACTTTTTGCATCGCAGTCAGGATCGCGCCCGACTGTTCGTTGCCGCTTTGCGGAGCCTTGAGGTTGGAAAACTCGCTGATCTTGTCCCAATTGGCGGCGAAGCCTTCGACCGTGCGTTCACCTTCGGGCAGCCAGACAGCGTCGTTCATGACAGTCCAGGCGCTGTGATAGCCGCCGCCGCCAGCGCCGACAATGGCATTGGTCGGCGCATCTTCGCTGACCAGGAACAGCGCGGCCGGGACCACATTGACCGGGTCGAACAGCTTGAAAGCTTCTTCGGGGAACAGGTCCTCGGTCATGCGCGTGCCGGCAACCGGGCTGAGCGTGTTGACCTTGATGTTGTACTTGGCCCCTTCAAGCTGGAGTGTCTTGGTCAGGCCCGCCAGGCCCAGCTTGGCGGCACCGTAGTTGGCCTGGCCGAAATTGCCGAACAGGCCGGTGGAGCTGGCCGTCATCAGGACGCGGCCATAGGCCTGCTCGCGAAAGGTTTCCCACGCTGCCTTGGTCACCATGGCCGAACCGGTCAGGTGCACCTTGAGCACGAATTCGAAATCTTCGGGGCTCATTTTGGCAAAGGTCTTGTCGCGCAGCACGCCGGCATTGTTGATGAGGATGTGAACGCCACCCCATTTCTGCTTGGCGTCGGCGACCATCTTTTCCATCTGCTCGAATTCGGTCACCGAGCCGCCGTTGGACATGGCTTCGCCGCCCATCTTCTCGATTTCCTCGACAACTTGCAGGGCCATGTCGGAATGTCCGGTGCCGTCGCGCGCTCCGCCCAGATCGTTGACCACGATTTTGGCACCGCGGCGAGCCAGTTCGAGCGCGTATTCGCGGCCCAGACCGCCGCCGGCGCCGGTAACGATGGCGACCTTATCCTTGAAATCGATGCTCATGGGGTGTCCTCCTGCAATGCAGCCTGCTGCAAGTGTGATGTGGGTCCGACGGGCTTTACGTTCCCGTCAACGTGGCGCGGAGGTGGCACTTTCGCCGCTGCGTTGCAACACGCAATTCGGTGAGCCCGCGTGCCGTAAGGGCATGGCGCAAGCGCGCTGTTACATTCGTTCGAGAGTGGGCAACAATTGGTCGAATCGTTCGATCACCGCGTCACCGCCAAGTTCGACGACAGGCTTGTCGCAATAGCCATAGGCGGCGACCACCACCGGCACTTGTGCTGCGCGGGCGGCAGCCACATCGTAGCTCGAGTCGCCGACAAAAGCGAAACGGCCCTCGCCACAAAGCCGCCGCGCTTCGAGCACCGGTGCAGGATGCGGCTTGGCCAAGTGCTTGCCGTCCGGACCGCGGCCCATGCTGTCTCCGCCGATGATCGCGGCAAAGCGATCGGCGAGGCCCAGTGTTTCAAGAATTGTGGTGGCGAACCCGGCAAACTTGTTGGTCACGACGGCCATCTTGACGCCCCTGCCATCGAGATCATCGAGCACCTCGATGACGCCGGGATAGGGCTGGGTGCGCACGGCATTGTTGTCGGCATAAAATCGCAGCATCTTTTTATAGAGGACATGGAACTCGTCCTCCGGCATCCCGCCCTGTTGATCGACAGCGCGCGCCAGCATGATCTTGGCCCCTCCACCGATCAGATCCTTCGAACTGTCCACCGGGACAGGGTCGAAGCCACCCAGTTCCAGCGCATGGTTTACCGCGGCCCCCAGGTCGCGGAAGGTGTCGAGCAGGGTTCCGTCGAGGTCGAAACCGACGGCGTCGAAGGGAAGATCAGCCATCAACGGGCGATGCCTGTCTGCTCTGGAAACTGCAAGATTTAGCTGGCAAAGCCGCAAGCATGAGCACCACACGCGAATTTGCCGCCGTCATCCTTGCTGCGGGCAAGGGCACCCGCATGAAAAGCGACCTGCACAAGGTCCTGCACCCGATCGCCGGCCGAGCGATGCTCGATCATCTGATGGCATCGGTCGATGCGCTGTCTCCGCGTGAAAAAGTGGTCGTGGTCGGGGCTGGACGCGAACAGCTTGAAGCGGCGGTCGAGGGGCGCGCGAAAACCTGTCTGCAGGAACCACAACACGGCACCGGCCACGCGGTGCAACAGGCCCAAGGCGACCTGGATGGTTTTGATGGCGATGTCCTGATCCTCTATGGCGACGTGCCCTTCGTGCGTAGCTCGACGATGGAGATGATGCTCGACCGGCTGCATGGCGAAGACGCGCCGGCGGTGGTCGTGCTCGGTTTCGAACCCGACGACGCTCTGCAATATGGCCGCGTCATTGCCAACGATGCTGGCCAGATCGAGAAAATGGTTGAATTCAAGGATGCGAGTGAGGACGAACGCGCTTGCACCTTGTGCAATTCCGGCCTGATGGCGGTGCGGGGCGCCGACCTGTTTGACCTGTTGAAGCGCGTCGGCAACGATAATGCCCAGGGCGAATACTACCTCGTCGATATCGTCAATGTCGCGCGCGCAGAGGGTCGCCATAGTGCGGTGGTGGTGACCGACGATCCGGGCGAGGTCGCCGGCATCAACAGTCGTGCCGAGCTCGCGGCAGCCGAGGCCCAATGGCAGAAACTCAAGCGCGGGGAAGCAATGGCTGCGGGTGCCTCGCTGCGCGCACCCGAAACGGTGTTCTTCAGCTGGGATACCGAGCTGGGCCGCGATGTCACTGTTGATCCCAATGTCGTTTTTGGACCCGGTGTGCGGGTCGCCGACGGTGCGCGGATCCGCGCGTTCAGTCATCTTGAAGGCGCCGAAGTCGGCGAAGGTTGCGAGGTCGGACCCTATGCCCGCCTGCGGCCCGGCGCGGTGCTCAAGAAGGGCGCGAAGATCGGCAATTTCGTCGAAATGAAAAAAGCCACGCTGGGCGAGGGGGCAAAAGCCAGTCACCTGACCTATCTCGGCGACACGACCGTGGGCGCGGGGGCCAATATTGGCGCTGGCACCATCACGTGCAATTACGATGGCTACTTCAAATACCGGACCGAAATCGGCGAGCGCGCCTTCATCGGTTCCAACAGCGCGCTGGTTGCGCCGGTTCGGATCGGCCGCGATGCTATCGTGGCAGCTGGAAGCACGGTTACCCGCGATGTCGCCGATGGCGAGCTACGCATGGAG